>NZ_AP027139.1:362500-2127737 GCF_059738785.1 Streptococcus nakanonensis | reverse complement strand
ACCAAGTTTTATCCACAGGTTGGGGATAAAAGCAGAAACTATTGATTTATTAAGCTTTTTATTGAAAAAAATAGTGGATAACCTTGTGAGATAAAAAAATAAAAGAACAGCCTTATTTCAGGCTGTTGATAATTCTACTGTATTCTTCTTGATTTGAAAAAGAAATAATGATTTTTCCACTATCTTTTTTAAACATTTTGATTTCTACATCTAATCCGAGTAGTTTTTTTAACTGCTCTTCTTCTTTTTTTATGAAGTAATCAGTTTTTTGCAGTTTCTTTTGTTTTTTCTCTGTCAGAAGAGCTTCTAACTTCCTTACAGAAATATCTTCTTCTATAATCCGTTGAAAGAAATAGTCTTGTTGTTCCTTATTCAACCCAACTAGAGAACGTGCATGCGCTTGTGATAGTTTGCCATTTTCTACTTCTGAGAGAATCTGTTCTGGCAAGGAAAGCAAACGAATGGAGTTGCTGATATATGGACGAGACTTGCCTATTTTATCTGCAATTTTAGCATGGGTGAATCCTTTCTCTACGAGAGATTCATAAGCGCGTGCTTCTTCTATTGGATTTAAATTTTCCCTCTGTAAATTTTCAATGATGGATTGGACCATCATCTCTTGATCTGAAAGCTGTTTAACAACAGCTGGGATAGACCTTAGACCAGCTAAAAGTGAAGCCCGATAGCGTCTCTCTCCTGCAAGGATTTCATAACCAATCACAGGAGATTGACGAACAATAATCGGTTGAATGAGTCCATTTTCTTTGATAGACTGTGCTAGTTCATCTAGTTTTTCTCCATCAAATTCTTTTCGAGGTTGATAGGGATTTTTTTGTATATCCGTGATAGAAATCATTTCAAATTTTTCCATGATTCTACACTAACATATCTTTTCTCTTATGTAAAGCTTTCTTTACATAGATGTCAATTAAGATTCTAAATCACCTGAACTCTTGTCAAGTTTAATAGATGTAGTTTCTTCTTTACCGTTACGATAGTAAGTGATCTTAATGGTGTCTCCGATAGAATGATTGTAAAGAGCACTTTGTAAGTCTGTTGATGAAGCAATCTCTTTGTCATCTACTTTTGTAATCACATCGTATTTTTCAAGGTGACCATTGGCAGGCATATTACTTTGTACAGAACGAACAACTACACCAGATGTAACATTACTTGGAATATTGAGTCTTCTGATGTCGCTTGTACTTATATTAGATAAATTAACCATCTGGATTCCCAAAGCTGGGCGTGTCACTTTTCCGTTCTTTTCTAACTGTTCAATAATATTGATAGCATCATTTGCAGGAATTGCAAAACCAAGGCCCTCTACAGATGTTCCTCCATTTGTGGCAATTTTACTTGAGGTAATTCCGATAACCTGTCCTTGAATATTGATCAGTGGGCCACCAGAGTTACCTGGGTTAATAGCAGTATCAGTTTGGATGGCTTTTGTAGAAATGGCTTGTCCATCTTCAGATTTTAAAGATACATTTCGATTAAGACTAGATACGATACCTTGAGTGACAGTATTTGCATATTCAGAACCTAACGGGCTACCAATGGCAATAGCAGTTTCTCCTACGGTTAACTTGCTAGAATCACCAAACTCAGCTACTGTTGTCACTTTTTCTGAAGAGATTTTGACGACAGCAATATCAGAGAAAGTGTCCGCTCCGACAATTTCTCCAGGTACTTTAGTCCCATCTGACAATCGAATATCTACTTTGCTAGCGCCATTTATAACGTGATTGTTGGTGACGATGTAAGCTTCTTTATCATTCTTTTTATAAATAACTCCAGATCCTTCACTAGAGATTTGTTGAGAATCTGTATCAGTCTCATCATTGCCAAATACGCTATTTTGTCTATTTGCTGAATAAGTAATAACGGATACAACGGCATCTTTTACTTTATTAACAGCCTGCGTTGTTGAATTTTCGTTTTTATAGGCAGTCTGTGTGATAGTGCTATTGTTGTTCGAGCTACTTACACCACTTTTTTGAGTTAGTTGAGCTATTGAAAAACTACCCAAGGCTCCACTAAAAAAGCTAATGACGATAACGACTAATAATTGAAACCCTTTTTTGTAAAATGTTTTTAAATGTTTCATATTTGCCTCCATATTTTTGAATTACTGAAAGTATAAACTGACTAGCTTAATTATAACTTAAACACAAAAAGTTTTACACAAACTGTGGATAACTCTTTTAAAACTGTGATTTTCTCAATTGAAATCTATTTTTTATTTTGTGAATAAGATGTGAAAAAATAGAGAATATGTTAGAATAGAGTCATGAAAATTAAAGTTGTAACAGTTGGGAAACTGAAAGAAAAGTATTTAAAAGATGGTATTGCAGAGTATTCAAAACGAATTTCTCGATTTGCTAAACTTGAAATGATTGAGTTAGCAGATGAAAAAACACCAGATAGGGCCAGTGAATCAGAAAATCAAAAGATTTTAGAAATAGAAGGTCAGAGAATTTTATCAAAAGTTGGTGACCGTGATTTTGTTATTGTGTTAGCCATTGAAGGGAAAACTTTCTCCTCGGAAGAATTTAGTAAGAATTTAGAAGAAGCTTCTATAAAAGGATTTTCTACTCTTACCTTTATCATTGGAGGGAGTTTAGGATTATCATCAGCTGTAAAAAAGAGAGCCAATCTTTCTGTCAGCTTTGGCCGTTTAACCTTGCCCCATCAGTTAATGAGACTAGTTCTTGTTGAACAAATCTATCGCGCTTTTACGATTCAGCAGGGATCACCCTATCATAAATAGAGAATTGACTTTTAATTGAATTTTTGGTAGAATAATTGTGTTAGGTCTCATAGCTCAGCTGGATAGAGCATTCGCCTTCTAAGCGAACGGTCGCAGGTTCGAATCCTGCTGGGATCAATATAGTAGCAAAGCTGGGAATTTTCCCGGCTTTTTTCTTAAAAAAGTACACTTGGGGAGAAAAAAATGACAGTTGAGAGAATTTTATCTAAAATGAAATTCCATTTTGTATAATGGTTTTTGTAAGTTAGCTTACAAGAAAAAAACATTTTAGGAGATTTTATTATGAAAAACACAGTTAAATTGGAACAGTTTGTAGCCTTGAAGGAAAAAGACTTGCAGGAGATTCGAGGTGGGGAAAGTAGGGTTTCAAGAATCATCCTTGATTTTCTTTTCCTACGAAAAAAGTAATAAAATAAGGAGAAAGAGTAATGGATTTACTTGGATTTGGGACAGTTATTGTTCATTTTTTAATTATTAGTCACAGTTACCGTTTAATTTGTAAAGGTCAAATAAATAGAAAAGAACTATATGTTTTTGGTATCTATACATTACTAGTAGAAGCAGTACTTGAACTTTCCTTTTATCTTCCATATTTAGATAAAATAGGGATTGAAAGATTTTTATTTCCTTTGGGCTTATATTCCTATTTTCGATGGATGAAACAGTATGAGAGGGATAGAGGACTATTCCTAAGTTTACTACTATCTCTTTTATATGAGAGCACTCATAACTTTCTGTCCGTAACTTTCTCCTCTATAACAGGAGACAATTTTGTTTCACAATATCATTTCCCATTCTTTTTCGTTGTAACGGTGTTGACTTATGTTGTTATATTAAAAATCATTCATTATTTCCACTTAGAACTAACCTATTTTGACAAGGACTACCTTTATCCTTTCTTGAAAAAAGTATTTTTTGCTTTACTATTGTTACATCTTTTATCTTTCGTTTCAGATATAGTAAGTACGATTAAACATTTGAATAGTTTTGGAAGTATCTTGTCATCTATTGTCTTTATTTCTCTCCTTTTGACCTTCTTTGCAATGAATTCGCATAAAGAACAAATGGAAAAAGAGATTGCTTTGAAGCAGAAGAAATTTGAACAGAAACATTTACAGAATTATACAGATGAAATTGTCGGACTGTATAATGAAATCCGTGGTTTTCGACATGACTATGCTGGAATGCTTGTCAGTATGCAGATGGCAATTGACAGTGGTGATTTACAGGAAATTGACAGAGTTTACAATGAAGTTTTGGTCAAAGCAAATCATAAATTGCGTTCAGATAAGTACACTTACTTTGATTTGAACAACATAGAAGATTCAGCTTTACGAAGTTTGGTTGCTCAGTCTATTGTCTATGCTCGAAATAATGGTGTAGAGTTTACACTGGAAGTAAAAGATACGATTACCAAGCTCCCAATTGAACTATTGGATTTGGTTCGTATCATGAGCGTTTTATTGAACAATGCTGTCGAAGGATCGGCTGATAGCTATAAAAAGCAGATGGAAGTAGCAGTTATTAAGATGGAAACTGAAACAGTTATTGTGATTCAGAATTCATGTAAAATGACGATGACTCCTTCAGGAGATCTATTTGCTTTAGGATTCTCCACTAAGGGAAGAAATCGCGGGGTAGGATTAAATAATGTGAAAGAACTACTAGATAAGTACAACAATATTATTTTAGAAACAGAGATGGAAGGCAGTACATTTAGACAAATTATTAGATTTAAGAGGGAATTTGAATGAAAGTTTTAATTTTAGAAGATGTTATTGAACATCAAGTGAGACTAGAGAGAATATTGGATGAAATTTCGAAAGAATCGAATATTCCAATATCATACAAGACAACAGGAAAAGTCCGTGAATTTGAAGAATACATTGAAAACGATGAAGTAAATCAGCTTTATTTCCTAGATATTGATATTCATGGAATTGAGAAAAAGGGATTTGAAGTGGCTCAGCTCATTCGTCATTACAATCCTTACGCTATTATCGTCTTTATCACCAGTCGATCAGAGTTTGCGACTCTAACCTATAAATACCAGGTATCAGCCCTAGATTTTGTTGATAAGGATATCAACGATGAGATGTTTAAGAAGAGAATTGAGCAAAATATCTTTTACACGAAGAGTATGTTACTTGAAAATGAAGATGTGGTGGATTATTTTGACTACAATTACAAGGGAAATGATTTAAAAATCCCTTACCATGATATTTTGTATATTGAAACGACAGGAGTCTCTCATAAATTACGTATTATTGGTAAGAATTTTGCCAAAGAGTTTTACGGTACCATGACAGATATTCAGGAAAAGGACAAACATACTCAGCGATTTTATTCTCCTCATAAGTCATTTTTGGTAAATATAGGCAATATTAGAGAGATTGATCGAAAAAACCTAGAAATTGTTTTCTATGAAGATCATCGTTGTCCTATTTCAAGATTAAAAATTAGAAAATTAAAAGATATTTTAGAGAAAAAATCTAAAAAGTGATTGACAATTAGTAAGAAATTGATATAATGGTTATATCTGCTACAGATAGAAGGTCCGTTGGTCAAGGGGTTAAGACACCGCCTTTTCACGGCGGTAACACGGGTTCGAATCCCGTACGGACTATTTTATCCGCCATAGCTCAGTTGGTAGTAGCGCATGACTGTTAATCATGATGTCGTAGGTTCGAGTCCTACTGGCGGAGTATAGATAAAAAGGAACACAACTGTGTTCCTCTTTTTGTATCAATTTGTATCACCAAGCATCTTCATAAGGAAATCTGTTATTTCTTGAGGACTTTCTTTTTTTCCATGTGCAATCCAAGTTTGACAGACACCAAAAAGTGCATGAGTTAGATAGATGCTACTGTATTCTAATTCAGTTGTATTGAGATTCAGTTGCATAAATCGCTTTTGTAAATCTGTACTGAGCATGATATGAAGTTTATTTCGTAAGAAATTTTGGATTTCTTTGGTTCCATTTTCAGAAAGAAGGGCAGCCAGAAGTGGTTCTGATTCCAAATATTCAAAGACTTCTAAAATAGCGTCTCTTTTGTGATGAGCATGTTTTTGAAAAATATATTCAAATGTATGAAATAGCTTGCTTTGATAATGCTCAATCATATCATACTTATCCTTATAGTGAGTATAGAAGCTGGAACGACTAATTCTGGCTTTTTCTGCTAACTTTACAGTAGAAATTTGATCAAATGGCTGTTCCATCAGTAATTGTACCATAGCATTTTCAATAGTTCGCTTTGTTTTTAAGCGTTTGTTACTTTCTTGCATATTTTCTCCTTATAAACAAATTAGACTATATGTCTAAAAATAGATTTTTTATCTTGTAATTTAGATTTTTTAATGTATAATCTATTATATCAAAATTTTAGACAATATGTGTAAAAAAGGAGAAACTATGTTTAAAGAATGGAAAGCAATTTTTAAAAAACCAACCTTTATTATTGTCATGATAGGGATTTCTCTTATTCCAGCTCTGTACAATATTATATTTTTGTCCTCAATGTGGGATCCGTATGGTCAATTGTCTGACTTACCTGTGGCAGTTGTCAATAATGATAAAGAGGCTTCCTATAATGGTAATACTATGGCAATAGGAAAAGACATGGTGTCCAATTTAAAAGAAAATAAAACCTTGGATTTTCATTTCGTGGATGAAGATGAAGGAAAGAAGGGATTGGAAGATGGAGATTACTATATGGTAGTGACTTTACCCAGTGATTTATCTGAAAAAGCAGCTTCTATTTTAACGGATCATCCAGAGCAAATGCAAATTGATTATCAGACTTCAAGTGGTCATAGCTTTATTGCCAGCAAGATGAGCGATTCTGCGATGACACAATTGAAGCAGAATGTTTCTACAAATGTAACTGAGACCTATACTAAAGCCTTATTTAACAAAATGATTGATTTAAAGGATGGCATGAGTCAAGCAGCTTCTGGTAGTGAAAAATTAACTGATGGAGCGAATCAGTTAGTGACAGGAAGTCAAACATTAACTACTAACCTACACTCTTTAGCAGCTTCAAGTTTAACCTTTTCAAATGGAACGGAGCAGTTTACTAAAGGATTATCTGCTTATGTTTCTGGTGTCGAACAACTTCATCTTGGCTTAGGGAATTTTAATAGTGGTTTAGTTACATATACTGGTGCAGTGAGTCAATTAGATAGCGGATTAGGTCAATTATCTTCTAAAAGTCCTGAATTAGTAAGAGGAATCAATCAGTTATATACTGGTGTAGAATCCTATACTGGCGGTGTTTCTCAGCTTAATGCTGGTCTTAATCAATTTTCATCTGGTGTTAGTGCCTACACCAATGGAGTGGGAAATCTTGCAACAGGTGCTAATCAGTTATCCAATCAATCAGCTACACTTCGAATGGGTGTGGAGCAATTAAATGAAGGAATTCAACAACTTTCTAGCAAGTTAGATGCTTCGTCTGGGAAAAAAGATCAAATTGCTCAATTATCTTCTGGTCTGAATCAGTTAAATCAAGTTATTCAAAATATTGATGTTGGAGATACAAAACAATTAGATTCTGTTTTATCA
Organism: Streptococcus nakanonensis; assembly: GCF_059738785.1. NCBI lineage: Bacteria > Bacillati > Bacillota > Bacilli > Lactobacillales > Streptococcaceae > Streptococcus > Streptococcus nakanonensis. Next base: position 2,120,397 of record NZ_AP027139.1, on the reverse strand, counting down.
AGTATAGCATCTCTTTCTAATCAAATGTTAGCAAGTGCTCAGTCTGATAAAGCGACTACATTAGCTAATATTCAATCGACAGCAGCTTATCAATCATTGACAAGTGAGCAACAAGCTGAGATAAGTGCTTCTGTATCTCAAAATTCGACTGATAGTATTCAATCAGCACAGTCAATTGTAGCTTTAGTTCAAGGTTTACAAGGAAGTTTAGAAAACTTACAAAATCAATCTTCTAATCTTTCGACTTTAAAAAATCAAGCTAATCAAGTATTACCGCTTGCTTCTACTTCTTTGACAGGATTGTCAAGTGGATTAACAGAGATACAAGGAGCTGTTGCTAGCAAATTAGTTCCTGCCAGTCAGTCGATTACATCGGGTGTAAATGCATATACTGCAGGTGTTGATAAAGTTTCTCAAGGCGCAAGTCAACTAAGTGAAAAGAATTCCACCTTGACAGGTAGTCTGGATCAACTAGTTTCAGGCTCAACTACCTTGACACAAAAATCTTCTAACTTGACAGCAGGAGTTGGTCAATTAGTTGAAAAAACTCCAGAATTAGTATCTGGTATTGAAAAATTATCAACTGGCTCTAACCAATTGAATCAAAAGAGTCAAGAATTGATAGCAGGAATTGATAAATTACAATCAGGATCTGGGAAATTAGCAGACAAATCCAGTCAGTTACTTTCAGGTGCTTCTCAATTAGAGAATGGAGCTAATAAATTGGCAGATGGATCTGGGAAACTAGCAGAAGGTGGAACAAAGTTAACTTCTGGATTGGAAGGTTTACAGACAGGAGCTGCTTCTTTAGGACAAGGACTAAGTAATGCTAGTGATCAACTTAAATCAGCATCAACGGAATCTAAAAATGCAGAGATTTTGTCAAATCCACTCAATCTTTCCAAAACAGACAATGAGCAAGTTCATGTAAATGGAATCGCAATGGCTCCTTATATGATATCAGTTGCTCTCTTTGTTGCAGCAATATCAACGAATATGATCTTTGCGAAGTTGCCTTCAGGACGTCATCCAAAGAGTCGTTGGGCTTGGTTGAAATCTCGAGCTGAAATAAATGGTATTATAGCTGTTTTAGCAGGAATTTTGGTATATGGAGGAGTTCATATTATTGGTTTAACTGCTAATCATGAAATGAGAACATTTATTCTCATTATCCTAACAAGTTTAGTATTCATGTCCATGGTGACTGCTTTAACAACATGGAATAGCCGTATAGGAGCTTTCTTCTCTCTTATTTTGCTTTTATTACAGCTAGCATCAAGTGCAGGTACTTATCCACTTGCCTTGACAAATGATTTCTTTAGAGCCATTAATCCTTGGTTACCAATGAGTTATTCGGTTTCTGGATTACGACAAACAATTTCTATGACAGGAAATATTTATCATCAAGTCGTTTTCCTTGCCGTGATACTAGCTCTATTTATTGGTTTAGGTATGCTAGCCTATCAACCTAAGAAAATGGAGGAAGATTAAAAGAGGCTGGGCAAAAAGTCTTTAAAATCATAAAAACGCATAATATCAGGTGTTGAAAACCTTGATACTATGCGTTTTATTGTGGGAAGATTTACTTCATTTTCCTGAAATTGAGTTTTTGCCTAGCCTCTTTTATGTCTTAGAAGACTTTCGTTTGTGATTATAGATTCCAAATAGTAAAAGAGAAGTAAAGGAACAGATTGCTCCAGTAATAAAACCATTGGGAATGAAGGAAAGTGTAATAGTTCCTTTTCCCTTTGGAATGTCAACTTTCATAAAGCCAGTTTGAGCTTGTTTAATTTCTATTTTCTTACCATCTTGGTAGGCAGACCAACCTTTGTCATAAGGAATAGTGAAGAAAATAGATGTATCTTGTTGGACATCATATGTAGCAAAAACCTTGTTTTTAGAAGTTGATACTGTTACAGGTTGTTCTTTAATTTTTTGAATTGCCTTGGTGAAAGTTTGGGTATCTAAACGATAGAAGGTAGGAGATTCAAATGATACTTGTGAATTTCCAGGGAAACTAACATGAATATTGAAAGTTTTTGTCTCTTTTGTATAACCTAGATTAAAGAAGGAGAAGGCATTATCAGTTGTAAAAGTTTTCTTTTCTCCATTTACAAGGATGTCAACCTTCTTTTGTTTATCATTAGAAAAGTGAAGATTTGTGAAAGAAAGATAAACTTGGCTGTTTTCTGGTACTTCAATTTGATACTGGATTGCTGCATCCTCATTTGAAGAACTTGTAACACTAATCAAATCATCAGTATTTTCAGTTTTTTCATAAGGTATTGGAGAAAAATAATCAAAATTGACGTTGGCAAGTTGATTTAAAAACGAGGCTTGATTATCCAAAGTGTGTTCATTGAACTTGACATCATTGTAAACAGACTGACTAGCAAAGGCAATCGGAAGAGAGAATTGATTTTCATATAGGGTAAGATTATCTTTTTGATAGATATCTTTAAAACCATACTTATCAATAGGACTGTCTGAGATATTATACTGGATACCAAATAAACTATCAGCCAAAATACTATTATTTGCATAGCGGAGATTGAGATTAGTCCCAGAGGATTTAAACCCAAGTTTATCCAAAGTAGAGCTTGCTGAACGATTTCGAACAGATGAAAATTGAGAGATTCCATTGTAGTTGAATTTCATACTGTCATTTCCTGTCTGAGTCTCTAGTTTCTCAGTACGAGTAAATTGATTTCCAATATATGTTGAGAAAGATTCCATAGCTGGGATATCTCGATTATATGCACTTCGAGAAGCAAATCCCCATTCCTTAGCAATTCCGTCTATTTGAGATGAAGCATTTAAACTTATTTCAACCATTATAAATAAAGAGATTAGAATGGCAAATAGATTTACAGAGATAAACTTTTTGATAACTGCAAGGAGTAAAAGAGAATAGACAACCAAAAATTCAAGAGTCAGTAGAATATTCAAATCTGTTAAAAAAGAATAATGTGATTTTAGATAGATGGTAGCTAAAAATCCTGTTACTATAAGAAAAAGCGAAACTAAAAAATTCCAGATTTTAATTTCTTTCAGACGATTTAAGACTTCCGCTGCTGTGTAAATTAACAAGGTAGAGAAAATCCAAGCATAGCGATGTAAAAACATGTTTGGAGTATGCATGCCTTGCCAAAATAAATCAAGAGATTCAATATAAAAGCTTGCAATTAGACATGCAAAGAAGATTGCATAGATAAGTTTCACGTGAAACTTAATGGATTTCAGCGTAAAAAATAAAATAGTCAAAATAAAGGGAAGTAGTCCAACAAAAATCATTGGAATAGCCCCATACTTGGTTGTATCAAAGGAACCGATGAATTGCTTAGCAAAGAGATCAAGATACCAGCTACTTTCAGTTTGAAACTTTGTAACTTCAGTCAATTTTTCCCCATGTGTCTGTAAATCAAACAGAGTAGGAAGAGTCAGAATCAAACTAGCCATACCAGCTAAAAAGGAGGTCACAACAAAATCAAGAACAGATGATTTTCGGGTTTTAAAGTCCCACGAAATTTGACAGAGATACCAGAAAATAAGAAACAATACTGTCATATATCCAAAATAATAATTTTGAATAAATAAGATTGACAGACTTGTAAAGTACAATAGGAAATTCTTTTCAGTTATCAGTAGATGTAAACCAGTGATAATTAAAGGAATCAAGATAAAAACATCTAGCCAGGTTTTTATCTCTAATTGACTGACAGTGAAACTCATCAGAGCATAGGAAGTAGATAAAGCTAGTTTTAAAGGCTTAGGAATCGATTGAAATAATTTATTTAAACTAAAGTAAGTTGACAAACCAATCAATCCAAATTTTAAGAGAGTTGTCAGATAGACAGCATCTGGCATATTCGTTAGATCAAAAAAGTAAACTAGAGGTGAAAGGAAACTTCCCAAGTAATAACTAGATAGGGCATAGAAATTCAATCCGAGGCCACTTGTAAAGGTGTAGAACAAACTACCATTTCCGTGTAGGATATTTCTTAGAGCTATATCAAAAATAACGTATTGATGAAAGCCATCTCCTAATAGTGGAGATGTATCGCTATTCCAGTAGATACCTTGAGATAGATATACTCCTATCATAATGATTATGGGAATGATGAAAGAAACAAAATAGGTCCAATATGTTTTAAAAAATAATTTCATGTTACCTCATAAAATGTTAGAAAACTCAGCTGGTTAACCCAACTGAGTTTTGAATTTTTTTAGTCTTTCCAAAGTTCTTTAACTTTTGCTTGTACTTCTGCATTCTCTAGGAATTCATCATATGTTTCATCGATACGGTCAATGACGCCATTTTTAGACAAGACAATGATATGGTTGGCTAGAGTTTGAATAAACTCGTGGTCATGGCTGGCAAAGATGATTGATTCTTTAAAGTTTTTCAATCCATCGTTCAAGCTTGAGATAGATTCCAAGTCCAAGTGATTGGTTGGATCATCAAGGACAAGGACATTTGATTTCAAGAGCATGAGTTTTGAAAGCATGACACGAACTTTTTCTCCCCCTGACAAGACATTTACAGGTTTGTTAACTTCATCTCCAGAGAAGAGCATACGGCCGAGGAAACCACGTAGGAAAGTATTGTCATCTTCTTCTTTACTTGCGAATTGACGCAACCAGTCAAGAATTGATTCTCCCCCTGCGAAATCAGCTGAGTTATCTTTTGGCAGGTAAGAACGGCTAGTAGTTACTCCCCACTTGACAGTTCCTTCATAGTCGATGTCCCCCATGATTGCACGAATCAATGCAGTTGTTTGGATGTCATTTTGTCCAATAAGTGCTGTTTTATCACCTGGACGCAAGATAAAGCTGATATTATCTAAAATAGTCTCACCATCAATCTTTACAGTTAGATTTTCTACTGTCAAGAGATCATTACCAATCTCACGCTCCGCTTTAAAGTTGATAAATGGATATTTACGACTAGATGGTACAATTTCTTCAAGTTCAATCTTATCAAGCATTTTCTTACGTGATGTTGCCTGTTTTGACTTAGAAGCATTAGCAGAGAAACGAGCAACGAATTCTTGCAATTGTTTAATTTTTTCTTCTGCTTTAGCATTACGGTCTGCTAGCAATTTAGCAGCGAGTTCAGAAGATTCCTTCCAGAAGTCATAGTTTCCGACATAGAGTTTGATTTTTCCAAAATCAAGGTCGGCCATGTGAGTACATACTTTGTTTAAGAAGTGACGGTCGTGGGATACTACGATAACAGTGTTATCAAAATCAATCAAGAAGTCTTCTAACCAAGTAATCGATTGGATGTCTAAACCGTTGGTAGGCTCGTCCAAGAGAAGAACATCTGGTTTACCAAAAAGTGCTTTGGCTAGGAGAACTTTTACTTTTTCACCGTTGGCCAATTCGCTCATGTTTTGATAGTGCAATTCTTCTGGAATGTTTAGGTTTTGAAGTAGTTGAGAGGCTTCACTTTCTGCTTCCCAGCCCCCAAGCTCGGCAAACTCTCCTTCGAGTTCGGCAGCACGCACTCCATCCTCATCTGAGAAATCTTCCTTCATGTAGATAGCATCTTTCTCCTTCATGATGCTATAAAGTTTTTCATTTCCCATGATAACGACATCAATGGCACGTTCATCTTCATAGTCAAAGTGATTTTGACGAAGAACAGAGAGACGTTCATCTGGACCAAGAGAGATGTGACCAGTAGTAGGTTCGATATCTCCGGCTAAAATTTTTAAAAAGGTTGATTTTCCGGCACCATTAGCACCAATTAATCCATAAGTATTTCCTTCTGTAAATTTGATATTGACATCATCAAAAAGTTTGCGATCACTAAAACGTAGTGAAACATCAGATACTGTAAGCAATGTTTTTCTCCTATATGTGTAATATATTTATTCTACTAGAAAATACGGAAATATTCAAATTTTTATCTGTCAATTTTGTGTAAATTAAATTTACAGCATACTTTACGCAAATCCGTAAATAGCAAGGTTGATTTATTTTGATAAATTGCGGTTATTTCATTAAAAAAATGCTATAATTGAAGGGACCATATCGAAGGAGAATAAAATGACTAAACCCATTATTTTAACAGGAGACCGTCCAACAGGAAAATTGCATATTGGACATTATGTTGGAAGTCTCAAAAATCGAGTATTATTACAGGAAGAGGATAAGTATGATATGTTTGTGTTCTTGGCTGACCAACAAGCCTTGACAGATCATGCCAAAGATCCTCAAACCATTGTAGAGTCTATCGGAAATGTGGCTTTGGATTACCTTGCAGTTGGATTGGATCCAAGTAAATCAACTATCTTTATTCAAAGCCAGATTCCAGAGTTGGCTGAGTTGTCTATGTATTATATGAATCTGGTTTCATTAGCACGTCTGGAGCGTAATCCAACTGTCAAGACAGAAATTGCTCAGAAAGGATTTGGAGAAAGCATTCCGACAGGATTCTTGGTCTATCCAATAGCTCAAGCAGCTGACATCACAGCTTTCAAGGCTAACTATGTTCCTGTTGGGACAGATCAGAAACCAATGATTGAGCAAACTCGTGAAATTGTTCGTTCTTTTAACAATGCATATAACTGTGATGTCTTGGTAGAGCCGGAAGGTATTTATCCAGAAAATGAGAGAGCAGGGCGTTTGCCTGGTTTAGATGGAAATGCTAAAATGTCTAAATCACTCAATAATGGTATTTATTTAGCTGATGATGCGGATACTTTGCGTAAAAAAGTGATGAGTATGTATACAGATCCAGATCATATTCGGGTGGAAGATCCAGGTAAGATTGAGGGCAATATGGTTTTCCATTATCTAGATGTTTTTGGTCGCCCAGAAGATGCTCAAGAAATTGCTGACATGAAAGAACATTATCAACGAGGTGGTCTTGGTGATGTGAAGACCAAGCGTTATCTACTTGAAATATTAGAACGTGAACTTGGTCCTATTCGTGAGCGCCGTATCGAATTTGCTAAGGATATGGGAGAAGTTTATAATATGCTTCAAAAAGGTAGTGAAAGAGCGCGTGAAGTTGCAGGTCAAACCCTATCTGAAGTTAAAGGAGCAATGGGACTTCATTACTTTAACTAAGTTTATTTTATAAGAAACTATCATTTCTATCTCAAAGAAAAGATAGTTTTTTATTTACCCCTGTAACATTTGACAAATTTTTATAGAATGGTATGATAGATACAATATAAAAAGAGTCAAGCTCAAAAAGAAAGAAAAGAGGAAACTTCGAATGTCTAATTGGGACACTAAATTTTTGAAAAAAGGTTTTACCTTTGATGATGTATTGCTTATTCCAGCTGAAAGTCATGTGTTGCCTAACGATGCAGATTTAACAACTAAATTGGCAGATAATCTGACTTTAAATATCCCAATTATTACCGCTGCCATGGACACAGTTACAGAGAGTCAAATGGCTATTGCTATTGCTCGTGCAGGCGGTCTCGGAGTTATCCATAAAAACATGTCAATTGCTCAACAAGCAGACGAGGTTCGTAAGGTAAAACGTTCTGAAAATGGAGTTATTATTGATCCGTTCTTCTTGACGCCTGAACATACAATTGCTGAAGCAGATGAGCTTATGGGTCGTTACCGCATCAGTGGTGTTCCAGTTGTTGAAACACTTGAAAATCGTAAATTGGTTGGTATTTTGACAAACCGAGATCTTCGTTTTATTTCTGACTATAACCAACCAATCTCAAATCATATGACCAGTGAAAATCTTGTGACTGCTCCTGTAGGTACAGATCTTTCAACAGCTGAGAGTATTCTTCAAGAGCACCGTATTGAAAAGCTTCCTTTGGTAGATGAGTTTGGTCGTCTTTCTGGTTTGATTACTATCAAAGATATTGAAAAAGTTATTGAGTTTCCAAATGCTGCTAAAGATGAATTTGGTCGTCTTCTAGTTGCAGGTGCAGTAGGTGTTACTTCAGATACATTTGAACGTGCAGAGGCTCTTTTTGAGGCAGGAGCGGATGCGATTGTTATTGATACTGCACATGGTCATTCTGCAGGTGTCTTGCGTAAAATTGCTGAGATTCGTGCTCACTTCCCAGATCGTACTTTGATTGCTGGAAATATTGCTACTGCTGAGGGAGCGCGTGCCCTTTATGAAGCAGGTGTAGACGTTGTCAAGGTTGGTATTGGACCAGGTTCTATCTGTACTACTCGTGTGATTGCTGGTGTTGGTGTTCCGCAAGTAACAGCTATCTACGATGCTGCAGCCGTTGCGCGTGAATATGGAAAAACGATCATTGCTGACGGTGGAATCAAGTATTCTGGAGATATTGTAAAAGCTCTTGCTGCTGGTGGAAATGCAGTTATGCTTGGATCAATGTTTGCTGGAACTGATGAAGCTCCAGGAGAGACTGAAATCTTCCAAGGACGTAAGTTCAAGACTTACCGTGGTATGGGATCAATTGCTGCTATGAAAAAAGGCTCAAGCGATCGGTACTTCCAAGGTTCTGTCAATGAAGCAAATAAACTTGTTCCAGAAGGAATTGAAGGTCGTGTTGCTTATAAAGGAGCAGCAGCTGATATTGTCTTCCAAATGATTGGAGGTATTCGCTCTGGTATGGGTTACTGTGGTGCAGCTAACCTTAAAGAACTACACGATAATGCTCAATTTATTGAAATGTCTGGTGCTGGTTTGAAAGAAAGCCACCCTCATGATGTACAAATTACTAATGAGGCACCAAATTATTCTATGTAAAAAACAATGAAAAGAACTCCCATGGAAACAGGAGTTCTTTTACAATATTGTCAAGTTTTATTTACAATAACTTTACCATCTTGAATAGTGAAGATACTTAGATTTTCTGGCAGATTTTGAAGATGATCTAAGCTTGTTGTTGTGATAAAGGTTTGGATTGAATGAGAAATCGTTTCTAATAATTTTAATTGTCTAGTGTTATCAAGTTCACTCATGACATCGTCAAGCAGTAATATTGGAGATTCTGTAGTAATACTTTCCATTAATTCGATTTCTGCTAATTTTATAGAAAGGACGAGACTACGATGTTGGCCTTGACTTCCGAAACTAGCATCCATCCCATTTATATAAAAAGAAATGTCATCTCGATGAGGACCGACACCAGTATTCTTTTTTAATAAATCTCTGGATCTACTTTTTTCTAAAGAAATTTTGAAAGATTCGGATAAGTCTTCTTTGTCAGTTAGCTTGACAGAAGATTGATAGTATATTGACAACTCTTCAATCTGATTAGAAAGCTCAAAATGTTTCTTACGGCCAAAATATTCTAGTTTTTTTATGAAATCTAAGCGGTGATTCATCACACGACATCCATAATCAACTAGCTGATCATCTAGTACTGAAAGGAAGGTTTCATCTATTTTTTGAGCTGATTTTAGGTAAGTGTTTCTTTGCTTTAGGATGTGGTTATAATTGGTTAAGTCAGATAAATAGATTGGCTTGATTTGTCCAAGTTCCATATCAATGAATTTTCGTCGAACCGAAGGTGCTCCTTTAATTAGTTGTAAATCTTCAGGAGCAAATAAGACAACATTCATGTGTCCTACATAATCTGAAAGGCGTGCCTGTTTTAAATGATTAACTTTTGTCACACGTCCTTTTTGTGTTAGTTCGATTTCGAGGGGAATAGATCCCGTTTTTTTCTGAACAAGACCTGAAAGATGAAGTTGTTCCTCATCAAAATGAATGAGATTTTTATCTGTTCGAGTTCGATGACTACGCGTTAAGGCTAAAAAATAGATAGCCTCTAACATATTTGTTTTTCCTTGTGCATTACGTCCCAAAAAGACATTCAATTTAGGATTAAAGTCTATTTTCGTCTCTTTGTAATTACGAAAAGTCTTGAGAGATAGGTGTTGTAGCCACATGATTATCTACCAGGGAATCGCGGAGCTTGTTTGCTTTTTGGTGATGAAGTAGGTTTAGAGTTGTCTTTTTTTACTCCTTTATTCATCTCCTTAACAAGTTTAGCGATTCGTTCTTTTTCAACTTTATCAGCTTGGTATTCATCTAGTTCTTCAGAAGTAGGTTGTGTCAACAAGATGTCAATATTCATGTCAGGGATGTCAACTTTATCGCCAATACGAAGTTTTTTACCGCGACGACTCTCTAATTCCCCATTAAAGTAAACAGAATGTTCAGAGAGAAAGGATTTGATAGCTCCTCCGCTATGTGTGATTCCAAGTTCTTTGAGTAGTGCTTGGAGGGTAATAAATTCTTCAAATAATTTGTATTCCATAATTCACCTCAATCTTTGGTATTATACCATATTTTCCTAAAAATAGTGAGAGAAACAGGGAGAAATGTAAGCGATTTTTATTTCAAAAGTGTTACAGAGAACAAGAAAATTTCAGGTTTTCGTGATATAATAGAAGTCTGTATATAAGGAGGTAAATCATGGAGTTAGTGCATGGAATTTCAACACATTTTATCCAATCAAAGAAGTTTAAAACGAACAAAATCGCCGTGCGTTTTACCACTCCATTATCCCTCGATACGATTGCAGGTCGCATGTTGAGTGCGAGTATGCTAGAGACTGCTAATCAGATGTACCCCACTTCTCAAGATTTGAGAAGACATTTAGCCAGTCTATACGGTACAGATATGTCAACCAATTGTTTCAGAAGAGGGCAAAGTCACATTGTAGAATTGACATTTACCTATGTTCGTGATGAGTTTTTAAGTAGGAAAAATATGCTAACTTCTCAGGTTTTGGAACTTGTAAAAGAAACTCTTTTTTCACCCGTAGTAGTTGATAATGGGTTTGATTCGGCCTTATTTGAAATTGAGAAAAAGCAATTGCTAGCAAGTTTAGCAGCTGATATGGATGATTCTTTTTATTTCGCACATAAAGAATTAGATAAATTATTTTTTCATGATGAACGTCTCCAATTGGAATATAGTGATTTACGAAATCGTATTTTAGCTGAAACTCCACAAAGTTCTTATTCTTGTTTCCAAGAATTTTTGGCCAATGATCGAATCGATTTCTTTTTCCTAGGTGATTTTAATGAGGTTGAAATTCAAAATGTATTAGAATCATTTGCCTTTAAAGGTCGAGAAGTGGATGTGAAGATTCAATATTGCCAACCTTATTCCAATATCTTGCAAGAAGGCATGGTTAGGAAAAATGTGGGACAGTCTATTTTAGAGTTGGGATATCATTGCTCTGCTGAATATGGTGATGAGCAACATTTCCCCATGATTGTAATGAATGGTTTACTTGGTGGATTTGCTCACTCTAAACTATTTACAAATGTCCGTGAAAATGCTGGATTGGCTTATACTATTTCAAGTCAGCTTGATTTGTTTAGTGGATTCTTGAAGATGTATGCTGGTATCAATCGAGAAAATCGTAACCAGGCTCGTAAAATGATGAATAATCAACTGATTGATTTAAAAAAAGGATATTTTACAGAGCTTGAGTTAGAGCAGACCAAGGAAATGATTCGTCGGTCTTTGTTACTTTCTCAAGATAATCAATCTTCATTGATTGAACGTGCTTATCAAAATGCCTTACTTGGAAAATTTTCGGCAGACTTTAAAAGTTGGATTGCAAAACTCGAGCAAGTTGCCAAAGATGATATTTGTAGAGCAGCTAATAATGTGAAACTACAGGCGATTTACTTTATGGAAGGAATAGAATGACAAAGGTTATTTTTGAAGAAAAATACTATCCAGCTGTAAAAGAAATGGTTTATCGGACTCGTTTGGCCAACGGATTGACAGTTGCTCTTTTGCCTAAAAAGGAATTTAAAGAGGTTTACGGGAGTGTCACTGTTCAGTTTGGTTCAGCAGATGCGCTTGTCACAGGAGTTGACGGAGCTGTAAAACAATATCCTGCAGGAATTGCTCATTTTCTTGAACATAAATTATTTGAAAGAGAAGATTCTAGCGACTTGATGTCGGCTTTTACGAGTCTAGGTGCAGATAGTAATGCCTTTACAAGCTTTACAAAAACAAGTTATCTTTTTTCAGCAACGGATCATTTTTTAGAAAATTTAGACTTACTTGATGAATTGGTAACATCAGCACACTTTACTGAAGACTCCATTCTGAGAGAGCAGGATATTATCCAGCAAGAACGAGAAATGTATCAAGATGATCCAGATTCGTGTTTATTCTTTTCAACTTTAGCGAATTTGTATCCAGGAACACCTTTAGCAACTGATATAGTTGGTAGTGAGGAGTCCATTTTCCAAATCAATCTAACTAATTTGCAAGAAAATTTTACAAGATTTTACAAACCTGTAAACATGTCTCTGTTTTTAGTTGGTAATTTTGATGTGGATCAAGTACAGGACTACTTTGAAAGAAAAGAACGTAAAGATTTAGATGTTCAGGAAGTAGCAAGAGAAAAGTTTGTTTTACAAGATGTAAAGCAAACAGACAGTATGAGAATGGAAGTGTCTTCTCCTAAATTAGCGATTGGGATTAGAGGTAAGCGAGAAGTTGCTGAGGCCGATTGCTATCGACATCATATTTTATTAAAATTATTGTTTGCAATGATGTTTGGTTGGACTTCTGATCGTTTTCAAAAATTATATGAATCAGGTAAAATTGATGCGTCCTTATCTCTGGAAGTTGAAGTAACAAGTCGCTTTCATTTTGTCATGTTGACAATGGATACAAAAGAGCCAGTTGCTTTATCTCATCAGTTTAGGAAGGCCATTCGTAATTTTACAAAGGATTTAGATATTACAGAGGATCATTTGGATACTATCAAAAGAGAGATGTTTGGAGAATTTTTCAGTAGCATGAACTCTCTTGAATTTATTGCAACGCAATATGATACTTTTGGACAAGGTGAGACAATCTTTGATTTGCCGAAGATTTTACAGGAAATTACTTTAGAGGATGTCCTTGATGCTGGACATCATTTAATAGATGAAGGGGATATAGTTGATTTTACAATATTCCCATCGTAGTAACCTATCATAATAGACACTAGAAAGAAGGGATGACAAGTATGAGAAAAAAAACAATTGGAGAGGTTTTACGATTAGCTAGAATCAATCAGGGATTGAGTTTAGATGAATTGCAGAAAAAAACAGAAATCCAGTTAGATATGTTGGAAGCAATGGAAGCAGACGATTTCGATCAACTTCCAAGTCCTTTTTACACGCGTTCTTTCTTGAGAAAATATGCATGGGCTGTTGAGTTAGATGACCAAATTGTTTTGGATGCTTATGATTCTGGGAGTATGATTACTTATGAGGAAGTAGATGTTGATGAAGACGAGTTGACAGGTCGTAGACGTTCAAGTAAGAAAAAGAAGAAAAAAACATCATTTTTACCTTTATTCTATTTTATCCTTTTTGCTTTATCGATTTTAATTTTTGTGACCTATTATGTTTGGAACTATATTCAAACTCAACCAGAGGGGGCTTCTCTTTCTAATTACAGTGTGGTTCAATCAACAAGTTCAATAAGTTCAACTAGCTCTGTTCCCCACTCTTCAAGTAGTAGTTCATCTAGCAGTTCTTCTAGTGTAGAATCAGCTATAAGTGTGTCAGGTGAAGGAAATCATGTAGAAATCGCTTATAAGACAAGTAAGGAAACAGTTAAATTGCAATTGGCAGTTTCAGATGTTACAAGTTGGATCAGCGTTTCAGAAAGCGAACTTGAGGGCGGTGTAACCTTATCACCGGATAATAAAAGTGCAGAAGCAACAGTTGCAACAAAAAATCCTGTAACAATTACGTTAGGTGTTGTAAAAGGTGTTACTTTGACAGTAGATAATCAGACTGTTGATTTATCGAAGTTAACAGCGCAGACTGGACAAATCACTGTAACCTTTACTAAAAATTAAGGAAAAACGAATGAAAAAAGAACAAATTCCCAATCTCTTAACAATAGGTCGAATTCTCTTTATACCTATTTTTATCTTTATTTTAACAGTAGGAAATTCGATAGAGAGTCATATAGTGGCAGCTATTATCTTTGCTGTTGCCAGTATTACCGACTATTTAGATGGATATTTAGCACGTAAATGGAATGTGGTCAGTAATTTTGGTAAATTTGCAGATCCTATGGCGGATAAGTTACTAGTTATGTCGGCTTTTATTATGCTGATTGAGTTAGGTATGGCTCCAGCTTGGATTGTTGCAGTAATTATCTGTCGTGAGTTAGCTGTGACAGGTTTAAGGCTTTTATTGGTTGAAACTGGAGGAACAGTTTTAGCAGCAGCAATGCCTGGAAAAATTAAAACTTTTAGTCAGATGTTTGCCATTATTTTCTTGCTATTACATTGGACTTTGCTTGGTCAAGTTCTACTTTATGTAGCCTTATTTTTCACTATCTACTCTGGCTATGATTATTTTAAGGGTAGTGCCTATGTATTTAAAAGGACATTTGGTTCGAAATGAAATCAATAATTGATGTAAAAAATCTTTCTTTTCGTTATAAGGAAAATCAGGAATACTATGATGTGAAGGATATTACGTTTCACGTGAAACGTGGAGAATGGCTTTCGATTGTAGGGCATAATGGTAGTGGTAAATCAACGACGGTTCGTTTAATTGATGGCTTACTAGAAGCAGAATCCGGAGAGATTGTAATAGATGGCCAACGGCTGACTGAGGAAAATGTTTGGAATATACGTCGTCAAATCGGTATGGTTTTTCAAAATCCAGACAATCAATTTGTTGGAGCGACTGTTGAAGATGATGTTGCCTTTGGTTTGGAAAATCAGGGTCTTTCTCGTCAAGAAATGAAAAAGAGAGTGGAGGAAGCTCTAGCTTTAGTTGGCATGTTGGACTTTAAAAAGAGAGAGCCAGCGCGTCTATCGGGTGGCCAAAAGCAACGTGTAGCTATTGCAGGTGTTGTAGCCCTAAGACCAGCTATTCTAATTCTAGATGAAGCAACGAGTATGTTGGATCCTGAGGGTCGTAGAGAACTGATTGAGACAGTAAAAGGAATTCGGAAAGACTATGATATGACGGTCATTTCCATTACACATGATTTGGAAGAAGTTGCCATGAGTGACCGTGTGTTGGTCATGAAAAAAGGGGAAATTGAATCAACTAATAGTCCAAGAGATCTTTTCTCTCGAAATGATTTAGATCAAATTGGATTAGACGATCCTTTTGCCAATCAATTAAAACATTCTTTGAGCCAGAATGGCTATGATTTGCCTGAAAATTATTTGACAGAAAGTGAGCTAGAGGATAAGCTATGGGAATTGCTCTAGAAAATGTGAGTTTTACATATCAAGAAGGTACTCCATTAGCTTCAGCAGCTTTGTCGGATGTTTCTTTGACGATTGAAGATGGTTCTTATACAGCTTTAATTGGGCACACAGGTAGTGGTAAATCAACTATTTTACAACTTTTAAATGGTTTATTGGTACCAAGTCAAGGGAGTGTGAGGGTTTTTGATACCTTAATCACCTCGACTTCTAAAAATAAAGATATTCGTCAAATTAGAAAACAGGTTGGCTTGGTATTTCAGTTTGCTGAAAATCAGATTTTTGAAGAAACGGTTTTGAAGGATGTTGCTTTTGGACCGCAAAATTTTGGAGTTTCTGAAGAAGATGCGGAGAAGATTGCGCGTGAGAAACTGGCTCTGGTTGGAATTGATGAATCACTTTTAAATCGTAGCCCGTTTGAGCTGTCAGGGGGACAAATGAGACGTGTGGCCATTGCAGGCATACTTGCCATGGAGCCAGCTGTATTAGTCTTAGATGAACCCACAGCAGGCCTGGATCCTCTGGGTAGAAAAGAGTTGATGAATTTGTTCAAAAAACTCCACCAGTCAGGGATGACCATTGTCTTGGTAACGCATTTGATGGATGATGTTGCTGAATATGCGAATCAAGTCTATGTGATGGAAAAGGGACGTCTAGTTAAGGGTGGTAAGCCAAGTGATGTCTTTCAAGATGTTGTCTTTATGGAAGAAGTGCAGTTGGGAGTACCTAAAATTACGGCCTTTTGTAAACGATTGGCTGATAGAGGCGTGTCATTTAAACGATTACCGATTAAGATAGAGGAGTTCAAGGAGTCGCTAAATGGATAGTATGATTTTGGGGCGTTATATCCCAGGGGATTCGATTGTTCACCGATTGGATCCACGTAGCAAATTGCTTGCTATGATGTTACTGATTTTAATCGTTTTCTGGGCTAATAATCCCTTGACGAATTTAATTCTTTTTATAGCGACAGGGATATTTATTGCCTTGTCAGGAGTATCTCTTTCATTTTTTATTCAGGGCTTGAAGTCTATGTTTTTCTTGATTGCCTTCACAACTATTTTTCAACTATTTTTCATTTCTAATGGGAATGTTTTATTTGAGTTTTCGTTTGTGAGAATCACAGATTATGCTTTGCAACAAGCTGGGATTATTTTTTGTCGATTCGTATTGATTATTTTCTTTTCAACTTTGTTAACCTTAACGACCATGCCCTTAAGTTTGGCATCAGCTGTCGAAGCTTTGTTAGCGCCTTTAAAGCGTGTGAAAGTTCCAGTTCATGAAATTGGTTTGATGCTGTCTATGAGTTTGCGTTTTGTCCCAACCTTGATGGATGATACGACGCGGATTATGAATGCACAGAAAGCACGTGGAGTGGATTTTGGTGAAGGAAGCATCGTTCAAAAAGTACAGGCGATGATTCCCATTTTGATTCCTCTTTTTGCGACAAGTTTAAAACGTGCAGATTCCTTGGCTATCGCCATGGAAGCGCGTGGTTATCAGGGTGGAAAAGGCAGAAGTCAATACAGACAATTGAAATGGACTCGAAAGGATACGCTAACCATACTTGTTGTTCTCGTACTTGGTTGTTGTTTATTTTTCTTAAAATCTTAGTAGCTTTCAGGAATTGATAAAAAAGTTACTGTAACAGTTCTTGATATAAAGGTAGGGATATGAACCGTTTTAAAAAATCAAAATATGTCATTATTGTTTTTGTCACTGTTCTGCTTGTATCAGCTCTCTTGGCGACGACTTATTCAAGTACAATTGTGACAAAATTAGGAGATGGAATCTCATTGGTTGATAGGGTTGTACAAAAACCTTTTCGGTGGTTTGATTCTGTCAAATCAGATTTGGCTCATTTGACACGAACATATAATGAAAATGAAAGTTTGAAGAAACAAATTTACCAATTAGAAGTTAAATCAAATGAGGCGGAAAGTTTAAAGACAGAAAATGAGCAACTGCGCCAATTGCTTGATATGAAGTCCAAATTGCAAGCTACAGAGACTTTGGCAGCAGATGTTATTATGCGTTCTCCAGTATCTTGGAAGCAGGAGTTGACCTTAGATGCAGGGAAATCAAAAGGGGCTTCTGAGAACATGTTAGCTATTGCAAATGGTGGCTTGATTGGGAGTGTTTCAAAAGTGGAGGACAATTCTACTATGGTCAACCTTCTGACAAATACAGAAAATGCTGATAAGATTTCGGTAAAAATTCAACATGGTTCTACCACAATTTATGGAATTATTGTTGGCTATGATAAAGAAAATGAAGTTCTTAAAATTAGCCAATTAAATAGCAATAGCGATATTAGTGCGGGAGATAAGGTGACAACGGGTGGATTAGGAAACTTTAACGTTGCTGATATTCCTGTAGGTGAAGTGGTTGCCACAACGCATAGTACAGACTATTTGACACGAGAAGTAACTGTTAAATTGAGTGCAGATACTCATAATGTGGATGTGATAGAATTAGTGGGGAATTCATAATGAGACAGTTGAAGCGGGTTGGAGTGTTTTTATTGCTCCCTTTCTTTGTTCTAATTGACGCCCATATTAGCCAGCTTCTGGGCTCATTTTTCCCCCATGTACATTTGGCTAGTCATTTTCTTTTTCTATTTCTCTTATTTGAGACAATAGAAGTATCAGAATATCTCTATCTAGTCTATTGTTTTATGGTGGGCTTGGTTTACGATGTTTACTTTTTCCATCTAATAGGGATTGCAACTCTCTTATTTATCTTATTGGGAGCCTTTCTTCATAAATTGAATAGTGTTATTTTGTTGAATCGTTGGACACGAATGCTCTCTATGATTGTCCTGACCTTCCTGTTTGAAATGGGTAGTTATCTTTTGGCTTTTATGGTAGGGCTGACAGTGGATAACATGTCGATTTTTATAGTCTATAGCTTGGTACCGACGATGATTTTAAATTTTTTATGGATTACTGTTTTTCAATTTATTTTTGAAAAATATTATCTATAAGAACGACATATAAATGTAACAAAGGCGTAATATTTATTGGAGTTTTTTTTGGTATACTAGTATTGTCTTAAACAGAAGGAGTATTTATTAACCATGAAGAAAAAAATCTTAGCCTCGCTTTTATTAAGTACAGTAATGGTTTCCCAGGCAGCAGTATTGACGACTGCCCATGCAGAAACGACTGATGACAAAATTGCTGCTCAAGATAATAAAATTAGTAACTTAACAGCACAACAAGAAGAAGCACAAAAACAAGTTGATCAAATTCAGGAGCAAGTATCTGCTATTCAAGCAGAGCAATCTAACTTGCAATCTGAAAATGATAGATTACAAGCAGAATCTAAGAAACTCGAGGGTGAGATTACAGAACTTTCTAAAAACATTGTTTCTCGTAACCAATCTTTGGAAAAACAAGCTCGTAGTGCTCAAACAAATGGAGCCGCAACTAGCTATATCAATACCATTGTAAACTCGAAATCAATTACAGAAGCTATTTCACGTGTTGCTGCAATGAGTGAAATCGTATCTGCTAACAACAAAATGTTGGAACAACAAAAGGCAGATAAAAAAGCTATTTCTGAAAAACAAGTAGCAAATAATGATGCTATCAATACTGTAATTGCTAATCAACAAAAATTAGCTGATGATGCTCAAGCATTGACTACGAAACAGGCAGAACTAAAAGCTGCTGAATTGAGTCTTGCTGCTGAGAAAGCGACAGCTGAAGGGGAAAAAGCAAGCCTATTAGAGCAAAAAGCAGCAGCTGAGGCTGAGGCTCGTGCAGCAGCAGCAGAAGAAGCGGCTTATAAAGAAAAACAAGCTAGCCAACAACAATCAGTACTTGCTTCAGGTAATACAAACCTAACAGCACAGGTACAAGCAGTATCTGAATCTGCAGTAGCACCTGTTCAGGCTAAAGTACGTCCAACATATAACACGGATGCCTCAACTTACCCAATTGGAGAATGTACCTGGGGAGTTAAAACATTAGCACCTTGGGCTGGAGACTATTGGGGTAATGGAGCACAGTGGGCTACAAGTGCAGCTGCAGCAGGATTCCGTACAGGATCGACACCTCAAGTTGGAGCAATTGCATGTTGGAACGATGGTGGATATGGACACGTAGCGGTTGTTACAGCTGTTGAATCAACAACACGTATCCAAGTATCAGAATCAAACTATGCAGGTAATCGTACACTTGGAAACCACCGTGGATGGTTTAATCCAACAACGACTTCTGAAGGTTTTGTAACATATATTTATGCAGACTAATTAGAGAGAGGGACTCGAATAGAGCCCTCTTTTTCAGGTTTTACCAGAGACAATAACTATTAAAAATTATATCAAAATAGCTTGAAAATATTGGAAAAGTATGGTAAAATGAAAATTGTCGTGTGAACGATAATACTCATTCTTGATGAATTGTGAAGCAGTTGCTCTTGGGTCGTTTTGCGAGTTGAAGTCAAGAAGAGGAAAAAAACAAAAAGGAGAAATACTCATGGCAGTAATTTCAATGAAACAACTTCTTGAGGCTGGTGTACACTTTGGTCACCAAACTCGTCGCTGGAACCCTAAGATGGCTAAATACATCTTTACAGAACGTAACGGAATCCACGTTATCGACTTGCAACAAACTGTAAAATACGCTGACCAAGCATACGACTTCATGCGTGATGCAGCAGCTAACGATGCAGTTGTATTGTTCGTTGGTACTAAGAAACAAGCAGCTGATGCAGTTGCTGAAGAAGCAGTACGTTCAGGTCAATACTTCATCAACCACCGTTGGTTGGGTGGAACTCTTACAAACTGGGGAACAATCCAAAAACGTATCGCTCGTTTGAAAGAAATCAAACGTATGGAAGAAGATGGAACTTTCGAAGTTCTTCCTAAGAAAGAAGTTGCACTTCTTAACAAACAACGTGCGCGTCTTGAAAAATTCTTGGGTGGTATCGAAGATATGCCTCGTATTCCAGATGTGATGTACGTAGTTGACCCACATAAAGAGCAAATCGCTGTTAAAGAAGCTAAAAAATTGGGAATCCCAGTTGTAGCGATGGTTGACACAAACACTGATCCAGATGATATCGATGTAATTATCCCAGCTAACGATGACGCTATCCGCGCTGTTAAATTGATTACAGCTAAATTGGCTGACGCTATCATCGAAGGACGTCAAGGTGAAGATGCAGCAGCGGTTGAAGCAGAATTTGCAGCTTCAGAAACTCAAGCAGATTCAATTGAAGAAATCGTTGAAGTTGTAGAAGGCGACAACGCTTAATTTATATAAATAGTAATTACCTAGGAGGGCGGGGCTTAGCCCGGCTCTCCTATTTTTAAAAAATATAGGAGAATCAAAATGGCAGAAATTACAGCTAAACTTGTTAAAGAGTTGCGTGAAAAATCTGGTGCTGGTGTTATGGACGCTAAAAAAGCATTGGTTGAAGTGGAAGGCGATATCGAAAAAGCGATTGAATTGCTTCGCGAAAAAGGTATGGCAAAAGCAGCTAAGAAAGCTGACCGTGTTGCTGCAGAAGGTTTGACTGGTGTTTATGTTGACGGTAACATTGCAGCAGTTGTTGAAGTAAATGCTGAAACTGACTTCGTTGCGAAAAACGCTCAATTTGTTGAGTTGGTAAACGCAACAGCTAAAGCAATCGTTGAAGGAAAACCAGCTAATAATGAGGAAGCACTTGCTTTGACTATGCCTTCAGGTGAAACTCTTGAAGCTGCATACGTATCTGCAACAGCGACTATCGGAGAAAAAATCTCATTCCGTCGCTTTGCTTTGATTGAAAAAACAGATGCACAACACTTCGGAGCATACCAACACAACGGTGGACGTATCGGTGTTATCTCTGTAATCGAAGGTGGAGACGAAGCACTTGCTAAACAAATTTCAATGCACATTGCTGCTATGAAACCAACAGTTCTTTCATACAAAGAATTGGATGAGCAATTTGTTAAAGATGAGTTGGCACAATTGAACCACGTTATCGACCAAGATAACGAAAGCCGTGCAATGGTTAACAAACCAGCTCTCCCACACTTGAAATATGGATCAAAAGCTCAATTGACTGATGATGTTATTGCTCAAGCTGAAGCTGACATCAAAGCTGAGTTGGCTGCAGAAGGCAAACCAGAAAAAATCTGGGACAAAATTATCCCAGGTAAAATGGATCGCTTCATGCTTGACAACACTAAAGTTGACCAAGCTTACACACTTCTTGCACAAGTTTACATCATGGATGATAGCAAGACAGTTGAAGCATATCTTGAATCAGTTAACGCTTCAGTAGTTGAGTTCGCTCGCTTTGAAGTTGGTGAAGGTATCGAGAAAGCTGCAAACGACTTTGAAGCTGAAGTTGCAGCTACAATGGCAGCAGCCTTGAATAACTAATTATAGAAAGGAAGTAAATTTGCTTCCTTTTTTCTATGCAGTCGATCCCTATAGGGAGAGCTTCCTATTTTCAAGGTAAAAATAAAAAGCCCTATAATAAGGGCTAAGTGCATTTAGGAGACTAAACTTCAAATTCATAGAGTGCTGTAGAGAGATAACGTTCACCGTTATCTGGTGCTAGAGCAAGAACTTTTTTACCTGTACCTAATTTTTTGGCAACCTCGATGGCTCCGTAGATAGCTGCAGCTGAGGAAATCCCTACAAGGAAGCCTTCTTTTCCACCAATTTCACGTCCGAGTGCAAGAGCATCATCTGATGTTACACGAACGATACCATCATAGGCTTTAGTATCAAGTGTATCAGGAATAAATCCAGCTGAGATACCTTGAATTTTGTGAGGACCAGGTTTTTCACCAGATAGAATGGCGGATTCATCAGCTTCCACTGCATAAACTTGAATGTTTGAATTTGCTGATTTGAGTGCATGAGAAACACCAGAAATCGTTCCACCGGTACCCACTCCAGCAACAAAGGCATTTAGTCCATCTTTACCGAAAGCAGCTAGTATTTCAGCTCCTGTTGTTCTTTCGTGTACTTCTGGATTTGCTGGGTTGTCAAATTGAAGAGGAAGGAAACCATCACGTTCAGCAGCGATTTCTTGAGCCTTAGCAATAGCACCTTTCATTCCTTCGCTACCAGGAGTAAGGACGAGTTCAGCACCATAGGCTTGGATAATCTTACGTCGTTCCACACTCATAGTTTCAGGCATAACGATAACAACTTTATACCCTTTAGCAGCCCCTACCCATGAAAGTCCAATACCAGTGTTTCCACTTGTTGCTTCAACAATAGTAGAACCAGGTTTCAGAATACCGTCTTGTTCAGCTTTTTCAATCATGCTAAGAGCAATACGGTCTTTTACCGATGAACCAGGGTTAAATGCTTCAAGCTTTACATAGACGTCCGCAGCACCTTCTGGCACGATGTTGTTGAGTTTAACAATCGGAGTTTGACCGATTAATTCAGTAATGTTGTTATAAATAGACATATGAATACCTCTTTGTATAAGATATCTCTAGTATAACGCTATCTATAACATTTGTAAAATATAGAAATCCTATCGAAGTGATAGGATTTTTTTATATCATAGGTCAAAGCTATTAATTTTCAAGCGATTGTGATAGGCTAATTCTAGTAAATAGGTGTAAAGGAGAATGCTATCCGTTTTCTTTTTGAATTGCTTCATTTTCTAGTAGGTCTTGGCAAGCATCTTTTTATTTTGCTCGCTAAAGTAGTTGTGAGAATGTCAACGAAACGCTGTATTATCCATTGTTTACAATAAGTTTACAGGAACTTCAACTTCTCGTAAACCTTGGTCAGTTAAAGTGATTTTTCCATTAAAAAACTCTACAAGTGCAGCTTTAATATTTTCTTTTTCTTCTTTATCAACATAAATCATCGTATCGACTTGATCTGTAAAGTTTGTATCCAGCTCCATGAGATCATGTTCTTTAAGGAAGTTACTGTACTCTTGGTACTGAGCATAAGACATTTGAATAGCAATGCCAGCCTGTTCTTTTATTTCAATAATACCAATTTCTTTGACACCTAAGGCGACACTGCCGGCGTAAGCACGAATCAGTCCTCCAGCGCCTAGTTTAATACCACCAAAGTAGCGTGTCACTACCACACAGACATTGGTAAGATTGTGATTTTCTAGCACCCCAAGCATGGGAACGCCAGCAGTACCACTAGGCTCACCATCATCACTTGTACGTTTAATTTCACTACGTTCTCCAATAATGAAGGCAGAGCAGTTATGCGTCGCTTTGTAGTGTTCTTTTTTGATAGCAGTAATGAAGTCACGAGCCTCTTCTTCGCTATAAACACGCTTGGCATGACAGATAAAGCGTGATTTTTTGATTTCTTCTTGGACTTGACCGTCCTCTTTAATTGTTCTAAATTCCATGATTTAATTGTACTAAAAAATCATCTAAAGTGCTAGTTTTTACGAATAAAGAAGTATGAAAGTAAATCCAAATTATCTCGGTCGTTTGTTTACGGAGAATGAATTAACAGAAGAGGAGCGTCAGTTGGCGGAGAAACTTCCAGCAATGAGAAAGGAAAAGGGGAAGATTTTCTGTCAACGTTGTAATAGTACTATTCTAGAAGAATGGTATTTGCCCATCGGTGCTTACTATTGTCGAGAGTGCTTGCTGATGAAGCGAGTCAGGAGTAATCAAGCTTTATACTATTTTCCGCAGGAGGATTTTCCGAAGCAAGATGTTCTTAAATGGCGTGGTCAATTAACTCCTTTTCAAGAGAAGGTGTCAGAGGGACTGCTTCAAGCAGTAGACAAGCACGAGCCAACCTTAGTACATGCGGTAACAGGGGCTGGAAAGACAGAAATGATTTATCAAGTTGTGGCTAAGGTGATTAATAGGGGTGGTTCAGTATGTTTGGCTAGTCCTCGCATAGATGTTTGTTTGGAGCTATACAAGCGCCTGCAAAAGGATTTTTCTTGCGAGATAGCCCTCCTACATGGAGAATCAAAGCCGTATTTTCGAACACCACTAGTTGTTGCGACGACCCATCAGTTATTGAAATTTTATCAAGCTTTTGATTTACTGATAGTGGATGAAGTAGATGCCTTTCCTTATGTTGACAACCCCATGCTTTACCATGCTGTCAAGAATAGTGTAAAGGAGAATGGGCTGAGAATCTTTTTAACAGCGACTTCGACCGATGAGTTAGATAAAAAGGTCCGTTTAGGAGAACTAAAAAGACTGAGTTTACCGAGACGGTTTCATGGAAATCCGTTGATTATTCCAAAACCAATTTGGTTATCGGATTTTAATCGCTACTTAGATAAGAAGTGTTTGTCGCCAAAGTTAAAGTCCTATATTGATAAGCAGAGAAAGACATCTTATCCGTTACTTATTTTTGCATCAGAAATTAAGAAAGGGGAGCAGTTAAAAGAAATCTTACAGGAGCAATTTCCAAATGAGAAAATTGGATTTGTATCTTCTGTAACAGAGGATCGATTAGAGAAAGTACAAGCTTTTCGAGATGGGGAGCTGACAATACTTATCAGTACGACAATCTTGGAGCGTGGAGTTACATTCCCTTGTGTGGACGTTTTGGTAGTAGAGGCCAATCATCATTTGTTTACCAAGTCTAGTTTGATTCAAATTGGTGGACGAGTTGGACGAAGCATGGATAGACCGACAGGAGATTTACTTTTCTTCCATGATGGGTTAAATGATTCAATCAAGAAGGCGATTAAGGAAATTCAGATGATGAATAAGGAGGCTGGTCTATGAAGTGCTTGTTATGTGGGCAGACTATGAAGACTGTTTTAACTTTTAGTAGTCTCTTGCTTCTGAGGAATGATGACTCCTGTCTTTGTTCAGACTGTGATTTTACTTTTGAAAGAATTGGGGAAGAGAACTGTCCAAATTGTA
Organism: Streptococcus nakanonensis; assembly: GCF_059738785.1. Lineage (NCBI taxonomy): Bacteria > Bacillati > Bacillota > Bacilli > Lactobacillales > Streptococcaceae > Streptococcus > Streptococcus nakanonensis. Next base: position 2,095,371 of record NZ_AP027139.1, on the reverse strand, counting down.
TGAAAACAGGTTTGTCAACAAAGTGTCAAGATTGTCAACTTTGGTGTAAAGAAGGAGTTGAAGTCAGTCATAGAGCGATTTTTACTTATAATCAAGCTATGAAGGATTTTTTCAGTCGGTATAAATTTGATGGAGATTTCCTTTTAAGAAAAATTTTCGCTTCATTTTTAAGTGCGGAGTTAAAAAAGTACAAAGAGTATCAATTTGTAGTCATTCCCCTAAGTCCTGAAAGATTGCTCGAGAGGGGATTTAACCAGGTTGAAGGTTTAGTTGAAGCAGCAGGGTTCTCTTTTCAAGACTTACTAGAGAAAAGAGAAGAACGAGCCAGTTCTTCTAAAAGTCGCTCAGAGCGCTTGGCGACAGAACTTCCTTTCTTTATTAAAAGTGGAGTCCGCATTCCTAAGAAAATCCTACTTATAGATGATATTTATACTACAGGAACAACTATAAATCGTGTGAAGAAACTGCTGGAAGAAGCTGGTGCTGAGGATGTAAAAACATTTTCCCTTGTAAGATGAGGAAAAAATTTGCAAAAATAGAATGAAAGCGTTATAATAAAATCATAAAAACAAAAATGTTTAGAAAGAAGGTACTCATATGATTAAATATAGTATCCGTGGTGAAAACCTAGAAGTAACAGAAGCAATTCGTGATTATGTAGTTTCTAAACTCGAAAAGATCGAAAAGTACTTCCAGCCAGAACAAGAGTTGGATGCCCGAATTAACTTAAAAGTTTATCGTGAAAAAACGGCTAAAGTGGAAGTAACGATTCCGCTTGGATCTATTACTCTCCGCGCAGAAGATGTATCTCAAGATATGTATGGTTCAATTGACCTTGTAACTGATAAAATTGAACGTCAGATTCGTAAAAATAAAACAAAAATCGAGCGTAAAAATAAAAATAAGGTAGCAACTAGTCAATTATTTACAGATGCTTTGGTGGAAGATCCAAATGTTGTCCAGTCTAAAGTTGTTCGTTCAAAACAAATTGATTTAAAACCAATGGATTTGGAAGAAGCTATTCTACAAATGGATTTGTTAGGACATGATTTCTTTATCTATGTGGATGTTGAAGATCAGACAACCAATGTGATTTATCGTCGTGAGGATGGCGAAATTGGTTTGTTAGAGGTTAAAGAATCTTAATTTCAATATGTGTAAAGGTAGGTTTACTGAATTGTAAACCTCTTTTTTCTTATAATTGATAGAATTACTGATTACACTTTTAAAAAGTCGCTTTTTGAGGGGTATTATGGTATAATGGGTGCCAAGAGGTTTGGAATGAAAAAATTTTATGTAAGTCCAATTTTTCCTATTCTAGTAGGATTGGTTGCGTTTGGAGTCTTATCCACTTTCATTATTTTTGTTAATAATAATCTGTTGACGGTTTTCATTTTGTTTCTTTTTGTAGGAGGCTATGTTTTTTTATTTAAGAAACTGAGAGTGCATTATACAAGGAGTGATGTAGAACAGATACAGTATGTAAACCACCAAGCGGAAGAAAGTTTGACAGCTCTATTGGAACAGATGCCTGTAGGTGTTATGAAATTGAATTTATCTTCTGGAGAAGTTGAGTGGTTTAATCCCTATGCTGAATTGATTTTGACCAAGGAAGATGGCGATTTTGATTTGGAAGCTGTTCAAACGATTATCAAGGCTTCAGTAGGAAATCCGTCTACTTATGCCAAACTGGGTGAGAAGCGTTATGCTGTTCATATGGATGCTTCTTCCGGTGTTTTGTATTTTGTAGATGTATCCAGGGAGCAAGCCATAACAGATGAATTAGTAACGAGTCGACCAGTGATTGGAGTTGTATCTGTGGATAATTATGATGATTTGGAGGATGCAACTTCTGAGTCAGATATTAGTCAAATCAATAGTTTTGTAGCTAATTTTATATCAGAGTTTTCAGAAAAATACATGATGTTTTCTCGTCGGGTAAGTATGGATCGATTTTATCTATTTACTGACTACACGGTGCTTGAGGGCTTGATGAATGATAAATTTTCTGTTATTGATGCTTTCAGAGAAGAGTCGAAACAGAGACAGTTGCCCTTGACCTTAAGTATGGGATTTTCTTATGGCGATGGAAATCATGATGAAATAGGGAAAGTTGCTTTGCTCAACTTGAATTTGGCTGAAGTACGTGGTGGCGACCAGGTGGTTGTCAAGGAGAATGATGAAACGAAAAATCCAGTCTACTTTGGCGGTGGATCTGCTGCGTCCATCAAGCGCACTCGTACCCGTACTCGATCAATGATGACAGCCATATCTGATAAGATTCGTAGTGTGGATCAAGTGTTTGTAGTTGGGCATAGAAATTTAGATATGGATGCCTTGGGCTCTGCTGTAGGTATGCAGTTGTTCGCCAGCAATGTGATTGAAAATAGCTATGCTCTTTATGATGAAGAACAAATGTCTCCAGATATTGAACGAGCTGTTTCATTCTTAGAAAAAGAAGGAGTTACGAAGTTGTTGTCTGTTAAGGATGCAATGGGGATGGTAACCAATCGTTCTTTGTTGATTCTTGTAGACCATTCAAAGACAGCTTTAACTTTATCGAAAGAATTTTATGATTTATTTACACAGACCATCGTTATTGATCACCATAGAAGGGATCAGGATTTTCCAGATAATGCGGTCATTACTTATATCGAAAGTGGTGCAAGCAGTGCCAGTGAGTTGGTAACGGAATTGATTCAGTTCCAGAATTCTAAGAAAAATCGTTTGAGTCGTATGCAAGCAAGCGTCTTGATGGCTGGTATGATGCTGGATACTAAAAATTTCACCTCACGAGTGACTAGTCGGACATTTGATGTTGCTAGCTATCTCAGAACGCGCGGAAGCGATAGTATTGCTATCCAAGAAATCGCTGCGACAGATTTTGAAGAATATCGTGAGGTCAATGAACTGATTTTACAGGGGCGTAAATTAGGTTCAGATGTACTAATAGCAGAGGCTAAGAACACGAAATGCTATGACACAGTTGTTATTAGTAAGGCAGCAGATGCCATGTTAGCTATGTCAGGTATTGAAGCGAGTTTTGTCCTTGCGAAAAATACACAAGGATTTATATCCATCTCAGCTCGGAGTCGTAGTAAACTGAATGTACAACGGATTATGGAAGAGTTAGGCGGTGGGGGCCACTTTAATTTAGCTGCAGCTCAAATTAAGGATTTAACCTTGTCAGAAGCAGGTGAAAAACTGACAGAAATTGTATTAAATGAAATAAAGGAAAAGGAGAAAGAAGAATGAAAGTAATCTTTTTAGCAGATGTCAAAGGAAAAGGTAAAAAAGGCGAAATTAAGGAAGTACCAACAGGGTATGCGCAAAACTTTCTTATCAAAAAGAATCTAGCCAAAGAAGCAACTGCTCAAGCTGTAGGTGAACTTCGTGGTAAACAAAAATCTGAAGAAAAAGCTCATGCTGAGATGATTGCAGAAGCAAAAGCAATTAAAGCCCAATTAGAAGCAGAGGAAACTATTGTAGAATTTGTTGAAAAAGTTGGTCCAGATGGTCGTACCTTTGGTTCGATTACCAATAAGAAAATTGCAGAAGAATTGCAAAAGCAATTTGGAATTAAGATTGATAAACGTCATATTCAAGTACAAGCTCCGATTCGAGCAGTTGGTTTGATTGATGTACCAGTGAAAATCTATCAAGATATTACAAGTGTAATCAATCTTCGTGTGAAAGAAGGATAAGTTTACACCTTCTTGACAAGATTGTAAAAGGAAGGGAAGTCTGATGGCAGAAGTAGAAGAGTTACGAGTACAACCTCAAGATATCTTAGCTGAGCAATCCGTTTTAGGGGCTATCTTTATTGATGAGAGTAAGCTTGTTTTTGTGCGAGAATACATTGAGTCTCGGGACTTTTTTAAGTATGCCCATCGTTTGATTTTCCAAGCTATGGTTGATTTATCCGATCGTGGTGATGCTATAGATGCAACAACGGTTCGTACCATTCTTGATAATCAAGGTGATTTGCAGAATATTGGTGGCCTGTCTTACCTAGTTGAGATTGTCAATTCTGTGCCCACTTCTGCTAATGCGGAGTATTATGCTAAAATCGTTGCAGAAAAAGCAATGCTACGTCGTTTAATTGCCAAGTTGACAGAGTCTGTCAACCAAGCTTACGAGGCTTCACAACCAGCTGATGAAATCATTGCTCAGGCAGAAAAAGGCCTGATTGATGTCAGCGAAAATGCTAATCGAAGTGGATTTAAGAACATTCGAGATGTGTTGAATGTCAACTTTGGAAATCTGGAAGCTCGCTCGCAACAAACGACCGATATTACAGGTATTGCGACAGGCTATCGTGATTTAGATCATATGACGACTGGTCTGCATGAAGAGGAGTTGATTATCTTAGCAGCTCGTCCGGCGGTTGGTAAGACAGCCTTTGCCTTGAATATCGCTCAGAACATTGGGACTAAGTTGGACAAAACGGTTGCTATTTTTTCACTGGAAATGGGTGCGGAAAGTCTAGTGGATCGTATGTTGGCGGCAGAAGGTTTGGTGGAATCCCATTCTATCCGTACAGGTCAATTGACCGATGAGGAGTGGCAAAAGTATACCATTGCTCAAGGGAATCTAGCTAATGCAAGTATCTATATCGATGATACGCCAGGGATTCGGATTACGGAAATTCGTTCTCGTTCTCGTAAACTGGCTCAAGAAACTGGGAATCTTGGTTTGATTTTGATAGATTACTTGCAGCTTATCACGGGAACTGGGCGAGAAAACCGCCAACAAGAAGTTTCAGAAATTTCACGTCAGTTGAAAATTTTAGCTAAGGAACTGAAGGTTCCAGTAATCGCTCTTAGTCAGCTTTCTCGTGGGGTAGAACAACGTCAGGATAAGAGACCGGTCTTGTCTGATATTCGTGAATCTGGGTCTATTGAGCAGGACGCTGATATCGTAGCCTTTCTTTATCGCGACGATTACTATGAGCGTGGTGGTGAAGAAGAGGAAGGCATCCCAAATAATAAGGTAGAAGTTATTATCGAGAAAAACCGTAGTGGAGCTCGTGGAACGGTGGAATTAATTTTCCAAAAAGAATACAATAAATTTTCAAGTATCTCAAAGAGGGAGGCATAAGATGTCAGATGCATTTACAGATGTAGCCAAGATGAAAAAAATCAAAGAGGAAATCAAGGCGCATGAGGGTCATGTAATCGAAATGACTTTGGAAAATGGTCGTAAGCGCCAAAAAAATAGATTGGGTAAGTTAATTGAAGTTTATCCATCCCTATTTATTGTGGAATTTGGGAATGTGGAAGGAGATAAACAAGCTAATGTTTACGTTGAATCCTTTACTTACTCAGATATTCTTACTGAAAAGAATTTGATTCATTATCTGGACTAAAGTGAGAAATTTTCTCACTTTTTCTTTTTTCTCCGAATAGTTTAAGTGAAGGCAATCTTCGATTTATATTATTTTTCAAGGAGGAAGAATGAAAATTTTACCGTTTATAGCAAGAGGGACAAGTTATTACTTGAAGATGTCAGTTAAAAAGCTTGTTCCTTTTTTAGTAGTAGGATTGATGCTAGCAGCGGGTGATAGTGTCTATGCCTATTCTGGAGGGAATGGATCAATTGCGCGTGGGGATGATTATCCTGCTTATTATAAAAATGGGAGTCAGGAGATTGATCAGTGGCGCATGTATTCTCGTCAGTGTACTTCTTTTGCAGCCTTTCGTTTGAGTAGTGTCAATGGTTTTGAGATTCCAAGGGCTTATGGAAATGCGAATGAATGGGGGCACCGTGCTCGTCATGAAGGCTATCGTGTAGATAATACACCGACGATTGGCTCCATTGCTTGGTCTACTGCAGGAACTTATGGGCATGTTGCCTGGGTGTCAAATGTAATGGGAGATAAGATTGAGATTGAGGAATATAACTATGGTTATACAGAAGCCTATAATAAACGAATTATAAAAGCAAATACGATGACAGGATTTATTCATTTTAAAGATTTGGCTGGTGGCAGTGTTGGGAATAGTCAAACCTCAGTTTCAACAGGAGGAACACATTATTTTAAGACTAAGTCAGCTATCAAAAATCAGCCTCTAGCTAGCGCAACTGTGATTGATTACTATTATCCTGGGGAGAATGTTCATTATGATCAAATGCTCGAAAAAGATGGGTACAAGTGGTTGAGTTATACTGCCTATAATGGAAGCTATCGTTATGTTCAATTGGAGGCTGTGAATAAAAATCCTCTAGGTAATTCTGTTCTTTCTTCAACCGGTGGAACTCATTATTTTAAGACCAAGTCTGCTATTAAAACTGAACCTCTAGCTAGCGCAACTGTGATTGATTACTATTATCCTGGGGAGAAGGTTCATTATGATCAAATTCTCGAAAAAGATGGATACAAGTGGTTGAGTTATACAGCTTATAACGGAAGTCATCGCTATATACAGCTAGAGGGAGTGACTTCTTCACAGAATTATCAGAACCAATCAGGGAATAGCTCTAATTATAGCTCAAATAATGGATCGACTGTCGGTTGGAAGAAAATAAATGGTAGTTGGTATCATTTTAAATCAAATGGGTCTAAATCAACGGGATGGTTGAAGGATGGTTCCAGCTGGTATTATTTGAAATCATCTGGTGAAATGCAGACAGGCTGGTTAAAGGAAAATGGCTCGTGGTATTATCTGGATAGTTCAGGGGCAATGAAAACAGGCTGGTATCAAGTTTTTGGTAAGTGGTATTATTCTTACTCTTCAGGTGCCTTAGCTGTTAATACGACGGTGGATGGCTACAGAGTAAACAGTGATGGAGAACGAGTATAGAAAATTGGAGTAGGAAATGTTTCCTGCTCTTTTCTGTAAGCAGTTTCCTTGACATTTTTCTTATTTTGCGCTATCATATATCTATATAATATATGGGAGTCTGTGTACAGTCTGAGAGGAAGTGTTAAACTTCGACCGCACCTGATCTGGGTAATGCCAGCGTAGGGAACGATACTTAGTCTATTCTTGACCTTTTCCATATATGGTAAAGGTTTTTCTTTTTGTCAAAGGAAAACGAGAAGAGGAGGTTTTTATGAAAGCAAGCATTGCCTTGCAAGTTTTACCCCTAGCACAGGGGATTGATCGGATAGCTGTTATCGATCAGGTCATTGCTTATCTGCAAGTTCAAGAAGTGACCATGGTGGTGACACCATTTGAAACGGTCTTGGAAGGGGAGTTTGATGAGCTTATGCGCATTCTAAAAGAAGCGCTGGAAGTGGCAGGGCAGGAGGCAGATAATGTCTTTGCCAATGTCAAAATAAATGTAGGAGAGATTTTAAGTATTGATGAGAAACTTGAAAAGTATACTGAGACGACACATTAGTCTATTGGGCTTTCTGGGAGTCTTGTCAATCTGGCAGTTAGCAGGTTTTCTTAAACTTCTCCCCAAGTTTATCCTGCCGACACCTCTTGAAATTCTCCAGTCCTTTGTTCGTGACAGAGAATTTCTCTGGCACCATAGCTGGGCGACCTTGAGAGTGGCTTTATTGGGACTGATTTTGGGAGTCTTGATTGCCTGTCTCATGGCTGTACTTATGGATAGTTTAACTTGGCTCAATGACCTGATTTACCCTATGATGGTGGTTGTTCAGACCATTCCGACCATTGCCATAGCTCCTATCTTGGTCTTGTGGCTAGGTTATGGGATTCTGCCCAAGATTGTCTTGATTATTTTGACGACAACTTTTCCTATCATCGTCAGTATTTTGGACGGTTTTAGGCATTGTGACAAGGATATGCTGACCTTGTTTAGTTTGATGCGGGCCAAGCCTTGGCAAATCCTGTGGCATTTTAAAATTCCAGTCAGCCTGCCTTACTTTTATGCAGGTCTGAGGGTCAGTGTCTCCTACGCCTTTATCACAACAGTGGTATCTGAGTGGTTGGGAGGCTTTGAAGGACTAGGTGTCTACATGATTCAGTCCAAGAAACTGTTTCAGTATGATACCATGTTCGCGATTATTATTCTGGTATCGATTATCAGTCTTCTTGGTATGAAGTTGGTCGATATCAGTGAAAAATATGTTATTAAATGGAAACGTTCGTAGAATTAGAATGTTTCAAAAAGAAAAGAGGAAATCAAAATGAAAAAAACATGGAAAGTGTTTTTAACGCTTGTAACAGCTTTTGTAGCTGTTGTGCTTGTGGCCTGTGGCCAAGGAACTGCTTCTAAGGATAATAAGGAAGCAGAACTTAAGAAGATTGACTTTATCCTAGACTGGACACCAAATACCAACCACACAGGGCTTTATGTTGCCAAGGAAAAAGGTTATTTCAAAGAAGCTGGAGTGGATGTTGACTTGAAATTGCCACCAGAAGAAAGTTCTTCTGACTTGGTTATTAACGGAAAGGCACCATTTGCAGTTTATTTCCAAGATTACATGGCTAAAAAATTGGAAAAAGGGGCAGGAATTACTGCCGTTGCAGCTATTGTTGAACACAATACATCAGGAATCATCTCTCGTAAATCTGACAATGTAGCTAGTCCAAAAGACTTGGTTGGTAAGAAATACGGAACCTGGAATGACCCAACGGAACTGGCTATGTTGAAAACCTTGGTAGAATCTCAAGGTGGAGACTTTGAGAAGGTCGAAAAAGTACCAAATAACGATTCAAACTCGATCACACCGATTGCCAATGGCGTCTTTGATGCTGCTTGGATCTACTATGGATGGGATGGTATCCTTGCAAAATCTCAAGGTGTAGATGCTAATTTCATGTACTTGAAAGACTACGTTAAAGAATTTGACTACTATTCACCAGTTATCATCGCAAACAACGACTATTTGAAAGATAACAAAGAAGAAGCTCGTAAAGTCATCCAAGCTATCAAAAAAGGCTACCAATATGCTATGGAGCATCCAGAAGAAGCAGCTGATATCCTCATCAAAAATGCACCTGAACTCAAGGAAAAACGTGACTTTGTCATCGAATCTCAAAAATACTTGTCAAAAGAATACGCAAGCGACAAGGAAAAATGGGGTCAATTTGATGCAGCTCGCTGGAATGCCTTCTACAAATGGGATAAAGAAAATGGTATCCTTAAAGAAGACTTGACAGACAAAGGCTTCACCAACGAATTTGTGAAATAATGACAGAGATTAGACTAGAACACGTCAGTTATGCCTATGGTCAAGAGAGGATTTTAGAGGACATTAACCTGCAGGTGACTTCAGGAGAAGTGGTTTCTATCTTAGGCCCAAGTGGTGTTGGTAAGACTACGCTTTTCAACTTAATTGCGGGGATTTTAGAAGTTCAGTCAGGGAGAATTGTCCTTGATGGTGAAGAAAATCCCAAGGGGCGCGTGAGTTATATGTTGCAAAAGGATCTGCTCTTGGAGCACAAGACGGTGCTTGGTAATATCATTCTGCCCCTCTTGATTCAAAAGGTGGATAAGGCAGAAGCTATTGCTCGCGCAGATGACATTCTTGCGACCTTCCAGTTGACAGCTGTACGGGACAAGTATCCTCATGAACTCAGTGGCGGGATGCGTCAGCGTGTAGCCTTGCTTCGAACTTACCTTTTCGGACACAAGCTCTTTCTCTTAGATGAAGCCTTTAGCGCCTTGGATGAGATGACCAAGATGGAACTCCACGCTTGGTACCTTGAGATTCACAAGCAGTTGCAGCTCACAACCTTGATCATCACGCATAGTATCGAGGAGGCCCTCAGTCTCAGCGACCGCATTTATATCTTGAAAAATCGCCCTGGGCAGATTGTTTCAGAAATTAAACTAGATTGGTCTGAAGATGAGGACAAGGAAGTCCAAAAGATTGCCTACAAACGTCAAATCTTGGCAGAATTAGGCTTAGATAAGTAGAAAAATAGGGAGTTGGTGAAGATTATCCTTTACCAGCGCCCTTTTTCTTTTAAAAATGAGAAAATTTCGGTATAATAGTCAAAGATAGTCAAGGTTTAAAGAGAGAGGTGGGTTTGTAATGAGATTTAAAAATACATCGGATCATATTGAGGCCTACATCAAGGCGATTTTAGATCAATCTGGAATTGTGGAGTTGCAACGGAGTCAGTTGGCAGATACTTTTCAGGTTGTTCCCAGTCAGATTAACTATGTGATCAAGACACGCTTTACGGAAAGTAGAGGCTACTTGGTTGAAAGTAAGCGTGGGGGCGGAGGCTATATTCGTATAGGACGGATTGAGTTTTCTAGTCATCATGAAATGCTCCGAGAACTGCTTTACTCGATTGGTGAGCGGGTCAGTCAAGAAATTTATGAAGATATTCTGCAGCTTTTGGTTGAGCAGGAATTGATGACCAAGCAGGAGATGAATTTGCTAGTATCAGTAGCTTTGGATCGCGTTCTAGGAGAAGAAGCTCCAGTTGTTCGTGCTAATATGCTACGACAGGTCATACAAGAGGTAGATAGAAAAGGGAAGTAAGATGAACTATTCAAAAGCATTGAATGAATGTATCGAAAGTGCCTACATGGTGGCTGGCCATTTTGGAGCTTGTTATCTAGAGTCTTGGCACTTGTTGATTGCCATGTCCAATCACAGTTATAGTGTGGCAGGGGCAACTTTAAATGATTATCCATATGAGATAGACCGTTTAGAAGAAGTCGCTTTGGAACTGACTGAAACGGACTATAGCCAGGATGAAACCTATACGGAATTGCCGTTCTCCCATCGTTTGCAGGTTCTCTTTGATGAAGCAGAATATGTAGCGTCAGTGGTCCATGCTAAGGTGCTAGGGACAGAGCACCTCCTTTATGCGATTTTGCATGATGGCAATGCCTTGGCGACTCGTATCTTGGAAAGGGCTGGTTTTTCTTATGAAGACAAGAAAGATCAGGTCAAGATTGCTGCCCTACGTCGAAATTTAGAAGAACGGGCAGGTTGGACTCGTGAAGATCTCAAGGCTTTACGCCAACGTCATCGTACAGTAGCTGACAAGCAAAATTCTATGGCTAATATGATGGGCATGCCGCAGACTCCGAGCGGTGGTCTTGAGGACTATACGCATGATTTGACAGAGCAAGCGCGTTCTGGCAAGTTAGAACCAGTCATCGGTCGGGATAAGGAAATCTCACGTATGATTCAAATCTTGAGTCGAAAGACCAAGAACAATCCTGTCTTGGTTGGGGATGCAGGTGTCGGAAAAACTGCTCTGGCACTTGGTCTTGCCCAGCGTATTGCTAGTGGTGACGTGCCTGCGGAAATGGCTAAGATGCGCGTGTTAGAGCTTGATTTGATGAATGTCGTGGCAGGGACACGCTTCCGTGGTGACTTTGAAGAACGCATGAACAATATCATCAAGGATATTGAAGAAGATGGCCAAGTCATTCTCTTTATCGATGAACTTCATACCATCATGGGTTCTGGGAGTGGAATTGACTCAACTCTGGATGCGGCCAATATCTTGAAGCCAGCCTTGGCGCGTGGAACTTTGAGAACGGTTGGTGCGACAACTCAGGAAGAGTACCAAAAACACATTGAAAAAGATGCGGCCCTTTCTCGTCGATTCGCTAAAGTAACGATTGAAGAGCCAAGTGTGGCCGACAGCATGACCATTTTACAAGGCTTGAAGGCGACTTATGAGAAGCATCACCGTGTGCAAATCACAGATGAAGCGGTTGAAACAGCGGTCAAGATGGCCCATCGTTACTTGACGAGTCGTCATTTGCCAGACTCTGCTATCGACCTCTTAGATGAAGCAGCAGCAACAGTGCAAAATAAGGCTAAGAATGTAAAAGCAGACGATTTAGGTTTGAGTCCAGCTGACAAGGCCTTGATGGATGGCAAGTGGAAACAGGCAGCCCAGCTAATCGCAAAAGAAGAGGAAGTGCCTGTCTATAAAGACTTGGTGACAGAGTCTGATATTTTGACTACCTTGAGTCGCTTGTCAGGAATTCCAGTCCAAAAACTGACTCAGACTGATGCTAAGAAATACCTGAATCTGGAAGCTGAATTGCACAAACGTGTTATCGGGCAAGATCAAGCTGTTTCAAGCATTAGCCGTGCGATTCGCCGCAACCAGTCAGGGATTCGTAGTCACAAGCGTCCGATTGGTTCCTTTATGTTCCTAGGGCCTACAGGTGTCGGTAAGACCGAATTGGCCAAGGCTCTGGCGGAAGTTCTCTTTGACGACGAATCAGCCCTTATCCGCTTTGATATGAGTGAGTATATGGAGAAATTCGCAGCCAGCCGTCTCAATGGAGCTCCTCCAGGCTATGTGGGGTATGAAGAAGGTGGGGAGTTGACAGAGAAGGTTCGCAACAAACCATACTCTGTTCTCCTCTTTGATGAGGTAGAAAAAGCCCACCCAGACATCTTTAATGTTCTCTTGCAGGTTTTGGATGATGGTGTTTTGACCGATAGCAAGGGCCGCAAGGTTGACTTTTCAAATACCATTATCATCATGACGTCAAACCTTGGTGCGACAGCCCTTCGGGATGACAAGACCGTCGGTTTTGGAGCTAAGGATATTCGTTTTGATCAGGAAAATATGGAAAAACGAATGTTTGAAGAGCTGAAAAAAGCTTATAGACCTGAGTTTATCAACCGTATTGATGAAAAGGTGGTCTTCCATAGCCTTTCTAGCGACCATATGCAGGAAGTGGTAAAGATTATGGTCAAACCTTTAATGGCAAGTTTGGCTGAAAAAGGCATTGACTTGAAATTACAAGCTTCCGCACTGAAATTGTTGGCCAATCAAGGATATGACCCAGAGATGGGAGCTCGTCCACTTCGCAGAACCCTACAAACAGAAGTGGAAGACAAGTTGGCAGAACTTCTTCTTAAGGGAGAATTAGTGGCAGGTAGCACACTTAAGATTGGTGTCAAAGCAGGCCAGTTAAAATTTGATATTGTATAAAAGAATAAAAGTATCAGCATCTGACCATAAGTCACAGTGGAGTGATACTCAATGAAAATCAAAGAGCAAACTAGGAAGCTAGCCGCAGGTTGCTCAAAACACTGTTTTGAGGTTGCAGATAGAGCTGACGTGGTTTGAAGAGATTTTCGAAGAGTATGAAACTAAAACCTATAGCTTCTAAAGGATCCGTGGTTTTCACTATTCAACCCAAAATTCATATGTTTATTACCCTCCATCGTATTTGTCTTAGAGCGTGTGTAGTAGAAAAAGAGCAGTCTTATCTGAAATTTTTATCCTTTCAAAAGAGACCTGTTTCTTTTTTGCATGTCAAATCCGTTCTAGCTGGTATTTGAAAAATCAAACTAAGCTGCAAGATAAATGATTTTCTTGTATTTACGTTGTTGTTGACAACAAGTAGCGGATAAATGAAATCCATTCCATTATCATAGATGATAGGCTGGTAGGAAATTTTCAAATAACATACAGGAAATAGATGTGTGGAGTTCTGGTAGTAGAAAGGGAGAGAGATGAACATTTTAGTTGCAGATGACGAGGAAATGATTAGAGAAGGAATTGCAGCATTTCTGACAGAAGAGGGTTATCATGTCATTATGGCTAAGGATGGACAAGAGGCCTTGGAAAAATTTCAAGATCTCCCTATCCATCTCATGGTACTGGATTTAATGATGCCTAGGAAGAGTGGTTTTGAAGTGTTAAAAGAAATCAATCAAGAGCACGATATTCCTGTCATCGTCTTGAGTGCTCTGGGAGATGAAACTACTCAGTCACAGGTATTTGATCTCTATGCTGATGATCATGTGACAAAGCCTTTTTCTTTGGTACTGCTTGCCAAGCGTATTAAAGCGCTTATCAGACGTTACTACGTCATAGAGGATCTTTGGCAATATCAGGATGTAACAGTGGATTTTACCTCTTACAAAGCACATTATAAAAATGAAGAAATTGATCTCAAACCAAAGGAATTATTGGTACTAAAGTGTTTGATTCAGCATAAAAATCAAGTTTTAAGTAGAGAGCAGATATTGGAAGAAATTTCAAAAGATGTAGCTGATTTACCTTGTGATAGGGTAGTTGATGTCTATATTCGTACTCTTCGCAAAAAATTGGCTTTAGATTGCATTGTGACTGTGAAAAATGTTGGGTATAAGATTAGCTTATGATAAAAAATCCTAAATTATTAACCAAGTCTTTTTTAAGAAGTTTTGCAATTCTAGGTGGTGTTGGTCTAGTCATTCATATAGCTATTTATCTGACCTTTCCTTTTTATTATATTCAATTGGAGGGGGAAAAGTTTAATGAGAGCGCAAGAGTGTTTACGGAGTATTTAAAGACTAAGACAGCTGACGAAATTCCAAGCTTACTCCAGTCTTATTCAAAGTCCTTGACTATATCTGCTCACCTTAAAAGAGATATCTTGGATAAGCGGCTCCCTCTTGTGCATGACTTGGATATTAAAGATGGAGAGCTATCAAATTATATCGTGATGTTAGATAAGACTGTTAGTACAGCAGATGGTAAACAGGTAACGGTGCAGTTTGTGCAGGGAGTGGATATCTACAAAGAAGCAAAGAATATTTTGCTTTTGTATCTCCCCTATACATTTTTGGTTACAATTGCTTTTTCCTTTGTTTTTTCTTATTTTTATACGAAACGCTTGCTCAATCCTCTTTTTTACATTTCAGAAGTGACTAGTAAGATGCAAGATTTGGATGACAATATTCGTTTTGATGAAAGCAGAAAAGATGAAGTTGGGGAAGTTGGAAAACAGATTAATGGTGTGTATGAGCACTTGTTGAAAGTTATTCATGAGTTGGAAAATCGCAATGAGCAAATTGTAAAATTGCAAAATCAAAAGGTTTCCTTTGTCCGTGGAGCATCACATGAATTAAAGACACCTCTAGCTACTCTCAGGATTATCTTAGAAAATATGCAATACAATGTGGGGGATTATAAAGATCATCCTAAGTATCTTGAAAAGAGTATTGATAAAATCGATCAGATGAGTTTCTTGCTAGAGGAAGTGTTGGAATCTTCTAAATTTCAAGAATGGACAGAGTGCAGTGAGATTTTAATGGTAAATACCGTTTTGACAGATGTTTTGTCTCGATATCAGGAATTGGCATTTTCTAAAAATCTTGTGATTGATAATCAGTTGACTACTGATACAAAAGTAAGGATGAGTTTGAAGGCTTTGGATAAAGTCTTGACAAATCTTATCAGTAATGCTATCAAATACTCAGATCAATCTGGCATTGTGACTATTTCTGAGCAAGATGGTTATCTTTCTATTAGGAATACATGTGCTCCGTTGAATCAGGAAGAGTTAGAACATTTATTTGATATTTTTTACCATTCACAAATTGTAACAGACAGAGAAACAGGATCAGGATTGGGTCTTTATATTGTGAAGAATATCTTAGAAAGTCATCGTATGTCCTATAGTTTCTTGCCTTATGAACAAGGGATGGAATTTAAAATCTGCTTGTTACCAGATAGTTAGCTTTTAGTGATACTCTTTTCTTACTTGAGGATAATTTAAGGAAGCATAGTTTGAATGGTAGTGATAGAGTAAATCAAAGAACGGAATCAGTTTTCGTTCTTTTTCTTTTTCAATTCATATTGGGTTAACATAGAGATGTTACAGTAGTGGTAAAGAAAGGGGATCGTGATGATAGCAATAATCATTATCTGTGTATTTTTAATTCGCTTGTTGTTCCTAAAGAAATCAATTGCAAATGAAAAACGGCTTCGTAGGGATGGTGGGCGAGAATTTGGCATTAAAAATACCAAACGTCTTACCTTGGTTCATATTGTTTTTTATATGGCTTGTTTTATGGAAGCCCTAGTCTATCGACCGTCTTTCAATATGATGAGTGTTGTGGGTTTGGTGCTCCTGATATTTTCTATGTTGATGTTGCTACTTGTTATTCATCTGCTTGGGGATATTTGGACAGTCAAGTTGATGTTGGCACCAAATCATAAGTTTGTGGATCATGTCTTATTTAGGACAGTAAAACATCCCAATTACTTTTTAAATATCCTTCCTGAGTTGATTGGCTTAACCTTGCTGAGTCATGCCTATATGACTTTTGTTTTAGTTTTTCCAGTTTATGCAGTTATTTTGTATCGACGAATAGCTGAAGAGGAAAAGTTATTACATGAAGTTATAATCCCAAATGGAAGCATAAAGAGATAAATACAAGATTCAATTCATATACAGTTCATATTGAAATGATATAGTAGTGTTAAGAAAAATATTGGAGGAAATAATTATGTTTGCATCAAAAAGTGAAAGAAAAGTACGTTATTCAATTCGTAAATTTAGTATTGGAGTAGCTAGTGTAGTAGTTGCTAGTCTGTTCTTAGGAGGAGTAGTCCATGCAGAAGTGGTTGGTGGTGGGAATAACCCCATGGTTACATCTAGTGGGCAAGATAGGTTGAAGGAATACAAGCAGCAGTTGATAAAAGAGTTGGAAGATACGGATTTATCTAGTGATAGAAAAGCTGACTATAGAAAACAAATTGAAGATGGGAAGGACTATTCAACATTAGCGAGCGTACAAAATCAATTTTATGATGAGGCTCGGACAATACGTGAGACTAAACGTAATGAGGCAGTTGTTCAAGCTAAGTTACTTCTATCTAAATATATGGAACATCGCTTAGACGAACTTACAAAATTGGAAAAACAAGATAATTCTAAAATCGGGGAGATAGTAGAGGGTGTTAAAAGTATTGTCCGAAAGTATCAAAGTATGTTTGATGAAGCTTATGATGAGGCAGAAGTGGAACAGATGAGACAAAAAGGACAAAGTGAGCTAGATAAGTTGGTAGAGGACTTTAAGAATAGTTTATCAAATCAACAAAGTGAACCATCAGGAAATTCTAATTCTTCTAATGGTAGAGGTGATACGACTAAGCCTGCGAATCAAGGATTAGATTCTGATTCACCTTCTGGAAAAGAACATAATAATCCAACTCCACCAAAAGTAGAAAATCAAGGAGGAAATATAGTTTCTACTGAAAAAACTACGGAGACAAATCTTAAAGAAGCTAAAGAAACAGCTAAAACAACTTTGGATAATTATAGAAAAAGTCGTTTAACAAAATTAAATCCAGCTGCTTTTTGGTTTGGAGACCTCTTGTTGGCGTCTCAAAAGACTTTATCCGAATATAGTACGCAATTTGAGAGTGCTTCGAGTAAAGAAGAAGTGGAAGCTCTGATAGAAAAATCTAAACAGGCAATTGATGAACTGATAGCTACTCATCAAAATAGAGAAATCAGCTTAGAGCGAGATAAGGCAAAGGCTGCAGTTACTAAACATCTAACAGGCTTATTGGATGACATCAAGAAAAATTTAGAAAAAGAGCAACATATCAATACTGTAGAGCTAATTAAAAAGCTAAAAGATATTGAAAAAACGTATTTGCATAAATTAGATGACTCAACCCAAAAAGCCCAACTACAGAATCTGGTTACAGAAAGTCAATCAAAACTAGATGAAGCTTTGTCTAACTTTAAAAAGGGCTTATCTTCTTCGTCAAATTCAGGATCTTCCACTAAACCAGAAACTCCAGAAAAACCAGAGCAACCTACTCCAAGCAAACCTGCGGAAAAAGAGCAGACCCCATCAGGATCCACTGCAGGAAGTCACTCCGGTTCCACTAGCTCTTCAGGAGGTTCTAGTGCTTCCACTAAACCAAAATCTCCAGAAAAACCAGAGCAACCTGCTCCAAGCAAACCTGCTGAAAAGGAGCAGAATCCATCAGGTTCAACCACAGGAAGTCACTCCGGTTCCACTAGCTCTTCAGGAAGTTCAAGTGCTTCCACTAAACCAGAAACTCCAGAAAAACCAGAGCGACCTGCTCCAAGCAAACCTGCTGAAAAAGAGCAGAACCCATCAGGATCCACTGCAGGAAGTCACTCCGGTTCCACTAGCTCTTCAGGAAGTTCTAGTGCTTCCACTAAACCAAAATCTCCAGAAAAAGAGCAAGAAGTAGAACAATCTACCCCAAGTAAACCATCAGGAAACGAGACAAATTCTTCATCTCCTACAAGATCTAACAGTCTTTCTCCTACTCTCTCATCTCAACCGACATCTACTGTTCAAAAGGTATTTACAACTCAAAATGGAAATACCAAGATTACTGTTATGTTTGAAACTGCTACAGAAGCAGACTCTGTCAATCTTAAAGAGGTAACAACAAAAGAAATGATTGATAATGTTACCCGTCAAACAGGGCAAGGAACAGTGCGCATATTTGATATTTCCCTTTCAAAAGATGGAAAAGAAACCCATGTGAAGGGAGAGAGAGTAGTTCGTCTTGCAATTGGTAATATTGATTCTGAGATTCAAGTTTACCATGTGAAAGAAAACGGAGAATTGGAGTTGCTCCCATCAACAGTTGAAAATGGGCAAGTCGTTTTCAAAACGAGTCATTTCAGCTTATTTGCGATTAAAACACTTCCTAAAAAACAAATGGCTACCGAGCCAGAGGCAAATAGGGAAAGAAAAACTCAATCTGATGATAAGGAAATGGTTCTTCTTGCTGATAAAGCAAATCAAATGAGTGAAAATCGTTCAAATTCAGATAAAAAAGATAAGCGAGCGCTCCCATCAACTGGAACAATGTCAACGTTGCTTATGGAATTCTTAGGTCTTATATCTCTAGTAGGTGTTTATCTATTAAAAGGAAAAAAGACGGAGAATGACTAATTTCATATAGACATTACTTGTATATAACTCAAGGAAAAACCCGTAAACTTTAAGAGAGTTACGGGTTTTAATCTATTAAGCCTTATCCAACTGCAAGAGAGCTTCAATCTCTGCCAGAGTGCTAGCTTGTGAAATAGCTCCACGGAGTTTGGCTGCGCCAGATGTTCCACGGAGGTAGTGAGGAGCGAGGCCACGGAATTCACGAACTGCTACGTTTTCCCCTTTGAGGTTAATCAAACGTTTCAAGTGTTCGTAGGCGATTTTCATCTTGTCTTCAAAGGTCAAATCAGGGAGGATTTCTCCTGTTTCAAAGTAATGGTTGATTTGGTTGAAGAGGTAAGGATTTCCCATGGCAGCGCGGCCAATCATGACTGCGTCAGCACCGACTTCTTCGATACGTTGTTTGGCTTCTTGGACCGTACGGATGTCACCGTTGGCGATGAAGGGAATCTTGGTCAGAGCTTGAGCTACGTCGTGCAAGGTCTCAAGGTCTGCATGACCTGTATACATTTGCTCACGGGTACGGCCGTGCATAGCAAGGGCAGAAACACCTGCTGCTTCAGCAGCGAGGGCATTTTCTACTGCCAGAGATGGGTCGGCCCAGCCGGTACGCATTTTGACAGTAAGTGGAATATCAAGGACAGATTGGACCTTGTTGATGATAGAGTAAATCTTATCTGGATCCTTGAGCCACATAGCACCAGCTTCGTTCTTTACGATTTTGTTAACTGGGCAGCCCATGTTGATATCGACGATATCGGTCTTAGTATTTTCTTGGATGAATTCTGCTGCGCGTGCTAGGCTGTCTTCATCACTACCAAAAAGTTGGATAGAGACAGGGTTTTCGCCTTCATCGATATGAAGCATATGTAGAGTTTTTTCATTGTTGTATTGGATTCCCTTGTCAGAGACCATTTCCATGACAACGAGTCCCGCTCCGAGTTCTTTTGCGATGGTCCGAAAGGCTGAGTTAGTCACACCAGCCATGGGTGCTAAAACAGTACGATTGGGAATCTCAACATTGCCAATCATAAAAGGTGTATTAAGATTTGTCACGAATGAGTTCCTCCAGGTCGTTTTCATCAAAGTTGTAAGTAGTTTGGCAGAATTGACAAGTGATTTCTGCTCCGTGGTCTTCCTCTTTCATTTCCTGTAAGTCTGAGCTTGGAAGGCTGGCAAGAGCATTCATAAAGCGCTCATGGCTACAGTCACATTGGAAACGGATTTCTTCTTCAGAAAGACGCTTGTAGGCCTCGTCCCCGTAGATTGCCTTGAGGAGGGCTTCGATATGGTCTTCACTTTCTAGAAGAGTTGAGATAGCTGGCATTTCTTGGATGCGTTTTTCAAAGCGAGCAATCTCTTCTTCCTTGGCTCCCGGCAAGACTTGAACTAGGAAACCACCAGCAACCTTGACCTTGTCTTCCTCGTCCAAAAGGACATTGAGACCGACTGCAGAAGGGGTCTGTTGGCTTTCAGTCAGGTAAAAGGCAAGGTCTTCCCCAATCTCTCCAGAGATGAGTGGGGTCAAGGAAGTATAAGGATTTCCAATGCCGTAGTCTGTGATAACGAGAAATTGACCATTTCCAACAAAAGGTCCAACTAGGACTTCACCAGTTGCAGTCTTTTTGATGTCAACACCAGGATTTTGAACGTAGCCTTTGACGTTCCCCTTGGTATCAGCAACGGTGATAATGGCTCCTAGAGAGCTAGTTCCCAGTACCTTCACTGTTAGTTTGGTATTTCCTTTTTCATTGGCTGCGAGAATCTGGC
This sequence comes from Streptococcus nakanonensis, assembly GCF_059738785.1. Lineage (NCBI taxonomy): Bacteria > Bacillati > Bacillota > Bacilli > Lactobacillales > Streptococcaceae > Streptococcus > Streptococcus nakanonensis. The sequence goes on along the minus strand of NZ_AP027139.1, from coordinate 2,075,012 downwards.
TAGCGATAAGAGTTCGACCAAGCGCTACAGTTGAGCTAGCTTGGGTTTGGTGTTTTTCTTGAGCAGTGCGGACGGTTTCTGTGGTGTCAAGGACAAAAGCACGAAAGGCGCCACTTTCTGATATAGTTTTAATAATTTTATCCATAGCTACTATTTTAGCATAAAAATGCCCAAAGGGGGAGCCGTGTGTTTGCTGATTTTCAGGATAATGGACCAGGAAATCAGCATGAAAATAAAAAGAGAAACAGATTATTTCAGGATTTCTAAGATTTATGCTATGCTTAAGGTAGAAAATGAAAGGGGTAACAAATGTATTTAGGAGATTTGATGGAGAAAGCCGAGTGTGGTCAATTTTCAATCCTTTCCTTTCTATTACAAGAGTCTCAGACGACCGTCAAGGCTGTAATGGAGGAAACAGGATTTTCAAAAGCAACCCTAACCAAATATGTCACCCTGCTCAATGACAAGACTTTGGAAAGTGGTTTAGAGCTGACTATCTCCTTAGAAGATGAAAATCTGAGTCTGTTAATCGGTGCAGCTACCAAGGGGAGAGATATCCGGAGCTTGTTTTTGGAGAATGCTGTTAAATACCAGATTTTGGTCTATCTTCTCTACCACCAACAGTTTTTAGCCCATCAGCTGGCTCAAGAATTGATGATTAGCGAGGCTACGCTTGGTCGTCACTTAGCTAGCTTAAATCAGATTTTGTCAGAATTTGATTTATCCATCCAAAATGGACGTTGGCGAGGTCCAGAGCATCAGATTCGCTATTTCTATTTTTGTATTTTCCGCAAGGTCTGGTCCAGTCAGGAGTGGGAAGGTCACATGCAGAAACCAGAGAGAAAGCAGGAAATTGCTACACTAGAAGAAATCTGCGGTGCGAGTTTGTCTTCGGGTCAGAAATTGGACTTGATTCTCTGGGCTCATATCAGTCAACAGCGTCTTCGGGTCAACGCCTGTCAGTTTCAAGTCATAGAAGAGAAAATGCGAGGGTATTTTGACAATATCTTTTATCTTCGTTTGCTGAGAAAGGCTCCGTCCTTTTTTGCTGGGCAACACCTTCCTCTAGGAACTGAGGATGGTGAGATGATGATATTCTTCTCTTTCCTCTTGTCTCATCGCATTCTTCCTCTTCATACTATGGAGTACATCCTTGGTTTTGGAGGGCAGTTGGTAGATTTGCTGACGCAATTGATTCAAGAAATGAAGAAGGAGGAGCTGCTGGGGGACTACACAGAGGACCATGTCACCTATGAACTTAGCCAGCTTTGTGCTCAAGTCTATCTCTATAAGGGTTATATTTTACAGGATCGCTACAAGTATCAGTTAGAGAATCGTCATCCATATTTACTGATGGAACATGATTTTAAGGGGACAGCAGAGGAGATTTTTCATGCTCTACCTGCCTTTCAGCAGGGGACGGATTTGGATAAGAAAATTCTCTGGGAATGGCTGCAGTTGATCGAATATATGGCTGAAAATGGTGGCCAGCATATGCGAATTGGTCTGGATTTGACATCTGGTTTTCTTGTCTTTTCAAGGATGGCAGCCATTTTGAAACGGTATTTGGAATACAATCGTTTTATTACCATTGAAGCCTATGACCGAACTCGCCATTATGATTTGCTGGTTACCAATAACCCGATTCATAAGAAGGAACAGACCCCAGTTTATTATTTAAAAAATGACTTGGATATGGAAGATTTGGCGGCTATTCGTCAGTTATTATTCACTTAAAAGGCTTGGTGGTTCCAGGTCTTTTTTGTGAAATTCACACAATTTCCTCACATTTTTTTAAAAATTAAAAAAAGTTGATAAACAAGAAAGCGCTTTATTTTGTATACTAGTAAGTGTAAAGAGGAAACATCCTCAAGATCTTTATCAGGAGGACAGCACATGTCACAAGAAAAATACATCATGGCCATTGACCAGGGAACTACAAGCTCTCGTGCCATCATTTTTAATAAAAAAGGAGAGAAGGTTAGCTCGAGTCAAAAAGAGTTTACTCAGATTTTCCCTCAGGCAGGTTGGGTAGAGCACAATGCCAATGAAATTTGGAACTCAGTCCAGTCAGTTATTGCGGGTGCTTTCATCGAAAGTGGTGTCAAGCCAAATCAAATCGAAGCAATCGGGATTACCAACCAGCGTGAAACAACTGTTGTCTGGGATAAGAAAACAGGGCTTCCTATCTACAACGCAATCGTTTGGCAGTCACGCCAGACAGCACCTTTGGCTGAGCAACTAAAAAGTCAAGGCTATGTGGAAAAATTCCATAAAAAGACTGGTTTGATCATCGATGCTTACTTCTCTGCTACTAAAGTTCGTTGGATTTTGGACCATGTAGAGGGCGCTCAAGAGAGAGCTGAAAAGGGTGAATTGCTCTTTGGTACCATTGATACTTGGTTGGTTTGGAAATTGACTGACGGTGCGGCTCACGTGACTGACTACTCAAACGCAGCTCGTACCATGCTTTATAACATTAAAGAACTCAAATGGGATGATGAGATTTTGGAAATTCTCAACATTCCTAAGGCTATGCTTCCAGAAGTTCGTTCTAACTCTGAAATTTACGGTAAGACAGCGCCATTCCATTTCTATGGTGGACAAGTGCCAATCTCAGGTATGGCTGGGGACCAACAAGCAGCCCTCTTTGGACAGTTGGCCTTTGAACCTGGTATGGTTAAAAATACTTATGGAACAGGTTCTTTCATCATCATGAATACTGGTGAAGAAATGCAGTTGTCTGAAAATAACCTCTTGACAACCATTGGTTACGGAATCAATGGCAAGGTTTACTATGCCTTGGAAGGTTCAATCTTCATCGCAGGAAGTGCCATTCAATGGCTTCGTGACGGTCTTCGCATGGTCGAAAATTCACCAGAGTCTGAAAAATACGCTCGTGATTCTCACAACAACGATGAAGTTTATGTCGTTCCAGCCTTTACAGGTCTAGGTGCTCCATACTGGAACCAAAACGCTCGCGGTTCTGTCTTTGGCTTGACTCGTGGAACAACTAAAGAAGACTTTATCAAGGCGACTTTGCAATCTATTGCTTATCAAGTGCGTGACATCATCGATACCATGCAAGTAGATGCGCAGACAGCTATCCAAGTCTTGAAAGTAGACGGTGGTGCAGCTATGAACAATTTCCTCATGCAGTTCCAAGCTGATATTTTGGGAATCGATATCGCACGCGCCAAAAACTTGGAAACAACAGCTTTGGGGGCAGCCTTCTTAGCAGGTTTGTCAGTAGGTTACTGGAAGGACTTGGATGAGTTGAAACTCTTGAATGAGACAGGAGAACTCTTTGAGCCATCTATGAACGAATCTCGCAAGGAACAACTCTACAAGGGCTGGAAGAAGGCTGTAAAAGCAACCCAAGTCTTTGCGGAAGTAGACGACTAATATTGGAAGAATAAAGCGATTCAGTTAGAAAGTGTGTAAAAATGGAATTTTCAAAGAAAACACGTGAATTATCAATTAAAAAAATGCAGGAACGTACCCTGGACCTCTTGATTATCGGTGGAGGAATCACAGGGGCTGGTGTAGCTTTGCAGGCAGCAGCTAGCGGTCTTGAGACTGGTTTGATTGAAATGCAGGACTTCGCAGAAGGGACATCTAGCCGTTCAACAAAATTGGTTCACGGAGGTCTTCGTTACCTCAAACAATTTGACGTAGAAGTGGTCTCAGATACAGTTTCTGAACGTGCAGTGGTTCAACAAATCGCTCCCCACATTCCGAAACCAGACCCAATGCTCTTGCCAGTTTACGATGAAGATGGAGCGACCTTTAGCCTCTTCCGTCTGAAAGTAGCTATGGACTTGTATGACCTTTTGGCAGGAGTTAACAACACACCAGCTGCTAACAAGGTTTTGAGCAAGGAAGAAGTTTTGGAACGCCAGCCAAACTTGAAGAAAGAAGGCTTGGTAGGAGGTGGGGTTTACCTTGACTTCCGTAACAATGATGCGCGTCTGGTGATTGAAAACATTAAACGTGCCAACCAAGACGGTGCCCTCATTGCTAACCACGTGAAGGCAGAAGGTTTCCTCTTTGACGAAAGCGGCAATATTACAGGTGTTGTAGCTCGTGATCTCTTGACAGACCAAGTATTTGAAATCAAGGCCCGTTTGGTTATCAATACAACAGGTCCTTGGAGTGATAAGGTACGCAATTTGTCTAATAAGGGAACCCAATTCTCACAAATGCGTCCAACTAAGGGAGTTCACTTGGTAGTGGATTCAAGCAAGATCAAGGTTTCACAGCCAGTTTACTTTGACACAGGTTTGGGTGACGGCCGTATGGTCTTTGTTCTCCCACGTGAAAACAAGACTTACTTTGGTACAACTGATACAGACTACACAGGTGATTTGGAACATCCAAAAGTAACTCAAGAAGATGTAGATTACCTACTTGGCATTGTCAACAACCGCTTCCCAGAAGCGAATATTACAGTTGCTGACATTGAAAGTAGCTGGGCAGGTCTTCGTCCATTGATCGCAGGCAATAGCGCTTCTGACTACAATGGCGGAAATAACGGAACTATCAGTGATGAAAGCTTTAACAACTTGATTGCGACTGTTGAATCTTATCTCTCTAAAGAAAAAACACGTGAAGATGTTGAGTCTGCTGTCAGCAAGCTTGAAAGCAGCACATCTGAGAAACATTTGGCCCCATCTGCAGTTTCTCGTGGTTCTAGCTTGGACCGAGATGATAATGGCCTCTTGACCCTTGCTGGTGGTAAAATCACAGACTACCGTAAGATGGCTGAAGGAGCTATGGAGCGCGTGGTTGACATCCTCAAAGCAGAATTTGACCGCAGCTTTAAACTCATCAACTCTAAGACATACCCTGTTTCAGGTGGGGAATTGAACCCAGCAAATGTGGACTCAGAAATCGAAGCTTTTGCGCAACTTGGAGTGTCACGTGGCTTGGATAGTAAGGAAGCTCACTATCTGGCAAATCTTTACGGTTCAAATGCACCGAAAGTCTTTGCCCTTGCTCACAGCTTGGAACAAGCGCCAGGACTCAGCTTGGCAGATACCTTGTCCCTTCACTATGCAATGCGCAATGAGTTGGCTCTTAGCCCAGTTGACTTCCTTCTTCGTCGTACCAACCATATGCTCTTTATGCGTGATAGTTTGGATAGCATCGTTGAGCCAGTTTTGAATGAAATGGGACGATTCTATGATTGGTCAGAAGAAGAAAAAGCAGGCTACCGTGCGGATGTCGAAGCGGCTCTCGCTCAAAATGACTTAGCAGAATTAAAAAATTAAGAAAAAATAAAAGAGGCGGAGGGCAGGACTCCTAGTTTACCCTCTCCTTCTTTTTAATGGAGACAGAAAGATGATGAATGAATTATTTGGAGAATTTCTAGGGACTTTAATCCTGATTCTTCTAGGAAATGGTGTTGTTGCAGGTGTGGTTCTTCCTAAAACTAAGAGCAACAGTTCAGGTTGGATTGTGATTACTATGGGGTGGGGGATTGCAGTTGCGGTTGCAGTATTTGTATCTGGCAAGCTCAGTCCAGCTCATTTAAACCCAGCTGTGACCATCGGTGTGGCCTTAAAAGGTGGTTTGCCTTGGGCTTCCGTTTTCCCTTATATCCTAGCTCAGTTCGCAGGGGCCATGCTCGGTCAGATTTTGGTTTGGTTGCAATTTAAACCGCATTATGAGGCAGAAGAAAATGCAGGTAATATCCTTGCAACCTTTAGTACTGGACCAGCTATCAAAGATACTGTATCAAACTTGATCAGCGAAATCCTTGGAACCTTTGTTTTGGTCTTAACAATCTTTGCTTTGGGTCTTTACGATTTTCAGGCAGGTATCGGAACCTTTGCGGTGGGGACTTTGATTGTCGGTATCGGTCTATCACTAGGTGGGACAACAGGCTATGCCCTGAACCCAGCTCGAGACCTTGGACCTCGTATCATGCACAGTATCCTTCCGATTTCAAACAAGGGAGACGGAGACTGGTCTTACGCTTGGATTCCTGTTGTGGGGCCTGTTATCGGTGCAGCCTTGGCTGTGCTTGTATTTTCACTTTTCTAATCTGGAAAACAATTATGTTGATAGAGCTTGAGATGAAAATCTCGGGTTCTTTTCTTTTAAAATATACATAGAAAAACCGCATAATCATTAAAATAAGCTGAAATCTAGTGAAAATGTACGGTAAACAATTGAAAAACTAGTCTATAAAGTGGTACAATAGTAGAAAAATACTATAGTAAGAGTCTATCTTATTTAGCAAAAATTACAGAAATGAATGGTTTTTCTTGATGAAACAGAGAAAAGAATTGTACCTCTTTCTTGGTCGGACAGCCTTGTATTTTCTTATCTTTCTAGGGCTGCTTTACTTCTTTAGCTATCTTGGCCAGGGTCAAGGAAGCTTTATCTATAATGAATTTTAACTTGAAGGAGAATCCCTATTGTGTCAAATAAACCAATAGTAGATATGATTGAAACCATTGAGCATTTTGCTCAGACCCAGCCTAGCTATCCTGTCTATAATGTTTTGGGGCAGGAACACACTTATGGCGATTTAAAGGCTGATTCGGATAGTTTGGCTACAGCCATTGACCAACTAGGCTTGCCTGAGAAGTCTCCTGTGGTTGTTTTTGGTGGCCAAGAATATGAAATGTTGGCAACCTTTGTAGCGCTGACTAAGTCAGGTCATGCCTACATTCCAATTGATAGCCATTCGGCCTTGGAGCGAGTTTCATCTATTTTAGAAATAGCAGAGCCAAGCTTGATTATTGCCATCTCAGACTTTCCCTTGGAGCAGGTTTCTACACCAATGATGACTCTAGCTCAGGTTCAAGAAGCCTTTGCCCAAGGGACTAGCTATGAGATCACGCATCCAGTCAAGGGCGATGATAACTACTACATTATCTTTACTTCTGGTACAACTGGTAAGCCAAAGGGAGTGCAGATTTCACATGATAATCTCCTCAGCTTTACCAATTGGATGATTACGGACAAGGAATTTGCGACGCCAAGTCGTCCGCAAATGCTGGCTCAGCCACCTTATTCTTTTGACCTGTCTGTCATGTACTGGGCACCGACCTTGGCACTTGGTGGTACGCTTTTCGCTCTTCCTTCAGCTATTACTCAGGACTTTAAGCAACTCTTTGCGACCATCTTTTCATTGCCAATTGCTATCTGGACATCAACCCCTTCTTTTGCAGATATGGCCATGTTGTCTGAAGACTTTAATAGTGAGAAAATGCCTGGCATCACGCATTTCTACTTTGATGGCGAAGAATTGACGGTTAAAACGGCTCAAAAACTGCGCGAGCGTTTCCCAAATGCCCGTATTATCAATGCTTACGGTCCAACAGAAGCGACAGTAGCCCTATCAGCAGTTGCTGTGACAGACGAGATGCTAGCGACTCTCAAACGCCTACCAATCGGCTATACCAAGGCTGACTCTCCAACCTTTATCATTGACGAGGAAGGCAATAAATTGCCAAATGGCGAACAGGGAGAAATCATTGTTTCTGGACCAGCCGTTTCAAAAGGCTATATGAACAATCCTGAAAAAACAGCGGAAGCCTTCTTTGAATTTGAAGGTCTACCAGCCTACCATACAGGAGATGTGGGAACTATGACAGATGAAGGCTTACTTCTCTACGGCGGACGCATGGACTTCCAGATTAAGTTCAACGGTTACCGCATTGAGTTAGAAGATGTCTCTCAAAACCTCAACAAGTCTCGCTTTATCGAGTCTGCTGTTGCTGTTCCACGTTATAACAAGGATCATAAGGTGCAAAATCTGTTGGCCTATGTCATCTTAAAAGATGGTGTGCGTGAGCAGTTTGAGCGAGATATTGATATTACCAAGGCTATCAAGGAGGATTTAACAGATATCATGATGTCCTACATGATGCCGTCTAAATTCCTTTATCGAGACAGTTTGCCACTGACTCCAAATGGAAAGATTGACATCAAAGGATTGATTAACGAGGTGAACAAGAGATGATGGAGTTTTTTCAACAGCTTCCTCATTTAGAGCCATATGGGAATCCTCAGTATTTTGTCTATGTGATTGCTGCAACCTTGCCCATCTTTATAGGCCTCTTTTTCAAGAAACGATTCGCCTGGTACGAGGTATTGGTTAGCCTCTTCTTTATCGTCACCATGTTGGTAGGTGGGAAGACTAACCAATTGGCTGCCTTGGGTATTTACCTTTGTTGGGAAATATTGCTCCTGCTTTTCTACAAGCATTATCGAAAAAGCAAGGATGGCAAGTGGGTCTTCTACTTAGTTAGTTTTCTGTCCCTCCTTCCGATTATCTTTGTCAAGGTGCAGCCGGCTATCAATGGAACGCAGTCTTTGCTTGGCTTTTTGGGAATTTCTTACCTGACCTTTCGTTCGGTTGGGATTATCATCGAGCTGAGAGATGGAGTGATTAAGGATTTTACCCTCTGGGAATTCCTCCGTTTTCTTCTCTTCATGCCGACTTTTTCAAGTGGTCCAATCGATCGCTTTAAGCGTTTTAATGAAAATTATCAGACCATTCCTGAGCGGGATGAGTTGATGGATATGCTGGATGAATCTGTTCGCTATATCATGTGGGGCTTTTTGTACAAGTTTATCCTAGCTCATGTTTTAGGAGAGACCTTGTTGCCTCCTTTGAAGAATTTAGCCTTGCAGTCAGGTGGCTTCTTTAACCTCTATGCCTTGGCAGTTATGTATACCTTTGGTTTGGAGCTTTTCTTTGATTTTGCAGGTTATTCTATGTTTGCCTTGGCCATCTCAAACTTTATGGGAATCCGTAGCCCTATCAACTTTAACAAGCCTTTTTTATCAAGGGATTTAAAGGAATTTTGGAATCGTTGGCACATGAGTCTCTCTTTCTGGTTCCGTGACTTTGTCTTTATGCGAATGGTGATGGTATTGACCAGAAAGAAGGTCTTTAAGAATCGAAATGTAACCTCAAGTGTGGTCTACATTGTAAATATGCTGGTTATGGGATTTTGGCATGGTGTGACCTGGTACTATATCGCCTATGGCCTCTTTCATGGGATTGGACTGGTTATCAATGACGCTTGGATTCGTAAGAAAAAAACGCTCAATAAGGAGCGGAAAAAAGCAGGGAAGCCTGCTCTACCTGAGAATCGCTGGATTCAGTTGCTTGGCATGGTTGTCACCTTCCATGTCGTCATGCTGTCATTCTTAATCTTTTCTGGATTCTTGAATGATCTATGGTTTAAAAAATAAAAGGAAATAAAATATGGATATCAAATCAGAAGTTATCGAAATTATTGATGAGTTGTTTATGGAAGATGTTTCTGACATAATGGATGAAGATCTTTTTGATGCAGGTGTCTTGGATAGTATGGGAACGGTTGAATTGATTGTGGAGATTGAGAACCGTTTTGACATTCGTGTCCCTGTGACAGAGTTTGGTCGCGATGACTGGAATACAGCTAATAAAATCATAGCTGGTATTGTGGAGCTACAAAATGCTTAAACGCTTATGGATGATCTTCGGACCGGTCTTGATAGCTGGTTTGTTGGTTTTTCTGCTCATTTTCTTTTATCCTACTGAGATGCGTCATAATCTAGGAGCTGAAAAGCGTTCAGCGGTGGCTACTACTATCGATAGTTTTAAGGAGCGAAGTCAAAAAGTCAGAGCACTATCTGATCCAAATATGCGTTTTGTTCCCTTCTTTGGCTCTAGTGAATGGCTTCGTTTTGACGGTGCCCATCCTGCGGTATTAGCTGAGAAATACAATCGCTCCTACCGTCCTTATCTTTTAGGACAGAGGGGAGCTGCATCGCTTAACCAGTATTTTGGAATGCAACAGATGTTGCCACAACTGGAGAATAAACAAGTTGTGTATGTTATCTCGCCCCAGTGGTTCAGTAAAAATGGCTATGAGCCAGCAGCCTTTCAGCAGTATTTTAATGGAGACCAGTTGACCAGTTTTCTGGAACATCAATCTGGAGATCAGGCTAGTCAATATGCAGCGACTCGCTTACTGCAGCAGTTCCCAAACGTAGCTATGAAGGATTTGGTTCAGAAGTTGGCAAGTAAAGAAGAATTGTCGACGGCAGACAATGAAATGATTGAATTATTGGCTCGGTTTAATGAACGCCAAGCTTCCTTTTTTGGTCAGTTTTCGGTTAGAGGCTATATCAACTACGAGAAGCATGTAGCTAAGTATTTAAAGACCTTGCCAGATCAGTTTTCTTATCAAGCCATAGAAGATATTGTTAAAGCAGATGCTGAAAAAAATACTTCCAATAATGATCTGGGAATGGAGAATGATTTCTATAGTAAGCAGATCAAGAAGGATTTGAAGAAATTAAAGGATTCTCAGAAAAACTTCACCTACCTCAAATCGCCAGAATATAATGACCTGCAGTTGGTTTTAACACAGTTTTCTAAATCTAAGGTAAACCCAATTTTTATCATTCCACCTGTTAACAAAAAATGGATGGATTATGCTGGTTTACGAGAGGACATGTACCAACAGACGGTGCAGAAGATTCGCTATCAGTTAGAAAGTCAAGGGTTTGACAATATCGCAGATTTTTCTAAGGACGGCGGGGAGCCATTCTTTATGAAGGACACCATTCACCTTGGTTGGTTGGGTTGGTTGGCTTTTGACAAGGCCGTTGATCCTTTCCTATCCAATCCCACACCAGCTCCGACTTACCATCTGAATGAGCGCTTTTTCAGCAAAGACTGGGCGACTTATGATGGAGATGTCAAGGAATTTCAATAGATCATAATATAGAAGAGTTCAAGAATGAAGCCGATTTTTACGTTTTTTCTTGACTCTTTTTTTGCTTGTGATATAATTAACTGGTAAACAATTTTTCAAAGAATAGTATTTTTCTCTTAAAAAAGAGAAGTCTAAAAGGAAAGGAGTCAGATATGAGACAGCTAGCGAAGGATATCGATGCTTTTTTGAATGAGGTAATTTTGCAGGCAGAAAATCAGCATGAAATTCTAATAGGTCATTGCACTAGTGAGGTGGCCCTGACCAATACTCAAGAGCACATTCTCATGCTCTTGTCAGAGGAATCTTTAACAAATTCAGAGTTGGCTCGTCGTCTCAATGTCAGTCAGGCGGCGGTTACCAAGGCCATTAAGTCTTTGGTCAAGGAAGGGATGTTGGAAACATCTAAAGATCCTAAGGATGCGCGTGTGATTTTTTATCAGTTGACTGATTTGGCTCGTCCAATTGCTGAGGAGCACCACCATCACCATGAGCATACGCTTTTAACCTATGAACAAGTGGCGACTCAGTTTACTCCAAATGAACAAAAAGTGATTCAGCGGTTTTTGACTGCTTTAGTAGGAGAAATCAAATAATGAGATATATTACGGTAGAGGATTTGTCCTTCTATTATGATAAGGAGCCCGTTCTTGAACATATCAATTATAGTGTTGATAGTGGAGAATTTGTGACCTTGACGGGAGAAAATGGGGCGGCTAAGACAACGCTCATCAAGGCCAGTCTTGGAATCCTTCAACCACGCATTGGTAAGGTAACCATTTCAAAGACAAATACGCAGGGTAAGAAATTGAGAATAGCCTATCTTCCTCAACAGATTGCCAGCTTTAATGCTGGTTTTCCAAGTACGGTTTATGAATTTGTCAAGTCGGGTCGCTATCCGAGAAAAGGATGGTTCCGTCGTTTGAATGCTCATGATGAGGAGCATATCAAGGCCAGTCTGGATTCAGTTGGCATGTGGGAACACCGAGACAAACGCTTGGGGTCTCTTTCTGGGGGGCAAAAGCAGCGAGCGGTGATTGCGCGTATGTTTGCTTCTGACCCTGATGTGTTTATCCTAGATGAGCCGACAACGGGGATGGATGCAGGAAGTAAAAACGAATTTTACGAACTCATGCACCACAGCGCCCATCATCATGGCAAGGCTGTTTTGATGATTACCCATGACCCTGAAGAAGTTAAGGACTATGCGGACCGCAATATTCATCTAGTCCGTAACCAAGACTCGCCATGGCGTTGTTTCAACGTTCATGAGAATGACCAGGAGGTGGGCCATGCTTAGTTTATTATCTTATGACTTTATGCAGCGTGCCTTTCTGGCGGTTATTGCTATGAGTCTTTTCTCGCCAGTTCTTGGAACCTTCCTTATCTTGCGCCGTCAGAGTTTGATGAGTGATACCCTTAGCCATGTCTCGCTGTCGGGTGTAGCCTTTGGTCTGGTACTAGGGATTTCTCCGACTATTTCCACTATTGCCATTGTCTTGATTGCGGCGGTCTTTCTGGAGTATCTCCGTACGGTTTACAAGAGCTTTATGGAAATCGGGACAGCTATCCTCATGTCAACAGGTTTGGCTGTTTCTCTGATTGTCATGAGCAAGGGTAAAAGCTCGAGTTCAATGAGTTTGGACCAATATCTCTTTGGTTCCATCGTGACTATCAGCGAAGAGCAGGTCATGTCCCTCTTTGTCATTGCAGCGGTTGTTTTGATTTTGACCTTCCTCTTCCTTCGACCAATGTATATCCTGACTTTTGATGAGGATACGGCCTTTGTGGATGGCTTGCCAGTTCGTACCATGTCCATTCTGTTTAACATGGTGACAGGGGTGGCTATTGCCCTTATGATTCCTGCAGCAGGAGCTCTTTTGGTGTCGACCATCATGGTCTTGCCAGCTAGTATTGCCCTGCGTCTGGGGAAAAACTTTAAATCGGTTATGCTGCTTGCCAGTGCTATTGGATTTTTGGGAATGGTAGCAGGACTTTACATTTCCTACTATGCAGAAACACCTGCAAGTGCAAGTATTACTATTATTTTTGTAACTGTTTTCTTGCTAATCAGTTTAGTAAGACGTTTTATTAAATAGGAGACTAAGATGAAAAAAATTAGCTTATTACTCGCTAGTCTATGTGCCCTGTTTTTAGTGGCTTGTTCCAATCAAAAGCAGGCAGATGGCAAACTAAATATTGTGACAACCTTTTACCCTGTCTATGAATTTACCAAGCAAGTCGCAGGAGATACTGCTAATGTAGAACTCCTAATCGGTGCTGGTACAGAACCCCATGAATATGAACCATCTGCCAAAGCAGTTGCCAAAATCCAAGACGCAGATACCTTCGTTTATGAAAATGAAAACATGGAAACATGGGTCCCTAAATTGCTAGATACCTTGGATAAGAAAAAGGTGAAAACCATAAAAGCGACAGGCGATATGTTGCTCTTACCAGGTGGTGAGGAAGAAGAGGGAGACCATGACCATGGAGAAGAAGGTCATCACCATGAGTACGATCCCCATGTTTGGTTATCACCAGTTCGCGCTATTAAACTAGTAGAGCACATCCGTGACAGCTTGTCAGCAGACTATCCTGATAAAAAAGAGACCTTTGAGAAGAATGCTGCTGTTTATATCGAAAAATTGCAAGCCTTGGATAAGGCTTATGCAGAAGGTTTGTCTCAAGCCAAACAAAAGAGCTTTGTAACGCAACACGCAGCCTTTAACTATCTCGCTTTGGACTATGGACTCAAACAAGTCGCAATCTCAGGCATCTCTCCAAATGCAGAACCATCAGCTGCTCGTCTGGCAGAATTGACAGAGTACGTTAAGAAAAATAAAATTGCCTATATCTACTTTGAGGAAAATGCCTCACAGGCCCTCGCCAATACACTTTCAAAAGAGGCAGGTGTCAAAACAGATGTCCTCAATCCTTTGGAAAGTCTGACAGAAGAGGACACCAAGGCTGGTGAAAACTATATTTCCGTGATGGAGAAAAATCTCAAGGCTCTAAAACAAACAACAGACCAAGAAGGCCCAGCAATCGAGCCTGAAAAGGCAGAGGATACCAAGACAGTCCAAAATGGTTACTTTGAGGATGCAGATGTCAAGGATCGCACCTTGAGTGACTATGCAGGTAGCTGGCAATCAGTTTATCCTTTCCTTGAAGATGGAACTTTGGATCAGGTCTTTGACTACAAGGCTAAGTTGACAGGTAAGATGACTCAGGCTGAGTACAAGGCTTACTATACAAAAGGCTACCAGACAGATGTGACTAAGATTAACATTACTGATAACACTATGGAATTTGTTCAAGGTGGACAAAGCAAGAAATACACTTACAAGTATGTGGGTAAGAAAATTTTGACTTACAAGAAAGGCAATCGTGGCGTGCGCTTCCTTTTTGAAGCCACAGATGCGGATGCTGGACAGTTCAAGTATGTTCAGTTTAGCGACCACAATATCGCCCCAGTTAAGGCAGAACATTTCCATATCTTCTTTGGAGGCACAAGCCAAGAAGCCCTCTTTGAAGAAATGGATAATTGGCCAACCTACTACCCAGATAACCTATCTGGCCAAGAAATCGCCCAAGAAATGTTGGCGCATTGATGAGAAACCGACTAGTTCCTATGATCTAGTCGGTTTTTGGGTACTAGATAGCTAGCTTCATTATAGACCTTTCAGAACTTTAAAAAATAAATAAAACTTTTGAAATATCTGGGATTATATGTTAGAATAATTCCATCGGATAAGGTTCATTAGAACACCAAAGCCCCTAACTATGGCCGTAGTTAAGGGGTGTTTTGGTATATTCTACAGGAATAGAAAAAGACCCTCTAAACTTTGTAGAGAGCCTTAAAAAATCAAAATAAAAAGATACCCCCAGGCACATAGGAATGCTCAACCTTTCAGTCTACCCCATTCTGGGACCCAGCGTTTATCCTTCACAAGTTATCTTATTGAGTCCATTATATCACACTTATGGAAAATGTAAGAAATTTGTATAGTATTTTTAAATGAATTGATGAAAAATCAAATACCTTTCAGAACTAAGGAACTTTAAATAATAAATAAAACTCTTGAAATATCTGGACCTGTATGTTAGAATAAAATCGATAGGCAAGGTTCATTAGAACACCAAATCCCTTAACTATTGCAGTAGTTAAGGGATTTTTTGACGTATCTTAGCGATTTAACGGGTGTTGATAGGCTAGTCATTCGGTCTACTTCTTACCATCTAGCCATTTGCAGACGAAATACAAGATAATTCCTGCTATGACGTCCGCTACAATAGTAAGAACGAGCTCTGGGGCAAGGTTCATTAGTTTCACCTCCTCTCACGAACCGTAAGGAACGTAATCGGTAACCGATGACAAAAATAGTATATCACATTAAATTGGTAAATTCCCAAACTAAGTTCCACCGCTAGTAGAAGTGGAAGTTAATCTGATAAAAATTGTAAAAACCAGTGGAAATCCATGTCAGGGTAAGTTCCACTGGTTTTACTAATGCTTGATTTTATTGCTTTTGTAGCCAAAATGAATCGAAAAAAAGAGCGCACAAAATCCTCTTATCTGAAAGCGTTTCAGATTAAGTTCCGCTATGGTGGAAGTTAGTGTGAGACGTTTGAATAGGGTTTTAGGTTAGTTTTTAGAACTTATGTTGGAGTAATTTAGAAGACTGACAGACGTCTTCTGCAGGTATTTTAGAAATACCGAGAAGCTTAGGAATTTCTTCTCCATAAGTAAAGGCAAAGAGTTCATAAGCTGACTTTCCATTCAAAGCAGCACGTTTGACGCTGTTGACATGAGAGCAGACGAGATTGATGTCCTCTTGAGTTAAATTGTCAAAAGAAGTTCCTTTAGGTAGAATGTCGCGAATCAGCGTGTGATTTTTCTCAATTCTCCCTTTCTGGTCAGAGCGATTAGGGTCACAAAAGAAGAGTTTACTCTCTCCTCGCACATCCATTTCGATGTCATCAACCCTGGCAAACTCTCCACCATTATCGGTAAGAATGACAGGGAAGAGTTGGAAGAAATCTTTGTCCGCTTGGTGAAGAGTGTTCTTGATGTCATAGAGATGTTTGGTAACCTCAAGGGCAGTTTTATTATCCAGAAGTCTAGCGAAGATAAAGTTACAGAAAGATAGATTGAAGGTGAGTAGGACTTTACCTCCCATTCTCCCCATAACTGTGTCCATTTCCAGCCAAGAGTCTAGTTGATTCAGTGCTAAATAGTTTTGGAAATCCTCATAGGAACGGCCTTTTTTAGCTTCTTTAGGGATGGAAGGTAGCTTACTTTTTCGTCTTTCTTTGAATTTAACGGCTCTGGCAAGATCAATCGGAGCGATAGATAGGTACCCTTTTCGGATGTGTCGATAGACAGTTGAGGAGCTGACATCAAGGTTATGAGTTTTGAGAATATGATAGATGTGTTGTCCTTTTTTAACCCCATCAGAAATGACTTTGTCCATGTCCCAGAAGGTCTTGGAATTGAGGGGAGTTCCTTCACGAGCTTCGCCAAGAGTTTGTTCGTATTGTTTTTGAGCTTGCTTAGCGAGGTAGAAGATCTTCTTATAGCCACAATTCTGTCTTCTTTTAGGGCAGCCGTTACAGACAAAGGGAGCTTTGTCGAGTAGAGGGCAAGGAAGGTTATGGCATGTAGACTCTCGGACTTGTCTGTTTCGTTTGACTTCTTTAGAAACAGTAGTCGGGTCTTTTAGAATGGATTGTCCAATAGCTTTGAAGGTTTCACTGCGCTCTAAACCTAATTGGATATCATTACGGTCTGAAAGGGTAAGGTGTTTATGTTTTGTCATAGTAGACCTCGTTTCTAACTCAAACGTCTCACACTTAATTCCACCATAAAAATCCGTTTTAGACTAATTTCCACTTTGGTCAGGCAAGTGGAAGTTACTTTGAGAAGTTACATCACATTAAATTTAGATCATCAACATTGCTTAATGCTTGAACTATTGTAGATTATATGCTAGAATGTTGTTAGTGTATAAGGTTCATTAGAACACCAAAGCCCCTAACTATGTCGGTAGTTAAGGGCTTTTTTGACGTATCTTAGCGATTTAACGGGTGTTTATAGGCTAGTCAGTCGGTCTACTTCTTACCATCTAGCCATTTGCAGACGAAATACAAGATAATTCCAGCTATAACATCTGCTATAATAGTAAGAGCAAGCTCTGGTATAAGGCTCATTAGTTTCACCTCCTCTCACGAACCCATAGGAACGTAATCGGTAACCGATGACAAAAGTATTATACCACACTAAATTTAGATCATCAACCTCACTTAATGCTTGAACTATTGTAGATTATATGCTAGAATATAGTTAATTGATAAGGTTCATTAGAACACCAAAGCCCTTAACTATTGCCGTAGTTAAGGGCTTTTTTGACGTATCTTAGCGATTTAACGGGTGTTGATAGACTAGTCACTCGGTCTACTCCTTACTATCTAGCCATCTGCAGACGAAATACAAGATAACTCCAGCTATAACATCCGCTATAATAGTAAGAGCGAGCTCTATGATAAGGCTCATTAGTTTTACCTCCTTTCACGAACCGTAAGGAACGTAATCGGTAACCGATGACCAAAATAGTATACCACAATAAATTTAGATCATCAATCTCACTTAACTCTTGAAATATTGGAGTGCGGTTCACTTCAATGATGTTTTTTGTGAGTCTTTTAAAGGGATTAACTGTTACTTGTTTCGGTTCTTTGTCCACGGTTTGAAAAACTCAGATAGTATGTTGATAATCAACGGAGTTAGAAAGAACTGGCATGGTGCACCTAATTTCTTACCAGTTATTTTAGCAAGAGATTAGACGACAATAGGACAATTTACCTCTAATTATTGACATTTCAGGAAAAATCGCAGTAAAAACGGTACAGCCTTCTTTAAATGTGCTATAATACTAGAAAAATACTTGTGGAGGTTCCATCATGGCAATATTTTTCATGATTTTTCTGATTGTTTGTGTGCTCTTATTGCTGATAGTCACACTGAGTACGGTTTATGTGGTTCGTCAGCAGTCGGTGGCGATTATTGAACGCTTTGGGAAATACCAAAAGGTTGCCAATAGCGGTATTCACATTCGCTTGCCTTTTGGGATTGACTCGATTGCAGCACGCATTCAGTTACGCTTGTTGCAAAGTGATATTGTGGTTGAGACTAAGACCAAGGACAATGTGTTCGTTATGATGAATGTAGCGACTCAGTACCGTGTCAATGAGCAGAGCGTGACAGATGCCTACTATAAACTCATGCGTCCAGAATCTCAGATTAAATCTTATATCGAAGATGCTCTTCGCTCTTCTGTTCCCAAATTAACCTTGGATGAATTGTTTGAGAAAAAAGATGAGATTGCTCTTGAAGTTCAACACCAAGTAGCAGAAGAAATGACTACTTACGGCTACATTATCGTGAAAACCTTGATTACTAAGGTGGAGCCAGATGCAGAAGTTAAGCAATCCATGAATGAAATCAATGCGGCGCAACGTAAGCGGGTCGCGGCGCAAGAATTGGCAGAAGCCGATAAGATTAAAATTGTCACTGCAGCTGAAGCCGAAGCAGAAAAAGACCGCCTTCATGGTGTGGGGATTGCTCAACAACGTAAGGCGATTGTGGATGGATTGGCAGAGTCTATCACCGAACTCAAGGAAGCCAATGTTGGCATGACAGAAGAACAAATCATGTCCATCCTATTGACCAACCAGTATTTGGACACTTTGAATACCTTTGCTTCTAAAGGAAATCAAACCATCTTTTTACCAAATACGCCAAATGGTGTGGATGATATCCGTACACAAATCTTGTCAGCCCTTCGCGCTGAGAAGAAATAATAGACTAAAGAGCTTGGCAACAGGCTCTTTTTGCGTTGCGTTTGTTAAGAAAAACAAAGAACATTGATATACATTTATACTCAATGAAAATCAAAGAGCAAACTAGGAAGCTAGCCGCAGGTTGCTCAAAACACTGTTTTGAGGTTGCAGATGGAAGCTGACGTGGTTTGAAGAGATTTTCGAAGAGTATTAAATAAAAATTATTGTATGTTGTTGCCCTTAACTTGGAATGATAAGGGAATAACTAGAAAGATTTGTGAATACAAACTATTTCTGATATACTAAATATACAGTAATAATGAATGATGGGAGATGGGATGAAAGAATTTCAATTTGAGCGAAAGCAGCGTTTTTCTTTGAGGAAATATGCAATAGGAGCTTGTTCGGTCTTGCTAGGAACGAGTTTATTTTTTGCTGGTATGGATGCTCAGCCTGTACAGGCTACCGAAACGAGTTCAACACTAATTTCAAGTCATTATTTGGATGAGCAGGATTTATCTGAAAAGCTGAAATCTGAGTTGCAATGGTTTGAAGAAAATAAGATTGAGGTAAAAGAGGGAAAAGAATACTACTTTGTCTATCGAAAATTGGCTACAAGATTACCAGAAACAGGTCTTTTTTCTAATGATGGGACGTTTATCCTGGGAGCAGGATTATTATTGCTTTCCTTCACTTTAATCAAGAGAAAAAGGGGAGCGTCTTACTTCCTTGTGACAGTCTTTGCTGTTGGTGGATGGGGAGCATCCATCTCTGCTTTCGAAAATCTGGTAGAATTGCAACCAGCCCTTGTTAAGAGAGTAGAAGGTCAGTTTTTACCAAGTCCTGAAAGAGTTCAAGGATATGAATTTACGGGATATTATTTGGTAAGAGATAGTGGTAACAAGGAACTTTCTGTCGATAAGGTAGAGTCGCCAGCATTATCTCAAAAGGAGGACAGTTCAGAACCTCAATCTAAGAAGATTGTACCACAGACTGCATCTCATTTTAGCTCGACTGAAGACCTTGTGCAATCTCCTCAACCATCCTACGCAGTTGAGAAAATTGTTGAAGTTCCTGTAAGCAAACAAGCTCCTGATGAAATTGTGCCTATAGGGACTAAGGAAGAAGTTGCAGGAAATCCCCAAGGAGAAGAACCGAAATCAGAGAATAATAGTGATTATAAAACAAGTCCTGAGGAAGGCGTGTTAAATGCCACAGTAGAGAAACCAGAATTGCTAGTCACTACAGAGGAGATTGCTTTCCAAACGATAGAACAAGAAGATGCAACCTTAGCTAAAGGGCAAACTAAAGTTGTTCAAGAAGGTGTTGTTGGTGAACGCACCATCTATACGGAAGTCACTATCGTTAATGGGGAAAAATCTAGCAAAGTTATAGAAAATATAATCACAAAAGAGCCGGTGGACAAGGTGATTGCAGTTGGGACTAAGGAAGAAGTTGCACCAAAACCAACACAACCTGTAACTCCAGAGCCAGAGGAAGTTAAACCAGTTCAACCTGAAAAAACTCCAATAGTAGAGAATGAGACAGAGACAAAACCAGCTGATGGAATAGGACAACCAAGACCAGGAGCAGAAGAAACGCCGGGTACAGAAGCAACACCGGGCGAGAAACAAACACCTGACAAACTCGAAGCCGAGCCGAAGCAACCAGATCCAGCAACCTCAGCCATGGAATCAGGGGGCGAGGAAAATCAAACTCATGCCCCACAAGGTACTGAGTCCCAGCCACCATCTAAAGAAACTGCTGAGACCAAAGATTCTGAACCAGCAACCCCAGCCGTGGAATCAGGACGCGAAGAAGATCAATCTCCTGCGGAACAAAAGGGTGAGGAGAACCAGCTGGAGAATCCAGTTGAGGGGGCAAAAGATGCTGGTGAGTCTGCCCCACAAGAAACCCAAAAACAACCAGAACAAACGGCTCCATCTCCAGAGGTCAACCCAAGTCAAGGAAACGAACCAGAACCAGCTGTTCAGCCTGACCCCTTAGCTCCCCAAGAACAGTCAGATTCACAAGTGCAACCAACTGTCCCGAGTTCAGTAATGAAAGAAAAAGTATTGGACTATAAAACAATCTATACAGCATCGCCAACTTTAAATTACAAAGAGCAACAAGAAGTCTCACCAGGAGAAAAAGGAAGGGAAGTAACTACTACTACGTATACTCTTGACAAAAATACTGGAAAAATAGTGGAAAATACCTCAACAAAAATAGAGAAACAACCGGTGGATAGAATTGTTAAGATTGGGAATATAGAAGAAATAACATCAATAACCAAAAGACGCGAACAGTTTGTTGCGGATGAGTCACTTGATAAAGGTGTCAAAGAAGTCAGAAATCAGGGTCAGGACGAAGAAACGACAACAATAAAAGTCTACAAAGTAAATGTGCAAACAGGAGAGTTGACAGAACCAGAAATTTCAACAAAAGTAGCCAAAGCAATGCAAGCGAAAATAACGGCAGTAGGAACAAAACCAACAGTTCAATCACAAGAAATTCCGTTTAAGACAATTTATAAAGCATCGCCAGTTTTAAGTTACAATGTGCAAGAAGAAGAAACACCAGGGGAGAATGGTAGCTCAGTATCAACTACAAAATACACAGTAAATCAAGAAACAGGAGCTATCTCAGAAGAAACTACAACAGAGAACACTCCAGCTAAAGACAAAATAGTAAAAGTTGGTAATGTGGAAAAGATAGTATCACCTATAGAAATTACAGAGGTGAAAAAAGACGCTCCTGAACTTCTGAAAGGAAAAGAAAAGGTTGAAGATGAAGGTGAGCAAGGGGAAACAACCGTCACTAACACTTATGAAGTTAATCCGGAGACAGGAGAATTAACAAATCCAACTGAGAAAACTGAAGTAACTAAAGCTATGCGCCAAAAAGTAATCTTGGTTGGTACTAAAGAAGACAAACCGCATTTACTGCCAGAAAATAGTGAGTTAGAAAATGCAGTGGATGTGATGGAAGCTAGTAGAGAAATGAAGTCTGTAGACTTCTTAACAGATGAAAACTTTAAAGCGCAACTAACTCCGCCTGCTTTAGAAATAGAGCGTGATTTTTATAAAAAACGTAGTGAGTTGAAAAAAACGCAGCCGCAGATAAGGGATAGTGAAGTAAGAGAAATTCTACGAAAAGAATATCTTGAAAAATTATCGATTAAAGAAACACTCGATGCGACTAAAACCGATTTAGAAGCTAGTTTGAAAAAAGTTGCGGCGCATACCTTGAGTATTTTAGGTGACAATCAACAAAATAGAGAAAAAGTAAAAGGTGATATTGAAGCTAATAAAGAGAAAATATTACTAGGGTTATCCTATATCAATCGTTTTTATAATATTGATTTTGGAGATACCAACATCCGTGATATTCTAGCTTATAATCCAAGCTCATTTGGTAAGAAAGAGGTTACTGCTTTAGATTGGTTAACACACCTTGGGTCTATGAGTTATGATGAACTTAAATTAACGAATAGTCCAAAAACCTTTGAGAATTACTTTAGAAAAATTACAGATAAACCAACGCTATTAGATTTCCTAGATTACAATAGAACTACATTCACTAATATGGATGGCGATACGTGGTTGAAGAAAGCGACTAAAGCTATCGTAGTTGAAAAAGCTTCGAAAGAAAAACCTGATGAAAAAGTAGACTTATATACAAAATTAACTACCCCTCCTGAGAAATATGGAGCTGAAAATCGTCAAATAGAAAGTAGAAGACAACAAAATGTAGCTACATTATTAGGGTTGGTAAATATCAAAGAACCAAGCGTGTATGCTATAACTAACATAGCGACGGTAACCTACGGAAACATCGGAACGTATATGGATACTTCTTTAGAGAAAACGAATCCAGTTAAGTATAAAGAAGAATTAGAAAAAGTTAAAGCATTGATAGAATTAACTGCGACAAGACAGGCTAATTATGTTGACACTTTATACAGAATAACAAAAGAAGAAAATCGTCCGAAACTAATTACAAATAGAGTAATTGTAGATACGATGAAGAAATATACGACGGATACGTCTGCTGGAATAGCGACAACATGGTCTAAAGAATCAGGACCAACAGCGGATAAAGGGGTTAAAGACTTCATGACACCTTTAGGAATGTACTCGCCATCGCAAAATGTAGGTGCAGAAGCGAACGGAGTAGGTGTCCGTTACTTCATAGACAGAGTTCTGGATGATAGGGGTTCAGCGACTTATTCTCATGAAATGACGCACTTACTAGATAGAACGGTCTTGTTTAATAATCACGGTCGTCGAGATGGTACAGCGGCAGAGTTTTATGCTAGAGGAATCTTCGAGAATTCTTATACACCAGAGACAGATACATATTTCAACTTAAACTTTGTTTACGATGAAAGTAAGAAAAATGGCTTCTACAACAAAACGCCAGATAGATTTAAGACGGATGCAGATTTGAAATCTTATATGCATGGAAGTTTTGATGTGCTGTATAGTTTAGATTATTTAGAAGCGGAAGCAACAATGGAACTTACAGCAGAAGATAAAACTAAATATTTCAAAAAAATAACACCAATTGCGTCGATAGGACCTAGAGCGACAGTAACATACACAAATCCAGCGGTTAAATCTACGCATAAGAGTGAAAAAATCTCAGAAATTACACTGACAGAAGCGGAAAAACTAACGGATATCAATAGTCTGATTGATAATAATATTTTAGTTAATCGTTATATCATAAATGGATTTTATGCAACAGGTGATATAAAAGCTAATGGATATTATTTAGTGGATATGTTTGATACCATTTATGGTGTTAGTCAAAATGACTCTGGTATGAGTGGGGACATCACCTTTAGAAAACAAGCCTTTGAATTGATGGCTGCTTTGGGCTACTATGAAGGATTTGTTCCTTATGTATCAAATCAATATAAAAACCAAGCTGAAGAAGAAGGTAAACCGCTATCTGATAAATATATTTTCGATAACATTTTGGGAAAATCTTACGCAGCTTTCAAAAAAGAGCAAATAACTGAGCGTGTTGATAAATTAGGTAAGTTAAAACCAATTACTATAAATTATAACGGAAAAGAAGAAGTGATTGATAGTAAAGAAAAATTACAAGAGCTTATGAATAAAGCTGTTAAAGAAGAACTTGCTCAAATAAAAGCAGGAAATACCACGGCTAAAAAGTTTGAGTTTATCGAAACACCCGTTCAAAAACTGAAAAAAGCGATTTATAAAGCTTATCTCAAAGATTCAGATGACTTTAGACAGTCGATTTACAATAGTTAAGACAAAAGGGACATCTCTCTGGAATGAACATTCAGAGAGGTGTTTTTTGCGCTTTTGTAAGGTTTGACCCTGTTTCTTGAAAATTACAGTTTGCCTGAATATGGAATGATTTTCAGACTTTTCCACAAATTATAGAATCTTTTCTGAGGATTTAGGGAGTGATAGAGGAAGTATTGAAAGCGCTTTTGTTTTGTGCTATAGTCAAGTCAATAGACTTGTTTAAAGAGGAATGCTTGTATGAGAAGAGAAGAAGTTTTACGAAATCACTGGTTTTTTAGTCAAGAGGTGGGGAAAGAAGATGCCTTGGCACCGTATTTTCAGAGGGAAAATTGGCAGGCCATTCAAGTACCACATGACTGGAGTATTTACAATGATTTTGACCAGTACTCGCCAGCGCAAAATGAGGGTGGCCAGTTAAACGGTGGTCAGGCTTGGTACCGGACGCAGTTTTACTTGGAAGAAGATGTCAGTCTTGTATCGGTGCGTTTGCTCTTTGATGGGGTTTACATGAATGCCCAAGTCTATATCAATGGGCAAGTGCTGGGCTATTATCCCAATGGTTACACACCTTTTTCTTATGATATCACGCCTTATCTAAGAAATGATGGGACGGCCAACCAGCTTGCGGTTTTTGTGGAAAATCAGCAACCTAGCAGTCGTTGGTACTCTGGTAGCGGTATTTACCGAGAAGTAAAATTGTTGATGACAGATTCGGTGCATCTGGATTTATATGGGATTAAGATAGCAAGTCCCAAGCTCAAGGAGCAAAGAGATGGATGGGTGGAAACTCAGCTTGAAAGTAAAGTTTCAAATGATGGGCCTCAGTCTGTGTCGGTATATTTAGAACAGAGTATCTGGTATGATGGACAACAGCTGTCAGACTGGCAGGCGACAGACTCTCTAGTGATTGAGTCTGGGGACAAATATTCTTTCCAACAAGCCATATCAATTTTCCAACCTTTGCTTTGGGATATTGACCATCCTCATCTCTATCAGTTGAAGACTCGCCTTTATAAAAATGGCATTTTGGTTGATGAAGAAGAGGAGAGCTTTGGTTACCGCTATATAGATTGGCAAGCGGATAAGGGCTTCTTTCTAAATGGTCGCTGGTTGAAGATTCATGGAGTTTGTCTGCACCATGACTATGGATCTCTGGGAGCTGTGGAAAACAGGTCAGCTGCCGAGAGACGATTGCGCCAGATGAAGGAAATGGGCGTCAATGCGATTCGAATCACCCATAATCCAGCTAGTAGTATCTTGCTAGATGTGGCTGCTAAAATGGGGCTACTTATTCAAGAAGAAGCATTTGATACCTGGTATGGAGGCAAGAAAGAATATGACTATGGTCGCTTTTTTGAGGAAGAAGCGACTCATCCAGAAGCGAAAGCAGGCGATTTCTGGTCAGATTACGACTTGCGCACTATGATTGAGCGTGGCAAGAACAATCCAGCGATTTTTATGTGGTCCTTGGGAAATGAAGTCAGCGAAGCAAATGGCGATGCCCATTCATTGAAAACTATTAAACGCTTGCTGGAAAGGGTCAATGAGATTGATGATAGCCGTTTTGTGACCATGGGAATGGACCAGTTCCGCTTTGGAGATGGTTCTGGAGGTCATGAAAAGATTGCTGATTTGCTGGATGTGGTAGGCTTGAATTACTCGGAAGATAATATTGATAGGATTCGTAAAAGACATCCCAAGTGGCGACTTTACGGGTCTGAAACCTCATCGGCTACCCGAACGCGTGATAGCTATTTTCGCCCAGCTAAGGAATGGGTTGGGGATAATCGCCGCGTGCGGAATTTTGAACAGTCAGACTATGGCAATGATCGGGTTCCTTGGGGGAAGACAGCGACGGCTTCTTGGATAGCAGATAGAAATCGGCTAGACTATGCAGGTCAGTTTATCTGGACAGGAGTGGACTATATCGGTGAGCCGACTCCTTGGCACAACCAAAATGATACGCCTGTCAAGAGTTCCTATTTTGGGCTTGTGGACACAGCAGGGATTCCTAAAAATGATTATTATCTCTATCAAAGTCAGTGGGTGGACGTAAATCAGCATCCCATGGTTCATATCCTGCCCCACTGGAATTGGGAAATCCACAAGAGTTATCAACAAGTTGTGGATAAGTATGGGGATATCCCTGTTCGAGTGTATTCAAATGCTGGTTCTGTAGAGCTATTTCTCAATGGAAAATCTCAAGGCAGGAAGACTTTTCAGGAAAAATGGACTTCAGATGGCAGAAAATACCAAGAGGGACAAGGTTCTGACCAACTCTATCTCGAATGGCGCTTGGCTTATCAACCAGGAGAATTGCATGTTGTAGCCTATGATCATCAAGGTCAGATTGTGGCAGAAGATAGGGTAGTGACTGCAGGTAAGCCAGCCAAAATCGGGTTACATGCCGAGAAAACACAACTGGAGCCAGATGGGCAAGACCTCCTCTATCTCTATTTTGATGTATTGGACAAGGATGGAAATTGGGTGCCGAGTGCTTCCAATCAGATTCATTTTAAAATTGAGGGCCCTGCTCGCATTGTGGGTGTGGATAATGGTAGGCAGGCTAGTCGTGAACGTTACCAAGCCCAGAAAAATGGTCGGTTTAAGCGGAAAGCCTTTCATGGCAGAGGTGTCCTCTTAGTTCAGAGCTTGGAGCAGGTGGGTCTAGTCAGAGTAAAGGCCAGTGCCAGAGGGCTAGAGCCAGCAAGTTTTGATCTCTTAGTGGGAGAGGCTTTTGATTGCCAGCCAGTGAAAAATCAGCGCTTGTTTGAGATTCGAGTGGACAAGCAGGCAGGATTACAAGAAGGGGATTCCCCAGCCATTGGACTTTATCCACAAACTGTGGATAACCCTGTGAACAAAGTGGGAAATAGTGAAGTGATTTGGGAGACGAGTGGTAGTGCCCACGCCATTATCAAGCAGGGAGTGCTTCATTGCATGTCTGCAGGTGACTTGGCTATCCGTGCCATTTATCAAGGGAAAACCTATCAAACTCACTTGCAGGTCGCAGAAAATACCTCACTAGGGCAGGCAGTTTCTGTGCGACCACTTCGCTTGTATACAGCTAAGGGAACTTATCCACAGCTTCCGTCCTCGGTCTTGGTGGACTATGAGTCAGGCGATGCAAAACGAGTCAAGGTTGTCTGGGAGGAAATTCCTAAAGAAGATTTGGAAAAATTTCATGAATTTATGGTATCTGGTCAGCTTGAGGGGCTGGATCTAAAGGCTTCGGCTCAGGTTTGTGTTCAAGGGATTTGCGCTATTGAGCCTGAAAGGGTCTGGACGCTTGTTAAGGAAGCCCCACACTTACCAGACAGAGTTAAGCTAGTCTTATCAGATGGCAGACGAGATACGGCCAAGGTGACTTGGGATGAACTTGAACCCCAAGTCTATGCTCAGGTAGGAGAGTGTGTACTTATAGGACAAGTAGCGGGATGTGAATTGCCAGCAACAGTCACCATTCATGTGACAGATGCCAGTGTAGATGGGGAAGTCATTTCCAATCAGTGGACAGGGTCCAACCTGCCTCTGGTCTTTGCTTCTCATTCAGAGCCGAATCACCCAGCTTCTTACCTCAATGACAAGGTCATTTCTCGGAAGAAATCGACAGGCAATACTTGGATTATCAAGTCAGAGCAAGCTAGCGTCGGCATTCTGTTTGGAGATGCAGGGATTTTAAAACCGCGATTTGTGGATAACCTGACCTTGTATTATGTTGAAAATCCAGAATATGTGGCTGTTGAGCCGACCTTTATTGATTATTATGTAGGGAATGAACCTAGCTTGCCTCGGACTCCCAATCATTTGGACAAGGATTCTCTACTCAAACAAGAGGAGAATTGGCGCCCTGTATCAGCTATCCGAAAAGTGTCAAGTGACAAGGATGAAGAGCTTCGTTTTGAATTTGACAAGGTGGAGACCTATGCCCTTCGTCTTCGATTTGAAAACTTGGTAAATCCACTAGCGTTAACAGAATTGCAAGTGCATGCCAAAAAAGTAAAGAAAAATGTAGATAGGAAGTAGTATGGTAAGAGAAATAAAACCGCATGGCCCCTTGCCTAGTCAGGCCCAGCTAGCTTATTTAGAGGATGAACTAGCAGCATTTATACATTTTGGGCCCAATACCTTTTATGACCAGGAATGGGGGACAGGTCAGGAGGATCCTGAACGCTTTAACCCGACAAGGTTAGACGCGCGTGAATGGGTTCGCATGCTCAAGGAAACGGGCTTTAAGAAGTTGATTTTGGTGGTCAAGCACCACGATGGCTTTGTCCTTTATCCGACAGTTCACACAGATTATTCGATCAAGACCAGTCCTTGGAGGAATGGGGAGGGGGATTTGCTCCTTGAAGTATCCCAAGCTGCCACAGAGTTTGATATGGATATGGGGGTCTACCTATCGCCGTGGGACGCCCACAGCCCCCTCTATCATGTGGACCGAGAAGCGGACTATAATGCTTATTATCTGGCTCAGCTGAAGGAGATTTTATCAAATCCTGCCTATGGAAATGGAGGGAAATTTGCTGAGGTCTGGATGGATGGTGCCAGAGGAGAGGGCGCTCAAAAGGTCAATTATGAATTTGAAAAATGGTTTGAAACCATTCGTGACCTGCAGGGCGATTGCTTAATTTTTTCAACAGAAGGCGCTAGTATCCGCTGGATTGGCAATGAACGAGGGTATGCAGGTGATCCACTGTGGCAAAAGGTGAATCCTGACAAACTAGGAACAGAAGCAGAGCTGGATTATCTTCAGCATGGAGATTCTTCAGGCACTATTTTTTCAATTGGTGAGGCAGATGTTTCCATTCGACCGGGCTGGTTTTACCATGAGGATCAAGAACCTAAGTCTCTTGAGGAGTTGGTCGAAATCTACTTTCACTCGGTGGGTCGGGGAACTCCACTCTTGCTTAATATTCCGCCGAATAAAGATGGGCTCTTTGATGCAAAGGATATTGAACGTCTCTATGAATTTGCGGCCTATCGCAATGAGCTCTATAAAGAAGATTTGGCTCTGGGATCTGAGGTATCTGGTCCAGCTCTTTCCACAGACTTTGCCTGTCATCATCTGACAGATGGCCTTGAGACCAGTTCTTGGGCAAGCGATGTAGACTTGCCCATCCAGCTAGAACTAGACTTAGGGTCACCTAAAACTTTTGATGTAATTGAGTTAAGAGAAGATTTGAAGCTGGGGCAACGAATCGCTGCTTTTCATGTGCAAGTAGAGGTGGATGGCGTCTGGCAGGAATTTGGTACGGGCTTCACCGTTGGTCATAAGCGTCTCTTGCGAGGTCCGCTAGTAGAGGCACAGAAGGTGCGCGTGATAATTACAGAGGCACAGGATTTACCTGTACTGACCAAGATTTCACTCTATAAAACTCCTAGCTTATCACAAAAAGTAGTTGGTCAGGGACTAGCATTTGCAGAAAAAAGTCTAGCTGTAGCAAAGGGAGAGACTCTTCATTTTAGGATTGAACGTAGCGAAAGTAATACTCCTTTGGAGACTAAGATTTCGATTCAACCGGGGACAGGTGTCCATGGTGTCGTCTATCAGGACGAGATTCAAGTCCTTCAATTCCAAGCTGGGGAAAGCAAAAAAGATTTGACCATACCAACCCTGTATTTTGCTGCTGATAAGACCTTGGATTTCTATCTGAATCTGACTGTTGATGGACAACTGGTTGATCAAGCTCATATTTTAGTTGAAACGAGATAAAATATCTTCACAATTCATTTCTTTTCCGAATAAATAGATAGAGTCAGTGAATCTAGTAAAACTAGATTTAATACTCTTCGAAAATAAAATTCAAACCACGTCAACGTCGCCTTGCCGTACTCAAGTACAGCCTGCGGCTAGTTTCCTAGTTTGCTCTTTGATTTTCATTGAGTATAAAACTGTGGTATAATAAAAGGAGGAAAAGGATGATTTTAAGACATCCGGGCATTAGCCCAACCAATGACTTGGTTGCTAAGAAAATCTTCAGCAACCCAGAAATCACTTGTCAATTTATTCGCGATATGCTGGACTTGCCAGCCAAAAATGTGACCATTTTGGAGGGAAGTAATATTCACGTCTTGCCTTCCATGCCCTACTCAGCGCAGGATTTTTATACCAGTATAGATGTTTTAGCTGAACTAGATAATGGCACTCAAGTAATCATTGAGATTCAAGTACATCATCAGAATTTTTTCATCAATCGCCTGTGGGCTTATCTGTGCAGTCAGGTCAATCAAAATCTTGAAAAAATTCGCCAACGTGAAGGTGATACTCACCAGAGCTATAAACACATCGCACCAGTCTATGCCATCGCCATTGTGGATAGCAACTACTTCCAAGATGATTCTGCCTTTCACAGTTTTAGTATGCGAGAGGATACGACAGGTGAGGTTTTAACTATTACCAATAACGGACAAGAAAACCATCTGGTCAAGATGGCTTTCTTGGAATTAAAAAAATACAGAGAAACCAGCAAAGACGAGGTTCGTAAACCATGGTTGGAGTTTTTCGGCAACAAGCCCTTTACTCAGCAACCCGAGCGAGCCATCAGTCAGGCGGACCAACTGCTGGACTATAAGAGCTGGTCCGAGGAGGACAGGAAGATGTTTAGTCAACTACGTATGCGAGAAGAACAAGCTTTGTTAGCACAGGACTATGCCTTGGAAACAGCTAGGGAGGAAGGGAAATTTTTTGCCTTCCTAGATATGGTTCGTCAAGGTCTTCTGACTTCGGAGGTTGCGAGTCAGCAACTGGGTATGTCAGTCGCGGAGTTTGAATCGTTGCTGAAAGACCATCATAAATAAGACCTAAAAAATACAGAGAAACCAGCAAAGACGAGGTTCGCAAGCCGTGGTTGGAGTTTTTCGGGAATAAACCCTTTACCCAAGAACCTGAGCGAGCTATCAGCCAAGCAGACCAACTGCTGGACTACAAGAGCTGGTCCGAGGAGGACAGGAAGATGTTTAGTCAACTACGTATGCGTGAAGAACAGGCATTATTAGCGCAGGACTATGCCTTGGAACAAGCGGAGGAAAAGGGCTTAGAACGTGGAAAACTGTTTGCTTTTTTAGATATGGTTCGCCAACATCTTTTAATCGTTGAGGTTGCAAGTGAGCAGCTAGACATGACTGTCGCTGAGTTTGAGGCATTGCTGTAAATAGGAACAGATGACATGTTGCCAGAATGAGGTAGCATGTTTTATTTTAGCTTTAGTTGTTAGTTGCAACAGGCAGACCAGCCAGAGAATGCTAACACTTTTAGGTCGTAATTAGGATGTGGAAGTCAGTCATATTTCTACGGTGAGGCGACTCTGGCGTATTTTGCCTTTGAATTTTAAGAGAATAGTGCATATGAGAGATAGGGTCTGGTTCTGTTGGGCTCTGCTAGAAAGCTATCAGAGAATCTGGGCATTTAACTGACAGGTTCTCTTTTTTGGAAGAAAAAAAGCCAAAAACCTAAAAATTTTTGTATATTTATTTTACGAATGTTTTGTTTAAAAATTGTAGAATAGTTCCTTTTAGGTATCAAAGTTATCTGCTTTTCAAAATAAAAAGATTTTATCCAAATTCATTTCCGAATTTCAGGTTTTAATACAATATAATAACGTGCAGAAAATCAAAATATTTTCCTGATTTTAAAGTTAAAAAATTCATAATTTTGGTTATAAAAACGAACAAATTGTAAAAATTGTCTGAAAATGTTTTTTTTTTTTTGTGAATTTGATGAGCATTTAGTTTGCATATATATCACTTATCATGTACAATGAAGAAGTAAGGTATCATATGCAAAACCTCGCCTATGGCGAGGAATCTTTGCATGTAGATATGGACATAAAAAAATATTTTTAAGGAGAACACAATAAGTGGAGAAGAAATCGCCTATGAGTCGTGTTGAACGCTTGCACCGTGAAAAGGTCACACGTTACTCAATCCGTAAATATAGTTTTGGAGCAGCCAGCGTAGCAGTTGCTGCCCTGTTCATGTTCTTGGGAAATGGAGCTGTATCAGCTAATGAGCTAAGCAAACAAGAGACATCTCTAGCAGCTCCAGGGCTAGCCTCTGAACATGAGGGACCACAAGAAGCAGACAGTGCTTCGGTAGTAGCGCCAGCCCTTGATGCCCCATCAACTCCAGCAGCACAACCAGTTGTAGAAGAACCAGCAAAACCAGCTGCACCAGAAGTAATAACTCCAGCTTTGGACAAAAAGCAACTTGAAAACTACATTTCAGAAGTTAAATCAAAACTTTCTGCAGGTACGTATGCTAATAAAACAAAGGAGAGCCTTGCTCTTTTGAATGGGGAATTGGCTTCTGCTGAGTCTACACTCGCTTCTGCAACTACTCAAGATGAATTGAACGTAGCTTACAGAAACCTTCTCAATACAGTAAACTCAAAATTAACAAGCAAACCAAAAGGTTCAAAAGAAGCTCCGAAAGTAGACACTACTAACGGACAACCAACTGTAGGTAAAAAAGCAGAAAACACAGAACCAAAAGCTGGTACTAACTCAATCGAAAACACCGGTTCAAAAGACGAACGCAACGGTAAAGCGATGGATAAAGAGAATGCGTTTAGAGCTGAGACGACTGAGACTAAAGGCGACATTAGCTATACTCTGGAATATTCAAATCAATCTAAAAAAGAAATCTACTTATACAATGAAGAAAATGCGGATGTTAGTATTTCTGTAAATTCAACCGTTGGAAATATTGTAAAAGCCTATGTTAAGGGAGGAAGCGGTCAGTATTTAGATAAACGAGATATACATTCGGATCCTAAACCAGAGGAAACAGATGGTTGGGGTTGGACTTATCACTCTGTTTTAACACCAGCTCAAGGACCGGTAACAGTTCGAGTAACAGGGAAACCAAATGATAAGTTCAAAGAACTTTCTGCATATACAAAACAAGAAAACCAAGATGCTGGATTAGGTGCTAGGTTTATGCAAATTTATGATGCAGCAGGAGGAAAGATTGAAGCAGGAGCAGGTACAAACGGAGAGGGTTATTTCAGACTAGTTGTTAAATCTCAAACATACAAATACAGCATTCAACAACCAGAAAATAACGCTAATAAAATTGCTGTTTCAAATATTAACAACTTAACGGAAAATGATATTCAGAAAATTAAAGACCAAATCAAGATTGGATATTCTACAACTAGCCAAGATGCTAGATTTGAATCTAAAAAAGGTCAAGATTTAGATAATCAAGCTTCTGTAGTGAAAAGTATTGACGTAAATGGACAAACTATCACTGTAACCTATAACGATGATTCAACAGACACAGCTTCAATTTCTGATGTGGCACGTACGGATCTGGATCCTGTAGTGGAGTTCCCGTTCTCTGATGAACCTAAACGAGAAATTTATGTGTACGGAGCAGAAGAAAACTCATTCGACATCAAAATTAAAGACGATGCGGATAAGATTAAAAGTGCGACTTTATTACAATGGGGAAGTAATCCGTTTAAACCTGTAGCAGGTGAAACAGATAAAGTCAATACACAATATGGATATACAGCTAATGTTATTTCTTCTGAGACAACAGCCACAGAAGCTAAGCCAGCAGTTATTACATACTCAGGTACCCCAGCTCCAGAAGGGTCATTTACACAAGCTAAATTAGAGGCTGCAACTAAAGGAGAGAACCCTCCAGGCGTAGCTTTAGGATGGCGTTATTTAAAAGTAGTCGATTCTGAAGGAAAAGAATTTGTAGGTTCTGGAAAAGAAACTGCTAATAACATGTCACTTAGAGTTATGCTTAAACCACAAACTCAAAAATATGACATTCAAACACCAGCAGAAGCTGATAAAGTAGCAGTGGATGATGCATCGGAAGTAACTGAAGCAGAATTTAATAAAATCAAAGAAAAGCTTAAGATTGAGTACTCTAAAAACAATATGGATGCTCGTCTAGCTGATAAAAAAGGTCAAACTGTAGAAAATCAAGAAGAACGTATCGCAAGCATTAAAAAAGTTGATAACAATCTAGTTGTAACTTATAAAGATGGTTCAACAGACACTAGACCATTGACTGATTTTGCACGTACAAACAATGCTCCAGAAGTAACAATCCCTTATTCTGTAGACGGTAAAAAAGATGTATATGTATATGCAAATGAAGATTTTGAAATTCCTATTAAATATACAGATGATTCAGGGAAAATAGCATCTGCGACAATTAAACGTGGTGGGAATCAGGATTCGCCAGCTAAAGATGAATCTAATCCTGATATTTTAGATAATGAGTACAATACAACAGTTGAAAAAATTTCTACTGAAACAGTAGCAACAGCAGAAAAGCCTGCTATTGTAAAAATTAAAGGTAATATTTCAAAAGATAACTCTGGAATTGCCGAGAGCAAATTCCCTAAAGAAGCAAATCAAGAACTTAAAATTGTAACTCGTTATGCAACTGCAACTGACACAGATGGAAAAGAAATTCGTAATGTTGCTAAAGGTTCTTCATATGAAACTGACCCAGGTTCATTCAGTATTGTATTAAAATCTCAAACGAAAAAATATGACATTAGAGAGTTGGCTGATGCTGAGAAACCGGTGGTATCAAACATTGATAATATTCCAGCAGATGAGTTAGCTAATATTAAAGAAAATCTTCCATTAGAATACTCTAAGAAAAATGAAGATAAGAACTTAGAAGATAAAAAAGGAAAAGCAGTAGAAGCTGAAAATGCTAAGAAGGTTGTAAAAGATCTTGTTCAAGAGGGTACGAACTTAGTAGTAACTTATCAAGATGATTCTAAAGATACAATTCCTGTAGAGAAAGTTGTGAAATTAGATAAACAACCAGCTATTGATGCGGTTACTAACAAAGCGACAGAACAAATCGCAGCTATCAATGGTAACGATAAGTTAACACCAGCTGAAAAAGAAAAAGCTATTGCTGAAGTTAATAAAGATAAAGACGCAGCATTAGAAAAAATCGCTGATGCAACAAATGCAGCAGATATAACTGCAGGTAAAGATGAAGGTACTGGTGCTGTAGCGAAAGTAAATCCAATCGGTAAAGAAAAAGCTAAAGAAGAAATCGCTAAGACTTTGGAAGCTAAGAAGGATGCTATTGCGAACAATGATAGCTTAACACAAGCCGAGAAGGAAAAAGCTAAAAAAGATGCTGAAGACAAGGCAGCCGCCGCCCTTGCTGAAATCGAAAAACAACCAGCAACAGCAGAAACAGCAGCTGCGGCAACAGCAGCTCAAACTACTGTAAATGAAAAACAAGCTGAAGGAACCAAAGAAGTTGCTAAAATCAACCCAATCGGTAAACAAGCAGCATTAGACAAAATCGATGAAGCTTTAAAAGCTAAAGAAGCAGAAATGGATGCCCGCACTGACCTAACAGAGGAAGAAAAGGCAGAAGCGAAGGCAGAAGCTAAAAAACTTGCTGATGCTAAGAAAGCTGAAATTAAGGATAAAAATGATAATGCAGAAACGCCTGAAGCAGCTACACAAGAGCAAGGTAAAATCGATACAGCAGGCGATACTGGAAAAACACAGGTAGAGGGTGTTACTAAACCTGCTGCTAAAAAACCAGCAGCTAAAACAGCGGTAGAAACTACAGCCGCTGCTAAAAAGCAAGAAATTGCTCAAGACGCAGCCTTGACTGAAGAAGCTAGAGCAAAACTTCAAGCTGAGGTAGATGCTGTTAAGAAAGCTTCGGAAGAGGCAATCGATGGTGCTAAGAAAAATGCCGGTGTTGATAACGCTAAGAAATCAGCAGAAGCAGCGATTAAAGCCATCAACTCTGCTCGTTTACCAGCGAACAAGGTAATTGCTGAAAATCCAACAGCCTTAAATGAGGATGAACGGAAAAAACTAGAAGATGCTATTAAAGCAGTAAACCCTCCTGGAACGACGGTAGTTGTTAAGGATGATGGAAGTGCTGAAGTAACCTTACCAGGGAAGCAAGCACCTGAAACATTAAAACAAACAGACCTAACAAAAGATGTAAATGCTTTAGATACTGCAGGTGGTGGCAACAACATCAACCGTCCAACGGATAAAGTGATTGTTGGAAATCCTGAAAGTTTGACAGATGCAGATAAAGAAAACATCAAAAAAGCTGTTCGTGAAGTAAATCCTAATGCTGTTGTGACAATTGATGACAATGGTACAGTAACGGTTTCAACACCAGAAGGAAATACAGCAGGATTTACAGCCAAAGAATTGGTGCGTACTTTAGCTGATGCAGCAAATCCTGATTCAGGTAATGCAGGTGTTCGTAAGCCAGCAGATAAAAAAGTTGGACTAGCGACAGACCCGGCAGCACAAGCTGAAGTAACTGAAAAACTGAAAAAATTAAATGGTGGCGACGAAAAAGTTAAAGCTGTTAAATATGACGATGAAGGAAATGCAACAGTAGTTCTTAAAGACGGAACAATTGCGACAATTCCAGCAGGTGACTTATTCAAGACAGAAGAAGATGCTAAGAAAGCAAACGGTGGCGATGACATCAATAAACCGAATGCTCAAACAGTTGTAGAAGATATTGCAGCATTACAAGGTGAAGCAAATAAAGAAAAACTTGATAAAGTAAAAGCTGAAATTAAAGCAAAAGTTGAAGCTGTAAATCCAGGTGCAGTTGTAGTAGTTGACGACCAAGGAAACGCAGTTGTAACAACACCAGAAGGTAAAACAGCAGTTATTGACGCAGATGATTTAATTAAAAAACCTAATGAAACATCAACTGCCAAAGCTGGTAACAACATCAACAACCCAGCTGACAGAGTACGTGTTGATAACAGTAAGCAATTAACAGACCCTGAACTTGCTAGAATTAAAGCAGCAGTTGAAGCAGTGAACCCAGATGCTACAGTAGTAGTCGATGACCAAGGAAATGCGACTGTAACAACTAAAGATGGTAAAACTGCAACAATTCCAGTGGCAGATTTAGTCAAATCAGATGCGGATAAAGAGAATGTTAACGGTGGAAACCAAGTAAACACTCCAGCTGATAGAGTAGTGGTGGACAGTACAGATGCACCATTACCACAAGAAGTTACAGACGCTATTAAAGCTAAAATTCAAGCAGTAAATCCAGATGCAACAGTTGTTGTAGATGAAAAAGGAAATGCAACAGTAACAACGAAAGACGGAGCTGTGGCAACAATCCCAGCGAGCGATTTAGTAAAAGCTAAAGCTGACTTAGCTGACCCAGCGAAACAAGATGCTGTCAACAAACCAGCAGACAAAGTAGTAGTGGATCCAGCTTTAGTAGATGATCCAAATGCAGATTTAAGTGCCGCTAAAGATGCTATTAAAGCAGCTGTAGAAGCAGTAAATCCAGATTCTACTGTAGTAGTTGATGACAAAGGAAACGCAACAGTAACAACACCAGAAGGTAAAACTGTAGTGATTCCAAAAGCTGACTTAGTGAAGAAAGAAGCTGACAAAGAAACTGCTAAAGCAGGAAATAACATCAACAAACCAGTAGACAAAGTAGTTGCTGCTAAAGATGCCTTAACTCCTGAAAATATCGCAGCAATCAAGGCTAAAGTTCAAGCAGTAAACCCAGATGCAACAGTAGTAGTTGATGCAAAAGGAAATGCAACAGTAGTTACACCAGACGGTCAAACAGCAACAATTCCAGTAACTGACTTAGTGAAATCTCCAGAAGAAGCTAAAGATGAAAAAGCAGGAAACAACGTCAACAAACCAGCAGATAAAGTAGCAGCAACAAAAGCTGATTTAGCTGATGATGCGAAGAAAGCAGACGTTAAAGCTAAAATCAAAGCGGCTGTAGAAGCAGTGAACCCAGAAGGTTCAAAAGTATTCGTAGACGACCAAGGAAATGTGACTGTAACAACTCCAGATGGTAAAACAGCGACAATCCCTGTTGAAGATCTTATCAAAGATACAACTCAACCAAATGCAGGAAACAAAGTAAACACTCCAGCAACGAAAGTGGTTGTAACAGATCCTGCTAATATCAAGGCTGATGAAGATAAGATTAGAGCAGAAATTCTTAAAGTTAACCCAGGTGCAACAGTTGCATTTGACGACAAAGGAAACGCAACAGTAACAACGAAAGATGGAGCTGTAGCAACAATTCCAGCATCTGATTTAGCAAAAGATGCAGCTGACTTAACTAAGCCAGACAAGCAAGATGAAGTTAAGAAACCAGCAGATAAAACACTTGTTAAGAAAGCAGGTAAATTAACTCAAGCTGAAAAAGATGCAATCAAAGCAGAAATCGCTAAGGTAAATAGAGATCCGAAGACAACTATCGTAGTTGATGACGAAGGAAATGCAACAGTCACAACTCCAGAAGGAAAAACTGTAGTAATCGCCAAAGAAGACTTAGTGAAATCTCCACAAGAAGTTGATGGTGCAAAAGCAGGAAATAACATCAACAAGCCAGCGGATAAAGTAGCGGCAGCGGCGGCAGATTTAGTTGGACCGAATAAAGATGAAGTTAAAGCTAAAATCCAAAAAGCGGTTGAAGCAGTAAACCCAGGTGCGACTGTCTTTGTTGATGACCAAGGAAACGCAACAGTAACAACACCAGACGGTAAGACAGCAACAATCCCAGTTGAAGACTTATTGAAAGATCCAGCAGCTAAAGAAACTCCATCAGCAGGAAACAAAGTAAATACTCCAGCTGAAAGAACAGTAGTAGCAAATCCAGCTGAATTAACTGATGCTGAAAAAGCTAAGATTACTGCAGCAATTCAGGCGGTAAATCCTGAAGGAACTAAAGTCGTATTTGACGAAGCAGGAAACGCAACAGTAACAGTACCAAATCAAGACGGTACTATGGCTACAGCGACAATCCCTGTAAGTGACTTAGTGAAATCAAATGCTGAAAAAGATCTATTGGATCCAGCTAAACAAAACCCAGTTAAGAAACCTATCGATCAAACAGTAGTTGCTGATAAAGATGCATTAACTGATGAAGACCGTAAAGCTATTAAAGCTAAAGTTGCAGAAGTTAACCCAGGAGCAACTGTAGTAGTTGATGAAAAAGGAAATGCGACAGTAACAACTAAAGATGGTAAGACAGCTGTAATCGCAGCGGATGATTTAGTGAAAACTGATGATGAAGTATTAAGCGATCCAAAAGCAGGTAACGTTATTAACAAACCAGCAGATCGAGTGTTTGTTAAAGATGGACAAATCACGGATGATGTTAAAGCGAAAATCGCTGCTAAAGTTCAACGTATAAATCCAGGAGCAACAGTATTCGTAGATGACCAAGGAAATGCGACAGTAACAACACCAGAAGGTAAAACTGCAACAATTCCAGTAGCTGATTTAACGAAGACTGACGCTGATAAAGCTAAAGTGAATGCAGGAAATAAAATCAATTCACCAGCAGACAGAGTCTTAGTCAAAGACAGAGACAAATTGACAGCGGAAGATATTCAAGAAATTGAGAAAAACATTTTAGAAGTTAACCCAGGAGCAACAGTAGTATTTGACGCAAAAGGAAATGCGACTGTTAAGAATGCAAATGGAGACATCGCAACAATTCCTGTAGAAGCCTTAGCGAAACCAAAAGCAGATCTATTAAAACCTGAGAAACAAGATTTAATTAAGAAACCTGTTGATAAGGTATTAGTAACAGATCCAGCTAACGTGGATAAAGAAGCTATTAAGAAAGCTGTTGAGGAAGTTAACCCAGGTTCAACGGTTGTTGTTGATGACAATGGAAATGCAACGATAACTACAGAAGATGGTAGAAGCTTTGTAATTCCAGCAAAAGATTTAGTGAAAACTCCAGAAGAAGCTAAAAATGCAAAAGCAGGAAACAACATTAACAAACCAGCTGATAAAGTAGTAGTAGCTGATCCAACTAAACCATTATCTCCAGAAGAGAAAAAAGCGATTGAAGCTAAGATTAAAGCAGTAAATCCAGATGCAAAAGCGATCTTCGTAGATGATAAAGGAAATGCAACGGTAACTATAGAAGATAAAGACGGTAATACGGAAACAGCAACAATTCCAGCGGCAGATTTAGTAACAAGTCCAGAAGAAGCTAAACAACCAAATGCAGGAAACAAAGTTAACACACCAGCAGATAAAGTAGTTGTAAGCGATCCAGATCATTTATCAGACCAAGATAAAGCTAAGATTACAGAAGCAATCAAAGCAGTAAATCCAGAAGCTAAGGTGGCATTTGACGATAAAGGAAATGCAACGGTAACAACTAAAGATGGAGAAGTTGCAACAATTCCAGCTACTGATTTAGTGAAAACAGCAGAAGAAGCAGCTAAACCAAATGCAGGAAACAATGTCAATACACCAGCTGATAAAGTAGCGGTTGATTCTACTAAACCATTAACGGAAGATGAGAAAAAAGCAATCGCAGCTAAAGTAGCAGAAGTTAACCCGGGTGCAACTGTAGCAGTAGATGACAAAGGAAACGCAACAGTAACAGTAAATGGTAAGACAGCGGTCATTCCAGCGGCGGCATTAACTAAGACAGCAGATTCAGCTAAAGAACCAAACGCAGGTAACGACGTAGTTAAACCAGCTGACAAGACAGTTGTAGAAGATCCAGAATCATTAACAAAAGACGAGCAAGATGCAATCGCAGCTAAAGTAGCAGAAGTAAATCCAGAAGCTAAAACTGTAGTTGTTGATGACCAAGGAAATGCAACTGTAACAACTAAAGATGGTAAGACAGTGGTTATCCCAGCGAAAGATTTAGTGAAAACAGCAGAAGAAGCAGCTAAGCCAAATGCAGGAAACGATGTAAACACACCAGCCGATAAGACAGTCTTGGATCCAAATGACTTAGAAGCATCTAAGAAAGCAATCGAAGACAAAGTTAAAGCTGTAAATCCAGGAGCAACTGTAGTAGTAGACGATCAAGGAAACGCAACAGTAACAACGAAAGATGGTAAAGTAGCAGTCATTCCAGCATCAGACTTAACTAAGACAGCAGATTCAGCTAAAGAGCCAAACGCAGGAAACGACGTAGTTAAACCAGCCGATAAGACTGTAGTAGCAAATCCAGAATCGTTAACAAAAGACGAAAAAGATGCAATTGCAGCTAAAGTTAAAGCAGTAAATCCAGATGCGACTGTAGTAGTAGACGACAAAGGAAATGCAACAGTTACACCTAAAGATGGAAAACCAGTTGTAATTCCAGCATCAGACTTAACTAAGACAGCAGCAGACGCAGCTAAACCAAACGCAGGAAACGACATCGTTAAACCAGCAGATAAGACTGTAGTAGCAAATCCGAATGCTCTAACTCCAAAAGAGAAAGATGCAATTGTTGCTAAAGTTAAAGCAGTAAATCCAGATGCGACTGTAGTAGTAGACGACCAAGGAAACGCAACAGTAACTCTTCCAAACGGAAATACAGCAGTTATTCCAGCATCAGATTTAACAAAATCTGAAAAAGATGTGAACGATGGCAAAGCTAAAGACAACGCAGTTACACCAGCTTCTAAGACAAAAGTAGCAAATCCAAATGCTCTAACTCCAGAAGAGAAGAAAGCAATCGAAGACAAAGTTAAAGCAGCAAATCCAGGCGCAACTGTAGTAGTTGACGATAAAGGAAATGCAACTGTAACAGTAAATGGTAAGACAGCGGTCATTCCAGCGGCAGACTTAACGAAGAATGCAGATGCAGAAAAGGCACCAAAAGCAGGAAACGACATCGTTAAACCAGCTTCTAAGACAAAAGTTGCAAATCCAGACTCATTAACACAAGATGAGAAAGATGCAATTGCAGCTAAAGTAGCAGCCGTAAATCCAGGTTCAACTGTAGTCGTAGACGACCAAGGAAATGCGACAGTAACTCTTCCAAACGGAAATACAGCAGTTATCCCAGCATCAGATTTAACAAAATCTGAAAAAGATGTGAACGATGGAAAAGCTAAAGACAATGCAGTTACACCAGCCTCTAAGACAAAAGTCGCAAATCCAAATGCCTTAACTGAAGCTGAGAAGAAAGCCATCGAAGATAAAGTTAAAGCAGCAAATCCAGGCGCAACTGTAGTCGTAGACGACCAAGGAAATGCAACAGTAGTTAAAGATGGTAATGTTTCAGTTATCCCATCAACAGACTTAGTGAAAGTTGAAGATGATGCTACGAAACCAAATGGTGGTAACGATGCGAACACACCAGCAGCTAAGACTGTAGTAGCAGATTCAGAGAAACTTAAAGATGCTGAAAAAGAAGCTGTTAAGAAAGCTGTAGAAGCAGTCAACCCAGGTTCAACTGTAGTCGTAGACGATAAAGGAAACGCAACAGTAACCAAAGGTGATGGCACAGTTCTTAACATTCCAGCTTCAGACTTAGTCATCCCAGCAGAAAAATTAGCTGACGAAGCTAAGAACGCTAAAGTGAAAACACCAGCTATCCGTACATTAGTTGGAAATAAAGAAAACTTAACAAAAGACGAAAAAGACGCTGTTAAGAAAGCAATTGAAGCAGTTAACCCAGGTGCAACTGTAGTAGTAGACGATAAAGGAAACGCAACAGTAACAATGCCAGACGGTTCTACAGCAACAATTTCTAAAGAACAACTAGTGAAGAATGCAGAAGAAGCGAAAGCTAAAAACGGTGGTAATAATCTTGATTTCGACTTGAGTAAAGTAACGGTAGCAAACCTTGCTAATATTACTCCAGAAGAAAAAGCGAAATTCCAATTCAAAGTTCTAGGTGCTATCACTAATGTAGAAGAATTCGATTTAGATGCTTACATTAAGTCAACAGAAGACGGAAATACAGTTTACACATCTAAAGATGGTAAAGTGAAAATTACAATCGACAAAGATGGTAATGCAACAGTCGAAAAAGATGGTAAGAAAGAATTAGCTATTAACATTGACAAAGCTGGAAATGTAACAATCGTTACAAAAGAAGGTCAAGTATTAGCAATTCCAAGAGATGATGCATTCAAACAACGTCCTTATGTACCATCAAATGGTGGAGGTAATAACGGAGCTACTAACACTGACGCAAAAGCAGATAAAGCGAAGTTGGAAGGTGCTATCCATCAATTAGATGAATTGTTCATCCAAGAATTAGCTAAGCTTGATGCAGAAACTGCAAAAGAAGCGACTGACTTATTGGCAGACGCTAAGAAAGTATTTGCTAATGCAGACGCAACTCAAGCAGAAGTGGATGCAATGGTGAAACGTATCGAAGACTTCATGGCGAAAGTTGCTCCAGCAACTGACCCTACAAGCCCAGCTAAGGACCAAGCTGCTCAAACATCAGATGTAACTCCAGCTACTGCTCAAGCAGCAAATGCCAACCGAGCAGCAGCAAACGCGCGTAAAGCAGCTAAAGAATTGCCAAATACAGGTACAGCAGATTCTACTGTAGCTATGGTAGCAGCTGCCGCAAGTGCATTACTTGGTCTTGGTCTTGCAGGCCGTCGTCGTAAAGAAGACGAAGAAGCTTAATTGGTAGATTGTTTGATAAACATCAGATAATAAATCCGATTTTCAAAGCTTAAACAAGTACCTCTCATAAGAAAATCTCCTAGCAGGAAAGTCTGCTAGGAGATTTTTGCATTTCAGGAAGTGGACGGCTGACTTGGCAACCAGCTAAGTGTAAAGGTTAGCTGTTCAGCTTTTAAGAGGTCTTGATGTTGAATGCTAGTTATAGAGGTATTATCTAGTCGAT
Source organism: Streptococcus nakanonensis (assembly GCF_059738785.1). Classification (NCBI taxonomy): domain Bacteria; kingdom Bacillati; phylum Bacillota; class Bacilli; order Lactobacillales; family Streptococcaceae; genus Streptococcus; species Streptococcus nakanonensis. Next base: position 2,031,541 of record NZ_AP027139.1, on the reverse strand, counting down.
ATTCTTTGACAAAGTTAAAATGGCTGTGGTTTTGTTTAGTATGGACATCCAACCATTTATCTTCTTTAGCTAGATAAATACGGAGGTGGTCAAAGAGAGGGATTCCGAGATCATAGCTGGGCTTGCCTGGACAGGTTGGATAAAATCCGAGAGCCGACCAGATGTACCAGGCCGAGAGACTGCCATTGTCTTCATCACCAGGATAGGCTTCCCAACTTGGGTGAAAAGCTTTTTGACGTAGAGTCTTGATGAGAAGGGCAGTGTAGTCAGGGTAATCGCTGTAGCGGAAGAGATAAGGAATGTGGAAACTCGGTTGGTTAGAAATGGCGAGTTGTCCAAAAGGAGCAGTAGCCATTTCGCTCATTTCGTGAATTTCGTAACCATAGCCTGTTGTCTCAAAGAGGGGAGCATCTTGACAGGCTTTCAAAAGATAGTTGCTGAAGGTTTCTTTTCCACCCATAAGTTGAATTAAGTCTGGGATGTCTTGGAGGACGCCTAAAGTCGCTTGGATGGCAGAGCATTCAGCGTAGTCTCGTCCCCAACTATAGGGAGAGAAGTCAGGACGGAAGTTTCCTTGATTGTCTCGCGCTCGCATGTAACCTGTCTCAGCATCAAATAGATGGCGGTAATTTTGTGACGCAGTTCTATAAGTTTCCGCGATGTCATTCTGACCAAGTTTTTCGGCACAGCTGGCGATACAAAAGTCGCTATAGGCATAGTCAAGAGTGTGGCTGACGCTTTCGTGGTGGTCGGTAGAGAGGTAGCCTAGTTCTTGGTATTGGGCTAGTCCGTGACGGCCATTGATGCCGAGAGGGTCGGACTTGCTGGCTGTTTCAAGCATGGCTTGGAGGAGTTCTTCTTCTAGGTCAGGAGCCATGTCCTTGCAGGCGCTATCTGCGATAATGCCGTCTAAAAGTGTACCTGGCATCATGCCATGTTCATCTGGAGCCAACCATTTTGGAAGGAAACCAGTATCGCGGTAGCTATTGAGAAAACCTTCTAAAAAGAAACGATAGTGTTCCGGTATGACAAGGGCAAAGAGGGGGAATGTGGTACGGAAGGTATCCCAGAAACCATTGTTGCTAAAGAGGACACCGGGCTTGACAGAACCAGTAGCCAGATCTATGTGGCTGGCTTGCCCTGATTCATTAACCTCATAAAAAGTCTGTGGGAAGAGGAAGAGTCTGTAAAGGCAGTGATCAAAGAAGGTTCGGTCAGCCTCTCCTGTCTCGATAACGTCAAAACGATGGAGGAGATTTTCCCAGTTCGCTTGTGCATTTTCTTTACAGCTATCAAAGTCCTTTTGAGGTAGATTAAGCAGTGCTTGAGAAGGGGAGATGAAAGAAGTGCCTAGTTGAATCTCTGCATGGCTATCTTCCAGGTCAATTCGCCAGTCTCCCCCTTCTTGGCTGACAGCAAGAATATCCGTATTCATTTGCATGGCAGTGAATAGTTTTAGCGGATTTTTGTTAGTCTCAGTTTTTCCTTCTTGTCGCAGGGCGAGAGTTCGCTTATCTACTTGTTCTACTGTCAGTTCATCTGCTGCGTGAAGATAGAGGGAGAGGGCTTTGCCTTGCTTTTGCTTCAAACGAATAGAAGCACCGTAGCAAGTCGGTGTAAGCTGGCTTTCAATCTGATAGCGCAGGGAGAAAATTTTCAGATAATGAGGTTGGAAAGAGGCCTTATCTATGTCATAGGAAGATTGGCGGTGAAAGAGGCTGTCTCCACCCAGTTGACCGGTGACAGGTGTCAGAAGGAGCCAAGAGTAGTCCCCAATCCAAGGACTTGGTTGATGGGTCAATCGAATCCCCTGAAAGATAGGCAGATGTGGATCAAAAAACCAAGAGCTCTCCTGGTCACTGGTCTGGGGCACAAAGTAATTCATCCCAAAAGGAAGGCCTGTGTATGGCAGGGTATTTCCCCGAGAAAAGGCATGCTTGCTGGCAGTTCCAAAGCGGGTATCGATGCTTTCAAGTAGTGGTTTCATAGTCTTTCCTTTAGCTGTTTTTCTACATTATATCAGAAAAATAGGGCCTTTAGAAAAGGAGTTTCAAAGATAACTATTTTGTAGAAAAATGACTATCATTTGTGTATGTATTTTCTGTCTCAAAAGCTATATACTGAAAATGAAACTTGTTTGAAAGAGGATACTGCACGATGATTTATTCAAAAGAAATTGTTAGAGAATGGCTAGATGAAGTAGCAGAGCGGGCTAAGGACCATCCAGAGTGGGTGGATGTTTTCGAGCGTTGCTACACAGACACCTTGGACAATACGGTTGAAATCCTAGAAGATGGTTCAACCTTTGTCTTGACTGGGGATATTCCTGCTATGTGGCTTCGAGATTCGACAGCCCAACTCAGACCCTACCTGCATGTGGCTAAAAGAGATTCGCTCCTGCGTCAGACCATTGCAGGTTTGGTCAAACGTCAGATGACCTTGGTACTCAAGGATCCTTATGCCAATTCCTTTAACATTGAGGAAAACTGGAAGGGGCACCATGAGACTGACCATACCGACCTTAACGGCTGGATTTGGGAACGCAAGTACGAGGTGGACTCGCTTTGCTATCCGTTGCAGTTAGCATATCTCCTTTGGAAAGAGACTGGCGAGACTAGTCAGTTTGATGAGACTTTTGTCGCAGCGACTAAGGAAATTCTCCATCTGTGGACAGTGGAACAAGACCACACCAACTCTCCTTATCGTTTTGTCCGAGATACGGACCGCAAGGAAGATACCTTGGTAAATGATGGCTTTGGCCCTGATTTTGCAGTGACAGGCATGACTTGGTCAGCTTTTTGTCCGAGCGATGACTGCTGCCAGTATAGTTACTTGATTCCGTCCAATATGTTTGCTGTAGTAGTCTTGGGTTATGTGCAAGAGATCTTTGCAGAATTGAATCTAGCTGATAGCCAGAGTGTTATTGCTGATGCCAAGCGCCTCCAGTCTGAAATCCAAGAAGGTATCGAAAACTACGCCTACACAAGCAACAGCAAGGGCGAAAAGATTTATGCCTTTGAAGTGGATGGTCTAGGAAATGCCAGCATCATGGATGATCCAAACGTACCAAGTTTGTTGGCTGCACCTTATCTGGGCTACTGCGATATTGACGACGAAGTTTATCAAGCCACTCGTCGTACCATTCTGAGCCCGGAAAATCCATATTTCTACCAAGGAGAATACGCTAGCGGTCTCGGAAGTTCTCATACCTTCTATCGCTATATCTGGCCAATCGCTCTGTCTATCCAAGGTTTGACAACAAGAGATAAGGCAGAGAAAAAATTCTTGCTGGATCAGCTGGTTGCTTGCGATGGGGGTACAGGTGTTATGCATGAAAGCTTCCACGTAGATGACCCAACTCTTTATTCTCGTGAATGGTTCTCTTGGGCTAACATGGTGTTCTGTGAATTGGTCTTGGATTACCTAGATATTCGCTAGGGAACATGCTTTATATTCTTCGAAAATCTCTTCAAACTACGTCAGCTTTATCTGCAACCTCAAAGCTGTGCTTTGAGCAACCTACGGCTAGCTTCCTAGTTTGCTCTTTGATTTTCATTGAGTATAAGGAGCTCGCCTTCGCTTCACTGATTCTTGGAAAGAATCACAAATTTACATCCAAAAACGTTAACAATAAAAATTTAAATTTAGAATGAGGTTTTACTTCATGGAAAATGTTGTCGTACATATTATCTCACATAGTCACTGGGACCGTGAGTGGTACTTGCCTTTTGAAAGCCACCGTATGCAGTTGGTGGAATTGTTTGACAATCTTTTTGATCTTTTTGAAAATGATCCTGAATTCAAGAGTTTCCACTTGGATGGACAAACCATTGTCCTTGATGACTACTTGGAGATTCGTCCTGAAAATCGCGACAAAGTTCAACGCTACATTGACGAAGGAAAATTGAAGATTGGTCCATTTTACATCTTGCAGGATGATTATTTGATTTCAAGTGAAGCCAATGTCCGTAATACTCTTATCGGTCAGCAGGAGGCTGCAAAATGGGGCAAATCAACCCAGATTGGTTACTTCCCAGATACCTTTGGAAATATGGGACAAGCGCCTCAAATTCTTCAAAAATCAGGCATTCATGTGGCAGCTTTTGGTCGTGGTGTGAAGCCGATTGGATTTGACAACCAAGTTCTCGAAGATGAGCAGTTTACTTCTCAGTTTTCAGAAATGTACTGGCAGGGTGCAGATGGTAGTCGTGTCCTCGGGATTCTCTTTGCCAACTGGTACAGTAACGGGAATGAAATCCCAGTTGATAAAGATGAGGCCTTGACCTTCTGGGAACAAAAATTGTCAGATGTGCGTGCCTATGCTTCGACCAACCAGTGGTTGATGATGAACGGATGTGACCACCAGCCTGTACAGAAAAATCTGAGCGAAGCCATTCGTGTGGCAAATGAACTCTTCCCAGATGTAACCTTTGTTCATAGTTCTTTTGATGAATATGTCCAAGCCGTGGAAGGTGCGCTTCCAGAGCAATTATCAACGGTGACAGGAGAGTTGACCAGTCAGGAAACAGATGGCTGGTACACACTTGCCAACACTTCTTCATCTCGTATTTATCTCAAACAAGCCTTCCAAGAAAATAGCAACCTCCTAGAGCAAGTTGTAGAACCCTTGACGATTATCACTGGGGGTCATAACCACAAGGATCAGTTGACCTATGCTTGGAAAACTCTTTTGCAGAATGCGCCACATGATAGCATCTGTGGCTGTAGCGTGGACGAAGTTCACCGAGAGATGGAAACTCGTTTTGCCAAGGTCAATCAAGTAGGAAACTTTGTTAAGGCCAATCTTCTCAACGAGTGGAAGGGTAAAATTGCTACGGCTAAGGCTCAAAGTGACTATCTCTTTACGGTTATTAACACAGGCTTGCATGATAAGGTTGATACTGTCAGCACAGTGATTGATGTGGCGACTTGTGATTTCAAGGAATTACACCCAACAGAGGGATACAAGAAGATGGCTGCTCTTACCTTGCCAAGTTACCGTGTGGAGGACTTGGATGGGCGTCCTGTAGAGGCTAAAATCGAAGATCTCGGAGCTAATTTTGAGTACGATTTACCAAAAGATAAGTTTCGCCAAGCTCGTATTGCTCGACAAGTGCGCGTGACCATTCCAGTTCACCTAGCGCCGCTTTCTTGGACAACTTTCCAATTGCTGGAAGGAGAACAAGAACACCGCGACGGTATTTACCAAAACGGAGTGATTGATACGCCATTTATAACGGTGAGTGTGGATGACAACATCACAGTTTATGACAAGACAACTCACGAAGCCTATGAAGATTTTATCCGCTTTGAAGACCGTGGGGACATCGGAAACGAGTATATCTATTTCCAACCAAAAGGAACAGAGCCAATCTATGCAGAGCTTAAGGGCTACGAGGTCTTGGAAAACACAGCTCGCTACGCTAAGATTTTGCTCAAACATGAATTGACCGTGCCTGTCAGTGCAGATGAAAAGCTAGAAGAAGAGCAAAAAGGCATCATCGAGTTTATGAAGCGTGAAGCTGGACGTTCAGAAGAATTGACAAGCATTCCTCTTGAAACTGAGATGACTATCTTCGTTGATAATCCACAAATCCGTTGCAAGACTCGCTTTACTAACACTGCCAAAGATCACCGTATCCGTCTCTTGGTCAAGACTCATAACACGCGTCCAAGCAATGATTCTGAAAGCATCTATGAGGTGGTGACACGACCAAACAAACCAGCAGCTTCATGGGAAAATCCTGAAAATCCTCAACACCAACAAGCCTTTGTTAGTCTGTATGACGATGAAAAAGGTGTGACTGTATCCAACAAGGGATTGAATGAATACGAAATCCTTGGAGACGACACTATTGCAGTGACTATTTTGCGTGCATCAGGTGAGCTAGGTGACTGGGGCTACTTCCCAACACCAGAAGCACAATGCTTGCGTGAATTTGAAGTCGAGTTTGCTCTTGAATGCCACCAAGCCCAAGAACGCTTCTCAGCCTATCGTCGCGCCAAAGCCTTGCAGACACCATTCACCAGCCTTCAGCTTGCTAGACAAGAAGGAAGCGTCGCTGCGACTGGTAGCCTCTTGAGCCATTCTGTTCTCAGCATACCGCAAATCTGTCCAACAGCCTTTAAGGTAGCTGAAAATGAAGAAGGCTATGTTCTTCGCTACTACAATATGTGTAGTGAAAATGTGCGTGTACCGGAAAGTCAACATCTCTTTCTTGACCTACTTGAACGACCATACCCAGTTCATAGAGGCCTCATCGCACCACAAGAGATTCGTACAGAATTCATCAAAAAAGAAGAAATTTAATTTCAAAAAGTAAACATAAAAAGAAAGGAGGGGCGAAAAAGTAAGAACTAACTGCTGATTCGCCCCTTTTTATGGTAAAAACAATGACCATTGCAACGATTGATATCGGAGGGACTGGGATTAAGTTTGCTAGTCTAACTCCTGATGGGAAAATATTGGATAAGACAAGCATCCCAACGCCAGAAAGTTTGGAGGAATTACTAGCTTGGTTAGACCAGCGCTTGTCAGAGCAGGATTACAGCGGGATTGCTATGAGCGTTCCAGGTGCGGTCAATCAAGAGACAGGTGTGATTGATGGCTTCAGTGCGGTGCCCTACATTCACGGATTTTCTTGGTATGAGGCGCTTAGCTCTTATCAGATTCCTGTCCATCTGGAAAATGATGCCAACTGCGTTGGACTCAGTGAATTACTGGCTCATCCAGAACTTGAAAATGCAGCCTGTGTCGTGATTGGGACAGGGATTGGCGGAGCCATGATTATCAATGGTAGACTTCATCGAGGTCGCCACGGCCTGGGTGGAGAATTTGGCTACATGACAACCCTTGCCCCTGCTGAAAAGCTCAACAACTGGTCGCAACTAGCGTCAACTGGGAATATGGTACGATATGTGATTGAAAAATCTGGTCAGACTGATTGGGACGGTCGCAAGATTTACCAAGAGGCCGCAGCAGGAAATACCCTTTGCCAAGAAGCAATTGAGCGCATGAACCGTAATCTGGCGCAAGGTTTGCTTAATATCCAGTATCTGATCGATCCAGATGTCATTAGCCTGGGAGGCTCTATCAGCCAAAATCCAGATTTTATCCAAGGTGTCAAGGAAGCTGTTGAAGACTTTGTCGATACCTACGAAGAATACACGGTCGCACCCGTTATCCAAGCCTGCACCTATCATGCAGATGCTAATCTTTACGGTGCCCTTGTTAACTGGCTACAGGAGGAAAACCAATGGTAAGATTTACAGGAATTAGTGACAAACAAGAGCAAGCATTAGAGTTGCTTAAAAAGCACATTCTGCTACCAGATGTAGAGGTAGCTGTCGCTCAGTCTGACCAAGCCTCTATCTCTATCAAGGGTGAGGGTGGCCACTATCAATTAACTTACCGCAAACCCCACCAACTTTATCGAGCCTTGTCCTTGTTGGCAACAGTTCTAGCAGAAGCTGATAAAGTAGAGATTGAGGAGCAGGCGGCTTATGAAGATTTAGCCTACATGGCAGACTGTTCTCGAAATGCAGTGCTGAATGTCGCTTCTGCCAAGCAGATGGTTGAGGTCTTGGCTCTCATGGGCTACTCAACCTTTGAGCTTTACATGGAAGACACCTACCAGATTGAAGGGCAGCCTTACTTTGGCTATTTCCGTGGAGCCTACTCAGCTGAGGAATTGCAGGAAATCGAAGCCTATGCCCAACAGTTTGACATGACCTTTGTGCCTTGTATCCAGACCTTGGCCCACTTGTCAGCCTTCGTCAAATGGGGTGTCAAAGAAGTGCAGGAACTCCGTGATGTAGAGGACATTCTCCTTATCGGCGAAGAAAAGGTTTATGATCTGATTGATGGCATGTTTGCTACTCTATCTAAACTACAAACTCGCAAGGTCAATATCGGGATGGACGAAGCCCACTTGGTTGGTTTGGGACGCTACTTGATATTGAACGGTGTTGTGGACCGTAGTCTCCTCATGTGCCAACACTTGGAGCGCGTGCTGGATATTGCTGATAAATATGGTTTCCACTGCCAGATGTGGAGCGATATGTTCTTTAAACTTATGTCAGCGGATGGCCAGTACGACCGTGATGTGGAAATTCCAGAAGACACTCGTGTCTACCTAGACCGTCTCAAAGACCGTGTGACCTTGGTTTACTGGGACTATTATCAGGATAGCGAGGAAAAATACAACCGTAATTTCCGCAATCATCATAAGATTAGTCATGACCTTGCCTTTGCAGGTGGTGCTTGGAAGTGGATTGGTTTTACACCTCACAACCATTTTAGCCGTCTAGTGGCTATCGAGGCTAATAAAGCCTGTCGTGCCAATGACATCAAAGAAGTCATCGTGACGGGTTGGGGGGACAATGGTGGTGAGACAGCTCAGTTTTCTATTCTCCCAAGCTTGCAAATCTGGGCAGAACTCAGCTATCGCAATGACCTAGACCGTTTGTCTGCTCACTTCCAGACCAATACTGGTCTATCGGTTGAGGATTTCATGCAGATTGACCTTGCCAATCTCTTACCAGATCTACCAGGCAATCTCAGTGGCATCAATCCTAACCGCTATGTCTTTTATCAGGATGTTCTCTGTCCGATTCTTGATCAACACATGACACCTGAACAGGACAAACCGCACTTTGCTCAGGCTGCTGAGATACTTGCTGAAATCAAAGAAAAAGCTGGTGCTTACTCTTACCTCTTTGAAACTCAGGCTCAGTTGAACCAGATTTTAAGTAGCAAAGTCGATGTGGGACGACGCATTCGTCAAGCCTATCAAGCGAATGATAAGGAAAGTCTGCAAGAAATCGCAAGGCAAGAATTACCAGAACTCAGAAGCCAAATTGAACACTTCCATGCCCTCTTTAGCCACCAATGGCTGAAAGAAAACAAGGTCTTTGGTTTGGATACAGTTGACATCCGTATGGGCGGACTCTTGCAACGCATCAAACGAGCAGAAAGCCGTATCAAGGCTTATCTGGCTGGCCAGCTTGACCGCATCGACGAACTAGAAGTGGAAATCCTGCCATTTAACGACTTCTACGCAGACAAGGGCTTCGCAGCCACAACAGCCAACCAATGGCATACTATTGCGACAGCTTCGACGATTTATACAACCTAAAACAAGAACACCTTGCCTAGCGCAGGGTGTTTCGCGTGAAACAGAAGAATTGGATAAGATGCATCATATCAAGCTTAGTTCATAACATTTGATTTATAAAACAAAAAAGAGTATAATGAATTATGCCAGTCTAAAATATGCATAAATATTTTAGGGGGGGGCTTTTTATTTGTCCTTCTTAATATATATCAACAGATAATTATCGCAAAAGGAGTGTAGCAATGTTTGATTATAAAGGATCGCATGATCGTTCACAAGTGGAGAAAACCATACGGTATAGTATTCGTAAGGTTAGTTTTGGAGCAGCTAGTGTTGCAGTAGCTGCCTTATTTATGTTTTTGGGAAATGGGGCAGTGTCTGCCACAGAGCAAGGTGTAACCCCAACTAATGAGGAAACACAAGGCTCACCACTGAAAGATCCAGATGTCCAGAATGGAACCTATGGGGCGACTCCAGTAGTCAGTCAGTTGGATGGAAATTCTGGTAGCAGTGAGACTACTGCTCCGAAAGGTCAAGAAGAGACAAGTACTCCAACACCTACTGATGTAAGCGGTTCATCAGTAGCGTCGTCTAGTGTTTCAGCAACAGAAGCTGGGAACAAGACTGATAGGTCATCTACTACTCCATCAGCAGAAGAAGTAGAAGAAAAGGCTAGACCTACCTTGGATACAAAACAGCTGGAAGATTACGTAGCAGAAATTGATGCTAAATTAGCCTCAGGTAGCTATGCAACTAAGACAGATGAAAGTGTCGCAACCCTTAAAGAACATTTAGAATTAGCAAAACTTGCCCTAACAACAGCCAAAAGTCAAGAAGAGTTAACAAAAGCTTACAGAAAACTTCTTATGACAGCTAGCAGCGGTTTACGTAATAAGCCTAAAGCGCAAGTGGAAAGTCCTAAACTAGATACGACAGAAGGAAAAGCGACTGTCGGTAAGAAAGCAAGCAATACTGAGAAAGCTACAGGAACCAACTCTATCGCAAACTCAGGACAACATGATTCACGTAATGGACAAGCCCTAGATAGAAATAATCCATTCCGAACAGGTGAGACAACGACGGATACTGATCCAGCTGCGAATCAGACTTACACAGCACCTGCAGAGAATGCGGATTTAAAAACGTTAGCAGATAAGTTAAAAGCATTGCCTGAAGTTATTGAGAATAATAAAAAAATTCAAAATATGGATGCATTAGGGAATGAAAAAAATATTGCAAAGGGTAGTGTTAGGGATATTAAAGAATTTGGTGGATGGAAAGCAGTAGGTGAAAATGGGAAATTTGCGATTGCTAGAAAAACTGAAGCTGGAGTTTTCCCAGCATATACAGTAAATATTACTAGAACTAATCAGGTTTGGGTTAGGGAGCAATCGTTTGATAGACGTAGTGAATATATTTTATTACTATCAAAATTAGTTACTAAACAGAATAGAGACGAACCAGTCTATGATGATAAACCCTATTTAGAAAATAATGAACCCGGTGCACAAACAGCGAGAGCAGCTAAGTGGTTTGATGGAATTGAAAAAACTTTTAAAGCATATGCTTCGAATGAAGGAACAAAAGTAACAGTGAACTTTAAAACGGGTTATACTGGTGATAATAATGGATCAAAAGCTAAATATAAAGTAGAAGTGTTCAGTATTGAAAATGGCAATGAACAGTTAATTTATACGGCAGTAGTCTCACCAGAAAAAAACGTGAATAGTCCTGAAATGAAAGTAGTTGCTGCAAGAGATGGAAATGCAAAAAATCAGACTTTTAGTGCTAATAGTCTTTCAAAAGAACAGATAGAAGAAAAATTAGCTTTAACTGAAAATAGACCGAATGCAACAGGAGGGACATTTACAAGTAGAGAAATTAATTTACCAAAGGGAGTAACTTCATATAAGGTGAGAATTAGTTTGGAAAACAAACATCAAGCTGGTATGAGTTATAATTCATCTTATTTACAGTACTCTTTACCTATTACTGGATTGGACTTCAATGTAAATCAAGATACAAGTATAGTTGCGAAGAACCTCTTACAAAGAATTTATGATAAATTACTTGAAACGGAAACGACTGATAAGGCAGGGAAAACGGACGATACTATCAATGCATATACAGCTGAACTTGAAAAAGTACGTAATCTTCTTACTGGACAGTTAAAAACAACAGCAGACTATAAAAAGGCGTTTTCAACGCTTTTAGCAAAACAAGAAGCTTTAGTACCTGCGGCAACAAATGAAGAAAAGACTAATCTATCTGCGCAAGTTGATGCGTTGAAAAAGGTATCAACAGAAAATAAAACGCCTGAAAGCATTGATAAATACAATGAAGAGTTTGATAAGTACAATCAGGACATTCGGTCATTAAAAGAAGAACTAAGGACTATTTTAGCCAAACAAGGAAATGCAACTAAAGATGAGGTCAGTCAAGTATTACAAAAAGTAGAGGAAGTAAAACGCAAATTAGATGAAGCTAAAAGCTTGTTAGTTGAAAAAGGAAATAAGACGGAGTTAAGAAAAGCGGTAGGAGAAGAAACTACTGTTAAAGGAAACTTTAAATATTATAATGCAGATAAAACAAAGAGGAATGCATATGATGAAGCGATAAAAAGTGGACAAACAGTAATAGCTGATGCTAATGCGGATCAACCCCAAGTAGATGAAGCGCTCAAAGCCATTACAGAGGCTAAAAAAGCCTTAGATGGAGCACCAACTGATAAAGAAGCCTTAAAAACAGCTTCAACAACAGATGCGCAAAACACCAAAACAACGGATGCGAAGTACTACAACGGAACAGACGCTCAGAAACAAGCGTATGATACGGCGGTATCAGCAGCAGCTGACGTTATCTCGAATCCAAACGCTACGCAACCCCAAGTAGATGAAGCGCTCAAAGCCATTACAGAGGCTAAAAAAGCCTTAGATGGAGCACCAACTGATAAAGAAGCCTTAAAAACAGCTTCAACAACAGATGCGCAAAACACCAAAACAACGGATGCGAAGTACTACAACGGAACAGACGCTCAGAAACAAGCGTATGATACGGCGGTATCAGCAGCAGCTGACGTTATCTCGAATCCAAACGCTACGCAAACCCAAGTAGATGAAGCGCTCAAAGCCATTACAGAGGCTAAAAAAGCCTTAGATGGAGCACCAACTGATAAAGAAGCCTTAAAAACAGCTTCAACAACAGATGCGCAAAACACCAAAACAACGGATGCGAAGTACTACAACGGAACAGACGCTCAGAAACAAGCGTATGATACGGCGGTATCAGCAGCAGCTGACGTTATCTCGAATCCAAACGCTACGCAACCCCAAGTAGATGAAGCGCTCAAAGCCATTACAGAGGCTAAAAAAGCCTTAGATGGAGCACCAACTGATAAAGAAGCCTTAAAAACAGCTTCAACAACAGATGCGCAAAACACCAAAACAACGGATGCGAAGTACTACAACGGAACAGACGCTCAGAAACAAGCGTATGATACGGCGGTATCAGCAGCAGCTGACGTTATCTCGAATCCAAACGCTACGCAACCCCAAGTAGATGAAGCGCTCAAAGCCATTACAGAGGCTAAAAAAGCCTTAGATGGAGCACCAACTGATAAAGAAGCCTTAAAAACAGCTTCAACAACAGATGCGCAAAACACCAAAACAACGGATGCGAAGTACTACAACGGAACAGACGCTCAGAAACAAGCGTATGATACGGCGGTATCAGCAGCAGCTGACGTTATCTCGAATCCAAACGCTACGCAACCCCAAGTAGATGAAGCGCTCAAAGCCATTACAGAGGCTAAAAAAGCCTTAGATGGAGCACCAACTGATAAAGAAGCCTTAAAAACAGCTTCAACAACAGATGCGCAAAACACCAAAACAACGGATGCGAAGTACTACAACGGAACAGACGCTCAGAAACAAGCGTATGATACGGCGGTATCAGCAGCAGCTGACGTTATCTCGAATCCAAACGCTACGCAAACCCAAGTAGATGAAGCGCTCAAAGCCATTACAGAGGCTAAAAAAGCCTTAGATGGAGCACCAACTGATAAAGAAGCCTTAAAAACAGCTTCAACAACAGATGCGCAAAACACCAAAACAACGGATGCGAAGTACTACAACGGAACAGACGCTCAGAAACAAGCGTATGATACGGCGGTATCAGCAGCAGCTGACGTTATCTCGAATCCAAACGCTACGCAACCCCAAGTAGATGAAGCGCTCAAAGCCATTACAGAGGCTAAAAAAGCCTTAGATGGAGCACCAACTGATAAAGAAGCCTTAAAAACAGCTTCAACAACAGATGCGCAAAACACCAAAACAACGGATGCGAAGTACTACAACGGAACAGACGCTCAGAAACAAGCGTATGATACGGCGGTATCAGCAGCAGCTGACGTTATCTCGAATCCAAACGCTACGCAACCCCAAGTAGATGAAGCGCTCAAAGCCATTACAGAGGCTAAAAAAGCCTTAGATGGAGCACCAACTGATAAAGAAGCCTTAAAAACAGCTTCAACAACAGATGCGCAAAACACCAAAACAACGGATGCGAAGTACTACAACGGAACAGACGCTCAGAAACAAGCGTATGATACGGCGGTATCAGCAGCAGCTGACGTTATCTCGAATCCAAACGCTACGCAAACCCAAGTAGATGAAGCGCTCAAAGCCATTACAGAGGCTAAAAAAGCCTTAGATGGAGCACCAACTGATAAAGAAGCCTTAAAAACAGCTTCAACAACAGATGCGCAAAACACCAAAACAACGGATGCGAAGTACTACAACGGAACAGACGCTCAGAAACAAGCGTATGATACGGCGGTATCAGCAGCAGCTGACGTTATCTCGAATCCAAACGCTACGCAACCCCAAGTAGATGAAGCGCTCAAAGCCATTACAGAGGCTAAAAAAGCCTTAGATGGAGCACCAACTGATAAAGAAGCCTTAAAAACAGCTTCAACAACAGATGCGCAAAACACCAAAACAACGGATGCGAAGTACTACAACGGAACAGACGCTCAGAAACAAGCGTATGATACGGCGGTATCAGCAGCAGCTGACGTTATCTCGAATCCAAACGCTACGCAACCCCAAGTAGATGAAGCGCTCAAAGCCATTACAGAGGCTAAAAAAGCCTTAGATGGAGCACCAACTGATAAAGAAGCCTTAAAAACAGCTTCAACAACAGATGCGCAAAACACCAAAACAACGGATGCGAAGTACTACAACGGAACAGACGCTCAGAAACAAGCGTATGATACGGCGGTATCAGCAGCAGCTGACGTTATCTCGAATCCAAACGCTACGCAAACCCAAGTAGATGAAGCGCTCAAAGCCATTACAGAGGCTAAAAAAGCCTTAGATGGAGCACCAACTGATAAAGAAGCCTTAAAAACAGCTTCAACAACAGATGCGCAAAACACCAAAACAACGGATGCGAAGTACTACAACGGAACAGACGCTCAGAAACAAGCGTATGATACGGCGGTATCAGCAGCAGCTGACGTTATCTCGAATCCAAACGCTACGCAACCCCAAGTAGATGAAGCGCTCAAAGCCATTACAGAGGCTAAAAAAGCCTTAGATGGAGCACCAACTGATAAAGAAGCCTTAAAAACAGCTTCAACAACAGATGCGCAAAACACCAAAACAACGGATGCGAAGTACTACAACGGAACAGACGCTCAGAAACAAGCGTATGATACGGCGGTATCAGCAGCAGCTGACGTTATCTCGAATCCAAACGCTACGCAAACCCAAGTAGATGAAGCGCTCAAAGCCATTACAGAGGCTAAAAAAGCCTTAGATGGAGCACCAACTGATAAAGAAGCCTTAAAAACAGCTTCAACAACAGATGCGCAAAACACCAAAACAACGGATGCGAAGTACTACAACGGAACAGACGCTCAGAAACAAGCGTATGATACGGCGGTATCAGCAGCAGCTGACGTTATCTCGAATCCAAACGCTACGCAACCCCAAGTAGATGAAGCGCTCAAAGCCATTACAGAGGCTAAAAAAGCCTTAGATGGAGCACCAACTGATAAAGAAGCCTTAAAAACAGCTTCAACAACAGATGCGCAAAACACCAAAACAACGGATGCGAAGTACTACAACGGAACAGACGCTCAGAAACAAGCGTATGATACGGCGGTATCAGCAGCAGCTGACGTTATCTCGAATCCAAACGCTACGCAACCCCAAGTAGATGAAGCGCTCAAAGCCATTACAGAGGCTAAAAAAGCCTTAGATGGAGCACCAACTGATAAAGAAGCCTTAAAAACAGCTTCAACAACAGATGCGCAAAACACCAAAACAACGGATGCGAAGTACTACAACGGAACAGACGCTCAGAAACAAGCGTATGATACGGCGGTATCAGCAGCAGCTGACGTTATCTCGAATCCAAACGCTACGCAAACCCAAGTAGATGAAGCGCTCAAAGCCATTACAGAGGCTAAAAAAGCCTTAGATGGAGCACCAACTGATAAAGAAGCCTTAAAAACAGCTTCAACAACAGATGCGCAAAACACCAAAACAACGGATGCGAAGTACTACAACGGAACAGACGCTCAGAAACAAGCGTATGATACGGCGGTATCAGCAGCAGCTGACGTTATCTCGAATCCAAACGCTACGCAACCCCAAGTAGATGAAGCGCTCAAAGCCATTACAGAGGCTAAAAAAGCCTTAGATGGAGCACCAACTGATAAAGAAGCCTTAAAAACAGCTTCAACAACAGATGCGCAAAACACCAAAACAACGGATGCGAAGTACTACAACGGAACAGACGCTCAGAAACAAGCGTATGATACGGCGGTATCAGCAGCAGCTGACGTTATCTCGAATCCAAACGCTACGCAACCCCAAGTAGATGAAGCGCTCAAAGCCATTACAGAGGCTAAAAAAGCCTTAGATGGAGCACCAACTGATAAAGAAGCCTTAAAAACAGCTTCAACAACAGATGCGCAAAACACCAAAACAACGGATGCGAAGTACTACAACGGAACAGACGCTCAGAAACAAGCGTATGATACGGCGGTATCAGCAGCAGCTGACGTTATCTCGAATCCAAACGCTACGCAAACCCAAGTAGATGAAGCGCTCAAAGCCATTACAGAGGCTAAAAAAGCCTTAGATGGAGCACCAACTGATAAAGAAGCCTTAAAAACAGCTTCAACAACAGATGCGCAAAACACCAAAACAACGGATGCGAAGTACTACAACGGAACAGACGCTCAGAAACAAGCGTATGATACGGCGGTATCAGCAGCAGCTGACGTTATCTCGAATCCAAACGCTACGCAACCCCAAGTAGATGAAGCGCTCAAAGCCATTACAGAGGCTAAAAAAGCCTTAGATGGAGCACCAACTGATAAAGAAGCCTTAAAAACAGCTTCAACAACAGATGCGCAAAACACCAAAACAACGGATGCGAAGTACTACAACGGAACAGACGCTCAGAAACAAGCGTATGATACGGCGGTATCAGCAGCAGCTGACGTTATCTCGAATCCAAACGCTACGCAAACCCAAGTAGATGAAGCGCTCAAAGCCATTACAGAGGCTAAAAAAGCCTTAGATGGAGCACCAACTGATAAAGAAGCCTTAAAAACAGCTTCAACAACAGATGCGCAAAACACCAAAACAACGGATGCGAAGTACTACAACGGAACAGACGCTCAGAAACAAGCGTATGATACGGCGGTATCAGCAGCAGCTGACGTTATCTCGAATCCAAACGCTACGCAACCCCAAGTAGATGAAGCGCTCAAAGCCATTACAGAGGCTAAAAAAGCCTTAGATGGAGCACCAACTGATAAAGAAGCCTTAAAAACAGCTTCAACAACAGATGCGCAAAACACCAAAACAACGGATGCGAAGTACTACAACGGAACAGACGCTCAGAAACAAGCGTATGATACGGCGGTATCAGCAGCAGCTGACGTTATCTCGAATCCAAACGCTACGCAACCCCAAGTAGATGAAGCGCTCAAAGCCATTACAGAGGCTAAAAAAGCCTTAGATGGAGCACCAACTGATAAAGAAGCCTTAAAAACAGCTTCAACAACAGATGCGCAAAACACCAAAACAACGGATGCGAAGTACTACAACGGAACAGACGCTCAGAAACAAGCGTATGATACGGCGGTATCAGCAGCAGCTGACGTTATCTCGAATCCAAACGCTACGCAAACCCAAGTAGATGAAGCGCTCAAAGCCATTACAGAGGCTAAAAAAGCCTTAGATGGAGCACCAACTGATAAAGAAGCCTTAAAAACAGCTTCAACAACAGATGCGCAAAACACCAAAACAACGGATGCGAAGTACTACAACGGAACAGACGCTCAGAAACAAGCGTATGATACGGCGGTATCAGCAGCAGCTGACGTTATCTCGAATCCAAACGCTACGCAACCCCAAGTAGATGAAGCGCTCAAAGCCATTACAGAGGCTAAAAAAGCCTTAGATGGAGCACCAACTGATAAAGAAGCCTTAAAAACAGCTTCAACAACAGATGCGCAAAACACCAAAACAACGGATGCGAAGTACTACAACGGAACAGACGCTCAGAAACAAGCGTATGATACGGCGGTATCAGCAGCAGCTGACGTTATCTCGAATCCAAACGCTACGCAACCCCAAGTAGATGAAGCGCTCAAAGCCATTACAGAGGCTAAAAAAGCCTTAGATGGAGCACCAACTGATAAAGAAGCCTTAAAAACAGCTTCAACAACAGATGCGCAAAACACCAAAACAACGGATGCGAAGTACTACAACGGAACAGACGCTCAGAAACAAGCGTATGATACGGCGGTATCAGCAGCAGCTGACGTTATCTCGAATCCAAACGCTACGCAAACCCAAGTAGATGAAGCGCTCAAAGCCATTACAGAGGCTAAAAAAGCCTTAGATGGAGCACCAACTGATAAAGAAGCCTTAAAAACAGCTTCAACAACAGATGCGCAAAACACCAAAACAACGGATGCGAAGTACTACAACGGAACAGACGCTCAGAAACAAGCGTATGATACGGCGGTATCAGCAGCAGCTGACGTTATCTCGAATCCAAACGCTACGCAAACCCAAGTAGATGAAGCGCTCAAAGCCATTACAGAGGCTAAAAAAGCCTTAGATGGAGCACCAACTGATAAAGAAGCCTTAAAAACAGCTTCAACAACAGATGCGCAAAACACCAAAACAACGGATGCGAAGTACTACAACGGAACAGACGCTCAGAAACAAGCGTATGATACGGCGGTATCAGCAGCAGCTGACGTTATCTCGAATCCAAACGCTACGCAAACCCAAGTAGATGAAGCGCTCAAAGCCATTACAGAGGCTAAAAAAGCCTTAGATGGAGCACCAACTGATAAAGAAGCCTTAAAAACAGCTTCAACAACAGATGCGCAAAACACCAAAACAACGGATGCGAAGTACTACAACGGAACAGACGCTCAGAAACAAGCGTATGATACGGCGGTATCAGCAGCAGCTGACGTTATCTCGAATCCAAACGCTACGCAACCCCAAGTAGATGAAGCGCTCAAAGCCATTACAGAGGCTAAAAAAGCCTTAGATGGAGCACCAACTGATAAAACACAATTGATAAACACCACTGACGCATTAAATAATTTAATTTTAGAAGATTCGACAAAAGGAAAGACCAAAGCGACGATTGATGAGTATAAAAAAGTACAAGAAGAATCAGAGAAAGTTTTAAAAGAAGTTAAAAAAGTTATTGATAATGAAAATGCTTCACAGGTTGAGGTTGACAAAGCCTTAGAACTAGCAATTAAGGCAAAAGATGCTTTAGAAATTGCGAAAAAATCATTACTTGATGCTGTAGAAGCTAGAGAAGTAGTTGAAACGACAGCAAATGAAAAAATTGCAAGTATCAAAGCAGATAAAAAACTTTCTGATGAGGAAAAGCAAAAAGTACTTGATACAGTTGAAGCCTTAAAAGAAAAAGCATTAGAGGCCATCGACAACTCCACAACCCAAGCAGAACTCGATAAAGCACTCAGAACCTTCTTATACCAAGTTGATCAAGATGCACTTGTAGCTGATCTTCCAGAATTAAAACTAGAAGATGCCCTGAAAGCTTTAATCAATGGAGTAGTGAAAGTTGAACGTGGTAAAGCCCTTTCCCAAGCAGATGTGTTAGCGAAATTAGATTTACCAGAAGAAATCTCAGTCATCAAGATGGTATTGCCTGATACGAATACTATCGGTACTAAAATTGCTACAGTGACATTAAGACTAGCGGATGGAAGTGTACAAAAACTTGAAGTTCCAGTTGAAGTGATTTCACCAAACAATCAAGATATGATACCTCCATATAATGGTGGAAACTACGGCCCTTCTGCCGATAACGGAATGACGAACACTCAAGCCAAAGTGAATAAATCCAAGTTAGAAAGTGCTATTCATCAGCTAGATGAGCTAATCATCCAAGAATCAGCTAAGCTTGATGCAGAAACTGCAAAAGAAGCGAATGCATTATCAGCAGATGCTAAGAAAGTATTTGCTAACGCAGACGCAAGTCAAGCAGAAGTGGATGCAATGGTGAAACGTATCGAAGACTTTATGGCGAAACTTGCTCCAGCAGCTGACCATGTAACTCCAGCTGAGGATCAAAGTGTTCAGACACCAGCTGTAGCTCCAGTTACTGCTCAAGCAGCGAATGCCAACCAAGAAGCATCAGCACAAGCAAATGCGCCTAAAGAATCTAAAGAATTGCCAAATACAGGTACAGCAGATTCTACTATAGCTATGGTAGCAGCAGCCGCAAGTGCCTTACTTGGTCTTGGTCTTGCAGGCCGTCGTCGTAAAGAAGACGAAGAAGCTTAATTGGTAGATTGTTTGATAATTATCAGATGATAAATCCGATTTTCAAAGCTGAAACAAGTACCTCTCATAAGAAAATCTCCTAGTAGGAAAGCCTGCTAGGAGATTTTTGCATGTCAGGAAGTGGACGGCAAACTGTAACCATTCAATAACGAAGTATATTGAAAAATTTCCAGACTCGAGAACTCACTGATAGTTACTAAGCTGGAGAGTTCTTATTTGCACTTTTTGTAGGGAGTCAGTCTCGGAGAAATCAGACACTATAATGAACTGAGTCTGGACTAGTACAATATCGCTTCTAAAACATTGTTATAAATTGATTTGGCCTTGCCTTATACTCAATGAAAATCAAAAAGC
This sequence comes from Streptococcus nakanonensis, assembly GCF_059738785.1. Taxonomy (NCBI): domain Bacteria; kingdom Bacillati; phylum Bacillota; class Bacilli; order Lactobacillales; family Streptococcaceae; genus Streptococcus; species Streptococcus nakanonensis. The sequence continues at coordinate 2,011,203 of NZ_AP027139.1, read as the reverse complement.
AAACTAGGAAGCTAGCCGCAGGTTGCTCAAAACACTGTTTTGAGGTTGCAGATGGAAGCTGACGTAGTTTGAAGAGATTTTCGAAGAGTATTAGCTTTCTAAAAAAGTTGAGAAAATCAGTACCTTTATTTTTAGACAGAGCTCATGATGAGTTTTGAGAAAAAACGTTAAAAAGAGAAAAACGCCTATGGTCAAAAGTCTATGGAACTTGATAATAGGCTTTTTTCTAAGAATAGTGGGCTTCATTGCTCCTAAAATTTAGTTTGAGAGACTAGCACAGGATAACAGAGTGACGCCATCACGGTGCAAATAGAGATAAAATAAACAATTGATTTAGGACATTTGTTTGATAGTGGTGATAAAGTTTTAAATCCGCTACATAATTTGTGGAGTTTTTTCTATAATTAGGAGTTTAACCTAATCTGCAAATTGGAGTATACTAATAATGTAATCGTTATCAAAAGTCTAAAAAGGAATTTTTAGATGGATATCAAAATAAAAAGGGAGGAAATTATGAATAAGTTTTCAAAAACCTTGAGAGACAACTGGATCTTTCTCTTGATGGTTTTGCCAGGGGCACTCTGGTTGATTCTATTCTTCTACATTCCAGTATTTGGGAACGTGGTCGCCTTCAAAGACTACCACATGACCAGTAATGGTTTCATAGATAGTATCATAAATAGTAAATGGGTCGGACTCGATAATTTCAGATTCTTATTTAGTTCAAGAGACGCCTTTATTATCACACGAAATACGGTCCTCTACAATCTTGGATTCATCTTTCTAGGTTTAGTTGTGTCTGTAGGGATTGCCATTATCCTCAGTGAACTCCGTTCCAAGAGAATGGTGAAGATTTTCCAAACTTCTATGTTGTTCCCTTACTTCTTGTCTTGGGTTATCATCAGTTTCTTTACAGATGCCTTCCTAAATATTGATAAAGGGGTGTTCAATCATTTATTGGAAAGTCTTGGTCTAAAAGAAGTCAACTTCTACGCTGATTTGGGAATCTGGCCTTATCTCCTACTTTTCCTAGGTATTTGGAAAGGTTTTGGATATAGCAGTGTCATGTACTATGCGACAATCATGGGAATTGATCCAACCTACTACGAAGCAGCGACAGTGGACGGAGCCAGCAAATGGCAACGCATTCGCAATGTCACCATTCCGCAGTTGACACCGCTGGTAACCGTATTGACCATCCTTGCAGTCGGAAATATCTTCCGTGCAGACTTCGGTCTTTTCTACCAAATCCCTCACAATGCTGGTCAGCTCTATAACGTAACCAACGTTTTGGATGTATATGTATATAATGGTCTGACCCAGACAGCGGATATCGGGATGGCTTCAGCAGCAGGTCTCTACCAATCAGTAGTCGGATTGATTCTGGTGGTTCTATCAAACTTACTTGCAAGACGAGTTGATCCAAACTCAGCTTTGTTCTAGAAAGGAGGAGAATATGGCAGAAAAGAAAATTAAAAAAGAAAAAATTGATAATGTCGGCATTCACTCCTTCAGTAAGAAAGCAGATATCTTCTTCAGTATCATTTCGGGTTTGATTGCCCTCTCTTGTATCCTACCCTTCGTATTCGTTATCATTATTTCAGTGACGGACGAGAAAAGCCTCCTCCAATACGGCTACAGCTTCTTCCCATCCCAATTTGGATTAGACGGTTTTGAGTTCTTGGCACAGTTTAAGGATAAAATCTTACAAGCCCTCTTCATTTCTGTCTTTGTAACCGTAGTTGGGACATTTACAAATGTCTTTATCACAACAACCTATGCCTACGCTATTTCACGGACAACCTTTAAGTATCGCAGATTCTTTACCATCTTCGTTCTGCTCAGTATGTTGTTCAACGCTGGTTTGGTACCAGGTTATATCATGGTGACCCGTGTGCTTCAGCTTGGGGATACTGTTTGGGCCTTGATTGTTCCAATGCTTCTCTCACCATTTAACATCATCTTGATGCGTTCCTTCTTCAAGAAGACCATTCCAGAAGCCATTCTTGAATCCGCTCGTATCGATGGTGCCAGTGAAGCCCGGATTTTCTTCCAAATCTGTTTGCCATTGTCACTACCAGGTATCGCAACCATCACGCTTTTGACAGCTCTTGGTTTCTGGAATGACTGGTTCAACGCCCTTCTTTACATCAAGAGTGACAACTTGTATCCATTGCAATATTTGCTCATGCAAATCCAACAAAATATGGACTACATTGCCAAAGCGGTCGGCTTGACTGGTCAACTGGGAGTTGCTCTACCGAAAGAAACAGGTCGTATGGCCATGGTTGTGGTTGCAACCCTTCCAATCGCGATTCTATATCCATTCTTCCAACGCTACTTTGTAAAAGGTTTGACTATCGGTGGTGTGAAAGAATAGTGCTTATTGAGAAAGAACATTTCTCAGTTCCCAACTTCCCTTGTGTGAAGTTAATACTCTTCGAAAATCTCTTCAAACCGCGTCAACGTCGCCTTGCCGTAGGTATAGGTAACTGACTTCGTCAGTCTTATCTACAACCTCAAAACTGTGTTTTGAGCTGACTTCGTCAGTTCTATCTGCAACCTCAAAACAGTGTTTTGAGCAACCTGCGGCTAGTTTCCTAGTTTGCTCTTTGATTTTCATTGAGTATAAGATCATTACATTGTTTATAAGTTTAAAAATAAAAAAAGGAGTTTTTATCATGAAAAACTGGAAAAAATATGCTTTTGCATCTGCTAGTGTAGTCGCTTTGGCTGCAGGTCTTGCTGCTTGTGGAAATTTGACAGGTAACAGCAAAAAAGCTGCTGATTCAGGTGACAAACCTGTTATCAAAATGTACCAAATCGGTGACAAACCAGACAACTTGGATGAATTGTTAGCAAATGCCAACAAAATCATCGAAGAAAAAGTTGGTGCCAAATTGGATATCCAATACCTTGGCTGGGGTGACTATGGTAAGAAAATGTCAGTTATCACATCATCTGGTGAAAACTATGATATTGCCTTTGCAGATAACTACATTGTAAATGCTCAAAAAGGTGCTTACGCTGACTTGACAGAATTGTACAAAAAAGAAGGTAAAGATCTTTACAAAGCACTTGACCCAGCTTACATCAAGGGTAATACTGTAAACGGTAAAATTTACGCTGTTCCAGTTGCAGCCAACGTTGCATCATCTCAAAACTTTGCCTTCAACGGAACTCTCCTTGCCAAATATGGTATCGATATTTCAGGTGTTACTTCTTACGAAACTCTTGAGCCAGTCTTGAAACAAATCAAAGAAAAAGCTCCAGACGTAGTACCATTTGCAGCTACTAAGAACTTCATCCCTTCTGAGAACTTTGACTACCCAGTAGCAAACGGTCTCCCATTCGTTATCGACCTTGAAGGGGATACTACTAAGATTGTAAACCGTTATGACGTTCCTCGTTTCAAAGAACACTTAAAGACTCTTCACAAATTCTATGAAGCTGGCTACATTCCAAAAGACGTCGCAACAAGTGACACTACATTTGACCTTCAACAAGATACTTGGTTCGTTCGTGAAGAAACAGTAGGACCAGCTGACTACGGTAACAGCTTGCTTTCACGTGTTGCCAACAAAGATATCCAAATCAAATCATTCACTAACTTCATCAAGAAAAACCAAACAACACAAGTTGCTAACTTTGTCATCTCAAACAACTCTAAGAACAAAGAAAAATCAATGGAAGTGTTGAACCTCTTGAATACGAACCCAGAACTCTTGAACGGTCTTGTTTACGGTCCAGAAGGCAAGAACTGGGAAAAAATTGAAGGTAAAGAAAACCGTGTTCGCGTTCTTGATGGCTACAAAGGAAACACTCACATGGGTGGATGGAACACTGGTAACAACTGGATCCTTTACATCAACGAAAACGTTACAGACCAACAAATCGAAAATTCTAAGAAAGAATTGGCAGAAGCTAAAGAATCTCCAGCGCTTGGATTTATCTTTAATACTGACAATGTGAAATCTGAAATCTCAGCTATTTCTAACACAATGCAACAATTTGATACAGCTATCAACACTGGTACTGTAGACCCAGATAAAGCGATTCCAGAATTGATGGAAAAATTGAAATCTGAAGGTGCCTACGAAAAAGTATTGAACGAAATGCAAAAACAATACGATGAATTCTTGAAAAACAAAAAATCATAAGATCAATTGATTTCGTGTATTCATTCCTAACTCCTAAAATAAGAATCACTGCTTTCCTCAGGTTGGTCTGAGGAGGGCAGTGATTTTTTGAAAGTTTTTGAAGCCATGTATGCTGAGGAAATGTATAAAGGCTACCAAACCTAATTTATTTCAGGTTGTTATAAATACCATCTAAATATGAGTGAATTTCTTGTCGTATAGATTGTAAAGAATGATTTCTAGCTGTATCAATGACACCGAATATTCTGTAATGACTACGGAAAAGTTTGTCATAATCAATGTAACTTCCTATGATAATAATGTGGGCAAATTCAGAACGGAGTCGTATATCTTCTATATAAGAATACATTGTATCTGAAGATAAAAACATTGATTTTATGATAAAATAGGTAGTAGTGTTATAGGAATAGATGATACGCCTAGAAGCTATAATTCTCGTTTTTGTTGATAAGTTTTCTTTAATATAAGAATTGATGTCACTTGTGATGATATATCCTAATAATGAAAAATGTAGAATTTGAATTGTATCCATATTTCTCCTCTTGCTCTATCATATCAAAAACATCCGATAGAAGATGTCGAAATCTTAGATTGTATAACTGTTAGCATGAAATGTTGAAAAATAACCATTTATGATAACTCAGATACCTTTTAAGATTTTTCCCATCATAGGATACTAGTTTTGATATGATATAGGAGAGTAAGGAGGAAAAATATGCAAGAATATATTTTAAGCCAAGGCAGAGCAGTTGTTAAAGTGCCTCATTCTAAGGTTTACTATGTGACAACACATCCTACGAAGGCACATGCTGTTATTTTTATTACAGCTGATGGAGTATTTGAGAAGTATATGAGCCTAGCTAGAGTTGAGGAAATGAGTCTGGGGAAATTGTTCAGGTGTCATAGAAAGTTTCTTGTTAACTTATCCAAAGTAATAGGATTGAAGTATGAAACGAAGACCATTTTATTTATGGATGAAAGAGTATCGGATATTATCTGCTCTAGAAGATATTTTAAAACTGTAAAAGAAAGATGGTTAAATACTAAAGGAGACGAGAAATGAATATCTTTATATTAGAGGATGATTTTATACAGCAGACTAGGATGGAAAATCTGGTGTATGATATTTTAGAGAAGAATTGTTGGGAAGTAAAGCACTGTGGTGTTTATGGTAAACCGAATCAATTGTTAGAAGATATGATGGAACGTGGAGGTCATCAACTTTTCTTTTTGGATATTGAAATTAAAAACGATGTTAGAAAAGGGTTAGATATTGCTTTGGAAATCAGAGATAGAGATCCAAATGCAGTCATTGTTTTTGTAACAACTCATTCAGAATTTATGCCTGTTAGTTTTCAATATCAAGTATCAGCTTTAGATTTTATTGATAAGGAATTACCTGAAAGCTCTTTTAAGGAACGTGTGGAAAAGGCAATCGCTTATGTTCACAAGAATAAACATCAACTAATGACTGAAGATTCTTTTGTGTTTACAAATTCTAAAGCACTCGTTCAGGTTCCATTTTCGGATTTGCTTTATATAGAAACGTCAATGATTCCTCATAAGCTAGTTCTTTATTCTATGAGAGAAAGAATAGAGTTTTACGGTAAAATTTCTGATATATTGAAGCAAGAACCAAGATTGGTTCAGTGTCATCGCTCTTTTATTGTGAATCCTTATAATATCTCTTCAATAGATAAGGAAGAAAAACTAGTCTATTTGAAGAACGGGTCAAGTTGCCTAGTATCTAGGTTAAAAATGAGGGAATTGCTGAATATAGTTAAAGATTTACATGATAGTAAGGAGTAGTAAATGTCTTTTGTGTTAGTATCTTTGAATTTTTACATACTTTTATTTCTTCATGCAAAAATTTATGGCTATCAATTGACTATAAAGAGATCTTTAGAGTTATTGCTTTTCTATTTTTTATTAGAGTTTTTACTTTTAATCTTGATTAAGACGTTCTATATCCCTGTTGTTATTACAGTACTAGATTATCCCATCTTTTTTATTATCTACACATTTTTGTTGGATAAAAAGAAGTACAGTCTGATATTGACACTTTTTTATGCTCTGTTTCCTATCACATTTTGGTCGATTATCTATGATTTCTTTGTTGATTTTATTATTCCTAATTTTGCTAGTTTAACAGACATATATGTTTATTACGATGCCACAATTTTCTCGATTTTAGCAAGTCTCCTATCTTTGCTTATAATAAAAGTTTTTCAGTATGATTTTAGCTATCTAAGAAGTAAAGTGTTGGATAAACATTTAGCTCAAATAATGAGGATTGCTAATGCTGCAATGTTGGGTTATTTTATCTTGGTTCCTTTTATTGGTTATATTAAAAAAATCTTGAACTTATCTATAAATCATTATCAAGGAGCTATAACTGCAATCTATTTCTTTTTATTTATCTATTTTGTCAATATACTGGATAGAAATGTACGTGAGGAATTGCAAAAAGATTTAGTACTTCAAAAAGAGATTCAACTTCAAAATCTTAAGAGCTATAGTAAACAAGTAGAAGGACTTTATCAAGAGGTTAGAAGCTTTAGGCATGATTATGCAAATATCTTAACAAGTTTAAAGATAGGAATAGACCGAAAAGATATTGATTTAGTTGCTCAAATTTATGACAGTGTCTTGAAAGACTCAGGGAAAAATTTAAAAGATACAAAATTTGATGTAGTGAGATTGAGAAATATAGAGGATTTATCCTTGAAGAGTTTATTAATCTCAAAATTATCCGAGGCTCAGAGTTTACTAGTGCCAGTTTCTTTGGAAATAGAAAAACCAATTACTATCAAAAAGATTGAGGAAATTGATTTTTTAACAGTTGTTTCTATATTGTTAGATAACGCGATAGAGGCCGCTGCAAGCGCCACTGTCGAGGAACCTCTAAGTGTTTGTTTTTTTGAAGATATTAGAAGTAATAAGCAAGTTTTAATTATCCAAAATCCGACCCTAGATAGAGAGATTGATGTTACAAAAATATTTGAGAGAGGAATGTCGTCTAAAGGGCAGAATAGAGGAGTTGGTTTGTCTAATGTTAATAGTATTTTGACAAAATACCCAAATATCATTCTAAAAACTACAAGTTCTAATTTTAGATTTAAACAAGTCTTAGATATAGAAGTATAGGTGGGGATGGGTGACTTGTATCTTCTATAATCTTTTCATGATAAAACGCATAGTATCAGTCATTTTGAAATCTGATATTATGCGTTTTTATAATTCTATAGATTTTTTATGGTTTGAAAGTAGTCCGTAATTTTAATGGTGTTGTTATAGTTTCATATAGCTCTTCCCACAATCCTCCACCTGTAATTTGGTTGAGTTCGGTAGTTGTTAGTTCTTGAAATGAGGTTAGGTTTTGATTCTTATCCATGTTATGATTCTCCTTTTTGATAAGATAATAAATAGTTATAGAGTGTTATCTGAAAATTAATCAGAATGGGTTAAAATTTTATCTTTGAAATAATCAAAATATGTTTTCTTTGCAGTTACACTAGTGACGCGACCTTGTAAGCCATATTGGATGAGTTTACTATCCTCATTAGATAGTTTTGCAAGAGCGGTTAATTTAAAGAGATTTCCTTGCTCTGTTCTGGTAGGAGTTTGATCAATTGTCTGAAGTTGGCCGATGATGGTAATGCCGTGATTTCCAATTTTCTCCAGTTTTAATCTTACAGTTTGTCCTTTATCTAGTAGAGGTAGATAGTCAGAAGATACGTAGTAAGTGATTAGTACTTCTCTTGTATCTGTGATGACAGGGAATATTTGAGCAATTTCTGTACCAGTTGGAATTCTATTTTTACCTTCAAATTCACTGTTTAAGTGAATGATACCTTTACTTGGGGTGGTTAAGGTATTGTTTTCTAAGCGCTGCGTTGCTTGATCTAGTTGTACTTTTAATTCTGTTAATTGATTCTCCACGGTTAGTTGTTGCTGTGAGGCTGTTTGTAAAAATTGAGTACGGAGTACTTCAATTTTGGTTGCTAAACTATTGTCATAAGTTGCTACACTTCCGATACCAGCTTGCTGAATTTTGAGGCTTGCGATAGATGATTCAAGACCTGCAATACTTTGATTAATTTGAGATAAAAATGGCTCCTCTGCAGTTCCTTGTGTTTGTCCTTGTGAGGCTACAAGATAACGATTCAAAATTGACTGGTGCGGATTGCCAGTTGGTAAGCGTGCTCTGTTATTTATGATAGCATCTCTCAGCTCTTGATATTCTCCAATTTGTTGTTGAACTTTTGAAATTTCTTGTTCAATAGCTGATGAACTGCTATTGGCAAGATTGGCTTGATTTGAAACTTCGGTGTTAGTCTTTGAGATACCTAGCTCAATATCATGAGCTTGTTTAGTAAAATTCATAAAGGTATTATGGTAGCCAAATTCATCCTCGCCAGAAAAAAGATCAGTTGCTTTTTCTAAGCTTTGTTTCAAAATTCCAAGTCCTTCTTTTTGCTTCTCAAGTCTTTGTAATTGAGTTTCTAAGGCAGTTTTCTGACTTTCTTCCATTGTTTCAGAGTATTTGATGAGTAAGTCCCCTTTTTCAACTACTTGATTTGCCACTAAATGATTAGCAAGGATAGGATTATCACTGGTTGACTGAATGGATGCAATGACACTTGTAGGAGCGATTTCTCCTTGGGAAGTAACAGTAATTTCTTTTGTGGCAACAAGGGAGAAAATCAAGATGAAAGTAAGTAGTAATGAAAGAGGTATAATTAACACTGTCGCATAGTTATGGTAACGTCTCTGATAAAACTCGACGCTTCTAAAAAGATTAGGATTCATGACATTCTCCTTATTTATTGAATAGATGATGGTAGAAGCCTTGCGCCTGCATTAACTCTTGGTGACTACCAACTTCAATGATTTTCCCCTGGTCAAGAACAATGACACGGTTAGTTCGTTCGGCTATACTGAGACGATGGGCTACAAAGAGAATGGTTTTATCAGTTAGGGACATAAGATTATCTATAACTTTTTTCTCAGTCAAGACATCAAGACCGCTAGTGGCTTCGTCTAGTATTAAAACAGGAGATTTAGTTAAAAGAGCACGAGCGAGGGCTATTCGTTGCTTTTGTCCTCCTGATAGACCAGCTCCATCAGAGAGCTGAGTTTGATAGCCCATAGGCATTCTTTCAATGTCTTGACGGATTTCAGCTAATTCACAAGCTTTTAGAATATCTTCTTGGCTAATCATATGATTACCGCCCAAGGTTAAATTTTCCAAGATAGAGCCATTAAAGATATAGGCTTGTTGGGGTAGGTAATTAATATGACGGCGCAAGACTTTCTTATCAATGTTTTTAATATCCTGATGATTGATGGAAATATGTCCTTTGTAGGGTTCAAAGAAATTGACAATCATTTTGGCTAAAGTTGTTTTACCAGAACCACTAACTCCAACTAGGCTAATCTTATCTCCTTGTTTAATCGTGAGATTAATATCTGTTAAGGTATCTCGTCCAAAACCATACTTATAAGAAAGGTCATCAAATTCAATATCGCCCATCAAAAAATGTGAATGAACAGGGTTTTCTGGGGCTTGGAATTCAGATTCGACTAGATAGACTTCGTTCAAACGGTTATTAGCGACCTTCGCAGATTGGAGTTTGGTTTGGAGGTTGATAATATTTTCCATAGGAGTTGTAAAGTAAGAAAGAAGTGTGTTAAAGGTAATCAGCTGACCGATAGAAATTTTACTCGACATGACTAATTGAGCGCCAAACCATAGGATAAGGATATTCAGAACTAATTTTGTTCCCTGCTTTAAACTCGTTTGTAAAATAGAATATTTACTGAGCTTAAAGGATTTTTCCAAATAATCTACAAATTCGCTGTCTATATTTTGATAGCGATTTTCTTCACTCGTGAGCGACTTGATAGTTTCAATCCCGTTGATATCTTCGATAATGGCAGAACTAACCATAGAATTACTTTGCATGACATCATAGTTCATTTTTTCAAAAGGCTTCATAAAAGAAAAGATGATGACCATGTATATAGGAATGGAAATAAGAGAAAGAAGGAAGAGATTAGGGTTTTGTGCCAGTAAGACGCCTCCTACAAGAATCAGAATAGAAACATCCAGAAAAAGAGAAAGAATGGTAGAAGCCAAGGCATCTATAATAGAGTTAGCGTCTGTGAACCGTGAAATGATTTCTCCTGTACGACGTGTCGCAAAGAAAGACATAGGAAGTTCAAAAATATGGCGAATATAGGACAAAATTACATCAATACTTAATCTTTGACTCAGAACAGTTAGGAGATAATCTCTGGAGAAGCTCATGACTTGTTGGAGGATATAGGTGATAACCAGACCAACTGAGATGATTCCTAAAGTTGATTTCATCTGATTTGGAATGTATTCATCCAAGATTCCTTGGAGATAATAAGAACCACCTATATTGATAATCGTGACCAATAAGCTTGAGAGAACAATGTAAGCAATGAGAGATTTTTGCTTGAAAATCAGAGGAAGGAAGCTTAGTAGATCATTCTTTTTATCTTTATGGGGTTGATAGCTGGGTTTGGGAGCTAGAAAAATAGCTACTCCAGTCCATTCAGAGAAAAAGCGTTCTTTTGACATTTTAGTGATTTTTACAGAAGGGTCAGGATCACCAATAATCAGATAGTCTTTCTTTGTTTGATAGACAACATAGTAATGTTGGAGTTTTCCTTCTTTGTTAACGTGAACGATAAATGGATAGGGGACATCACTCATGTCAAAGAGCGTTTTATCTGCTTGAACAGGTCTTGTTTCAAAGCCCATTTCATCAGCGGCTTTTACAATGCCAAGGGCAGTCGTTCCTTCTTTATTGGTCTTTGCAAGTTCTCTCAAGTGAGCTAGAGAAAAATCTGAACCATAGAATTTAGCAATCGAGGCTAAGGCAGCAACACCGCAGTCTCTAGCATCTATTTGAGGAACAAATGTACGTTTATAAGAAGTCATTGGCAATTCCTTTCATATAGTAGATAGGTATATTATGCCAAACTTTACTAAAAAACTTCTTGCTAAATCGTAAACGGTATTTATATTGTCATGAACAGTAATTTTTATTAAGTAAGATGAACCATTGATTTTTATAGTTGACGATAGTATATATTAGTTTTGGTCTTTGATAAAATTTATGAAAAACATTTCGTGATGAAAAAAAGACATTTTATGATTTTAAAGAAATGATATCAGTTAATTATGATATATTGATGTTGTTAAGGTTGCAACAAGACAAAAATTAAAAATAAAAAGGAGGTATTCATCATGAATACAAAAACAATGTCACAATTTTCTGTTATGGATAATGAAATGCTTGCTCGTGTTGAAGGTGGAGATAAAGTAGGGGCTGGAGAAGTTGTTCAAGCATTAGGAATTTGTACAATAGGAGGTGCAGCTCTGGGGAGTGTTATCCCAGTTGTGGGAACTCTTGCCGGCGGGGTTTTAGGAGCACAGTTTTGTACAGCGGCTTGGGGAGCTTTTAGAGCAAGTTAAACTTTTAGCGATATAGTAGATTGGAAATAGTAGTAAAAGGAGGTGATTTATATGAAATACAGATTATTTCTTATTATTTTCTTGAGTAGTGTTTTGGATATTCTTTTAGGTACATTTTTGAAAATCTCGAATGTATCGATTGGGTGGATTGTTCTCTACAGTGGCTTATTTGAAGCAGGAGTTTTCCTTCTTGCTAATAAAGGTTTGGCGGTAAAAATCAAGGAATCAGACATTCAAAAACGCTTTAAATTTATTTTTGGAAAAACGTTATGGTTTCAAATTCTTTTGCTCATCTTTTTGGCGGTAAAACTTTATCTTGGTTTGGATGAGAGACTGATTTTACTTTATGGAAATATTTTCATTGTCTTTAATGCCTTAGTTTATCTTTTGTCTACTAGCCAAATTAATTTAACAAAGAAAGTGTGAAAAGAATGGAACAATCAGTAAATAATTTTATCATTTTATCCGATGAAAAATTAACAATGATAACAGCTGGTGATAAACAACTTGCAGACAGATTTTTAAGTGGAGTAGGTGGTGCAGTTGAGGGGCTTTCGCTTTGTGCACAGACAATCCCCTTCCCAACTCCGCAGATTTATTTAATTTGTGCAGCTGGTGGGGCGGCAGCTTCAGTTTTATGGCCACATTAGAGGATTTAGTTAGGATATAGAATTATTAATCTGGGTATCTCTTTGCGCTTATACTCTCTATACTGTATAGGAACGTATCATGTATAAACACTTATTTTTTCCATATTCAAAAATCTTAGACTGGTTGACACCCTATATTCTAGTCTTGGCTTCTGACACCATTGCATTTAATGTTTTTGTGCTAACCTTTGTATCTGTAGTGGTTTTTTCTTTCCTGAATCCCATGCTAGCTTTTATAGCTATATTCTTAGGGGCTGGCTATGTTGTCGGATTTTGGTTATTAAAATGGTTTGTTTTAGAGAGATTGGAGGTAAAGGATGACTTGTAGGAAGGTGTACTTAGTGTTTAAGTGGTTATCTTTATGGTCGTTTTCAATAAAGATTATACCTTGTTTTTGATTTTTAGTATAGTAACGTCAAATGTAGTTCCTTACATTCAATTCCTAACTCCTAAAATAAGAATCACTGCTTTCCTCAGGTTGGTCTGGGGGAGGCAGTGATTTTTTACCTTATTTAGATAATTATCCGAATTAGATGATGCAAACAATATTAAAATGATAACAGGTGATTAAAATATTAAAATTTCTTATATCTTTATTAATTTTTATTAAGTAGATTTTTAGAATAAAGTAGCTTATAATAAGAGTACAATGAAAGCGCTTAACATTGTGAAAATTCATCTTGTTCTGATTTAAGAGATCTATAGATACAAATTTTTAAGCAGTCGTATATAGATGTATATCATTTACATAGTTCTATATACTTAAAAATTTATACAATGATCAATTTAAACGAGGTAGGTGAAAAAATGATAAAAGTTGTTCTTTATTCTTTTTAGGAACAAGAAATTTTACATGAGGTTATTCAAATGAAAAAAACACCCAATCGATGGTTAATTTTGGCAGCAGCCATTTTAACGAATCTATCTCTAGGTGCTGGTTACGCCTGGTCAGTCTTTCAAAAGGCGCTGCTAGAAACCAATTCTAGTCAAGGATGGGTTCAAGCCCAAACTTCTTTGGCCTTTAGTATTTCTTTTGCAATGGTACCTGTTGGTATGATTATTTTCGGTCCTAAGGTTGATTCAGCAGGACCTAAGAAATTTGTATTCCTAGGTGGTATTCTCTTCGGTGCTGGTATGTTTGCTACTGGATTTGCTACTTCTCTTCCAGTCCTGTACCTCACTTATGGGGTTGTCCTAGGACTTGGTATTGGTTCAGCTTATGGAGCATCTACTTCAGTTGCCACTAAGTGGTTCCCAGATAAAAAAGGTTTAGCTGGTGGTTTGACAGCAGCAGGTTTCGGGTTAGGCCCACTCATTATCGGTCCAGTTGCCAAAGCTTTGATTGCTTCTATGGGTGTTTACTCAACATTCAAAGTATTAGGTATCATTCTTCTAATTGTTATTTGTACTTCTTCATTGGTAATGGAGAAAGCTCCTGCAGCAGCGCCGGCATCTGGAACAGCTCAACCAGAAGGTAAAACTTACAAAGAAATGCTTCGTGATGGAAATTACTGGCTTCTATGGTTGATTTACGTTCTTGGTGCTACTGGTGGAATGATGATTATCGGTACTGCAGCATCAATTTCTGACCAGTATAAACTTGTAGGAGAAGCTACACTCTTTGTTATGCTGGTATCTATCGCTAATACATTTGGTCGTATCTTCTGGGGTACGGTATCTGATAAGATTGGTCGCTATCCTACCGTTATTGCCATGTTTGGAGCGGTTGCTACTGGTTTGTTGCTCACAGCCTTATTCAAAGGTCCTGGAAGCATCTTGGCCATCCTTGGAATTATGATGGTTGCCTTGTCATTTGGAGGCTTCCTCGGTTCATTCCCAGGAATTACTGCTGAAAACTGGGGAGTTACATACGTAGGGACAAACTATGGATGGATGTTTACTGCTTATGGCGTAGCTGCTATTGCTGGTCCTCAGTTAGGAGCACGTCTTGCACAGGCAAACCAAGGAGATTATACAATGGCCTTCTTTATCGTTATCGGCATGGCTATCCTTGGTATTTTACTCCAACTGTTCTATATGGCTAAAGCTAAAAAAGTTTAAAAATGAATCCTTGGAAAATCCAAGGATTTTTTAAAATATGATTGATACTAAGTGTAGTGTACAAGAAATTTTTTTCTAAATTGAAATATAGCAATTTCCAGTCAAATAAATTGCATTCGTTTTCTCAAGCAGGTATACTGGTATGGATAAATAAAAAATTTAGAAAATTTAAGAATAGAAAAGAGAACAAATCTTATGGCAAAAGATATTCGTGTCTTACTTTACTACCTTTATACTCCAATTGAAAATGCAGAGCAATTTGCTGCAGACCACTTGGATTTCTGTAAATCGATCGGCCTTAAAGGCCGTATCCTAGTCGCTGACGAGGGAATTAACGGAACAGTTTCAGGTGATTATGAAACAACTCAAAAATACATGGACTACGTTCACAGCCTCCCAGGTATGGAAGACCTCTGGTTCAAGATTGACGAAGAAAATGAACAAGCCTTCAAGAAGATGTTTGTTCGCTACAAGAAAGAAATTGTCCACCTTGGTTTGGAAGACAACGACTTTGACAATGACATCAACCCACTTGAAACAACAGGTGCTTACTTGTCTCCAAAAGAGTTCAAAGAAGCGCTTCTTGATAAAGATACCGTTGTCCTTGACACACGTAACGATTATGAGTACGACCTAGGACATTTCCGTGGGGCTATCCGCCCAGACATCCGCAACTTCCGTGAGTTGCCACAGTGGGTCCGTGATAACAAGGAAAAATTCATGGACAAGCGTGTCGTGGTTTACTGTACAGGTGGCGTTCGCTGTGAAAAATTCTCAGGTTGGATGGTCCGTGAAGGTTACAAAGATGTTGGCCAATTGCACGGAGGAATCGCAACTTACGGTAAAGACCCAGAAGTTCAAGGTGAGCTTTGGGATGGAAAAATGTACGTCTTTGACGAGCGTATCGCCGTTGATGTCAACCATGTCAACCCAACCATCGTAGGGAAAGACTGGTTTGATGGAACACCATGTGAACGTTATGTCAACTGTGGAAATCCCTTCTGTAACCGTCGTATCTTGACATCAGAAGAAAATGAAGACAAGTACCTTCGTGGATGCTCACACGAGTGCCGTGTTCACCCACGTAACCGCTATGTTTCAGAACATGAATTGACACAAGCTGAAGTGATTGAGCGCCTAGCCGCTATCGGTGAAAGCTTGGATCAAGCAGCTACTGTATAAGATCAAACAGTCCTCAGGGGCTGTTTTTCTATGCTTTGTACTCAAAAATCTAATACTCAATGAAAATCAAAGAGCAAACTAGGAAGCTAGCCGCAGGCTGTACTTGAGTACGGCAAGGCGAAGCTGACGCGGTTTGAATTTGATTTTCGAAGAGTATAAAGTTTGTTTTTGTATCTTTCAGAAAAATAAGGTATACTATATGTAAACGATTTCAAAGGAGCCCAGTTATGGCGAAAACATTTTTTATTCCAAATAAACAGAGCATTTTAGGAGAACAGGAGATTTTGACTGCCAAGTCGATCTTGGCCTTGCTAGACGGTTTGGAGTCGCATAGTTATGATGCTGTCTATCTCCGTCAGCCTCTTAACCGTCTCGAGTATATCGAATGTGCGATAGTGGGGAAATCGCAATTTCTTTTTAAGGTCAGTTATGCTGATGATCAAAAGGCATATCGTGTCGATCTTCCTGACCTACTCACGAAGACAGACTGGCAGATTATCAAGTCATTTTTAGATGCTCTGCTTGCTTATACAGGAACTGAGATTGAAGGGCTAGATGGTTTTGATTTTGAAGCTTATTTTCAAGCAAGTATTCAAGCCCATTTGGCAGACACTGGAGCGCGCTTTACGATTTGCCAAGGAATTTTTAATCCTGTTTTCTTTAGTCATGAGGATTTGAAAAGCTTTTTAGGGGAAGATGGTTTGGCACAGTTTGAAGCGCGTGTGCGTGCAGTTCAAGAGACCGATGCCTACTTTGCGAGAGTTTCCTTCTATCAGGATGGAGAAGGAAAAGTGCATGGCGTTTACCATCTAGCTCAAGGAGTCAAGACTGTTTTACCGAGAGAGCCATTTGTTCCTGTAGCCTATATGGAGCAATTGGTGGATAAGGAAGTCAAGTGGGAGATTGACTTGGTTCAAATCACAGGAGATGGCTCTAAACCAGAAAACTATGAAGCCATTGCCCGCTTGGACTATGCAAAATTCCTAGAGTCACTACCATCAGCATCTTACCACCAACTAGATGCCAATCAATTAGAAGTGCAACCCATCTTAGACAAAGATTTTAAAACATTAACACAAGAAGAGTAAAGCAGAAGCAGGTCAATTGACTTGCTTTTTTGGCATAGAAAAATCCTGCCATGAAAGACAGGATTGCTACTCAATGAAAATCAAAGAGCAAACTAGGAAGCTAGCCGCAGGCTGCTCAAAACACTGTTTTGAGGTTGTAGATAAGACTGACAAAGTCAGGAACATATATCTACGGTAAGGCGAAGCTGACGTGGTTTGAAGAGATTTTCGAAGAGTATGAAGTTTAAAGAAGGGCCAAGATACGAAGATAATCTCCAATCAGTGCGACTTCAGCTACAAAGAAGAGGAGGATAATGACTCCGTTCACAAGGACAG
This sequence comes from Streptococcus nakanonensis, assembly GCF_059738785.1. Lineage (NCBI taxonomy): Bacteria > Bacillati > Bacillota > Bacilli > Lactobacillales > Streptococcaceae > Streptococcus > Streptococcus nakanonensis. Next base: position 1,994,234 of record NZ_AP027139.1, on the reverse strand, counting down.
ACAAGAATAACTGATAGAAGGAGTCGGTTTCACTTGCTTGACTTGGTCTTGTAATGATATGGAGGCTAGCAAGTAGAATGATTCCAACGCTAATCACACACAAGAGGGCTGTAAATCGTAGGCTGTCAAAGAAGGCAAAGAAACTAGCAATAGCAGTGAGGAAGATTGGAATTGCTAAGAGTTGACTATATTGTTGGAGAACCTTTTCTAGCGTCCAGTCCTTTTCTTGGTAGATAAATCGTCTCACGACGAAACTACCCAAGAGGAATGAAAAGAAGAAGAGTGTTGTTGCTACTAGGATAGAGATAATCGAAAAGAGATTCAATGAAGCAAATTGTTCAGGGAAGTGATTATGCATAGTTGCTATATGTCCATAGTAAGCATGTTTGATGTGGTAGATACTAAAGAAAAAGGAAGATGCAGAAAACAGAATGAGCAAGAGGAAGGCTGTGTAGCTGTGTGTGCTACTTGTTTCAAGCTTGCTTGTAGGAGATTTGAGAGCCTCTACTAGCCAAGACCAAAAATCAAGTACTTGCTCTTTCCATTTATCCGTCGATTTTGGAGCTTGGTCAGGGATATAAGGACTTTCTAAGGATTGACTGATAAGAAGGGGCTCTTTCGTGGTTGTTTTTTGCTGAGGAAGTGCTTCTTGACTCTCTTCAGCTATAGTGACTTTTTCTGTTTCCCCAGAAAGATCTTGCTCTTCTTCAGTAGAATCTAATGCTTTCTTTTCTTCTATTTCTGTTCTCGCTTCACTGTCTTCAGGAGCTTCAATTTTCTCTTCTTGCTGGCTTTCCAGTTCGACTTTAGCTTGAGAGACTTCCTCCTCTACTTGAGTATTTTTTTCAATTGGTGTATCGAGATCGGCTATCGTTTCTTCAGCCTTGTCTGCAACATCTTGGGCTTGCTCTTCAGGTTTGTTCTTGCTTGTTGTTTTTACAAAATCATTACTTTCAAACCATTCTTGTTTCATGGTAGAACCTCCTTTTAGTTAGATAAATATGTTTCCATAGTAGCAGATGTAAGCGTTTTTGTCAACGTCTGCTTGGTGTGGATATTAGTTCAATATCATCATCAGATCTAGCAATGAGTTGATCCTTGACATCGGTTTTTTCAGTTTTGTAAGGGTTGCTTAATTCCGTGCCTCTTGATTTAGGCTTTTCTCTTGTGAATTGGTGGATAGAACCATAGTTGCTTGAGATGTCCCAGTTAATTCGTTGGCTCTCTTTCTGGTCTAGGATGATTCTGAGATAATATTTGGCAGTCAGTTCAACCCTACCATGGACTTGGATATTTTCAGCGTGGAAGTGATGTTCCGTTGACTCTAGCTGACTATCTGTAAGGTCTGTATCAAAGATATTGATGATATTTGGTGTTTTGAATTTGCTGTTTTTGATACGGCTTCCTTCAATTCGGAGGAGATAGGCATTATTGGTATTGAGGGTCGCATTTTCAAGGCTGGCATTGGTGATACTGGTTTGACCGTGATTTGCTGAGATGTTGATTCCTTTTAGAGTTCTCCCTTTTGGTAATTGGAGAATAACTTCTTCAAAACGACGAGAGTAGCTGCTTGCGATATGGAGAATCCCGCCAATTCCAGAAGAGAGAAATGGACTTTCAGACAGTTTCTTATCAGTGAGGCTCAGCGTTTTATCGTTCTGATTTGTGATAAGATCATGGTGAGCAGAAAGAGATGGATGGTAAGAAATGTGGATTTGATCATCGAAAGAGTCTGTGATGGTCAGTGCGTGTTGATGGAGAGTAATCTCTAGGTTTTCGACTTCCTTGCCAAAGGTCAACTCTTCCATCCGACTATCATAGACAGGCTCCTTGGACATGGCAAGCAGACTCTTAATCCCGTCAGATTGGATCCCTACAAAGAGCAGGATAAAGCCGATAATGGTAGTCACCACACCAAAAATGAGAAATCCTTTTGTCAATTTACGCATGCTGGTCACCTCTTTTTCCTTTTTTGAGAACAAATTGTACCAGGCGAACAATGAGTAGGCCGAAGAAGCGGGCTACATAGGAAATACCTAGTAAGACTAGTGAAGAAGCACCGATGGCTAGTAAACCAGAGCCGAAAATCAAGATAAAGGCTGATTTAGCTTGGGCTAGGACAGTGAAACTTTCAACTAAAAATAGGAATCCGCCGATGATACCAAGTATGGAAACCGCAAAGAAAGCCAAGATGACAGTCAAGGCTGCCACAAGGATTGCGAACAGGGACACGAGGATGGCGATTCCCAGAGGAATACCGATAGGGGCTGCAAGGAGAGCTAACAAGGCGATATGCAAAATTTGTCGGTTATTTTTTTGAGCGGGTGCTTCATTGATTTTTTTATCGAGAAGATTGGAGAGAACTTCGTGGGCCGCTTCTTTAGGAGTTCCCAAGCTAGCGATGAGTTCTTCTTCTCCTTCGACTCCAGCATCGTCAAAGAGTTCTCTGAAATAGTCCATGGCTTCAATTTGGTCAGCCTGAGGCAGTTTTTTGAGATAAAGTTCTAGCTGAGTCAGGTATTCAGTTCTTGTCATGGCGGATACTCCCTTCTATGATGCCATTGATGGTGTCTGTATAGAGTGTCCATTCATCTTTTAGGGTCAAGAGCTGTTCTATACCACCATTTGTCAAGGAGTAGTATTTGCGCATGCGACCTTGGAACTCTCTAGAATAGGTTGTCAGAAAGCTATTGCCTTCCAATTTTTTGAGAATGGGATAGAGTGTGGATTCTTTGATATTGGCGATGAGCTTAATGGTTTGGCTAATCTCATAACCATAAGAATCCCCTTTTTCCAGTACGGCCAAGATGAGAAATTCAATCAAGGCAGAGGATGTTGGAAAGTACATGGGAAACCTCCTTTTCTAATGTGTAAGATTTTTATATATAATTTTTCTACACATACATTGTACATCTAAAAGAAAGCCCTGTCAAGAGAAATGTGTAAAATTTTTATATATAAAAAACTTCTAGGAAAAACTAGAAGTTTAAAGGATTTTATCAGCTCTGTCCACTGTAAAGAGGGCCACAGTCATCAGGATATCGACGAGTAAGAGGGCAGCTACAGCTGGCACCCAAGAGTGGAAAAGGTCAAAACTGTAACCAAAGAGGGTTGGCCCAAAGGCTGCTAGGATATAGCCTCCTGTTTGAGATAAGCCAGACAATTGGGCAGTCTTTTCAGGGGCGCTTGTCTTGAGTGAAAAGTTGACCATGAGATAAGGGAAGAGGGCGCTGGTTGCGGTTCCGATGAGGAGATGGATGGCAAGCCAGTAAAAGAAATTACCGATTGGGAAAAAGAGCATGGAAATACCGACCACACCAGCTAGTGAAACCAGAGTGAGCATGAGCTGACGGTTGCGAGTAGACAAGCTGGTTGTCAGGCTTGGGATAGTCATTGAAAAAGGAATGCTAATCAGAGAGAAGATAGAAGTCAGCAAGCCAGCTTCGTGACTAGATAGGCCTGCATGGATGGCCATGGTAGGTAGCCAGGTCATAGCTGTGTAAAAGAGCAAGGATTGAAAACCTGCAAAGACAATCACTGCCCAGACCTGTTTATTATGCATGACCTTTGCTTTGCTTTTTTGTTTTGTTTGTGGAGCCAGTCTGTGATTATAGCGGTGATTAGGCAGCCAGACCAAAAAAGTTGCTAGACAGAGCAGGGTGAGGAGGATGATAAGTCCTTTCCAAGAACTGGCTTGTGTAATAGGCACAGCCAGATAGGAGGCTAGAGCCGTTGCAATCCCCATAGAGGTTACATATAAGGTGGTCAGAAAACCAATCTTCTTTGGTTGATTGGCTTGGATAAGACTAGGAAGCAGAACATTGATGACTGCGATACTTGCCCCAACCATCAAGGTTCCTAGATAGAGCAGGGGCAGATTGATTAGTCGAATGAGAGAACCGATAGTCAAGAAGAAGAGGCTGTAGGTAAAGAGATGCTCTAAGCCGATTTTCTGAGCCAGTCGGGTAGAAAAGAGCGAGAAGAGGGTAAACATGAGGAGAGGAAGACTAGTTAGGACACCAAGCGAACTAACTTCTACTCCCAGCCCTTGCGAAATATCTCCCAAAATAATGGGTAAAACAGTAAAAGGAGTCCGCAAGGAAACACCAATCAGGATAATACCTGGAACAAAAAAGAGTGATTGCTTTTTCATATAATACCTCTTCTAACTGATTTTAATAACAGCTTATTTTAAGGTTTTTTCCCTATAATGTCAAGTAAGGTTTCTGGCTTTCAAGATAAAAATGGGAAAGTCTTGAAAATTATGATAAAATAGTGGAAGGAAATCTATACATTGGAGAAAAACTGTGTCTGAAAAGCAAAAAATCAGCGTATTGATGTCGGTCTATATCAAGGAAAATCCGACATTTTTAAAGGATGCTATTGAGAGTGTTCAAAATCAGACCCTGAAACCGAGCGAATTGGTTCTGGTTGAAGATGGGCCTTTGACTCCTGAGCTCTATCAGGTATTAGACCAGCTTGAAGCTGAGTCTGATATTCCAGTGAAACGCTATCCTCTTGAGCAGAATCAAGGTTTGGGTCTGGCTCTTCGACAGGGTGTTTTGCAGTGTCAGTATGATATTATCGCTCGTATGGATACGGATGATATAGCTGTTCCAGATCGTTTTGAGAAACAGGTTCAGTTAATGGAGAAGGACAAGCTCGACCTATTAGGTGGACATATTGCAGAGTTTATTGATAATCCTGATGAGATTGTTTCTTACCGTCGTGTTCCGACTCAACATGCAGATATTGTGGCTTATCAAAGGATGAGAAGTGCCTTTAACCACATGACTGTCATGTTCAAGAAGGAAATGGTTCTCAAGGCAGGCAATTATGAAGATGGGCTTTATATGGAAGATGACCTCCTCTGGCTTAATATGATTGCTGCAGGAGCCAAGACTGGAAATCTGGATCAAATCTTGTGTCAGGTTCGTGTCGGAGCAGGGATGTTTGAGCGTCGTGGGGGACTGCGTTACCTCAAACTCTATCGTCAAGCTCGTCAGCGCATGCTGAAGAGAGGGCAAATTTCTTACATGGAGTATGCCAAGAGTGTTGCCATTCAGATGGTTGTTGCTCTTTGTCCAGGATTTGTCAGACAGTTTATTTTTATGAAACTGTTACGAAAAAGCAATTAAAAGATTGTAGTAAATCGTAAACTGGATAAAAAGTGTTATAATAACAATATAAATATCCAGCTCTTTTAAGGAGGAGTAGATTGACATGAATAAAAAACTAACAGATTATGTGATTGATCTGGTGGAAATTTTAAATAAACAACAAAAGCAGGTTTTCTGGGGAATATTTGATATTTTCAGTATGGTGGTTTCCATCATTGTATCTTATATTTTATTCTACGGCTTGATTAATCCAGCACCTGTTGACTACATTATCTATACGAGTTTGGCCTTCCTGTTCTATCAATTGATGATTGGATTTTGGGGCTTGAATGCTAGTATTAGTCGTTACAGCAAGATTACGGACTTTATGAAAATCTTTTTTGGTGTGACTGCGAGCAGCGTCTTGTCATATAGTATCTGCTATGCCTTCTTGCCACTCTTTTCAATCCGTTTCATCATTCTCTTTATCTTGTTGAGTACCTTCTTGATTTTATTGCCACGGATTACTTGGCAGTTAATCTACTCTAGACGCAAAAAAGGAAGTGGCGATGGAGAACACCGTCGAACCTTCTTGATTGGTGCTGGTGATGGTGGGGCCCTCTTTATGGATAGTTACCAACATCCAACCAGTGATTTGGAACTTGTTGGTATTTTGGATAAGGATGCGAAGAAAAAGGGACAAAAACTTGGTGGGATTCCTGTTTTGGGTTCATATGATGAATTGCCTGAATTAGCTAAACGCCATCAAATCGAGCGTGTCATTGTTGCGATTCCGTCGCTTGATCCATCAGAATATGAGCGTATCCTGCAGATGTGTAATAAGCTGGGTGTCAAATGTTACAAGATGCCTAAAGTTGAAACTGTTGTTCAAGGCCTTCACCAAGCAGCTACTGGCTTCCAAAAAATTGATATCACAGACCTTTTGGGCCGTCAGGAAATTCGTCTTGACGAATCGCGTCTGGGCGTAGAACTTACTGGAAAAACAATCTTGGTTACAGGGGCTGGTGGCTCAATCGGTTCTGAAATCTGTCGCCAAGTTAGTCGTTTCAATCCTGAACGCATCGTCTTGCTCGGTCATGGGGAAAATTCAATCTACCTTGTTTATCATGAATTGATTCGTAAGTTCCAAGGGATTGATTATGTACCTGTGATTGCGGACATTCAAGACTATGACCGTCTCTTGCAAGTTTTTGAGCAGTACAAACCAGCTATTGTTTATCATGCGGCAGCCCACAAGCATGTTCCTATGATGGAGCGCAATCCAAAAGAAGCCTTCAAAAACAATATTCGTGGAACTTACAATGTTGCTAAGGCTGTTGATGAAGCCAAAGTACCTAAGATGGTTATGATTTCGACAGATAAGGCGGTTAATCCACCAAATGTTATGGGAGCAACCAAGCGCGTGGCTGAGTTGATTGTCACAGGCTTTAACCAACGTAGCCAATCAACCTACTGTGCAGTTCGTTTTGGGAATGTTCTTGGTAGCCGTGGTAGTGTTATTCCAGTCTTTGAACGTCAGATTGCTGAAGGTGGTCCTGTGACGGTCACAGACTTCCGCATGACCCGTTACTTTATGACTATTCCAGAAGCTAGCCGTCTGGTTATCCATGCTGGTGCTTATGCCAAGGATGGGGAAGTCTTTATCCTTGATATGGGCAAACCAGTCAAGATTTATGACTTGGCCAAAAAAATGGTCCTTCTAAGTGGACATACCGAAAGCGAAATTCCAATTGTTGAAGTTGGAATCCGTCCAGGTGAAAAACTCTACGAAGAACTCTTGGTATCAACCGAACTTGTTGATAACCAAGTTATGGATAAGATTTTCGTTGGTAAGGTCAATGTCATGCCTCTAGAAGCAATCGACCAAAAAATTGAAGAGTTCCGTACTCTCAGTGGAGATGAGTTGAAGCAAGCCATTATCGCCTTTGCTAATCAAACAACCCACGTTGAATAAAAAAAAGCAAAACGCATATTATCAGGACTTTAAAAGTGGTCTTGATAATATGCGTTTTGTTATGTATAGATTTACTTCATTTTCTTCTGAAATGGGGTTGTCGCCCTGTCTATGTTATTGAAAATACCCCAAAACTTCTATGGGTTTGTGGGCGATATAATCAGGCTGATAGTTGAGCAAATCTGCTTGCTCTCCAAATCCCCAAGTGACGGCTAATTTCTGAATACCTGTTTCTTGAGCTCCAAGCATATCAAACTTGGTATCTCCGATGATGATGGCTTGTTCCGGTGCTAGTTGATGTGTCTGCAAGGCTTGGCGAATGACATCTGCCTTATGGGGTGCTTCAGGGCTGGAACCATAAATGCCATCAAAGAAATGATGGATTCCCAAGTTTTTAGTCATATCTTGAGCAGTTGGAGTATTTTTTGTCGTGGTGATATAAAGAGAGTAATTCTTGGATAGTTCTTGAAGTAATTCTACAATCTGAGGAAAGAGTTGAGCTTCATAGATGCCTTTTTCCTTGTAGTAAGATCGGTATATCTGCACAGCCTCAGAAATTTGTTCTTTAGGCAGGCAGGTCGCAAAACTACTTTCAAGAGGCGGCCCCATAAAACCACGAATAGTTTTGGCATCAGGGCTAGGCCCCCCCAGCTCCTTAAAGGTATGGGTAAAAGCATTGTGAATCCCGATAGAACTATCAACGAGGGTTCCGTCCAGATCGAAAAAGATAGCTGAGATAGAGGTCATGGTTTCTCCTATTTGATAAGCTTATTCTCCGAAAATTTCTTTTTGGAGGCGACGACCAGTAGGGGTGGCAGCGAGTCCACCTTCAGCCGTTTCACGAAAGGCAGTTGGCATGCTTGCTCCTACTTGGTACATGGCATCGATAACTTCATCTACAGGAATTTTAGATTCGATCCCTGCCAAGGCCATGTCTGCTGCGATGAAGGCAAAGCTAGCTCCCATGGCATTGCGTTTGACACAGGGAACTTCGACCAAGCCGGCAACAGGGTCACAGATGAGGCCTAGCATATTTTTAATGACAAAGGCAATGGCCTGACTGGCCTGATAAGGTGTTCCACCGGCAGCTAGAGTCAAGGCTGCAGCACTCATAGCAGAGGCCGAACCAACCTCGGCCTGACAACCACCTTCAGCACCTGAGATAGAGGCATTGTTGGCGATGACTAATCCAAAGGCACCCGCAGCAAAGAGGAAATCCAGCTGTTGCTCGTGGCTGAGGTCTAATTTTTCAATCGCAGCAGTGAGAACGGAAGGGAGACAGCCGGCACTTCCAGCGGTCGGAGTAGCGCAGACCAAGCCCATTTTAGCATTGTGTTCATTGACTGCGATGGCATTTCGGGCAGCAGAGAGAATTGTGTAATCTGACAGAGTTTTTCCGTTTTTGATGTAGTGATCCAATTTGGCAGCATCTCCACCTGTCAGGCCACTACGAGATTTATTTTCATTGAGGCCAAGTTGGACAGAGGCTTTCATAACTTCCAGATTGCGTTCCATGAGAAGGAAGACTTCTTCACGTTCGCGACCGGTCAATTCAAACTCTGTTGTAATCATGAGTTCTGCGATATTTCCTTGAAAGTCTAGTTCTGCCTGCTCGACCAATTCTTTAATAGAATAAAACATACTTCCTCCTATTTAAAGAAATTGACATTGTGGAGATGAGGGATTTTTCGAATTTCTTCGATAGCCTCATCACAGTTACGACTGTCAACTTCGATAATCATAATGGCTTTTTCACCAGCTTTTTCACGAGTAACATTCATCTGGGCGATATTGATACCATAGCGTGAAAGAGCCTCTGTTACGAGGGCAATCATACCTGGAATATCTTGATGAACAATGATGATAGTCGGTGTATTCATATTGAGAGAGACGGCAAAGCCATTGAGTTCGGTGACCTGAATATTCCCTCCCCCGATAGAAATACCAGTCACGCTGATGGTCTTGTGAGCATTTTTGACGGTAATTTTAGTGGTGTTTGGATGAGGAGCATTACTGTCTTTCTGAATGGTCCAGACAATCTTGATACCACGTTTGTGGGCAATCTCCAGACTATTTGGGATTTCAGGATCATCTGTATCCATGCCCAAAATACCTGCAACAAGGGCTAGGTCTGTCCCGTGACCACGATAGGTCTTGGCAAATGAGTTAAAAAGTTGGAATTCGACTTCTGTCGGAGTATCATCAAAAATGGAAGAGACAATCTTCCCAATACGAACAGCACCAGCGGTATGACTACTAGATGGGCCAATCATAACTGGTCCGATGATATCAAAGACAGATTGAAAACGAAGTGATTTCATCAGTTTCCCCTTATAAAAATTCTTATCTCCATTATATCAAAGAATAAAGGTCTTGACTTTAATTGTGGATGAAAACCTTTCTAATACCTCAAATAGCATAAAAATAGTATCTTTTATGACAAAAAACACTTTATTTAGGGAAATAAAAAATAATTTTGTAATATTTCTACATAAAAGTGTCAAGAAACGGTAATATTTAAAGGGTATGATAGAAGTATAGAAAGAAGGAGAATTTTCAAATATGAAATCAACAACTAAAAAGATTAAAACAACTCTTGCAGGAGTAGCTGCCTTGTTTGCAGTATTTGCTCCATCATTTGTATCTGCTCAAGAATCATCAACTTACACTGTTAAAGAAGGTGATACACTTTCAGAAATTGCTGAAACTCACAACACAACTGTTGAGAAATTAGCAGAAAACAACCACATTGACAACATCCATATGATTTATGTTGGTCAAGAGTTGGTTATCGACGGTCCAGCAGCGCCAGTAGCACCAGCTTCAACGACTTATGAAGCTCCAGCAGCCCAAGACGAGGCTGTTTCAGCTACAGTGACAGAAACTACAGAAGTAGCAGAAGAAGCTCCAGTAGTAAGCGAAACAGTAGCAGAAGAAACTGTTGCTTCAACTGTAAACGGATCTGAAGCAGAAGCTAAAGAATGGATCGCTCAAAAAGAATCAGGTGGTAGCTACACAGCTACAAATGGCCGTTACATCGGACGTTACCAATTGACAGATTCATACTTGAATGGTGACTACTCAGCTGAAAACCAAGAACGTGTAGCAGATGCCTACGTTGCAGGACGTTACGGTTCATGGACAGCCGCTAAAAACTTCTGGCTTAACAACGGCTGGTATTAAGAAATAACGAACAGAATAATATGAAAAAGTCGAGGAAATCCCTCGACTTTTTATATTTCTTTCGGTTGATAATAGTTCTCCACTTCTTTTTTGAGATGAGACAGCATAGAAGTTTCCTCGGTCAGCTCCAGAAGGGAGAACCCTTTTTGGATAAGTCTAGCGTCATCCCTACAAATCCCGATACGGACATAGCAGATAGCAAGCCTATCGTAGTGCTTCTTTTTCTTGGCATCCTCTAGTAAAGTATAGCAGATTTGTTGACACATGTTTTTGTCTTGATGGTATAAGTAAATGGTGGACAGATTGAGTAGGATTGCCATTCGTAAGTCATATAAATGTTGGTAGTTTTTATAGACTTCCAAGCGTTGCAGGATTTTTCCAGTAATGAGATGGAGGTGATCAATGGGAAAGCTGAAAAGGATGGTATTGAGGATTTTTAGATCATTTTCATACCATGTATCTTGTTTTTCAATTTTTTCCCAAAGTTTTGTGACAGTCTGTTTCACTTGGTCTGACAGTTGCTCTGTACCATGTTGACGGATATGAATGACAATTTCCAACATATCTCTGATTTCTTCTATGGGCAGGTCGTGGTGGGTTTTGAGATAGTCTTGGCATTTTTGAAATAGTTTTTCGAGTTCACTAGTCCCTAGGGTTGAGCTCATATTGAGATAGGTTTGCATGATTTCTGTTCGTTGGCTCGGTTGATAGAGGTGGCAGATATAGTCAAACTCTTCAAAACTCATATTGATTTGCCGGAGAAGAAACTCCATATTTTCATATTTGGGAGTTACTTTACCACTTTCAATCTTTGATAAGCTGGTTCTTGAGAGAACCTCCCCACAGACCTCTTCTTGGGTCAATCCTTTTGACTCACGTATTTCTTTATAGACTTTTCCGAAATCATAACGCATGGGCTTTCTCCTTTTTGTGAAAAAAGTTAACAAATAATAAAATCCTATTAAAAATATTGTATCATAATAACAGGAATAGTAAAAAAGAAAACTAAAATATTGTGTGAAAAAAGTTAACTAATTTTAAAATAGAGTAAAGAAGAGGTATACTGTAGATACAAAATACAGGGAGGAGGGAAAAAGTATGAATAAAAAAGTTTTTCGCTCTTGCTTTCTTATTCAGCATTGCTACGGTTTTCCCATGGAAATGGCCGATATAATGCGCTAGTTGTAAAAATGAAAGGAAGGTGAGTCCAATGGATTATTTAGTGATTACATAAGATTTTCTGTGAATGTTAATTTCGTTTTAAGGTAGTTATTCTATAAATTTGAATTCATTATAATTTTGATTTTTAGTTTATCATATTTGGTTTCACAGAAAGTATATCATATCCCAAATTAAAGAAAACAACACAATACAACATGTTTTTCATTTTGTATTGTGTCGTAAGTGGAGCGAAAGGATTGGATTGTAATAATGAAAAAACTAGATACTAAAACAAAGTTATTTGCAAGTATATGTGCTACGTTAATGATTGGTGCAATGGCTGTCTCTGCTAGAGAAATTTCGGACTACGATATGATTATGCCGAGATTTGGAGGTCGTACAGTGACTGACTCATTATATAAAACAAATCAATCAAGAGGAGTAAATAATAATACATCAATCGGTGGTGGTTATACAATGCACTGTGCTATTTTTAGAGGTGACGCTCAAATGACACATACATATTCTGCAGGCAGTGGAGATAGGATTTATTTGAATTATAATAGTCCATCAGATGCAGAAGGATCTAATCTTAGATTGGGTGGATGGACAGGGTTCGCAACATATGTTAAAGTTCAAACCAGAGGTTCATGGAGTCCTGATGAGTATTAAGAGCTAGAATATAGGTTTGTATATTTGGGGGTGAGCATGTTCGCTCATCCCATTTGTTTTATAGGAGAGAAGTATGGATTACAAGGTCAGTATGTTTTTAAAAGGGATGAAAAATAAGCAATTCTTTTTAGCAATATTAATTATTTTAACTTCTATGATATTTTCTGTAAGTGCATTTATTGAAGAGGGGATGGAGTATTTTTTTAATCACGATTATATTGTGGCATTTTTACAAGGTTATAATGGTGATAGGTCGTTGTTAATAGTTTTGGCACCTCTTATTGCAACAATTCCTTTTGCGTCACAGCATATCGAAAATAGAAAAAGTGGAACAATGAAATATATTGTATCAAGGATGGGATATAAACAGTATTTTAATTCTATTTTTATAATCAATGGATTCATATCATTTACAACATTTATTTTTGGAATGTTATTATTCTTGATAATGTCAATTTTATTTTTTAATAGAAGTATAAATATGGATGCTTATTATGCAATAACAAAAGTTTCTATTTATGAATCAGCAGTGAGGACATCTCCGTTATTTTATGTAGTAATAATCATTTTACATTGTTCCTTTGTTGGCGTTGCATATAGTAGTGTTGGATTGGCGATGTCATATTTTATTAAGAGCAAATTTGTTGCATGGTTATCCCCATTTATTTTAACGACAATAGGATCATTGTTTGCGATGTTTTTAGGTCTTACTAAAATTGAACCAATGGCAATTTTTGATGTTTCAAGAGTAAAAGGAATAAGCGTAATATTTGTTTTTGTATACTTAATCCTTATAGTAGTAATATCATATTGGATATCGTATAAAAAATTTAAAAGGGATATAGAAACTGATGAAGAAATTTAAAGAATTAAAAAATAAAGAAGATTTTTATATAGGTTTTATATATTTATTAGTTGCTTTTGCTATATTAGCAAATTTTAGTCAGCTGATAGTATTGAAATATAAATTTGGGAATTTTCATTTTGGTGAGCTGATTCTTATCATGTTTAATGATTCCTATACTGGATATTTCACATTTCCGTTTTTATTAGCTTTCATAATGATGCTACAAAGCCCAGTTGAACAAAATATATTTTTTGTACTAAGTAGGTATTCAAGTAGAAATGATTTTTATAGAAATAAGCATTTTAAAATTTTGAAAAGTGTGATTTATTATGTGGTTAGTATTTGTATATTTTCCACTATAGTAGGAATAGGAGATTCTAACTTTGGCATTGGCATTTCAACAGCCACAAAAAAATTTTCAGAAACGTATTTATTTGGAAATTTTGAAACGAATATAGTAATTTATGAGATAGTAAAGATAATAATTTTACAAGGATTATTGCTATATTTCTTTTCCCTGCTCCATGCACTTTTAACACAGTTTAGAATATCACAATCGTTAGTATTTGTTATCTATACGGGCATTTTGATTATAATGGCGGGTTCAACATTGGGCTTTTTAGGAGAACATCTGAGAGCATTTTCATTGTTTTCCATTTCTGGTTCAGTGTATGGTTACGGCATAAATTTCATTGGTAGATGTGGGATATTGGTATTTGTTGATGCAATGTTGCTTCTATTAAATTTTAAAATATTTGAAAATAAAGATATTGCATTACCTAAAGGAAGTAAGCAGTATCAAAATGAGTAAGGAGTTGAAACGTATGAATTGTATAAAAGTAGATCATCTTTCAAAAATATTTGGGAAAAAGTATGTTATAGATGATGTTAGTTATGTTTTTGAATCAGGTAAAATATATGGAATTGTAGGAACCAATGGATGCGGTAAAAGTGTATTATTTAAAATGCTTTCAGGATTAATGAAACCTACTACTGGTAAGATTACAGTTGGGAGTGTAATTGTTGGGGAAAATGGTTCTATGCCACTTGATGTAGGGTTACTTATTGAACATCCGGGATTTTTGCCTAGTCTAACTGCATTAGAGAATTTAGAGCAATTAGCTGCAATCAAAAATAAAATTACTAAGAAAGAGATTGAGGAAGTATTGAATAAGGTAGGTTTATATCAGGATAAAGATGTAAAAGTAAAAAATTATTCATTAGGTATGTTACAAAGGTTAGGGATTGCCCAAGCATTGATGGAAAATCCTAAGATTTTACTCCTAGATGAACCATTTAATAGTATGGACTATGAAGGTGTAGAAGAACTTAGAAAAATAATTAAGAGTTATGCTCGAAAGAATCATATTACTATGTTGGTCACATCTCACAATAAAGAGGATATTGAAGTATTATCTGATATTGTTCTTGAATTGAAAAATGGTAAATTAGTTGAGATATCTAACTTTTAGTAATGGTAGGTGGCTAACTTTATTATAGACCTTCCCGAAATCATAACGCATGATGTACTCCTTTTTATGAAAAAAGTTAACAAATAATAAAATCTTAGCAAAAATATTGTATAATAGTAATATAGAAAGTAAGGGAGAAAACTAAAATAAGTTTAAGTAGTACTATGATGTAGCTAGAAAAGAAAGAATTCTAGCTTGATACAATGACACAAGTCTTATTTAAAGTTGTTATGGAACTATTTTCAAAATAGATAGGCCTCTGCTTTAGGCGGAGTAGTGAATCAGGAGGTTAAGTGATGAACTACAATTTAAAATATATCTTATCAGGAATATTTATCATAGCCTTTATAGGTTTCCTCGTCTGGATGCGTTATTTTAATCAGAGGAAGGAAGAAGAGCATTCGGATGTGTCTTTTGAAGCGAGGTTAGATAGTGAGGTCAAGACCTTATATAAACAACTAGGATTGGGTGAGGAGCCTCATTATTTCTTAGCCTATCGCTACCTACATCCCTGGTTTGATTTGGCGATTTTACCACCAACAGTTGAAATTTTCTTAACTAAAATAGCGCTGGTGATGGTAACTCCAGATGAACTACTGATAAGAAATCTTGGGAATGGGATGACTTTCACAAGTGAGCATCATCGTGATTTGCGGCAAGGACTTATCCGCATTCCAAAATCAGAGATGAAAGAATTTGAGATTCGTAACTGGAAAAAATTTTTTGTATTTGGCGATTTTTTGACAATTAAAACAAGCCAACATAGCTATTATTTGCAGGTTAGAGATGATGGACTTCAAAAAGGAAGTCTTTCTACCAAACATTTCTCAGACTTAAAGAGACAAGATTTTCTAGGATTATTGACAGATAAAAGGACATTCTGATAGACAATTGCCCTAACAGCTTATTGTAAACTTTACAAATGAGCTGTAAACACTAGAATCTATTCAGAAAGGCAATTCCTATGCAAAATAAAATTTTAATCATTGTTTATATTTTAGCCTCGCTAATCATCAGTTTTATAATCTTTTCACTTTTGCATATTGATTTTAAATGGTGGACAACTTTGGCTATAAGTGCAGGATTTATTTACACCTATTTAAAATTTAGTAAAAAATAAAAAGTACCTGCACCTATCTCGCTTTCGTCTCTTCACGGGAGGTATCTCTATGAAAAAAATCAGTCATCTTTGTATGCTCCTGCTCTTGCTGTGTACTACGTTTTTTGTCCTGAATGTAAATGTTACACGAGAAATAGTGCGGATTCAGGAGATGGGCAAGACAACCTATTCATTTGACTTGTACTTGAAAGATGTCACTAAACCGACAGAAACGATTCTCCAATTTTTTGAAGAGGTTGCAAATCAAGACAAGGTTTCTATTATCAAAGTAGATAATGGCGATGAAGCCGTCAAGGCTGGTGTTTTTAATAAGGAAACCTTCCCCTATCAGGAGTTCGGTCTGACTTCTCTTGATTTTTCAAAGAATGAGAAGGGGGTCTACAGCAACCAGGATCTTCCCAATAATCTAGGAACCATTCCCACTTTTTTAAAGGTGAAACTCATTCGACTCCAGACCTTCCAATCTTATATTGAGGATAAATCCCATACTGTAAATGGGCGCTACATGATTACCTCCAGCAAAGAGATAGATCGCGATACCATTCTACAAAAGTGGAGTGATTTTTTCCAGATAGATAAGACGATTTTATTAGAACCCACTTACCGAAGTCAGGTTGGAGTGCTAAATCAAGAGTTGTTACTATCTATCATTATCTTTATCTTGGCAATCTTGCTTGTGATTTTAATGACAGTTTATCAGCCGATGATGGAGATGAAACGAGTGGGGGTTCAAAAGTTACTTGGTTTTCAAAGCAGGGTGATTTTAGCTGGTTTTGTAAAGACTAATTTTTATCTTCTCTTGGGTGGAAGTCTTATCATTGACTTGGGACTATTTTTAGTGCTGGACTACAGACCAAAACTTCTGTTCCCAAGTTTACTCTTATCCCAATTTCTACTTTTACAGTTGTATTTGTTCATCAGTTGGCTGACCTACCTGATGATTCAGAAAATGACAGTCAGTTCCATGTTGAAAGGTTTTTCATCTGTCAAACTTGGTCTTATCTTCAATTATGTGATGAAAATAGGGACAACTATTTTACTGACGGTCTTACTGATTGGGGTGGGCAGAAGTTTAGAACAAGAAAACAAAGAACTTGCTTATCAGCAACAGTGGGTAAGTCAAGGTAATTACCTGACCTTAGAAACCTTCAAACTCAATGATAATCTGTGGCAAGAAGAGCTAGCAGGGTCAGGGAAATCTACAGATTATTTCTATCGATTTTATCAGGATTTGGTAGAAAAAACGCAGGCGGGCTATGTGCAGAGTAGCAGTCTTCCTGTAAAAAATTTTGTCCAATCAGAACAGATTCAGCAATATCAGTTAACAGATACGGTGGATGTTTACTATGCCAATCGCAATTTTCTAAAGAGCAAGGGATTCAAGCTACCAGATACCGGTATTAAAAAAGTTATTTTGATGCCAGCAAGTACGAAAGGTGAAGAAGATAAAAATCAGCTCTTGGGGAAGTTAATTGCCTTTCATTCGATGAGGTATGAAGATCAGCAAAAGCAAAGGATAGAAGATATGGATGTAGAAATTGCCTACTATGAAGGAGATTGGTCATTTTTCCCATATAGTGATAAGCGAAAGGAAAATCTCTCCAATCCAATTATTAGCTTGGTCAATGATTCTGATATGATGTGGGATGAGAAAGCCTCCCTGTCAACAACTGGCTTAAATAATCCGATTAAAATTGAAAATACGGTTCAACATCAAAAAGAGATTACAGAGTTAGTTGAGAAATTGTCAGATGGAAATTATTTAAAATTTTCATCTATTCAAGCCATTCAAGAGGGGATAGTTGATACCTATCGGGATTCTGTTCGTAATTTTAACGTTCTTTTTGCCTTATTTGCTCTTCTCAGTATGATTGTCTCCTACTTTTTACTCGTTACTACTTTCTTGTTGAAGCGCAGGGATATCATTACCAAGAAGTTTATGGGGTGGAAACTGGTCGATCGCTACCGTCCTCTCTTAGTTCTGCTCTTGCTGGGCTATAGTCTCCCTCTTCTAGTCCTGATTTTCTTTTCCCATGCGCTCTTGCCACTCCTACTTTTTGCAGGTTTTACATGTTTGGATATACTATTTGTGCTAGTCTTGGCTTCTAGGATGGAGAAAAGAAGTCTAGTAGAATTATTGAAAGGGGGCATCTTATGATTGAGTTGGAAAATATTACCAAAACCATTGGAGGAAAAGTGATTTTGGATCACTTGTCTCTTAGGATTGATCAGGGGGATTTGGTAGCCATTGTTGGCAAGAGTGGTAGTGGTAAGTCGACCTTGTTAAATTTATTAGGTTTGATAGATGGTGAATATAGTGGACGGTATGAGATTTTTGGTCAGACAAATCTAGCGGTTAATTCTGCCAAGTCACAAACAATAATCCGTGAACATATCTCTTATCTGTTTCAAAATTTTGCCCTGATTGATGATGAAACGGTCGAGTACAATCTTATGCTGGCGCTGAAATATGTAAAATTGTCTAAGAAAGACAAGCTCAAAAAGGTGGAAGAGATTTTAGAGAGAGTAGGTTTGTCAGCTACGTTGCATCAAAAGGTCTCCGAGTTGTCTGGTGGGGAGCAACAACGAATTGCAGTTGCTAGAGCCATCTTAAAACCCAGCCAGCTGATTTTAGCCGATGAACCGACAGGTTCGCTGGATCCTGAAAATAGAGATTTGGTCTTGAAGTTTCTCTTAGAGATGAATCGAGAAGGGAAAACAGTCATTATCGTGACCCACGATGCTTATGTAGCCCAACAATGTCATCGGATCATTGAATTGGGCGAGGGGAAATGAGTTCGTTCAGCTTCATTTGACTGACTGAATACTCATATTTCCCAAAGAGAAATAGCATAAATACGCCTAGGAATGACATTTTTATGTAATTTTCCTAGGTTTTTCTGTTTTAAATTGAAAAAAATTACAATTTAGGCTTGACAAGGGATGAAGATAGGTGTATTATTTATACAAACAAAAGGAATAAACATAAAGGAGGCTTTGTTATGAATAAGATGAAGAAGGTGTTGATGACGATGTTTGGTTTAGTGATGCTCCCCCTACTATTTGCTTGTAGTAACAATCAATCGGCTGGAATTGAAGCCATCAAGTCCAAAGGGAAATTGGTTGTAGCCCTCAATCCAGATTTTGCTCCATTTGAATACCAAAAAGTGGTTGATGGGAAAAATCAGATTGTGGGTTCAGATATCGAATTAGCCAAAGCTATCGCAACAGAACTAGGTGTCGAATTGGAACTATCTCCCATGAGTTTTGACAATGTACTGGCTAGTGTTCAATCAGGAAAAGCTGATCTTGCCATATCAGGTGTTTCTAAGACAGATGAACGGAGCAAGGTGTTCGATTTTTCAACTCCCTACTATACTGCAAAAAATAAGCTCATTGTCAAAAAATCTGATTTAGCCACTTATCAGTCTGTAAACGACTTGGCACAGAAAAAGGTTGGAGCGCAGAAAGGTTCGATTCAAGAGACGATGGCGAAAGATTTGCTACAAAATTCTTCCCTCGTATCTCTGCCTAAAAATGGGAATTTAATCACAGATTTAAAATCAGGACAAGTGGATGCCGTTATCTTTGAAGAACCAGTTGCCAAGGGATTTGTGGAAAATAATCCTGATTTAGCAATCGCAGACCTCAATTTTGAAAAAGAGCAAGATGATTCTTATGCGGTCGCCATGAAAAAAGATAGCAAGGAATTAAAAGAGGCAATCGATAAAACCATTCAAAAGTTGAAGGAATCTGGGGAATTAGACAAACTCATTGAGGATGCCTTTAAAGCGTCCATTGAAAAATAGAAAGAAGGAAAAGAACATGAGTAAAGAAAAAGTAATTTTGGCCTATTCTGGCGGTTTGGACACATCAGTTGCTATTACCTGGCTAAAGAAAGACTATGATGTTGTTGCAGTTTGTATGGATGTGGGTGAAGGGAAAGACTTAGATTTCATCCATGATAAGGCTCTTAAGGTTGGGGCAGTCGAATCTTATGTCATTGATGTTAAGGACGAATTTGCTACAGATTATGTGCTAGTGGCTCTTCAGTCACATGCCTATTATGAACAAAAGTATCCCTTGGTATCTGCCTTGAGCCGCCCTCTTATTTCTAAAAAATTGGTTGAAATCGCGCATCAGACAGGAGCGACTACAATTGCTCATGGTTGTACAGGTAAGGGGAATGACCAAGTGCGTTTTGAAGTATCGATTGCAGCCTTGGATCCCAATTTAAAAGTGATTGCGCCAGTTCGTGAATGGAAATGGTCTCGGGAGGAAGAAATTCATTATGCCAAGGAAAATGGGGTGCCTGTTCCTGCTGACCTTGACAATCCTTACTCTGTTGACCAAAACCTTTGGGGACGTGCCAATGAGTGTGGTATTTTGGAAAATCCATGGAATCAGGCTCCAGAAGAAGCCTTTGGTATCACAACTTCTCCAGAGCAAGCTCCAGATACGCCAGAATACATTGAGATTGAGTTTAGTGAAGGTGTTCCAGTTTCCCTCAATGGAGAAGAGCTAAAATTGGCAGATTTAATTCAAAAACTCAATGAAATAGCTGGAAAACATGGGGTCGGACGGATTGACCACGTGGAAAATCGTTTGGTTGGGATTAAATCAAGAGAGATCTATGAATGCCCAGGGGCAGTGACTCTACTGACAGCTCATAAGGAAATTGAGGACTTGACGCTTGTGAGAGAAGTGGCTCATTTTAAACCAATCATAGAAAATGAATTATCAAATCTCATTTATAATGCTTTGTGGTTTAGTCCAGCTACGCAAGCCTTGATTGCTTATATTAAAGAGACTCAAAAAGTTGTCAATGGGACTGCAAAAGTCAAACTGTATAAGGGAAGTGCTCAGGTCGTGGCTCGGAAATCACCAAATTCACTTTACGATGAAAATTTGGCGACGTATACCAGTGCGGATACCTTTGACCAAGATGCAGCTGTTGGCTTTATTAAGTTGTGGGGACTTCCAACCAAGGTTCATTCTGAGGTTCAAAAAAGCGCTAAATAGGGCGATTGACTAGAGAGGTGAATGTGATATGGTTAAGAATACAAAATTATGGGGTGGTCGCTTTGAAGGTACTGTCGAAGACTGGGTAGAGCGCTTTGGTGCGAGTATATCTTTTGACCAGAAATTAGCTAAATTTGACTTGATTGGTTCTTTAGCCCACGTTCAGATGTTGGGTCAGACGGGCATTTTGAGTTTGAAGGAGTCAGAAAAGATTCAAGAAGGCTTGAAAGAGCTTTTAGAAGAGCTAGAGGCAGGCCAACTTGACTTTGATATCGCAAACGAAGATATTCATATGAATATGGAAGTGTTGCTGACAGAAAAAATTGGTCCCCTTGCAGGGAAGCTACATACAGCTCGTTCTCGAAATGACCAAGTTGCGACAGATATGCACTTGTATCTCAAGGACCAACTAGGTCATGTCCTAGATAAACTGGCTCATCTCAAGGGTGTTTTATTAGACTTGGCGGAAAATCATGTGGAGACGATCATGCCGGGCTATACCCATCTGCAACATGCCCAGCCTATTAGTTTTGCCCACCACCTGATGGCTTACTACAATATGTTTCAAAGAGACAGTGAACGTTTTGAATTTAACCAGAAGCATACAGACTTATGCCCTCTAGGTGCGGCAGCTTTGGCAGGGACGACTTTCCCCATTGATCGCCAATTGTCTAGCGATTTGCTGGAGTTTAAGCAACCTTATACAAATTCTTTGGATGCTGTTAGTGACCGCGATTTTATCTTAGAATTTCTATTCAATGCCAGTATACTCATGATGCATATGAGCCGTTTTTGTGAAGAAATGATCAATTGGTGTAGCTTTGAGTACCAATTCATTACCTTGTCGGATACGTTTACAACAGGTTCCTCTATTATGCCCCAAAAGAAAAATCCAGATATGGCTGAGTTGATTCGAGGAAAGACTGGTAGAGTTTATGGGAATCTGTTTGGACTGTTGACAGTCATGAAGTCCTTACCTTTAGCTTATAATAAGGATTTGCAAGAGGATAAGGAAGGGATGTTTGACACGGTCGAGACGATTTTAAATTCCCTCGATGTGTTGGCAGGTATGTTATCCAGCTTGCAGGTAAACAAGGAAAAAATGCAAGAGTCGACAGAGAAGGATTTTTCAAATGCGACTGAGTTGGCAGATTATTTGGCAGGGAAAGGTTTGCCATTTAGAGAAGCTCATGAGGTTGTGGGAAGATTAGTGTTAGACTCTATCAAGTCTGCTAAAAATATTCAAGATTGGACTTTGGAGGAATTGCAAACCTATCATTCCCTCATTGCCGAGGATATTTATGTCTACTTGCAACCTAAAACTGCTGTTCAAAGACGAAATTCCTTGGGAGGTACAGGATTTGACCAAGTGAAATACCAAATTGCAGTTGCTAAGAAAGCGAATGAAGCTAAAAAGTGCTAGATTGATAGGTTCAGAATAAGAGGTTGGTCGATTGACAGCCTCTTTCTTGTCTTCTCCAACCAAGCATGTTATAATGAATACTGCTCAAGCGACCTTCAATCGTTGAAGCACACACGACCTTCAATCGTGAATAAACGAATAGATGGGAGACTTACCATGAGTGATAACTCTAAAACACGTGTTGTTGTGGGGATGAGTGGTGGTGTTGATTCGTCGGTGACGGCTCTTCTTCTCAAGGAGCAGGGCTACGATGTGATCGGTATCTTCATGAAGAACTGGGATGACACAGATGAAAACGGCGTCTGTACGGCGACCGAAGATTACAAGGATGTGGCTGCGGTGGCAGACCAGATTGGTATTCCTTACTACTCTGTTAATTTTGAAAAAGAGTACTGGGACCGCGTCTTTGAGTATTTCCTAGCGGAATACCGTGCAGGGCGCACGCCAAACCCAGATGTTATGTGTAACAAGGAAATCAAGTTTAAGGCCTTTTTGGACTATGCCATGACCTTGGGGGCAGACTATGTAGCGACTGGGCACTATGCCCGAGTAGCGCGTGATGAAGATGGTACTGTTCATATGCTTCGTGGCGTGGACAATGGCAAGGACCAGACCTATTTCCTCAGCCAGCTTTCGCAAGAACAACTTCAAAAAACCATGTTCCCACTAGGACATTTGGAAAAGCCTGAAGTTCGCAGACTAGCAGAAGAAGCAGGACTTGCGACTGCTAAGAAGAAAGATTCGACAGGGATTTGTTTTATCGGAGAAAAGAACTTTAAAAACTTCCTTAGCAACTACCTACCAGCTCAGCCTGGTCGCATGATGACTGTGGATGGTCGCGATATGGGCGAGCATGCAGGTCTTATGTATTATACGATTGGTCAGCGTGGAGGTCTCGGTATCGGTGGACAACACGGCGGAGACAATGCTCCTTGGTTCGTTGTCGGAAAAGACCTGAGCAAGAATATCCTTTATGTCGGTCAAGGATTCTACCATGATTCGCTCATGTCAACCAGCCTAGAGGCTATCCAAGTCCACTTTACTCGTGACATGCCAGAGGAGTTTACGCTTGAATGTACGGCTAAATTCCGCTACCGTCAACCTGATTCGAAGGTGACCGTCCATGTCAAAGGAGACAAGGCAGAGGTCGTCTTTGCAGAACCGCAACGCGCGATTACACCAGGACAGGCAGTTGTCTTTTACGATGGCGAAGAGTGTCTAGGTGGTGGCTTGATTGACAATGCTTATCGAGATGGACAAGTTTGTCAGTACATTTAGATTGACAAATTTTCTCAATCTGCTACAATAATAACAGCAATAGAAATGATGGTCAAAGCTCATGGATGTTGCAGGCTTTTTTGTCCTGCACTTCTTTGGAGTTTTGACTGTTTTTGTGTCGTTTAAGGGAAAGGACAAGAATGACTCAACAAGACTTTCGGACAAAAGTAGAAAATACGGTTTTTGGTGTTCGGGCGACAGCCTTGATTGTCCAAAATCGCAAGCTCCTAGTTACCAAAGAAAAGGGCAAGTATTACACAATTGGCGGTGCGATTCAAGTCAATGAAAGCACGGAAGACGCGGTAGTCCGTGAAGTGAGGGAAGAACTGGGTGTCAAAGCTCAAGCTGGGCAGCTAGCTTTCGTGGTTGAAAATCGTTTTGAACAGGACGGTGTTTCCTATCACAATATCGAGTTTCATTATCTAGTGAATTTGCTTGACGATGCCCCATTGACTATGCAGGAAGATGAGAAGACGCAACCTTGCGAATGGATTGATTTGGATAAGCTCCAGAATATCCAGCTAGTTCCAGCCTTTCTAAAAACAGCCCTACCAGATTGGGACGGCCAACTAAGACACATTCATCTTGAGGAATAGGAGAGAAATATGACTTATCATTTTACTGAAGAATACGATATTATTGTAATTGGTGCGGGACACGCTGGGGTCGAGGCTTCCTTGGCCGCTAGCCGTATGGGCTGTAAGGTCTTGCTTGCGACTATCAACATTGAAATGCTGGCTTTCATGCCTTGTAACCCCTCTATCGGTGGGTCTGCCAAGGGAATTGTCGTGCGTGAAGTTGATGCCCTCGGTGGCGAGATGGCCAAGACCATTGACAAGACTTACATCCAGATGAAGATGCTCAACACTGGGAAAGGTCCAGCTGTCCGTGCCCTTCGTGCGCAGGCTGACAAGGAGCTTTACTCTAAGGAGATGCGCAAGACGGTTGAAAATCAAGAAAATCTGACCCTTCGTCAGACCATGATTGATGAGATTTTGGTGGAAGCTGGCAAGGTTGTCGGTGTGCGTACGGCGACCCATCAAGAGTATGCTGCCAAGGCCGTTATCGTGACGACAGGGACAGCCCTTCGTGGGGAAATTATCATCGGAGACCTCAAGTACTCATCAGGTCCTAACCACAGCCTAGCATCTATTAACCTTGCTGACAATCTCAAGGAATTGGGTCTCGAAATCGGTCGTTTCAAGACAGGAACCCCTCCACGTGTCAAGGCTTCTTCAATCAACTACGATGTGACAGAAATCCAACCAGGAGATGAAGCGCCTAATCACTTCTCATACACTTCACGTGATGAGGATTATGTCAAGGATCAGGTGCCATGCTGGTTGACCTATACCAATGGTACCAGTCATGAAATTATCCAAAATAACCTCCACCGTGCGCCTATGTTTACAGGTGTGGTCAAGGGAGTGGGGCCTCGTTACTGTCCATCGATTGAGGACAAGATTGTGCGCTTTGCGGACAAGGAACGCCACCAACTCTTCCTTGAGCCAGAAGGGCGCAATACAGAGGAAGTCTATGTCCAAGGACTTTCAACCAGTCTGCCTGAGGATGTCCAACGTGACTTGGTTCATTCTATCAAAGGTTTGGAAAATGCAGAGATGATGCGGACAGGTTATGCCATTGAGTATGATATGGTCTTGCCTCACCAGTTGCGTGCGACTCTGGAAACCAAGAAAATCTCCGGACTTTTCACTGCTGGTCAGACTAATGGAACGTCAGGTTACGAAGAGGCAGCAGGCCAAGGGATTATCGCTGGGATCAATGCGGCTCTGAAAATCCAAGGCAAGCCTGAATTGATTTTGAAGCGCAGTGACGGTTATATCGGGGTGATGATTGATGACTTGGTGACCAAGGGAACGATTGAGCCTTATCGCCTTTTGACCAGTCGTGCTGAATACCGTCTTATCCTCCGTCATGACAATGCTGATATGCGTTTGACGGAGATGGGACGCGAGATTGGTCTTGTGGATGATGAACGCTGGGCTCGTTTTGAAATCAAGAAAAATCAATTTGAAAATGAGATGAAACGCCTAGACAGCATCAAACTCAAGCCAGTCAAGGAAACCAATGCCAAGGTTGAGGAGATGGGCTTTAAGCCGTTGACCGATGCAGTGACAGCCAAGGAATTCCTTCGCCGTCCAGAAGTGTCTTACCAAGATGTGGTGGCTTTTATCGGACCAGCTGCAGAGGACTTGGATGACAAGATTATCGAATTGATTGAAACAGAAATCAAGTACGAAGGCTATATTTCCAAAGCCATGGACCAGGTTGCCAAGATGAAACGCATGGAAGAAAAACGCATTCCAGCCAATATCGACTGGGATGACATTGATTCTATCGCAACCGAAGCCCGTCAGAAGTTCAAACTTATCAATCCAGAAACCATCGGCCAAGCCAGCCGTATTTCGGGAGTAAATCCAGCAGATATTTCTATTTTGATGGTGTATCTTGAAGGTAAAAATCGTAGTATTTCTAAAAATCAAGAAAAGAAAGCATAGAGAAAAACAGCTCCGAAAAATCGGGGCTGTTTTGTTGACTTGTACTCAATGAAAATCAAAGAGCAAACTAGGAAGTTAGCCGAAGGCTGTACTTGAGTACGGCAAGGCGAAGCTGACGTGGTTTGAAGAGATTTTCGAAGAGTATTATTCTTCATCTGGTGTGAGAATCATAGGGATAATGATCGGTTCACGTTCTGTATTTTCATAAAGGAAGGGGCGAATAGCGTTGACAATGGCACCATTGACAGATTGAACGCTAGCATCCTTATTTTTCAGTGCGATACGAATGGCATTGAAGAGGATACGCTGGCTTTGGCGAATCAAGTCTCCAGACTCTCTCATGTAGACAAAGCCTCGGCTGAGGATGTCTGGACCAGACAGAATCATCTGCGATTTGAAGTCAACAGTTGCGACTGCCAGAACGACACCATCTTCAGATAGATCACGACGGTCTTTGAGGACAGCAGCACCGATTTCACCGATACGATTTCCATCTACATAGATGTCTTGGGCGTTGAAATGACCTGCGATACGAGCAGAATCTGCGGTGAGGGCAAGCACATCACCATTGCTCATGATAAAGATATTGTCCTTCTCAACACCAGTATCCACTGCTAGTCCAGCGTGGACTTTTTGCATGCGGTATTCACCGTGGACAGGCATGAAGTATTTTGGCTTAATCAAGCGGAGCATGAGTTTTTGCTCTTGCTGGCCACCGTGTCCAGATGTATGGATATTGTTCACTTTACCGTGGATAACTTCGACACCAGCTTCAGAAATGATGTTGATCAGCTTGTTGACGCTAGTCGTATTTCCAGGGATTGGACTTGAAGAGAAGATAACGGTATCACCTGGTTGGAGTTGTACCTGACGGTGGGTTCCGTTGGCGATACGAGAGAGGGCTGCCATCGGCTCACCCTGACTACCTGTACAAAGGATCAGAATTTCTCCTGCAGGGTAGTCTTTGATTTCATTTGGCTCGATAAAGGTTCCCTTAGGAGCTTTGATGTAGCCAAGATCGATTCCGTTGACAATGGCCTTTTCCATGGAACGACCAAAGACCGCAATCTTGCGTCCAGTCTTAACAGCAGCTTCTGTTGCTTGCTGGAGACGGAAGATATTTGAGGCAAAGGATGCAAAGATGATACGTCCTTCAATACCTTGGATAATCTTCATGATGGACTGACCAACGACTTTTTCAGAGTTGGTAAAGGTTGGCACTTCCGCATTTGTTGAGTCAGACAGGAGACAGAGCACGCCTTCTTCACCAAGGGCTGCCATACGGTGCAAGTCCGCAGGTTCACCAACTGGTGTTAAGTCAAACTTGAAGTCACCCGTACAGACAATTTTCCCTTGAGGAGTATGAATGACAATTCCCAAAGGCTCTGGAATAGAGTGAGTCGTTCTAAAGAAAGTTGCCTTGAGGTTTTTAAAGGTTAACTCAGTATTGTGGTTGATTTCGTAAAGTTTGGCGTTGCGCAAGAGGCCGTGTTCTTCGAGTTTCCCACGGATCAAAGCCAAGGCAAGTGGACCAGCATAGATAGGGACATTTGCTTGCTTGAGCAGGAAAGGAATCCCACCGATGTGGTCCTCGTGTCCGTGCGTAATCAGAACAGCCTTGACGCGGTCGATATTGTCCACGATGTAAGAGTAGTCAGGAATGACATAGTCGATACCAAGCAAGTCATCTTCTGGGAATTTAATCCCAGCATCGACGATGATAATCTCGTCTTGGTATTCAATCCCGTATGTATTTTTCCCGATTTCTCCCAGACCACCGATGGCAAAAACGCCGACTTCTTCAGGTTTAAGAGTGTAGGCCATATTAGAACTCCGTAATTTCGAAGGCGCCAGTTTCTTTTTCGTAATCTAGCAATTTGTCAGACAAGAGTTCGATATACTCGATATTGTACTCTGGGCGATTTTCTTCGACAAGTTGGCGAGCAGCGATACGACCCTCAAGTTCTGAGCTGGCATCGATGTCTAGGTAAAGTGCGCGTGTTGTTTCACGACGTGGGCTACGTTCTTTTGTTTCTTGATAAAAAACTTTGTAAATCATATAGTTCCTTTCTATTTTACAGGTCAGCTTATTCCAAACTTTTAGCATAGATTTGCTTGATTTCATTCCATTTTGTGTCTAGATTGACCTTGATTCGTTACAATTATTTCAATTATACCACAAAATGAAAAATTAGTAAAAGACGGAAACGAGAAAGTCATGGGGTGATTTCTTTGGTAAGCGCTTGCAAAAATAAAGAAAATGTGTTATATTGATAACGGAAGTGAAATTTATTGCTTGTCATAATTCCATATAGTTTTTAAGTCAAGGAGGTTGTCCTATGTATAACTTATTTGCTTTTGCTATCGGAGCTCGCTTGGTAGCTTTTATTGTTTTTGTTGCTTGCGTTTATGCGGGGAATCTTCTATTTGCCAAACTGGAACGACGACAAACCAAGTTCTTGTGGAAAATTACCTTTGTGACTCTCTACTCGCTTTTTCTCCTCCTCGTAACCTATGTCGTTTGGTTTGTATTTTACTTTGGATTAAATGCCTAGATGCCCTGCTTATGCTGGGGCATTTTTGTTTGGGGATATAGAGATAGTAGATTTACGATACGAAAAATTCCACCCCATCTATCAAGATGAGGTGATCTTTGCATTTTTCTAAAATGACATGACAGTGGAATTTTCAGAGCTTATTATTTTTATGGGAGTCATTGTTCTGCTCAAAAATAGAGTTGAAGCATAAAAATAAAACAATACAAACAGATAGATCAATTGGTAAAGGGATAGTAGTCATGTTTAAATCATTGAGAATGCTGAGAAAACTGTAAGAGATGAAGACAATAAAATTTATCCTTCTAAAAATGTGTTTCTTATCTAGCATGACTTACCAAACTTTTTACGAAGGTCTTTTCCAATGGTATAACCTGCCATAAATAAAGCGATACCAACACCTACACCAAAGCCACCCTTTATTTCTTGCAATTCCTTATTAGAAATTTCACAATAGTTGTTCAAATCTTTCATCATATTAATCTCCTCCTAAAAAATAACCAGCTGCCAAACCAGAACCTATAAGTGCTGTTCCACCTGCAATAGCTTTCCAAGATACTGCTACTCCAAATATAACCAAGGGAGCGAGACCGCCATCAATATCTGATAATTCATTTTCAGATAAGGATAAAAATTGATTGTCAAGAACGTCAAAATTTGTCATTGAACTTTCCTCCTTTTTTCTTGTTCACTTTTATATTCGTAAAAGAAAAGGAAAAGTGAGCATTTTTTTGAATTTTATTTGCGAATTGTTTTTGGGCTAAGTATAGGCATTTTTGTTTGGGGATAAAGAAAATTCCCATGTGCCAGCTTTTGTAGTATAATAGTAAGCAGATAAAAAGATAGGAATGTGTTATGAAAGTATTAGCTTTTGATACGTCCAGCAAGGCTCTTTCTCTCGCTATTTTAGAGGACAAGCAGGTTCTTGCCGAGACGACGATTAATATCAAGAAAAATCACAGTATTACCCTCATGCCTGCCATTGATTTTTTGATGGCAAGTTTGGATTGGACGCCCAAGGATTTGGACCGAATCGTGGTGGCGGAAGGGCCAGGTAGCTACACAGGCTTGCGAATTGCGGTGGCAACTGCCAAAGCCTTAGCTCACACTCTGAACATCGAGTTGGTTGGTATGTCTAGCCTCTTGGCTTTGGTGCCATATCAACAAGAAGGCTTGTTCGTTCCTTTGATGGATGCGCGTCGCAACAATGTTTACGCAGGATTTTATGAAAATGCCAAACCTGTCATGCCAGAAGCACACCTGCCCTTTGAGCGAGTGATTGAGTTAATCAAGGGGGCTAGTCAGGTAACCTTTGTCGGAGAAGTTGGCCCCTTTGTTGAGCAGATTCAAGAACATTTACCAAGGACTAATTACAAAGAAACCTTGCCTAATGCAGCCAATCTAGCTCTTTTGGCTTGGGACAAGGAAGCAGACTCCTTGCACGACTTTGTGCCTAACTACCTCAAGCGTGTCGAGGCTGAGGAAAACTGGCTCAAGAACCATACCGAGTCTGGCGAGTCTTACATTAAACGCCTATGATAGAAATTAAACGAATCCAACAGCAACCTGACTTGGCTCAAGCCATCTACGCTGTCATGGCAGCTGTTTACCCAGTCAGCCCTTGGACGCTGGAACAAATCCAAGCAGACCTAGCTCAAGATCAGACTTGGTATGCTCTGGCTTATGATGGGGCAGAAGTGATTGGCTTTCTAGCTGTGCAGGAGACTCTCTTTGAAGTAGAAGTCCTGCAAATCGCTGTCAAAGGAGCCTATCAGGGTCAGGGAATTGCGTCAGCCTTGTTTGCTCAATTGCCGACAGACAAGGAGATTTTCCTCGAAGTCAGAAAGTCAAATCATCGAGCGCAAGCATTTTACAAGAAAGAAAAGATGGCGGTTATCGCTGAGCGAAAGGCCTACTACTATGACCCAGTCGAGGACGCCATCATCATGAAGAGAGAAATAGATGAAGGATAGATATATTTTAGCATTTGAGACATCCTGTGATGAGACCAGTGTCGCCGTCTTGAAAAACGACGATGAGCTCTTGTCCAATGTCATTGCCAGTCAAATTGAGAGCCACAAACGTTTTGGGGGCGTAGTGCCTGAAGTAGCCAGTCGTCACCATGTCGAGGTCATTACAGCCTGCATCGAGGAGGCGCTAGCAGAAGCAGGGATTACGGAAGAGGATGTGACAGCTGTTGCGGTTACCTATGGACCAGGCTTGGTCGGAGCCTTGCTAGTTGGCTTGTCAGCTGCTAAGGCCTTTGCTTGGGCACATGGACTTCCGCTAATTCCCGTTAACCACATGGCTGGCCACCTCATGGCCGCTCAGAGTGTGGAGCCTTTGGAGTTTCCCTTGCTAGCCCTCTTGGTTAGCGGTGGACATACGGAGTTGGTCTATGTTTCCGAGGCTGGTGACTACAAGATTGTTGGAGAAACGCGAGATGACGCGGTTGGCGAGGCCTATGATAAGGTCGGCCGTGTCATGGGCTTGACCTATCCTGCTGGTCGTGAGATTGACGAGTTGGCTCATCAGGGGCAGGATATTTATGATTTTCCTCGTGCCATGATTAAGGAAGATAATCTGGAGTTTTCATTCTCAGGTTTGAAATCTGCCTTTATCAATCTTCACCATAATGCCGAGCAAAAGGGAGAAAGCTTGTCCACAGAGGATTTGTGTGCTTCCTTCCAAGCAACTGTCTTGGATATTCTTATGGCAAAAACTAAGAAGGCTTTGGAGAAATACCCTGTTAAAACCTTAGTCGTAGCAGGTGGTGTGGCAGCCAATAAAGGTCTCAGAGAACGCCTAGCAACTGAAATCACAGATGTCAAGGTCATCATTCCACCTCTGCGCCTCTGCGGAGACAATGCAGGTATGATTGCCTATGCTAGCGTCAGCGAGTGGAACAAAGAAAACTTTGCAAGCTTGGATCTTAATGCCAAACCAAGTCTCGCTTTTGATACGATGGAATAAAATGGAGTCAGCTTAAGGCTGGCTTTTTTAATCACCAAAGTGTCAGAATATTTTGACAAAACTATAGAAATAATGATATAATATGCAAAAGCTAGGAGGTGGCAAGATGATTGAGAGAATGGAATTGGGAGAATTTTACAAGGAATTGCGCTGGGCGAGAAAGCTCAAGCAGTCAGATGTGGCTTGTGCTGGACTAACAGCTTCTCAGTTGTCTAAGTTTGAACTAGGGCAGTCTATGTTATCTGCGGACAAGTTAATTCTAGCTATTCAAGGAATCAATATGAATTTTGATGAGTTTGGGCATAAGCTCAACAACTATCAAGAATCCCCACATATGCGAATTGGTAGAAGGGTTGTGGATCGCTTTGCCCATCAAGATATTGCTGGCTTAGAGCAACTGTTGGAGGAAGTCGAGCAAGAACAGATGGCAGAGACCTATCGTCGTTTGAATGCCATTGTGATTAAAAATGCTATTCATTCCTTAAATAAGAGCTATCTGCTAACAGAGGAGGATAGGGAGTTTTTGACTACTTATCTCTATGCTATTGAGTCTTGGACCTGGTTTGAACTCTATCTCTTTTGTAATACCATGCCCTTCTTGAGCAATCAAGACCTAATCTTTTTATCAACCTCTTTGCTTGAAAAATCCAAGGAATTTAAAGAGTTGGTACATAATAGACTGTATATGAAAAGTGGATTTCTGAATATTATATCAGAGCTCATGGAGCGAAAACTTTTCTCATACATCCCAATCTTCGAAGCCGAGTTGGAGAGCATGTTGCGTCCGTACGATGTTTTTGAGAAAGTATCGTGGCAATTTTTAAAGAAAATGAGTGTCTTTCTTCAAACTAAAGGAAGCAATCAAAAAGAGATTGAACACTTTATCCAATCTCTGCAAGTATTAGAAAATCCACAATTAACAGCTCTATTCGAATTGCGTTTTCAGCAATACAAAGAACTTATCGATTGATTAGAAACGGGAAGACGATAACCCACTCCGAAATAAGCAGGAGTATCAGTTGGATTTTTCTTTTTTTCATCATTATATCCCTCCTTGTTAGTAGTAACTTTATTATACCAGGGAAATAATCAAATCCACCAAAATCGCAAATCAGAAATTTCTATAAGAAAAAATATCAAATATGCGATTTTCTCAAATACGCCAATTTTCGTGTTATAGTGTTCTTGTAAAGTACTTGAAGCAAATCCTAGGTCGCATAAGTGGTTTACAAAGAAAAATAATTGGAGGAGAAACAATGTCTGCTGTACCATATTCATTTCAAGGGCATCGTTTAGGTGGCCGTTAGTTAAATAATAGCAATCTATAGGATAGAAAAGATAAACTTTGGATTAGATATAGTGGATTGAAATCAAGATAAACATATACGACAAAAATTCTAATTAATATATATTTTGCTGCAAATGCAACGGATATTATACAAAAAATCTTAAATCTTAATAATTGTGAAGAATGATGATATTCATAATGTTTAAAAGTTAATATCTGCATGCTATTAAGATTTTAACTGAATTTTAGAAGTCGATAAGTTTTTTGTATTTTAATTTATTATATGGATAGAAATTATAAATGAGTTGTATTCGTATTTATAATTTTGGAGTTTAGGAAAATATTTTCCAAACTCCTATTTGTTGTTTATCTTTTAATAGTTTTTGATTAGGAGGATCTAAATGAGAATAAAGAGAACTCTTCAACCGTATATATTTAAAGATAAAATAAAATTTGGTTTTGGTAATGCTTCTCTTGTAAGGGAGATTGATTTTAATGAAGAGAACATCAATTTAATAAAAAAATTAGATAATGACATTGATATAAAATTGTTGTCTAATGGAGAAAAACAA
Source organism: Streptococcus nakanonensis (assembly GCF_059738785.1). Lineage (NCBI taxonomy): Bacteria > Bacillati > Bacillota > Bacilli > Lactobacillales > Streptococcaceae > Streptococcus > Streptococcus nakanonensis. The sequence continues at coordinate 1,961,075 of NZ_AP027139.1, read as the reverse complement.
GTTGTTGAGTCGATGATATCTATGGGATTAGTGACTAGTAATCAATATGATAATTCCAAATATTCCCGAAATATTAATTTCTTTGAGTGGGTTGATTTGTCAGAAAATTTAGACCCTAGTAAGTATCAGGATAGATTATTAAATTCAACAGTTTTAATTGTTGGTGTAGGGGGTATTGGATCAACAACAGTCGAAATTTTAGCTCGTCTAGGTATAGGTAATTTCATATTAGTAGATTTTGACATTGTGGAAGAGTCAAATCTTACTAGACAAACATCCTTTAAGAAATCTGATATTGGTAAGCTAAAAATAGACATAATAAAACAGCATATTCAAGAGATTTCTGATTCAAATGTGACAACTATTTATAGGAAGTTAGAGTGTCAGAATGACTTAGAAACTATTTTTAAAGATTATAATTTTGACATTGCTTTATGCTGTGCAGATACTCCTAGAATAGAGATAGACTACTGGTTTGATGATTTAGCTCATAAATATACGAGACCTATTATTGTTGGCTCATATGCATCTACGGTAATAAACTACCTACATATTATTCCGGGCAAAACTATTTCATTGAGGGAGTTTTATAGGGACTTTATGATAACAGATGATCATGTTTTGGATAGTAGAATACCGTATAGTGTTATTTCTCCAATATCATATATGGCTGCATCAATCATATCTTATAAAGTATTAGATACTTTAACAGGATTATTGAATTTAACGGATTATATTCAAATCGATTGCATGAATTTTGAGGTTTATAAGCATGATATTAAGAAAATTTAGCCAAAATTTTATAAATTTAATATTAGGTAGATCGTCTAGGAATATTGCAGATAGTTTTTACTTTATTGCTTTATCGATAGGGTTAGTAAGTGTATATCATATTGAGGCAGGACAGTTATCTCTATTTACTCTAATTGGTTTTATCCCAAATTTGCTTGCTGTTTTTTATGGAAGTTTTATAAATAAAATTCAGAGAGATAAAATTTGGCTAGTGATTTTCCAGATTCTCCAGTTTATTATAATTGTGATTACAATTCTGTGTTTAAGGTATCATTTTCGTGTTGTGTATATCTATGTATTGAATTTTTTGTTCGCATTATCAACTAATTTATTAAATACACTGCAGATGAAAATTGTTCCAGAAACTTTAAATAATGATGACATGCTAATAAAGAAATCGATAGATGTTCAATACTTGGCATCAAATGTGTTAGATATTATTAGTAATTTAACTGCATCTCTACTATTAGGGCTTCTATCTTATTTTGTTGTTTTTAATTTAAGTATTCCGTTTTTTGTGGCTGCTATTTATTTTATGATTAAAATCAGATTGCCCGGTTCCAAAAACAATACTAAAAGTGTTCGACCTGAAAAGGTAGATTTGGAAAGTAATTCTTCTTTCCAATTTTTGGAAACTGTTTCTGCTTTTCGAGAATCAAAATTTGCCTCTTTTATAGTAGTTACAGAGTCAATTTTAAGTGGGGGTACAGATCTACTTTTAACTTTAATGCCACTGTATCTTTTATCAGAAGGCATACCTATTCAATATTTGGGATTGGTACTAGGAGCTCAAAGATTTGCCGATTTGATAGGAGCAATTTTGGCTCCTAGAGTGGGAATTCCGTATAAAATGTTTTTCTTTATTGATTATACTGTATCTGGATTAGCACTCATGCTAGTATTTATTACTCCATTTCCGTTAATAAAGTTGTTGTTATTTTTTTTAGCATTTATTTTAATAGGTATATCAGGAAATATGTTTGAAAAAATGATTTACTCAGAGTATAGATACGACACTATGGGATTGATATATTCGACTAATTCAAGTTTATATGCTTTATTTGCCATTCTATTTTTGATTATTCCTCAATTTTATACAGATATAAAAATTTTGGGTATTTTAATAAATGGATTTACACTATCTATAGGAATTTATTTATTAGTTATTTGTAATTTTTTCAAAAAGAATGATACTAATTGTTAAAATTTATTTTATATGAATGTTGCATGATTATTTGAAAAGAACTTCTAAAAATTTTTAGAGGTGTCCATGAAAGAAACGAAATTTCACCTAGCAACTGGAAGTCTGTACAATATATTTCTAATTTGGAACACACTGTAAATGTTATGGTGGATGGTTGGGCTAAATATGGTCCTTGGCGTCCTAGATAAAATGAGGTAAACGATGGAAAAACAGAGTCAGTTACAAATTTTAATTCATTCCCTGTACAATAATAAAGAAATTAGCTTGACGGAAGAATTTAGGAAGCAATTGCTGGAAACAGCAAAACAGTTCTCTAGTACTAGTGAAGATTTGCTAGCTGTACGTCTCTCATTTGCCGTCTCTAAAGAATTATTGGGCTTTAAAGGTGAACCACCGACAGAGTTATTGGATTTGGCAAAATTTGTCCAAAAGAAAGAAGCTAAATATAAGCAGGGAGTAGTGTGGTCTGGTATTTTTAAAATATGATTCATTATAAAATACGGCATGAGCATCGCATAATGGATGAATCTGAATATGAGCAAGACTTGGATTTCAATGCCAAACCAAGTCTTGTTTTTGATACTATAGAATAAAATGGAGTCTGTCTGATTACAATCAGCAGACTTTTTTCTCTTTCCTGAATATGTTATAATAGTCCATGCTGTGGCTGGAGCCTTTTCAGCCCATTTATTAAGACAATATGAGGAGAAAGATGAAAGAAAAAGGATTTTGGGAGGGGGCGCAGGCAGCTATGCCAACGGCACTTGGTTATGTCAGTATCGGCCTGGCCTGTGGGATTATTGGTGCGCCCTATGTGACACCTGTGGAGATGGGCTTGATGAGCCTCTTTGTTTATGCTGGGAGTGCCCAGTTTGCCATGCTGGCACTGATTGCGGTTCAAGCTCCTGTGGCAGCTATTGCTATGACGGTTTTTTTGATCAATTTGCGTCTCTTTTTGTTGAGTTTGCATGCGTCGACCTATTTTCGTCATACTAGTCTCTGGCACAATATCGGTATGTCTAGTATCTTGACGGATGAGACTTATGGTGTTTTGATGGGCGAATTGGCCCATGCAGACAAGGTCAATCCTATGTGGATGCACGGGAACAATCTCAACAGTTATGTGGCTTGGTTTGTGGGAACAGTGGTCGGAACGGCTCTGGGTGGCCTGCTGCCAAATCCAGAAATCTTTGGTTTAGATTTTGCCCTAGTTGGGATGTTTATCGGCATTTTTGCTTCGCAATTCCAGATTATGCAAAGACGGATTCCTGTCCGCAATTTGCTCATTATCCTAGCAGTTGTTGCGGTGTCCTTCTTTTTACTCTTGACAGTGGTGTCTCAGTCGCTAGCTGTTCTCTTTGCGACGCTACTTGGTTGTACAATGGGGGTGGTTTTAGATGGTCAGTAAGTATCTTTTATTAGCAGTTATTTTCTCTGGCTTGGTGACGTGGATTCCCCGTATGATTCCCTTCATCTTAGTCAAGTATAAGGGTTTGCCTGCGATTGTTGAACGTTTTTTGAAGTTCTTGCCCGTTTCTATTATCTTTGCCTTGATTCTTTCAAGCGTAGTGACAGGCAAGGTTGGGAGCTTTCCTCAAATCAAATGGCTGGACTTCTTAGCCGTCTTTCCAACAGCTTGGGTAGCCTTTCGCTACCGCAATCTAGTCGGAACAGTTCTCTTTGGAGTGGTCTTAATTGCAGTCTTGCGTTTGGTCTTTTAATACTCTTCGAAAATCTCTTCAAACCACGTCAGCTTTACCTTGCCGTATATATGGTTACTGACTTCGTCAGTTCTATCTACAACCTCAAAGCAGTGCTTTGAGCAACCTACGGCTAGCTTCCTAGTTTGCTCTTTGATTTTCATTGAGTATAAATCAGCCATAAAGAAAACTTATCACAGAGATAGATATCATATAATGGCGTAAATAGTCTTTTTCTGTTAAGATTATAAGGTATTCTATTTTGGAGGAAATGACATGAAAAAAATCGTTAAATACTCATCTCTTGCGGCCCTTGCTTTTGTTGCTGCAGGTGTGTTAGCAGCTTGCTCAGGTGGTGCTAAGAAAGAAGGAGAAGCAGCTAGCAAGAAAGAAATCATCGTTGCAACCAATGGCTCGCCAAAACCATTTATCTATGAAGAAAATGGCGAATTGACTGGTTACGAGATTGAAGTCGTTCGCGCTATCTTTAAAGATTCTGACAAATATGATGTCAAGTTTGAAAAGACAGAATGGTCAGGTGTCTTTGCTGGTCTTGACGCTGACCGTTACAATATGGCTGTCAACAATCTTAGCTACACTAAAGAACGTGCGGAGAAATACCTTTATGCCGCACCAATTGCCCAAAACCCTAATGTCCTTGTAGTGAAGAAAGACGACTCTAGCATCAAGTCTCTCGCTGATATCGGTGGAAAATCGACGGAAGTCGTTCAAGCCACTACATCAGCTAAGCAGTTAGAAGCATACAACGCTGAACACCCGGACAACCCAACTATCCTTAACTATACTAAGGCAGACTTCCAACAAATCATGGTACGTTTGAGCGATGGACAATTTGACTATAAGATTTTTGATAAAATTGGTGTTGAAACAGTTATCAAGAACCAAGGTTTGGACAACTTGAAAGTTATCGAACTTCCAAGCGACCAACAACCTTACGTTTACCCACTTCTTGCTCAAGGTCAAGATGAGTTGAAATCATTTGTAGACAAACGCATCAAAGAACTTTACAAAGACGGAACGCTTGAAAAATTGTCTAAACAATTCTTCGGAGATACTTATCTACCAGCAGAAGCTGATATTAAATAATTTTTTGAAGTCATCCATTCTGAGTAAGATGGGTGATTTCTCAGTTTTTAGGGATATAGTTTTAAACTATATATCTGATTATCTAATAACAATTTGTGCAATTGAACAAAGTATGAGATACTAGTACGGTATTATTTTTAAGGAGAAAGAATCATGAAAATTAAAAAATGGCTTGGCCTAGCAGCCCTTGCTACAGTCGCAGGTTTGGCTCTTGCAGCTTGCGGAAACTCAGAAAAGAAAGCAGACAATGCAACAACTATCAAAATTGCAACTGTTAACCGTAGCGGTTCTGAAGAAGCTCGTTGGGATAAAGTTCAAGAATTGGTTAAAAAAGACGGAATCACTTTGGAATTTACAGAGTTCACAGACTACTCACAACCAAACAAGGCAACTGCTGATGGCGAAGTAGACTTGAACGCTTTCCAACACTATAACTTCTTGAACAACTGGAACAAGGAAAACGGGAAAGACCTTGTAGCGATTGCTGATACTTACATCTCTCCAATCCGCCTTTACTCAGGTTTGAATGGAAGTGACAACAAGTACACTAAAGTAGAAGACATCCCAGCAAACGGAGAAATCGCTGTACCGAACGATGCTACAAACGAAAGCCGTGCGCTTTACTTGCTTCAATCAGCTGGCTTGATTAAATTGGACGTTTCAGGAACTGCTCTTGCAACAGTTGCTAACATCAAAGAAAATCCAAAGAACTTGAAAATCACTGAATTGGACGCTAGCCAAACAGCTCGTTCATTGTCATCAGTTGACGCTGCCGTTGTAAACAATACCTTCGTTACAGAAGCAAAATTGGACTACAAGAAAGCACTTTTCAAAGAACAAGCTGATGAAAACTCAAAACAATGGTACAACATCATCGTTGCGAAAAAAGATTGGGAAACATCACCAAAAGCTGATGCTATCAAGAAAGTGATCGCAGCTTACCATACAGATGAAGTGAAAAAAGTTATCGAAGAAACATCAGACGGTTTGGATCAACCAGTTTGGTAATAAGAAACAGGGAGGTGGGAGAGAGAATTCCACCTCTTGCTTTTGTATAGAGCATGGATTGTCAGGAAGAGTAGTTCATAGAAAGGTAGAGAGAATATGGTTTTTCCTAGTGAACAAGAACAGATTGAAAAATTTGAAAAGGATCATGTAGCCCAGCATTATTTTGAGGTTTTGCGTACCTTGATTTCTAAGAAGTCGGTCTTTGCCCAACAGGTGGGTCTCAAAGAAGTTGCCAACTATCTGGGTGAGATTTTCAAGCGTGTTGGGGCTGAAGTGGAGATTGATGAGTCTTACACGGCGCCTTTTGTCATGGCGCATTTCAAGAGTTCGCGTCCAGATGCCAAAACCTTGATTTTCTATAACCACTATGACACTGTGCCAGCGGACGGAGATCAAGTGTGGACAGAGGATCCCTTTACGCTTTCGGTGCGCAATGGTTTCATGTATGGGCGTGGGGTTGACGATGATAAGGGTCATATCACAGCTCGTTTGAGTGCTTTGAGAAAATACATGCAGCACCACGATGACCTGCCTGTCAATATCAGCTTTATCATGGAGGGTGCGGAGGAATCGGCTTCGACAGACCTAGATAAGTATCTGGAAAAACATGCGGATAAACTCCGTGGGGCGGATTTGTTGGTCTGGGAACAAGGGACCAAAAATGCCTTGGAACAGCTGGAAATTTCTGGTGGAAATAAGGGGATTGTGACCTTTGATGCCAAGGTAAAAAGTGCGGATGTCGATATCCATTCTAGTTATGGTGGGGTTGTGGAATCAGCTCCCTGGTATCTCCTCCAAGCCCTACAGTCTCTTCGCGCTGCAGATGGCCGTATCTTGGTTGAAGGCTTGTACGAAGAAGTGCAAGAGCCAAATGAACGAGAAATGGCCTTGCTAGAAACTTATGGTCAACGAAACCCAGAGGAAGTTAGTCGGATCTATGGATTGGAGTTGCCTCTCTTACAGGAGGAGCGGATGGCCTTTCTAAAACGTTTCTTTTTCGAGCCAGCGCTTAATATCGAAGGAATCCAGTCAGGTTATCAAGGACTAGGAGTCAAAACGATTTTGCCTGCAGAAGCCAGTGCCAAGCTAGAAGTTCGTCTGGTTCCGGGCTTAGAACCGCATGATGTTCTGGAAAAAATTCGGAAACAGCTAGACAAAAATGGCTTTGATAAGGTAGAATTATACTATACCTTGGGAGAGATGAGCTATCGAAGCGATATGAGCGCACCAGCCATTCTCAATGTGATCGAGTTGGCCAAGAAATTCTATCCACAGGGCGTTTCAGTCTTGCCGACTACAGCGGGGACAGGTCCTATGCATACGGTTTTTGATGCCCTAGAAGTACCAATGGTGGCCTTTGGCCTAGGAAATGCCAATAGCCGAGACCACGGTGGAGATGAGAACGTGCGAATCGCCGATTATTACACCCATATTGAATTAGTAGAGGAGCTGATTAGAAGCTATGAGTAGAGATATTATCAAGTTAGATCAGATCGATGTGACTTTTCATCAAAAGAAGAGAACTATCACAGCGGTCAAGGATGTGACCATTCACATCCAAGAAGGGGATATCTACGGAATCGTTGGATATTCTGGAGCAGGGAAATCAACCCTTGTACGGGTGATTAACCTCTTGCAAAAACCATCTGCAGGGAAAATTACCATTGACGACGATGTGATTTTTGATGGCAAGGTGACCTTGACGGCAGAACAGTTGCGTCGTAAACGTCAAGATATTGGAATGATTTTCCAGCATTTTAACCTGATGAGCCAAAAGACAGCAGAGGAGAATGTAGCCTTTGCCCTTAAACACTCTGGACTTAGCAAGGAAGAGAAGAAGGCTAAAGTTGCTAAGTTGTTGGACTTGGTCGGCTTGGCAGATCGCGCTGAAAACTACCCCTCACAATTATCTGGAGGGCAAAAACAGCGTGTAGCCATTGCGCGTGCCTTAGCAAATGATCCAAAAATCTTGATTTCAGACGAGTCAACTTCTGCCCTTGACCCTAAGACAACCAAGCAGATTTTGGCCTTGTTGCAAGATTTGAACCAAAAATTAGGCTTAACTGTTGTCTTAATTACGCATGAAATGCAGATTGTCAAAGACATTGCCAATCGTGTAGCAGTTATGCAGGACGGGCATTTGATTGAAGAGGGTAGTGTGCTTGAAATCTTCTCAGACCCTAAACAACCTTTGACTCAAGACTTTATCTCAACAGCCACAGGCATTGATGAAGCTATGGTCAAAATCGAGAAGCAAGAAATCGTGGAATACTTGTCTGAAAATAGCATTTTGGTACAGCTCAAGTATGCAGGTGCTTCAACAGACGAGCCACTTTTGAATGAATTGTATAAGCATTACCAAGTAACGGCTAATATCCTCTATGGAAATATCGAAATTCTCGATGGTACTCCTGTTGGAGAATTAGTTGTGGTCTTGTCAGGTGAAAAAGCAGCGTTGGCAGGTGCCCAAGAAGCCATTCGTCAAGCAGGCGTACAGCTAAAAGTATTGAAGGGAGGACAGTAAGATGGCAGAATTGATTAAAGCATACTTACCAAACGTCTATAAGATGGGTTGGGCTGGTCAGGCAGGCTGGGGAACAGCCATCTACCTAACCCTCTATATGACAGTTCTTTCTTTCATCATCGGAGGTTTCTTGGGACTGGTGGCAGGTCTCTTCCTTGTTTTGACAGCACCAGGTGGTGTTTTGGAGAATAAGGTCGTTTTCTGGATTTTAGACAAGATTACCTCTATTTTCCGTGCGGTTCCTTTCATCATCCTCTTGGCAGTCTTGTCACCCTTCTCACACCTAATCGTAGGAACAAGCATTGGTCCAAATGCGGCTATCGTACCACTATCTTTTGCAGTCTTTGCCTTCTTTGCACGTCAAGTACAGGTGGTATTGGCTGAGTTAGATGGTGGTGTCATTGAGGCGGCTCAAGCGAGCGGAGCGACTTTCTGGGACATCGTGGGTGTTTACCTATCAGAAGGTCTTCCAGATTTGATCCGTGTGACGACTGTGACCTTAATTTCCCTTGTTGGGGAAACAGCTATGGCTGGTGCGGTTGGAGCTGGCGGTATCGGTAACGTGGCCATCGCTTATGGATTTAACCGCTACAATCACGATGTAACTATCTTGGCAACCATCATTATCATTTTGATTATCTTTGCAATCCAATTCTTGGGAGACTTCTTGACCAAGAAATTGAGTCATAAATAAAAAAATCTAGGCAATCTGTACATCATTCTTAGGAGTTGTCGTTATAGTCAAGACTTATACTCTTCGAAAATCTCTTCAAACTACGTCAGCGTCGCCTTGCCGTAGGTATGGTTACTGACTTCGTCAGTTCTATCCACAACCTCAAAACAGTGTTTTGAGCTGACTTCATCAGTCTTATCTACAACCTCAAAACCGTGTTTTGAGCAACCTGCGGCTAGCTTCCTAGTTTGCTCTTTGATTTTCATTGAGTATTAAAATTCTCTGTACTAGCTACTATCGGTTGTTATTTTTATGAGTTAGAGAGTTCAGAATTGTGGGGAGTCAATATGCAAAATCTGGGAGAAGTTTTTAAAGAATTGAGAAAGAGTCGGAATGTATCCCTACAGGAGGCGACAGGAGGAGAGTTTACTTATTCCATGCTGAGCAAATTTGAGCGTGGAGAAGCAGACTTATCATCTATGAAATTGATTACTGCCTTAGATAACATTCACTCTGATTTGAATGAATTTATGTACTTGGTACGTGGTTTTTCTCAGAAAAAGGTTCTGGCTTTTCAAGAAAATCTTTGGGATTTATATGACAGAGAAGGGATTGATTCTCTCCATTCCTTGTATGAAGAGATGACTCAAAAGTATAGATCAAGTGGTGAAACAAGCTATCTTTTACAAATGATTCGTATCAAAAGCCTTCTTGTGTTTTTTGATTCAGAAATAAGAGCAACGGATGAAGAACTGACTTTTCTCTATGACTATTTTTTTACTATTGATATCTGGGGAAATTATGAATTAGAACTATTTTCAACGATTTCTACTTTGTTTCCTCTGCCCCTCTATTTTAAATATTCTAGGGAGATGTTACAAAAGACAGATTTATTAGGCTCTTTACCTAGTAACAAAGTTGGTATTGACACCATTTTAATTAATGGACTCTTTAAAGCGATAGAGGAAAAGGATAAATTAAAAGCAGATTATTTTATCTTTCAGATTGAAAAACGAGAATTGCCAGAATCTCAAGCTTATCTTAAAATCATTTATATGATTGCTAAAGGGTATTATGATACTATTTTTAATGTAAAAAATAAGGGTCTTGAAAAAATCCAGAGAGGCATTACAATCTTACAAGATTTAGAGTATGTAGGTGGTGCAAGATACTATGAAAATTATTTTGCAAATCAGCTCTCAAATAAAGATTTGTAATATATTCTCGTTACATCTATTGATGCAAAATAAATAGGCTTGTAGATGGATTGATAATTAGCAGTTTCTAGGCGCTAGAGTTTCTATTTTCAGAAAAAATATATTACAAAAAAGTGGGGAGTCCCGCTTTTTTTGTTAGACTGATTTCAATAGAATACTCTTTGAAATGTGAGAAAGGCCTATTATGAAACTATTCTTAAAACATCATTTATTTAGGATACTGACCTTATCGAGGTTTTTAAGCTCAAGTGGAGCTTATATTTATAATCTGGTATTTATCGTTTATGCTGCGAGTCTACCCTTTAAAAATATAGCTGTATTTATGGCGAATATGATTACGATTTTACCTTTTCTATTTACTTTTTATGTTGGGATTAAGGCTGATCATACTCGGAATAAAGCAGGGATAATTATCTGGGTTGGTTGTGTGCAAAGTCTACTATTTCTTTTGATTGCTAGTGTGATTCATGATCAGAACTTCGTAACGTTTGCTTTTATCTGTATGGTTAATATCTGTTCAGATATTTTATCGGATTATACAGCAGGCCTTCGTATGCCGATTATCCAGCATAATATTTCGGAAGATAAGCTCTATGAAGCTTATTCCTTTACTCAGTTTGTCTCCTATTTATCAAATCTAGGAGGTCAAGCCTTAGGAGTGTGGTTACTCACAACCAGCAATCAAAATTTTTCTTTTGTTGCAATTGTGAATGCTGGCTTCTTTTTACTATCTTCTCTTATTTTGTTCAAAAATAGAAGAGAATTGACGTATTTGTCTGTAACGGTAGAGAATGAGTCGATTAGTTTACTTCAACAAGTTAAGGCAATCTATGCGGACATGGATGATATCTTTAGGCAAAGAGAAAGTAAATCTTTGTTTAAAATGATCCTTGTCATTTTGGTAATGAATACTTTGGGAGGAGCTGTTGGAGGTATTTATCACTTTTACTTATTAGACCATACTATCTATCATCTCAGCTATGCTCAAGCCCTATTTTTAATTGAATGTGTTAGCTTGGGAGGAGCTATTCTTGGTAGCCTAACCCCCAATGATTATTTTGGGAAATTGTCGTTTTCAAGTTTGCTATCGCTCAATGCAAGTCTGTTTGTCTTGCTTGCTACTGCTAATATTTTAGATTTTTCTCCTCTAGTAGGTGTTGCCTGCTTAACCTTTGTCATGTATTTGATGTCGAAATCAATGCCTAAATTAGATACTCTGTTATTGTCTAATTTGAGCGCGGATGTATTAGCTCGAAGTAATAATCTCTTGAGTATGATTGTTTCCCTAACATTACCTTTGGGGATGTCTGTATTTTCCTTCTTAGCTTTGCAAGATATCAGGCTTTGTTGGTGGGTATTTTTGGTAGTGAGTGTGATAGGGTTGATTTTATCACTAGAAAAAAGAAGTTTTTCAGGTAAAAAAGTTTAACCTAGGCAAATCAGGCTTACTAGAAGGTCTTCCAGATTTGATCCGTGTGACGACTGTGACCTTGATTTCCCTTGTTGGGGAAACAGCTATGGCCGGTGCGGTTGGAGCTGGTGGTATTGGTAACGTAGCTATCGCCTATGGATTTAACCGCTACAATCACGATAAAACTATCTTGGCAACCATCATTATCATTTTGATTATCTTTAAATTCATACTCAATGAAAATCAAAGAGCAAAGTAGGAAACTAGCCGCAGGTTGCTCAAAACACTGTTTTGAGGTTGGAGATAAGACTGACGAAGTCAGTTACATATACCTACGGCAAGGCGACGTTGACGTGGTTTGAAGAGATTTTCGAAGAGTATCAATTCTTGGGAGACTTCTTGACCAAGTCTTGAGCCATAAATAAAAAAGAGCCGCCTGGCTCTTTTTAACTAATCAGATTTTCTGTGCAAATTTTTTACTCAAGGCTTGTCCAATCAAGGCACCCACTAGGGCTCCGATGACAATACTTGCGATAAATAGAAGGACAGTTCCAGGGTTTGGCGCAACCATGATACGGTCGATATATTCTTGCGATTTTCCTCTTGCTAGAAGAGTAGCCATATAGGCTTGGGGCGCAATCCACATAAGCAAGATTGGTCCTGCTGTGCTAAAGGCAAAGAGTATGAAAGAAAGGAAATTCTTAGTTTGGTTCTTGTATTTTCCGAGGTTAGCTACTCCATCTGCTAGCAGCCCACAGATAATTCCAGGAAGGAAGGCACCGGCACCGTGTTTAGTTCCCAAGAAAAAGAGAGCAATAACAAGGCCGATAGTTGTAATGGCTCCAAAACGCGGAACTTTTGAGACCAGAATCATATAGACGCTACCGCCGACAAGGGCAGTAAAGGCAGGCGCATAAAACATGTTTCCAGTTTGGTCAAAGAGATTGCCCAAAAGGACACCAATCCCCATGCAGAGGAAGTAAAGAATTGCAAAAAGCAGTGTAGTTAAGATAGATTTTTTCATGAATTGTCTCCTGATAATTTTTTCACAATTCTCATTGTACCACTGTTTGATGGGATTGTAAATGGATACTAGAAGTTTTTGAAAACGCTTGAAATATGATATAATAGTTTCATAGTTATTTTTAGGAGGATATCATGGGGAGATTTTTAGACTTTGTCTTTAATCGTTTCTTTTTAGGGATGATTGCGACAGCCTTCTTTTGGCTATTAACTTTAGTAGGAGGGATTATCCTTGGTCTAGCGCCAGCTAGTGCTACCTTGATGAGCCTATATGCAGAACATGGTTATAGTTTTCGGGAATATAGCTTGAAGGAGGCGTGGTCTCTTTATAAGCAAAATTTCGTCTCAAGCAACCTGATTTTCTATAGCTTTTTAGGAGTGGATCTAGTTTTGGTCTATGGCTTGTATCTCTTGGTGCAATTGCCTCATCAGACTATTATTCATTTGATTGCGACCTTTTTAAATGTTCTAGTAGTTGCCCTGATCTTTTTGGCTTATACAGTATCTTTGAAATTACAAGTTTATTTTGACTTGTCTTATCGAAATAGTCTCAAACTATCCTTGATTGGCATCTTTATGAGTCTAGCAGCTGTGGGCAAGGTTCTCCTTGGAACTGTGCTACTTGTGGCAATTGGTTACTATATGCCTGCCCTACTTTTCTTTGTAGGAATTGGGATGTGGCATTTCTTTATCAGTGATATGTTGGAACCGGTATATGAAAGTATCCATGAAAAATTGGCGACAAAATAGAATGAAGCAGTTTTGGCTACATACGCTTCTGCGAACCTACAGTTCAGTTATGATCATTATTATTGCGAGTTTTGCAATCTTACTCTCCTATGCTGACTGGGATTCACGGGAAAAGGAAGCCCAGAGAGTAGCCCAGCGTGTAACTGCTAGAACAGTGAGTGAAATTGAATATTACCATAGAGAGTCAACCCAAATAGCTCAGGCTTTAGTTGAAAATCAAGCTCGTATTGAGGGAATCTATAAATACTTTAGCCTTAGCATGCCAGACTATTTTTACTGGCAATTAGAGCGGAAAGCTTCGCCTTATGTATCGGTCTCTCTGCATGAAAATGTTGATGACCTCTATGTTCGAAATGATTTTGTAACTGGAGTGGCCATTGCTTTTCAAGATTACAAGGAAGTCTATGTTTCTACTAAAGACAAACGTAGTGGAGAAAAAATCAGGGCTGAGGATTTCAAACCAGCAGGAAATAGTTTTGCCATTCCGGTGTCAGATCCAGTGTCAGATCAAGACTTAGGAGTGATTTACATCTCCTTGGATCCTGCTGTTTTATACCATGCCATTGATAATACTAGAGGTCATACTCCGATGGCAGTAACAGTGACCTCACCTTTTGATACGGAGATTTTTCATATTGGTGAAACAGTTGATAAGGAGAGTGAAAATTGGCTAGTTGGCTTAACTTCTCATGGTTATCAGGTTCAGGTGGCAGTTCCCAAAAACTTTGTTTTACAAGGAACAGTGACTAGCTCTGCTTTGATTGTGAGCTTGAGCCTTCTCTTTATTGTCATTCTTTATCTGACGTTGAGGCAGACCTTTGCTAACTACCAAAAGCAGGTAGTGGATTTGGTGGATTCCATTCAGGCTATTGCCCAAGGGGAAGAAGGTCTTCGCATTGACACACTTGAAAAGGATCAGGAATTGCTCCTAATCGCAGAGACCACCAATGATATGTTGGATCGATTGGAAAAGAATATCCATGATATTTACCAGTTAGAGCTTAGTCAAAAAGATGCCAATATGCGAGCCCTGCAGGCGCAAATCAATCCTCATTTTATGTATAATACGCTGGAATTCTTGCGCATGTATGCAGTTATGCAGAGTCAAGATGAGTTGGCAGATATCATTTATGAATTCAGTAGTCTCTTGCGTAACAATATTTCTGACGAAAGAGAAACTCTTCTCAAACAGGAATTAGAATTTTGCCGTAAATATAGCTATCTCTGCATGGTTCGCTATCCCAAGTCCATTGCCTATGGTTTCAAGATAGACCCAGAGTTAGAGAATATGAAGATTCCTAAGTTCACCTTGCAACCGCTGGTAGAAAACTATTTCGCGCATGGTGTTGACCATAGACGGACAGATAATGTGATTAGTATCAAGGCTCTTAAACAGGATGGTTTTGTGGAAATTTTAGTGGTAGATAATGGTCGTGGGATGTCTGCTGAAAAGCTGGAAAGTATTCGAGAAAAATTAAGTCAGAGACATTTTGAACACCAAGCCAGCTACAGTGATCAAAGGCAGTCTATCGGGATTGTCAATGTACATGAGCGTTTTGTGCTCTATTTTGGAGACCGCTATGCCATTACGATAGAGTCTGCAGAGCAAGCAGGTGTTCAGTATCGTATTACAATTCAAGATGAGTAGAAAGGGAGAAAATGTATAAAGTATTATTAGTAGATGATGAGTACATGGTGACAGAAGGTCTGAAACGTTTGATTCCCTTTGATAAGTGGGATATGGAGGTCGTCGCAACAGCCAGTCATGCCGATGAAGCCCTAGAATATGTTCAGAACAATCCCGTCGATGTCATCATTTCAGATGTCAATATGCCCGACAAAACAGGGCTTGATATGATTCGGGAGATGAAAGAAATCTTACCAGATGCTGCCTATATCCTGCTTTCAGGTTATCAGGAGTTTGATTATGTAAAAAGAGCCATGAACCTTAGTGTGGTGGACTATCTGGTCAAGCCTGTTGATAAGGTAGAGTTAGGAAATCTGCTGGAGAAGATTGCAGGTCAGCTCGGCGAGAGAGGAAAGAAAAGTCAGACCCTCAGTCAAGATTTAGACGAGGCTGGATTTGTTAGTTATCTAGGAGGTAAGGAGAATTGGTGGATAGGTCTATCCAAGGAAAAACAAGGCTCTTTCACTATTCCCTACTATGTATTGGGTCAAGACTGGCAGATTTTTATTTCTGATCAACCCCTAGATGGTTTAGTCGTTACTCCCTTTGAAGCTCCCTATCAAGAACACTTTGAACGCTGGAAGCTGAATGCTGAGAAAGCCCTCTTTTACGGTTCTGTAAATTTAAAACAGTCTGAGAGTCTCTTTGCCTATTACGAACCGATTTATAGGGTTATCATTCAGGGGAACCTCAATCAAATCGTGGAAGAGTTAAACCTCTTGGAGAAGGTGGTTCTTGAAAATACACCCCGTGTTCCGATTACCAAACAGCTTTTTATCCAGTTTGTCATGGATGTCTTTCACTTGTTTGAACATCTCAAAGCTGATGATATGACGGACATTGTCAAAACGATTCATGCTATTCAATCCTTCGATGAATTGGTTTCTTATATCAAGGAAACTCTGACCAGCTTTTTCGGTCAATACCGTATGAATGAAAATGTGGTCAGTGTGCTGGAAGTCATTGGTCGTGATTACCAAAAGGAGCTTTCTCTCAAGGATATCAGTAAGGCTCTCTTTATCAATCCTGTCTATCTAGGGCAGTTGATTAAGCGAGAAACCGATTCGACCTTCGCAGAGTTACTAAACAAACAACGTATTAAGGCCGCCCAGCAGCTCTTGCTTTCAACCAGTGACAGTATCGAAGATATTTGTTATGCTGTTGGTTACAGTAACCTTGGATATTTCTATAAAGTGTTCCGAAAATTGTGCGGAAAATCGCCAAAAGCCTACCGAAAACAGGTAGAAACGATACTATAAGATTTGTATTCCTTTACAAAATGTGCTATAATATGAATAATATTATTAGGAGGTTCTATCATGAAAAAGAAACCGATTTATCTATGGGTCTTGTTAATCTTGTCTGCCCTTATTTCAGTTCCGTCTCTGTTTGGGATTGTGAGTCCCTTGCCTAGTAAAGAAGCCCTTCGTGCTGCTCAGAAACAAGTTGCAGGGGTCAGTGCTCAGCAATTAGAAGACCAGCTTAATTATAACTATGGAGTAGCAGAAGCGTATCATTCTATTTTTAATATGGCCTTGATTGTGCTATCTGTTATTTTAGTGGTCGTAGCGATTGTCTTCCTTATTCGTAAGAATTTGCAATATGCAAACTATACTTACGTTGGCTATGTTTTGTTAGCTATTATCGGTTCGATTTATGGCTATGTTGGTTTACAGGACGCTGTGCAGTTGGTTCAAGATGAAAGCATGCGTTTGACAATGAGTATTGGTTCAAAAGCTGTCAGTATTTTCTATATCGTCATCAATGTTCTCTTCCTAGCCCTTGTCTTCTATAAGATGTGGCGTCAGCAGAAAGTCTTGGCAGAAGAAGAAACAGAAGAACTTGCTTAAGTATTGACAAAAAAGAACTATCAAGATACAATCTTGGTAGTTCTTTTTCGATTAAAAATAAAATCATGGAGGTACATATGAAGACAATTTCTTTAGTTTATATTAGTTTGAGTGGCAACACTGAGAGTTTTGTGACACGCCTGAAAGACTATCTCTTGTCCCAGTACAAAGGGATTGAGATTCAAAAGATTCATATCAAGGATTTGGTCAAGGAAGGTCACGATTTCTATGAAATGGACCATCCCTATGTCGCTTTTTTGCCGACCTATCTCGAAGGTGGGAATGGTGTGGATAACGGAGATGTCGAGATTTTGACGACACCAGTGGGAGATTTTATCGCCTATGGTGACAATGCTAGTAAGTGTTTTGGTGTGGTTGGTTCAGGAAATCGTAACTTTAATAACCAATACTGCCTGACAGCCAAGCAATACAGTCAACGTTTTGGTTTCCCTGTATTGGCTGATTTTGAAATGCGAGGCATGCTGGAAGATATCAAACGTGTCGCAGCTATTATCGCAGATTTGTATGAGTTGGAAAGGGAGAATTAAAGTCAATATAAGAGGCGCTTGGGATTTGCTAGCTGTTTTTTGAGTATAAACAGTCTTTGAGAACGTAAAAAAGCATAAGTTCAGGTATTCGAAACCTTGTTCTTATGCTTTTTATCATAGAAATATTTGCTGCATTTTCTCTTGAAATGAAACCTTATCTTTATCTCGCACTTTGTCGATTATCCTGCTTTTCCGATTGCGAGTGCGTAGATAAAGAAGATGGCGAAGCCAAAGAGGAAAATCAATCCTGCAATGGCAAGGTGTTTGAGCCAAGAAGGAAGATGTTTGTTTTCACGCGTTACCAAGGCGTAATTCAAAAGAGCAAAGAAAGGTGTTGTCAGGAAAGAGCCAATCATGGCAAAGCGGAGCATGGTTGACACCTGACCAGAGAAGAACTTGATAATGACGATACCGATGATAGCAGTAATGGTCATCCAGATATTCAAAGATTTACGATTGTCTTCTTTTTGACTGATTAGCAGTCGGAGAGATTCCTGATTGACACGAGAATAGCCATCAATAACAGTGATAACTGTTCCAAAGATACACAGGAAAGCAATAAAGGTAATCAAGTAACGGGACCATTCGCCAAGAACAGAGGCATACATGCCCACGAATTGAGAGATGTATTTGGCCGAAGCAGCTTCAACCGCCTGCCCTGTAGGATACTGAATCAGTGCTCCCAGTGCTACAAAGAAGACGGCTAGGATAGCTGTTCCAATATAACCAGTGTTAAAGTCAAACAGAGCGTCTTCTGTGTTAAAGTTGACGGTCTTTCTCTTTTCAGCTGACCAAAGTGAATTGATAGCTGAAATTTCAATAGGAGCCGGCATCCATCCTAGGAGGGAGACGATGAAGGGCAGAGCTGCCATTTGCCAAGGTGTCTTCTCGACAAAATCAGAACTGTATTCTGGATGCTTGACCGCTGCGATGATAACTGCAAGAACAGTCGCAATGGTTAAGGCAGACATAATCCATTTGACCATACCATCTAAGAGTTTGTAGCCTCCAAAGAGTAGCATAGCCCAAATGACTGCAACGAGAATGAGGGACCACTGAGTGATGCTAAGACCGATCATTGGGAAGGCGCTGGCGATGATAGCTGAGCACAGAATGGCGACACCAGCTGTGTTGACCATAGCCGAAAAAACATTGAGGATAAAGAAAATCCAGAGATAGAGTTTTCCTTTTTCGGCATAACCTTCAACCAAAGTCTTTCCAGTATCAGCTGTGTATTCAGCACCAAAACGGAAAAATGGATATTTAAAGACATTGGCTAAGATGACCAAGAGAAGTAGAGACCAACCGTAAGAACCGCCAGCTTGAGTGGAAGATACAATGTGGGAACCTCCAACAGCGGCAGTTGCCATTAGGATTCCAGGTCCCATTGCTTTTAGCTTGCTTGCCCAGGTTGATTGATTTAAGGAAATAGCTTGTGACATGATAAATACTCCTTTTTGAATTTTCAGAATAATCTGGATATGTAATCTATATTCTACAAAAAACTTTGGGAAAATGCAAGAATATTTTGAAAAAAGATAGAAAATTACAGAAAATTTACAAAGAAGATCTGAAAATAACTGCTATGATAGTAAGGTACAGCAGGATAAAGAAAAACCGAGAAGTTTCTTTCTCGGATTTGCTTATTATGAGGTTCTTACTTTCTATGCTCCAAGAGTTGATTGATATGGTCTACTTTTTTTGATGCTCTTTTATAGGAAATAGTCCAAATGATGAGGTAGACAATTGTAAACTCAAGAATGAGCTGGAGATAGAAAATCCAGTGGAAGGGGAACCAACCTGCTAGGGTTGCTAATGGGATAAAGCCTACTAGCATGAGGAAGAAATGGGTCAGAGTTGCACGGAGCAAGCTCCAGTCACGGCTGAATAATCGCTTGCCAAAGTTGAAGAGAATACCAATGGCTGCCCAGGTCAGTGTGCAGTAGAGCAAGACCAGGGCACCGTGAACCTGATGTTGAGCCATCACTTGGCCGATGAGAGAGTCGGAACTTAGTGGTGCGTAGGTATTTGGTGCATAAATGAGTGAAAAGATGATAGAGAGGATGAGGCCGATAAGAACACCGGCAGCTGCATCGTGAAATACTTGTTTTTTCATAGTTCTAATTTCTCCTTGATGGTTTTTAGGTAACGGCGTGAAGAGTAGGTGAAACTTTCGTTTTTTAGAAAGATTTCTACTAGACCGTTGGGAGTTAGCTTGAGATGGGAGATGGAGTTGATATTGATGATTTCTGATTGGGAAATTTGGATAAAATTGGTCGGCAGAATTTCAAGAACCTGATAGAGTCGCAAATCAATGCTGTAGGTCTGACTCGCCGTTTCTGCTAGAACCTTCCGATTCTCGATATAGAAGCGTTGTATCTTACCAACCTTAACTAGATAGACTTGATCATCAATCTTTCCTTTGATTGTTTCTTTTTGGTCAAGATTTTCTGCGAACTCGATGACTTTCTGGACTTTATCTGTCGGCTGAGGTGCTTGAACAATCAGCTTTTCCTCTTCGTAAGTTTCACTAATCTGTAGTTCTACTTTCATAAATTTCTCTCCTTGTTTTTCATACAAAATTGTGATCACTTCTTGTACACCTTTATTAAACACTATTTTACGACACCTGGCAAGGGACTTTGTCTATGTGGAGGGATTTGTATCCTATGTGGTGGAGCTTTTCTGTCCTATCTGAAATATGGTATAATAGCACTAATCAATTTCTAGGAAAATAGATACAGAAAGGGGCTGAAAAATGTCTCATATTATTGAATTGCCAGAGGTGCTGGCAAACCAAATCGCGGCTGGAGAGGTTATTGAACGTCCTGCCAGTGTGGTCAAAGAGTTGGTAGAAAATGCTATTGATGCGGGATCTAGTCAGATTATCATTGAGATTGAGGAATCAGGTCTCAAGAAGATTCAAATCACAGATAATGGTCATGGAATTGCCCACGATGAGGTAGAGCTGGCTCTGCGTCGTCATGCGACCAGTAAGATAAAAAATCAGGCAGATCTCTTTCGGATTAGGACGCTTGGCTTTCGTGGTGAAGCCTTGCCTTCTATTGCATCTGTCAGTGTCCTGACTTTGTTGACGGCGGTGGATGGTGCGAGTCACGGAACAAAGCTCGTTGCGCGTGGGGGAGAAGTTGAAGAAGTCATCCCAGCGACTAGTCCTGTGGGAACCAAGGTTTGCGTGGAGGATCTCTTTTTCAATACGCCTGCCCGCCTCAAGTATATGAAGAGCCAGCAAGCAGAGTTGTCTCATATCATTGATATTGTTAACCGTCTGGGCTTGGCCCATCCTGAGATTTCTTTTAGTTTGATTAGTGATGGTAAGGAAATGACGCGAACAGCGGGAACAGGTCAATTGCGCCAAGCTATCGCAGGGATTTACGGTTTAGCTAGCGCCAAGAAGATGATTGAAATTGAAAATTCTGACCTTGATTTCGAAATTTCAGGTTTTGTATCCTTGCCTGAGTTGACTCGGGCTAATCGCAACTATATCAGCCTCTTCATCAATGGTCGTTATATCAAGAATTTCCTACTCAATCGTGCTATTTTAGATGGTTATGGCAGCAAGCTTATGGTGGGGCGTTTTCCACTGGCTGTCATTCACATCCATATCGATCCTTATCTAGCGGATGTCAATGTGCATCCGACTAAGCAAGAGGTGCGGATTTCCAAGGAAAAAGAATTGATGGCCTTGGTTTCAGAAGCTATTTCCAATAGTCTCAAGGAACAAACCTTGATACCAGATGCCTTGGAAAATCTTGCCAAATCGACTGTGCGAAATCGTGAGAAGGTGGAACAAACTATTCTTCCACTCAAAGAAAATACGCTCTACTATGAGAAAACAGATCCGACAAGACCTAGTCAAGCTGAAGTAGCTGATTATCAGGTGGAATTGACTGAGGAAGGACAGGATTTAACCCTATTTGCCAAGGAAACCTTGGAGCAGCTGACTAAGCTTAGCAAACTGCATTTTGCAGAGAGAAAGCCTGCTAACTACGACCAGCTAGATCACCCAGAGTTAGACCTTGCGAGTCTTGATAAGGCTTATGACAAGCTGGAGCGAGAAGAATCATCCAGCTTCCCAGAGTTGGAATTTTTCGGGCAAATGCACGGGACTTATCTCTTTGCCCAAGGGCGAGATGGACTTTACATCATAGATCAGCACGCTGCTCAGGAACGGGTCAAGTACGAGGAGTACCGTGAAAGCATTGGCAATGTTGACCAGAGCCAGCAGCAACTCCTAGTGCCCTATATCTTTGAATTTCCTGCGGATGATGCCCTGCGTCTCAAGGAAAGAATGTCTCTCTTAGAGGAAGTGGGCGTCTTTCTAGCAGAGTACGGAGAAAATCAATTTATTTTACGTGAACATCCTATTTGGATGGCAGAAGAAGAGATTGAATCAGGCATCTATGAGATGTGCGACATGCTCCTTTTGACCAAGGAAGTTTCTATCAAGAAATACCGAGCAGAGCTGGCTATCATGATGTCTTGCAAGCGATCTATCAAGGCCAATCATCGTATTGATGATCATTCAGCTAGACAACTCCTCTATCAGCTTTCTCAATGTGACAATCCCTATAACTGTCCTCACGGACGTCCTGTTTTGGTGCATTTTACCAAGTCGGATATGGAAAAGATGTTCCGACGCATTCAGGAAAATCACACCAGTCTCCGTGAGTTGGGGAAATATTAAACTAAAAGGAAAACTATGTACGAATATTTAAAAGGAATCATTACCAAAATCACGGCCAAATACATTGTTCTTGAAACCAATGGTATCGGTTATATCCTGCATGTGGCCAATCCTTATGCCTATTCAGGACAGGTCAATCAAGAAGCTCAAATTTATGTGCACCAAGTCGTGCGTGAGGACGCCCATCTGCTTTATGGATTTCGCTCAGAAGATGAGAAAAAGCTCTTTCTTAGTCTGATTTCGGTCTCTGGGATTGGTCCTGTATCAGCTCTCGCTATTATCGCTGCCGATGACAATGCTGGCTTGGTTCAAGCCATCGAAACCAAGAACATCACCTACTTGACCAAGTTTCCTAAAATTGGCAAGAAAACAGCCCAGCAGATGGTGCTGGACTTGGAAGGCAAGGTAGTAGTTGTAGGAGATGACCTTCCTGCTAAGGTGGCAGTGCAAGCTAGCGTAGAAAACCAAGAATTGGAAGAAGCCATGGAAGCCATGTTGGCTCTGGGCTACAAGGCAACAGAGCTCAAGAAAATCAAGAAATTCTTTGAAGGAACGACAGATACAGCTGAGAACTATATCAAGTCGGCTCTTAAAATGTTGGTCAAATAGGAGCAGAGCATGACAAAACGTTGTTCGTGGGTCAAGATGACCAATCCGCTCTACATCGCCTATCATGATGAGGAGTGGGGCCAGCCCCTCCATGATGACCAAGCATTGTTTGAGTTGTTGTGTATGGAAACCTATCAGGCAGGCCTGTCTTGGGAAACGGTGCTCAACAAACGTCAAGCTTTCCGAGAAGCATTTCATGGCTATCAAATTCAAGCGGTCGCAGAGATGACCGACACTGAATTGGAAGGCTTGCTGGATAATCCAGCCATCATCCGAAATAGAGCCAAGATTTTTGCTACACGCGCTAACGCCCAATCCTTTCTACGACTACAGGAAGAATATGGCTCTTTTGATGTCTATCTTTGGTCTTTTGTTGAGGGGAGAACGATCGTTAACGATGTTCCCGATTACCGCCAAGCCCCAGCTAAAACACCTTTGTCTGAAAAATTAGCCAAAGATCTCAAAAAACGAGGCTTCAAGTTTACAGGACCAGTCGCCGTTTTATCCTTTATGCAGGCTGCAGGTCTGGTTGATGACCATGAGAATGATTGTGAGTGGAAAAGCGGTCATTAGTGTGTACAGGTAACTCGCATATCTGAGAATAGAATATAGAAAAAAGCTGAGAAACTTTTCCCAGCTTTTTATATATACTATTAGATTTGTTAGAGTGAAGTCAAAAAAGTGATTCCACCTAAAATAACACCAGCTGAATTTGGAATGATTAGTATCCAATCCTTCTTAGGTTCCTTTGTCCATCCATAAATAACCCAGATTAAGCAAGATATAGCAGCTGATAAAGGTTGAAATGGTTGAGCTTTATTTCCCTGTAAATTAGCGATAATTTGAGGTATGTAGGCAATAAATACTATAATTCCAATAAAGGCACCAATAGAACCTACGATTCGATTAATTTTTTGTTTTGTCATATACACCTCCTTCAAAAGGATAACATAGAAATTAGCGAAATGCAATAAATTCAGATACAAATTGTAACGAAAACGAATACAAAAGCACAAAAATAGAGAAACTATTTATTTTTTGTTATAGTCAAAGCGGATGACTTGCTCCTGTGCATCTACATGAGCATGGACCCCAAAGGGTACAATTGCTCTTGGAGTTGCGTGGCCGACATTTAGATTATAGATAATCGGGATATTGCTGTCAATAATATTCAATAGTGCCTCTTTATAGTCGTCATAGAAAGTTTCATCCATAGGTTTTCCGACCAGGAGTCCACTGATAGCCTCGAACATACCAGTGTTCTTTAAAGTCTGCAACATCTTTTTGAAGTATTCTGGCTCAGGCTTTTCTTCGCTTGTTTCTAGCAAGAGGATTTTTCCTTCCCAGTCTGACAAGTCAGGGAAAAGTTTGTATTTTTGGCAGAGCTCCGTGCTATCTGCGTATCGAGAGTTGTCAAAGATATCGTAGAGGGATTCGAGGCAACCACCGAGGATTTTCCCCTCGAACTGTGCATTTCCTTGCAACAACTCAAAACCGGTATTTGCATGACTGACACGAGGTGTTCCCAGAGCCTTAGGACTAAAATCAGTTCGTTCCTCATACCAAACATTGCTAGGGCGTATTTCTGAGATTCTTCCCGTCTCAATCAATTCTTTAAAGTAGTGAAGGCTATAGGTTAGCATTTCTTTGTCTAATTCACAAATGTCTGCTAAGAAGGATTGACCATAAAAAGTCTTGATTCCTAATTTATGCAACATGAGATGGTTCATGGTTGTATCCGAGAAGCCAAGAAAAATTTTTTGTTTGATAACCTTTGGGAGTTGGTCATTTTCAAAAAGATAAGGTAGTAAGCGATAGGTATCGTCTCCACCGATGGCGCATAGGATTATGTCGATGCTATCATCAGAAAAGGCATGAATCAAATCCTCTGCACGCGCTTCAGGATGATTCTTAATAAAGTCTAATCCTTTTAGCGAATGGGGCAAAAAGATAGAATTGAGTCCCAGGTCCTTGAGACGTTGGACACCTAAGTCCACTTCGTGTTTGACAAAGTCCTCTCCGATAATGCCACTAGATAAACTAACAATACCAATAGTAGAAATCATATTTTATCCTCCTAGAAATAGATTGAGTCTATTTTATCACAAAAGATTAGATAGAGCTATGTGGGATGTCAGAAGAATACTTTAGAATCAAAAAAGTAAGTGAAAAAGCAACCGCACCTGCAGTTGCTTTTATCATTCTTCTTAATAACGTGTTGGTCCTGCACTTGCGCTGCGGATGTTCAAGCGTTTCTTTAGATAGAAGCGAAGGGCTAGGAGGGCTGCTCCGATAATAGCCAGCGGCAATGGAGCAAGTACTGGGTTAAGGCTAGCTGGTAGGAAGCTTGTTGCAAAGAAGACAAGCAACCAAAGGAACATAGAAGCTAGGATAACTAGTACAGATTTCCAGAAAGGTGGGCGTTGACTGCGATCCATGTCTGGTCCATAATACTGGTAAACAAAGTAGTACATCAAGTAGAAGGCAAATCCACCAACCAGTCCAACTAATAGAAGAGTAATCAATCCATAGCCGAAAGCTTGATCTGCCGCAAAGAAGGTTGTGAGGGCGCTGACGAGGGCAAAGAGGCTAGTGATGAAAAGAGCTGAGTCCATAATCATCAGTTTTGGATCATCATTTTCTTTTGGATGCTCTTTTTCATATTGTTCCTTGACAGTGAAACTATGAGCCCAGTGGGTCGGTGCACCATAGAGGGAACGAGCAGTCGTACCCTTGGCTTGCTCCTCAAGGATTTGGGGAATAACTTCCTCAAAAATAGCCTTGATTTCAGCGTCTGTTTTCCCATCTTTGATGAATTGTTGGGTAGCGATGTGGACAAACTCTTGGTTTTTCTTTGTTAATTTTTGTAGATCAATCTGAGACATAGGAACTCCTCTTAGAACCATTTTTTATGGATGAGATAGAGAGTGAGCGAGACACTCATAGCAAAGGCGATAAAGACGATTAACCAAAAAGCATTTGGTTCACCGTTTAGGGGGATTTCATTATCCTTAAAGTTCATCCCGTAGGCAGAAAAGACCATGGTTGGGATGGACATGACGATGGTCACAAGGGCCAAGGTTTTCATGATGTTGTTCTGGTTGTTGGAAATGATAGAGGCAAAGGTCTCCGTCATAGAATGCAAGACGTTTCCATAAATGTCTGCCATCTCGATGGCCTGTTGGGTTTCAATCAGGGTATCTTCAAGCAGGTCTTCGTCCTCAAGGTATTTCTTGATATTGCTGGTTGAGCTGGTCAATTTCTTAATCACACGCTCATTTGTTTTGAGGGAAGCCTTGAAATAGACGATAGTTTTTTCCAATTCCATGAGCTCAATCAATTCTTCATTACGAGTTGATTGATGCAGTTGACTTTCGATTTGCTCACTCTTACGGTCGATTGAACGAAGGGCTGTTAGGTAAAGCTCTGCATTGCGATAGAGAATCTGAAAGATAAAACGCGAACGCATGAAGGTGTAGAAATTACGCAAACGACGGTTGATAAAGACATCGAGGACTGGTAGTGGTTCCAAACACGTAGTGATAATGGTTTCCTCAGTGATGATAATACCAAGCGGGATGGTTACGTAGTAGGTGCGGTTATTTCTTTCCTCTGTGACTGGAACGTCTACGATAATCAGGGTATACTCGTCTTCAATCGTAATACGAGACATTTCTTCCGCATCGAGCGGTGCTCGGAGGTCGGCAATATCGATATCGAAGGCGTTGGCGATTTCGAGTGATTCATTTTGAGTCGGATTGACGAGATTGATCCAAGTACCCGGTTCAAGCGTATCGATCTCTTTAAATTCAGTTGTTGTAGAGAGAAAAACTTGTTTCATATCCCTTATCCTTTCTCATTTTTCAGATTTTTTCACACCGTACTATTATACTACAAAATCGGCCTTTTGGGTAATAGAATCTCACTTTTTTTGGTATAATGGTAAGCAATAATGGACTAGAAAGAACAAAGATGCAAGATAAAATTGTCATTCATGGGGCGCGTGCCCATAATTTAAAAAATATTGATGTGGAGATTCCGCGAGACAAGTTGGTTGTTGTGACCGGCTTGTCAGGTTCAGGGAAATCCAGTCTGGCCTTTGATACCCTCTATGCGGAGGGTCAACGTCGCTATGTGGAGAGTTTGTCAGCCTATGCTCGTCAGTTTTTGGGCAATATGGAAAAACCAGATGTAGACGCTATTGATGGTCTCAGCCCAGCTATTTCCATTGACCAGAAAACGACTAGCAAAAACCCTCGCTCGACGGTGGGAACCACGACTGAAATCAATGACTATCTGCGTCTCCTCTACGCGCGTGTGGGGACGCCCTACTGTATCAACGGGCATGGGGCTATCAAGGCTTCTTCTGTGGAGCAAATCGTGGATAAGGTTTTAGAATTGCCTGAACGCCAGCGCTTGCAGATTTTGGCCCCTGTCATCCGCAAGAAAAAAGGCCAACATAAGAGTGTCATTGAGAAGGTTCAGAAAGACGGGTATGTCCGTGTCCGTGTGGATGGGGAAGTCTATGATGTGACCGAAGTGCCAGAGTTGTCCAAGAGCAAGCAACACAATATTGATGTCGTGGTTGACCGTATTGTCATCAAGGAGGGCATTCGTAGCCGTCTCTTTGATTCCATTGAGGCTGCCCTTCGTATCGCAGAAGGTTACGTCATTATCGACACTATGGACGACTCTGAGTTACTGTTCTCTGAGCATTATGCCTGCCCAGTTTGTGGATTTACTGTCCCAGAGTTAGAGCCGCGTCTCTTCTCTTTCAATGCTCCCTTTGGCTCTTGTAGTGAGTGTGATGGCTTGGGCATCAAGCTGGAGGTGGATACTGATTTGGTAGTGCCAGATGCCAGCAAAACCTTGCGTGAGGGAGCCTTGGCTCCTTGGAATCCTATTTCATCCAACTACTATCCAAACATGCTAGAGCAGGCTATGACATCCTTTGGAGTGGATATGGATAAACCTTTTGAAGATTTGTCAGAAGAAGATAAGAACTTGATTCTCTATGGATCTGATGGTAAGGAATTCCATTTCCACTATGAGAATGAATTTGGTGGCGTGCGCGATATCGATATTCCTTTTGAGGGAGTTGTCAATAATATCAAACGTCGCTACCATGAAACTAATAGTGACTACACGCGCACCCAAATGCGCCTCTACATGAATGAGCTGACCTGCGGAACCTGTCACGGCTATCGTCTCAATGACCAGGCCTTGTCTGTCCGTGTGGGTGGCGAGCAAGGGCCACATATCGGAGAAATCTCAGACCTGTCTATCGCAGACCACTTGGACTTGGTAAGCCAGTTGACTCTATCTGAAAATGAAGCCATCATTGCTCGCCCAATCCTCAAGGAAATCAAGGATCGTTTGACCTTCCTTAATAACGTGGGTCTTAACTATCTGACTCTGTCACGTTCGGCAGGAACCCTTTCAGGTGGAGAGAGTCAGCGTATTCGCTTGGCGACCCAGATTGGTTCCAACCTATCAGGTGTGCTCTATATCCTAGATGAGCCATCAATCGGTCTTCACCAGAGGGACAATGACCGCCTGATTGCCAGTCTGAAAAAGATGCGTGATTTGGGCAATACTCTCATCGTAGTGGAACACGATGAAGATACCATGCGTGAGGCTGATTATTTGATTGACGTTGGTCCTGGTGCGGGTGTTTTTGGTGGGGAGATTGTTGCTGCAGGTACGCCCAAGCAGGTAGCTCGCAACAGCAAGTCTATCACAGGCCAGTATTTATCAGGTAAACGTGCTATTCCAGTGCCAACAGAGCGCCGTGCCGGAAATGGTCGTTTTATCGAAGTGACAGGTGCGCGTGAGAACAACCTGCAAAATGTCACAGCTCGCTTCCCACTAGGAAAATTTATCGCAGTGACAGGGGTATCAGGTTCAGGGAAATCTACTCTAATCAATAGTATCCTCAAAAAAGCCATTGCCCAGAAGCTCAACCGTAATTCAGACAAGCCTGGTAAATTTAAGACTATTACAGGGATTGAGCATGTAGACCGCTTGATTGATATTGATCAGAGCCCTATCGGACGAACGCCTAGGTCCAACCCAGCTACCTATACAGGTGTCTTTGACGATATACGTGACCTTTTTGCTCAGACAAATGAAGCCAAGATTCGAGGCTACAAGAAGGGGCGTTTCAGTTTCAATGTCAAGGGTGGTCGTTGTGAAGCCTGCTCAGGTGACGGGATTATCAAGATTGAGATGCACTTCTTGCCAGATGTTTACGTGGCTTGTGAAGTTTGCCACGGAACCCGCTATAACAGTGAAACTCTAGAAGTTCACTACAAGGAAAAGAATATCTCGCAGGTCTTGGACATGACTGTCAATGATGCGGTGGAATTCTTCCAACACATTCCAAAGATTCAACGTAAACTCCAGACCATCAAGGATGTGGGGCTAGGCTATGTGACCTTAGGACAACCAGCTACCACCCTTTCTGGGGGAGAAGCTCAGCGTATGAAGCTGGCTAGTGAACTCCACAAACGATCGACAGGAAAATCTTTCTACATTCTGGATGAGCCGACGACAGGTCTTCATACAGAGGATATCGCTCGCTTGCTCAAGGTTTTGGCTCGCTTTGTCGACGATGGCAATACAGTTCTCGTCATTGAACACAATTTAGACGTTATCAAGACAGCAGACCATATTATCGACTTGGGACCTGAGGGCGGTGTCGGCGGTGGAACCATCATCGCAACAGGAACTCCAGAAGAAGTAGCGGCCAATGAAGCCAGCTACACAGGACAGTATTTGAAAGGAAAGTTACATCATGAATAAACGTGTACAAGCATTTCTAGCTAAAATGCAAGAAAAAGAACTAGATGGTATCATCATCAACAACCTTAAAAACGTCTATTACCTGACTGGTTTTTGGGGCTCAAACGGAACAGTCTTCATCAGCCGTGACCGTCAGGTCTTGGTGACGGATTCTCGCTATATCATTGCAGCCAAGCAAGAAACCAGTGGTTTTGAGATTGTGGCTGACCGTGATGAATTGGCTGTCATTGCAGGCATTGTCAAGGACATGGGCTTGTCTCGAATCGGTTTTGAAGATGAGATTTCAGTCTCTTATTACCACCGTATGCAGGCAGCCTTTGAAGGAATTGACTTGCTTCCACAAACTCAGTTTGTCGAAGGTCTTCGAATGATTAAGGATGAAGCGGAGATTGCAGCTATTCGCAAGGCTTGTTCTATCTCAGACCAAGCTTTCCGCGATGCGCTTGACTTCATTAAGCCAGGAAAGACTGAAATTGAGATTGCCAACTTCCTTGACTTCCGCATGCGTGAGTTGGGAGCATCTGGCTTGTCTTTTGACACCATTCTAGCTAGCGGTATCAACTCTTCCAAACCCCATGCCCATCCTATGCACAAACCAGTGGAGCTAGGAGAAGCCATTACTATGGATTTCGGTTGCCTTTATGACCACTATGTCAGTGATATGACACGGACTATCTATCTAGGACATGTGAGCGACGAGCAAGCAGAGATTTACAATACGGTTTTGAAAGCCAACCAAGCCTTGATTGATCAAGCTAAGGCAGGATTAGGTTTCCGTGACTTTGACAAAATCCCTCGCGATATTATCATCGAGGCAGGCTATGGCGACTACTTTACTCACGGTATTGGCCACGGTATTGGACTGGATATCCACGAAGAACCCTACTTTAGCCAAACTTCTACTGAAACTATTAAGGCAGGTATGGCATTGACAGATGAACCAGGTATCTATATCGAAGGTAAATACGGGGTTCGTATCGAGGATGATATCTTGATTACAGAGACAGGTTGTGAATTATTGACCCTAGCTCCAAAAGAGTTGATAGTCATTTAAGAGTTAAACAACTCAAATGATTGACTTTTAAATTTTAAAGGTTTATACTGAAAGACGAAAACGGTAGGTGAGGCTACCATAGGGATACGGATGACTACCGCAAAGCAGTGGAGACACTACTCGTTGGTCAACAGTCCTGGTCGCGAAGGCCAAGACTAAGCTCATTACATTGCCCTATGGAGTTAAAGCTTGAACGAAAAAACAGATAACTAGTTTTTTAATCCTGCCATTTTATGGTGGGATTTTCTACTGTTTAAATCAAAGAAAGGAGATAGACGATGCAAATTGACGACCATCCGGAACCGCACATACACAGCCAATCGCTGATTTGTGTCGTTCTGCCCTTGTAAAGTGATTGGTCTCTGTGTATGAAACACATCATTCATACAGATAGGAGAAATCAATGAAAACTACAAAAGAAAGATTAGCAACAGCTATTCATACATCTTTAAACGAAACTCTATCTTTTTATAAGACAAGTCTAACAGGCTTGACTGAGGAGCAGGTGGAGAAAAATCGTGACCTATATGGCGAAAATACCATCACAAAGGGTCAAGAAGACAGTATCCTCAAAAAGATTTACGAATCCATTATCAATCCTTTTACAATCATCTTGCTGGTCATCGCCGTGATTTCCTTGGTGACCAATGTCTGGTTGGCAAAACCAGATCAAGAAGATCCGACAACTTCCATTATCATCGTTGTCCTAGTCCTCATTTCTGGTAGCATACGCTTTGTCCAAGAACTCCGTAGTGATAAGGCTGCGACCAATCTATCAAAAATGATTGTCAACACAGCGACTGTCATTCGTCAAGGAGAAATCCAAGAAGTACCTATCGATGATTTGGTAGTGGGTGACGTGGTTAAATTAAGCGCTGGAGACATGATTCCAGCAGATCTTCTTTTATTTGAGTCGCGCGATTTCTTTGTACAACAGTCGGGCTTGACAGGTGAAAGTGAATCGGTTGAAAAATTGGCCTTTACCAAGGCAACAGTTCAACAATCTGATAGTCTGCTAGAAGCAGAAGCGCTCGCCTTTATGGGAACCAATGTCTTGTCTGGTAGTGCCAAGGCCGTGGTTTTAGCAGTTGGTGATGATACCATGATGGGAGCCATTGAGCAGACTTTGAACACCTATGACGAGCCTACTTCGTTTGAGCGGGAGATGAATAGTATTTCGTGGCTCTTGATTCGTTTGATGCTGGTCATGGTGCCCATCGTTTTCTTGTCCAATGGTTTAACAGATGGTGACTGGCTGGAAGCTGGCGTATTTGCTTTGAGTGTTGGTGTTGGATTGACACCTGAGATGCTTCCTATGATTATCACGGCCAGTCTAGCAAAAGGCTCCATCATTATGGCCAAGGAAAAAGTGGTTATCAAGAAACTCAATGCCATACAGGACTTAGGGGCGATTGATATTTTGTGTACAGATAAGACAGGAACTCTAACCCAAGACGAAATTGTCCTTGAATATCCCTTGGACATCCATGGACGCTTGGATTTGACCGTCTTGAGACGAGCTTATCTCAATTCTTATTTTCAAACGGGCTTGAAAAATTTGATGGACAGAGCCATCATCAAACGGACTGAAAAGGAAGCCAAAGAACACGCCCTCTTGCAAAATCTGGCTCAAACTTTTCAAAAAATAGATGAGCTTCCCTTTGATTTTGAACGTAGACGGATGAGTGTTATCGTTAAGGATGAACACGAAGTTGTTAGTTTGGTAACCAAGGGTGCCCTAGAGGAAATGTTGACGATTTCCAGTTATGCGGAATACCAAGGAGTGATTACTCCCTTGACAGATGTTATTAGAGAAGAAATTTTAGCAGAAGTCAGACAACTAAATCAACAAGGTTTGCGTGTCTTGGGAGTGGCCTATAAGTCAGGTTTGAGGGAAGGCCATGCCTATACAGTTGATGATGAAGGGGATATGATTCTAACTGGTTATTTAGCCTTCCTAGATCCTCCTAAACCATCTGCAGCACCAGCAATTAAGGCTCTGTTAGAACATGGGGTTCAAACAAAGATTTTGACGGGAGACAACGAAAAAGTTACTCAAGCAGTCTGTGAAAAGGTTGGTTTGGATATCAATCAGATGCTGTTAGGATCTGAAATTGATCAGATGAGTGATCAAGAATTGGCTCAAGCCGTGGAGGAGGTAACCGTCTTCGCCAAACTTTCTCCTGACCAAAAAGCAAGGATTATTTTGCAATTTAAGGCTAATGGTCATGCTGTAGGCTATATGGGAGATGGAATCAATGATGCTCCTTCTATGAAAGTTGCAGATGTGGGGATTTCTGTTGATACAGCAGTAGATATTGCCAAAGAAACGGCCGATGTTATCCTACTTGATAAGGATCTCATGGTGCTGGAAAAAGGACTTGTTGAAGGTCGCAAGGTCTATGCCAATATGACTAAATATATCAAAATGACAGTGAGTTCTAATTTTGGAAATATCTTATCCCTATTGGTCTCTGGAATCTTTTTACCATTTTTACCGATGGCACCAGTCCATTTGATTATCCTAAATCTAGTCTATGATTTGTCTTGTATTGCCTTGCCTTTTGACAAGGTGGATAAAGATTTTTTGAGAAATCCGCATACCTGGGAAGCTAAGTCCATCACACGTTTCATGGTTTGGATGGGGCCTATCTCTTCTGCCTTTGATATTTTGACCTTTATTTTGCTCTATTTTATCATTGTACCCATGACGACAGGTCAAGCCTATGTCCATGGAGCGGAGTCTGCCGTAGGATTTATTGTCTTGTTTCAGACAGGTTGGTTTATCGAGTCCATGTGGTCACAGACCATGGTTATTCATATGCTGCGTTCAGCTAAAATTCCCTTTTTACAAAGTCGTCCAGCCTGGCTAGTCCTTGTGACAACCTTATTGGCTGCAGCCTTTGTGACCTTTCTTCCCTACAGTCCACTCGCAGTCCTACTTCATTTAACTCCTTTAAAACCGATTTATTTCATCTTTTTACTTTTCATCATTATTTTGTATATGATTAGCGTGACAATTGTGAAAAAAATCTATATCAAGAAATATAATGAATGGCTGTAAATTTCATTTTGTCAAGAAAAAAGTACGAAAATGACGAAAAAAGTCAAAAAAATTTAAAAATAGGTCGCAAGTCGGATGTTTTTTATGGTATAATAGACTAAACTGATAGTAACATGTAGCGAAAGGGGTAGGTACATGATTAAAATTTATACAGTCTCAAGTTGTACTAGCTGTAAAAAAGCAAAAACCTGGCTCAATGCCCACCAGTTAAGTTATAAAGAACAAAACCTTGGTAAAGAAGGAATTACGAGAGAAGAATTACTGGATATTCTAACCAAAACAGATAACGGAATAGCCAGCATCGTTTCATCTAAAAATCGCTATGCCAAAGCCCTTGGAGTGGATATTGAAGATTTGAGTGTCAACGAAGTCCTCAATCTGATTATGGAAACACCGAGAATTTTAAAGAGCCCAATCCTTGTAGATGAAAAACGCCTGCAAGTTGGCTATAAGGAAGATGATATTCGTGCCTTCCTACCACGCTCTGTCCGTAATGTAGAAAATGCAGAAGCACGTTTGCGTGCAGCTCTATAAACATCAAGGCTGGGAGCAATTCCCAGTCTTATTCTATTTTAATTTCAAAAAGAAAGAAGAATGAAATGAAAAAAATAGTTCTTGTTAGTCTAGCTTTCCTTTTTGTCCTGGTTGGTTGCGGACAGAAAAAAGAAACTGGACCAGCTACAAAAACAGAAAAAGATACGCTTCAGTCGGCATTGCCAGTTATTGAAAATGCCGAGAAGAATACAGTTGTAACCAAGACTTTGGTTTTGCCCAAGTCAGATGATGGCAGCCAGCAAACTCAAACCATTACATATAAAGACAAGACTTTTTTGAGTCTAACTATCCAACAAAAGCGTCCAGTCTCTGATGAGTTGAAAACTTATATTGACCAACACGGAGTGGAAGAAACCCAAAAAGCTCTTCTTGAGGCGGAGGAGAAGGATGAGGCCATCATAGAAGCTCGTAAATTAGCAGGATTTAAGCTTGAAACTAAACTATTGAGTGCAACAGAACTTCAAACAACGACTAGTTTTGATTTTCAAGTTTTGGACGTCAAAAAGGCTTCTCAGTTGGAATATCTGAAGAATATTGGCTTGGAAAATCTTTTGAAAAATGAACCGAGCAAATATATTTCAGACAGATTGGCAAATGGCGCGACAGAACAATAGAAAATCCAAATAAATAGACTGCCTGAATTGTAGAACGTAAGGAATTATGCTATAATGGTACTATTCTAAGGAAAGAGGGTGTTAGAATGGGATTTACTGAAGAAACAGTACGTTTTAAATTGGACGATTCCAATAAAAAAGAAATTAGCGAAACTTTGACTGATGTCTATGCTTCGTTGAACGATAAGGGCTACAACCCAATTAACCAAATCGTAGGTTACGTATTGAGTGGAGACCCTGCCTACGTTCCTCGTTATAATAATGCACGAAATCAAATCCGTAAGTATGAGCGTGATGAAATCGTTGAGGAATTGGTCCGCTACTACCTTAAAGGACAAGG
Organism: Streptococcus nakanonensis; assembly: GCF_059738785.1. NCBI lineage: Bacteria > Bacillati > Bacillota > Bacilli > Lactobacillales > Streptococcaceae > Streptococcus > Streptococcus nakanonensis. The sequence continues at coordinate 1,925,833 of NZ_AP027139.1, read as the reverse complement.
AGTCGATCTGTAACCTATGAGAATTATGGGATTGGACGTCGGTTCAAAAACGGTAGGGGTGGCTATTAGCGATCCGCTCGGTTTTACAGCTCAAGGGCTTGAAATCATCCAAATCAATGAGGAGCAAGGCCAATTTGGTTTTGAACGCGTTAAGGAATTGGTTGATGCTTACAAGGTGGAACGATTTGTAGTGGGCTTGCCTAAAAACATGAACAATACAAGCGGACCGCGCGTGGAAGCTAGTCAAGCCTACGGAGCGAAGTTAGAAGAACTTTTTGGTTTACCAGTAGACTATCAGGATGAACGCTTGACAACAGTGGCTGCTGAGCGCATGTTGATTGAACAAGCAGATATCAGTCGCAATAAGCGTAAAAAAGTCATTGATAAGTTAGCAGCTCAGCTGATTTTACAAAATTATTTAGATAGAAAATTTTAATATAAAGGAGAGGCTATGTCACACGATCATAACCACGACCACGAAGAACGTGAACTAATCACACTAGTAGATGAGCAAGGAAATGAAACCTTGTTTGAAATCCTTTTGACGATTGATGGAAAAGAAGAATTTGGTAAAAACTATGTTCTTCTAGTACCAGTTAACGCAGAAGAAGACGAAGACGGACAAGTTGAAATTCAAGCTTACTCATTCATCGAAAACGAAGATGGAACAGAAGGCGAATTGCAACCAATCCCAGAAGACTCAGAAGACGAATGGAACATGATTGAAGAAGTCTTCAATAGTTTTATGGAGGAGTAAAAATATCCGGGGGATATTTTTACCCCAACTCCTAGAAATTGGAAGAGTTGGAACGTCCAGTGGACGTTTTTAGCCCAGCTCTTTGAAATAAAAAAGAGCTGGTAAGTTCGGGGACGTTTTTAGCCCTGCGCTAGAAATTAGAAACGCAGGTAGTCTGGGAGACTGTATCAGCCCAACCCCTAGAAATTGGAAGGGTTGGAACATCTGGGGAGAATTTTATTCCAGATTAACATTCATAGTTGCTAGTGATTAGCTAACCAGGTAAGAGGTCGGGACGAAAATCCTGACCTCATTTTTTGTTATCTACGGAATTTTGCTAGATAATTGATTAGACTTTTGTCAAGGAGATGTATATGTTTGAAGTAGAAGAATGGCTCCATAGTCGGATTGGTTTGAATTTTCGATCAGGTTTGGGCCGAATGCAGCAAGCAGTGGATTTGTTAGGAAATCCTGAGCAGTCTTACCCTATTATCCACGTAACAGGGACTAATGGGAAAGGATCTACCATTGCTTTCATGAGGGAGTTATTTATGGGACATGGCAAAAAAGTTGCGACTTTTACCTCCCCTCATATCGTCTCTATCAATGACCGAATCTGCATTAATGGGCAACCTATAGCAGACGCAGACTTCATCCGTTTGGTTGAGCAGGTCAAGGAGATGGAGAAAACGCTTCTGCAAACTCATGACCAGTTGTCTTTTTTTGAGTTGCTGACCTTGCTTGCTTTCCTCTACTTTAGGGAGCAAGAGGTGGACTTGGTTTTACTAGAAGTGGGGATTGGCGGCTTACTTGACACGACCAATGTGGTAACTGGAGAGCTGGCTGTCATCACCTCCATCGGACTTGACCATCAGGAGACTCTGGGTGACAATATAGCAGCAATTGCAGAGCAGAAAGCTGGTATTTTCAAGGCTGGTAAAAAGGCAGTGATTGCGAAATTGCCTCCAGAAGCTAGACTTGTCTGTCAGAAAAAAGCCGACTCTTTAGCTGTTGCCCTTTATCAGGCAGGCCAGGAATTTTCAATGCTGAATGGCGATTTTTCAAGCTCTTTGGGAACTTTTTCGCAGTTGAAAATAGGATTGGAAGGAGCTTATCAGCAGGAAAATGCGGCCTTGGCGCTACAAACGTTTCTTCTCTTTATGAGAGAAGGAAAGGAAGCTGTTGATGAGCAGGTTGTAAGACAGGCTTTGGAGAAGACCCATTGGGCTGGTCGCTTGGAGCGTATTCGTCCTCAGATTTACTTGGATGGTGCTCATAACCTCCCTGCCTTGACTCGCTTGGTTGAGTTTATCAAAGAAAAAGAGCAGGAAGGTTATCGTCCTCAAATCCTATTTGGAGCCTTGAAACGGAAGGATTATCAAGGGATGTTGACTTATCTGACTGAAAAATTGCCTCAGGTGGAACTCAAGGTGACCGGCTTTGACTATCAGGGAGCTTTGGACGAAAGGGATGTGACAGGTTACGATATAGTTTCTTCTTACCGAGAATTTATCAGCAGTTTCGAAGAAAGAGCAGATGCCCAGGATTTGTTGTTCATTACAGGGTCTCTCTATTTTATCTCAGAAGTACGGAGCCACATACTGGGGCATGAGCAGATAAATTGACCACTTTTTTGAACTTGTTATGCTAGGGGAATTGCTGGCTAAGGAAAATCTATTTTTCTAGCATGGCAAGAGAAAGGACATTTATTATGACATTCAAAACAGCAGCACTTTCTATTGTTTCTTTAGCGAGTGTATCTTTGCTAGTTGCTTGTTCCCAAAGAACACAACCAGTTCAACAGCCTGTGGCTCAGCAGCAGGTCCAACAACCTGCTCAACAACCTGCTCAACAGAATACCAATACTGCAAATGCAGGGACTAACCAAAATCAAGCGGCTCCAGTACAGAACCAACCTGTTGCTCAACCGACCGATATTGATGGAACTTATACTGGTCAGGATGACGGAGACCGTATCACTTTAGTGGTCACTGGAACGACTGGTACATGGACTGAGCTCGAATCTGACGGGGATCAGAAAGTCAAACAGGTTACATTTGATGCAGCAAATCAACGCATGATTATTGGCGATGATGTCAAAATTTACACTGTAAACGGTAATCAAATCGTCGTAGACGATATGGATAGAGATCCATCGGACCAAATCGTTTTAACTAAATAAGACTATGCAAGTAGAAAGGGCTGGATTTTTCAGCCTTTTTGCTTTCACTTAGAAAAATGATAATAAGTACTTGCCTTTTAGTGAATACCTGCGTTATACTAGTATCAATTATCTGTTTTTAGCATTCATACTCTTCGAAAATCTCTTCGAACCACGTCAGCTTCCATCTGCAACCTCAAATCAGTGCTTTGAGTAACCTATGGCTAGCTTCCTAGTTTGCTCTTTGATTTTCATTGAGTATCAAAATATCAAGGAGAGGATATGAAATATAGAAAATTTCAATTATTGATGTCCAAGTATGGCTTTAGTCTTTCGATTATGCTACTTGAACTTTGTCTGGTTTTTGGTCTCTTTCTTTATTTAGGGCGCATGGCTCCCATTTTATGGATTACTGTCCTCATTCTACTGAGTATCATCACAATCATTTCGATAGTCAACCGTAATACGACTCCTGAGAATAAGGTAACCTGGTTGTTAGTAGCCTTTGTACCAGTATTTGGCCCCTTGCTCTATCTGATGTTTGGTGAAAGGCGCTTGTCCAAAAAAGAAATCAAACAACTGAAGAAGCTAGGCTCTATGCATTTCCAAGAAGCAAATAGCCAGCTACTAAAAGAGGAATTAAAAGAAAGTGATAAGGCAGCTTATGGCGTCATCAAGTCCTTATTGAGTATGGATACCAATGCCGATGTCTATGATCAAACTGCCTCTACATTTTTTCCTAACGGAGAGGCTATGTGGAAAAAGATGGTAGAAGATCTTAAAAAGGCTGAGAAATTTATCTTCTTGGAATATTACATTATAGAAGAAGGTTTGATGTGGAATCGTATTTTAGAAATCTTGGAGCAAAAAGTCGCTCAAGGAGTTGAAGTTAAACTGCTCTATGACGATATTGGCTGTATGGCTACTTTAACAGGAGATTATGCACATCGACTTCGTCAGCTGGGCATCGAGGCCCATAAATTCAATAAAGTTATTCCTCGTTTGACAGTGGCCTATAATAACAGAGATCATAGAAAAATATTGATTGTTGATGGTCAGATAGCCTATACTGGTGGGGTCAATCTGGCAGATGAGTACATTAACCACGTCGAGAGATTTGGTTATTGGAAGGATAGTGGAATTCGCTTAGACGGACTAGCGGTAAAAGCCCTGACACGCTTATTTTTGACCACTTGGTACATCAATCGAGGAGAGATTAGTGATTTTGATCAATATCATTTAGAAAATCATTCTATCCCAAGTGACGGTTTAACCATTCCATACGGAAGTGGACCCAAGCCAATTTTTCGAACGCAGGTAGGGAAAAAGGTTTATCAGAGTTTGATCAATCAAGCAACTGAATCGGTCTATATTACGACACCTTATTTGATCATAGATTATGATTTAACGGAGACAATCAAAAATGCTGCTATGAGAGGGGTCGATGTTCGGATTGTCACCCCTTACATACCAGATAAGAAGTTCATTCAGTTAGTCACAAGAGGGGCTTATCCAGACCTTCTTTCTGCTGGTGTTCGAATTTATGAGTATAGTCCAGGTTTTATTCATAGTAAGCAGATGTTGGTAGACGAAGATTTTGCGGTGGTGGGGACAATCAATCTCGACTACCGAAGCTTGGTGCACCATTATGAAAATGCAGTCTTACTCTATAAAACTCCTTCTATAATGGAAATAGCCCGAGATTTTCAAAATATATTTGCAGATTCTCAGGAAGTCTATCCTCATTCTATCAAAACGAGCTGGTATCAAAAACTTGTAAAAGAAATTGCCCAGTTATTCGCCCCAATCTTATAAGAAATCTAGGACTTAGGAAATGACCGAGTCCTCTTTTTCTTGATTTTTACGAATAGAAAGATATAGGAGGGATGATGATGACTCAGAAAGAAATAAACTATATCCTGACATTCAAACAGACACATTTACACCGCTTTCGGGAAATTGAAACCTTTGTGAAACTATGCAAAAAATCACTCAAACAGCCATCGCAAGCTGACAATCCTAGGACTTTTTGATATACTAAGACAGATAAATTGAATAGGAGAAACGATATGAGTGTGTATGGTAGAGTAGAAGAAGTTCATCAGGAGAATCGTGAACCTCTAGAATACCAAATCGAACAAGAATCGTATCATCGTGAATCAAGTCGTCTTCCTTTGGTGAAAATTTTACTATGGAGTACGCTTGTAACGGGGATAACTCTAGGAGTACCGCTATTACTCGATTTAATGAGTGCACAAGAAGTGCAGGATTTTTATGCAGGTTGGGCGCTTCATCAGACAGGGAAGATTTACAGCGACTATTATGGAAGTCAAGGTTTGCTTTATTATTTGCTGACTTATGTGACTCAGGGCGGATTTTTCTTTGCCATTTTTGAGTGGTTAGCCTTGGTAGCAGGAGGATTTTTCCTCTTTCAATCGGCGGACACCTTGACAGAGCAAGGAGACCAAGCTGGACAAGTGGTGACTATTTTTTACATGCTAGTTACAGGTCTTGCTTTTGGTGGAGGTTATGCGACTCTTTTAGCGCTTCCTTTCTTATTCGCGGCCTTTAGTTTAGTTGCGGCCTATCTAAGCAATCCAAGCCATGATAAGGGATTTATACGGATTGGGCTGGCTTTGGCGGGAGGATTTTTCTTTGCCCCCTTGTCATCGCTCCTGTTTATTGCTGTAGTGAGTTTAGGCTTGTTGGTCTTTAACCTTGGGCATAGACGCTTTGCGCATGGGTTTTATCAGTTTCTTGCAGTGGCTTTAGGTTTTTCACTTATCTTTTATCCAACTGCCTACTATAGTGTTGCAACAGGAAGTTTTGGGGATGCCATTAGTGGTATTCGTTATCCTATTGACAGTATTAGCTTTGATTTCACTTCTAAAATTTTAGAGAATATGGCTTTTTATGGCTTGTTGTCCCTTGGTTTGGGATTTGTGGTTTGTATCTTTTTAGGTCTCTTTCAATCCAAGCCCTCTAAACTATACGTCATTTCGGTTCCTGCAAGTCTTGTGACAATTTTAGGTTTGATTTTGCTTTTCTTTTCACAAGAGCCTCTGCACGCTTCTTATTTGATGGTCGTCTTCCCTGTTTTCCTACTTTTATTGGTAACCAATATTAAGAGTCAACAGAGGGGGCGTAGTGTTAGAAGAAGACGAAGAGAAACGCCAGTTAGCCTATGGAGTCGTTTTTTTAAAGGAAATCTATATCTGCCAGTTTTAGGGCTTGTCTATCTTTTGACTGTTCCTTTTTTGATGAAGTTTGTCCTTTATCCGGTACCTTATCAAGAACGTAATCGTCTTGCTGATTTGGTAAAAGAGGAGACAAATACGGAAGATGCTATCTATGCATGGGATGATACTGCGACTCTTTATCGTAAGAGTGAGCGCTTGTCGCCATCGGCGATTTTGTCTCCCGTGCACTATACAGCAACTGAGGAAAACCGGAATAAGCTACTCAATGACTTGAAAGAAAAACAACCTAAGGTGATTGTGGTGAATGACAAGGTGCCAGTCTGGTCTGAAGTGGAAACACTCTTAAAAGAAAATTACCAACCAGTAAAGACGGATTACTCAGAGTTTAAAGTCTATAAAATTAAATAACCAAATCAATATCTTGTGTATTTTTAAAAATTTTAGGATTTTTAACACAAGATATTGATTTTTCTTTTTAGAGTGGTATAATACTTTTTAGAAAGAACATTTTAGAAAAGAGAATGCATATGATTGCACTAGAAGAAAAAATTACAATTTTGCCAACTCTCTTCGTCGAGAAACGAGATGGGAGACGTGTTGTATTTGATGTGGACAAGATTGACAAGGCTCTCCACAAGGCGGCAGACAAGGTTATGGATGTGACACCCTTGGTCGAAAAACGCCTCAATGCTCTGACCGAGCGAATTGTCACAGAAATTCATAGTCGCTTTCCACAGGGGGTTAAGATTTACGAAATTCAAAATATTGTAGAACATGAACTCCTTGAAGCCAAAGAATATGCGCTGGCTGAGGAGTATATTACTTATCGGACGCAGAGGGATTTTGAGCGCTCAAAAGCGACAGATATTAACTTTAGTATCCATAAACTACTCAACAAAGACCAAGCAGTTGTCAATGAAAATGCTAATAAAGACAGCGATGTCTTTAATACCCAGCGTGATTTGACAGCAGGGATTGTTGGGAAATCAATCGGACTGCAAATGCTGCCTAAGCACGTAGCCAATGCCCACCAAAAGGGAGATATCCACTATCACGATTTGGACTACAGCCCCTATACCCCTATGACCAACTGCTGTTTGATTGACTTTAAAGGTATGTTGGAAAATGGTTTTAAGATTGGAAATGCAGAGGTAGAAAGTCCCAAGTCTATCCAGACTGCGACAGCTCAGATTTCCCAAATTATCGCCAACGTTGCTTCTAGCCAGTACGGTGGCTGTTCAGCTGACCGTATCGATGAAGTTTTGGCGCCTTATGCAGAGAAGAACTATCAAAAACATCTCAAAGATGCAGAAGAGTGGGTATTGCCTGAAAAACGAGAAGATTATGCCTGGAAGAAAACCCAAAAAGACATCTATGATGCCATGCAATCTCTTGAGTATGAAATCAATACTCTCTTCACTTCAAATGGTCAAACACCCTTTACTTCGCTAGGTTTTGGTCTGGGAACCAATCGTTTTGAGCGTGAAATTCAAAAGGCAATTTTAAACATTCGCATTAAGGGCCTTGGTTCAGAACATCGTACGGCTATCTTCCCTAAACTGATTTTTACTCTGAAAAGAGGCCTTAACTTGGAAGAAGGGACTCCAAACTACGACATTAAGCAGTTGGCTCTAGAGTGTGCAACCAAGCGGATGTACCCAGATGTTTTGTCCTATGATAAGATTATCGAGTTGACAGGTTCTTTCAAAGTTCCTATGGGATGTCGTTCGTTCCTTCAAGGATGGAAGGATGAAAATGGTGTAGAAGTCAATTCAGGTCGGATGAATCTAGGCGTTGTGACGGTTAACCTGCCTCGTATTGCCCTCGAGTCTGAGGGAGACATGAATAAGTTCTGGGAGATCTTCAACGAGCGGATGAATATCGCTGAAGATGCTCTGGTTTACCGTGTCGAACGCACTAAAGAAGCAACACCAGCAAATGCTCCTATCCTTTATCAATACGGTGCTTTTGGTCATCGTCTAGGTAAAGAAGAAAGTGTTGACCAGCTCTTTAAGAATCGTCGAGCGACCGTTTCGCTGGGTTACATCGGTTTGTACGAAGTGGCTACTGTTTTCTTTGGAAATAGCTGGGAAAGCAATCTAGAAGCCAAGGAATTCACGCTGGATATCATTCGTGATATGAAACGCCGTGTAGAAGAGTGGTCAGATCAATATGGCTATCATTTCTCTATCTACTCAACACCGTCTGAAAGTTTGACAGACCGTTTCTGTCGACTAGATACAGACAAGTTTGGTTCTATTCCTGATATTACAGATAAGGAATACTATACCAACTCTTTCCACTACGATGTTCGTAAAAATCCAACACCGTTTGAAAAATTAGACTTTGAGAAAGTCTATCCAGAAGCAGGTGCGTCAGGTGGTTTCATCCATTATTGTGAGTATCCAGTCCTCCAGCAAAATCCAAAGGCTTTGGAAGCTGTATGGGACTATGCCTATGACCGTGTGGGATATTTGGGGACCAATACTCCAATTGACCGTTGCTACAAGTGTGACTTTGAAGGGGATTTTGAACCAACTGAGAGAGGATTTGCTTGTCCTAACTGTGGCAATAGCGACCCTAAAACAGTAGACGTTGTTAAACGGACTTGTGGCTATCTTGGCAATCCTCAAGCGAGACCGATGGTCAACGGCCGTCACAAGGAAATCGCTGCGCGTGTCAAACACATGAATGGCTCAACGATTAAAATAGCTGGCCATCAAGTAACAAATTAGAAAGAACTGAAATGGGAAAATATCAATTAGACGATAAGGGACGCGCACAAGTGACCCGTTATCACGAGAAACACTCTAAAGGTGGAGCTGGTAAAAAAGAACGCTTGCTCAGCCTCAGAGAACAATTTTTAAACAAGAACAAGAAAAAATAAAAGTGATACTCAATGAAAATCAAAGAGCAAACTAGGAAGCTAGCCGCAGGCTGTACTTGAGTACGGTAAGGCGATGCTGACGTGGTTTGAAGAGATTTTCGAAGAGTATGAGAGTCAGCTCTCGCTTTTCTCTTAGTGGGAGGTAAGGATGGAATTACGCAGACCAAGATTAGCAGATAAAGAAACAGTTTTAGAGATGATGGCAGAGTTTGAAAAGAGCCAATCAGCCCATGATGGCGGATTTTGGGATACAGAGAACTTTGTGTATGAAGAGTGGTTGGAAACAAATATGCAAAAAGAAATGGGAATAAACTTGCCTGAAAATCGTGTTCCTTCTATTCAATTTGTATCATTTGATGATGCAGGTCATGCTCTAGGGTTTTTGAATCTGCGATTGAGACTGAATGAGGGGTTACTGAATTATGCTGGCCACATTGGCTACTCCATTCGTCCATCTGAAAGAGGCAAGGGTTATGCAAAAGAGACTCTCCGTCAGGGCTTGCAAGTTGCTAAGGAAAAGAACATCAAGAAAGCTCTAGTGACCTGTAGCGTGAAGAATCCTGCTAGCAGAGTAGTTATTCTAGCAAATGGAGGTCTTATTGAGGATGTTCGCAATGGTGTGGAGCGTTATTGGATAGAGGTAGCGAATGAATAATCCAAAACCACAAGAATGGAAAAGTGAGGAGCTAAGTCAAGGGCGTATCATTGACTACAAGGCCTTTAACTTTGTAGATGGAGAAGGAGTGCGCAACTCTCTCTATGTATCAGGTTGCATGTTTCACTGCGAGGGATGCTATAATGTAGCTACCTGGTCCTTCAATGCTGGCATTCCCTATACAGCAGAGCTAGAAGAACAGATCATGGCAGACCTTGCCCAGCCCTATGTTCAAGGATTGACCTTGCTGGGAGGGGAGCCCTTTCTCAATACTGGGATTCTCTTACCTCTGGTTAAACGCATCCGAAAGGAATTGCCAGAAAAAGACATCTGGTCCTGGACGGGCTACACTTGGGAAGAAATGATGTTGGAGACACAAGATAAACTGGAACTCTTATCACTGATTGACATTCTGGTTGATGGACGATACGATCGAACTAAGAGAAATCTCATGCTCCAGTTTCGAGGTTCGTCCAACCAACGAATTATAGATGTGCAAAAATCGCTCCAAAGTGGGCAAGTAGTGATTTGGGACAAGCTCAATGACGGAAAAGAAAGCTATGAACAGGTGAAGAGAGAATGAAGAAAAAAGACCTGATAAAACAACTGGTTTCAGAGATAGAAGCTGGAAAAGTCAAAACACTGGGAATATACGGTCATGGAGCTTCAGGTAAATCAACCTTTGCAGAGGAATTGTACCAAGCTTTAGATTCTACTACGGTAAATTTGCTAGAAACAGATCCTTATATCACTTCAGAACGTCATCTGGTAGTACCAAAGTACGCGCCGAATCAAAAGGTGACAGCCTGTCTGCCAGTGGCGCATGAACTGGCGAGTTTGCAGAGAGATATCCTCGCCTTACAAGCAGGTATGGATGTCTTAACAATTGAAGAACCTTGGAAGGCTAGTGAGGTCTTGTCTGGAACCAAACTAATTTTGATTGTCGAAGGGATGTCTGTTGGCTTTCTACCCAAGGAACTCTTTGACAAAACCATCTGTTTCTACACGGATGAGGACACCGAATTAAAGCGGCGCCTAGCTCGAGATACGACTGTGAGAAATCGTGCTGCATCCTTTATATTGGCTAGTCATCAGATGAGACGGGAGCAGTATCTGTTATACTATAAAGAAACTGAGTCTAAGGCGGATGTCTTAGTGGATCAATCAGAAGGTAAATTTGAAGTCAAGAGAACTCAACTTATATAAAAGAAAATCCCTAATTCTAGAAAGAAAAAATAGGAAAACAGTTTCATTGTAAAAAAACGAAAAAACAGCAACAAATCCCTTGCAATCGCAGGGGCTTTGTGTTATTCTATTATGGTGCTGTAAATTACAGCTTTAGCTTTGATGCAAGAGGTTGCGACACGCTCGGTTGCATTGCCACGCAACACCGCGTCGGTTTTCTTGTGGAGCTAGCCTATTATCTTAAATAGACGAAAAGGAGAAAAAGATGGCAAACAAAAAAATCCGTATCCGTTTGAAAGCTTACGAACACCGTACGCTTGACACAGCGGCTGCAAAAATCGTAGAATCAGCTACTCGTACAGGTGCACAAGTTGCGGGTCCAATCCCACTTCCAACTGAACGTAGCCTCTACACAATCATTCGTGCGACTCACAAATATAAAGACTCTCGCGAACAATTTGAAATGCGTACACACAAACGTTTGATCGATATCGTTAACCCAACTCAAAAAACAGTTGATGCTTTGATGAAATTGGATCTTCCAAGTGGTGTAAACGTAGAAATCAAACTTTAATCTAAAATATAAAAGAGCAGAGGCTGGTGTTTCAATCTAATTGAACACGGGCTAAACTCGGTGTGAAAAAGACAAACTTCCTAGTGTCTGCTAGACACTGCGTCAGTTTCCTATTTTCACTTTGAGTTTGACGCCCTTTGTATCTTAGACTTGAGCATAAAAAACGCTCGTTAAAAACTTTTTGAATAAAAAATATAGAAAAGGAACTATTTTCTCATGACAAAAGGAATCTTAGGGAAAAAAGTGGGAATGACTCAAATCTTCACTGAAGCTGGCGAATTGATCCCTGTAACAGTTATTGAAGCAACTCCAAACGTTGTTCTTCAAGTTAAAACTGTTGAAACAGACGGATACAACGCTATCCAAGTTGGTTTCGATGACAAACGCGAAGTATTGAGCAACAAACCTGCTAAAGGACATGTAGCGAAAGCTAACACGGCTCCTAAGCGCTTCATTCGTGAATTCAAAAACGTTGAAGGCTTGGAAGTTGGTGCTGAAATCACAGTTGAAACATTCGCAGCTGGAGATGTTGTTGACGTAACTGGTACTTCTAAAGGTAAAGGTTTCCAAGGTGTTATCAAGCGCCACGGACAATCACGTGGACCAATGGCTCACGGTTCTCGTTACCACCGTCGTCCAGGTTCTATGGGACCTGTTGCACCTAACCGCGTATTCAAAGGTAAAAACCTTGCAGGACGTATGGGTGGCGACCGCGTAACAATTCAAAACCTTGAAGTTGTACAAGTTGTTCCAGAAAAGAACGTTATCCTTATCAAAGGTAACGTACCAGGTGCTAAGAAATCTCTTATCACTATCAAATCAGCAGTTAAAGCTGGTAAATAATAAGGAAAGGGGAATACAGTCAAAATGGCAAATGTAACATTATTCGACCAAACTGGTAAACAAGCGGGCGAAGTTGTTCTTAACGATGCAATCTTTGGTATCGAACCAAACCAATCTGTTGTGTTTGATGTGATTATCAGCCAACGTGCTAGCCTTCGTCAAGGAACTCACGCAGTTAAAAACCGCTCAGCTGTTTCAGGTGGCGGACGCAAACCATGGCGTCAAAAAGGAACTGGACGTGCTCGTCAAGGTTCTATCCGCTCTCCACAATGGCGTGGTGGTGGAATCGTCTTCGGACCAACTCCACGTAGCTATGCGTACAAACTTCCTCAAAAAGTTCGTCGCCTTGCGCTTAAATCTGTTTACTCAGAAAAAGTTGCTGAAAATAAATTTGTAGCCGTTGATTCTCTTGAATTTACAGCTCCAAAAACTGCTGAATTTGCAAAAGTTCTTGCAGCTTTGAGCATCGATTCTAAAGTCCTTGTTATTCTTGAAGAAGGAAACGAATTCGCAGCTCTTTCAGCTCGTAACCTTCCAAACGTGAAAGTTGCGACTGCTACAACTGCAAGTGTTCTTGACATCGCAAATAGTGACAAACTTCTTGTTACTCAAGCAGCTATCTCTAAAATCGAGGAGGTTCTTGCATAATGAATTTGTATGATGTTATCAAAAAACCTGTCATCACTGAAAGCTCAATGGCTCAACTTGAAGCAGGCAAATATGTATTTGAAGTTGACACTCGTGCACACAAGCTTTTGATCAAGCAAGCTGTTGAAGCTGCTTTCGAAGGTGTTAAAGTTGCCAATGTTAACACAATCAACGTAAAACCAAAAGCTAAACGTGTTGGACGTTACACTGGTTTTACTAACAAAACTAAAAAAGCTATCATCACACTTACAGCTGATTCTAAAGCAATCGAGTTGTTTGCTGCTGAAGCTGAATAATCTAAGGAGGAAATATCGTGGGAATTCGTGTTTATAAACCAACAACAAACGGTCGCCGTAATATGACTTCTTTGGATTTCGCTGAAATCACAACAAGCACTCCTGAAAAATCATTGCTTGTTGCATTGAAGAGCAAGGCTGGTCGTAACAACAACGGTCGTATCACAGTTCGTCACCAAGGTGGTGGACACAAACGTTTCTACCGTTTGGTTGACTTCAAACGTAACAAAGACAACGTTGAAGCAGTTGTTAAAACAATCGAGTACGATCCAAACCGTTCTGCAAATATCGCTCTTGTACACTACACTGACGGTGTGAAAGCGTACATCATCGCTCCAAAAGGTCTTGAAGTTGGTCAACGTATCGTTTCAGGTCCAGAAGCAGATATCAAAGTCGGAAACGCTCTTCCACTTGCTAACATCCCAGTTGGTACTTTGATCCACAACATCGAGTTGAAACCAGGTCGTGGTGGTGAATTAGTACGTGCTGCTGGAGCATCTGCTCAAGTATTGGGTTCTGAAGGTAAATACGTACTTGTTCGTCTTCAATCAGGTGAAGTTCGTATGATTCTTGGAACTTGCCGTGCTACAGTTGGTGTTGTCGGAAACGAACAACATGGACTTGTAAACCTTGGTAAAGCAGGACGTAGCCGTTGGAAAGGTATCCGCCCAACAGTTCGTGGTTCTGTAATGAACCCTAACGATCACCCACACGGTGGTGGTGAAGGTAAAGCACCAGTTGGTCGTAAAGCACCATCTACTCCATGGGGCAAACCTGCTCTTGGTCTTAAAACTCGTAACAAGAAAGCGAAATCTGACAAACTTATCGTTCGTCGTCGCAACGAGAAATAATATTAAACTAGTCGCTTAAGCAACTAGTAAATCCGCCAGCTCGGTAGCACTCCATAGGAGCGCAAGCCGCTGTGGTACAACATTTAAAGGAGAAAATATAAAAATGGGACGCAGTCTTAAAAAAGGACCTTTCGTCGATGAGCATTTGATGAAAAAAGTTGAAGCTCAAGCTAACGACGAAAAGAAAAAAGTTATTAAAACTTGGTCACGTCGTTCAACGATCTTCCCAAGTTTCATTGGTTACACTATCGCAGTTTATGACGGACGTAAACACGTACCTGTTTACATCCAAGAAGACATGGTAGGTCACAAACTTGGTGAATTTGCACCAACTCGTACTTACAAAGGTCACGCTGCAGACGACAAGAAAACACGTAGAAAATAAGGAGAACATAAATGGCAGAAATTACTTCAGCTAAAGCAATGGCTCGTACAGTACGTGTTTCACCTCGTAAATCACGTCTTGTTCTTGATAACATCCGTGGTAAAAGCGTAGCCGATGCAATCGCAATCTTGACATTCACTCCAAACAAAGCTGCTGAAATCATCTTGAAAGTTTTGAACTCAGCTGTAGCTAACGCTGAAAACAACTTTGGTTTGGATAAAGCTAACTTGGTAGTATCTGAAGCATTCGCAAACGAAGGACCAACTATGAAACGTTTCCGTCCACGTGCGAAAGGTTCAGCTTCACCAATCAACAAACGTACAGCTCACATCACTGTAGCTGTTGCAGAAAAATAAGGAGGTAAAATCGTGGGTCAAAAAGTACATCCAATTGGTATGCGTGTCGGCATCATCCGTGATTGGGATGCCAAATGGTATGCTGAAAAAGAATACGCGGATTACCTTCATGAAGATCTTGCAATCCGTAAATTCGTTCAAAAAGAACTTGCTGACGCAGCAGTTTCAACTATTGAAATCGAACGCGCAGTAAACAAAGTTAACGTTTCACTTCACACTGCTAAACCAGGTATGGTTATCGGTAAAGGTGGTGCTAACGTTGATGCACTCCGTGCAAAACTTAACAAATTGACTGGAAAACAAGTACACATCAACATCATCGAAATCAAACAACCTGATTTGGATGCTCACCTTGTAGGTGAAGGAATTGCTCGTCAATTGGAGCAACGTGTTGCTTTCCGTCGTGCACAAAAACAAGCAATCCAACGTGCAATGCGTGCTGGAGCTAAAGGAATCAAAACTCAAGTATCAGGTCGTTTGAACGGTGCAGATATCGCCCGTGCTGAAGGATACTCTGAAGGAACTGTTCCGCTTCACACACTTCGTGCAGATATCGATTACGCTTGGGAAGAAGCAGATACTACATACGGTAAACTTGGTGTTAAAGTATGGATCTACCGTGGTGAAGTTCTTCCAGCTCGCAAAAACACTAAAGGAGGTAAATAACCAATGTTAGTACCTAAACGTGTTAAACACCGTCGTGAATTCCGTGGAAAAATGCGCGGTGAAGCAAAAGGTGGAAAAGAAGTAGCATTCGGTGAATACGGTCTTCAAGCTACAACTAGCCACTGGATCACTAACCGCCAAATCGAAGCTGCTCGTATCGCCATGACTCGTTACATGAAACGTGGTGGTAAAGTTTGGATTAAAATCTTCCCACACAAATCATACACTGCTAAAGCTATCGGTGTGCGTATGGGATCTGGTAAAGGGGCACCTGAAGGTTGGGTAGCACCAGTTAAACGTGGTAAAGTGATGTTCGAAATCGCTGGTGTATCTGAAGAGATCGCTCGCGAAGCGCTTCGTCTTGCTAGCCACAAATTGCCAGTTAAATGTAAATTCGTAAAACGTGAAGCAGAATAAGGAGAAGGCATGAAACTTAATGAAGTAAAAGAATTTGTTAAAGAACTTCGTGGTCTTTCTCAAGAAGAACTCGCGAAGCGCGAAAACGAATTGAAAAAAGAATTGTTTGAACTTCGTTTCCAAGCTGCTACTGGTCAATTGGAACAAACAGCTCGCTTGAAAGAAGTTAAAAAACAAATCGCTCGTATCAAAACAGTTCAATCTGAAGCGAAATAATAGACTAGGGAAGGAGAAATTTCAATGGAACGCAATAATCGTAAAGTTCTTGTTGGACGTGTTGTATCTGACAAAATGGACAAGACAATCACAGTTGTAGTTGAAACAAAACGTAACCACCCAGTCTATGGTAAACGTATTAACTACTCTAAAAAATACAAAGCTCATGATGAAAACAATGTTGCCAAAGAAGGCGATATCGTACGTATCATGGAAACTCGCCCGCTTTCAGCTACAAAACGTTTCCGTCTTGTAGAAGTTGTTGAAGAAGCGGTCATCATCTAATCAAACCTGAAAGGAGAAAACTGAAATGATTCAAACAGAAACTCGTTTGAAAGTCGCAGACAACAGCGGTGCTCGCGAAATCTTGACTATCAAAGTTCTTGGTGGTTCAGGACGTAAATTTGCAAACATCGGTGATGTTATCGTGGCATCTGTAAAACAAGCTACTCCTGGTGGTGCGGTTAAAAAAGGTGACGTTGTTAAAGCAGTTATCGTTCGTACTAAATCAGGTGCTCGTCGTGCTGATGGTTCATACATCAAATTTGACGAAAACGCAGCAGTTATCATCCGTGAAGACAAAACTCCTCGCGGAACACGTATCTTTGGCCCAGTTGCACGTGAATTGCGTGAAGGTGGCTTCATGAAGATCGTGTCACTTGCTCCAGAAGTACTTTAATTTTTAGAAACAAACTAGTCCCCTGGATTTACCTCCAGGGTGCCCTTATGGGCGTAAGAAAAATCAAGGAGAAACCTAATGTTTGTAAAAAAAGGCGACAAAGTTCGCGTAATCGCTGGTAAAGATAAGGGAACAGAAGCTGTTGTCCTTACTGCCCTTCCAAAAGTAAACAAAGTTATCGTTGAAGGTGTTAACATCGTTAAGAAACACCAACGTCCAACTAACGAGCTTCCTCAAGGTGGTATCATCGAGAAAGAAGCAGCTATCCACGTATCAAACGTTCAAGTTTTGGACAAAAATGGTGTAGCTGGTCGTGTTGGTTACAAATTTGTAGACGGTAAAAAAGTTCGCTACAACAAAAAATCAGGCGAAGTGCTTGATTAATCACGAAGGAAAGGAGAAGTATAATGGCAAATCGTTTAAAAGAAAAATATCTTAATGAAGTAGTTCCTGCTTTGACAGAACAATTCAACTACTCATCAGTGATGGCTGTGCCTAAAGTAGATAAGATCGTTTTGAACATGGGTGTTGGTGAAGCTGTATCAAACGCTAAAAGCCTTGAAAAAGCTGCTGAAGAATTGGCACTTATCTCAGGTCAAAAACCACTTATCACTAAAGCTAAAAAATCAATCGCCGGCTTCCGTCTTCGTGAAGGTGTTGCGATCGGTGCAAAAGTTACCCTTCGTGGTGAACGTATGTACGAATTCTTGGATAAATTGGTTTCAGTTTCACTTCCACGTGTACGTGACTTCCACGGTGTTCCAACAAAATCATTTGACGGACGCGGAAACTACACACTTGGTGTGAAAGAACAATTGATCTTCCCAGAAATCAACTTCGATGACGTTGACAAAACTCGTGGTCTTGACATCGTTATCGTAACAACTGCTAACACTGACGAAGAGTCACGTGCATTGCTTACAGGCCTTGGAATGCCTTTTGCAAAATAATATAGGAGGTAAATCTAATGGCTAAAAAATCAATGATTGCTAAGAACAAACGTCCAGCGAAGTTCTCTACTCAAGCTTATACTCGTTGTGAAAAATGTGGTCGTCCACATTCAGTTTACCGCAAATTTAAACTTTGCCGTGTTTGCTTCCGTGAATTAGCTTACAAAGGACAAATTCCTGGTGTAACAAAAGCATCTTGGTAATTCTAACTTTCAATCCCGTCGTGATTCGTCGTTATCTGCTTTTGCCTAACTCAAGTTATGTCTGCAAGCAGATGCCTAGACTCACTTAGGAATTGAAACCTAGAAACATATTCTGAGCCTAGCTCAATCATTAACTAGCAAGTGCAACTTGCAAACTACTAGTAAGAGGAGAAAAACAAAATGGTTATGACTGACCCAATCGCAGACTTCCTAACTCGTATTCGTAACGCTAACCAAGCTAAACACGAAGTACTTGAAGTACCTGCATCAAACATCAAAAAAGGGATTGCTGAAATCCTTAAACGCGAAGGTTTTGTAAAAAACGTTGAAATCATCGAAGATGACAAACAAGGCATCATCCGTGTATTCCTTAAATACGGACCAAACGGTGAAAAAGTTATCACTAACTTGAAACGTGTTTCTAAACCAGGACTTCGTGTTTACAAAAAACGTGAAGACCTTCCAAAAGTTCTTAACGGACTTGGAATTGCTATCCTTTCAACTTCTGAAGGTTTGCTTACTGATAAAGAAGCACGCCAAAAGAATGTTGGTGGTGAGGTTATCGCTTACGTTTGGTAATTGATGATGTGAGAGCGTTAAAAGAATGCAGTGAAAATAGGAAGTTTGTAGCAGGAGCGATGCTCCAAGACAAACTTATCTTTTTCACCAAATTCTTAGCTCGAACTCAAATCAAGATACAAAGCACGTTAGAGCGTGTTCAGTTCAGCTCTTGAACTAAATAAGTATCTGACCCCCGTGAAAACTGGCCGTTCTGGCCTGACAATTTAACAGGAGAAAATAAACATGTCACGTATTGGTAATAAAGTTATCGTGTTGCCTGCTGGTGTTGAACTCACTAACAATGACAACCTTGTAACTGTAAAAGGACCTAAAGGAGAACTTACTCGTGAGTTCTCAAAAGATATTGAAATCCGTGTGGAAGGCACTGAAGTAACTCTTCACCGTCCAAACGATTCAAAAGAAATGAAAACTATCCACGGAACTACTCGTGCCCTTTTGAACAACATGGTTGTTGGTGTATCAGAAGGATTCAAGAAAGAACTTGAAATGCGCGGGGTTGGTTACCGTGCACAACTTCAAGGATCTAAACTTGTTTTGGCTGTTGGTAAATCTCATCCAGACGAAGTTGAAGCTCCAGAAGGAATTACTTTTGAACTTCCAAACCCAACAACAATCGTTGTTAGCGGAATTTCAAAAGAAGTAGTTGGGCAAACAGCTGCTTACGTACGTAGCCTTCGTTCACCAGAACCATATAAAGGTAAAGGTATCCGTTACGTTGGTGAATTCGTTCGCCGTAAAGAAGGTAAAACAGGTAAATAATGTTGAGTGGTTGATTTTCAACCACCAACCTATTTTCCAACTTTGTGCATAGCACACGATTTAAAACTAAAGAGGTGAAAACTGTGATTTCAAAACCAGATAAAAACAAACTCCGCCAAAAACGCCACCGTCGCGTTCGCGGAAAACTCTCTGGAACTGCTGATCGCCCACGTTTGAACGTATTCCGTTCTAATACAGGCATCTACGCTCAAGTGATTGATGACGTAGCGGGTGTAACGCTCGCAAGTGCTTCAACTCTTGACAAAGAAGTTTCAAAAGGAACTAAAACTGAACAAGCCGTTGCTGTCGGTAAACTCGTTGCAGAACGTGCAAACGCTAAAGGTATTTCAGAAGTGGTGTTCGACCGCGGTGGATATCTATATCACGGACGTGTGAAAGCTTTGGCTGATGCAGCTCGTGAAAACGGATTGAAATTCTAATAGGAGGACACTAGAAAATGGCATTTAAAGACAATGCAGTTGAATTAGAAGAACGCGTAGTTGCTGTCAACCGTGTTACAAAAGTTGTTAAAGGTGGACGTCGTCTTCGTTTCGCAGCTCTTGTTGTTGTTGGTGACCACAACGGTCGCGTAGGATTTGGTACTGGTAAAGCTCAAGAAGTTCCAGAAGCAATCCGTAAAGCAGTAGATGATGCTAAGAAAAACTTGATCGAAGTTCCTATGGTTGGAACAACAATCCCACACGAAGTTCTTTCAGAATTCGGTGGAGCTAAAGTATTGTTGAAACCTGCTGTAGAAGGTTCTGGAGTTGCCGCTGGTGGTGCAGTTCGTGCCGTTGTGGAATTGGCAGGTGTGGCAGATATTACATCTAAATCACTTGGTTCTAACACTCCAATCAACATTGTTCGTGCAACTGTTGAAGGTTTGAAACAATTGAAACGCGCTGAAGAAGTTGCTGCCCTTCGTGGTATTTCAGTTTCTGATTTGGCATAAGAAAGGGGATAAAATGGCTCAAATTAAAATTACTTTGACTAAGTCTCCAATCGGACGCATTCCATCACAACGTAAAACTGTTGTAGCACTTGGACTTGGCAAATTGAACAGCTCTGTTATTAAAGAAGATAACGCTGCTATCCGTGGTATGATCACAGCAGTATCTCACTTGGTAACAGTTGAAGAAGTAAACTAATGAATTTTTAGGGGATGTGCACTATACCATCCCCTAAAACTAGATATAGTCATCTATGATGACGTCGTATAGGCGAGTTGATGGGGGAGACAACCTTTTCTCCCTTATCGGCGCTAGCATTTTACAAAAGAGGAGAAAATAAAAATGAAACTTCATGAATTGAAACCTGCAGAAGGTTCTCGTAAAGTACGTAACCGCGTTGGTCGTGGTACTTCATCAGGTAACGGTAAAACATCTGGTCGTGGTCAAAAAGGTCAAAAAGCTCGTAGCGGTGGCGGAGTTCGCCTTGGTTTTGAAGGTGGACAAACTCCATTGTTCCGTCGTCTTCCAAAACGTGGATTCACTAACATCAACGCTAAAGAATACGCAATTGTGAACCTTGACCAATTGAACGTCTTTGAAGATGGTGCTGAAGTAACTCCAGTTGTTCTTATCGAAGCAGGAATTGTTAAAGCTGAAAAATCAGGTATTAAAATTCTTGGTAACGGTGAGTTGACTAAGAAATTGACTGTGAAAGCAGCTAAATTCTCTAAATCAGCTGAAGAAGCTATCACTGCTAAAGGTGGTTCAGTAGAAGTCATCTAAGAGAGGTGACCTATGTTTTTTAAATTATTAAGAGAAGCTCTTAAAGTCAAGCAGGTTCGATCAAAAATTTTATTTACAATTTTTATCGTTTTGGTCTTTCGTATCGGGACTAGCATTACAGTTCCTGGTGTGAATGCCAATAGCTTGAATGCTTTAAGTGGATTATCCTTCTTAAACATGTTGAGCTTGGTCTCAGGGAATGCCCTAAAAAACTTTTCGATTTTTGCCCTAGGAGTTAGTCCTTATATCACCGCTTCTATTGTTGTCCAGCTCTTGCAAATGGATATTTTACCCAAGTTTGTAGAGTGGGGAAAACAAGGGGAAGTAGGCCGAAGAAAATTGAATCAAGCCACTCGTTATATTGCTCTAGTTCTCGCTTTTGTGCAATCTATCGGGATTACAGCTGGTTTTAATACCTTGGCTGGAGCTCAATTGATTAAAACTGCTTTAACTCCACAAGTTTTTCTGACGATTGGTATCATCTTAACAGCTGGTAGTATGATTGTCACTTGGTTGGGTGAGCAAATTACAGATAAGGGATACGGAAACGGTGTTTCCATGATTATCTTTGCCGGGATTGTTGCCTCAATTCCAGAGATGATTCAGGGCATCTATGTGGACTACTTTGTGAACGTGCCAAGTAGCCGTATCACTTCATCTATCATTTTCGTAATCATTTTGATTATTACTGTATTGTTGATTATTTACTTTACAACTTATGTTCAACAAGCAGAATACAAAATTCCAATCCAATATACTAAGGTTGCACAAGGTGCTCCATCTAGCTCTTATCTTCCTTTGAAGGTAAACCCTGCTGGAGTTATCCCTGTTATCTTTGCCAGTTCGATTACTGCAGCGCCTGCGGCGATTCTTCAATTTTTGAGCGCTACAGGTCATGATTGGGCTTGGGTAAGGGTAGCACAAGAGATGTTGGCAACCACTTCACCAACTGGTATTGCCATGTATGCTTTATTGATTATTCTCTTTACATTCTTCTATACGTTTGTACAGATTAATCCTGAAAAAGCGGCAGAGAACCTACAAAAGAGCGGTGCCTATATCCATGGAGTTCGTCCTGGTAAAGGTACAGAAGAATATATGTCTAAACTTCTTCGTCGTCTTGCAACGGTTGGTTCCCTCTTCCTTGGTGTGATTTCCATTTTGCCGATTGCAGCTAAAGATGTATTTGGTCTTTCTGATGTTGTTGCCTTTGGGGGAACAAGTCTTTTGATCATTATCTCTACAGGTATTGAAGGAATCAAGCAATTGGAAGGTTACCTATTGAAACGTAAGTATGTTGGTTTCATGGATAGAACAGAATAAAAGTATTTACTGATACTCTTCGAAAATCAAATTCAAACCACGTCAGCTTTATCTGCAACCTCAAAGCAGTGCTTTGAGCAACCTGCGGCTAGCTTCCTAGTTTGCTCTTTGATTTTCATTGAGTATGAATTAGTAAATACTGAGGGAGTGGAGGTTTAAACTCTAACATTTGTGAGAGTTTGGTCTCCCCTCTTCTATTTTGTTTTTAAATAGGGGTGAAAAGACTTTTTGCTTCTATTTAAAAATAAAATAAGGAGATCGAATCATGAATCTTTTGATTATGGGCTTACCTGGTGCAGGTAAGGGAACTCAAGCAGCAAAAATCGTAGAACAATTCCATGTTGCGCATATCTCAACAGGTGATATGTTCCGTGCTGCTATGGCAAATCAAACTGAAATGGGTGTTCTTGCTAAGTCATACATTGACAAGGGTGAATTGGTTCCTGACGAAGTTACAAATGGGATCGTAAAAGAACGTCTTTCACAAGATGATATTAAAGAAACAGGATTCTTGTTGGATGGTTACCCACGTACGATCGAACAAGCTCATGCTTTGGACAAAACATTGGCTGAACTTGGCATTGAACTAGAAGGTGTCATCAACATTGAAGTGAATCCTGACAGTCTCTTGGAACGTTTGAGTGGTCGTATCATCCATCGCGTAACTGGAGAAACTTTCCACAAGGTCTTTAACCCACCAGTTGACTATAAAGAAGAAGATTACTACCAACGTGAAGATGATAAGCCTGAGACAGTCAAACGTCGTTTGGATGTGAATATTGCTCAAGGGGAACCAATCATTGCTCACTACCGTGCCAAAGGTTTGGTTCATGACATCGAAGGTAATCAAGATATCAATGATGTCTTCTCAGATATCGAAAAAGTATTGACAAATTTGAAATAAAGCGTTTTTCACACTTGCAAAAATCCGCTACAAATGTTATACTAAGATAGTCTGACTTATAATTGTTGTCTCTGTGTCTAGAGGCATCGAATCGAAATTTATGGAGGTGCTTTTGCGTGGCAAAAGACGATGTGATTGAAGTTGAAGGCAAAGTAGTTGATACAATGCCGAATGCAATGTTTACGGTTGAACTTGAAAATGGACATCAGATTTTAGCAACAGTTTCTGGTAAAATTCGTAAAAACTATATTCGTATTTTAGCGGGAGATCGTGTTACTGTCGAAATGAGTCCATATGACTTGACACGTGGACGTATCACTTACCGCTTTAAATAATCGAAAAACTTGGAGGGATAAGAAATGAAAGTAAGACCATCGGTCAAACCAATTTGCGAATACTGTAAAGTTATTCGTCGTAATGGTCGTGTTATGGTAATTTGCCCAGCAAATCCAAAACACAAACAACGTCAAGGATAAGATAGAAAGGAGAAAACATGGCTCGTATTGCTGGAGTTGACATTCCAAATGACAAACGCGTAGTAATCTCATTGACTTATGTTTATGGTATCGGACTTGCAACATCTAAGAAAATTTTGGCTGCTGCTGGAATCTCAGAAGATGTTCGTGTACGTGATCTTACATCAGATCAAGAAGATGCTATCC
The DNA here is from genome assembly GCF_059738785.1 of Streptococcus nakanonensis. Classification (NCBI taxonomy): domain Bacteria; kingdom Bacillati; phylum Bacillota; class Bacilli; order Lactobacillales; family Streptococcaceae; genus Streptococcus; species Streptococcus nakanonensis. The sequence goes on along the minus strand of NZ_AP027139.1, from coordinate 1,901,962 downwards.
GTCGTGAAGTGGATGCAATCAAAGTTGAAGGTGACCTTCGTCGTGAAGTAAACTTGAACATTAAACGTTTGATGGAAATCGGTTCATACCGTGGTATCCGTCACCGTCGTGGACTTCCTGTCCGTGGACAAAACACTAAAAACAACGCTCGCACTCGTAAAGGTAAAGCCGTTGCGATTGCTGGTAAGAAAAAATAATATAGGAGGTAAAAGTCTTGGCTAAACCAACACGTAAACGTCGTGTGAAAAAGAATATCGAATCTGGTATTGCTCATATTCACGCTACATTTAATAACACTATTGTTATGATTACTGATGTGCATGGTAATGCAATTGCTTGGTCATCAGCTGGTGCTCTTGGTTTCAAAGGTTCTCGTAAATCTACACCATTCGCTGCTCAAATGGCTTCTGAAGCTGCTGCTAAATCTGCACAAGAACACGGTCTTAAATCAGTTGAAGTTACTGTAAAAGGTCCAGGTTCTGGTCGTGAGTCAGCTATTCGTGCGCTTGCTGCCGCTGGTCTTGAAGTAACAGCAATTCGTGATGTGACTCCAGTGCCACACAATGGTGCTCGTCCTCCAAAACGTCGCCGTGTATAATCATCGCATTACACTGCTTTTCGTTTAAGAGGGAGTAACTAAATGATCGAGTTTGAAAAACCAAATATAACAAAAATTGATGAAAATAAAGATTATGGCAAGTTTGTAATCGAACCACTTGAACGTGGCTACGGTACAACTCTTGGTAACTCTCTTCGTCGTGTACTTCTAGCTTCTCTACCAGGAGCAGCTGTGACATCTATCAACATTGATGGCGTGTTACATGAGTTTGACACAGTTCCAGGTGTTCGTGAAGACGTGATGCAAATCATTCTGAACATTAAAGGAATTGCAGTGAAATCGTACGTTGAAGACGAAAAAATCATCGAACTGGATGTTGAAGGTCCTGCTGAAGTAACAGCTGGTGACATTTTGACAGATAGCGATATTGAAATTGTAAATCCAGATCATTATCTCTTTACAATCGGTGAAGGTTCTTCCCTAAAAGCGACTATGACTGTTAACAGTGGTCGTGGATATGTACCTGCTGATGAAAATAAAAAAGATAATGCACCAGTTGGAACACTTGCTGTAGATTCTATTTATACACCAGTTACAAAAGTCAACTATCAAGTGGAACCTGCTCGTGTAGGTAGCAATGATGGATTTGACAAACTAACCCTTGAAATCTTGACAAATGGAACAATTATTCCAGAAGATGCTTTAGGGCTTTCGGCACGTATTTTGACAGAACATCTTGATTTGTTTACAAATCTTACTGAGATTGCTAAGTCAACTGAAGTGATGAAAGAAGCTGATACTGAATCTGACGACCGTATTTTGGATCGTACGATTGAGGAACTGGACTTGTCTGTGCGTTCATACAACTGTTTGAAACGTGCCGGTATCAATACTGTGCATGATTTGACAGAAAAATCTGAAGCAGAGATGATGAAAGTACGAAATCTTGGACGCAAGAGTTTGGAAGAAGTGAAACTCAAACTCATTGATTTGGGTCTTGGATTAAAAGATAAATAAAGGAGGAATACATGGCTTACCGTAAACTAGGACGCACTAGCTCACAACGTAAAGCAATGCTTCGCGATTTGACAACTGACCTTTTGATCAACGAATCAATCGTGACAACTGAAGCTCGTGCTAAAGAAATCCGTAAAACTGTTGAAAAAATGATTACTCTAGGTAAACGTGGTGATTTGCATGCACGTCGTCAAGCAGCTGCTTTCGTACGTAATGAAATCGCATCTGAAAACTATGATGAAGCAACTGATAAGTACACTTCTACTACAGCACTTCAAAAATTGTTCTCAGAAATCGCACCTCGTTATGCTGAACGTAACGGTGGATACACTCGTATCCTTAAAACTGAACCACGTCGTGGTGATGCAGCGCCAATGGCGATCATCGAATTAGTATAAAATCATCAATTTTGTTGAGTGTTATGATGATGGAGTCTTGTGCTCTTAGTCTAGCTCTGGTCTACCGCTAGGATTTCGGTCCTAGCGGGAACACTCATCATAAGTTGGGATAGTAGACGCTTGTTTACGAAATTGTTTTTTTCTTAAGAACAACTTCGTAAGCAGGCGTTTTTGAGTATTTTAGTTGGAATTATGCTATACTATTTGAAAAGAATCCTGTTTAATGTTCAGGTTTCTTATTTTAAGAAGAATTGGAGTTTGCTTATGAAAGCGATTATAACTGTTGTTGGTAAAGATAAATCTGGAATTGTTGCAGGTGTTTCTGGTAAAATTGCAGAATTGGGTTTGAATATTGATGATATCTCTCAAACTGTCTTGGATGAATATTTCACGATGATGGCTGTCGTCTCTAGTGATGAAAAACAAGATTTCACTTATCTTCGTAATGAATTTGAAGCTTTTGGGCAAACTTTGAATGTGAAAATCAATATTCAGAGTGCAGCGATTTTCGAAGCTATGTATAATATCTAGGAGGTTATCATGGATATTAGACAAGTTACTGAAACCATCGCCATGATTGAGGAGCAAAACTTTGATATTAGAACCATTACCATGGGAATTTCCCTGTTGGACTGTATCGATCCAGATATCAATCGTGCCGCGGAGAAAGTTTATCAAAAGATTACGACCAAGGCAGCAAATTTAGTAGCTGTTGGTGATGAAATTGCAGCTGAGTTGGGAATTCCTATCGTTAATAAGCGTGTATCGGTGACTCCTATTTCTCTGATAGGGGCCGCGACAGATGCGACGGACTACGTGGTTCTGGCAAAAGCGCTTGATAAGGCTGCGAAAGAAATCGGTGTGGATTTTATTGGTGGTTTCTCTGCCTTGGTACAAAAGGGGTACCAAAAGGGAGATGAGATTCTTATCAATTCTATTCCTCGTGCTTTGGCTGAAACGGACAAGGTCTGCTCGTCAGTCAATATCGGCTCAACCAAGTCTGGTATCAATATGACGGCTGTCGCAGATATGGGACGAGTTATCAAGGAAACGGCTAATTTATCTGATATGGGTGCAGCTAAGTTGGTTGTATTTGCTAATGCTGTTGAGGACAATCCGTTTATGGCAGGTGCCTTCCACGGTGTTGGGGAAGCTGATGTTATCATCAACGTCGGGGTTTCTGGTCCTGGTGTGGTGAAACGTGCCTTGGAAAAAGTTCGTGGACAGAGCTTTGATGTAGTAGCCGAAACAGTTAAAAAAACTGCCTTTAAAATCACTCGTATCGGTCAATTGGTTGGTCAAATGGCCAGTGAGAGACTGGGTGTGGAGTTTGGTATTGTGGACTTGAGTTTGGCGCCAACTCCTGCGGTTGGAGATTCTGTTGCACGTGTCCTTGAGGAAATGGGGCTAGAAACAGTTGGAACGCATGGGACGACGGCTGCCTTGGCACTCTTGAACGACCAAGTTAAGAAGGGTGGAGTGATGGCCTGCAACCAAGTCGGTGGTTTGTCTGGTGCCTTTATTCCTGTTTCCGAGGATGAGGGGATGATTGCTGCAGTGCAAAATGGCTCCCTTAATCTGGAAAAACTAGAAGCTATGACGGCTATCTGTTCTGTTGGTTTGGATATGATTGCCATTCCGGAGGATACACCTGCTGAAACCATTGCGGCTATGATTGCAGATGAAGCGGCAATTGGTGTCATTAACATGAAGACAACGGCTGTTCGTATCATTCCAAAAGGAAAAGAAGGAGATATGATTGAGTTTGGTGGGCTATTAGGAACTGCACCAGTTATGAAAGTCAATGGGGCTTCGTCTGTTGATTTCATCTCTCGTGGAGGACAAATCCCAGCACCAATTCATAGTTTTAAAAATTAAGAAAATAGGAGAAATTTTAAGTTCTATTTAAGGTTAGGTGTGTATACTATAATCATTAAATAAAGACCTCCTAATATTATTTGAAACAGATAACTCTGATTTAGTTTGAATTTGATTTTCATCTAATATCTTTATTTAATAGAACTCCTAAACTTTTTCATAATAATCTCCTGCAAAAGTCGCCTGTCTGGGTGGCTTTTGTTTTATTATCCATGATATAATAGAAGCAAACGGAGGACGGAAAATGGTAAAAGTACGATTGTATTTGGTACGTCATGGCAAGACCATGTTTAACACGATTGGTCGCGCGCAAGGTTGGAGCGATACTCCCTTAACAGCTGAAGGTGAGCGAGGGATTCAAGAATTAGGAATCGGTTTGCGAGAGTCTAGTCTACAGTTTGAGCGCGCTTATTCGAGTGATTCTGGTCGCACCATTCAGACTATGGGAATTATCCTTGAAGAACTTGGTCTGCAGGGGAAAATCCCTTATCGCATGGACAAGCGTATCAGAGAATGGTGTTTTGGTAGTTTTGATGGGGCCTACGATGGCGATCTTTTCATGGGCATTATTCCTCGTATCTTTAATGTGGACCACGTTCACCAATTATCTTATGCTGAACTGGCTGAGGGTTTGGTAGAGGTCGATACAGCTGGTTGGGCTGAAGGATGGGAAAAACTCAGTAGCCGAATCAAGGAAGGTTTTGAAGCAATTGCCAAAGAAATGGAAGAACAAGGCGGGGGCAATGCCCTCGTTGTCAGCCACGGAATGACTATTGGAACCATTGTTTATCTGATCAATGGTATGCATCCACATGGTCTCGATAATGGTAGCGTGACGATCCTTGAATATGAAGATGGCCAGTTTAGCGTTGAGGTTGTCGGCGACCGTAGTTACCGGGAACTAGGACGTGAGAAGATGGAGGAAGCCTCTATTTAATCAGTCTAGACTTGCTTGCCATGAACTAGGGATTTGATAAGAATATCAAGATAAGAAAAAACAGCCAAGGGTAATCCTTTCGGCTGTTTTTGATGGGGAAAACTAAAGTGTAATGCTATTGCTTTTAGAGATTTTCATGAACAAGAGCAAGGAAGCTACTGTTAGAACAGTCAGGATAGTTGACAAGGCTGCGGCTACACCGTAATTCCCTCTGAGAACCTCTGTATAAATAGCTACAGTCATTGTTCTTGTTTTGACATTGTAGAGGAGGATAGAAGTAGAGAGTTCTGAAATCATTGTGACCCAAGATAGGATGGCTCCAGAAATAATACCAGATAGCATCATTGGAGTTGTAATCTTGGCAAAGGTATTGAGACGGCTACTTCCTAAGCTTTCAGCAGCTTCTTCAATACTTGGCGCTATTTGTTGCAAGCTAGCAACAGATGAGCGAATAGTATAAGGCAATCTTCTGACAGATAGGGACATAATCAAAATGAAAGCTGTCCCTGTAATCATAAGAAATCCACTTCCAAATAGACCAGTATTGAAGGAAGAAATGAAGGCAATCCCTAGAACGGTTCCTGGTACAATATAAGGTACCATACTGAGGCTGTCAATTAAGTTTGTAAACAAATTCCGTTTTCTAACGGCTAGGTAGGAGATAAATGTTGCGAATAGAACAACTAGTACTAAGGCAATCAAAGGGATACGAATGGTATTGAAAATAGCAGATCCCATACGATTGAAAGCTACCTTGTAACTGTTTAGAGAATAACCTTTGACAAATACCATACCTGATGTTTTTAGGAAGGAAGTATAAATCAAGTAGATTTGAGGTAAAACAGATATAAAGATAATTACGTAGACTGTTGCATAAATGGCAGCCATTTTTCCTTTTGTAGTTTTTTTAGGCTCAATTGGATGGAGCGAATTCATACTGAAACTGTAGCGGTTTGCAATGTGTTTTTGGATAAGGAAAATTGTCAAGGCAATGATAATCGCCATAATTGCTAAAGCAGATGCAAAAGCAGAATTTCCTCCAACCTCGCTAATGAATTGGGTATAAATCAGGACAGGGAAAGTTCGATATCCTTCACCAATTAACATCGGTGTTCCAAAGTCTGAGAATGCTCTCATAAATACAAGCAAGGCAGCTGCTAGTAAGGTTGGAACGAGGAGAGGTAAAACAACCGTTACGATACGCTTAAATCCGAAGGACCCCATGCTTTCAGCGGCTTCAAGTAGGGAATTGTCAATGCTTTTCATTGTTCCAGCAACGTATAGAAATACCAGTGGGAATAGTTGCAGTGTAAAGACAAGTACAATTCCTTTGAATCCATAAATATCGATAGCTGGAAGATGAAGGGTATTTGTCAGGAATTTAGTAATGACCCCATTTCGTCCCAGCAAGAGAATCCAGGAGTAGGCTCCCACGAAAGGAGCTGACATGGAAGCAATGATAATCAATATTTGTAGAAATTTCTTCCCCTTGAAGTCATACATAGAGAAGAGATAAGCTAATAGGGTTCCTACAACTAAGGAAGTGACAGTAGCGGTAATGGAAACCTTGAAACTGTTGACAAGTGTCTCAGAGTAGTAGGCTTTACCAAAGAAAGTGACAAAATTAGCTAGTGAGAATTGCCCTTCATGTATAAGTGCTTGCTTGAGCACGGTAACGATAGGATAAACGAGAAAGACAAGATAGGTAAGAAAGATGAAGAAAGAGGAGGCTGTCCAAATATTTAGTTTTTTACGTTCCATGGTTGACTCCTTTTATCAGGTTTTGGGAACCATCTGCAGAAAAGACGTTTAATTTTTGGGTATTGATTCGTAGACGAATACGATCGCCTTTTTGTAGATCTTCTTCAAAAGTTGATTCTTCACTAACCTGAATTTTTGAGGCAAAGCCTGTCTCGATGAAATACTCCGTATTTAGTCCAAGATAGACGCTATCGCTAATAGTTCCTTCAATATCTCCAGATTCATCTTTGATAAACTCTTCAGGACGAATGCTTACATGAATAGCTTGTGCCTCAGCATGATCAAGAGCTGGCATTCGAAGGGCATAGCCATCTGAAAAGACGATATAAGCGCCGTCGCTCCGTTTTTCAAGAGTGGCAGGGATAATATTTGTGCGTCCGATAAAGGTGGCTACAAACTCATTAGCTGGTTTATGATAGAGTTCTTTTGGCCGACCGATTTGTTGGATGACTCCGTCTTTCATAACAGCAATTTGGTCTGAAATAGCCATGGCTTCTTCTTGGTCGTGGGTTACATAAACAGTTGTAATTCCCACTTCGTGTTGGATTTCTCGAATGGCTTGACGCATATCCAAGCGAAGTTTGGCATCTAGGTTACTGAGCGGCTCGTCCATGAGGAGAACACTTGGATTAACAGCTAAGGCACGTGCCAAGGCGACACGTTGTTGTTGTCCACCACTGAGTTTATCGGGCTTCCGATCCGCATATTGAGCAATTTGCATGAGTTCAAGATACTTGTTGGTCTGTTGAATCAATTCTTCTTTTGGAACTTTCTTTTGCTTGAGACCAAAAGCGACATTATCTCGGACAGTCAAATGTGGGAAAATAGCGTAGTTTTGGAAAACCATGCCAATATTGCGTTTGCTGGGTTCCATATTATTGATTTTTGTATCATCGAAGTAAAATTCTCCACCTTCGATACTGTTGAAACCTGCAATCATACGAAGAAGGGTCGTTTTCCCACACCCTGAAGGCCCAAGAAGGGTAAAGAGACTTCCTTTTGGAATTGTAATGTTCAAATTCTCAATAACAGGGACATCGTGGTAGATTTTTTTGGCGTTAATAATTTTGATCTCACTCATAGTGAACCTCTTTTACTGTTTAGATTGGATATCTGTAAAGACTTCGTTGTATTTCTTAACAATATCTGATTTATTCTTGATGACATAATCATAATCTTCAGTGAGTGTTTTGATTTTGTCAATTGGTTTCATGTTTTCGCTTGTTTTAGCATTTTTACGAACAGGACGGTTAGTAGTGGTTGTACCAAGTGTATCTTGTACTTCTTGAGAGATAATAAAATCGATAAATTTCTTGGCATTTTCCATATTTTTCGCTTTTTTAACGATAGCAGCACTAGCAGGTAGGAAGACGGTTCCTTCTTTTGGATAGACTACCTTGATATTAGCTCCGTCATTTAAGAGTTTAACTGCTGGATCTTCATAAGAGAGACCAACAGCCATTTCTCCGTCAGCGACTGCTTTATAGACACCAGATGAGCTTGAACCGATTTTCCCATCAATAAGTGTGAAGAGATCTTTTACATAAGACCAGGCTTTATCGTCTTTGTAACCACCTTGAGCTTGTAGCATATTTGTTAATTGAGCAAAGGCGCTAGAAGAGTTTGCTGGGTCAGCAGTTGCGATTTTTCCTTTTAGTTCAGGTTTGAGAAGGTCGCTATATCCTTCGATGTTCATGCCTTTCGTTAAATCAGGATTGACGATTAAAACACTACCATCTAGTGTATAAGGTGTAGAGTAACCAGTTGTGTTTTGATATTCTTTGATAACATTATCATTTTCTTTTGAAGTATAGTTTTCAAAGAGTTCTCCGTGGGTAGCATATTGTGTATAAGAACCACCAAAGATGACATCAGCTACAGGCGCTTCTTTTTCTGACTCTAGTTTTTTGAAAAGTTCTCCAGTACCAGCTTGAATCAGTTCTACTTTGATACCATATTTTTCTTCAAAGGCAGGAATAGTTGCTCCAATTAAGCCCTCTGAGTTTGGTGAATAAACGACTAGCGAACCGCCGTCTCCTTTATCAGATGAACCGCCATCGGCAGATTCATTAGAAGAACAAGCAGCAAGACCAAAAAGAGCTAGTCCGCAAGCAGCATAATACATCCATTTCTTTTTCATGATGGATACCTCCGTTGTGTTATTTAAGTTTATTTTAAAACAATGTAAGCGTTTTTAAAACTGACAATTCTATTCTATTAGAGTAAAATTCTCTACAAAAAGAAGAATAGCTTATTTTACTATTCTTCCGAGTGATTTCAATTCTTTTGGAGAAATATGGAGATACTTTTTAAAAACTTTGGCAAAATATTTATAGTCTGAAAATCCAACTTGATCAGAGATGTCGCTTAGAGGGGAGTTGGGAGATTCAGCCATCTTATCTATAGCTTGTTTCAGACGATATTGTAAGATATATTCATTTAGAGTCATGGGGAAGTCTTTTTTGATAACCTTATATAGATAGCTTTCGCTATAGTTTAAAGATTCAGCAATAGTCGCAATCGTAAAATGCTCTGTATAATGCTTGTGGACAAAGGAAATAATTTGCTGAATGATTTGGTTTTGTGTATCAACCTGTTGGATAGAGGTGAGTAAAGTTTGATATTCTTCTAAAAAAGGAGTTTCTTGATAGGTGCTACCTTGTAATCGCAAAACAATGTTTTGAAGACATTCTGTCAATTCCTTGGTATCAATTGGCTTGGATAAGAAATCAACTGCTCCATATTGCATGGCTTTTTTGGCATTTTGAAAATCGTTATAACCTGATAAGATAACTTTTTCATAGGAAAGGGTACGAGTGGCTTCAAACATCATAAAAGCATCCATAATTGGCATGGTGATGTCTGTTAAGACAATATGAGGTTCTTTTTCTTGGATGAGTTTCATTCCCTCTTGACCGTGACTGGCAGTTCCTACGACTTGGATACCCAAGGCAGAGTAGTCTACGGCAATCTCTAGCCATTTGCGAATGAGGTGTTCGTCTTCTACGATAATGAGCTTAAACATGAGTTAGTCCTTTCGTTACAAATTTGACCCAAGTTTCTCCTTGGCGATTGACTCCTAAATCTAGCTGGACATCAGAAAAGAAATTGCTCAATCGTTTGTAGCTGTTCACGATGCCATGCTGGGTATGAGGGCTTTCTAAAGAGTCTAAAATAGCGAGTCGCTCTTGTTTGGTGAGCCCTCCGGCATTATCCTTGACTAAAAAAGTCAGAGAATCTGCTTCCAAGGTAATTTGGATATCAATATGAAGATCAATACGGTATTGCATCCCATATTTTATAGCATTTTCTACTAGAGGAAGCAAGAAAAGCTTAGGAATAGGCTGATTATCAACAGTTTCTGGGCAGACAATATCATAGGAAAAGTGCTCGAAACGAATCTTATGAATCATCAGGTAATCCTCTATAATCTTTAAATCTTGGCAAATGGTTGTTTCTTTTTCTAAATCGGTGATACTGTAGCGAAGAATGCGCGTGAGGTTTTGAATCAGGTCTTGTGTGAGATCTGCATCCATTAAAGAAGTGATTTTAATCGTCTCAAGTGTATTGTAGAGAAAATGAGGATTGAACTGAGCTTCCAGCATTTTTCTTTCAAAAATCCACTTTTCTTTTTCTATGGTCAACATTTTTTGATGAAGTTGATCTAATTCGTACAACATATTGTTGATTTTTTCTGCCATAAACTCAAACTCATCACCTGTTTGTAGAGAAAGCCTTTTTTCTGCTTGTTTAGGAATTTCTTGAAGTTGATAAACCAAACTTTCAATAGGAACAGCATTGTGTGTAGCAATCTTATGAGCAATTCGTCTCGCTTGCCAGAAGTAGAGGAAGAATATACATAAGGTGAGGACGGAGGCTAGACCGAGTAAGCTAGGAATGGGAAAGAAGGATTGAAAAGTATAGATTGAAAAAATAGCACCGACTTTTTCTTTTTGAACAATAAGCGGTTCATTCGCATACCAGTGGGTGCGAGAGTGTAGGAGTTTTTCATCCAATTTTTCAAGAGTGGAACGAGTAAACTGATTTGTATTGTTGGAAAACATATTTCCAAAGCTATCGGTAATGATGTATTTGGAATTGATCATTGGGAAACTTGAAATGAAATCATTCTCATTTACGAAAGCAATAGTATAGGCCTTAACTCGTTGGTTTTGAAGTAGTGGTTTGATAAAGAGTGTGTAATGTTGCTTATCTGAAGAGAGTGCAATTTTTTCTGTAACTTTATCTTGAGAAGGATTTTGAATGAGCAGTTTTAGATAGTAGGGAGATAAAATACTTTCTTGATGATTTCGATTGGTACTAAATAGTAATTCACCTGTATCGCTTAGAATAATGAGGTCGGAACTAAGCTTCAGTCTAGCTTTTGTCTCGTAAAATAAGCTAAAGACTTCTCGCTCTGTGTGTTTGCCATCCAAAAATTCAAGAATCATTTTATGGTTCATGGTAGTCAGGAGCTCATTATTTGCTTCTTTCATTTCTTGAACCTGTTTTACAATCTGTCTCGTATCTTTGGAGAGTTGCTGCTTTTGTAAAAAATAGGAAAAACCAAAAAGTAAAATGAGTAGTAAGAGTGAGGTCACAAAGGCTGCGATAGAGCTTCTATGGAGAATTTCTTTTTGGAGAGATTTTTTAAAGGAATGAGACATCCGCTACCTCCTTGGAAGGGTTTTCTGTTATAAGTATAGCAGTTTAAAAATTTTAGAGCAAGGTAAAATAGAAAAGGTTTGGCTAAAATTTTTTAGCTAAACCTTTTGAAAAGTTAAGTATGTATTATAGATGATTGTTATCTGCAAATAGCTAGAGCATTTCAAGGAAATAAACTAGAAATAACAATTAATATGATGGTTCAGAAATACCTTTTGATAATCAATAAGATCTTCGGGATGAAGTGCGTTGACTCCATCCATTTCATATTTCCGATTTAATAAACGATATTTGTTTTCACCAAATTGATGAAAAGGGAGTAGTTGAACTTGGTCGATATTTAATGAGTTAAATAGAGTAGCGAATTCTTCTGCATCCTCTAAACTATTGTTAAAATCAGGAATAACCGGGATTCTTAAAACGATAGTTTTATGTTGAGAAAAAGCATAATGAATGTTTTTAATAATCATTTGATTAAAAACCCCAGTCACTTTTTTATGTTTTATAGAATTATAATGTTTTAGGTCTGTGTAGATAAAATCCACATATTGGATTAAATCAACAAATTTTTCATGATCAACAAAGGCAGTAGTTTCAATGGCAGTGTGTATGTGATGTTCTTTAGCTGACTTTAAGATGGCTTTAGCAAATTCAAACTGAGCAAATATTTCACCCCCTGATAAAGTTAAACCTCCACCGGATTCTTCGTAAAATTCTTTATCTTTTAATACCTCTGTAATAATTTCTTCTACAGTTTTTTCTTCACCTACTAAAGTGAATTTTTCTCGTTGAGCATCTTTCATTTTTTCAGGTTTCATTCTTTGAGATTCAGGATTAGAACACCATGGACAGCGCAGAGGACATCCTTTTAAAAAAACAGTTGTACGAATACCCGGACCGTCATGAATTGAAAAGTGTTGAATATTAAAAATAATTCCTTTAGATATTTCCATAAGAGTTCCTCCTCTTCATAAGTCTATCCTATCACAAAAACGAAAGAAAAACAATTACGAACGAAAGTTTAATTTGTTGTTTTTTGCTTTTTATTTTGGTAGAATAAAACGGAGGTGTAAAATGAAAAGATTGGAACAAATTATTAAATTAGTATCAGAATATGAAAAGATTGACGTTAATACATTATCGGAAAAATTAAATGTATCGAAAGTAACGATTAGAAAAGATTTAGATAAATTAGAGTCAAAAGGTTTATTACACAGAGAGCATGGCTATGCCGTGTTAAATAGTGGAGATGACTTAAATGTACGCTTGTCAATTAATTATGAAATTAAGAGAAAAATTGTTCAAGAAGCAGTAAAATTGGTATCAGATAATGAAACCATAATGATAGAATCAGGATCGACCTGTGCTTTACTTGCTGAGGAAATTTGCAAGCAAAAAAGAAATGTCACTATTGTAACAAATTCATTTTTTATAGCAAATTTTGTGAGAGCTTATGATTCATGTCGTGTTATTGTTCTTGGTGGAGAGTTTCAGAAAGATTCACAGGTTACTGTAGGACCTTTATTAAAAGAAATGATACAGACTTTTCATGTGCGTCAAGCTTTTGTTGGGACAGATGGCTACGATAAAGAGATGGGCTTTACAGGAAAAGATTTAATGCGCAGTGAGGTAGTTCAATATATTTCAGCAGCGTCGGATAAAGTCATTGTGCTAACTGACTCAAGTAAATTTGATAAAAGGGGTACAGTAAGAAGATTTGCTTTAAGTCAAGTCTATGAAGTAATAACAGACGAAGGACTTTCTAAACAAAATATAGCTACATTAGAAAATGCTGGGATAATGGTTAAGGTAGTTTCGTAAGAGGTTAAGTGTATGAATCAAGATAGGAATAAACTGCTCTCTAAAATTGCTTATCTGTATTATATTGAAAACTTAAATCAGTCACAAATAGCAGCAAAATTAGGAATTTATAGAACCTCTATTAGTAGAATGTTAACAGAAGCAAGGAATGCAGGAATTGTTAAAATTGAAATAGAGAATTTTGATACCAATATGTTTAAGTTGGAAAATTATGTAAAAGAAAAATATGGTCTGGAAAGTTTAGAAATTATTCCAAATGAATTTGATGACAATCCAACAATTTTATCTGAAAGAATTTCTCAAGTTGCAGCAGGCGTCCTTAGGAATCTAATTGATGATAATATGAAAATTGGCTTTTCTTGGGGGAAAAGTTTAAGTAATTTAGTAGATTTAATTCACAGTAAAAGTGTCCGAAATGTTCACTTCTATCCTCTAGCAGGTGGTCCTAGTCACATACACGCTAAATACCATGTGAATACACTGATTTATGAAATGTCTAGAAAATTTCATGGAGAGTGTACATTTATGAATGCAACGATTGTGCAAGAAAATAAATTGTTAGCAGATGGTATTTTGCAATCAAGATATTTTGAAGATTTGAAAAATAGTTGGAAAGATTTAGATATAGCTGTAGTCGGAATTGGTGATTTTAGCAATAAAGGAAAACATCAATGGTTAGACATGCTTACAGAGGATGACTTTAAAGAATTGACCAAAGTTAAAACTGTAGGAGAAATTTGTTGTCGATTTTTTGATTCAAAAGGTAAAGAAGTCTATGAAAACTTACAGGAAAGAACGATAGCAATCTCTTTGGAAGATTTAAAAAATATTCCTCAAAGTTTAGCTGTTGCTTATGGTGATACGAAAGTATCTGCGATTCTTTCTGTCTTGCGTGCTAATCTAGTAAATCATTTGATTACAGATAAAAATACCATTTTAAAAGTTTTGGAAGAAGATGGTGATTTTTCTTTTCGAAATATTTTATGTGAGTGAAAATGATAGACTGATTCAGTTTATCGTTTTTCTTTTTAGTAGATTGCACATTTGTGCTTATATAAATAAAAATTGTTTATTTGTTGATTTTTGGATTGACAAGTTTCTTATGTAGTTGTATTCTATAGTTACAAAAGAAAATTTTAAAATTTCAAATGAAAAAAGCTTTTTACATAGTGAAATGAGGAGGAATTTATGGAAATGATTGTTCCAGATCAAATTATCATGGGTTTAATTTTATATGCTGGCGATGCGAAACAACATATTTATAAAGCGTTAGATTATATAAAAAACGGTACATGTGAACGATGTGAAGAAGAAATCCAGTTAGCTGATGCAGCCTTATTAGAAGCCCATAATCTACAAACAAAATTCTTGGCACAGGAAGCGTCTGGTACAAAGACAGAAATTACAGCTCTCTTTGTTCATTCACAAGATCATCTCATGACTAGTATGACGGAGATTAATTTAATCAAAGAAATTATTAGTTTGAGAAAAGAACTTCATAAAAAATAATACTAGAGTATTATCATTGTTATTAACATAGAGGAGGAAAATATAATGGTGAAGATTGGTTTGTTTTGTGCAGCAGGATTTTCTACTGGTATGCTTGTAAATAATATGAAAATTGCAGCGCAATCTAGTGGAGTTGAAGCAGAAATAGAGGCGTTTTCTCAGTCCAAATTAGCGGATTATGCTCCAAATATAGATGTCGCACTATTGGGGCCGCAAGTTGCTTATACATTAGATAAATCAAAAGAAATTTGTGATAAGTGTAATATTCCGATAGCTGTTATTCCGATGATGGACTATGGTATGTTAGATGGGAAAAAAGTATTAGATTTAGCCCTATCTTTAATTAGTGGGTAAGAAAAGGAGATTTATTATGGCAAAGATGGATGTTCAAAAAATCATTGCACCTATGATGAAGTTTGTGAATATGCTTGGTATTATAGCTCTAAAAGATGGTATGTTAGCAATTTTGCCATTAACAGTAGTTGGGAGTTTGTTCCTAATTATGGGGCAATTACCCTTTGAAGGATTGAATCAAAGTATTGCTAGTGTATTTGGAGCAGATTGGACAGAGCCTTTTATGCAAGTCTATTCAGGAACTTTTGCGATTATGGGTCTAATTTCTTGTTTTTCAATTGGCTATTCTTATGCTAAGAATAGCGGAGTAGAGGCATTGCCAGCTGGGGTTCTTTCTGTATCTGCATTCTTTATTTTGCTAAGATCGTCTTATATCCCTAAACAAGGTGAGGCGATTGGAGACGCTATTAGTAAAGTTTGGTTTGGAGGCCAAGGAATTATCGGTGCTATCATTATAGGTTTGGTAGTAGGAAGTATTTATACCTTCTTTATAAAGAGAAAAATTGTTATTAAGATGCCAGAACAAGTTCCACAAGCTATTGCGAAACAGTTTGAAGCAATGATTCCAGCATTTGTAATTTTCTTATTTTCTATGATTGTATATATTTTAGCGAAGTCACTGACTAATGGCGGAACATTCATAGAAATGATTTATTCTGCTATTCAAGTTCCGTTGCAAGGTTTAACTGGATCTTTGTATGGTGCTATTGGAATTGCATTCTTTATATCATTTTTGTGGTGGTTTGGTGTCCATGGACAATCGGTAGTAAATGGAGTAGTGACAGCTCTGCTTTTATCTAATCTTGATGCTAATAAAGCTATGTTAGCCTCTGGTAATCTATCATTAGAAAATGGTGCACATATTGTTACTCAACAATTTTTAGATTCATTTTTAATTCTATCAGGTTCAGGGATTACGTTTGGTCTTGTAGTTGCCATGCTTTTTGCAGCAAAATCAAAACAATACCAAGCCTTAGGGAAAGTAGCAGCTTTTCCAGCAATATTTAACGTAAATGAGCCAGTTGTATTTGGATTTCCGATTGTCATGAATCCAGTTATGTTTGTACCTTTCATTCTTGTTCCTGTACTTGCAGCTGTTATAGTATATGGAGCTATTGCAACAGGTTTCATGCAGCCATTTTCAGGAGTTACATTACCTTGGAGCACCCCAGCTATTATATCAGGATTTATGGTTGGTGGATGGCAAGGAGTTATTACTCAGCTGGTGATATTAGCGATGTCTACATTAGTTTATTTCCCATTCTTTAAAGTACAGGATCGTTTAGCTTATCAGAATGAAGCATGATAATTCTAAAAAAACATTTGTGTATTATCATTAAACATACACATTTGTGCTAAAAATTAGAGAGTTAAAGTTTTTCTAGTTAAAAGCTTGAAATTTTCTAAAAAACCAGGTATTATATTTTCGAAAGAAACAAAAATATTTTCGAAAGAAAGGTGCTTACGATGGTAAATACAGAAGTAGCAAGAACAACAATCAAGACAGAATATTTTGGCAGCCTTACTGAAAGGATGAACAAATATCGAGAAGATGTTTTAAATAAAAAACCTTATATTGATGCTGAAAGAGCAGTTTTAGCAACACGCGCTTATGATCGATATAAGGAACAACCTAATGTCCTAAAACGCGCCTATATGCTCAAAGAAATTTTGGAAAATATGACTATCTATATCGAAGAAGAATCTATGATTGCGGGAAATCAAGCTTCTTCCAATAAAGATGCTCCTATTTTTCCAGAATATACGCTAGAATTTGTTCTCAATGAGTTGGATCTTTTTGAAAAGCGTGATGGAGATGTTTTCTATATTACAGAAGAAACAAAAGAACAACTTAGAAGTATTGCTCCGTTTTGGGAAAATAATAATTTACGTGCTAGAGCTGGTGCCTTGTTACCTGAAGAAGTGTCTGTTTATATGGAAACAGGATTCTTCGGTATGGAAGGTAAGATGAATTCTGGAGATGCTCACTTAGCAGTTAACTATCAGAAACTGTTGCAATTTGGTTTAAGAGGTTTTGAAGAGCGGGCTCGTAAAGCGAAAGCAGCGCTAGATTTAACAGATCCAGCAAGTATTGATAAATATCATTTTTACGACTCTATATTTATCGTAATCGATGCTATTAAAGTATATGCAAATCGCTTTGTTGATCTTGCTAAAAGTTTAGCCGAAAATGCAAATCCTAAACGTAAGAAAGAATTACTTGAGATTGCAGATATTTGCTCTCGAGTCCCATATGAACCGGCAACTACTTTTGCAGAAGCTATTCAATCAGTCTGGTTTATTCAATGTATTTTACAAATTGAATCTAATGGCCACTCTCTTTCATATGGCCGTTTTGATCAATATATGTATCCATATATGAAGGCTGATTTAGAAAGTGGTAAAGAAACAGAAGATAGCATTGTTGAACGTCTAACAAATCTTTGGATTAAGACAATTACAATTAATAAGGTTCGCAGTCAAGCACATACATTTTCTTCAGCAGGAAGTCCTTTATATCAAAATGTTACAATTGGTGGACAGACTCGAGATAAGAAGGATGCTGTTAACCCATTATCTTATTTGGTATTAAAATCAGTTGCACAAACCCATCTACCGCAACCTAATCTAACTGTACGTTACCATGCAGGTTTAGATGCTCGTTTCATGAATGAGTGTATTGAAGTGATGAAACTTGGTTTTGGTATGCCTGCATTTAATAATGATGAGATTATTATTCCTTCTTTTATTGCAAAAGGAGTATTGGAAGATGATGCTTATGATTACAGTGCCATTGGATGTGTTGAAACGGCAGTTCCAGGGAAATGGGGATATCGTTGCACAGGTATGAGTTACATGAACTTCCCTAAAGTTCTACTTATCACGATGAATGATGGAATTGATCCAGCTTCGGGGAAACGGTTTGCACCAAGCTTTGGTCATTTTAAGGATATGAAGAACTTTTCTGAATTAGAAAATGCTTGGGATAAAACACTAAGATATTTGACACGAATGAGTGTTATTGTTGAAAATTCTATTGATTTATCATTGGAACGAGAAGTTCCTGATATTCTATGTTCAGCATTGACTGATGATTGTATTGGTCGTGGAAAACACCTTAAAGAAGGTGGAGCAGTATATGATTATATATCAGGTTTGCAAGTTGGAATTGCAAATTTGTCGGATTCATTAGCTGCAATTAAAAAATTGGTATTTGAGGAAGAACGTATAAGCCCAAGTCAGCTTTGGCATGCACTGGAAACAGATTATGCCGGAGAAGAAGGTAAGGTCATTCAAGAAATGTTGATTCATGATGCACCTAAGTACGGTAATGATGATGATTATGCTGACAAATTGGTTACTGCTGCTTATGACATTTATGTTGATGAAATTGCTAAATATCCTAATACACGTTATGGAAGAGGTCCTATTGGAGGAATTCGTTATTCAGGAACATCTTCTATCTCAGCCAACGTAGGGCAGGGACGTGGAACATTAGCAACTCCAGATGGACGCAACGCGGGTACACCGTTAGCAGAGGGTTGTTCACCATCACATAATATGGATCAACACGGCCCTACATCTGTTTTAAAATCTGTTTCAAAATTACCAACAGATGAAATCGTAGGTGGGGTTCTCTTAAATCAGAAAGTAAATCCTCAAACGTTAGCCAAAGAAGAAGATAAATTAAAACTAATTGCTTTGTTACGAACATTCTTTAATCGTTTACATGGGTACCATATTCAATACAATGTTGTTTCCAGAGAGACGTTGATTGACGCTCAGAAACATCCTGAAAAACACAGAGATTTAATTGTTCGTGTTGCAGGATACTCTGCATTCTTCAATGTTCTTTCTAAGGCAACCCAAGATGATATTATAGGACGTACTGAGCATACTTTGTAAAATAAAGAGGTTCTTTTTATGGAATTTATGCTTGACACATTAAATTTAGATGAGATTAAAAAGTGGTCTGAAATTTTACCACTAGCTGGGGTAACTTCAAATCCCACTATTGCAAAAAGAGAGGGTTCTATTAATTTTTTTGAACGAATCAAAGATGTAAGAGAATTGATAGGCTCTGCGCCCTCTATTCATGTTCAGGTGATTTCTCAAGATTTTGAAGGCATCTTAAAGGATGCTCATGAAATTCGGAGACAAGCAGGAGATGATACATTTATCAAAGTACCTGTTACTCCAGCTGGATTACGTGCAATAAAGGTGCTAAAAAAAGAGGGCTATCCTATCACTGCAACAGCTATTTATACAGTTATTCAGGGATTATTAGCTATTGAAGCAGGAGCCGATTACCTAGCTCCATATTATAATAGAATGGAAAATCTGAATATTGATTCAAACTCTGTCATTCGTCAATTAGCTCTTGCTATTGATAGACAGAACTCTCCTAGTAAGATTTTAGCTGCATCCTTTAAAAATGTAGCACAAGTAAATAATGCTTTAGCTGCAGGTGCGCATGCTGTTACAGCAGGAGCAGATGTTTTTGAATCAGCTTTCGCCATGCCATCTATCCAAAAGGCGGTTGATGATTTTTCTGACGATTGGTTTGTTATTCAAAATAGTCGTTCCATTTAGGTAGAAAGGAAACAAACATGAGAATTTTTGCTAGTCCTTCGAGATATATTCAAGGGGAGAATGCCTTGTTCGAAAATGCCAAATCAATATTGGATTTGGGAAATCGTCCGATTCTATTATGCGATCAGTTGGTTTATGATATTGTTGGAAAACGATTTGAAGATTACCTACATAGGTATGGTTTCCATATTGTTCTAGCCCAGTTTAATGGTGAAGCTTCTGACAATGAAATCAATCGAGTTGTTGCCTTGGCTGAGAAAGAAAATTGTGATAGTATTATCGGTCTTGGTGGAGGAAAGACGATTGATAGCGCAAAAGCTATTGCAGATTTGATTGAAAAGCCTGTTATTATTGCTCCAACAATTGCATCGACCGACGCACCTGTATCTGCTTTATCTGTTATTTATACAGATGAAGGTGCATTTGATCATTATCTATTTTATTCTAAAAATCCAGATTTAGTTTTGGTTGATACAAAAGTTATTTCACAAGCCCCTAAGCGTTTATTAGCGTCTGGTATTGCAGATGGTTTAGCAACTTGGGTTGAGGCGCGTGCGGTTATGCAGGCAAATGGAAAAACTATGTTAGGACAACAGCAAACGTTGGCTGGAGTTGCAATTGCGAAGAAATGTGAAGAAACGCTGTTTGCAGATGGTTTACAGGCTATGGCAGCTTGTGAAGCTAAAGTGGTGACACCAGCATTAGAAAATATTGTTGAAGCTAATACTTTATTGAGTGGCCTAGGTTTTGAAAGTGGAGGATTAGCTGCGGCGCATGCAATTCATAATGGTTTTACTGCATTGACAGGTGACATTCATCATTTAACACATGGTGAAAAAGTAGCTTATGGAACTTTGGTACAACTATTATTGGAAAATAGACCTAAAGAAGAACTTGATAAGTATATTGAGTTTTACAAAAAAATTGGTATGCCAACAACTCTAAAAGAAATTCATTTAGATCAAGTTGGATATGATGATTTAATAAAAGTTGGTAAACAAGCAACTATGGAGGGTGAGACAATCCATCAGATGCCGTTTAAGATTTCGCCTTCAGATGTTGCTCAAGCTATCATCGCTGTAGACGCTTATGTAAATTCAAAATAAACAATAAGGACTACTGTTTTCCAAATGGTAGTCTTTTATTGATCCTCGTATTGAATCCGACGTTCTTCATAAATCAAAAAGCGACATAGGTTGTCGGCTATTTATTATAAATACATTAATTAGCATTCCAGTCGTATCTTCGGTCTAAAATTAGTATTTTGTGTTATAAGAGATAAGCTTCTTGTTGTGCTCTTTGATTTCCCGCATAACAATAAGATAAAAAAGTGAGTGATAGAGCAATCCATAGTCATCAAAATTAATGAGATACAGTATACAGTTTTTTCTTTAAACACATTTCAAATTCCCTCAAAAATGGTATAATAGTAACATCACAAAATTGGAGAGAGACCATGAGTTTTTACAATCATAAAGAAATTGAGCCTAAGTGGCAGGGCTACTGGGCAGAACATCATACATTTAAGACTGGAACAGATGCATCAAAACCGAAGTTTTATGCTCTTGACATGTTTCCTTATCCGTCTGGAGCGGGTCTGCACGTAGGACATCCAGAAGGCTATACTGCAACCGATATCCTCAGTCGTTACAAACGTGCGCAAGGCTACAATGTCCTTCACCCAATGGGTTGGGATGCTTTTGGTTTGCCTGCAGAGCAATACGCTATGGATACAGGTAATGACCCAGCAGAATTTACGGCTGAGAACATTGCCAACTTCAAACGCCAAATCAATGCGCTTGGATTTTCTTATGACTGGGATCGTGAAGTCAATACAACAGATCCAAACTACTACAAGTGGACGCAATGGATTTTCACTAAGCTTTACGAAAAAGGTTTGGCCTATGAAGCGGAAGTGCCAGTAAACTGGGTTGAGGAATTGGGAACTGCCATCGCCAACGAAGAGGTTCTTCCTGACGGAACTTCTGAGCGTGGAGGCTATCCAGTTGTCCGCAAACCAATGCGCCAATGGATGCTCAAAATCACGGCCTACGCAGAGCGCTTGCTCAATGACTTAGATGAACTAGATTGGCCAGAGTCTATCAAGGACATGCAACGCAACTGGATTGGGAAATCAACTGGTGCTAATGTAACTTTTAAAGTTAAGGGAACAGACAAGGAATTCACAGTCTTTACCACTCGTCCGGACACCCTTTTCGGTGCGACTTTCACTGTTTTGGCTCCTGAACATGATTTGGTTGACGCTATCACAAGTCCAGAGCAAGCAGAGGCAGTAGCAGACTATAAACACCAAGCTAGCCTTAAGTCTGACTTGGCTCGTACAGACCTTGCCAAAGAAAAAACTGGTGTTTGGACTGGTGCTTATGCCATCAACCCTGTCAATGGTAAGGAAATTCCAATCTGGATTGCCGACTATGTTCTTGCTAGTTACGGAACAGGTGCCGTTATGGCTGTGCCTGCCCACGATCAACGTGACTGGGAATTTGCCAAACAATTTGACCTTCCAATCGTAGAAGTACTTGAAGGTGGAAATGTAGCAGAAGCTGCCTACACAGAAGATGGACTTCATGTCAATTCAGACTTCCTAGATGGATTCAACAAAGAAGACGCTATTGCCAAGATTGTAACTTGGTTGGAAGAAAAAGGCTATGGACAAGAGAAGGTTACCTACCGTCTCCGCGACTGGCTCTTTAGCCGTCAACGTTACTGGGGTGAACCAATTCCTATCATTCATTGGGAAGATGGAACTTCAACAGCTGTTCCTGAAAGTGAATTGCCACTTGTCTTGCCTGTAACCAAGGACATCCGCCCTTCAGGTACTGGTGAAAGTCCACTAGCTAACTTGACAGACTGGCTTGAAGTGACTCGTGAAGATGGTGTCAAAGGTCGTCGTGAAACAAATACTATGCCACAATGGGCAGGTTCAAGCTGGTACTACCTCCGCTATATTGATCCACACAATACTGAGAAATTGGCTGATGAGGACCTTCTCAAACAATGGTTGCCAGTAGATATCTACGTGGGTGGTGCAGAGCATGCTGTTCTTCACTTGCTTTACGCTCGTTTCTGGCACAAATTCCTCTATGACCTCGGTGTCGTTCCAACTAAGGAACCATTCCAAAAACTCTTTAACCAAGGAATGATTTTGGGAACAAGCTACCGTGACCACCGTGGGGCTCTTGTGGCAACTGATAAGGTTGAAAAACGTGACGGTTCTTTCTTCCATGTGGAAACAGGAGAAGAATTGGAGCAAGCACCAGCTAAGATGTCTAAATCGCTCAAGAACGTTGTCAACCCAGACGATGTGGTGGAACAATACGGTGCCGATACCCTTCGTGTTTATGAAATGTTCATGGGCCCACTTGATGCTTCAATCGCTTGGTCAGAAGAAGGTCTGGAAGGAAGTCGTAAATTCCTTGATCGTGTTTACCGTTTGATTACAAGTAAGGAAATTATTGCGGAAAACAATGGTGCTCTTGACAAGGTTTATAACGAAACCGTTAAATCTGTCACTGAGCAAATCGAATCCATGAAATTCAACACAGCCATTGCCCAACTTATGGTCTTTGTCAACGCTGCTAACAAGGAAGACAAGCTCTATGTGGACTATGCCAAAGGCTTTATCCAATTGATTGCCCCATTTGCACCTCACTTGGCAGAAGAACTCTGGCAAACAGTTGCAGCAACAGGTGAGTCAATCTCTTACGTGGCTTGGCCAACGTGGGACGAAAGCAAATTGGTTGAAGACGAAATCGAAATCGTCGTTCAAATCAAAGGAAAAGTCCGTGCTAAACTCATGGTCGCTAAAGACCTATCACGCGAAGAATTGCAAGAAATTGCTCTAGCGGATGAAAAAGTCAAAGCAGAAATTGACGGTAAGGAAATCGTGAAAGTGATTGCGGTACCTAACAAGCTGGTAAATATCGTTGTGAAATAATTATAGACTATGGTTGATTAAAAAAAGAAACAGTTTTTTTGTTCACTTTTTAGGAGGGATTAATGATGACTCAAAGTCATAAGAAGATTGTTGATGGATATTCTGATTCACAGGGGAGTTATGAAGATTGCTTAAATTATGTAGAGAATACTGTAAAGAATATTATTAAAAGTCAATCTATTAACGTTCATGAAATAATTGGGAGAGTAAAAACTGTAGAGTCTCTTAAAGGCAAAGTCAAAAGGAAAAATTATTCTAATTTAGCTGAGATTACCGATTTATGCGGTATTCGTATCATAACGTACTTTAGTGATGATGTTGATAAAATAGCTGAGTTAATCAGTCAAGAATTCGAGGTTGATGTAGAGAATACTATTGATAAACGTAAAAGTGAGGATCCAACAAAATTTGGTTATGTTTCACTTCATTATGTGGTGGGTTTAAAAGAAGAGAATACTTCACCTACTTTATATGATAGATTTAAGAATATAAAATTAGAGATACAAATTAGGACAGTTATGCAGCATGCCTGGGCTGAAATTGAACATGATTTGGGATATAAAAGTAAGGAAGATATACCTGATCAATATAGAAGACAATTCTCCAGATTGGCGGGACTAATTGAATTGGCCGATGATAATTTTTTACAGTTAAAAAATAATATTAATAACTATGAGCAGGAGATAAAGAAGAAATTATCTACTTCGAAAAAAGAATTACCGATAGATAGCAGCACGCTTATGACTTATGTAAAAGAAGATCAAAATTACATTGAACTATTGAATACGATTAAATCATCAGATATGGATATAGATTTTAATATTGATAGTTCTTTTCTATCTACTATGATTCAGAGGGCGAAAAAATTGGATTTGAGGACTATAGGAGATATAGCTGAATTATTTGAAAAATATAAGGATATCTTTCTAAAGGTATTGAGAATTGAGGAGGATATTGAACCTTGTATGAGTATATCGGCATTGACTCCATTATTGCATATCACTAATGTGTTAGAATCAGTCAATAATATTAATATTTCTGATGAAGAATTTATGAAAGTTTCTGATGATGAATTTTCAGATGTATTTGGTATATCGTACCCAATTGATGTTTATGAAGGTTAAAAAGTAATTTTTTAAATATGAAAAGAGGGGTTTCCTATTTGACTAAGTTGAATAATTCGTAGTGTTGCTCTTTCTAAAGTGAAGGTAACTAAACTCGTCAATATCGTTGTTAGATAAGAAATAAATCCTTCAGAGTAGAATCTGGGGGATTTTTTGAATCTTGTTATGAAAGTATGATATACTATGGGCAACTATAAAGTTTGAAAAGTGAAAAAAGGAGAAAGCTATGCCAGTAAATGAATATGGTCAGATGATTGGGGAGTCAATGGAAGCTTATACACCCGGTGCACTGCCTTCTATTGATTTCTTAGAAGGGCGTTATGCTAGGATAGAGGCTCTTTCAGTGGAAAAGCATGCGGAGGATTTATTAGCTGTTTATGGCCCTGATACGCCTCGGGAGATGTGGACCTACCTTTTTCAGGAGCCAGTAGCAGATATGGAGGAGTTGGTTAGCCTTTTAAATCAGATGTTAGCTCGTAAGGACCGTTTTTACTATGCAATCATAGATAAGGCAACTGGTAAGGCTTTGGGAACTTTTTCTCTCATGCGTATTGATCAGAATAATCGAGTAATAGAAGTGGGAGCTGTCACTTTTTCTCCAGAGCTCAGGGGGACACGGATAGGGACAGAAGCCCAGTATCTACTGGCTCGCTATGTCTTTGAAGAGCTTAACTATCGTCGCTATGAGTGGAAATGCGATGCTCTTAATCTGCCATCAAGACGAGCTGCGGAGCGTTTGGGATTTGTCTATGAAGGAACCTTCCGCCAGGCGGTGGTTTATAAGGGGCGTACGAGAGATACGGATTGGTTGTCTATGATTGATATGGACTGGCCTCAAGTCAAAGATCGTTTGGAAACATGGTTGCGTCCTGAAAATTTTGACCAAAATGGACAGCAGTACAAGAGCTTGAGGGAACTCTAAGAGGTGATGATATGATAACTATTAGAAAGCAAGAAATCGTCAAGCTCGAGGATGTTTTGTATCTCTATCAGGCTGTCGGTTGGACAAATTATACCCATCAACCTCAGATGCTGGAGCAGGCCTTATCTCATTCATTAGTGATTTATTTGGCGCTTGATGGAGATGCTGTGGTGGGCTTGATTCGTTTGGTTGGAGATGGATTCTCATCAGTTTTTGTACAGGATTTGATTGTTTTGCCTAGCTATCAGCGCCAAGGGATTGGTAGCTCCTTGATGAAAGAGGCTTTAGAAAATTTTAAAGAGGCCTATCAAGTCCAGCTGGTGACAGAAGAGACAGAAAAAAACGTGGGATTTTATCGTTCTATGGGCTTTGAAATCTTATCCACCTATGACTGTACAGGAATGATTTGGACGAATCGAGAAAAATAACAAAACTTGTTTTTTCTTAAGCAAAGTTTAAGGATGGTCTAGTATCATATAGTCATTAAATAAAGACCTCCTAACTTTATTTAATGAAATCCTAAAACTTTTTTTCATCATAATCTCCTAATGAAGTCACCCAATCAGGTGGCTTTTTTGTGGGGTGATGTGATGCTGATAGAAATTTTTAAAAAATGCTAGAATTTGAGAAAAGTTAAGCTAGTTTTAAGCTTTGTCTTGTATCATATAGTTATTAAATAAAGACCTCCTAACTTTATTTAATAAAATCCTAAACTTTTCTTTTTCATAATAATCTCCCTTAACTCCACCCAATCAGGTGGAGTTTTTTGGCTCTATTTCAGGATTTTGGGGACTATTCTAAAAATCATTTTTCGATATTTTTCGGTATTTTTCGGATTTTGGTCGGGGAATTGGCGGGGACTTTT
Source organism: Streptococcus nakanonensis (assembly GCF_059738785.1). NCBI lineage: Bacteria > Bacillati > Bacillota > Bacilli > Lactobacillales > Streptococcaceae > Streptococcus > Streptococcus nakanonensis. Next base: position 1,875,601 of record NZ_AP027139.1, on the reverse strand, counting down.
TGAGATTTTGGCGGGGATTTTTTAGCGAATATGGCTAAGAAATAGGTCTGTTGTCGCTTCAGCTATTTCAAACTCAATTTGATTGTAAGCGACTGTTAATTGAAGGACTGAAACTGCTGTAATAATGATTTTGCTTGTCCAGTAGTGGCGTATTAAATGAGGAGTGACATGTAAGGTTGTCTATTCGTTTACTAAATCAAAATTTCTATGAAATTGATAGAATCCCTAATTTTCTCTTAAACTTGAAAGTCTTGTTGTAAAGCGGTTAAAGCTTGAGAAGCTGAGGATGTAAAGTTTTGACAAATTTTGTGAACTGTGGGATAATGGAGAGGAATTAAGGATTAGTTCTATATCATGGACTAGAAAAGACCCCAAGCTAACTTCCACATTAAGCTCGGGGTCTTTTTTGACACTATCTATCTTTGTTTAGCCGTTTATCGACTAATCGAAGGATGACACCGACCACAATCGGTCCGATGATAGTTTTAAGGATTAGTTCCATTATGGGCTATCTCACCTCCTTTCGTAGGCGGTGTAGAAGTGCCGTATAATATTATACCACATAAGTGCTAAACTCAGGAGTCACCCAATCAGGTGGAGTTTTTTGGCTCTATTTCAGGCTTTTGGGGACTATTTTAAACATCATTTTCCGATAACTTTCGCTTAACCTTGAACGTTTTGTCGTACAGTGGTTAAAGAGGATGTAAAGTTTTGACAAATTTTGTGAACTGTGGGATAATGGAGAGGAATTAAGGATTAGTTCTATATCATGGACTAGAAAAGACCCCAAGCTCACGACCAAATAAGCTTGGGGTCTTTTTTGACACTATCTATCTTTGTTTAGCCATTTATCGACTAAGCGAAGGATGACACCGACCACAATCGGTCCGATGATAGTTTTAAGGATTAGTTCCATCATGGGCTATCTCACCTCCTTTCGTAGGCGGTGTAGCAGTGCCGTATAATATTATACCACATAAATGTTAAACTCGGGAGGCACCCAATCAGGTGGAGTTTTTTGGCTCTATTTCAGGCTTTTCGGGAGTTTTCTAAACATCATTTTCCGATAACTTTCGCTTAATCTTGAACGTCTTGTCGTACAGCGGTTAAAGAGGATGTAAAGTTTTGACAAATTTTGTGAACTATGGGATAATAAAAGAGAATTAAGTATTGTGTCTATATCATAGGCTAGAAAAGACCGCAAGCTCACGACCAAATAAGCTTGGGGTCTTTTTGACACTATTTGTTCTTGTTTAGCCATTTATCGACTAATCGAAGAGCGACACCGACCGCGATTGGTCAGATGATAGTTTTAAGGATTAGTTCCATCATGGGCTATCTCACCTCCTTTCGTAGGAGCTGTAGAAGTGCCGTAGAATATTACACCACATAAGTGTTAAACTCGGGAGTCACCAATCCAGTGGCTTTTTTGTTTGTGACTTGGATTTTTGATATAATAGAGTCATGAGTAGAATTTTAGATAATGAGATAATGGGGGATGAGGAGTTAGTCGAACGCACACTCCGTCCTCAGTACTTACGTGAATATATTGGGCAGGACAAGGTCAAGGACCAGCTCCAAATCTTTATCGAAGCTGCCAAAATGCGGGATGAAGCACTGGATCATGTGCTCTTATTTGGCCCTCCAGGCTTGGGAAAAACGACCATGGCTTTTGTAATTGCCAATGAACTGGGAGTAAATCTCAAGCAGACTTCGGGTCCAGTCATTGAAAAAGCTGGGGATTTGGTAGCGATTTTGAATGACTTAGAGCCTGGGGATGTTCTCTTTATTGATGAGATTCATCGTTTGCCCATGTCAGTGGAAGAGGTGCTTTATAGTGCTATGGAGGATTTCTACATTGACATCATGATTGGGGCTGGTGAAGGCAGTCGCAGTGTTCATTTGGAGTTGCCACCTTTTACCTTGATTGGTGCGACGACTCGGGCAGGTATGCTCTCAAATCCGCTACGGGCACGTTTTGGAATTACAGGTCACATGGAGTATTATGCCCATGCTGACTTGACGGAAATTGTCGAGCGGACGGCAGATATTTTTGAGATGGAAATCACTCATGAGGCAGCATCTGAGTTGGCCCTACGTAGTCGTGGGACCCCTCGTATTGCCAATCGTCTCCTCAAGCGCGTGCGCGATTTTGCCCAGATAATGGGGAATGGGGTGATCGATGATCTTATTACGGATAAGGCTTTGACTATGCTGGATGTTGACCATGAAGGTTTGGACTATGTGGATCAAAAAATCCTTCGCACCATGATTGAGATGTACGGTGGTGGTCCTGTTGGTCTAGGAACTCTTTCTGTTAATATTGCCGAGGAGCGCGAGACTGTCGAAGACATGTATGAGCCTTACTTGATTCAAAAAGGTTTTATCATGCGGACACGTTCTGGACGGGTGGCGACTGCTAAGGCATATGATCATTTGGGGTATGAGTACAATGAAAAATAAGCAAGAAATTCTAGAGGCTTTTAGAAAAAATTCAGATATGATGGCTATTCTGACTATCATCCGAAATCTGGAGTTGACAGATTCCTGGCTGGCAGCAGGTTCTGTCAGAAATTTTATCTGGAATCTCTTGTCAGACAAATCCCCTTTTGACTGTGAAACAGATGTAGATGTCATTTTCTTTGATCCAGATATTTCTTATGAGGAAACCTTGTCCCTAGAGAAAAAACTGCGAGAGGATTTTCCTCAGTACCAGTGGGAATTGAAAAATCAAGTCTATATGCACCAGCACAGCCCTCATACTGCTCCCTATAGCCACTCTTGTGATGCAATGAGTAAGTATCCAGAACGGTGTACGGCAGTTGGACTGCGCTTGAATGAAGAATCGGATTTTGAGCTCTATGTACCTTACGGTTTGGAGGATATTTTGAATTTTCAAGTTCGTCCAACTCCTCATTTTTTAGAGAATCAAGACCGAATGGAACTTTATCAAACACGTCTATCCAAGAAAAATTGGCAGGAGAAATGGAAAAATTTGATTTTTAAAAATACTTAAGGAAACTTTAAGCTAGGGAGTGTATACTAAGTCCATAAGTTAAGAAGACCTTAACTTAAACTCCTAAAACTTTTTCATAATAATCTCCCTATAAAAAATAAGTCGCCCAATCAGGCGACTTATTTTTTTGAAAAAGGTAAATTCCCAAACTAAGTTCCACCGCTAGTAGAAGTGGAAGTTAATCTGATAAAAATTGTAAAAACCAGTGGAAATCCATGTCAGGGTAAGTTCCACTGGTTTTACTAATGCTTGATTTTATTGCTTTTGTAGCCAAAATGAATCGAAAAAAAGAGCGCACAAAATCCTCTTATCTGAAAGCGTTTCAGATTAAGTTCCGCTATGGTGGAAGTTAGTGTGAGACGTTTGAATAGGGTTTTAGGTTAGTTTTTAGAACTTATGTTGGAGTAATTTAGAAGACTGACAGACGTCTTCTGCAGGTATTTTAGAAATACCGAGAAGCTTAGGAATTTCTTCTCCATAAGTAAAGGCAAAGAGTTCATAAGCTGACTTTCCATTCAAAGCAGCACGTTTGACGCTGTTGACATGAGAGCAGACGAGATTGATGTCCTCTTGAGTTAAATTGTCAAAAGAAGTTCCTTTAGGTAGAATGTCGCGAATCAGCGTGTGATTTTTCTCAATTCTCCCTTTCTGGTCAGAGCGATTAGGGTCACAAAAGAAGAGTTTACTCTCTCCTCGCACATCCATTTCGATGTCATCAACCCTGGCAAACTCTCCACCATTATCGGTAAGAATGACAGGGAAGAGTTGGAAGAAATCTTTGTCCGCTTGGTGAAGAGTGTTCTTGATGTCATAGAGATGTTTGGTAACCTCAAGGGCAGTTTTATTATCCAGAAGTCTAGCGAAGATAAAGTTACAGAAAGATAGATTGAAGGTGAGTAGGACTTTACCTCCCATTCTCCCCATAACTGTGTCCATTTCCAGCCAAGAGTCTAGTTGATTCAGTGCTAAATAGTTTTGGAAATCCTCATAGGAACGGCCTTTTTTAGCTTCTTTAGGGATGGAAGGTAGCTTACTTTTTCGTCTTTCTTTGAATTTAACGGCTCTGGCAAGATCAATCGGAGCGATAGATAGGTACCCTTTTCGGATGTGTCGATAGACAGTTGAGGAGCTGACATCAAGGTTATGAGTTTTGAGAATATGATAGATGTGTTGTCCTTTTTTAACCCCATCAGAAATGACTTTGTCCATGTCCCAGAAGGTCTTGGAATTGAGGGGAGTTCCTTCACGAGCTTCGCCAAGAGTTTGTTCGTATTGTTTTTGAGCTTGCTTAGCGAGGTAGAAGATCTTCTTATAGCCACAATTCTGTCTTCTTTTAGGGCAGCCGTTACAGACAAAGGGAGCTTTGTCGAGTAGAGGGCAAGGAAGGTTATGGCATGTAGACTCTCGGACTTGTCTGTTTCGTTTGACTTCTTTAGAAACAGTAGTCGGGTCTTTTAGAATGGATTGTCCAATAGCTTTGAAGGTTTCACTGCGCTCTAAACCTAATTGGATATCATTACGGTCTGAAAGGGTAAGGTGTTTATGTTTTGTCATAGTAGACCTCGTTTCTAACTCAAACGTCTCACACTTAATTCCACCATAAAAATCCGTTTTAGACTAATTTCCACTTTGGTCAGGCAAGTGGAAGTTACTTTGAGAAGTTACATTTTTTTGAAAAATGGTCTTGGTGCCTGAGAATAAATAGCTTAGTGATAGAAGAAAATAGGGAAATATGGTATAATGAAACGATAGATTTTTGAATAGGAATAAGATCATGTTTGGATTTTTTAAGAAAGATAAGGCTGTGGAAGTAGAGGTTCCGACACAGGTTCCTGCTCATATCGGCATCATCATGGATGGAAATGGCCGTTGGGCTAAAAAACGTATGCAACCGCGAGTTTTTGGACATAAGGCGGGCATGGAAGCATTGCAAACCGTGACCAAGGCAGCTAACAAACTAGGCGTTAAGGTTATTACGGTCTATGCTTTTTCTACAGAAAACTGGACCCGTCCAGATCAGGAAGTCAAGTTTATCATGAACTTGCCAGTAGAGTTTTATGATAATTATGTCCCGGAACTGCATGCGAATAATGTTAAGATTCAAATGATCGGAGAAACAGACCGCCTGCCTAAGCAAACCTTTGAAGCTTTAACCAAGGCTGAGGAATTGACTAAGAACAACACAGGATTGATTCTTAATTTTGCTCTTAACTATGGTGGACGTGCTGAGATTACACAGGCGCTTAAGTTGATTTCCCAGGATGTTTTAGATGCCAAAATCAATCCAGGTGACATCACAGAGGAATTGATTGGTAACTATCTCTTTACCCAGCATTTGCCTAAGGACTTACGAGACCCAGACTTGATTATCCGTACTAGTGGAGAATTGCGTTTGAGCAATTTCCTTCCATGGCAGGGAGCCTATAGTGAGCTTTATTTTACGGACACCTTATGGCCTGATTTTGACGAAGCGGCCTTGCAGGAAGCTATTCTTGCCTATAATCGTCGTCATCGCCGATTTGGAGGAGTTTAGGAGGAAATATGACCCAGGATTTACAGAAAAGAACCTTGTTTGCAGGGATTGCCCTGGCTATTTTCCTACCAATTTTAATGATTGGGGGCCTCTTGCTTCAGATAGCAATCGGAATCATAGCCATGCTAGCCATGCATGAACTTTTGAAGATGAGAGGTCTAGAGACCATGACGATGGAGGGCCTCTTGACCCTCTTTGCAACCTTTGCATTGACCATTCCCTTGGAGAATTACCTGACTTTTTTGCCAGTTGATGGGAATGTGGTTGCCTATAGTGTTTTGATTTCAATCATGTTAGGAACGACCGTTTTTAGCAAGTCTTATACGATTGAGGATGCGGTTTTCCCTCTTGCTATGAGTTTCTATGTGGGCTTTGGTTTTAATGCTCTATTAGATGCTAGAATTGCAGGTTTAGATAAGGCACTATTAGCCTTGTGTATTGTTTGGGCAACAGACAGTGGTGCCTATCTTGTTGGGATGAACTATGGGAAACGAAAATTAGCACCAAGGGTATCGCCTAATAAAACTCTTGAAGGTGCCTTGGGTGGTATTTTAGGTGCTATTTTAGTAACCATCATCTTTATGATAGTTGACAGTACAGTCGCTCTGCCGTATGGAATTTACAAGATGTCAGTCTTTGCTATTTTCTTTAGTGCGGCTGGACAATTTGGTGATTTACTAGAAAGTTCGATCAAACGTCACTTTGGTGTCAAGGATTCTGGGAAATTTATCCCAGGACATGGTGGTGTTTTGGATCGTTTCGATAGTATGTTGCTTGTATTTCCAATCATGCACTTGTTTGGACTCTTTTAATCAAAAGACGGAGGAAACACTATGCTCGGAATTTTAACCTTTATTCTGATTTTTGGGATTATTGTGGTGGTGCACGAGTTCGGACACTTCTATTTTGCTAAGAAATCAGGAATTCTAGTGCGTGAATTTGCCATTGGCATGGGACCCAAGATCTTTGCTCATATTGGCAAGGATGGAACGGCCTATACTATTCGAATCTTGCCTCTGGGAGGCTATGTTCGTATGGCTGGTTGGGGCGATGATACGACTGAAATCAAGACAGGTACTCCTGTCAGTTTGACACTTACTGACGATGGTAAGGTTAAACGCATTAATCTTTCAGGTAAAAAGTTGGATCAAACAGCTCTCCCTATGCAGGTGACTCAGTTTGACTTTGAAGACAAGCTCTTTATCAAGGGCTTGGTTCTGGAAGAAGAAAAAACATTTGCAGTGGATCACGATGCGACGGTTGTGGAAGCAGATGGAACTGAGGTTCGGATTGCACCCTTAGATGTTCAATACCAAAATGCGACTATCTGGGGGAAACTGATTACCAACTTTGCAGGCCCTATGAATAACTTTATCTTAGGGGTCGTTGTTTTTTGGATTTTAATCTTTATGCAGGGTGGTGTCAGAGATGTTGACACTAATCAGTTTCATGTCATGCCTCAAGGGGCCTTGGCTAAGGTAGGAGTACCAGAAACGGCACAAATTACCAAGATTGGCTCACATGAGATTAGCAACTGGGAAAGTTTGATTCAGGCTGTGGAATCAGAAACCAAAGATAAGACAGCCCCGACCTTGGATGTGACTATTTCTGAAAAGGGTAGTGACAAACAAGTCACTGTTACTCCGGAAGAAAGTCAAGGCCGTTACCTTCTAGGTGTTCAACCGGGGATTAAGTCAGATTTTCTATCTATGTTTGTAGGTGGATTTACAACTGCTGCTGACTCGGCCCTACGAATTTTATCAGCACTGAAAAATCTGATTTTCCAACCGGATTTGAACAAGTTGGGTGGACCTGTTGCCATCTTTAAGGCAAGTAGTGATGCTGCTAAAAATGGAATTGAGAATGTCTTGTACTTCTTGGCAATGATTTCCATCAATATCGGGATTTTTAATCTTATTCCGATTCCAGCCCTGGATGGTGGTAAGATTGTGCTCAATATCCTAGAAGCTATCCGCCGCAAACCATTGAAACAAGAAATTGAAACCTATGTCACCTTGGCCGGAGTGGTCATCATGGTTGTCTTGATGATTGCTGTGACCTGGAATGACATCATGCGACTCTTTTTTAGATAATCGAGGAATATTATGAAACAAAGTAAAATGCCTATCCCAACGCTTCGCGAAATGCCAAGCGATGCTCAAGTTATTAGCCATGCTCTTATGTTGCGAGCTGGTTATGTTCGCCAAGTCTCAGCAGGTGTTTATTCTTACTTACCACTTGCCAACCGTGTGATTGAAAAAGCCAAAAATATCATGCGCCAAGAATTTGATAAGATTGGTGCCGTTGAGATGTTGGCTCCTGCCCTTCTTAGTGCAGAATTGTGGCGCGAATCAGGTCGTTACGAAACTTATGGTGAGGACCTTTACAAACTAAAAAACCGTGAGAAATCCGACTTTATCCTAGGTCCAACACACGAAGAAACCTTTACAGCTATTGTTCGTGATTCTGTTAAATCTTACAAGCAATTGCCACTTAACCTTTATCAAATTCAGCCCAAGTATCGTGATGAAAAACGCCCACGTAATGGACTTCTTCGTACACGTGAATTTATCATGAAAGATGCTTATAGCTTCCACGCTAACTATGATAGTTTGGATAGTGTTTACGATGAGTACAAGGCTGCTTATGAGCGTATTTTCACTCGTAGTGGCTTAGACTTCAAGGCTATCATTGGTGACGGTGGAGCCATGGGTGGTAAGGACAGCCAAGAATTTATGGCCATTACACCTGCTCGTACAGACCTTGACCGCTGGGTTGTCTTGGACAAGTCAGTTGCCTCATTTGACGAAATTCCTGCAGAAGTGCAAGAAGAAATCAAGGCAGAATTGCTTAAGTGGATGGTTTCTGGTGAAGATACCATTGCTTACTCAAGTGAGTCTAGCTATGCTGCTAACTTGGAAATGGCAACAAACGAGTACAAACCAAGCAACCGTGTTGTCGCTGAAGAAGAAGTGACTCGTATTGCAACACCAGATGTTAAATCAATCGATGAGGTTGCAACCTTCCTTAACGTTCCAGAAGAACAAACGATCAAAACCCTCTTCTACATGGCAGATGGAGAGCTTGTTGCGGCCCTTCTAGTTGGAAATGACCAACTCAACGAAGTCAAGTTGAAAAACCACTTGGGAGCAGATTTCTTCGACGTTGCTAGCGAAGAAGAAGTGGCGAATCTTGTTCAAGCAGGATTTGGTTCACTTGGCCCAGTTGGTTTGCCAGAGAATATTAAAATTATTGCAGATCGTAAGGTGCAAGATGTTCGCAATGCAGTTGTCGGTGCTAACGAAGATGGCTACCACTTGACTGGTGTGAACCCAGGCCGTGATTTTACTGCAGAATATGTGGATATCCGTGAAGTTCGTGAGGGTGAAATTTCCCCAGACGGGCAAGGTGTCCTTAACTTTGCGCGTGGTATCGAAATTGGTCACATCTTTAAACTCGGCACTCGCTATTCAGCAAGCATGGGAGCAGATGTTTTGGATGAAAATGGCCGTGCTGTGCCAATCATCATGGGATGTTACGGTATCGGTGTCAGTCGTCTCCTTTCAGCAGTGATGGAGCAACACGCTCGCCTCTTTGTTAACAAAACGCCAAAAGGTGAATACCGTTACGCTTGGGGAATCAACTTCCCTAAAGAGTTGGCACCATTTGATGTGCACTTGATTACTGTTAATGTCAAGGATGAAGAAGCGCAAGCCTTGACAGAAAAGCTTGAAGCAAGCTTGATGGGAGCTGGTTACGAAGTCTTGACAGATGACCGTAACGAACGTGTCGGTGTTAAATTTAGCGATAGCGACTTGATTGGATTGCCAATCCGTATCACTGTTGGGAAGAAAGCAGCCGATGGCATCGTAGAAGTGAAGATTAAAGCGACTGGTGACACCATCGAAGTTCATGCAGATAACTTACTTGAAACGCTTGAAATTCTCAGCAAGAAATAAAAACTATAATCAGAAGAAAAACAAGGAAAAAATGTAACTAGTTTTTACCTTGTTTTTTCTGTATAATGGGAAAAATGAGTAGATAAAGAGGTAAATGTATGCTAAGATTTCCAAAGGATTTTGTCTGGGGATCCTCTACTTCTGGGCCGCAGACAGAAGGACGTATAGCTGGTGACGGTAAGGGAGATAATCTCTGGGATTACTGGTTCCAAGTGGAGCCAAATCGCTACTATAATGGAATTGGTCCAGATAAAACATCGACCTTTTATGAAAATTGGGAACAGGATATCGACCTCTTGTTAGAAACTGGTCACACGGCCTTTCGGACTTCTATTCAGTGGTCACGGATTTTTCCACAAGGGCGTGGGGAAGTCAATGCTCAAGGTGTGGATTTCTATCGTAAGGTTTTTGAGGCTATTAAGGACAAAGGGATTCGTCTTTTAGTGAATCTTTATCATTTTGATTTGCCTTTTGCCCTTCAAGAAGATGGTGATGGTTGGGAAAATAAGGCGACTGTCTCAGCCTATGAAGACTATGCTCGTTTTTGTTTTGAGACCTATGGAGATTTAGTGGATCAATGGATTACCTTTAACGAGCCCATCGTTCCTGTAGAATTTGGCTATTTTTACGATGCCCATTATCCACATAAGGTGGATGCAGAGGCAGCCGTTAAAGTAGCTTATCATACACAATTGGCTAGCAGTCGGGCGGTTAAGGCTTGTCATGAACTTTTGCCAGATTCCAAGATTGGGATTGTCTTAAACTTGACACCGGCTTATCCACGTAGCCAGCATCCTGCTGATGTCAAGGCTGCTAGTATTGCGGACCTTTTTCAGGCCCAATCTTTCTTAGATCCGTCTGTTTTGGGGACTTATCCACAGGAGTTGATAGAAATCTTGCATGAACACGGTCTCTTGCCTGATGCTACGGAGGAAGAATTGGAAGTCATTCGTGACAATACAGTGGATTTCCTTGGTGTCAACTACTATCAGCCTTTGCGTGTTATGGCACCTCGATTTGCTAAGAATCCAGAGAGTCCTCTTTTGCCAGAACATTTTTACGAGCCTTATATAATGCCTGGACGTAAAATCAATCCTCATCGTGGCTGGGAGATTTATGAGCAAGGGATTTATGACATCGCCCAAAATATCAAGGAAAATTATGGCAATATTGAGTGGATGTTGACTGAGAATGGTATGGGTGTTGAAGGAGAGGAAAAATTCCGTCAAGATGGAATGATTCAAGATGATTACCGTATTGACTTTGTAAAAGGTCATCTGCGTGAACTTCACCGTGCCATTGAAGACGGAGCCAACTGTAAAGGATACTTAATCTGGACCTTTATCGACTGCTGGTCATGGCTCAACAGCTATAAAAATCGCTATGGTTTGGTCGAATTAGACTTGGAAACGCAAGAACGTCGTCTGAAAAAATCAGGGTACTGGTTCAAGGAATTAAGCGATAATAATGGATTTTAAAAAAGGACTCTGACTGATTATCCTAATTGGTCAGAGTCTTTTGCTTACAGGAGCGTAATTTGAACTATACCAATTTTTACTCTTGACAAGTGAAAGAAACAAGTATATACTGTTTTTGCTGGTTCTATAAAAGAGGAATCAGACTATACCAATTTTAAGGAGAAAGCACAGCTGGTCTGTGTCGTATATATTATGTGTGGAATTGTTGGTGTTGTTGGAAACACAAATGCAACTGATATTTTGATTCAAGGGCTTGAAAAGCTCGAATACCGTGGTTATGATTCTGCGGGAATTTTTGTCCTAGGTGGTTCTGAAAATCATCTGGTTAAGGCGGTTGGCCGTATTGCAGAATTGTCTGCCAAGACAGCTGGTGTTGAGGGAACAACTGGTATCGGACATACTCGTTGGGCGACTCATGGGAAACCAACTGAGGACAATGCTCACCCACACCGCTCTGAGACAGAACGTTTTGTCTTGGTTCACAATGGGGTCATTGAGAACTATCTTGAAATCAAGGAAGAATACCTTGCAGGACACCACTTCAAGGGGCAAACAGATACTGAAATCGCCGTTCACTTGATTGGAAAATTTGCGGAAGAAGAAGGTCTCTCAGTTCTTGAAGCCTTCAAAAAAGCTCTTCACATCATCCGTGGTTCTTATGCCTTTGCCTTGGTTGACTCACAAGATCCTGAAGTCATCTACGTGGCTAAAAATAAATCACCACTTTTGATTGGTCTTGGACAAGGCTATAACATGGTCTGCTCAGATGCTATGGCTATGATTCGTGAGACCAACCAATACATGGAAATTCATGACCAAGAGTTGGTAATCGTCAAGGCTGATAGTGTTGAAGTTCAAGACTATGATGGTAACAGTCGTGATCGTGCTAGCTACACTGCAGAACTTGACTTGTCAGATATCGGTAAGGGAACTTATCCTTACTACATGCTCAAGGAAATTGATGAGCAACCAACAGTGATGCGTAAACTCATCCAAGCCTACACAGATGAGGCTGGTCAAGTTGTCGTAGACCCAGCTATCATCAAGGCTGTTCAAGACGCAGACCGTATTTACATCCTTGCAGCTGGGACATCTTACCACGCAGGATTTGCTTCTAAGAAGATGCTGGAAGAATTGACAGATACACCAGTTGAACTTGGAATCTCATCTGAGTGGGGCTACGGTATGCCACTTCTCAGCAAGAAACCACTTTTCATCTTTATTAGCCAGTCTGGTGAAACAGCGGATAGCCGTCAGGTTTTGGTTAAGGCTAATGAAATGGGAATCCCAAGCTTGACAGTGACAAACGTACCAGGTTCAACTCTTTCTCGTGAAGCTAACCATACCATGCTTCTTCATGCAGGTCCTGAAATTGCCGTGGCATCAACAAAGGCCTATACAGCGCAAATTGCAGCCCTTGCTTTCCTTGCAAAAGCAGTCGGAGAAGCAAATGGCAATGCTAAAGCGTCAGCATTTGACTTGGTTCATGAGTTGTCAATCGTGGCTCAGTCTATCGAATCAACTCTTTCAGAGAAAGAAACGATTGAAGCTAAGGTTCGTGAACTTCTTGAAACAACTCGCAACGCCTTTTACATCGGACGTGGTCAAGATTACTACGTAGCTATGGAAGCAAGCCTTAAACTCAAAGAGATTTCTTACATCCAGTGTGAAGGCTTTGCGGCAGGAGAACTCAAGCATGGAACTATTGCCTTGATTGAAGAAGGAACACCTGTCTTGGCCCTCTTGTCAGACCCAGTTCTTGCCAACCATACTCGTGGAAATATCCAAGAGGTCGCAGCCCGTGGTGCTAAAGTCCTCACTATCGCAGAAGAAAATGTTGCCAAAGATACAGACGATATCGTTCTTACGACTGTACATCCATACCTCTCACCAATTTCAATGGTTGTACCAACGCAATTGGTCGCTTACTTTGCAACCCTTCACCGTGGACTTGATGTGGATAAACCACGTAATCTTGCTAAGTCAGTAACGGTAGAATAAGCTAAAAAAGTCTAGTTATCTAGGCTTTTTCTTGTGAGCAGATTGGTTGCTTGTACTCATGATTCGTGTTATACTCTTCGAAAATCAAATTCAAACCACGTCAGCTTCACCTTGCCGTACTTAAGTACAGTCTGCGGCTAGCTTCCTAGTTTGCTCTTTGATTTTCATTGAGTATTAGAATAATTTTTCAAATTGAAGAACAGAAATAGACAAGGAGAATCACTGTGGTAGAATTGGGAATTTCAACATTTGGGGAAACAACGGCGCTTGAAGGAACTGGGCAAACTTATAGTCATGCTGAACGCATTCGCCAGTTGGTGGCAGAAATTGAACTGGCTGATAAGGTTGGTTTGGATGTATATGGGCTTGGTGAGCACCATCGAGCGGATTTTGCGGTATCTGCGCCAGAGATTGTACTAGCAGCTGGGGCAGTCAATACCAAGAAAATTCGTTTGACCAGTGCAGTCAGTATTCTCTCGAGCATGGACCCTATTCGTTTGTTCCAACAGTATGCCACTATCGATGCTTTGTCAAATGGACGTGCGGAGATTATGGCTGGAAGGGGTTCTTTCACGGAATCATTTCCTCTGTTTGGCTATGATTTGAAAGACTATGAAGCTCTTTTTGATGAGAAATTGGCCTTGCTTCAGTTAGTCAATGAAAAGACCAAGCTAGACTGGAAAGGGCGATTGACTCAAACAATATCTGGCAAAGAAGTTTATCCTCGTCCAGTTCAGGACAAATTGCCCTTGTGGGTAGCGACAGGTGGTCATGTCGAATCAACAGTGAAGATTGCTCAGGCTGGTCTACCGATTGTCTATGCCATTATTGGTGGTAACCCTCGTTATTTTAAAAAGTTGATTCAGGCTTATCGTGAGATTGGGAGCGAAGCGGGTTATGCCAGTCAGGAACTAAAGGTTGGAGCCCATTCTTGGGGTTGGATTGCGGAAGATGGCGAGCAGGCGGTGAAAGATTATTTCCATCCGACCAAGCAAGTGGTGGATGCTATTTCTAAAGATCGTCCGCACTGGCAAGAATTGCGTTATGAGCAATATTTGGAGCAAGTTGGGCCAAATGGCGCCATGTTTGTGGGAAATCCAGATCAGGTGGCCGAAAAATTGATTCGTATGATTGAAGATCTAGGGTTGGAACGCTTCATGCTCCATCTACCGCTTGGTTCCATGCCACATGATCAGGTTCTGAGAGCTATTGAACTCTTCGGAATGCAAGTAGCACCCAAAGTCCGGGCTTATTTTGCCATGAAAGAGGCTTAATAAAAAATACTAATCAAGTTTATTAGGACAACAAATATTGTACAAAAATCAATCCCCCAAGCATTAAGTCTAGGGGGATTTTTCTATAGGAGGGCCAGTTTAGTTCTCTTTTTTGTTTTTTAGCAAGAACCCGAGACCTAGAAGGGCAAGGAGGCTGATTCCTGCAAACAGGAGTTTGTTATCGTTGAGCTTAGTTATATCTAGCTATGCAAAGGTTATACAGTAGCAGTTTTAGCTAACCCATTCACCGTTTTCATTAACCAAATAGCCTTCAACTCTTGTATTAACTGCAAGTTTACCTGATGAATCAACATAGTACCATTTGCCAGAAACTTCAAACCATTGATTTTCTTTCATAGCTCCTGATGGCTCAAGATAGTACCAAGTATCTCCATCCTTAACCCAACCGGTTGACATAGAGCCGTTACTATTTAGGAAGTACCAAACATTGCCATCTTTTACCCAACCAGTTACCATAGAGCCATCATCTTTTAGATAATACCAAGTATCTCCATCTTTTATCCAACCAGTAGCTAGAGAACCGTCTGCTTTATGGAAATACCAGATGCCATTTTCTTGTTTCCAACTAGCTTTAGTTGTCTGATTTGGAGTTTCCGGTTTCTTATTTGTATAAGCTGGGGTGTAGGAAGTTACAATAGCTTGTGTAGAAGTAGATGGAAGTGATTGAGTATTATTGTCTTTATGTGGTTGTTCAGCTTGTGAACCAGTTGTAGCTTGGCTAGGTTTATTTTCTGAATCAGCTACTGTTGCAGATGGTTTAGTAGAATCAGGTTTAGCTTGTGGAGCTGGATCTTGATGTGCAGGGAGAGAAGCTTCATTTTGATGTTCAGGCTTGGAAGGGCTTGAGTCTGGTTTCTCTTCTGCAGTTGACTCATGGCTAGTTCCATTTTGAGAGACTCGAAGAACAGTAGCTGTAAGGGCATTCAATTTCAAGCCTTTTTCAGTCCATTCAAGTCCTTTCGGGTTGGCAATTCCTACTGGTCCTGCTTGGTTTTCATCTGCTAAAACTTCAGCATTTCTGAGGTGGGCAAAGGCAGTTCCCAAATTAAATTCGCGGGCTTTTTCGTCCGCATTGACAAAGACTGCGTAGATATCACCGTTTGGAGCAGTGATTTGGTAGCCAATTACTACATCCTCTTTTTCTACACCATTTTGACCTGGAACAGTGATGAGGTGGACACGGTCTTTGATATCTTGGAGACTCTTAAGTCGGAAGGCATCTGTAGATTGACGAAGGGCAATCAACCCTTTCATATAGTCACGGCTCTTAACATTTTCAGGATAAGCTTTTCCATCTGTAGCCTTAGTCCAGTCAAACTTGTTGACTGCATCGCTAGAATCGTAAGAGTCATGGATGAAGTAAGGATAGTCAAATGGGTTGTCGTCCTTATCACGCAACAAGTGAGATTTGTTTGGTTGTTTGTCCTCTGCTACTGGAGTCTTGTAGGCTGGATCACGGAATTGTTTAGTACGTCCATATTCCTGACCAGAGTGGATAAACGGAGTTCCTTGAGCAGTCAAGACCATGAGATTTCCAAGTCGCAAACGACGATGGATTTCAGCATAGTTCTCAGCCTTGCTTGGGTCTTTTTTAATAGACTGAGCGATGATGTCAAAGAGGGTCAAGTTATCATGTGCTGCGATGTATTGGATGACATCTCCAGGACTGTCTGCTTCAAAGTTGGTTGGTTGAGCAATGAGATTTTTAAAGATGGTGTTGACATCACGCTTGCCACCTGTGATAAAGGCAGGTTGACCTTCGTTTGGATAACCAGATTTGAGGTTGTTACGGATGTCATCTGAGAAGACAGCGACAGTATCGGTATGTTTCATCCAATCTTGGTCAGCAGCTTTAGTAGGCATGTTTTCATCGCCAGCATAGGTTCTCCAACCTTCACCAAGCATGATGAGGTTTGGATTGAGGGCGCGTGCAGCCTTGTAAGCTTCTTCGATAGAAGCCGCATCATGGTCTCCCATCATATCGAAGCGGAAGCCATCCACTTTGTAGGTATCAACTAGATATTTGATAGAGTCAACTAGGAGCCGTTTGGTCATATAATGGGTTGTTCCCAAACGTCCACCACCAAAGCTAGTTCGAGGTGTCCCATCAGCATCCATAAAGTGGTAGTAGTTTGGCTCTAAATCTTCAAAGAGATTGACTTTAGCTGTATGGTTATAAACGACATCTAGGATAGCTCCCATGCCACGTTTGTGGATTTCGTTGATGAGGTTTTTAAACTCTGCGATTCGTTTTTCTGGATTTTTAGGATCGCTTGAATACATACCAGTCAATGAGAAGTAGTTTTGAGGGTCATATCCCCAGTTGTAGTTGCTGTTGCTTGAAGCATAGTCAGATAAGCGTTCGTGGTTCTTCAACTCATTGACAAAGTAGTAAGACAAGACTGGAAGGAGCTGGATGTGGGTTACACCCAAGTTTTTGAGGTAGTCTAGTTTTTCGATAAAGGCTTCAAAAGTACCAAATGGCTTAGTCAAATCTTTTGCGATGGCAGGATCTGAAGTGAAGTCACGCACATGAGCTTCATAGATGACAGCATCTTCGCGCGATTTGAAGTTGCGAATCTTACCATAAGTCAAGTCTTGAGGTCCTAGTTTAGCTGGGTCTACAAAGGCGGCTTTAGCCACTTTATGGGCATCGTCAATCTTAGCATCGTCACTATTCCAAGCAGCGAGGGATTTAGCGTAAGGATCGAGTGCAAGAACAGTTTTACCTTGACGCTCGATTTGGTATTGATAATAGTAGCCAGTGAAATCTGTGATTCCTAATTTGTTTGTGCTATCTAGAGTTTGTTTCCAAGTTCCTCTTTCCCCTTTTTCAAGAGCGACAGTTCCAACTACTTTGTCAGGGTCATTCTTGTCGTAGACAACGACAGAAACCTTATCAGCACTTGGTGACCAAAGGGTCAAATCAACTTGTTTTCCTTCTTCTTTTAGGTCAGCTCCCAGTTTGCCATCATAACTGTAAGTCTCATCTTTCAGGCGCCAGCTTGTTTTGGTAGTGAATTGGTCGGAATTGTAGCTAACAGTATATGGATGTTTTGTGTCAGAGAAATCTCCGCTGTAGGTCACTTTCTTACCAGCTTCATCGATTGCAACATCGGTGATAGTTACTTTGTTTCCTAGGTGATTAGTGATGTTGGAGTGCTTGAGGATATCTTCTTTTTTGGCACCGACTAGTGTTGAAAAACTACTTTCGATGCTAGAAGTTCCTACATGTTGGGCACCTGTCATACGGATATCATGGACATAGTATGGATTTGTGTAAATCGATTCATCATCGTCTTTTAGGAAAATTTGGCTATGATTTTTCAAATCTGTAAACTTATAATCTTCTTTACGGATTTTCACGTCGTCTCCTTTTTTGCTCTCATCTAGTAATAAAAAGCCGAATTCTTTGGCGGTATCCTTAAGAGGAATGTCGATATAGCGGCCATATTTGCCTGTAGCTGTAAAGTCTGTTCCGTCAGGCCATTGAGCGCTGCTTGGATTTTTCACATCTCCCCAGTACCAGAGAGATTTCTTGTCATAGTTGCCGTCAGTGCGGTAGTAGTTGACGCGAACAGTACCTGCAGGTTGTGGCTCGTAAGAGAAGACCTTGTAATCTTGGTCCAACCAAGCCTCGTTCATTTTTGGAACTAGTTTTTCTACAGATTTATCGCCGGTTAGATTTTTTCCAGCTGTATTATTGATGAGGAAGCTAATTTTCTTGGCTTGTTCTCCCTTTAATTTGACATCTAGGTAGTAGCCGTAGTTATCTTTCTTGGCATCCTTGAAGGACAAGGCTCCGTTAGGCCAATTTTCAGAAGGCTTTTCAACATCATCCCAAGTCCATAGTCCTTGAGCATCCTTGTTTTCTTCAGGAAGTTTTTTGACATGGATACGGAAGTAGTTGTCTTCGATTGGCTCTTCTGCCTTAGTTTCAGTTGCTACTGGACTAGTAGAAGTAGTTGGCTCATTTGAACGATCTTGTCCAGTTTGTGGTGCTGAATCGGCTGGGCTTGCAACAGGAGTTGTTGGCTCTGTTGCAGGTTTTTCTTCTTTTTTCTCTAGGGAAGCGTTTGCATTTTCGGGTGAAGAAATATCACTTTCCTTCTTACCAGAGCCAGCTGCTGTATCAGTAAGAGGTTGGGCAAGGATGGTTGTATTTCCGTTGCTGGGTTCGTTAGTGGTTGTTGTACTTTCGTCGGCTGAGATAGTTGGCGTAGCCATAGCAAGTAGGACAAGGCTTGCGCCGATAAGGACAGAACCAGCTCCATTTTTGAGGGAACGGATGCTGTAGACCATTTTTTTCTCAGTTTGAGATGGTGTTTTTCTCATAATGATTCTCCAATCAATAAATTTCTATATCAGTATAGCATGTAGCAGGAAATAGTGCAAGCGTTTTCTTTGGTTTGTCAAAGAAATTCTTACTTTTGAGAAGTTTTCCGTATTATTTTATATATCAGTATAAATAATGGAAATAATACTCAATGAAAATCAAAGAGCAAACTAGGAAACTAGCCGCAGGCTGTACTTGAGTACGGCAAGGCGACGTTGACGTGGTTTGAAGAGATTTTCGAAGAGTATAAAAATGTCACATAAGACAAGACGTATTATTAGGAAGAGGACGTGTTCTCAGCTATTTTTATTCAGAAATTGCTCTCTAATATTTCTTTAAAAAGTTCATCTAGCGAAACTATAAATAGGAAGAGAAAAAGCTAGCGCTTCTCAAGTTTTATCTAGTTTCCAAACCATAGTATTTACTGGAAATCTAAAGAAAATATCAGAAAAATTCAGCAAACGTTTTCTTCTTATTTTCTTGACTTTTTTGCTGATTTGTGCTTGACTTTTACTTGAAATTTGATAAACTATAGACAAATAGGAAAACGTATTCATTTAAAAACGGAGGAATAAGGAATGAATCAAGAAAAACGTTTGCATCGGTTTGTCAAAAAGTGTGGACTCGGTGTGTGTAGTGCTGTTGTTGCGGCCTTTTTATTGAACGCTCAGGGAGTAGCTTTGGCTACAGAGCAAGGGAATCGTCCAGTTGAGACAGAAAACATTGCTCGTGGAAAACAAGCTAGTCAAAGTTCTACTGCTTATGGAGGAGCTGCTACACGAGCAGTGGATGGTAATGTTGATAGTGACTATGGACACCATTCTGTAACGCACACAAACTTTGAAGACAATGCTTGGTGGCAAGTTGATCTTGGAAAAACAGAGAATGTTGGAAAAGTTAAACTCTACAATCGTGGAGATGGGAATGTAGCTAATCGTCTTTCCAATTTTGATGTTGTTTTGTTAAATGAAGCAAAACAAGAAGTTGCTCGTCAACACTTTGATAGTTTGAACGGGAAGGCAGAACTTGAAGTTTTCTTCACAGCCAAAGACGCTCGTTATGTAAAAGTGGAGTTGAAAACTAAAAATACCCCATTGAGCTTGGCAGAAGTGGAAGTATTCCGTTCAGCAACAACTCAAGTTGGACAGGATAGAACTGCACCAGTAGTAGATCAAACATCAGCATTGAAAGACTACCTTTTTGGCTTAACTTATAATCCTTTGGATATTTTAACTCGCAAGGGAGAAACCTTAGAAAATCGCTACAACACAAGTGCTAAGGAACAAAATGGAGAGTTTGTCGTTGTAGAAAAAATCAAGAAAACCCTCTCTACAGGCACAGCAGATGTTTCCATCAATGGAAATCAAAATGTCTTCCTAGGTGGCTTGTATAAGGCAAACCAAAATCTGCTAGAAAATCAGCCAGAATTGATTAGTCTTGCCCGTGCAAAGGGGACAGTCAGCGTCGATTTACCTGGTATGATTCAGTCTGACAGCCGAATTGAAGCAGTTCCTACAACTAGTGGTATGCAGTCTGCGATGAATACCTTGGTTGAAAGATGGACAAAGAATTATTCATCTAGCCATTCCGTTCCTGCCCGTGTTCAGTATGAATCAACTACAGCCTATAGCATGAACCAATTGAAAGCAAAATTTGGTGCAGACTTTGAAAAAGCAGGCGCACCGCTCAAGATTGACTTTGAGGCTGTGCAAAAGGGTGAAAAGCAAATTGAAGTTGTAAACTTTAAACAAATCTACTATACAGCGACATTTGATGCACCGACCAATCCAGCAGCTGTATTTGACAAGAGTGTGACACCTGAAGATTTAAAACAAAGAGGCGTTGATTCACAAACTCCACCTGTATATGTATCAAACGTTTCTTACGGACGTCAAATCTATGTTAAGTTTGAGTCAACAAGTAAGTCTACTGAATTAAAAGCAGCTATCAATGCGGTTATCAAAGGCGCAACAATTGCTCCAAATTCTGAATGGAGCCGTCTATTGAAGAATACTTCTGTAACAGCGGTAATTGTAGGAGGTAATGCTAGCGGTGCTGCCAAAGTTGTCACAGGAACAGTCGAAAACTTGAAGGAACTCATCAGAGAAGGAGCTGACTTTAGCGCTCAAAGTCCAGCTGTGCCAATCTCATATAAGACTGCCTTCCTAAAAGATAATGCCCAAGCAACTTTACAAAATAGTACAGACTATATCGAAACGAAGGTTACTTCTTATAAAAATGGCTTCTTGAAACTTCATCATAAGGGTGCTTATGTTGCGCGTTACTACATCTATTGGGATGAAATTACATATGATGAACAAGGAAATCCAGAAATTCGTTCACGTCAATGGGAAGATAACGGAAAAAACAGAACTTCAGGCTTCCAAACAGAGATTCAATTTAAAGGAAATGTCCGTAATCTTCGTATCAAGGTTCAAGAAAAGACGGGTCTTGTATGGGAACCATGGCGTACAGTTTACAACCGCACAGACTTACCACTAGTACAACAGCGTACAATTACACATTGGGGAACAACTCTAAACCCTAAAGTTGATGAAAAAATTGTGAATGAGTAACGATTTGATTTACTTGATTCGATAGTAAACAGTGAAGAGGAGGAACTTCGATTTCTCCTCTTTTATGATTGACTTTTGAGAGAATGAAAAGATGAAAATGGGAACTTCTATAGCAGATTGAAACTAGAATAGTGCGTTATTGCTATTAAAACATTTCTAGAAATTAAGTTGACTTTCCCAATAGATTTGTTCATGTCTTATTTCAATTCAATATAAAACCAACTTCCAGTTTTCCACAACCTAGCTTTTAGTATGAGAAAAACGCGTTGTTACAGACATAAGGAGCTTTTTGAGAAGTGGGCAATCCGTGCAATCAGATTTGACGGATGTTGGATGCATGATGCGATTGCGCTTAATTTCCTTTGAAATCGTTGACGGACCTTTTCCCATATTCTCAACGATGGAACGGAAAGTCTCACACTTAATTCCACCATAAAAATCCGTTTTAGACTAATTTCCACTTCGGTCAGGCAAGTGGAAGTTACTTTGAGAAGTTACGATTAACAATAAAAAAGAAAAATATCTTGACAACCAATGGAAAATTTTGTTACAATAATAGACGGTACTTTTTACTTTTGGTCTCTCAAGAGTGTACAGGGACGTGCTGACAAATGTTGCAAAAGTACACACAGATGATAGCTGTCACCAAGTGTATCATCACCAAAAATAAAAAAACACAGGAGAATGTAGATGCCTACAATTAACCAATTGGTTCGCAAACCGCGTAAATCAAAAGTAGAAAAATCTAAATCACCAGCTTTGAACGTTGGTTACAACAGTCATAAAAAAGTTCAAACAAACGTTTCTTCACCACAAAAACGTGGTGTTGCAACTCGTGTTGGAACAATGACACCTAAAAAACCTAACTCAGCCCTTCGTAAATTCGCTCGTGTACGTTTGAGCAACCTTATCGAAGTTACTGCCTACATCCCAGGTATCGGACACAACTTGCAAGAGCACAGCGTGGTGCTTCTTCGTGGTGGACGTGTAAAAGACCTTCCAGGGGTACGTTACCATATCGTCCGTGGTGCACTTGATACTGCAGGTGTTAACGATCGTAAACAAGGCCGTTCTAAATACGGTACTAAACGTCCAAAAGCATAAGGAAAGGGGATAAAGAGAAATGAGTCGTAAAAATAGAGCTCCAAAACGTGACGTATTGCCAGATCCGCTTTACAATTCACAACTAGTTACTCGTCTTATCAACCGCGTTATGCTTGACGGTAAACGTGGTACAGCTGCTTCAATCGTTTACGGTGCTTTTGAGCAAATCAAAGAAGCTACTGGCAACGATGCACTTGAAGTATTTGAAACAGCTATGGAAAACATCATGCCTGTACTTGAAGTACGTGCACGTCGTGTTGGTGGTTCTAACTACCAAGTCCCAGTTGAAGTTCGTCCAGAACGTCGTACAACACTTGGACTTCGTTGGTTGGTAACAATCGCTCGTCTTCGTGGTGAACACACAATGCAAGACCGTCTTGCAAAAGAAATCTTGGATGCTGCTAACAACACTGGTGCAGCTGTTAAGAAACGTGAAGACACTCACCGTATGGCTGAAGCTAACCGTGCATTCGCACACTTCCGTTGGTAAGATTAAGATACTAAGGGCGTTAAAAAAGCGACTGAAAATTAGGAAACTTGACGAAGAATCGAAGATTCTAGGAGAGTTTATCTATTTTCCGAGCTTTTAGCCTGGGTTCAAATTAGCTAAATCGATTAGTATTAGCTATAACTCAACTTACCAGCTCGTAAGTTGAAACCAACAATAGCATGAAAACATTGAGAACGGGTAGGTCCTGCCTATCCGTTTTTATTAAAATCGTGTTATAATAGAATAGAAATCAAAAATAAATAGGAGAAACAAACCTCATGGCACGCGAATTTTCACTTGAAAAAACTCGTAATATCGGTATCATGGCTCACGTCGATGCTGGTAAAACAACTACAACTGAGCGTATCCTTTACTACACTGGTAAAATCCACAAAATCGGTGAAACTCACGAAGGTGCGTCACAAATGGACTGGATGGAGCAAGAGCAAGAACGTGGTATCACTATCACATCTGCTGCGACAACAGCTCAATGGAACAACCACCGCGTAAACATCATCGACACACCAGGACACGTGGACTTCACTATCGAAGTACAACGTTCTCTTCGTGTATTGGACGGTGCGGTTACAGTTCTTGACTCGCAATCAGGTGTTGAGCCTCAAACTGAAACAGTTTGGCGTCAAGCAACTGAGTATGGAGTTCCACGTATCGTATTTGCCAACAAAATGGACAAAATCGGTGCTGACTTCCTTTACTCTGTAAGCACACTTCACGATCGTCTTCAAGCAAATGCCCACCCAATCCAATTGCCAATCGGTTCTGAAGATGACTTCCGTGGTATCATCGACTTGATCAAGATGAAAGCTGAAATCTATACGAACGACCTTGGTACAGATATTCTTGAGGAAGACATCCCAGCTGAATACCTTGATCAAGCTCAAGAATACCGTGAAAAATTGATTGAAGCAGTTGCTGAAACTGACGAAGAATTGATGATGAAATACCTCGAAGGTGAAGAAATCACTAACGAAGAATTGAAAGCTGGTATCCGTAAAGCGACTATAAACGTTGAATTCTTCCCAGTATTGTGTGGTTCAGCCTTCAAGAACAAAGGTGTTCAATTGATGCTTGATGCGGTTATTGACTACCTTCCAAGCCCACTTGATATCCCAGCAATCAAAGGTATTAACCCAGATACAGACGCTGAAGAAACTCGTCCAGCATCTGACGAAGAGCCATTTGCAGCTCTTGCCTTCAAGATCATGACAGACCCATTCGTAGGTCGTTTGACATTCTTCCGTGTGTACTCAGGTGTGCTTCAATCAGGTTCATACGTATTGAACACTTCTAAAGGTAAACGTGAGCGTATCGGACGTATCCTTCAAATGCACGCCAACAGCCGTCAAGAAATTGACACTGTTTACTCAGGTGATATCGCTGCTGCCGTTGGTTTGAAAGATACTACAACTGGTGACTCATTGACAGATGAAAAAGCTAAAATCATCCTTGAGTCAATCAACGTTCCAGAACCAGTTATCCAATTGATGGTTGAGCCAAAATCTAAAGCTGACCAAGATAAGATGGGTATCGCCCTTCAAAAATTGGCTGAAGAAGATCCAACATTCCGCGTTGAAACAAACGTTGAAACTGGTGAAACAGTTATCTCTGGTATGGGTGAGCTTCACCTTGATGTCCTTGTTGACCGTATGCGTCGTGAGTTCAAAGTTGAAGCGAACGTAGGTGCTCCTCAAGTATCTTACCGTGAAACATTCCGCGCTTCTACTCAAGCACGTGGATTCTTCAAACGTCAGTCTGGTGGTAAAGGTCAATTCGGTGATGTATGGATTGAATTTACTCCAAACGAAGAAGGTAAAGGATTTGAATTCGAAAACGCAATCGTCGGTGGTGTGGTTCCTCGTGAATTTATCCCAGCGGTTGAAAAAGGTTTGGTAGAATCTATGGCTAACGGTGTTCTTGCAGGTTACCCAATGGTTGACGTTAAAGCTAAGCTTTACGATGGTTCATACCACGATGTCGACTCATCCGAAACTGCCTTCAAGATCGCGGCTTCACTTGCTCTTAAAGAAGCTGCTAAATCAGCACAACCAGCTATCCTTGAGCCAATGATGCTTGTAACAATCACTGTTCCAGAAGAAAACCTTGGTGATGTTATGGGTCACGTAACTGCTCGTCGTGGACGTGTAGATGGTATGGAAGCACACGGTAACAGCCAAATTGTTCGTGCTTACGTTCCACTTGCTGAAATGTTCGGTTACGCAACAGTTCTTCGTTCTGCATCTCAAGGACGTGGTACATTCATGATGGTATTTGACCACTACGAAGATGTACCTAAGTCAGTACAAGAAGAAATCATTAAGAAAAATAAAGGTGAAGACTAATCAGTCCTCACTCTAGAAGGAAGTCACTTAGTGGCTTCCTTTTGTCTTTAGAAAATACCTCTAAGTATGGTAAAATAGTAGGAGAATAATGTGAGGAAAATGAATGTCAAACAGTTTTGAAATTTTAATGAATCAACTGGGGATGCCTGCTGAGATGAGACAGGCTCCTGCTTTAGCACAGGCCGATATTGAGCGAGTTGTGGTTCATAAAATTAGTAAGGTATGGGAGTTTCATTTCGTATTTTCTAATATTTTACCGATTGAAATCTTTTTAGAATTAAAGAGAGGTTTGAGCGAAGAATTTTCTAAGACAGGCAATAAAGCTGTTTTCGAAATCAAGGCTCTGTCTCAAGAATTTTCAAATCAACTCTTGCAGGCCTATTATAGAGAGGCTTTTTCTGAGGGGCCATGTGCTAGTCAAGGTTTTAAGTCCCTTTATCAAAATTTGCAAGTTCGTGCGGAGGGCAATCAGCTCTTTATTGAAGGCTCTGAGGCGATTGATAAGGAACACTTTAAGAAAAATCATCTTCCTAATTTAGCCAAACAACTTGAAAAATTTGGTTTTCCAACTTTTAATTGTCAAGTCGAGAAGAATGATGTGCTGACTCAAGAGCAGGAAGAAGCATTTCATGCTGAAAATGAGCAGATTGTTCAAGCGGCCAATGAGGAAGCGCTCCGTGCTATGGAACAACTAGAACAGATGGCACCTCCTCCAGCGGAAGAGAAACCATCCTTTGATTTTCAAGCTAAAAAAGCTGCAGCTAAACCGAAGCTGGATAAGGCAGAGATTACTCCTATGATTGAAGTGACGACGGAGGAAAATCGTTTGGTCTTTGAAGGGGTTGTTTTTGATGTGGAGCAAAAAGTGACCAGAACAGGGCGTGTTTTGATCAACTTTAAAATGACGGACTACACTTCAAGTTTTTCGATGCAAAAGTGGGTTAAGAATGAGGAAGAGGCTCAGAAATTTGATCTCATCAAGAAAAATTCTTGGCTCCGTGTTCGTGGGAATGTGGAGATGAATAACTTCACACGCGATTTGACTATGAACGTGCAAGACGTGCAGGAAGTTGTTCACTATGAGCGGAAGGATTTAATGCCAGAAGGAGAACGACGGGTTGAGTTTCATGCTCATACTAATATGTCGACCATGGATGCTCTACCAGAGGTAGAAGAAATCGTTGCGACAGCTGCTAAGTGGGGACACAAGGCGGTTGCCATCACAGACCATGGAAATGTTCAGTCCTTCCCACATGGCTATAAGGCGGCTAAGAAAGCGGGAATCCAGCTGATCTATGGTATGGAAGCCAATATCGTGGAGGACCGTGTTCCTATCGTTTATAACGAAGTGGAGATGAACTTGTCGGAAGCGACCTACGTGGTCTTTGACGTGGAAACGACAGGCCTTTCAGCCATCTATAATGACTTGATTCAGGTTGCGGCTTCTAAGATGTACAAGGGGAATGTCATTGCTGAATTTGATGAATTTATCAATCCTGGACATCCTTTGTCAGCTTTTACTACTGAGTTGACTGGAATTACAGATGATCATGTCAAAAATGCCAAACCACTGGAACAAGTTCTGCAAGAATTTCAAGAGTTTTGCAAGGATACGGTCCTAGTTGCCCACAATGCTACCTTTGACGTTGGATTTATGAATGCCAACTATGAGCGCCATGGTCTGCCTAAGATTAGCCAGCCAGTAATCGATACTCTAGAATTTGCTAGAAATCTCTACCCTGAGTATAAACGTCATGGTTTGGGCCCTTTGACTAAGCGTTTCGGTGTGGCACTGGAACACCATCACATGGCCAACTACGATGCGGAAGCTACAGGTCGCCTGCTCTTCATCTTTATCAAAGAGGTTGCAGAAAAACATGGTGTGACCGATCTAGCTAGACTCAACATTGATTTGATTAGTCTAGATTCTTATAAAAAAGCTCGGATTAAACATGCGACCATTTATGTCAAGAATCAAGTAGGGCTAAAAAATATCTTTAAGCTGGTTTCTTTATCCAATACCAAGTACTTTGAAGGGGTGCCACGAATTCCGAGAACAGTTCTAGATGCTCATCGGGAAGGTTTGATTTTAGGTTCAGCTTGCTCTGAAGGTGAAGTTTTTGATGCAGTCGTTTCCCAAGGTGTGGATGCGGCGGTTGAGGTGGCCAAGTATTATGACTTTATCGAGGTCATGCCACCAGCTATCTATGCTCCCTTGATTGCCAAGGAGCAGGTCAAGGATATGGAAGAACTCCAGACCATTATCAAAAGTTTGATAGAAGTTGGAGACCGTCTTGGTAAGCCCGTTCTGGCTACGGGAAATGTCCATTATATCGAACCGGAAGAAGAGATTTATCGTGAAATTATCGTCCGTAGTCTAGGCCAGGGGGCGATGATTAACCGAACTATCGGTCATGGAGAACATGCCCAACCGGCACCACTTCCAAAGGCTCATTTTAGAACGACCAATGAGATGTTGGATGAATTTGCCTTCTTGGGAGAGGAATTAGCTCGGAAATTGGTTATTGAAAACACCAATGCCTTGGCAGAAATCTTTGAACCCGTTGAGGTTGTTAAGGGTGACTTATACACTCCTTTCATCGACAAGGCTGAAGAAACAGTTGCTGAGTTGACCTATAAGAAAGCTTTTGAGATTTATGGAAACCCGCTGCCAGATATTGTTGATTTGCGGATTGAAAAAGAACTAACCTCTATTCTGGGGAATGGATTTGCTGTGATTTATCTGGCTTCGCAGATGCTGGTACAACGTTCCAATGAACGGGGCTACTTGGTTGGTTCTCGTGGGTCTGTTGGGTCCAGTTTCGTTGCGACCATGATTGGGATTACAGAGGTTAATCCTCTCTCTCCACACTATGTCTGTGGTCAGTGTCAGTACAGTGAGTTTATCACAGATGGTTCTTATGGTTCAGGTTTTGATATGCCCAATAAGGACTGTCCTAAATGTGGTCATAAGCTCAGCAAAAACGGACAGGATATTCCTTTCGAGACCTTCCTTGGTTTTGATGGGGACAAGGTTCCCGATATTGACTTGAACTTCTCGGGAGAAGATCAGCCTAGCGCCCACTTGGATGTACGTGATATTTTTGGTGAGGAATATGCATTCCGTGCAGGAACAGTTGGTACAGTAGCTGCCAAGACCGCTTATGGATTTGTCAAGGGCTATGAGAGAGATTATGGCAAGTTTTATCGTGATGCAGAGGTGGAACGTTTAGCCCAGGGAGCTGCTGGTGTCAAACGAACGACAGGCCAACACCCGGGGGGAATCGTTGTTATTCCGAACTACATGGATGTCTATGATTTCACGCCTGTTCAGTATCCAGCGGATGACGTGACGGCTGAATGGCAGACCACTCACTTTAACTTCCATGATATAGACGAGAACGTCCTCAAACTCGATGTACTGGGACATGATGATCCGACCATGATTCGGAAACTGCAGGATTTGTCAGGGATTGATCCTAATGAAATTCCTATGGATGATGAAGGTGTGATGGCCCTCTTTTCTGGGACTGATGTGCTAGGTGTGACTCCTGAACAAATCGGAACGCCGACAGGTATGCTGGGGATTCCAGAATTTGGAACCAACTTTGTACGTGGGATGGTAGATGAGACGCATCCGACGACTTTTGCGGAGTTGCTTCAGCTGTCTGGTTTGTCCCACGGTACCGACGTTTGGTTGGGAAATGCCCAAGATTTGATCAAGCAAGGAATAGCGGATCTATCGACTGTTATCGGTTGTCGGGACGACATCATGGTTTACCTCATGCATGCGGGTCTTGAACCTAAGATGGCCTTTACTATCATGGAACGGGTACGTAAGGGCTTGTGGCTCAAGATTTCAGAAGAGGAACGTAATGGCTACATCGAAGCCATGAAGGCTAATAAGGTGCCAGAGTGGTATATCGAGTCCTGTGGGAAAATTAAGTACATGTTCCCTAAAGCCCATGCGGCAGCCTACGTTATGATGGCCTTGCGTGTAGCTTACTTCAAGGTTCACCATCCTATTTATTATTACTGTGCTTACTTCTCAATCCGTGCTAAGGCTTTTGATATCAAGACTATGGGTGCGGGCTTGGATGCCATCAAACGCAGAATGGAAGAAATCTCTGAAAAACGGAAGAACAATGAGGCCTCTAATGTGGAAATCGATCTCTATACAACTCTTGAGATTGTAAATGAGATGTGGGAACGTGGTTTCAAGTTTGGCAAACTCGATCTCTACCGTAGTCAGGCGACAGAGTTCCTTATCGATGGGGATACCCTCATTCCGCCATTTGTAGCAATGGATGGTCTGGGAGAGAACGTTGCTAAGCAGTTGGTGCGAGCGCGTGAAGAGGGAGAATTCCTCTCTAAAACAGAACTACGCAAACGCGGTGGACTCTCATCAACTTTGGTTGAGAAGATGGATGAAATGGGGATTCTCGGCAATATGCCAGAGGATAACCAGTTGAGTTTGTTTGATGAGTTGTTTTAAAAAATTGTTTAATCATCTATCCAAAGAGGCTAATGTATATCCAATAGATTTACATTAGCCTTCTTTTTTGTTAAAATAGTCTATAGAAAGAGGGTGAGAGTATGTCAAAGACGAGTATGAGTATCCGTCTGGATAGTGAGGTTAAGGAGCAGGCCCAACAGGTGTTTAATAACCTGGGAATGGATATGACAACAGCTATCAATATTTTTCTTCGTCAGGCTATTCAATATCAGGGATTACCTTTTGATGTTAGACTAGACGAAAATTGGAAGTTGCTCCAAGTGTTAACGGATTTAGACCAAAATCGTAATATGAGCCCATCCTTTGAATCAGTCTCAGACTTGATGAAGGACTTGCGTGCTTAAGATTCGTTATCATAAACAGTTTAAAAAAGATTTTAAGTTGGCTATGAAGCGTGGTTTTAGGGCAGAATTATTAGAAGAAGTTTTAAATTTTCTTGTTCAAGAAAAAAGAACTTCCTGCTAGATATCGTGATCATCAATTAACGGCATCTAAGCATTTTCAAGGAGTTCGTGAATGCCATATCCAGCCGGATTGGCTTTTGGTTTATAAAGTAGACAAGGAAGAATTGCTTTTAAATTTGCTGCGGACAGGCAGTCATAGTGATTTATTTTAATCTATTTTAAGGGGTTCAGGAAAAAACTAAGAATTTTTGCGGAAGATAGGCCAGCTGAGAAGGTATTTGAATATCAATTAGAACTTGCTGATCAGACAATTCTTCTATCAACAGCATTCTTGGCAGGTGCTATTGCTTTAGCAGGAATCTTTTCTGCTTCGAAAGAAAAATAAAAATGGAAAAGAGAAAACAACAAGGTTTTACCAAATTTTAAAGAAAATCTAGAAAAATATGCGAAATTGTTGGTTGCGAACGGAATTAACGTGCAACCTGGTCACACTTTGGCTCTCTCTATCGATGTGGAGCAACGTGAGTTGGCTCACTTAATTGTCAAAGAAGCTTATGCCTTGGGTGCGCATGAGGTCATCGTTCAGTGGACAGATGATGTGATTAACCGTGAGAAATTCCTCCATGCGCCGATGGGGCGTCTGGACAATGTGCCAGAATACAAGATTGCTGAGATGAACTATCTCTTGGAGAATAAGGCTAGCCGTCTTGGGGTTCGTTCTTCTGACCCAGGTGCCTTGAATGGAGTGGACGCTGACAAGCTTTCAGCTTCTGCTAAAGCTATGGGACTTGCCATGAAGCCAATGCGTATCGCAACGCAATCCAATAAAGTCAGTTGGACTGTGGCAGCCGCTGCTGGACTTGAGTGGGCTAAAAAAGTCTTTCCAAATGCTGCGAGCGATGAAGAAGCAGTTGATCTTCTTTGGGATCAAATTTTCAAAACTTGCCGTGTCTATGAAGAAGATCCTGTTAAGGCTTGGGAAGATCATGCAGCTATCCTTAAGAGCAAGGCTGATATGCTTAATAAAGAGCAATTTTCAGCCCTTCACTACACAGCGCCAGGGACAGATTTGACCCTTGGATTGCCGAAGAACCACGTTTGGGAATCAGCAGGTGCTATCAATGCACAGGGTGAAGGATTCTTGCCAAATATGCCGACAGAGGAAGTCTTCACAGCGCCTGATTTCCGTCGCGCAGATGGTTATGTCACTTCTACAAAACCGCTTAGCTACAACGGAAATATCATTGAAGGTATTAAGGTGACCTTTAAGGATGGACAAATCGTTGACATTACTGCTGAGAAGGGGGATCAGGTTATGAAAGACCTAGTATTTGAAAATGCGGGTGCGCGTGCCTTGGGTGAATGTGCCTTGGTACCAGATCCAAGCCCAATTTCTCAGTCAGGCATTACCTTCTTTAACACCCTTTTCGATGAGAATGCTTCAAACCACTTGGCTATCGGTGCAGCCTATGCGACTAGCGTAGCTGGTGGAGCGGAGATGAGCGAAGAGGAGCTTGAAGCCGCGGGGCTTAACCGTTCAGATGTTCATGTAGACTTTATGATTGGTTCTAACCAAATGGATATCGATGGTATCCGTGAGGATGGGACACGTGTACCACTTTTCCGTAACGGAGATTGGGCAAATTAAGGAGATAATATGTTAGGAAGTATGTTCGTTGGTCTCCTAGTGGGATTTTTAGCAGGTACTCTAACCAATCGTGGAGAACGCATGGGATGTTTTGGAAAAATGTTCCTAGGCTGGATTGGTTCCTTTATAGGCCACTTGCTTTTTGGGACTTGGGGACCGATAATAGCAGGAACTGCCATTATTCCGGCAGTACTAGGTTCCATGATTGTCTTAGCGATTTTCTGGAGACGAGGAAGTTAATTTCTTAAATCTGATACTCAATGAAAATCAAAGAGCAAACTAGGAAACTAGCCGCAGGTTGCTCAAAGCACTGTTTTGAGGTTGTAGATAGAACTGACGAAGTCAGCTCAAAACACTGTTTTGAGGTTGCAGATAGAACTGACGAAGTCAGTAACATCTATACGGCAAGGCGACGTTGACGTGGTTTGAAGAGATTTTTGAAGAGTATGAAACGAAAAGGAAGTTGGTCATTGTACCAGCCTCCTTTTGAGTATGATATAATAGTTCTATGAGATTAGATAAATTTTTAGTTGCCTGCGCTGTGGGGAGCCGGACTAAGGTCAAAAACTTGCTCAAGGCTGGGCGCGTGACGGTAAATGGTAAAAAAGAGAAATCAGCTAAATTGCAGATTGATGAAAAAATAGATGAGATTCGCTTTGATGGGCAAGTGTTGGAGTATGAAGAGTTTGTCTACTACATGATGAACAAGCCCCAAGGAGTTATCTCAGCGACTGAGGATCCTAAGCACAGAACCGTTCTGGACTTGCTGGATGATACTGCTCGGAGCAAGGAAGTTTTCCCAGTAGGGCGCTTGGATATTGACACGCATGGTCTTTTGCTCTTGACTAATGATGGCAAGCTTGCCCATGCTCTTCTTTCACCAAAGCGTCATGTGGACAAGACTTATCTGGCCCATGTTAAGGGAATGATGACCCAAGAAGATGTGGAGACATTTGCCAAGGGAATTCCTCTCAAAGACTTTACTTGTCAGCCTGCTAGACTGGAACTTGTGTCCATAGATCCAGAAAAGAATCAAAGCCAAATCCGTGTGACCATTGCAGAAGGGAAGTTCCATCAGGTCAAGCGTATGGTGGCCTACTGTGGCAAGGAAATAGTAGATTTGCAACGTTTGACTATGGGAACTCTAGTATTGGATGAGAACCTAGAACGAGGAGAATGGCGTCGCTTGACCAAGGAAGAGTTAGAAGCTCTCCGTGCTAGTATTGCTTAATTTAGTTTATATTCGAAAAAGGTAGGGAGAATATCCCTGCCTTTTATGTTTTTCAGTTGCTTACTTTGTGAAAAGAGTTATAATAGACTGTAGAATAAAAGGAGGAATCTATGAACGCGATTCAAGAATCATTTACTGATAAACTATTTGCCAATTATGAAGCAAATGTCAAATACCAAGCGATTGAAAATGCTGCCAGCCACAACGGAATTTTTGCAGCCTTAGAACGTCGCCAAAGCCATGTAGACAACACACCTGTTTTCTCATTGGATTTGACCAAGGACAAGGTTACTAACCAGAAAGCATCTGGTCGTTGCTGGATGTTTGCAGCTCTCAACACCTTCCGCCACAAGCTCATCTCACAATACAAACTGGAAAATTTTGAGTTATCACAGGCCCACACATTCTTCTGGGACAAGTATGAGAAATCAAACTGGTTCTTGGAGCAAGTCATTGAGACTGCAGACCAAGGCTTGACGAGCCGTAAGGTTAGCTTCCTACTTCAAACACCACAACAAGATGGCGGTCAATGGGATATGGTCGTTTCTCTCTTTGAGAAATACGGTGTCGTGCCTAAGTCAGTTTACCCTGAGTCTGTTTCATCTAGTAGCAGCCGTGAGCTAAATGCAATTCTTAACAAATTGCTTCGCCAAGATGCTCAAATTTTGCGTGATCTATTAGCTTCAGGTGCTGATCAAGCGACTGTTCAAGCTAAGAAAGAAGACCTCTTGCAAGAAATCTTTAACTTTCTTGCTATGTCTTTAGGACTTCCACCACGTAAATTTGACTTTGCTTATCGCGATAAGGATAACAACTACCAAAGCGAAAAATGTATCACACCACAAGAATTTTACAAGAAATATGTCAATCTTCCGCTAGAAGACTATGTTTCTGTTATCAACGCACCAACTGCTGACAAGCCTTACGGCAAATCTTATACAGTTGAGATGTTAGGAAATGTGGTTGGTAGCCGTGCGGTTCGTTATATCAACGTTCCTATGGAGCGCTTGAAAGAGTTGGCAATTGCTCAAATGCAAGCAGGTGAGACTGTTTGGTTTGGTTCAGATGTCGGTCAGCTCAGCAACCGCAAAGCTGGAATTCTTGCGACAGATGTTTATGACTTTGAATCAAGCATGGACATTAAACTCACTCAAGACAAGGCTGGACGTTTGGACTACAGCGAAAGCTTAATGACCCACGCTATGGTCTTGACAGGTGTTGACTTGGATGAAAATGGCAAGTCAACCAAGTGGAAGGTTGAAAACTCATGGGGAGACAAGGTTGGTACAGATGGTTACTTTGTTGCCTCAGACGCTTGGATGGACGAATACACTTACCAAATCGTTGTTCGCAAAGAATTGCTGACAGCAGAAGAACAAGTTGCTTATGAAGCAGAACCAATCGTGTTAGCACCATGGGATCCAATGGGTGCCTTGGCTGAATAATATCTTCGAAAATCTCTTCAAACCATGTCAGCTTCGCCTTGCCGTAGGTATGGTCACTGACTTCGTCAGTTTCATCTACAACCTCAAGGCAGTGCTTTGAGCTGACTTCGTCAGTTCTATCTACAACCTCAAAGCAGTGCTTTGAGCAACCTGCGGCTAGCTTTCTAGTTTGCTCTTTGATTTTCATTGAGTATAAAAGCATAGAAAAAAGGAATCAGATTTTAGAACCTGGTTCCTTTTAAGTTGCTTGATTACATGATGTGAAGAACATGTGCCACAATACCCACTGCGAAGAGGGCAAGGATGATAGTGATTGGAGATACTTTTTTCTTAAGCAAGTACATGCAAAGGAAAGTAAGGAGTAGTCCTGATAGTCCAGGAATCAACATATCCAAGTTTTGTTGGAAAGTAGTAACTTTTTCAGGTGTTTGAGACAATCCTTGTCCTACTTGTGCGAATGCTTCTTGGATACCTTTAGATCCTTCTGGCAATTTATCCCAATGGATATAAGCCTTTTCATCTAGTTGAACTTTGGCAACATCGAAAGCAAATTTAATATTTACCCAACGTTGAACAAGGACAGCAAGAATGAACATACCAAGGATAGAAGCTCCTTTAGTGATGTCTTGAAGGATACCGCCAGACATATCTTTAGTGATTTCTGATCCAGCCTTGTATCCAATCTCTTGAACATACCACAAGAATGACATACGAATCAAGTTCCATGCAACGAAGAAGAGGAGTGGTCCCAAGATATTGCCAGTAAGGGCAAGTGAAGCACCGAGTGATCCAAGGATTGGGCGTACTGTAAACCAGAATACTGGGTCACCGATACCAGCAAGAGGTCCCATCATACCGATTTTAACCCCTTGGATAGCAGCGTCATCAATTTCAACACCGTTAGCACGTTCTTCTTCAAGTGCAAGAGTAACCCCCATGATTGGAGCGGCTACGTATGGGTGAGTGTTGAAGAATTCAAGATGGCGTTCAAGAGCAGCGATTTGATCTTCTTTTTTAGTGTAGAGTTTTTTAAGAGCTGGAATTAATGAGTAAGCCCAACCCAAGTTTTGCATACGTTCATAGTTCCAAGAACCTTGTAAGAAAGTCGAACGCCACCAAACTTTTTTACGATCTGATTTAGTTAATTGAAGTTTTTCAGTCATGATGTTTTCAGTCCTTTCTTATCTTAGTAGTCTTCTAGGATATCGCCGATTGGGTCGTTAGAAGTCGCGGCTCCTCCGCCACCATTTCCACCAGTTTTAGAAAGGTGAAGGTAGATAAGAGCGATAGCAACACCGATAGCACCAAATCCGATTAGAGTAATATCTGACACGGCAGCAAGCACGAAACCAATAGCGAAGAATGGCCATACTTCACGAGTTGCCATCATGTTGATAACCATAGCGTAACCAACGGCAACGACCATACCACCACCGATAGCCATACCGTCTTTGAGCCAGTCTGGCATAGCGCTAAGGATACTTTGTACGGTTTCAGTTGGTACCATTAGAAGGAGTGCTGCAGGGACTGCAATACGAAGACCTTGAAGAAGAAGTGCGACAAAGTGAGCACGTTCAACTGCTTTGAAGTCACCTTTTTTAGCAGAAGCATCAGCAGTGTGAACCAATCCGACAGAGAGTGTACGGACAATCATAGTCAAGAATAGACCAGCAACTGCAAGAGGGATAGCAACCGCTTGGGCAACACCGATACCTGTCTTGGTAAAGTCGCCACCAAGAACCATGATAATGGCAGCAGCAACAGAAGCAAGAGCAGCGTCAGGAGCTACGGCAGCTCCGATGTTAGCCCAACCAAGGGCGATCATTTGAAGAGAACCACCAAGGATAATACCTGCTTCTAAGTGACCTGTTACAAGCCCAATAAGAGTACAGGCTACAAGTGGTTGATGGAATTGGAACTGGTCGAGGATACCTTCAAGACCTGCTAGGAAGGCTACAACGACTACTAAAACCATAGAAATAATAGACATCTTTAAAATCCTTTCATAAAATCGATTATTGTACGTTTGCTTTATTGATCAAGTCAAACAAATCTTTTTTTGTGTCGTTTGGTACTTTACGGACATCAAATTCAACACCCAGGTCACGCATTTTTTCAAATGTAGCAACGTCTTCTTTGTCCATAGACAAAACGTTGTTGACCATTGTTTTACCTGTTGAGTGAGCCATAGAACCAACGTTAAGAGTCTTGATTGGCACGCCTCCTTCGATGGCACGAAGGGCATCTTGAGGTGTTTCAAACAAGATAAGGGCATGTGTTTCTCCAAAACGTGGGTCTTTTGAAACCTCAATCAATTTTTGAATTGGAACCACGTTAGCTTTGACATTACCTGGAGCTGCTTGTTTAATCAATTCTTTACGTAATTCGTCTTTAGCTACGTTATCTGAAGCAACGATGATACGGTCTGCTTTTGAATCTGGAGTCCAAGCAGTTGCAACCTGACCGTGAAGTAAACGAGTGTCTAGACGTGCAAGGTTGATTTTGAGTTTACCGTCTCCGATGATAGTTCCTTCTGGAATAGCAGCTTGGGCAACTGGAGCAGCTGCAGCGCTTGCTACTTCCTCAACTGGGTTGAGCTCTTCTGGAAGAGCTTTGATGCCATCTTTGGCTTCTTTGATGATATTCGCAGCGACTTTTTCTACACCTGCAGCAGCATCCATGAGGCGCTCTGTATAGGCTTGAATCAACATCGGTAAATTAAGTCCTGTGATGATGGCAAACTTACGCTCAGGATTTTCTCCCATCACGCGACTAGCTTGGTTAAATGGAGATCCACTCCAAAGGTCAGCCAAAACTAGAACCTCATCTTCTGCGTCAAATGCAGCAACAGCGTTATTAAACTTAGCGTATAGATCATCAGGGCCTTCATTTGGCATAAAGGTTACAACTTGAACCTTTTCTTGTTCACCAAAGATCATAGATCCTGACTGATGAATACCCGCAGCAAATTCGCCGTGGCTCGCAATAATGATTCCGATACTCATTATTGTCATTCCTCCTTTTTTGTTTTAGTTTTCGTTTAAGAAAACTTTAAGACTTTTTAAGTATAAACCGTTTTCATCTAAAAATCAACTATTTATAATAAAATAATTAAAAAAACTACATTTGAAAATATTGATATATTGAGTTTTAGAGAAGTTTTTTTGAATCCTTATTTAAAAATTTAATATAAAAAAGTTGGAAAAAGTTTCCAACTTTTAAAATAGGTTTCTAATAGATTAGTGGGTGAAGTCGAGTACCATACGTCCTTGGATTTGACCTTTTTCCATTTCGTCGAAAATGGCTACGGCATCTTCTATTGGACGTTTTTGAACAACTGGAACTACTAAACCTTCTGCACCGAATTGGAAGGCTTCTTCCAAGTCTTTACGAGTTCCGACAAGAGAACCGATGACTTGGATTCCATCTAAAACTGTTTTCACGATGCTGAGTTCCATCATTTCAGAAGGAAGACCAACAGCGACGACGCGACCACCGGCACGAACTGAGTCAACAGCCTGGTTGAAGGCAACTTTAGACACAGCAGTTACGACAGCTGAATGAGCTCCTCCATCAGTTTTTTCCTTGATGAGTCCTGGTACATCATCAACTTCGAGGCCGTTAATAACGACATCAGCACCTACTTCTTTTGCAAGGGCAAGTTTGTCGTTGTTGATATCGACTGCGATAACATGAGCATTGAATACTTTTTTAGCGTATTGAACAGCGAGGTTACCAAGTCCACCTGCACCGTAAAGGACAACCCATTGACCTGGTTCAACTTTTGCTTCTTTTATAGCTTTATAGGTTGTTACACCAGCACATGTGATAGAAGAAGCTTGGGCTGGATCAAGTCCGTCAGGAACTTTGACAGCATAGTCAGCAGTTACGATACATTGTTCAGCCATACCACCATCTACTGAGTAGCCAGCATTTTTTACTGTACGGCAAAGAGTTTCACGGCCAGTTGTACAGTATTCGCAAGTGCCACATCCTTCAAAGAACCAAGCAACGCTGACGCGGTCACCGACTTTAAGGCTTTTCACATCTGGGGCAATTTCTTTAACGATACCAACACCTTCGTGGCCAAGAACACGTCCTGGTACTTGACCAAAGTCACCATGAGCAACGTGGAGATCGGTGTGGCAAACACCGCAGTATTCAATTTCTACAAGTGCTTCCCCAGTTTCAAGTGGGCGGAGTACTTTTTCTTCAACAGCAACACCAGTGCTTTCTGGATTTACAACAACAGCTTTCATAGCTATCCTCCTTTATATTGACCGAGAACAGGGACAACGGGACTGGATTGATTTTGTGTCAACAGAGTCGAGTGTGACGAGCTCTCTTGTATTTATATGTGAAGTATATCACAAAAGAAAGCCTTTTCCAAGGTTTTGGAGGCAAAAAGTAGAACAATCGATTAACTGGTTGATGAGACTGTGAAAAGAGCACAAAGAGTCTGGGACAAAAAGATTTTGATTTTAGGAATTCTTTATTATAAGTTTTTAAAATCGATAGATTAGACAAAAAAGCGAACAAAACAGAATTCTGTTTTGTTCGCTTTTTATATTTAAGGTTAGACTTTTGTCCCAGACTCATACTCTTCGAAAATCTCTTCAAACCACGTCAGCTTCGCCTACCGTATATATGGTTACTGACTTCGTCAGTTTCATCTACAACCTCAAAACAGTGTTTTGAGCTGACTTCGTCAGTTTCATATACAATCTCAAAGCAGTGCTTTGAGCAACCTACAGCTAGCTTCCTAGTTTGTTCTTTGATTTTCATTGAGTATCAGTATAGGTTATAAGAATAAGTCTTGCAGGGTTTTAGCAACCCCATCTTGGTCATTGGTTAGGGCGATTTGCTCATCTGCATAGGGGAGCAAGTCTGGATTGGCATTTTTCATGGCATAGCCCTTTCCAGCAAAAGCTAGCATTTCGGTATCATTGTGTTCATCTCCAAAGGCAATCAAATCCTTTTTATCGCGGTTCATTACCTTGAGCAAGTAGTCCAAAGCAAAGGCCTTATTGACACCTTTTGGGGTACACTCAAGGATATTGAGCGGACCTCCCCAGGTATTGATAGACAGTTGATGCTGGTAGAAGGCGTTCATTTCTTTTGCCAAGGCATATTTGTCACTGACTCTGGTCTGCAAGAGGATACAGTTAGGATCCTTGGTTACCAACTCAGGCTTAAATTGATCTTCAGGCTGGAAAGCTTCTACACCAAATAGTTTAGGACTGGCAATTTCTTCATTAGGGTTTGTAATGTAGAATTTTTTCCGATATTCTCCAGCGATAAAATCGGCTTGAATGTCCTCTGAACGTTGAACCATATCCAGCAGATATTTTTTGTCTACCGTCAAACACTTTTCAAAGTCCCAAACTTGGTCTGGTAAATGAGTAAGGGAGCCGTTGAAATTAATCATAGGAGTGTCTAAGCCTAGTTCACGGTAAAAATCTTTTGACATGCGGTAAGGGCGACCCGTCGTAATAATAACCTGATGGCCTTTTTCAGCAACTTTTTTAATAGTTTCTTTGGTAAAGTCAGAAATCTGACTGTCCGAGTTGAGCAGGGTTCCATCCAGGTCAACTGCAATAATTTTCTTCGTCATATAAACCTTTCTAGTCTCTTTCCAGATAAGATGTCTTCTATTATAACAAAAAGCAGAGAGAAAAGCAGATTAGAAACAAAAAATGAAATTCTATCAAATTCTTAAATAAATCAAACAAAGATATTGAAAAAGTGAATGATAAATGATATAATTCTATTATTGTTCGTAAAAATTAAAAGGAGATTGATAATGGACAAATTATTTAAACTAAAAGAGAACGGTACAGACGTTCGTACAGAGGTTCTCGCTGGTTTAACAACTTTCTTTGCAATGAGCTATATTCTCTTTGTAAACCCGCAAATGCTTTCACAAACAGGGATGCCTGCTCAGGGTGTTTTCCTAGCAACGATTATTGGTGCAGTAGCTGGTACCCTGATGATGGCCTTCTACGCTAACTTACCTTATGCCCAAGCGCCAGGTATGGGACTCAATGCCTTCTTCACCTTTACAGTTGTATTCGGGCTTGGTTATTCATGGCAAGAAGCTCTAGCTATGGTCTTTATCTGTGGAATTATCTCATTGATTATTACCTTGACAAATGTTCGTAAAATGATCATTGAATCGATTCCAAACGCCCTTCGTTCAGCTATTTCAGCTGGTATCGGTGTCTTTCTTGCCTATGTAGGGATTAAGAATGCTGGACTTTTGAAATTTACGATTGATCCAGGTAACTATACTGT
This sequence comes from Streptococcus nakanonensis, assembly GCF_059738785.1. Classification (NCBI taxonomy): domain Bacteria; kingdom Bacillati; phylum Bacillota; class Bacilli; order Lactobacillales; family Streptococcaceae; genus Streptococcus; species Streptococcus nakanonensis. The sequence goes on along the minus strand of NZ_AP027139.1, from coordinate 1,834,915 downwards.
TGTAGGAGAAGGGGCTGACAAAGCGCAAGCAACGATTGCAGCAAACTCTTCAGCAGTTCCAGGATTGGTCAGCTTTAATAATCCAGCTGTTTTGGTGGCTCTTGCAGGACTTGCCATTACTATCTTCTTTGTTATCAAAGGGATTAAAGGGGGAATTATCCTCTCTATCTTGACAACAACTGTTCTTGCTATTGCAGTTGGTTTGGTAGATTTGTCAAGCATCGATTTTGCTAATAACCATGTTGGTGCAGCTTTTGAAGATTTGAAGACAGTCTTTGGTGCAGCTCTTGGTTCAGAAGGTTTGGGAGCTTTGGTTTCAGATACAGCTCGCTTGCCTGAAACGCTTATGGCTATTCTTGCCTTCTCATTGACAGATATTTTTGACACAATTGGTACCCTGATCGGTACAGGTGAAAAAGTTGGTATCGTAGCGACCAATGGTGAAAATCACCAATCAGCTAAGTTGGATAAGGCTCTTTACTCTGATTTGATTGGAACGACAGTCGGTGCCATCGCAGGTACTTCGAACGTAACGACTTATGTTGAGTCTGCTGCTGGTATTGGTGCAGGTGGACGTACTGGTTTGACAGCCTTGGTCGTAGCTATCTGTTTTGCGATCTCAAGCTTCTTTAGCCCGCTTCTAGCGATTGTACCAACAGCCGCTACAGCTCCAATCTTGATTATCGTTGGGATTATGATGTTGGCTAGCTTGAAAAATATCCATTGGGACGATATGGCTGAAGCGGTTCCTGCCTTCTTCACATCTATCTTTATGGGATTCAGCTACTCTATCACTCAAGGGATTGCAGTTGGTTTCTTGACTTACACTTTGACTGAGCTTGTCAAAGGTCAAGCTAAAGATGTTCATGTCATGATTTGGATTTTGGATGCCTTGTTTATCCTGAACTACATCAGCATGGCCCTATAAATGCTATAATATAAAAAGGGGTTCTCCCCTTTTTATATTATAGTTACTTGAAAATTGCTTCAAACTAGGTAGGTGATTTTGATTGAATGGTAGGAGTATAATTGATGATAAAAAAGAATATTTGGGATGAAGTATTAAACAGGGGGAAGTGGTTAATAATCTTTCTAGTAGGGCTTTTGTTTTCTCAGTTTCCTTTAGCCCTAGCAACTTTTCTAACTAGCAGAAAATTTCCACTGCTTCAAACTGGACTATTAGTAGGGGTCTTATCTCTTGTGGTTTTAACTGTATTTATAATAGGTGCTAGGAAAACACAGTTGGCTAGTTTTGGTTTATCGTTTTTCAAGGCTAAGGATTTGGCTAGATTGGCCTTAAGCTATCTAGTGATTCTTGCCTTTAATATTCTTGGTGTGGTCTTACTGCGTTTGATGAATGAAACAACAACCAGCAATCAATCAAATATTAATGATTTGGTCCAGAATAGTTCCTTAATTTCCAGTTTTTTCTTACTGGTTCTAATAGCTCCTATTTGTGAGGAGATTTTATGTCGAGGGATTGTTCCTAAAAAGATTTTCCGAGGCAAGGAGAACTTGGGATTTGTAGTCGGTACGATTGTGTTTGCTTTATTGCATCAACCAAGTAATTTACCTTCTTTATTGATTTATGGAGGTATGTCGATCGTTCTGTCTTGGACGACCTACAAGACCCAACGTTTGGAAATGTCGATCTTGCTTCACATGATTGTTAATGGGATTGCTTTCTGTTTGTTGGCTCTTGTGGTGATTATGAGTCGGACATTAGGAATTTCTGTTTAAAAGCTTTTATGTAGAAACCGACCTCTTTCTACTAGGGAAAGATGAATGCAATCGTGTCCATCTTTTTCTTTTTATGGTAAAATAGAAAAATAATAAGATGAAAAGCCTTGAGGGAGTGACCGATATGTCAAGTAAAGCCAATCATGCAAAAACAGCTATTTGCGGAATTATCAATGTAACCCCAGACTCCTTTTCGGACGGTGGTCAATTTTTTGCTCTTGAGCAGGCACTCCAGCAGGCTCGTAAATTGATAGCAGAAGGAGCCAGTATGCTCGATATCGGCGGAGAATCGACTCGGCCGGGCAGTAGCTATGTTGAGATAGAAGAGGAAATCCAGCGTGTTGTTCCAGTGATCAAAGCGATTCGCAAGGAAAGTGATGTCCTCATCTCTATTGATACTTGGAAGAGTCAAGTAGCAGAGGCTGCTTTGGCTGCTGGTGCCGATCTAGTCAATGATATCACTGGTCTTATGGGTGATGAGAAAATGGCTCATGTGGTAGCTGAAGCGAGAGCGCAAGTGGTCATCATGTTTAATCCAGTTATGGCGCGACCTCAGCACCCTAGCTCGCTCATCTTCCCTCATTTTGGTTTTGGTCAAGCTTTTACAGAGGAAGAGTTAGCTGACTTTGAAACATTGCCAATCGAAGAATTGATGGAGGCTTTCTTTGAACGAGCACTAGCGAGAGCGGCAGAAGCTGGTATTGCACCAGAAAATATCCTGTTGGATCCAGGAATTGGCTTTGGTCTGACCAAGAAAGAAAATCTCCTCCTTTTACGGGACCTGGATAAACTACATCAGAAGGGCTATCCAATCTTTCTCGGAGTGTCGCGCAAGCGATTTGTCATCAATATCCTTGAAGAAAGTGGGTTTGAAGTCAATCCTGAGACAGAGCTTGGTTTCCGAAATCGGGACACGGCTTCGGCTCATGTAACTAGTATCGCTGCGAGACAGGGTGTAGAAGTGGTGCGCGTGCATGACGTAGCTAGTCACAGGATGGCAGTTGAAATTGCCTCTGCCATTCGTCTGGCTGATGAAGCGGAAAATTTAGATTTAAAACAATATAAATAAGATGAAAGAAATTGAAAACAATCAGTGGATTGCTAACTACCGGACGGATCAACCGCATTTTGGATTGGAACGAATGGTGGAACTGTTAGCTTTGCGTGGCAATCCCCATCTCAAACTCAAGGTCATCCATATCGGAGGGACTAACGGCAAGGGTTCGACCATTGCTTTTTTGAAAAATATGCTAGAAAAGATGGGGCTGAGAGTTGGTGTTTTCAGCTCGCCCTATCTCATTCATTACACAGACCAGATTAGCATCAATGGGGAATCCATTCCAGTGTCTAGGCTAGAAGCCCTCATGGCAGACTATCAGTCTTTGCTTGAAGGAGAAGTGGCTGCCAATTTGCAGGGGACAACCGAGTTTGAGATTATCACAGCCATAGCCTATGACTACTTTGCCTCGGAGCAAGTAGAAGTGGCTATCATGGAAGTGGGCATGGGTGGGCTTTTAGATAGTACCAATGTTTGCCAGCCTATTCTAACAGGCATTACGACCATTGGCTTGGATCATGTGGCCCTACTTGGTGACACCTTGGAGGCCATAGCAGAGCAGAAAGCAGGTATTATCAAACAAGGGATTCCCTTGGTAACAGGGCGTATTGCTCCAGAAGCGCTAGCTGTGATTGACTCTATTGCGGCAACTAAAAATGCGCCGAGACTTGCCTATGGGACAGATTATCAGGTTCGTCATCAAGAAAGTGTGGTGACAGGGGAAGTCTTTGACTATACCAGTTCTCTCAGACAAGGTCGCTTCCAGACCGGCCTGCTTGGTTTGCACCAGATAGAGAATGCTGGGATGGCCATAGCTTTACTTGATACTTTTTGTAAAGAAGATGGTCGAGAACTAGTAAGCAATGACTTGCTTGATCAAGCCTTGGAAGAAACAAGGTGGCCGGGACGTTTGGAAGTTGTGTTGAGAGACCCCTTGATGATTTTGGATGGAGCCCATAATCCCCATGCTATCAAGGCTTTAATAGCAACTTTGCAAGAACGCTTTGCGGATTATCGTAAGGAAATCCTCTTTACTTGTATCAAAACCAAGGCCTTGGAGGATATGTTGGACTTGCTGGGGGCCATGCCAGATACCGAGCTTACTCTAACACATTTTGACGATAGTCGGGCGACTGATGAAAGCGTGCTGAAAGAGGCAGCTAAGTCTAGAAATCTCAACTACCAAGGTTGGCAGGATTTTCTAGAGCAGAAATTGACAGATAAAAAAGAAGAGAAACAAACAGTTAGGATTGTCACAGGTTCCTTGTATTTCTTGAGCCAAGTGAGAGCCTATCTAATGGAGAGGAAAAACGAAAATGGATACACAAAAGATTGAAGCAGCTGTAAAAATGATTATCGAGGCCGTCGGAGAGGACGTTAATCGCGAGGGCTTGCAGGAAACACCTGCTCGTGTGGCCCGTATGTACCAAGAGATTTTTTCAGGTCTTGGTCAAACAGCAGAGGAACATTTGTCAAAATCCTTTGAGATTATTGACGATAATATGGTGGTAGAAAAGGATATCTTTTTCCACACCATGTGTGAGCACCACTTCTTGCCATTTTATGGGAAAGCGCACATTGCCTACATTCCAGATGGCCGTGTGGCAGGCTTGTCTAAGCTAGCCCGTACGGTTGAAGTTTATTCGAAAAAGCCACAAATTCAAGAACGGTTGAATATCGAAGTGGCCGATGCCTTGATGGATTATCTGGGTGCTAAGGGAACCTTTGTTGTCATTGAAGCAGAACATATGTGTATGAGCATGCGTGGTGTCAGAAAACCAGGCACTGCAACCTTGACGACAGTAGCTCGTGGTCTATTTGAAACAGATAAGGACCTCCGCGACCAAGCTTATCGTTTAATGGGACTATAACACTCTTCGAAAATCAAATTCAAACCACGTCAGCTTCCATCTGCAACCTCAAAACAGTGTTTTGAGCAGCCTGCGACTAGCTTCCTAGTTTGCACTTTGATTTTCATTGAGTATAAAAAGAATCCGCTTCAAGCGGATTTTTCGAGAAAGGAATCATTATGGATCAACTGCAGATTAAAGATTTGGAAATTTTTGCCTATCATGGTCTTTTTCCTAGTGAGAAAGAATTGGGGCAGAAGTTTGTCGTTTCAGCCATCCTATCCTATGATATGACCAAGGCAGCGACAGACTTGGATTTAACGGCTTCTGTCCATTATGGAGAACTGTGTCAGCAGTGGACGACTTGGTTTCAGGAAACAACTGAGGATTTGATTGAAACGGTAGCTTATAAACTGGTGGAACGTACTTTTGAGGCCTATCCTCTTGTCCAAGAAATGAAGCTGGAACTGAAAAAACCTTGGGCGCCAGTGCATTTGCCACTAGATACTTGCTCGGTAGCCATTCATCGCCGCAAGCAACGATCCTTTATCGCCCTAGGAAGCAATATGGGAGATAAACAAGCAAACTTGAGACAAGCCATTGAGAAAATGCGAAATCGAGGTATCCATATTCTCAAAGAGTCCAGTGTCTTGACGACGGAGCCTTGGGGTGGTGTGGAGCAAGATAGCTTTGCTAATCAAGTGGTTGAAGTAGAAACATGGTTGCCTGCCCCAGTGCTATTAGAAACCTTGTTAACCATTGAAGCAGAGATGGGACGGGTGAGAGAAGTGCATTGGGGACCTCGTTTGATTGATTTGGACTTGCTCTTTGTGGAGGACCAGGTCATTTATACAGACGACCTCATCCTGCCTCATCCTTACATAGCGGAACGCCTTTTTGTCCTTGAGTCCTTACAGGAAATTGCGCCTCATTTTATCCATCCGACATTAAAGCAACCGATCCGTAACTTGTATAATGCTTTGAAAAAATAGAAAAAACTCTAGTTTTCAGTCGTTTGCAACTGAAGGCTAGAGTTTTTATACTCTTCGAAAATCTCTTCAAACCACGTCAGCTTCCATCTGCAACCTCAAAACAGTGTTTTGAGCTGACTTCGTCAGTTCTATCCACAACCTCAAAGCAGTGCTTTGAGCAACCTGCGGCTAGCTTCCTAATTGGCTCTTTGATTTTCATTGAGTATTAAAATAGGTCATTTTCTTCTGGGAGGAGGATAGTCTCTCTACCATCCATATCTAAAACCAGAACTCTCGGGGGATAAAGAGGGTCGAAAGGATGATTAAAGTCAAAATCAATGGCTGTGGGGAGGTGTTGACTTGAGAAGTGGAAGGTAATTTTTCCTTGGTTATTGAGCAATTGAAACTCAAGTTCTTCTTCCAATTCAAAGACATTTTTTAAGAAGTGGTCAATAATATACCAAAAAGAATCAATGACATCATCAGGCAAGCTGGTAACAATGCCAAAACTAGCAGACCGCATCTGGGTATTGGTAAAAGCCATATTTTTGCCCCCTTTCTTTTCCCTTATCATACAGCAAATAGGATTAAAAATCAAGAAAAGGTGATTTTTTGAAAAGGATTTTAGCTACAGGGAAAAAATCCCAAAAATCTCCCGAAGTTAATAGGTAAATTCCCAAATTAACTTGATTATATGACTTTCAGTTACTTTGAGAAGTTACGGAAGTTACCGTTCAGAAAAATATTTTTCATATCTATTGACTTTTAGGGGTGAAATTTGGTATTATAGTAGGCGGTATTGTTTACCCCATTTGAAAGGCCCCGGAACCTTCCAAATACTTTTCGATGGGAAGGAACACCCATCACCGTAAACAAAAATCGAACTATATATAGGAGAAATCATGAACAAAACAACATTTATGGCTAAACCAGGCCAAGTTGAACGTAAATGGTACGTAGTTGACGCAACTGATGTACCACTTGGACGTCTTTCTGCAGTAGTTGCTAGCGTACTTCGCGGAAAAAACAAACCAACATTTACACCACACACTGATACAGGTGACTTTGTGATTGTTATCAATGCTGAAAAAGTTAAATTGACTGGTAAAAAAGCAACTGATAAAATCTACTACACTCACTCAAACCACCCAGGTGGATTGAAACAAATCTCTGCAGGTGAACTTCGTTCTAAAAATGCAGTACGTTTGATTGAGAAATCAGTTAAAGGTATGCTTCCACACAATACTCTTGGACGCGCTCAAGGTATGAAGTTGAAAGTATTTGTTGGAGCTGAGCACACTCACGCTGCACAACAACCAGAAGTTCTTGATATTTCAGGACTTATCTAAGGAAAGGAACAATAAAGTATGTCACAAGCACAATATGCAGGTACTGGACGTCGTAAAAACGCTGTTGCACGCGTTCGCCTTGTTCCAGGAACTGGTAAAATCACTGTTAACAAAAAAGATGTTGAAGAGTACATCCCACACGCTGACCTTCGTCTTGTAATCAACCAACCATTCGCAGTTACTTCAACTACAGGTTCATACGACGTTTTCGTTAACGTTGTAGGTGGTGGATACGCTGGTCAATCAGGAGCTATCCGTCACGGTATCGCTCGTGCCCTTCTTCAAGTAGACCCAGACTTCCGCGATTCATTGAAACGCGCAGGACTTCTTACACGTGACTCACGTAAAGTTGAACGTAAGAAACCAGGTCTTAAGAAAGCTCGTAAAGCATCACAATTCTCAAAACGTTAATCAATACGGTTATATCAACGTTTCAAAGCACTCAAGAGTTTACCTCATGGGTGCTTTTTTTATGTTTTTTGAAAAAGTTCACCTCAAAGTTTACCTTATTTTCACCTTATTGTTTTAGAGACTTTAAGGCAAATTCACCAACGGTCATGGGAATAACGTTAGAAGTATTGACATAAATTTGAGTTATACCTGTATCGCTGTGTGTTAGAGCTTTATAGATTTCATAGTTTAATCCAGTTTTAGCCATTTTGTTTTCTCCTTTATTTTGTTATTTCTTAATCACTAGCTTCTCAGCAAAAACGTTGGGAGCAGGTGCGACAGAATTTCCATTCAGCGAAGTATCTGATAAGAAAATAGGATTAACTGCTTCAACAAGAGTATCTTCTGGAAAGACAGTGGTAGAAGCAGGTGTGATAACGTGGAAGGCACCATGAGTTTCACTATTTAGAATATGTCTTTGGTACTTTCCTTCTTTACCAAAGACATAACGAGGAGTGTTTCCCAATTTTTCATAGTAAGCTAGACCGATAAATTCTGGTTTCATTTTTAAAGTTTCTGGGATCATAAGTTTTTTCCTTTCTGATTGTAAAATAAAAAGAGGCTGGGACAAAAGTCTAATCTTAAATATAAAAAGCGAACAAAACGAGTTATCTGAAACTTAGAATCCTGTTTTTGTTCTCTTTTTTTGTATAATTTATCGATTTTGAAATTTTATAATAAAGAATTCCTAAAATCAAAATCTTTTTGTCCCAGCCTCTTGAGTAGTAGTGAGTAGAGAGTTTACGTTTAAACATTCTAGTATAGAATTCCACTTCGCATGAGAAAATCCTGTAACAAGTGATTTCTTTGCTAAAGACTCTAAATCATTCAAAGCTTGAGTGTATAGCTGTGCGGTTAGCTTATCAGATGAACTGAATATTCTATAAGTAAAAGTGTAATTATCGTAAAGTCGTTTACATTGTAGTGCGAAAAAAGTTAGTCATAGTTTTCTCCTTTATTATAAAAGTGAAAAAGCTACTAAGTAAAAAGAAGACTTAGTAGCTTGAGAGTGAGTCTATCTGATAAGGATAGACAGCAGTAAAGAAAAGTTATTTGGTTGAAGGATCCCTCCTTCACGGTGGCAACGTTTAGCAAGGTGCTTTGCATGAATTACTATCGCTCTCCCAGCCAACCTCAATAGGTAGTCATTATCATACTCATTGGGTTCTCTTACGCCCTTTGGCGAAGCTAGTTCACTTTACTATTCGGAAAAGTGCGAAAGTCCGAAATGCGTGGAAGCCCATAAGAATATAATCTTGTTTTCTATCGCTTGTTTTCTATCTTCACTTCAACCATAAAAGGGGCTTGATTTTTCTTATCAAAACATTTACAATAAAGGTACGAAGTTTAGTGTTGTTTTGGCAATCAGTCTTCTGGTTGTCAGACGCACTTTTTATTAAATTGTCAATAATCGTGATTTAGCTTTGAAGATAAGGTTATTATTTTCAATCGCTATACAACTAATAGTTGTTATTGTCAACGATTTTTTGCAAAAATTTAAAATATTTTTTGAGGTCACATATGGAATTTGCAGAACGCTTGAAAACACTAAGGAAACAGGTGAAACTAACACAAGCTCAAATAGCTGAAAAACTAGACATTTCCCAACAAGCATATGCTTCATGGGAACGTGGAGTAAAAAAACCAACACAAGAAAATCTTGTTAAAATTGCACAAGTTTTGAATGTTTCAATTGACTATTTAGTTGGGAACTCAGAAGAAAAATCAGATGAATTAGATAATATTGAATTGCTTTTCCGTATGAACTCAAAGGGACTGACCGAAGAAGAAAAGGAAGTATTCAAGAAAGAGTTGATTGAGTTTATGGAAGAGCGGAAGAAGTATTTTGAGAGAAAGAATTAGTGATAACTATTGAAAAACTAGTAATAGCTTGATATAATGTTGTTAACATTTTGGAGGCTTTAAAATTGATTATTAATCATGAAGAATTTTGGATTGCTATAATATTTTTGAGTGCTTTATTTTTTTTATTGTGGAATATAAATAGGTCAAAAGATGACTACATCAAAGATTTAAGTAAAGCTTTATTAGGTTCGTTATTTTCATTAGCAATCGTTTTTGGAGGCTACAATTCTTTTCGTTCTGAAACGGGTATGTTTCATAAACTAGTTTCGGGTGAGGTTATAGTTGGAATTGCAGTTGCTTTTCCTATTCTGCTAACATGGTATCGAAAAGATAAAAAAGAAAAAAAAGAAGAGAATGAGACTAAAAAGAAGCAATATATTTATCAAGTATATACGGAGTTAAAAAGTGATTACCTGAAATTGAAAGAAGACTTTCACAAAAAAGAAATGAATCAAATTTTAACTTTGGTTAGCCTTGAACAGATTATTGATAGAATTGAGCTGTTTGAGAGAATTTCAGGAAGTGAAGTAGATAAACCTAATGAATCATTTGAACCTATTGATTTCTTGTCCTTATTTGTATCGATACAAGAAAAATTAAAGAATCTTAGACCTGAATTTGAAATTTCAAAAGATCCCAATTCACTATATTATTCTTGGAGGATTCTCAATAATAAAATTATACATAAAATAAAATCTACAGCTCCTAATTATATGAATTTTGAAGATGTTTGTGCTATTGATTTTAATAAAAATTCTGATTTGCTTTGGAAATATGCACGAGCTTCGTCTTTTTATGGCTGTGAGTTTAAAGCTAATGATTTAATGCAGTTTATTACTGTGAATGATGGTTTATATATTTTTAAAGATGTTTTCTTGGACAGGAAACTAACTTCTGAGGAAATTTCTCAAATTAAGGATGATATTGAGTTAAAAAGTTATTTCTATATTGATGAATTTGGTTCTATTCATAAATATCAGACTGATCAAGAAATTTCAAAAGAAAAAACTGTAATGTCCACTGAACAAAAAACTTCTAAAGATAATCAAAAAGATTTAAATTCAGCAATCAATAGAAAACAAAAGAATAAGACTCAAAAGATATTGGCTGATACAGGAGGAGAAGATGAGGAAGAGTATCGAAAGCCTTTTATATATGAACGTAGAGATTTATCAGACTATGGACCGATAAACATGTTTATAGAATGTGGAAAAGCTTTAGACGTTAGTATAAATGAAGAAAATTCAGGTGTTAAACAGCAGATTTTCAATATCTTGAAAAGAGTATATGAAAAGTCACTTAACAACATGTCTAAAGACAATAGTTTTATTAGTATTAGTAAAAACTTTATTCCAGAAATGAAAGATAGTGATAAGGAGAAATTTGAGTGGCATTCATGGAATGTGTTGACAGAGAAAAAAATTAATGACCATAGCATATCGTTCTTTATTTTCGCTATTAAAATAACTGAAATAAAATTTGAATGTATTGTTATAACGAGAAAAGAGCTTACTGAATTACTTAAACTTAAGAATAAAACGATAGATAATAGATATTTCTTCTATTTCGCAAGGTTGAAATAATAGAGCCTGAGACAAAATAGTTCTCGACCACAAAAAAGCTAGAGATTTCCAATTGTGGAACTCTAGCTTTTTAATTTTGAGTCGTTCTCTTATTGTATTTTAGGAGGTTATTGGCCATAAGTACCAATCCCATGTCAATTCTCACTTGACGCTTCCCTCTCAGATTACATCTCTTGTAACCCAAACAAGCCTTTATCTGCCCAAAGACAGGTTTCACATCAATCTTGCGTTGAGCGAAAATCTGTCTACCTTCAGGAGATAAAAGCGCCTGACATTCTTTAGCTTTCAAGTTTTGATAGCGTTCGTTCATATACAGTCCCTTTTGGGGGGCTGATTCAAGTTCGTCAGCGTAGTAAACCTTGATTTCCTGTTGAAAGTCCGTCTGTGTTTTCTGGTGCTTGATATGGTGAAAACGATAGCACCAGCCATCAGGATGTGTGTAGCTATCCTCCTTGTCATCATAGTACCAATTCGCTAAGTTTCTAGCCGACTGTTTATACCCTCTTTTCTGTTCCTTATCAAACATGGCATATTTAATCAGATGGTTTACCTCCTTTTCATCTAAACGAAGGAGGTTCTCTTCACTTCCATATACAGCATCTGTGACAACTGTCTTCAAGTCATGCGGATAAGTTTCAAGGAATGGCAGAAGAGTCTTGGTGTCTGTCGGATTTGAGAAGACATCATAGTGAAGAACAAATTGATTTTCAGTAGCGATTTGAAGATTATAAGCAGCCTATAGTTTTCATATTTTTCAGCACGTACTGAAAAATCCTCCTTGACTTTACGCAAGACTTTCTTGAGTTTACGACGCTGGGTTTTACGTTCATCCTTTCCTTTAACGGGTGTCTCCTCAATGTCCTGGTTCAGTTTTTCTAATTCTTCTTCAAGGACTTGAGCGAATGCAAGCAACTGCTCTGAAGAAATTGCTTCTTCTTCATCCAGCTTAATAGCCTGATGGATAAGGGGTGTGATTTCTTCTTGAAAATAGACTTGTATCTGTTCTTGAAGTTTGGCGGAGAATTTCTCTGTCGCTTTCTTCCACACAAAACTATACTTGTTGACATTGGCTTCAATCTTAGTCCCGTCAATAAACAGACAATCTAAAGTCACTAACTCTTCCATTTTTAAACGAAGATTGAGGTCGATGAAAAGATTGCGAATGAGTTCTTCCATCCCTTCAGCTACACGAAACCGATTGATGGTGCGGTAGCTGACAAGCAACTGCCCTGTTAGGTATTGCATAGCCAGATTTTCAACCATCATTTTTTCAATTTTTCGACCAGAGAAAATCCCTTGTGAATAGGCAAATAGAAGAGTAGATACAAGCATTTTAGGGTGATAAGACGGGCGACCAAAGGCATGATAGAAGGTATGGAAGTGACAATCTTCCAAGGTATTCACCACTTTTTCAATCGTAAAGACGAGATGGTCTTGTGGCAAGAAGGAACTGATTTCTAGTGGTAAAGTTGTTTGATTTGTGTTATAGTGAATATGCATGGGATAGCCTTCCTAAATGGTTTATTAAGCAATTCTATTTTACCAAGACTATCGCAACCATGCAAAAAAGCAACGGTAAATCCGTTGCTTTTTTTGGGACATAAGAGACTATTGTCCCAGACTTATCTTTGGAAAAACTGTAGAATGTCAAAAATTACTACAGACCTTGAATTTTACTTATCATTTCAATGATTTAGATTGCTTACATTTTATTTTGATATGTTTTACGGTAATCTCCAGGAGAAAGTCCAGTCCTTTGTTTAAAAATTTTAGTAAAGTAAGAATAATTATCATACCCTACTTGACAAGATACTTGTGATATCGAGATATTTGTTTGAGATAGGAGAGATTTAGCAGCATTAATGCGCTTATCCGTTATATATTTAACAAGAGTTTCTCCAGTTTCTTTTTTAAAAATTCTAGCTAAATGATCTGCACTGAGATAAACCATATCTGCTAAGATAGAACGATTTATATCTTCATAGTAGTGATGATCTATGTATTCGACGATGCGTTGAATACTATTTTTTTGGTTTTCAATGTTTGTTGCAAATTTCTTAGCATGTGACCAGTAATAATCAAAGTAATCCTGAAAAGATTCAATTGAATGAAAGCGTCGTTGGAATAAGAAATCATGAGTGCTATTTTGGAACAATTTATGTGCCGAGATTCCATTTTGATCTAGATATATTCCTATTTGTTGAGTCCAATCTAGTAAAATTTGTTGTAGTGTGAAAGTAGGAATTTGAGAATTATAAGCAAGTGAATTAATTTTTTCTCTTAATTCGTATTCACTTAAGGTATCTAAAAAAGTAATTGAAAGAGTTTCTGTTTTAAAGGAAGTTGGAAAACTATGTGGAACACATGTAATAGTATTCCAATAAGAAACATATTGTTCATTATAAGTGTAGAGTTCTTTGGTATGAAATAAAATATCGGATAGTTTATGGCAACTCTTATATATAATGTTTGAGTATTTACTAAAATTATTAGAAATTTGAGAATGAATTTCATATGCCAATTTGTCACTACGTTTGGATGAGTCTACTCTAAAGAGACAAACATATTGATCAACCTGGCTTTCCATCTTGAACAAACTTATCAGCTTATAAGAAGGTTGTGAAATTCTTTGAAGTTCTCTTTTTAGTTGAGAAGTCCATGATGGAGTTTCTGCAGAATAATCTTCTTCATTAAGATTGATTGTTAAAACTGCAAGGAAAAAATATTGGTGTTTTTTAAGAATAAAACCTTGTTTGCTTGCTATGTTTTCTAGCTCATCAATGCGAGAAATTTGAGGTTTTCTAAGGTAATCATACCAGAAGTTCTCTTCTATTTGTAAAAGTGCATCATTTTTTCCGTTTAAGTTATGATTCTCAATTTTACTAATGGCTTTTTGAATAATAAATTCTAATTTTTCAAAGTTAATGGGTTTTAGATAGTATTCGAAGCTTTGTAATTCAATTGCTTTTTGAGCATAGTTGAAGTCGGCGTAATTGGTTAAAAAAATTGTTTTTATATCATATTTTTCATTTCTAATCCACGATAAGAGTTCGAGGCCGCTGCCTTGAGGCATTTCTATATCGCTTATCATGAGATCAATAGGATGCTCTCTAATAATATTTTGAGCTTGAGTGAGGCTATAGGCAACATAAACAGTGTCAATGTGTAGTTTAGCCCAATTTATTTTCTCTCGTAAAGCCTCAATGATAAAGCGATCGTCATCAACTAATAAGATGTTCATTATAACCTCCGTCTATAATCTTGTATGGAATAAGTAAAAGAATTTTAGCCCCACCTTCTTCATTATTTTCAAATGCAATACTATAGTCATTAGGATAGAGAAGATTTAAACGTTCGATGGTGTTTGTGATCCCAATATGATGTCCATCTTCTGTTATTAGAGACTGTTTTTGATTTAGTTTTGATAAAATTTCTTCAGAGAAACCTGGACCATTATCCTCGATACAAATCTGAATATAATCTGAGTTCTCAGTTTTTACTTTTTTTATTGATAGTAAAATTGTAAATAAATCTTGAAATGAAAAACCGTGTTTGATTGTGTTTTCAATAAACGTTTGTAACAGTAATGATGGGACAAGAGTATTTTGTAAATCAGAATTGTAGTCTAGTGAAAAGTAGATACTATTTCCATATCGAATTCGTTGTATTTCTAAATAATCTTTAATATGCTGAACTTCATCTTTAAGTTCTGAAAAATCTTGATTAGCCATAAATAAATGACGGAGATAATTTGAAGTTAGGATAGTTAACTCTTCAATTTCCTTATAGTTTTTTGTTTGAAGCATACTATGAATCATTGATAACATATTTAAGTAGAAATGCGGTCGGATTTGATTTTTAAGATAATTAAGTTCAATCTTCTTAAGTTCTAGTTGTGAATGGTATTCTCGTATTTTTAATTCTTGCATGTCAAATATTACTTTATTAAGTTTATCATTTGCCTTATCAATTTCTAGTATACCTTCAGATATAAAAAATTCAGAAGGGGGGATGGAGTCCCCAAGTTGAGAGAGTCGTTCAGTGAGTCTTGTTATTGGTTTAATCATCCATTGACGAATATACAGGATAATGATGATTGATAAAATGGTAATAATGATAGGAACGGCTGATAAAAATACTTCTAAGAGTGTGATATTTCTAAAGACTTCGGCATAATCGACTAAAACATAAATATCGAAAGGTAAATGCGTTTTTTCATTTTGAGCATGAATCAGGTAGTTTTCGGAGGGTATATTATTAGGCTCTTTTAGGGAGAGTTTACCATTATTTCCAATATTAAGTTTTCTTAGAGGTTTTAGGATATCTTCTGAAGATATGACGGCATAAATGATTTTTCCTTCGTAATGAACAGATTTAACTAAGTATTCGCTGTTTTTAGTGGTTACATTTTTCCATTTACGGTCACTTATATCACTACGCAATGATTTTAGATTTGATTTTAATAGTAGATAATCTTCATATGGAATATAAAGATTGGAGACGTTTATAAAATGTTCAGTACTATCGGTTTCTAATAAGAATGTCATATGAGTTTCATTTTGATATTCAAACTCTGTAAAGCTAGTTTGAACTTTTTTAAGATTTTCTTGATACTCAAGAAACGTTTGTACATGATTTAAGTTCTCTAAAGATTCATTATGTGTTATTGTTGAGTACATAAAGCGTTCTACAGAATGCAATTTCTCATTAACAGAATCAGCATAAATTTCAATTGAACTACGTAGGTGTACTATATTTTGGTTTTTAATAAAATTTCTGGTGATGTTACTCATAGCAATATTGATTAAAATATTTATCAATAGTAGTACAAGTAGGAGTTTAAAGAAAAAATGAATGGAATGTTTTTTTGATAAGTCGTGATTTAATTTCATATACTATTCTCCTCTTAAAATTATAGCACTTTGAAAATACGATATCATGTAACAAAACAGATATGTTTTTTCAAGATGTCGGAAAAGTAATAGTTTTTAAAATTAAAAAACTGAAAAATTGATAAACCTAGTCCAAAAAGTTCTATTAAGAGAATTCTATATGGTGTAAAATAATCGTAGAAAATCAGATGGGAGGAAAAACATGAAAGTAGCATCTCAACTTCATAAAATAAAATTAAAGCATAGTATTCCGTTATATATATTACTTTTTCCTTCAATATTGCTATTAATTTTATTTTCCTATATTCCCATGTTGGGACTAATTATTGCATTTAAAGACTATTCACCAGCCAATGGTATCTTTGCTAGTCAGTGGGTAGGATTTAAGTACTTTACTCAATTTTTCTCATCATTCCAATTCGGGACAACTATGTTCAATACATTAAAAATTTCACTTTATAGTATTGTAGTAGGATTCCCCTTACCTATTATACTAGCTATCATTAGTAATCAGTTAAGAGTTGGGAAATTTAGAAAAATATTTCAAGTGACAACTTACTTACCTCATTTTATCTCTACAATGGTTATGTGTGGGATGATCATCTTATTTTTATCTCCTACTAGTGGTTTGTTAGCGAATGTATTTAAGTCTGTTGGAATCACTATTCCAGATTTTTTATCAAAACCTAGTCATTTTGCAGGTGTTTATGTTTGGAGTGATGTATGGCAACATATTGGTTGGGATAGTATTATTTATCTGGCGGCGCTTTCTGCAATTGATCCTACATATTATGAGGCTGCAACTATGGATGGTGCCTCTAGGTTACAAAAAATTCGGCATATAGAATTACCATTGCTTTTGCCGACTGCTATGATTTTATTAATATTAAGAGCAGGTAGTTTATTAAGTGTAGGTTTTGAGAAAGTGTTACTACTGCAGAATCCACTTAATTTAGCAGGAAGTGAGATAATTTCGACCTATGTTTATAAAGTTGGTATGGTGAACTTTCAGTATAGTTATTCGACAGCTATAGGGTTATTTAACACCGTAGTCAATCTAATAATTTTGTTATCTGTTAACTGGTTCTCGAAAAGATATACTAGAACGGGTCTTTTTTAAAGGAAGGAGTGCTCAAGGTGAAATGGTTTCATAAATCAAGAAAAACAAACTCTGAATTATTATTTGATATAGTTACCTATGGTTTAGCAATTTTCCTTATCCTGTTAATTGTTTATCCGTTATGGTTTGTAGTGATTGCATCTTTTAGTAATCCTTCAGATGTTGCAAATGGGAAGGTATGGTTTATTCCTAGAGAATGGAAATTAGATGGATATTTACGTCTTATTCAACAACCTTTATTTTTGCGTAGCTATTTAAATACCATTTTATATACTGTTGTTGGTACCTTAGTTGCTTTAGTAGTCAATATTCCAGCTGGTTATGCTTTATCTAGAAAAGAATTAGTTGGTAGAAAGTGGATGAGTATTCTATACATAATCCCTATGTTTGTATCAGGTGGCTTGATTCCTACCTACTTAACAGTAAAGAATGTAGGCTTGATTGATACATTTTGGGTAATGGTAATACCTTTTGCAGTTTCATCATACAATATTATTGTTGCTAGAACTTTCTTTAATAATAGTATTCCAGACGGGATGTGGGAGGCTGCGCAAATTGATGGCTGTGGTACAATTCGTTATTTTATTAAAATAGTTGTTCCGTTATCAAAAGCTATTATAGCAGTTATTGGACTTTGGACTGCAGTTGGTATTTGGAATTCGTGGTTTAATGCTTTAATTTATTTAACGAATGAAAATTTACAGCCATTGCAATTAATTTTACGACGTTTACTAATTAGTAATCAAATGTTACAATCGCAAGCAACAGGAGAAGTTGCATCAGATCTTCGTATCAAAGCTGATATGATGAAATATGCAGCAATTGTTATTTCAACCGCTCCGATTATGTTGTTGTATCCCTTTGTTCAAAAATATTTTAATCAAGGCGTAATGATTGGAGCCTTGAAAGAATAGGAGAAAAACATGAAACATAAATCATTTACATATTTGTTCTTAGGAACAGTTACACTTGCTGGCTTAACAGCCTGTGCAAATTCCAATAATGCGAATAAGGACGATAAGTCTGGAGAAGATTCTTATAAAATCACAACTGTTCGTTGGTCTGACTGGGGGGAAGATTATCATAAAGGTTTTCTAACAGATTCGGCCAAGGAAGCAGGTATTGATGTTAAATGGGATACACTTGTAGCCGCAGATTGGGCAGATAAGAAATCTGTGTTGGTTGCTAGTGGAGATTTACCAGATGCATTTTTAGGTTCAAATGCTTTTACAGATTCAGAAATTGCTCAGAACCAATCTTTATTTATTCCATTGGAAGATTTAATCAAAGAAAACATGCCAAATTTAACTAAGGCTATGGAGAAAGAACCTAAGATTAAAGCTATGATTACTTCACCAGATGGTCATATCTACAGTCTACCTAAAAAATTACCGATGCGTCCTACAGTAGCTAATCAGCTATTTATTAATAAAAAGTGGCTGGATAATTTAGGATTAAAGGTTCCAGAAACTTATGATGATTTAGTAAAAGTACTACAAGAATTTAAGGATAAAGATGCGAACGGAAATGGAGATGCTTCTGATGAAATTCCATTCGGAGCAGGAAACTTTGATCCAACATTCTCATATATTCTTCCGTTCAATAATCGTTTAGGGGCAGATAATACGTATGAAATGTCTGTAAAAGATGGGAAACCAGTCTACCTTCGTACAGAGGAAAGTTATAAACAAGGGATTGCAGCAATGCACGAATCTTATAAAAAAGGTTTGATTGATCCGGAAATCTTTACAGAAGATACCTCTATGAGTGTAGCAAAACGTATGGATAAGGGAGTATCTAGAGTAGGTGTTTCTAGTGGTTGGACAGCAGATGCAACGTTTGGCTTACATTCAAGTGAATATATTGCTCTACCTGCTTTAAAAGGTATGGATGGTAAACAATATGTCTTTTCTGATCCAGATCATTACAACTATGGTCGAAATGAAATTTTGATTACAAATAAGAGTAAAAATCCTGCTAAATTATTGAAATGGTTGGATAAATTATATACAGATGAAGCAAGTATTCAGAATTTCTATGGATCATTTGGAATAGCTACTGAAAAGAATGGTGATAAGTTTAAAGTGTTACCTCCTAAAGATGGTAAATCAGCTGATGAATGGGCATGGATTAATTCACTTCGAGATTTTGGTCCTAAATACGTAAGCGATGATATCAATAGTCGCGTAGAAATCGATCAAACACAAGGTGATGGATTGAAATTGAAGATGGACCAAGATTTGAAACAATTTGCGTTGCCAGCTTACCCTAATGTGATTTATTCACAAGAAGAACTTAACAAATTATCATCAATCTATGTGAGTATTGAATCTTATGTCAAACAACAAGCATCTAAATGGGTAGTTGAAGGCGGCATAGAAAAAGAATGGGACTCATACAAAGAAACTCTTAAGAATATGGGATTGGACGAATTTATGAAGATTCAACAGGAAGCATATAATCGTTACCAAAAAGAAGTAAAAGAGTAATACTTTATATGAACTCTTGGTTGTATAAACAAGGGACTAGCTAATTACAGGAAGCGAGACTGATAACATCAAATTATCTCGCTTCCTTTATTCTAATTTTTAAAGAAATTTGGAAATGTTTTTTAAATAATTTAGGTAATATTTTTGTGCAACTGACATTCTAAAATATAGAGTTAAGACGATTGATTTTATGGAGAATATATTATGCAAAAATTATTTTCATTAGATGGAAAAGTGGTTAGAATTTTAACTTTTTTGACAGATTTAATTATTTTAAATACTCTATTTATTGTTAGTTGTATTCCAATAGTTACAATTGGGGCATCATTAACTTCTCTTACGACAATGTGGTATCGTATTTTAAAAGGTAAAGATACCGATATTGCTTATCATTATTTTCGGATCTTTAGACGAAATTTTAAACAGTCAACTTTTATTTGGTTGTTTATCCTCCTAATAGAATTACTTTTATATGTGAACTATTGTCTTTGGGGCTATTCAAGTTTATTTTCAGAGTATAGTTTATTGTTAGTGTTGCCCTTTTTATTTGTTATAATACTTTTGATGAGTGTTATTTTTCCCTATATTGGTTTATTTAAAGATAATCTAAAAAATAGTATTGTAAATAGCGTATTAATTTGTATGTTAAATCCAATACAAGCTATCATGTTGGTTTTATTTAATATTTCTGTACTGTATATGAGTTTTAGTAGTCCAGAACGAGTTTTAACAGCTATTTACGTATTTACATTTGGGGGATTTGCTTTTTGCGGATTGATGAATGTAACGATAACAAATAAAATGTTTGATAAGGTAAAGAAATTTACTAAAAGGAGGACAACAAATTGAAAATTTTTAAGGGAGAGTTTTATCGAATTTCTGTATTAACAGACAAGCTAGTAAGGCTAGAATACTCTCAAACTGGAAGTTTTGAGGGTAGGACTACACAACTTATCTATAATAGAGATTTTGGCCAAGTTTCGTTAGATTATATCGAGACACCAAACGTACTAGATATTATGACGGAATATTTTCATTTGCATTTTAATAAAGGAGAATTTAACGCCGAAAATTTATTTATAGAATTAAAAGGAAATTTTGCTGTATATGGTAGTCGCTGGTATTTTGGTGAATCTATTGAAACGTTAAAAGGAACAGCTCGGACTCTGGATGAGGCAGATGGAGCCATCCCATTAGAAGATGGAATTATTAGCCGAAATGGTATAGCCTTATTGGATGATTCTCAAGGATTGATTTGGGATGAACAGTCTGGTTATATTGAGAGAGAAAATCAAATTGACCTGTATTTCTTTGCCTATGGGCATGATTATAGAGGAGCAATCAGAGACTTTTACCATTTGACTGGTTCAACACCCTTGTTGCCAAGATATGCTTTAGGAAATTGGTGGAGTAGGTATTGGCCTTATACGTCGGATGAATACTTGGATTTAATAGACAGATTTGAAACAGAGAAAATTCCATTATCTATCGGTGTTTTAGATATGGATTGGCATATAACTGAAATTCCAGCCCGTTTTGGAAGTGGGTGGACAGGATATAGTTGGAATAGAAACTTAATACCTAATCCAGAACAGTTATTGCAACAACTTCATGATAGAAAGTTAAAACTCTCCTTAAATGTCCATCCTGCTGATGGTATACGGGCTTATGAAGAAGCTTATCCTCGAGTTGCCAAACGATTGGGGTTAAATGTAGAACTAGAAGAACCTGCTATTTTTGATTTTTTTAATCCCTCTTTTAGGGAAGCCTACTTTAAAGATGTTCATTATAAGCTAGAAAAGCAGGGAGTAGATTTTTGGTGGATTGACTGGCAACAAGGGACTCAAGGCATGTTGGATCCACTGTGGCTTTTAAACCATTATCACTATCAGGATAGTTGTAAAAATGAAGAAGGTGGCTTGATTTTATCAAGGTATGCAGGTCCTGGAAGTCACCGATACCCTGTTGGTTTTTCAGGGGACACCATTATTAGTTGGAATTCCTTAAGATTTCAACCTTATTTTACAGCGACAGCATCAAATATCGGTTATAGTTGGTGGAGTCATGATATCGGTGGACACATGTTGGGGGATTATGACGAAGAGTTACAAACTAGATGGCTACAGTTTGGTGTTTTTAGTCCGATTACTCGATTACATAGTTCTAGAAGTCCCTTCAATAGTAAAGAACCTTGGTTTTTTTCAGAAACAACATCTAAGATTATGAAGAAATACCTTCGTTTGAGACATCAGATGATTCCATATCTATATACCATGAATGTAAAGACACATGAGGAAGGTGCCCCTTTAATCAGCCCAATCTATTATTTCTACCCAGAGAATGATGAGAGCTATAATGTTCCAAATCAATACTTTTTTGGAACAGAACTGATGGTGGCTCCCATTGTAGAAAAGATGGATTTGGCATTCCAATCTGCAAAAGTGGATGTATGGTTCCCTGAAGGTGAATGGTATGACTTCTTTTCAGAGAAAAAATATACAGGTGGTGTGAAATTAAGTGTTTATAGGGACATTTCGACTATACCTGTGTTTGCTAAAAGTGGTGCAATCATTCCCTTGGTTGGTTCTGAGATAGATATGGGTGTTGATTTACCTGAAGTTGTAGATTGGTATGTATTCCCAGGCAAACAACATTCTTTTGAAATGATTGAAGATCAAAATGGTCAAAGATATAAAACAAGATTATCGATTGATTGGGAAAAGGGAATGGTAGAGTTAGCATTACAAGGAGATCCTAGTATCGTTCCAAGTAATAGAAGACATAGAATTCATTTTAAAGGAACGAATGTGTCTATAATTGAATGGCCAAATAAGAATGATACAGCTAGATTTGAATGCAAAGAAAATAAAATGCCATCTCTAAATGATGAAGTTTTTAGACTACTAAAGACGGCTTCTCTTCCATATGAATTAAAAGATAGATTGTTAAATCAATTCATCAATGCCAAAAATTCTCATGACTTAATGAATATCTTGCATCATCAGAATAAGGAATTGAGAGGACGTTTGTTGGAAATGATATTTACTAGCCAAAACTAATTGAGAAATTTCGTACACAATTTCTATTATTTAATGTGTAATAGTTTTACATCTCTATGCTTATTGACTTGTATTTTAGTAATTACAAGTTTTGCATAGGGATTTTTTTGTTTACTGAAGAGGAAAGGATAAGATAAGTAAGTTTCAAGTTTTGAAATATTTTTTAAACTAAACAAGAGCAAATTTTTAAAGGTGATTTCTCAAAGTAACTTCCACTTGCCTGACCGAAGTAAAAGTTAGTCTGAAATGGATTTTTATGGTGAAATTAAGTATGAGACGTGTGATTTTTTCAGAAAATTTTCTAAAAAAACAGGATTTGTTTGAAAATTCTGTAAAATGAATTATTACATCGCTAAAGGAGAATATATATGGAAAAACAGAAAACATTTTTTGGACATCCTATGGGCTTGTCCACCCTCTTCTTTACAGAGATGTGGGAACGCTTTTCTTACTATGGGATGCGAGCTATCCTACTTTACTATATGTACTATAGTGTGCAAGATGGTGGGTTGGGGATGGATAAGACCACGGCTGCATCGGTTATGGCGATTTATGGCTCACTGGTATTTTTGTCCTCGGTTGTCGGTGGTTTTGTCAGTGACCGTATTTTAGGAAGCCGTAAGACTGTCTTTTACGGTGGGATTCTGATTATGCTAGGGCATATTGCTTTGGCAACACCTTTTGGACAAGTGGCTCTCTATCTTTCTATTGCCTTGATTATCTTTGGAACTGGATTTTTAAAACCCAATATCTCAGATATGGTTGGGGGAATTTATGAGAAAGAGGATGATAGACGGGATGCAGGTTTTAGTATCTTTGTCTTTGGTATTAACTTAGGTGCCTTCGTTGCCCCTTATTTAGTAGGTTATCTAGGTCAGGAAGTCAATTTCCATCTAGGTTTCTCATTAGCTGCCATTGGGATGTTCTTTGGTCTGGTGAAGTATGTTTTAGATGGGAAGAAATATCTTCCTGAATCAAGTCTTTACCCCACTGATCCACTTTCACAGAAGGACCAGCAGACCTTGATTAAACGCTTGCTACTTACACTTGTCATGGTTATTCTGGTGATTATAGGCTTAGTCTTTACTCACCAATTTAACGTGGATATGATTGTTAATATCTTTACAGTGATAGCGGTAATCATTCCAATCTACTATTTCTTCAAAATTTTATCTAGTCAGAAAATAACTGCTACTGAGAGATCCCGAGTATTTGCCTACATTCCTTTATTTATCGCTGGAGTACTCTTCTGGTCTATTGAGGAGCAGGGGTCTGTTGTTCTCGCTCTATTTGCGGATGATCAAACTCGACTTTACTTTAATGTATTTGGGAATCAGATTCATTTCCCATCTAGCTTTTTCCAAAGTATCAATCCACTTTTCATTATGATTTATGTGCCGATTTTTGCATGGTTGTGGGGGAAAATGGGTAAAAAGCAACCGTCCTCTTCTAAGAAATTTGCTTACGGTTTATTAGCAGCAGGTTTATCCTTCTTGTGGATGATGTTACCAGGGATGCTCTTTGGGACAGATGTTAAGGTCAGTCCTTTCTGGTTGATTATGAGTTGGGCTATTGTGATTGTGGGGGAGATGTTGATTTCGCCTATTGGTCTATCAGTCACTACTAAGCTAGCACCAAAATCCTTCCAAGCACAAATGATGTCTATCTGGTTCTTGAGTAACGCTGCTGCCCAAGCTATCAATGCTCAAATTGTAAAATTTTATACAAGCGAAACTGAAGTGGCTTACTATGGAATTGTTGGAGGAATTACGATTGTATTCGGTATTATCTTACTCTTCTACGTTCCACGTATTGAAAAACTAATGTCTGGTATCAAATAGAGAAAAACTGGAATTTCTGTAAGAATTCTAAAAGTTAGAGCAATTATTCATTCAAAGGATTTAGTTCTGTATTGTATAGGGCTAGGTCCTTTTAGTTTGATTAATACTCTTCGAAAATCAAATTCAAACCGCGTCAACGTCGCCTTGCCGTACTCAAGTACAGCCTGCGGCTAGTTTCCTAGTTTGCTCTTTGATTTTCATTGAGTATAAAACTCACGATGTTTCTGCTTTTCCTAGTGGACATTTGTCTACTTTTTTTATTTAATAAAACTAAACCATGTTGGTTGAGTCCTAAAAATCTGGATTCAAGCATCGATTAGTCTTTCTAAGGGAGATAATGTCCATTAAATCATCATAATAGGAGGTGAAGTATGTATCAGCCAGAAAAATTAAAGGCTCGGAGGAAAGAGTTAAAACTAACACAAAAGGAAATTGCAGAGCAACTTGGGATTAGCTTTCAGGCTTACTCAGCTTGGGAACGTGGAGTCAAGGAACCGTCCAAGGAGAAGGTATTCCAGCTAGAGAATATTTTAAAAGTACCAAAAGGATATTTTACTCAGATCGAGATTGTCCGTCTCTACCATAGCCTCTCCAAGCAAGGGCAGGAGAAGGTTGTTCTCTATGCTCGCAACCTATCTCAAGAGGAGCAAGCCCAAAAAGTAACAGCTATTCCAGAGCGTCTCTACGAGTACCGTGTTTATGAACGCATGTCAGCAGGGATTGGGGCTTCGGTCTACGATGATCAGAATTTTGATACGGTTTACTTTAATGAGGAGTTGGCCCATGATTTTGCGTCATGGGTGTCTGGGGACTCCATGGAACCTAAATACCAAAATGGTTCAGTAGCTCTGATTCGAGAGACAGGATTTGACTATGACGGGGCGGTTTATGCAGTGGTTTGCAACAACCAGACCTATATCAAACGGGTCTATCGAGAGGAGAATGGATTGCGTCTGGTCTCTATCAATCCTAAATACAAGGATATTTTCATCTCCTATGAGGAAGATCATCGGATTGTGGGGATTATCGTTGGGAACTTTGTGCCGATGGAGGGCTAGCCAATGGGCTACTTTGATTATTCTAGAGAGCCCAAAAGTGATATTGCCTTTGTCGATATGAAATCCTTTTATGCCAGTGTTGAGTGCGTGAAAAGGGGCTTACATCCGCTGAAAACCTCGCTTTGTGTCATGAGTCGCGCGGATAATTCAACTGGTCTTATTCTAGCCTCCTCTCCCCTGTTTAAGAAGATTTTTGGCAAGTCAAATGTTGGTCGGGCCTATGATCTGCCCTTTGATATCAAAACGCGAAAATTTTCTTATTACAATGCTCGAAAGCAAGGGTTACCGACCGACTCAGACTATGTTCGCTACATCGAAGATTGGGCTCAAGTGACCTTGATTGTGCCACCTAGGATGGATGAATATATAGCAGTCAATATGGAAATCCAGCGAATCTTTCAAAACTATGGCAGTCCAGATGATATTTATCCCTACTCTATCGATGAGGGCTTTATTGACCTGACTAGTTCGCTAAACTATTTCATCCCAGATAAGAGTCTCTCTCGTAAAGACAAGTTGGATTTGCTATCTGCTCGTATTCAGAGGGATATTTGGAGGCAGACAGGGATCTACTCTACAGTGGGCATGTCAAATGCCAATCCTTTAATGGCCAAGTTGGCTCTGGATAATGAGGCCAAGCACACTCCGACCATGAGGGCCAACTGGTCTTACCAGGATGTGGAAGAGAAGGTCTGGGCAATCCCTAAGATGACGGATTTTTGGGGGATTGGCAGGCGGATGGAGAAACGCTTGCATGCTCTGGGGATTTTTTCCATCAAGGAATTGGCAACCAGCAATCCTGACCAGCTAAAGAAAGTTCTGGGTCAGTCTGGCTTGCGTTTGTGGTTTCATGCTAACGGGATTGATGAGAGCAATGTTCATAAGCCCTATAAAGCCAAATCCAAGGGCTTGGGGAATTCTCAAATCTTGCCGAGAGACTACGTGAAGCTACGGGATATTGAAATTATTCTCCGAGAAATGGCAGAGCAGGTAGCTATTAGACTGAGAAGGTCTGGCAAGAAAACAACCCTTGTCTCTATCTATGTCGGTTTCTCTAAACAGGAAGTTAGGCCGTCTATTCACACACAAATAAAGATCGAACCGACCAATAATACAGCTGTCTTAACGAATTATGTTTTGAAGTTATTTCATAACAAATACACTTCTGGAGCAGTCAGAAGTGTCGGAGTTAACTATTCAGGCTTTGTAGACGAGTCCTTTGGATTGATTTCCCTCTTTAATGATGTTGACAAGTTAGAAAAAGAAGAAAGGCTCCAGACGGCCATTGACTCGATTCGGGAACAATTTGGTTTCACTTCCCTTTTAAGAGCCAATGCACTGGAAGAAGCCTCTAGGAGTCTTGCCAGAAGCAAGCTGATTGGGGGACATTCTGCTGGAGGATTAGATGGATTAAAATGATTGATCGTTTTTACTTACCCTTTCAATCCGCGCGAGATTATCAAGATCCAGGTATGCAGAAGTGGATGGGATTTTACCTTTCAGAACACACCGGTTCGCTCAGTGAAGAAAAAAATCGGGTTGATTTTTCGACGGATTTGAACCCAGTTGAGAAGTTGCACTTGCTGTCTCAGCTTTATGTTGGCCAACATAAGGGACGCTTTGTGGTAAAGGGAAAGAAGCAGAAAATCACTATTATCGGTGTGGTGAGAGAATTATCACATCAGACTCTATCTATTAGGACAAACGAGGGATATAGGTTGATAGAGGTTGCAGATGTCCTCGAAATTCGACTGTGGGAGGAGGGAGTGTATGACTAGAAAAGAGCTGTATGAAAACAAACTGCAGATGGATTATTTTTCAGATGACTATATTCGTTTTGAAGAGGATTTTCAAAAATACTCTGCCATGAACGTGCCCTTGACTTTTTTGATTGATGACATCCTACGAACCATGGCGATGAATCAGAAAAACTACTTTGTCTTAAATAAGGAAAATGCCAAGGATGGTCGGGAGCATAGCTTTTATTTTAGGGTGGTAACGGAAAAAGAGTGTCCTAGAAATAGGACCTATGTATATGCTGGGGTTAAAAATAGTGTTTAGTAGTGAATTGTCTGCTATGAATGTATCATTTTTACAACACTTCATGTTTCATATCATGGAGTGTTTTTCTATTTAAGTCAAAGCCAATCAAAAAATCCCACTATTCTTAGGCTAAAAGAAACCTAATCATAGTGAAATTGTGAAATTATAGTAGGGTTTGTATGGCCTCTTCAATTTGTTTTGGGTTTGTTTTTGAAGAGAAGCGTTCAAAGACCTGCCCATCACGACCGATGAGAAATTTAGTGAAATTCCATTCGATTCGTTTACCTAGTGGGCCAGATTTCTGGTCTTTCAACCAAACATAGAGGGGATCTGCCTCCTTACCGTTGACCTTGATCTTGGCAAAACGTGGGAAGGTGGTCTGATAATGTAGGCTACAGAAGGTGTTGATTTCCTCTGCGCTGCCTGGTGCTTGTCCCATAAACTGATTGCAAGGGAAGTCTAAAATCTCAAAACCTTGTTCTTGATAGCGATCATAGAGTTCTTGGAGACCTTGGTACTGGGGCGTTAAACCGCATCCAGTAGCAGTGTTGACAACCAAGAGAACTTTCTCACTATAGCTCTCCAAGGGAGTTGATTGGTTGTTTTGGTCTAAAACGGAAAAATCATAAAGTGAAGTCATGAGGGTCTCTTTTCTTTTTCTACATTGTAACAGTTTTTACTTTTTTCGTCGAGTCGGATGGAAGATGTTGTTGAAAAATAGGTTCTTGATATAATAGAAACCGTTTACAAATAGCTTAAAAAAATGGTGTGGTTTAATTAAGCCGGGTTACTTAGTTGCTATAAATCTCTAATTTGAGATTTAGTTCCTATTGATTTATTGGAGTGTATACATGCAAACAAAAACAAAGAAACTCATTGTGAGTTTGTCTTCACTTGTTTTATCAGGATTTTTATTACACCATTATCTGACAGTTGGAGCGAAAGAAACGACTACGAATACCATTCAGAAAAGCCAGAAGTTCAGTATCAGCAAAGGGATACAAAAATTTAGTTGAAAATGGTGATTTTGGTCAGACGGAGGACGGAAGCAGTCCGTGGACAGGAAGCAAAGCTCAGGGGTGGTCAGCTTGGGTAGACCAGAAGAATAGTTCTGCAGATACCTCAACTCGAGTTATTGAGGCTAAGGATGGGGCTATCACTATCTCAAGCCATGAGAAATTAAGGGCAGTGGTTCACCGTATGGTTCCTATTGAAGCTAAGAAAAAGTATAAACTGCGTTTCAAGATTAAAACAGATAATAAAGTCGGGATTGCTAAGGTTCGTATCATTTAGGAAAGTGGTAAGGACAAGCAATTGTGGAATTTTGGAACGACGTCAGGAACAAAGGACTGGAAGACCATTGGAGCAGACTATAGCCCGACTTTAGATGTTGATAAAATCAAGCTGGAGTTATTCTATGAAACGGGAACTGGGACTATTTCTTTTAAGGATATTGAGCTGGTAGAGGTAGCAGACCAGCCTTCTGAGGATTCTCAAACAGATAAACAGCTCGAGGAAAAGATTGATTTACCAATTGGGAAAAAACATGTCTTTGCTCTTGCAGACTATACTTATAAGGTAGAAAATCCTGATTTTGCTTCAGTCAAAAATGGAATTTTAGAACCTCTTAAGGAAGGGACAACCAATGTCATTGTCAGTAAAAATGGCAAGGAGGTGAAAAAGATTCCTTTGAAGATTCTAGCCTCTATTAAGGATGCATACACAGCCCGTTTGGATGACTGGAATGGTATCATCGCTGGGAATAAATACTATGATTCTAAAAATGAACAGATGGCCAAATTAAACCAGGAACTGGAAGGAAAGGTGGCTGATAGCCTATCCAGTATTTCAAGTCAGGCGGGCCGCACCTATTTGTGGGAAAAATTTTCAAATTATAAAACGTCTGCGAATCTAACTGCCACTTATCGGAAATTGGAGGAGATGACCAAGCAAGTGACCAATCCTTCTTTTCGTTATTATCAGGATGAAACCGTTATTCGAACAGTTAGGGATTCCATGGAATGGATGCATAAACATGTCTACAATAGTGAAAAAAGCATTGTTGGGAGTTGGCGGGATTATGGAATCAGTATACCTCGTGCCATCAACAATACCTTGTCTCTGATGAAAGAATACTTCTCTGATGAGGAAATTAAAAAGTATACAGATGTGATTGAAAAATTTGCGCCAGATCCCGAATATTTCCGAAAGACGACTGATAACCCATTTAAGTCCCTAGGTGGAAACTTAGTGGATATGGGAAGGGTAAAAGTAATAGCTGGTTTACTGCGCAAGGATGACCAAGAAATTTCTTCTATCATTCGTTCGATTGAGCAAGTGTTCAAGTTGGTAGACCAAGGTGAAGGTTTTTATCAAGATGGATTCTATATCGACCACACCAATGTTGCCTATACGGGTGCTTATGGGGATGTCTTGATTGATGGCCTGTCTCAACTGTTGCCAGTCATTCAAAAGACCAAGAGCCCAATCAATAAAGATAAAATGCAAACTATGTACCGCTGGATTGATAAATCGTTTGCCCCTTTGCTGGTGAATGGAGAGCTGATGGATATGAGTCGTGGACGCTCGATCAGTCGTGCAAATTGCGAGGGGCACGTGGCCGTAGTAGAAGTGCTAAGAGGGATTCACCGGATAGCGGATATGTCTGAAGGAGAAACCAAACAACGTTTGCAGAGTTTTGTGAAGACCATTGTCCAATCGGATAGTTATTATGATGTCTTTAAGAATTTGAAGACTTATAAGGATATCAGTTTGATGCAATCTTTGTTAAGCGATGCTGGAGTCGCAAGTGTTCCAAGAACCAGTTACCTATCTGCCTTTAATAAGATGGATAAAACAGCTATGTACAATGCGGAGAAAGGGTTTGGATTTGGCTTGTCACTCTTTTCCAGTCGTATCTTGAATTACGAACACATGAACAAGGAAAACAAACGTGGTTGGTATACGAGTGATGGGATGTTCTATCTTTACAATGGCGATTTGAGTCACTATAGCGATGGCTACTGGCCAACAGTTAATCCATATAAGATGCCTGGTGCGACAGGAACAGATGCTAAGAGATCGGATAGTGATACAGGTAAAGTTCTACCGTCTGCTTTCGTTGGAACGAGCAAACTAGATGAGGCCAATGCGACAGCAACCATGGATCTCACTAACTGGAATCAAACACTGACTGCTCATAAGAGCTGGTTTATGCTGAAGGATAAGATCGCCTTTTTAGGAAGCAATATCCAAAACACTTCAACAGATACTGCTGCAACTACAATTGACCAGAGAAAACTGGAATCAAGTGATCCATATAAAGTCTATGTCAATGATAAAGAAGCCTCCCTCACGGAACAAGAAAAGGATTATCCTGAAACCCAAAGTGTCTTCTTAGAATCGTCCGATTCGAAAAAGAATATTGGTTACTTTTTCTTTAAGAAGAGTTCAATCAGTATGAGTAAGGCTGTCCAAAAGGGATCTTGGAAGGATATCAATGAAGGACAGTCAGACAAGGAAGTTGAAAATGAATTTCTTACGATTAGTCAGGCTCATAAGTAAAATGGGGATTCTTATGGCTATATGCTCATCCCTAACGTGGATCGTGCCACCTTCAATCAAATGGTAAAAGAGTTAGAAAGTAGTCTCATCGATAACAATGAGATCCTTCAGTCTGTTTATGATGCCAAACAAGGAGTTTGGGGCATTGTGAAATATGATGATTCTGTCTCTACTATTTCCAACCAATTCCAAGTCTTGAAACGTGGGGTCTATACGATTCGAAAAGAAGGGGATGACTATAAGGTTGCCTACTACAATCCTGAAACCCAGGAATCAGCTCCAGATCAGGAAGTCTTTAAAAAGTTAGAACAAGCAGCTCAACCACAAACTCAGGATTCAAAAGAAAAGGAAAAATCTGAAGAAGAAAAGAACCATTCGGATCAAAAGAATCTCCCTCAGACAGGAGAAGGTCAGTCAATCTTGGCAAGTCTAGGGCTCTTGCTACTTGGGGCGACTTATCTATTCCGTAGAGGAAAGAATAACTGATTTGTTCATCATCTAAGATGAATCACATGAAACTGTGGAAAATAGAAAAAATCCGAAGAAAGTCAAACATCTTCGGATTTTTCTTTTAAAAAGAGTTTGGAACAAAAAGATTTTGATTTTAGAAATTCTTTATTATAAATTTTAAAAATCGATAAATTAGACAAAAAAGCGAACAATACAGAATTCTGAGTGTCAGATAACTCGTTTTGTTCGCTTTTTATATTTAAGGTTAGACTTTTGTCCCAGACTCTTTTCACTTCATTTTATCTGAGTGTAACAT
The DNA here is from genome assembly GCF_059738785.1 of Streptococcus nakanonensis. Taxonomy (NCBI): domain Bacteria; kingdom Bacillati; phylum Bacillota; class Bacilli; order Lactobacillales; family Streptococcaceae; genus Streptococcus; species Streptococcus nakanonensis. The sequence goes on along the minus strand of NZ_AP027139.1, from coordinate 1,803,217 downwards.
ACTGTTGGGCAATCTCGCTAATGCGGTCAAAGTCGCCTTGGGAAGCGAGTTTATTGAGTTCGCCACCAATTCCAACGGCGTCTGCACCAGCAGCGAACCATTGAGGAATGTTGTTTAGGCCGACTCCTCCGGTTACCATTACGGAAACTTGTGGGATCGGTGCCTTGACTGCAGAGATATATGCTGGACTGAGAGCACTACCTGGGAAGAGTTTAATGATTTCACTACCGGCTTCAAGTGCAGTCGTTATCTCTGTGAGAGTAATACAGCCTGGAATGTACGGTGTGCTGTAGAGATTGCACATTTTTGCAGTTTCAGCATGGAAAGATGGAGAAACAACGTAATTTGCTCCGGCTAGAATAGCATCTCTAGCAGTTACGGCATCAATCACAGTACCTGCACCGATACAAACACTTTGATCGTCCTGATACAAGTCTACAAGTTCCTTGATGATTTGCCCTGCATACTGATTGGTATAGGCGATTTCAATAGCTTTGATACCTCCCTTGATACAAGCAATCGAGGCTTGCAGTCCTTCTTCCTTTGTATTTCCTCGAATAACAGCGACAATTTTTTGTTTTTTTAGTTCAATAATCGTATCTGATTTGGTCATGTAATTCTCCTAACGAATGATATCTTGTGCATTTGCCAGTAATTTTTCAATACTAGTTTCGGAAGTGGAGAGATGGTCTCCTGGAAGAGTGCATTTGAGAGTTGCGCTCGCAACTGCAAAGTCAATGGTAGTTTTTAAGGAGGAATGATGGAGTAGTTGATAAAGGGCACCAGATATAAAGGCATCCCCGCTACCAACTCGTTGATAGACTGCAGTTTTTAGTTGGACAGACTCTTCAAATCGTTCTCCCAGAGCATAGGCCTGATAGACATTTTTGTCTTGTTCATCACTAGAGCGGAGGGTATGGAAAATGGCCTTGAAACCATAGGCTTCTTTTAATTGTCGCATGCGATTTTCCACCTCTTTTAGGCTGGCTCTGTCTCTTGGGAACATCTCTAGATTTTGGTCATCAATCATGAGAGGATCAATACCAAAGCAATAGTCAGCGAAACGTGCAAACTTAGAAAATTCATACTTGGCTTCTAGGACTGAAATCATCTTTGTTCTCAGATTGAGATCCATTGAAACGATAATCCCTCGGCGCTTGGCTTCTTCCAAGAGTAGGAGAAGGAGCGTACGAACCTCTTGACCGATAGCTACAGTGATTCCACTAAAATGAAAATGGCCAATCCCCTGAAAGAGAGAATCCATATCTAGCATGTTTGGCCGAATCTGGCTGATACTCGTATGCTTACGATCGTAGAAAACTTCACTTTGACGACAACCAAAGCCGTTCTCCAAAAAGTAGAGGCCGATTCGATCGCCAAGCCGACAGATTGAACTGGTATCGATTTGGTGCTGTTTCAAGAATGTGAGAAAACGATCTCCAATCTCGTTGGCAGGGAGTGCGGTAAAGACTTTCGTTGAGATACCCAGGGCCTGCAAATTACAAGCGATGTTAATTTCTGATCCGCCAAAATAAGTCGAACTGGCAACATGATCGCCGATACTGGTGGCATCTAATGGTGAGATTCGAATTAATGGTTCGCCAAACAGTAATATTTTCGTCATCCATTAGTTCCTTTCTGGTTTAGAATAGCTTTACTTGGCTAATACTTCTTTCAAATAAGCAGCGACTTCATCATCTTGGCAGTTTTCAAAGAAGTATTCTTGGAAGTATTTGCCAGAGATGGTGTCTTTGAGGAAGTCTTGGTCGATTGTTTTAAGGATGGTCATCAAATCATTGTAGGTGATTTGTTTTACCTCGTTTAAGATACGAGCGTTGCGTTGTTCAGGGATTACACGTTCTCTTGGGTAGCCACCGCCCATTTCTTCAGCAAATAAGCGTTCAAACATCAATTTGAGGGTCAGTTCTGCCCCCCAGCCAAATCCTTTGGCATAAGGGATAGACAAGGCGTTACCACCATTGATTTGAGAATAAAGGTAAGCGTCAGTTGGGTCCACTGCTAGACCACAGACAACACCAGGGAAGCTGTTTAAAGCAAGCATAGCTCCTACACCCGTACCACAGCCGGTAACAACAAAGTCGACTGCTTTTGTATTTAAAAGGATGGCAGCCATTAGGCCGTTTTGTACGTATGTTAATGGGTTTTCACCTTCTTCTCCACGCATACCATAGTTAAATAATTGGTAGCCTTTTTTATTTGTCGCTTCTTTTAGACTATCATAAATAATGTGATTCTTACTAGCTTGACTATTTTCATTGATTAATGCGATTTTCATAAGATCCTCTTTCTATTTTTACTCAGGTTGTTTTCCGATGTAGGCTAAGATACCGCCATCTACATATAGGATGTGGCCATTGACAAAGTCGCTGGCATCACTAGCGAGAAAGACAGCAGGGCCCATTAAATCTTCAGGATTTCCCCAACGTGCAGCAGGTGTTTTTGCAATGATGAACTGGTCAAATGGGTGGCGAGAACCATCTTCTTGCAACTCACGAAGAGGTGCTGTTTGAGGAGTGGCAATATAACCCGGTCCGATTCCGTTACATTGGATATTGGCTCCACCGTATTCAGACGCAATGTTGCGGGTCAACATTTTCAAGCCGCCTTTAGCGGCAGCATAAGCGCTAACCGTTTCACGTCCCAGTTCGCTCATCATCGAGCAAATATTGATAATCTTTCCATGCCCTTTCTTTATCATAGAAGGAATGACTGCTTTTGAAACGATAAATGGTGCGTTTAAGTCAATATCGATGACCTTACGGAAATCAGCGGCGCTCATTTCGCACATTGGAACGCGGCGGATAATACCAGCGTTATTAACAAGGATGTCAATGACACCAACCTCTTGTTCGATTTGCTTGACCATGGCTTGGATACCGTCCTCGTCTGTCACGTCACAGACATACCCATGGGCTTCGATGCCAACTTCACGATAAGCTTCAATCCCTTTATTGACCAGGTCTTGATTGATATCGTTAAAGACAATAGTAGCGCCGGCCTCAGCGTAGGATTTGGCAATAGCAAATCCAATTCCATAAGAAGCGCCGGTGATGAGAGCAATTTTTCCTTTTAAAGAAAACTGCTCAATTGAGAATGATGTATTTGTCATTTGATACTTCCTTTCAAATTTGTTAAGACTTCTCTATAACCAAATTATATTCTAGTAAACCGGTTTTGTCAATAATTAAATATTTTTATTTCTGAAAATCTTTGTTTTCCTAAAAAAACGGAAGATTTTGAAGTTTCTGTCTAATGTAATGGTTAAATAAGTAATGAAAGCGCTAATATTTTTTTGAAAAAACTATTGACAAGATAAAAATAAAGGTCTACAATGTAAAATATAGAGTAAACCGGTAAACTCAAAAAAGAAAGGAGAAAAGATGAAAATTGTACTTGTAGGGCATGGACATTTTGCCACAGGGATTTATAGTTCTTTACAATTGATTGCAGGCAATCAAGAAAATGTGGAGGCGATTGACTTTGTGGAAGGAATGTCAGCAGATGAACTCAAGCAAAAAATCTTACTTGCAATTTCAAATGAAGAAGAAGTTTTAATCCTAAGTGATCTCTTGGGAGGATCGCCATTCAAGGTTTCTTCTACCATAATGGGAGAAAATCCAGCCAAAACAATGAATGTTCTCTCGGGTTTGAACTTAGCTATGTTAATGGAAGCAGTCTTTGCTAGAATGACTCATAGCTTTGATGAGGTTGTTAATAAATCAGTAGTGGCGGCTCAGGGCGGAGTCGTAAATGGTAAAGAATTGTTTTCAACGGATGCAGAGGAAGAGGAAGAAGATTTCGAATCGGGTATTTAAAGGGTAAAAGAATGATAAAAAAGGTTACGATTGAAGAAATAAAATCGCCTGAGCGCTTCTTAGAAGTACCACTTCTGACGAAAGAAGAAGTCGGCCAGGCAATCGATAAGGTTATTCGGCAGTTAGAACTCAACCTTGACTATTTCAAGGAAGATTTCCCGACGCCAGCTACCTTTGATAATGTCTATCCAATCATGGATAATACGGAATGGACCAATGGTTTCTGGACAGGAGAACTGTGGTTGGCTTATGAATACAGTCAACAGGATGAATTTAAAAACATCGCTCATAAAAATGTTCTTTCTTTCCTGGATCGTGTCAATAAGAGAGTAGAATTGGATCACCATGATCTCGGCTTCTTGTACACACCGTCTTGTATGGCTGAATATAAGATAAATGGAGATGGAGAGGCCAGAGAGGCAGCCTTGAAAGCTGCAGATAAGTTGATTGAACGCTATCAAGAAAAAGGTGGTTTTATTCAAGCTTGGGGAGACTTGGGCAAGAAAGAGCATTACCGTTTGATTATCGACTGCTTGCTCAACATCCAACTCTTATTCTTTGCTTATCAAGAAACAGGCGATCAAAAATACTACGATATTGCAGAAAGCCATTTCTATGTTTCAGCTAATAATGTAATCCGTGATGACGCTTCGTCCTTCCACACCTTCTACTTTGATCCTGAGACAGGTCAACCCCTTAAAGGTGTAACGAGACAAGGGTATAGTGATGATTCATGCTGGGCACGTGGTCAATCATGGGGAGTCTATGGTATTCCTTTGACTTATCGTCACCTGAAAGACGAGTCCTGCTTTAACTTGTTTAAGGGTGTAACCAATTATTTCTTGAATCGTCTGCCAAAAGATCATGTTTCTTATTGGGATTTGATTTTTAATGATGGTAGTGATCAATCACGAGATTCTTCAGCAACAGCTATCGCTGTCTGTGGGATTCATGAAATGCTAAAACATCTCCCAGAGGTGGATGCTGACAAAGATATTTATAAACATGCTATGCATGCCATGCTTCGTTCTTTGATCGAACATTATGCAAATGATCAATTTACCCCTGGTGGGACAAGTCTCCTCCACGGTGTGTACTCATGGCATTCAGGTAAAGGAGTGGACGAAGGCAATATCTGGGGTGACTACTATTACCTAGAAGCCCTTATCCGTTTCTACAAAGACTGGAACCTATATTGGTAGGAGGAGAAATATGACAATGCCAAATATTATTATGACCCGTATCGATGAACGGTTGATTCATGGGCAAGGACAACTTTGGGTAAAATACCTAGGTTGTAATACGGTCATTGTTGCCAATGATGAAGTAAGCACGGACAAGATGCAACAAACTCTGATGAAAACAGTTGTGCCAGACTCAGTTGCCATGCGTTTCTTCCCTTTGCAAAAGGTGATTGATATCATTCACAAGGCTAATCCTGCTCAAACGATCTTTATCGTTGTAAAGGATGTGAAGGACGCTTTAACCTTGGTAGAAGGTGGTGTCCCTATTGAAGAAATCAATATTGGGAACATTCACAATGCCCCTGGTAAAGAGCAAGTGACACGCTCCATCTTCCTGGGTGAAGAGGACAAGGCAGCCCTCAAGGAATTGAACCAAACTTATCAAGTAACATTTAATACGAAAACAACTCCAACAGGAAATGATGGAGCTGTTGAAGTCAACATTATGGACTATATTTAAAAGAGGAGATCGTTATGTCGATTAATGTATTTCAAGCGATTTTAATTGGATTATGGACAGCTTTCTGTTTTAGTGGAATGCTGTTAGGAATTTACACCAATAGATGTATTGTTCTGTCATTTGGTGTCGGAATTATTCTAGGTGATTTGCCTACTGCTCTTGCAATGGGAGCTATTGGTGAATTGGCTTATATGGGATTCGGTGTTGGTGCTGGAGGTACTGTTCCACCAAACCCAATCGGACCTGGTATCTTTGGTACCTTGATGGCTATCACTAGTGCTGGTAAAGTCAGTCCAGAAGCGGCTCTTGCCCTCTCTACTCCGATTGCTGTGGCGATTCAATTCTTACAAACTTTCGCCTACACTGTACGTGCTGGTGCGCCTGAAACGGCGATGAAGCACTTGAAAAACCATAATTTGAAGAAATTCAAGTTCACTCTAAATGCAACAATTTGGTTGTTTGCCTTTATTGGATTTACCTTGGGTTGCTTGGGTGCCCTTTCAATGGATACCTTGTTGAAACTCGTAGACTACATTCCACCGGTATTGCTTACAGGTTTGACAGTTGCTGGTAAAATGCTCCCAGCTATCGGTTTTGCGATGATCTTGTCAGTGATGGCTAAGAAAGAGTTGATTCCCTTTGTCTTGTTGGGATATGTTTGTGCAGCTTATCTAAACATCCCAACAATTGGTATTGCAATTGTAGGTACTATCTTTGCTTTGATTGAATTTTATAACAAGCCAAAAACAGCGAATCATGTGGTAGAGGAGGAAGCACACGATGACTGGATCTAACAAATTAACAAAACGTGATTATCTTAAAACGTCTTTGCGGGCATTCTTTTGTCAAAATGGATTTAACTATAGTAACTATCAAGGGTTGGGATATGCCAATGTGATGTATCCTGCTTTGAAAAAACACTATGGAGAGGATCAGGAAGGTTTCTACCAAGCCTTGGAAGAAAACTGTGAATTCTATAATACCAACCCACACTTCCTGCCTTTTATTACCAGTTTGCACCTTGTAATGTTGGAAAATGGCCGTCCGGCAAAAGAGACACGTAGCATCAAGATGGCCTTGATGGGGCCATTGGCAGGTATTGGGGATTCTCTTTCTCAATTCTGTTTAGCTCCATTGTTCTCAACCATCGCCGCTTCTTTTGCTCAAGAAGGCCTGGTTGTCGGTCCAATCTTGTTCTTCCTAGCGATGAATACGATTTTGACAGCGATTAAATTGTCAACTGGTCTCTATGGATACAAACTAGGAACGACTGTGATTGATAAACTAAGTGAACAGATGGCAACGATTTCTCGTATTGCTAATATTATCGGTGTAACCGTAATTGCTGGTTTGGCAGCGACATCTGTGAAGATTATGGTGCCAATCACCTTTGCTGCAGGGGAAGTTAAAGCAGATACCAAACAAAGTATCGTAAGTATTCAGGGAATGCTTGATAAGGTTGCTCCAGCTCTTCTACCAGCCCTATTTACACTTTTAGTTTACTACTTGATCAAAGAAAAGAAATGGACAACATATAAACTCGTTATTTTAACAGTTATCATCGGAATTATCGGAAGCTGGCTTAAGATTCTAGCTTAATGGATACAACATTGTTTTATGGAATAGTGATTGTCTTGGCAGTGAGCCCCCTTTTACTGTCAAGCTTTCATTCTATTCGTCAGCAAAAGTTGCTTCGCAAACAGATGGAGCAACGAAAAGAGTATTTAGCTTCTTTAACATCTGGTGATGAAGTGTTGTTATTGTCTGGAATTCATGGAAAAATCATTTCTATCAAAGATGACTTGGTCTCCTTGCAGATTGCAAAAGGTGTGGTCATCTATGTAGAAAAGGAAAGTGTAATGGGAAAGACAAAAGAACTGCTTTTTAAGTAGTTCTTTTTCTGGTAATAGATAATGAAAGAAGAAAGAAGACAATTTTTTGAAAGAATTGATGGGGATCAATATCGTGATTATATCTTGTCCCACTGTTCACAAGACTATGAGAAAGTCAAGCGTTCCCTTGAACGCTTGATGGACAATCGTTTTATGTTTGATAGTCCTTGGGATATGGAACCTTGTTCAAAAATCCATCAAATCCAGCCGATGGTGTGGAATCAAGTATTTGAAGATGATCCAGAATGGGCTTATATGCTCAATCGACAAGAATATCTCTTGCAGTTTATGATAGGGTATCTGGTAGAAGGAGATAAGGGTTATATTCAAAAGTGTAAGTTCTTTCTATTTGACTGGATTGAGCAGGTGAGAGAATTTCGTCCTCAATCTTTGATGACTAGAACCTTGGATACGGGTATTCGTTCCTTTACTTGGTTGAAACTACTCTTGCTCCTCTTGAAATTTGACTTGCTAGAGGAGGAAGAACTAGAGAAAATTTTGGTCAGTCTAGAAAAGCAGATTGACTTTATGAAAAGCCATTATCGCGCCAAGTACACCCTTAGTAACTGGGGGATTTTACAAACGATTCCGATACTTGCAACCTATCATTTCCTTTCAGATAAGATGGACCTAGAAGAAGCTTACCATTTTGCTTTAAAGGAGTTGAAACAGCAAATTGAGACACAGATTTTAGGTGATGGAAGCCAGTTTGAACAGTCGATTCTCTATCATGTAGAGGTTCATAAAGCCTTGCTGGATTTGTGTCTCTTGCTTCCAGACTTGCAAGATAGTTACCAAGAGTTGCTGGAAAAGATGGCGACCTATATTCAAATGATGACAGGCTTAGATGGACGGACTCTGGCTTTTGGTGATAGCGATTCTACAGAAACGACAGAAATTTTGAGCCTGTCTGCTGTGATGTTGAACAAGGAAGACCTTCTTAACGGTCTGGATGTTAAAGTCGATTTGCTTAGCCTCTTGTTCCTGGGGCGAGAAAAGGTCAAGCGACTGCAGGAATTTGAAAAGAGAGCTTGGCAGCCTAAGTCCATGATCTTTGAAGACTCTGGACATGTCTGCATTAAGGATGAACATCGTTATCTATTTTTCAAAAATGGTCCGCTAGGAAGTGCCCATAGCCATAGTGATGAGAATAGTTTTTGCTTACAGTATCAAGGCCAACCTATTTTCATAGATGCTGGGCGTTATTCTTATCGGGAGATATATGAACGTTATCTCTTAAAGAGTGCTTGGAGTCATTCGACCTGCATTGTAGATGGGAAAGCTCCGGAAAGAATCACGGGATCCTGGAAATATGAATACTATCCTCACTCCCTGTTTTGTCACCACAAAGAAAGAGAGGGAGTGCATTATATTGAGGGGGCTTATTTGTCAGCAGAACCTGATTTGCCTTATCTTCACAGGAGAAAAATCCTCATGTTGGCAGAGGATGTATGGCTCTTGGTAGATGATATCAGGTGTCAAGGTCAGCATGAGGCGTTGACTCAGTTTATCCTTGACAAGGATGTGACCTATCAAGATGGGAAAATCAATCAGTTGAAACTATGGAGTGAAGTTGATTTTGATTTGGAAGCTACGATCATTTCTCCTAAATACAATGAGCTTGAAAAAAGTAGCAAACTCACCAAACACCAATTCTTTGAGAATCAGATGCTGGATTATACAATCATTGCGCATGAGAGTTTTGAAATCATCCGTCATTCTGTCTACCAGACAGATGGTCATCAAGTAGAAAATGCTCTGGCTTTTGAAGTGAAAAATGACGAAACAGACAAGCTGATTCTGTTATTAAGCGAGGATATTTGTGTAGGTGAAAAATTATGCCTCGTTGACGGAACAAAAATGCGTGGAAAATGTCTAGTATATGATAAAATAAATGAGAGAATGATTCGCTTGCAGTGCTAGAAATAGGCGTTTTGAATAGTGAATATGTTATAATGAGTATTAGTAGGAGGTGTTTTAGATTGGAGAAGAAACTGACCATAAAAGATATTGCAGAAATGGCTCAGACCTCGAAAACAACCGTGTCATTTTACCTAAACGGGAAATATGAAAAAATGTCCCAAGAGACACGTGAAAAGATTAAAAAAGTTATTCATGAAACAAATTACAAACCGAGCATTGTTGCGCGTAGCTTAAACTCCAAACGAACAAAATTAATTGGTGTTTTGATTGGTGATATTACCAACAGTTTCTCAACCCAAATTGTTAAGGGAATTGAGGATATCGCCAGCCAGAATGGCTACCAGGTAATGATAGGAAATAGTAACTACAGCCAAGAGAGTGAGGACAGGTATATTGAAAGCATGCTTCTCTTGGGAGTAGACGGCTTTATTATTCAGCCTACCTCTAATTTCCGAAAATATTCTCGTATCATCGATGAGAAAAAGAAGAAAATGGTCTTTTTTGATAGTCGGCTCTATGAACACCGGACTAGCTGGGTCAAAACCAATAACTATGATGCCGTTTATGATATGACCCAGTCCTGTATCGAAAAAGGTTATGAGCATTTTCTCTTGATTACAGCGGATACGAGTCGTTTGAGTACTCGGATTGAGCGGGCAAGTGGTTTTGTGGATGCTTTAACAGATGCTAATATGCGCCACGCTAGGCTAACCATTGAAGATAAGCATACGAATTTGGAACAAATTAAGGAATTTTTACAAAAAGAAATCAATCCCGATGAAAAAACTCTGGTATTTGTTCCTAACTGTTGGGCCCTACCTCCAGTCTTTACCGTTATCAAAGAGTTGAATTATAACTTGCCACAAGTTGGGTTGATTGGTTTTGACAATACGGAGTGGACTTGCTTTTCTTCTCCAAGTGTTTCGACGTTGGTTCAGCCCGCCTTTGAAGAAGGACAACAGGCTACAAAGATTTTGATTGACCAGATTGAAGGCCTCAATCAAGAAGAAAGGCAACAAGTCTTGGATTGTAGTGTGAGTTGGAAAGAGTCGACTTTCTAAGATGAAAGGGAAATAACTGGCAACCTCTGTTAAGAAATAAAATAATCCCATCTAGCATGAGCTGGACGGGATTATTTGTCTATAAAATGAGAAATTATGGGAGTAATCTCCTAAATCAACTGTTTTTGATTTACTTCTTTAACTACTTGATAAAAGTTATAGAAGTAGACCAAACTTGAGATGATGGTTACGACTAGGAATATTGGAAATTTCCATTGGATGGGGTTTCTTGATTGTCTTGGTTCAAGATTGAAAAATCGTATAGTGAAGTCATTGATTGCTTTTCTCTTTCTGTTTGGTATTTTTAGGAGTTTTTTCCTCCTGTAGGGATAGAAAGCCGTAGGTCAGGGTTCCAAAAATGCTACCGATAATCAGGCCGTACATTAGGAAAGGACCACTTTTATCAAATTGCATGAGCAACTTCATAAAATCTGGAAGGGACATCTGCTGAACGAAGACTTTATGAAAGATGAGTAGCGTAAAGAGGCCAATCTGAAGACCGATAAACACAACCCAGCTTCGAAATTTGATTTGTTTTTTGCTGTAGGTTTTGAGGATGATTTCTGACTTGTCATCTTTTTCCAGATGGAGTTCTTTGACGGCTCTTTGAGTTTTTAAAGTAATGAAAAAAATGAGTCCAGTGTAAACGTAGGGCATAGCATAGCGAACGGTTTCTATGAAGCGTCCAAATAACAGATAAAATAAGAAGAGGAAGAAGGAAGAATAAACGATTTGAACCATAGAACGGGCGCAAGCCTTGTAGATAATCTCTTGTCGGCATTCATCAAAAGGGCCTTGGATATGAAAGAGATTTCGAAGTAGGCGAGTGGTGAAGTCTTCTTTTTTCATACTAGTAACCTCCTAAATGAGCGGTTTTACTGATTTTCTTTTACGAATTGATAGAGATAATAAAGATAAGTGATAGAAGAAAGGCTAGCAATAGTCAGCAGTAAATAATATTTCCAACCGCTTGAGATGAGCATCAGTTGTGGAAAAGATAGAATCATAAAGCACAGTGCTAAGTTGAGTATGCGTGTTTTTTGGGAGTCAATCTTTAGATAAGTCAGTCCTTTGTTGAGGGCTGGAATAAAGACTAGAAGGAGGAATATCTCGCTGAATGGCAAGTCCCCTGAAACGATGATGAAGATGAGAAGAGAACTGAACAAAAGATGATAGGTAAGTAAAGTTAGTAGTGATTTCATAGGGCACCTCCTAATCCTGGTCTTTTTTAGCTCTTGCAATACGAAGTGAGTCGACAATATGTATCATCACTCCGAAAAAGAAAGCTCCCAGTATAGTTTTAAAAATATGTTTTGTATTTAGAAGAGAACTGATAAAATTTGGATTTTCACTTGTTAGGGTATCAATGAGTGGAATTATAAAAAATATCACTGTTCCATAAATCGAACCTGCTTTCAGACCAGGATAACGTGACTGTTTCTTTTCTTTTTTCATAGGGCACCTCCTAATCCTCATCTTGATCTTTCTTAGTTTTTGCAATGCGACGGGAGATGAGAATCTGTATAACCACTCCAAAGAAGACAGACTGGAGGATACTTGAAAAAATATTTTTAAAAGCGAGAAGTGACTGAAGATAGTCCTGACTCTCACCTAGCAGTATATGGAGAAGAGGGGTTGTAAAAAAACTCATTAATCCATAGACTATCCCAGCTTTCAGACCTGGGTAGTGTAGTTGCTTGCTTTCTTTCTCATTCAGCATATCTGGTTCAATAGTTGTAATCCCTGTTTTTTGCATTTGATAGGTGACATAGCCAGCAGCGATGAGGGCAATCGCTAAAATCAGAGGAGGATAGACTAGAGCCACTAGTTGAGGATATTTATAGGCCAGAAGGAGTGGAATAAGATTTCCGAAAATCATCAGATAAAAGAGGAAGATAAAGACTTGGTTACCTATACGGTCTGCCTCGCGTCGTTTGTATTCGTCAAGGGGATCAGAAATACCGTATGTGCGCTTGATCAGTTTTTCAGTGAAGGTTTCTTTTTTCATAAGTTTGCTCCTTTTTTAAAAATTATCTTCCCAAAAGAGACTGTTGAGGTCAGTTTGGAGACTGCGGGCGAGATTGAGACAGAGTTCCAGAGTTGGGTTGTACTTGTCGTTCTCAATCATATTGATGGTTTGTCTCGAAACACCGATATCCTTGGCGAGCTCGAGCTGGGAAATACCTAGTTCCTTGCGAAATTCTTTCACACGATTCATCTGGTCTCCTTTCTGATTTGTGTCGTATATATTTGACTATATTATATTCTTCTATAGAGCGAATGTCAAGCATATTTGACATATTTCTTAAAGAAATCTTACTTTTTTTGACCTATTTGTCTGACTAGTGCAAGCTAGTAGGATTTGTGGTAAAATAGATAAGATATGACAAAAGAATTTCATCATGTAACGGTCTTACTCCACGAAACGGTTGATATGCTCGACGTAAAGCCTGACGGTATCTACGTTGATGCGACTTTGGGTGGAGCGGGCCATAGCGAATATTTATTGAGTAAATTAAGTGAAAAAGGCCATCTCTATGCCTTTGACCAGGACCAGAATGCCATTGCCAATGCGCAAAAACGTTTGGCACCCTATATCGAAAAAGGGATGGTGACTTTTATAAAGGATAACTTCCGTCATTTACAGGCACGTTTGCGCGAAGCTGGTGTTCAGGAAATTGATGGAATTTGTTATGACTTGGGAGTGTCTAGTCCTCAGCTGGACCAGCGTGAGCGTGGTTTTTCTTATAAAAAGGATGCACCATTGGACATGCGGATGAATCAGGATGCTAGTCTGACAGCCTATGAAGTGGTGAACAATTATGACTATCATGACTTGGTTCGTATTTTCTTCAAGTATGGTGAGGATAAATTTTCTAAACAGATTGCGCGTAAGATTGAACAAGCGCGTGAAGTCAAGCCAATCGAGACAACGACTGAGCTGGCAGAGATTATCAAGTCGGCCAAACCTGCCAAGGAGCTCAAGAAGAAGGGCCATCCTGCCAAACAGATTTTCCAGGCTATTCGAATTGAAGTCAATGATGAACTGGGAGCGGCAGATGAGTCCATCCAGCAGGCTATGGATATGTTGGCTCTGGATGGTAGGATTTCAGTGATTACCTTTCATTCCTTGGAAGACCGTTTGACCAAGCAATTGTTCAAGGAAGCTTCAACAGTTGAAGTTCCAAAAGGCTTACCTTTCATCCCAGATGATCTCAAGCCCAAGATGGAATTGGTATCCCGTAAGCCAATCTTGCCAAGTGCAGAAGAGTTAGAAGCCAATAACCGCTCGCACTCAGCCAAGTTGCGCGTGGCCAGAAAAATTCACAAGTAAGAGGAAAAAAGATGGCAGAAAGAATGGAAAAAACAGGTCAAATACTACAGATGCAACTTAAACGGTTTTCGCGTGTGGAAAAAGCTTTTTACTTTTCCATTGCTGTAACCACTCTTATTGTAGCCATTAGTATTATTTTTATGCAGACCAAGCTCTTGCAGGTGCAGAATGATTTGACAAAAATCAATGCGCAGATAGAGGAAAAGAAGACCGAATTGGACGATGCCAAGCAAGAGGTCAATGAACTATTACGTGCAGAACGTTTGAAAGAGATTGCCAATTCACACGATTTGCAATTAAACAATGAAAATATTCGAATAGCGGAGTAAGATATGAAGTGGACAAAAAAAGTAATCCGTTATGCGACCAAAAATCGGAAATCGCCGGCTGAAAACAGACGCAGAGTTGGAAAAAGTCTGAGTTTATTATCTGTCTTTGTTTTTGCCGTTTTTTTAGTCAATTTTGCGGTCATTATTGGGACGGGCACTCGCTTTGGAACAGATTTAGCGAAGGAAGCTAAGAAGGTTCATCAAACCACCCGTACAGTCCCTGCCAAACGTGGGACTATTTATGACCGAAATGGAGTCCCGATTGCTGAGGATGCGACATCTTATAATGTCTATGCGGTCATTGATGAGAACTATAAGTCAGCAACGGGTAAGATTCTTTACGTAGAAAAAACACAATTTAACAAGGTTGCAGAGGTCTTTCATAAGTATCTGGACATGGAAGAATCCTATGTAAGAGAGCAACTCTCGCAACCTAATCTCAAGCAAGTTTCCTTTGGAGCAAAGGGCAATGGGATTACCTATGCCAATATGATGTCTATCAAAAAAGAGTTGGAAACTGCAGAGGTCAAGGGGATTGATTTTACAACCAGTCCCAATCGTAGTTACCCAAACGGACAATTTGCTTCTAGTTTTATTGGTTTAGCTCAACTCCATGAAAATGAAGATGGAAGCAAGAGTTTGCTGGGAACTTCTGGGATGGAGAGTTCCTTGAATAGTATTCTTGCAGGGAAAGACGGTATTATTACCTATGAAAAGGATCGTCTGGGTAATATTGTCCCTGGAACAGAACAAGTTTCCCAACAAACGGTAGATGGCAAGGATGTTTATACGACTATTTCCAGCACCCTTCAGTCCTTCATGGAGACCCAGATGAATGCCTTTCAAGAAAAAGTAAAAGGTAAGTATATGACAGCAACCTTGGTTAGTGCTAAAACGGGAGAAATTCTTGCAACGACGCAGAGACCAACCTTTGATGCCGATACTAAGGAAGGACTTACCAAGGACTTTGTTTGGCGTGATATCCTCTATCAAAGTAACTATGAGCCAGGGTCAACCATGAAGGTCATGACGCTCGCTGCTGCTATTGACAATAACACTTTCCCAGGCGGAGAAGTCTTCAATAGTAGTGAGTTAAAAGTAGCAGATGCTACTATCCGAGATTGGGACGTCAATGAAGGATTAACTGGCGGAGGAATGATGACCTTTTCTCAAGGTTTCGCGCACTCAAGTAACGTTGGGATGACGCTTCTTGAGCAAAAGATGGGAGATGCTACCTGGCTGGATTATCTAAATCGCTTTAAATTTGGTGTTCCGACTCGTTTTGGCTTGACGGATGAATATGCAGGTCAACTTCCGGCTGACAATATCGTAAATATTGCTCAGAGTTCATTTGGACAAGGGATTTCAGTAACCCAGACGCAAATGATTCGTGCCTTCACGGCTATTGCCAATGATGGAGTTATGCTAGAACCTAAATTTATCAGTGCCTTGTATGACCCAAATGACCAATCTGTTCGGAAATCTCAAAAAGAGATTGTAGGAAATCCTGTTTCCAAAGATGCAGCCAGTCTAACTCGAACCAACATGGTTTTGGTAGGAACAGATCCAGTTTATGGAACCATGCATAACCACAGTACAGGCAAGCCAACTGTAACTGTTCCTGGTCAAAATGTAGCCCTCAAGTCTGGTACAGCCCAGATTGCCGATGAGAAAAATGGAGGTTACTTGGTTGGTATGACCAATTACATTTTTTCGGCTGTATCGATGAACCCTGCTGAAAATCCTGATTTTATCTTGTATGTAACGGTTCAACAGCCTGAGCATTATTCAGGTATCCAGTTGGGAGAATTTGCCACCCCAATCTTGGAGCGGGCTTCAGCTATGAAAGAATCTCTCAATCTTCAATCTCCAGCCAAAAATTTAGATAAAGTTACGACAGAATCTTCTTATGCAATGCCTAGCATCAAGGATATTTCACCTGGTGAGTTGGCGGAAGCCTTACGCCGAAATATTGTGCAACCAATCGTTGTAGGTACTGGAACAAAGATTAAAGAGACTTCTGTAGAAGAAGGGACCAATCTTGCACCAAACCAACAAGTTCTCCTTTTATCGGATAAGGTAGAAGAAATTCCAGACATGTATGGCTGGAAAAAAGAGACTGCCGAGACCTTTGCTAAATGGTTGGATATTGAACTGGAATTTGAAGGTTCAGGTTCCGTTGTTCAGAAGCAAGATGTTCGGACTAATACAGCTATCAAAAACATTAAAAAAATTACATTAACTTTAGGAGACTAATATGTTTATTTCTATTAGTGCTGGAATTGTGACATTTTTACTAACTTTAGTAGGAATTCCGGCCTTTATCCAATTTTATAGAAAGGCGCAAATTACAGGCCAGCAGATGCATGAGGATGTTAAACAGCACCAGGCAAAAGCTGGGACTCCTACAATGGGAGGTTTGGTTTTCTTAATTACTTCTGTTTTGGTTGCTTTCTTTTTCGCCCTATTTAGTAGCCAATTCAGCAATAATGTGGGAATGATTTTGTTCATCTTGGTCTTGTATGGCTTGGTCGGATTTTTAGATGACTTTCTCAAGGTCTTTCGTAAAATCAATGAGGGGCTAAATCCCAAGCAGAAATTGGCTCTTCAGCTTCTAGGTGGAGTTATCTTCTACCTTTTCTATGAGCGCGGGGGGGATATCCTGTCTGTATTTGGTTATCCAGTTCATTTGGGATTTTTCTATATTTTCTTCGCTCTTTTCTGGCTAGTCGGTTTTTCAAATGCAGTCAACTTGACAGACGGTATTGACGGTCTAGCTAGTATTTCCGTTGTGATTAGCTTGTCTGCCTATGGAGTTATTGCCTATGTGCAAGGTCAGATGGATATTCTTCTAGTGATTATTGCCATGATTGGTGGTTTGCTTGGTTTCTTCGTCTTTAACCACAAGCCTGCTAAGGTTTTTATGGGGGATGTGGGAAGTTTGGCTTTAGGTGGAATGCTGGCAGCGATTTCTATGGCTCTCCACCAAGAATGGACTCTCTTGATTATCGGAATTGTTTATGTCTTTGAAACAACTTCGGTCATGATGCAAGTCAGCTATTTCAAACTGACAGGTGGTAAACGTATTTTCCGTATGACGCCTGTACATCACCATTTTGAGCTTGGAGGATTGTCTGGTAAAGGAAATCCTTGGAGCGAGTGGAAGGTTGACTTCTTCTTTTGGGGAGTGGGGCTTCTAGCAAGTCTCCTGACTCTAGCAATTTTATATTTGATGTAAGAATAGCACCCTGACGTTTCAGGGTGTTTTTGCTTTTTAAAAAATATTGGTCAGTCAAAGTCAAATTTCTTGACCTTTTCTGACTAATGTAGTATATTATGAACGTAAGGTAAATGAAAGCCTTACTCGAACACTTATGCTCAATGAAAATCAAGAGCAAACTAGGAAGCTAGTTGCAGGTTATCAAAACACGGTTTCGAGCTTGTAGATAAGGCGAAGCTGGTGTGGTTTGAAGAGATTTTCGAAGAGTATAAAAAATATTGGTCAGTCAAAGTCAAATCACTTGACCTTTTCTGACTAATGTAGTATATTATGAACGTAAGGTAAATGAAAGCCTTACTCGAACACTTATTTAAAGTAAAATAGAAAGAGGTGGGGTCTATGTTTAATCTAGAAATCTTCAGAAGTAAAGATAGTCTACTCCTGCTTGAAAAAGAAAAACCAGAAATAGTACCTAGAGTAGCGATTTAGCTAGTCTAAATTTTTTAAAACAAAGGTCAAAGATAGTCAATATCAGTAATCATAACTAAGTAAACAAAAAGAGGTAAAGAATATGAACAACAACTTTAATAATTTTAACAACATGGATGATTTATTTAACCAATTGATGGGTGGTATGCGCGGATACAGTTCTGAAAATCGTCGTTACTTGATTAATGGACGTGAAGTCACACCTGAGGAATTTACTCACTATCGTGCGACTGGTCAATTACCAGGAAATGCAGAAGTTGATGGCCAAATGCCACAACATACGTCAGGTATGAAACAAGACGGTGTCCTTGCTAAACTAGGTCGAAACTTGACAGCAGAAGCTCGCGAGGGCAAGTTGGATCCTGTTATCGGACGAAACGAGGAAATTCAAGAAACATCTGAAATCCTCTCACGCCGTACTAAAAACAATCCTGTACTTGTCGGAGATGCAGGTGTTGGTAAGACAGCCGTTGTCGAAGGTTTAGCACAAGCTATTGTGAATGGTGATGTTCCTGCTGCTATCAAGAACAAGGAAATTATTTCCATTGACATCTCAGGTCTTGAGGCTGGGACTCAATATCGTGGTAGCTTTGAAGAAAATGTCCAAAACCTAGTCAATGAAGTGAAAGAAGCAGGGAATATTATCCTCTTCTTTGATGAAATTCACCAAATCCTCGGTGCAGGTAGTACGGGTGGAGACAGTGGTTCTAAAGGGCTTGCGGATATTCTCAAGCCAGCCCTCTCTCGTGGAGAATTGACAGTGATTGGGGCAACGACTCAAGATGAATACCGTAACACCATCTTGAAGAATGCAGCTCTTGCTCGTCGTTTCAACGAAGTCAAGGTCAATGCTCCTTCAGCAGAGGATACCTTTAAAATTCTTCAAGGAATTCGTGACCTCTATCAACAACACCACAATGTCATCTTGCCAGACGAAGTCTTGAAAGCAGCGGTGGATTATTCTGTTCAGTATATTCCTCAACGTAGCTTGCCAGATAAGGCTATCGACCTTGTCGATGTAACGGCTGCTCACTTGGCAGCTCAGCATCCTGTAACAGATGTGCATGCTGTTGAACGTGAAATCGAGGCAGAAAAAGACAAGCAAGAAAAAGCAGTTGAGGCAGAAGATTTTGAAGCAGCTCTAAACTATAAAACACGCATCGCAGAATTGGAAAAGAAAATCGAAAACCACACAGAAGATATGAAAGTGACTGCAAGTGTCAACGATGTGGCTGAATCTGTAGAACGTATGACGGGTATTCCAGTATCGCAAATGGGAGCATCAGACATCGAGCGTTTGAAAGATATGGCTCATCGCTTGCAAGATAAGGTAATCGGTCAAGATAAGGCAGTAGAAGCAGTGGCCCGTGCTATCCGTCGTAACCGTGCTGGTTTTGATGAAGGTAATCGCCCAATCGGCAGCTTCCTCTTTGTAGGACCAACTGGGGTTGGTAAGACAGAACTTGCTAAGCAATTGGCGCTGGATATGTTTGGAACTAAGGACGCCATCATCCGTTTGGATATGTCTGAATACAGTGACCGCACAGCAGTTTCTAAGCTGATTGGTACCACAGCAGGTTATGTGGGTTATGATGACAATAGCAATACCTTGACAGAACGTGTTCGTCGCAATCCATACTCTATCATTCTCTTGGATGAAATTGAAAAGGCTGATCCTCAAGTCATTACCCTTCTCCTCCAAGTATTGGATGATGGTCGTTTGACAGATGGTCAAGGAAATACCGTTAACTTTAAAAACACAGTCATTATCGCAACATCAAATGCTGGTTTTGGCTATGAAGCTAACTTGACAGAAGATGCGGACAAACCAGAATTGATGGACCGTTTGAAACCCTTCTTCCGTCCAGAATTCCTCAACCGCTTTAATGCAGTTATCGAGTTCTCGCACTTGACGAAGGAAGACCTTTCTAAGATTGTGGATTTAATGTTGGCTGAAGTCAACCAAACCTTGGCTAAGAAAGACATTGACTTGGTAGTCAGTCAAGCAGCTAAGGACTATATCACAGAAGAAGGTTATGACGAAGTCATGGGTGTTCGTCCGCTCCGTCGCGTGGTTGAACAAGAAATTCGGGATAAGGTGACAGACTTCCACTTGGATCACCTAGATGCTAAACATCTGGAAGCAGATATGGAAGATGGTGTTTTGGTCATTCGTGAAAAAGCCTAATACTCTTCGAAAATCAAATTCAAACCACGTCAGCTTCGCCTTGCCGTACTCAAGTACTGTCTGTGGCTAGCTTCCTAGTTTGCTTTTTGATTTTCATTGAGTATAAGCCAAGATTTTGAGAATAAAAAGAAGGAGCCAGCTGAAAAAAACTGGTTCCTTTTTTACATTTAAATCACATGACGCTCAAAGGCATCATCTGAAATACCTTGTTCTAGGATGAGTTTAGCCCATTCTTTAGCAGAAAAGAGACTGTGATCCTTGTAGTTTCCGCAAGATTCGATGGTTGTTCCAGGGACGTCTTCCCAAGTAGTAGTTTCAGTGATTTCCTTGAGCGAATCCTTGATAACTGCTGCAATTTCAGCGCTGGTATGACGCCCCCACATAATCATGTGGAAGCCTGTGCGGCAACCAAATGGTGAACAGTCAATCATGCCGTCGATGCGGGTACGGATGAGTTTGGCTAAGAGGTGCTCGATAGTGTGAAGGCCGGCAGTAGGGATAGAGTCTTCGTTTGGTTGCACCAAGCGAATATCATAATTGGAGATGATGTCTCCCTTTGGCCCTGTTTCTTCCCCAATCAAGCGAACGTAAGGTGCTTTAACAATGGTGTGGTCAAGTTCAAAACTTTCGACAATAACTTCTTTTGACATGGTAAATCCTTTCAGTTTTCTTCTTTCATTATATCATAAAGGTTGCTCCTGAGACAGAGAGAAAACCTCTCCGAGGGTGGAGAGGTTCAAATCGTTACTTACGATACAAGCGGTCGTATTGGTAGTATGGGTCAAAGGTTACGTTGATACCCAATTTACGAAGGACATTCTTGTCTTCATCTGTCAAGATGATGGTTGAGTGGGCTTCGCTTCCTTTGAGGTTGCCAAGTTCTTCCATAGCACGAGCAGCATCAGGATTTTCTGTAGCTGTGATGGCAAGTGCAATCAGGATTTCATTTGAATGCAGGCGTGGATTGCGGCTACCCAGATGATCGATTTTAAGACCTTGGATTGGCTTAACAACTTCAGGTTCGATTAGTTTTACTTCTTTAGCAATGTCAGCTGATTTCTTGATGGCGTTGATCAAGGCAGCTGCTGTAGGGCCAAAGAGTTCTGAGTTCTTACCAGTGACAATTTCCCCGCTAGGCAATTCAAGTGCTAGGGCTGGTCCGCCAGTTTCTTCTGCCTTTTGACGGGCAACGACAGCAACCTTGCGGTCTGCAGGTGTGATGCCGAGGTCGTTCATGAGCAACTCGATTTTCTTGACAGCAGATTCGCCCACTTTTTCGGCTTTGAAATCAAGGACAGTCTGATAGTAGCGACGGATGATTTCTTGTTTAGAGGCTTCAATGGCAGCCTCGTTATCTGTGATAGCGAAACCAACCATGTTGACACCCATGTCTGTTGGAGAAGCGTATGGAGACTCTCCTAGGATACGTTCTAACATGCGTTTGAGAACTGGGAAAATTTCAATATCACGGTTGTAGTTGACAGTGGTTTCTCCGTAAGTTTGGAGATGGAAGGGGTCAATCATGTTGACATCGTCAAGGTCAGCTGTGGCAGCCTCGTAGGCCAAATTGACTGGGTGATGAAGAGGAAGATTCCAAACTGGGAAGGTTTCAAACTTAGCGTAGCCAGACTTGATGCCATTGATTTGGTCGTGGTACATATTGGACATACAGGTTGCCAATTTTCCAGAACCAGGTCCAGGAGCGGTTACGACGATCAAGTTGCGACTGGTTTTGATGTAGTCATTTTTTCCCATGCCTTCTGGGGAAATGATGTGGTCCATATCCGTCGGATATCCTTTGATTGGATAGTGAAGATAAGAATCAATTCCGTTTTTCTCGAGTTGGTTGCGGAAGGCATCTGCAGCTGGTTGGCCAGCGTACTGTGTGATGACAACGGAGCCGACAAAAATTCCCAGTTCATTGAATTTGTCAATCAAACGAAGAACTTCTTGGTCATAAGAAATACCCAAGTCACCACGTGCCTTGGAATGTTCGATGTTGCTAGCATTGATGGCAATTACAACCTCAACTTGCTCTTTCAACTCTCGCAAGAGCTTGATTTTGTTATCAGGCTCATAACCAGGAAGCACGCGAGCAGCGTGGAAATCTTCTAGCATTTTGCCACCAAACTCCAAGTAGAGCTTGCCGTCAAATTGGTTAATGCGCTCCAAAATATGGTCGCGCTGTAGATTCAAATATTGTTCAGAACTAAAAGCTTGTTTTTTCATTTTTTTACCTCTGACCTCTATTATAATAAAAAATTGGAAGTTAGGAAACTATGGAGTCAAAAAAGAAATTAAAAAGATTAGGCAAACGCTTGCACAAAATTCTAAAAAGCGCTATCATAGACTATAGATTATGAAAATAATGAGGTAAGAAGATGCAAGAAAAATGGTGGCACAATGCCGTAGTCTATCAAGTTTATCCAAAGAGTTTCATGGATAGCAACGGAGATGGAATTGGCGATTTGCCAGGAATTACTAGTAAGTTAGACTATCTAGCCAAGCTGGGGATTACAGCGATTTGGCTTTCTCCTGTTTATGACAGCCCCATGGATGATAATGGCTATGATATTGCCGATTATCAAGCGATTGCAGCTATTTTCGGAACCATGGAGGATATGGATGAGCTGATTGCGGAAGCCAAGAAGCGTGATATTCGTATTATCATGGACTTGGTGGTCAATCATACATCAGATGAACATGCTTGGTTTGTCGAGGCCTGTGAAAATCCTGATAGCCCTGAGAGAGACTACTATATCTGGCGCGATGAGCCCAACGACCTAGACTCTATCTTTAGCGGATCTGCTTGGGAATACGATGAAAAGTCAGGTCAATACTATCTCCACTTTTTCAGTAAGAAACAGCCGGATCTCAACTGGGAAAATGAAAAACTTCGCCAGAAAATTTATGAGATGATGAATTTCTGGATTGATAAAGGGATTGGCGGTTTCCGTATGGATGTTATTGATATGATTGGGAAAATTCCTGACGAGAAGGTAGTCAATAATGGTCCTATGCTCCACCCCTATCTCAAGGAGATGAATCAAGCGACCTTTGGAGATAAAGATCTCTTGACGGTGGGGGAAACTTGGGGAGCAACACCAGAGATTGCCAAGCTCTACTCTGATCCAAAGGGGCAAGAATTGTCTATGGTCTTCCAGTTTGAGCATATCGGTCTTCAGTATCAGGAAGGGCAGCCTAAATGGCACTATCAAAAAGAACTGAATATTGCTAAGTTAAAAGAGATTTTCAACAAATGGCAGACAGAATTAGGAGTTGAGGATGGCTGGAATTCCCTCTTTTGGAACAATCATGATCTCCCTCGTATCGTCTCAATCTGGGGAAATGACCAGGAATACCGTGAAAAATCTGCCAAAGCCTTTGCGATTTTGCTTCATCTCATGAGAGGGACACCTTATATCTACCAAGGTGAGGAGATTGGGATGACCAACTATCCGTTTGAAACACTGGACCAAGTAGAAGATATTGAATCCCTCAACTATGCGCGTGAGGCTCTTGAAAAAGGTGTTCCGATTGAAGAAATCATGGACAGTATCCGTGTTATTGGACGTGACAATGCCCGCACCCCTATGCAATGGGACGAGAGCAAAAACGCCGGGTTCTCAACAGGTCAACCTTGGTTGGAGGTTAATCCAAACTATCAAACAATCAACGTTCAAGAAGCGCTGGCAAATCCAGATTCTATTTTCTATACCTATCAGAAACTGGTTCAAATCCGTAAGGAAAACAGCTGGCTGATTCGAGCTGACTTTGAATTGCTTGATACGGCTGATAAGGTCTTTGCCTATATCCGTAAGGATGGCGACCGTCGCTTCCTAGTCGTGGCTAACTTGTCCAATGAAGAGCAAGTCTTTGTAGTAGAAGGAAATGTCAAATCTGTCTTGATTGAAAACACCCTAGCTCAAGAAGTCTTTGAAAAACAAATCTTAGCTCCATGGGATGCTTTCTGTGTGGAAATGACTAACTAAAAAGTGAGAACCTTGAGCCTTAGAGCTTGAGGTTTTTTGCTAAAAGTTGTATAAAAAACTATTTTAAAAACATTTGTTAGAATTTTCTAACAAATTCTACAAGAAGTCTTGCATTTATAAAAAAATAGGGTATAATAGTGAAAATACTATTTTGAAGGAGATTATTTATGCAATCGAAAAAGTGGCTCTTAGGAGCAGGAGTGACCTTGAGCACAGCCATTCTTTTAACAGCTTGTGGGAAAAGTGAAAAGAATGCAGATGCTCCCAAAACATTTTCTTATGTTTATGCAGTTGATCCATCATCCTTGGATTATAGCCTTACAAGTAAAAGTTCAACTTCTGACGTAATAGGTAATGTCGTCGACGGTCTTTTAGAGAATGATAAATATGGGAATCTCATTCCTTCTCTAGCAGAGGATTGGTCAGTTTCTAAAGATGGTTTGACTTATACCTACAAACTACGTAAAGGTGTGAAGTGGTATACTTCAGAAGGAGAAGAGTATGCGGAAGTTAAAGCTCAGGATTTTGTTACAGGTCTGAAACATGCAGCAGATGGAAAGTCTGATGGTCTTTCTTTGGTTGAGAAATCTATCAAAGGATTGGAGGCTTATGTTAGTGGTGAGACAAACGACTTCTCAACTGTAGGTGTGAAGGCTCTTGATGATTATACGGTAGAATATACCCTTAATAACCCGGAAAGTTTTTGGAACTCTAAAGTAACCACAGCAACCATGCTTCCTGTAAATGAAGAATTTTTGAATGCAACAGGCAAGGATTACGGAGCGCCAACTCCATCAAGTATTCTTTACAATGGCCCATATTTTTTGAAATCTTTGATTTCTAAATCTGTGATTGAATATGAAAAAAATCCTAACTATTGGGATAAGGACAATGTCAAAATTGATAATGTTAAATTGACATTCTATGATGGTTCAGATCAAGAATCCTTAATTCGTAGCTTTACACAAGGTGCCTATACCACTGCACGTCTTTTTCCAGCAAGCTCAAACTTTGAGTCAACTAAGAAAGAGTACGGAGATAAGATTGTCTATAGTCCACAAGAGGCAACAAGCTACTACCTCACTGTGAATGTAAACCGCCAGTCTTACAATAAAACAGCTAAAACAGATGAGTCACAAAAAACATCAACAAAAGAAGCTCTTCTCAATAAGAACTTCCGTCAGGCTCTTAATTTTGCATTTAATCGCCACGCCTATACAGCTCAATTAAACGGTGAAGAGGGTGCGGATAAGATTATTCGTAATAGTCTAGTGCCAGATAATTACGTTCAAGTAGCTGGGAAGACCTTCGGACAGTTGGCTCAGGATGAACTACTGAAATATGGAGAACAGTGGAAAGATGTGACTCTCACAGATGGTAAGGATACAATTTACAATCCAACAAAGGCCAAGTCTGCATTTGAAAAAGCGAAGTCAGAATTGCAAGCTAAGGGAGTGAGTTTCCCGATTCATCTGGATGTGCCTG
Source organism: Streptococcus nakanonensis (assembly GCF_059738785.1). NCBI lineage: Bacteria > Bacillati > Bacillota > Bacilli > Lactobacillales > Streptococcaceae > Streptococcus > Streptococcus nakanonensis. The sequence goes on along the minus strand of NZ_AP027139.1, from coordinate 1,777,764 downwards.
TTGAGCAAACTGATGTAGTTGCGGTTCAACAAACCAATTCTCTAAAACAATCAATTGAAGAAACACTTGGAACGGAGAATGTCATTGTAGATGTTCTTCAAATGACAGATAATGAGAAGGAAAGTATTACTTCTCAAGCTAAAGTTCCAACCCAGAAAGATTATGATTTGAACGGAACAGGTTGGGGACCAGATTACCAAGATCCAGCAACCTATCTCAATATTTTAGATGCTAAGAAGGGTTCTGCCTTGAAACATCTAGGTATAACAAAGGGTAAGGATCCTGAAGTTGTGGCGAAAGTTGGCTTGGATGAATACAAGAAGCTCTTGGATGATGCGGCTTCTGAGACAAGTAATCTTGATAAACGATACGAAAAGTATGCCAAAGCACAGGCTTGGGTTACTGATAGTTCACTTCTTATTCCAGTTGCTTCTTCAGGGGGCTCTCCTATGGTTAGTCGTACTGTTCCATTTACCAAAGCTTATTCACAGGTTGGTATTAAGGGGGATCCATTTATTTTTAAAGGAATGGAACTTCAAAATGATATTGTGACAACTAAAGAGTATGATGCGGCCTTCAAAAAGTGGCAAAAGGAAAAACTGGAATCGAATGCTCAGTATCAAAAGGATTTAGAAAAGCACATAAAATAATGTGAATGAGAATCTTGCTTTCGTTAGGTTATCAGTTAATTCATTGATATTTAAATGATAAATCGCATAAAAACAAGGGAGGACTGTATGAAAGGCGGAAATCCTTTGTTTTTTTATGGCCAAGATTTATAAACTTTCATTCTCAAAATTCAATTAACTTTACAAATTCCCACTATTTTGGTAAAATAAACCTATGTTACAAAAACTGACATAAAGGAGAAAGAAGATGAATACAAAAAAGCGTGTCCTTAGCGCAGGCCTGACCTTTACGGCTGCTTTGCTTTTAGTTGCTTGCGGTCAATCAGGTTCAGATACAAAAACTTACTCATCAACCTTTAGTGGAAACCCAACTACATTTAACTACCTATTAGACTACTACGCTGATAATACAGCCATCATTACCAACCTAGTTGATGGTTTGCTTGAAAATGACAATCATGGAAACCTAGTTCCATCTTTGGCAGAAGACTGGTCTGTTTCAAGCGACGGTCTGACTTATACCTATAAACTGAGAAAAGATGCCAAATGGTTCACGGCTGACGGTGAAGAGTACGCCCCAGTCAAGGCACAAGATTTTGTGACAGGTATCAAGTATGCAGTGGATAATAAATCACAGGCCATTGACTTGATTCAAAACTCGATCAAGGGCTTGAATGATTATATTACAGGAGCGGATTCTGACTTTTCTAAGGTTGGGGTAAAGGCCATTGATGACCAGACTGTTGAGTATACTTTGACACGCCCAGAACCTTACTGGAATTCAAAAACAACCAACAGTATTCTTTTCCCAGTGAATGAAGAGTTTCTAAACTCAAAAGGGAAAGATTTTGGGACCCTGTCTCCAGATAGCATTCTTTACAGCGGACCTTATTTGTTAAAAGATTTCACATCAAAATCATCGATTGAGTATGTGAAAAATCCGCATTACTACGATCATGATAAAGTATCGATTGAACATGTGAAATTGGCTTACTTTGATGGCTCAGACCAAGAATTGACCATCCGTAACTTTGAAAGTGGAGCCTATTCTATCGCTGGGGTTTATCCAAATAGTTCTAACTTTGCTAAGACCAAGGAGAAATATAAGGATAATATCGTCTATAGCTTGCAGGACAAGACTTCTTGGTATTTTAATTTCAACGTCAACCGTAAGGCCTACAACCATACATCTAAAACGACAGATGAGCAGAAGAAGTCGACTGAGACAGCTGTCTTGAACAAAAACTTCCGTCAAGCAGTGAACTTTGCCTTGGACCGCACAGCCTATTCTGCCCAGTCAAATGGGGAAGAAGCAGCTAGCAAGACTCTTCGTAACACCCTGGTGCCTCCTACATTTGTCCAAGTTGGAGACAAGACCTTCGGGGAAGTAGTCGCTGCTAAATTGGTCAACTACGGAACAGAATGGTCAGGTATTAACTTGGCAGATGCTCAGGATGCCTATTTCAACAAAGAAAAAGCCCAAGCAAAATTTGCGGAAGCTAAAAAAGAATTGGTAAGTCAAGGTGTGACCTTCCCTATTCACTTGGATGTGGCTGTTGATCAGACAAGTAAAAATGCTGTGACTGGTATGAATTCTGTGAAACAGACTCTTGAATCAGTTTTAGGTGCTGATAATATTGTCATTGATGTTCAACAACTGTCAACAGATGATTTCAATAATGTGGCCTTCTTGGCACCGACACCAGCTGATCGAGACTACGATTTGAACTTTGATGGTTGGGTAGGTGACTACCAAGATCCGTCAACTTATCTCAATCCTTTCAATGCAGAGGATGGATTCTACCTCAAGATTTTTGGTTTAGATGCTAAGGAAGATAAAGCTAAGATTGCTAGCTTGGGTCTTGATACCTATACCAAGATGCTCAAAGATGCAGATACTGAAAATAAAGATGTAGCCAAACGCTATGAAAAATATGCTGAAGCACAGGCTTGGATGATTGACAATTCTCTAATCATGTCCGCTATGTCAAGTGGTGGAACAGCGTCTGTAACCAAAGTAACGCCATTTACAAGAGGCTATTCACTGGTTGGTATTAAGGGTGATGGCAATAACTACAAGTACATGAAACTGCAAAAAGATGCTGTAACAACCAAACAGTATGAAGAAGCTAAAACTAAATGGGAGCAAGAAAGCAAAAAAGCAATTGAAAAAGCCCAAAAAGAAGCAGAAAAACATGTTAAATAGTTAGAAATAGCCTTTTCAAGCAAAATCCTAAAGACAAACATCAGTTTTGGTGCTTGTCTTTTTAAATCACTCGGCTATCGAAAACTGAGAAATGATTTGTTTTGTGCTAAAATAGATTGAAACGAATACTCAATAAAAATCAAAGAGTAACTGGGAAGTCAGCTCAAAATACTGTTCTGAGGTTGTAGATGGACGCTGACGTGCTTTGAAGAGATTTTCGAAGAGTATAAGATTCTCTCTTTTACTATAGTTAAGGAGATGTAAAGATAAGTGATAAGGAAGAGACTATGTACGACTATCTAATCGTTGGTGCTGGTTTGTCGGGAGCAATTTTTGCTTATGAAGCAACCAAGCGTGGGAAAAAAGTAAAAGTTATTGATAAACGTGACCACATTGGTGGGAATATCTACTGTGAGAATGTAGAAGGAGTTAATGTTCATAAATACGGTGCCCATATCTTCCATACTTCTAACAAGAAAGTTTGGGATTATGTGAATCAATTTGCTGAGTTTAACAACTATATCAATTCGCCTCTAGCTAATTACAAGGGTAGTCTTTATAATCTACCTTTTAATATGAATACTTTCTATGCTATGTGGGGGACAAAAACTCCTCAAGAGGTCAAAGATAAGATTGCTGAGCAAACGGCTCACATGAAGGACGTTGAACCTGAAAACTTGGAAGAACAAGCTATCAAGTTGATCGGTCCAGATATTTATGAAAAGTTGATTAAAGGATATACTGAAAAGCAATGGGGACGTTCTGCGACTGACCTTCCACCCTTTATTATTAAACGTCTACCAGTTCGTTTGACTTTTGATAATAACTACTTTAATGACCGTTACCAAGGAATTCCAATCGGTGGCTATAATGTCATTATCGAAAATATGCTCAAGGATGTGGAAGTAGAACTTGGTCTTGATTTTTTTGCCAATCGTCAGGAATTAGAAGCTTCTGCTGAAAAGGTTGTCTTCACAGGGATGATTGACCAATACTTTGATTATAAACATGGTGAGTTAGAATACCGTAGTCTTCGTTTTGAGCATGAAGTTCTTGATGAAGAAAACTATCAAGGAAATGCTGTTGTCAACTATACAGAACGAGAAATTCCTTATACTCGCATTATTGAGCATAAACACTTTGAGTATGGTACACAAGCTAAAACGGTCATTACTCGTGAATACCCAGCTGATTGGAAACGTGGAGATGAACCTTATTATCCAATCAATGATGAGAGAAACAATGCTATATTTGCCAAATATCAGGAAGAAGCGGCAACAAATGATAAGGTTATTTTCTGTGGTCGTTTAGCAGATTATAAATACTATGACATGCATGTGGTCATTGAACGGGCTTTGGAAGTGGTCGAGGAAGAGTTGGGACAATAATGCAAGGATTCCGTTATTTTAGAATCTTTGCTACTTAAGATTTTTAGAAGTAAGGTCAACAAGATTCTTTTCTGCTTATCAGAAGAGAACCTATGTTGGCTTTTTTAGCATAAATGAACAATTTTATTTTTCAGAATATATCAAATATAACAAATAACTCTTAAAATTCAGAAAATTCTATTGACAGGACTTGAAAAAGAGTCTATAATGAATAAAAAAACAAAGGAGAATACTATGAAAACAAGAAAAGTATTGGCTCTTGCGGGAGTAACCTTATTAGCAGCTGGTGTTTTAGCTGCTTGTTCTGGGGGTTCAGGCGCTCAAGGTGAAAAGACCTTTGCATTTACCTACGAGACACATCCAGATAATCTCAACTATTTGACAACTGGTAAGGCAGCAACTTCTGAGATTACTAGTAATGTGATTGATGGACTACTTGAAAATGATAAATACGGGAACCTTGTTCCTTCATTGGCAGAAGACTGGTCAGTCTCTAAGGATGGCTTGACTTATACTTATAAGATTCGTCAGGATGCCAAGTGGTATACATCTGAGGGAGAAGAGTACGCTCCTGTTAAGGCTCAGGACTTTGTAACAGGACTTAAATATGCAACAGATAAGAAAGCAGAAGCCCTTTACTTGGTACAGGATTCAATCAAAGGTCTGGATGCCTATGCCAAAGGTGAAATCACAGACTTCGCTCAAGTCGGGATTAAAGCCCTTGACGACCAAACAATCCAATACACCTTGAACAAACCTGAAACTTTTTGGAACTCAAAAACAACCATGGGTGTGCTTGCGCCAGTTAATGAAGAGTTTTTGAATTCAAAAGGGGATGATTTTGCCAAAGCTACGGATCCAAGTAGTCTCTTGTATAACGGCCCTTATTTGTTGAAATCCATTGTAACTAAATCCTCTGTTGAATTTGCGAAAAATCCGAACTACTGGGATAAAGACAATGTGCATATTGACAAGGTCAAATTGTCATTCTGGGATGGGCAAGATACCAGCAAACCAGCAGAAAACTTTAAAGATGGTAGCCTTACAGCAGCTCGTCTTTATCCAACAAGTGCAAGTTTCGCAGAGCTTGAGAAGAGTATGAAAGACAATATTGTCTATACTCAACAAGACTCTACGACTTATTTAGTAGGAACAAATATTGACCGTCAATCTTATAAACACACATCTAAGACTAGCGACGAACAAAAGACATCTACTAAAAAAGCTCTCTTAAACAAGGATTTCCGTCAGGCTATTGCCTTTGGTTTTGACCGTACAGCCTATGCCTCTCAGTTGAATGGAGAAACTGGAGCAAGCAAAATCTTGCGTAATCTCTTTGTGCCACCAACATTTGTTCAAGCAGATGGGAAGAACTTTGGCGATATAGTCAAAGAAAAATTAGTGACTTATGGGGATGAATGGAAGGATGTCAATCTTGCAGATTCACAAGATGGTCTTTACAATCCAGAAAAAGCTAAAGCAGAATTTGCCAAAGCCAAATCAGCCCTACAAGCTGAGGGAGTACAATTCCCAATTCACCTAGATATGCCTGTTGACCAGACAGCAACTACAAAAGTTCAACGTGTCCAATCTATGAAACAATCCTTGGAAGCAACTTTAGGAACTGATAATGTCGTTATTGATATCCAACAATTGCAAAAAGATGAATTGCTTAATGTAACTCTATTTGCCGAAAATGCTGCTGGCGAAGACTGGGATTTATCAGATAATGTCGGTTGGGGTCCAGACTTTGCCGATCCATCAACCTACCTTGATATTATCAAACCTTCTGTAGGAGAAAGTACTAAAACATATTTAGGATTTGACTCAGGGGAAGATAATGTAGCTGCTAAAAAAGTAGGTCTATATGACTACGAAAAATTGGTTACTGAAGCTGGTGATGAGACTACAGATGTTGCTAAACGATATGATAAATACGCAGCAGCCCAAGCTTGGTTGACAGATAGTGCCTTGATCATCCCAACAACTTCTAAAACTGGTCGTCCAATCTTGTCTAAGATGGTACCATTTACAATACCATTTGCATTGTCAGGAAATAAAGGTACAAGTGACCCAGTCTTGTATAAATACCTTGAACTTCAAGACAAGGCAGTTACTGCAGATGAATATCAAAAAGCTCAAGAAAAATGGATGAAAGAAAAAGCAGAATCCAATAAAAAAGCGCAAGAAGAACTCGCAAAACATGTGAAATAAAGGTAAGGGAGTTGGTTTGTAGCCGACTCCTTTATATTCTTCGAAAATCTATTCATACTCTTAGAAAATCTCTTCAAACCACGTCAGCGTCCATCTGCAATCTCAGAACAGTGTTTTGAGCAAGATGCAGCTAGCTTCCTAGTTTGCTTTTTGCTTTTCATTGAGTATGATTTGAATTTTCTAATCAATTTGCTTAGTTTTTATAGTAGATTGAAGCTAGATTAGTACATCTTGATTTCTAAAACATTGTTAGAAATTGATTTGACTATACTGATTGATTTGTCCTGTTTTTATTTCACTTCACTATATTTCAATCTACTTTACTTGATTTCTGTATTTTATTTTGAAAATGAAAAAATCCTGAGTTTAGAGTTCTCAGGATTTTCTTCATCTTACTGTTGTGGTTGTTGTTGGACTTGAGGAGTCTGTGGAGCTGGATTTTGATTGGCTCCTGGTGCATTTGGTGCTTGATTTTGACCATTAGTACTAGCATCAGGACTTGTTGCTGGTGCTTGACTAGTAGAGCTTTCTGCACTTGTTGATGAGCTTTCGGTTGAAGATGATTGGGATGTCGTTTCAGTCCAAGTCGGTCTTGCTCCATTTTGGAAAACAAACTGCCCATTTCGATAGATGCCATCTGGCATATTCCAGTCCTCTGGATTGCTTCCTTCAGACAGGTAGGTCATCATAGAGCGGTAAACTTTGGCAGCGACCGTAAGGCCATCGCCTACAAGTGGTGTCAGACGGTTAGAATAGCCTGTCCATACAGCCATTGCATATTTGCGGGTATACCCTACAAACATTTCATCTGGAGCTACGTAACCAGTGTTCTTGATATACTTTTCAATTTCTTCGTCAGTATAGTTAGAAGTACCTGTTTTACCTGCTTGTGGAAGCCAAGGTAGGTAGGCTCCACGTCCGATTCCGTATACTAAGACAGTTTTCATCATGTCGGTCATCATATAGGCTGTCGTTTCCTTCATGGCACGAGTTCCGACATTAGAGAACTCTTTTTCACTCCCATCACTAAAGACGACTTTATGGATATACATTGGTTTATAGTAAGTTCCACCATTTGCAAAGGCAGCGTAAGCAGCAGCCATCTTTTCACTACTTGCTCCATATTTTTTGTCTGACTCGGTTGTGTTACTTGAAATGGCATTTGAGTAGTGAAGACTTGGGTAGTCGATTCCGAGACCATTTAGGAAAGTCTTGGCACGGTTGAGTCCGACCTTGTTTAGCGTTTCCACGGCTGGGACGTTTCGCGATTGTTGCAGGGCGTATTGCAAGGTGATATTGCCAAAGTAGCCCCTATCCCAGTTATAAACAGGGGTATCTGTCCCAGGATAGTTATAGGGCTCATCGTGAACGATAGTAGCAGTTGAATCGTAGACACCGTATTCCAAGGCAGGAGCATAGTCTGTGATCGGTTTCATAGTTGATCCCCAGTCGCGGTTTGTTTCCACTGCTTGGTTAATTCCGAAGGAAACATTACTTGACTGATGGCGTGCTCCTAGCTGGGCAATGACTTTACCGTTAGAAACATCAACAATGGTAGAAGCGACTTGCAATTCATCGTCAGGGTAAGAGACGTATTGATCGGAGTTGTAGATATCCCACAGACGTTTTTGAGCCTCTTGGTCTACATTTGTGTAAACATCCATTCCAGTAGTTAGAAGGTTATAGCCAGTTTCTTGTTCTACTTGGTCGATAACCTCTTTGAGATAATTGTCCATATATGCTGGGTAGCTATTGACTGATTTCAAACTTTGGAGTCCATCAGTAATAGGAGTATTGATAGCCTTCTCATACTGTTCGGCAGAAATGTAGCCTTGACCTTTCATCTCTGAAAGTACCAAGTTACGACGGTCAAGGGCAGCTTCTGGATGAGAATAGGGATCGTATTGATTTGGAGCCTGTGGCATTCCTGCTAGTAGGGCAAGTTGAGGTAGTGATAGTTCTCTCAAATCTTTGCCGTAATAGTTTTGGGCAGCCGTCTGCATTCCATAGTTTCCGTTAGACATGTAAACTTTATTCACGTAGTAGGTCAGAATTTCTTGTTTTGTGGTTTTTTGTTCTAATTGAACAGCCAACCAAGCTTCCTGGGCTTTACGTGAAATGGTCTGATCAGAAGTGGAAGTTGAGAAATAGGTCAACTTAATTAATTGTTGGGTAAGGGTTGATCCTCCCTGGAGAGAGTTGTTTTGTAAGTTACGTAAAAAAGCTCCTATAATTCGGATGGTATCGACACCTCGATGATCGAAAAAACGATGGTCTTCGATTGATACGATAGCCTTGACCAAATCAGTAGGAATTTCGTTGGCCTGAGCGTTTACTCGGCGTTCAGAGCCCAGATCGGCAATCAGTTCGTTTTTACTATCGAAAATCTTACTAGACGTGGTTGCGACTAATTTGCTCTCAGATAGGGCTGGGGCTTTACTGACGTAATAGAGAAATATGCCTCCTCCCAGCATAACTGCTGTGATAAATAAAGTTAAGAAGCAGATACTCACATACTTAGCTATTCGCAGGATAGTTTGTTTGTTCATCTTGTTTTACCACCTAATAAATGTTCTTTGATAACATTGAGATAGGGAATTTGAGGGAAGGCACCAGCCTTGATTTCATATCCATATTCTCGAATATATCCAAGTGGCATTGATTTTTGTCCCTTATCTTGATGGTAGAAGCGAATCAAATCGAATGCCGGCAATAAGTAGGTTTCTTGCTGAGAAGAAAAGTGAAGAAGGACAAAGCAGATTCCTTGTTGGGCAAGGACTTGTTCCATATGCTGAATTTGATGTGGATGAAAATTTTTCATCGGAATCGCACGTTTTTGTTTTGTTTCCTTGGCTTCAAAGTCGATGTAATATCCATTATAAACGCCAGAATAGTCCGTCGTTGAAGCTTGTCGAAAATAGGCCTCAACAATCTTGGCACGACTTCGCTGTGGATAGTCCACTCGTACAATTTGAATAGGGGTTGGTTTCTTGTGTATAACAGCCAAGCCCTGAGACAAATAGTAGTCGTTGGTAGCATTGATCATCTTTTCAAAAGACATTCCTCGATTTGCGAAATTTTTGGGTTGAGAAAGAGATGTTTGTCTTTTTTGTGATGAAAGTTTATGTGGATAGTTGACCATAATTCTCCTTATTGGTACAATAACATCACTCTATTATACCATAAATTTGCACAGAAAGGGTTAAAAATGGCTACAGCTTTGGTTTTAGGCTATTCTGCTTTTGATTTGGGTTTGTTTTCTGACAAGGATCCTCGTCTTAAATTGATTAAAAAAGCGATACGTAAAGATTTAGAGGCTATGGCAACAGATGGGGTGTCTTGGCTTGTGTTTACAGGAAGTTTGGGTTTTGAATATTGGGTTTTAGAGGTTGCTCAGGAGATGAAAACCGAGTACGGTTTCCAGTTGGCTACCATTTTTGCTTTTGAAACCCATGGGGAAAATTGGAATGAAGACAATCAGATGAAACTGAGTCGTTTTAAGCAAGTAGATTTTGTCAAATATGCCTATCCTCGCTATGAACACAAGGGGCAGTTAAGAGATTACCAGCAGTTTTTACTGGAAAATACGAATAGTTCCTATCTTTTTTATGATGAAGAAAATGAAACGAAATTAGCTTATTTTTACCAAAAGATGAAAAATCAAGAGGACTATTTTATAAAGAGATTAACATTTGATCAATTAAATGAACTTGCTGAAAATTTTTCCGAAAATTGAAGCTTTGACCTTGATTTTTGTTTGCCTTTTTTTATATAATAATACTAGCAAGCGAGAATGGAGAGAGACATGGCAAGTATTATTTTTTCAGCAAAAGATATTTTTGAACAAGAGTTTGGGCGTGAAGTCCGAGGGTATAGTAAGGTAGAAGTTGACGAGTTTTTAGACGATGTCATCAAGGACTATGAAACCTATGCTGCCTTGGTCAAGTCACTTCGTCAGGAAATTGCAGATTTGAAGGAAGAATTAGCCCGTAAACCGCAAGTGAGTTCGGCTCCAAGTCCTAGTCACCCAGATCCAATTGATGTGGCAGCTTCATCTTCTATGACGAATTTTGATATTTTGAAACGCTTGAATCGTCTTGAAAAAGAAGTATTCGGTAAACAAATTTTAGACAATACTGATTTGTAATTCAGGTCTTGTTACATGCAATTTTTGGATAATCGCGTGAGCAGAATTGCTTCTCATGAGGAAAGTCCATGCTAGCACAGGCTGTGATGCCTGTAGTGTTTGTGCTAGGCGAAACCATAAGCCTAGGGACGAGAAATCGTTACGGCAGTTGAAATGGCTAAGTCCTTGGATAGGTCAGAGTAGGCTTGAAAGTGCCACAGTGACGGAGTCTTTCTGGAAACAGAGAGAGTGGAACGCGGTAAACCCCTCAAGCTAGCAACCCAAATTTTGGTCGGGGCATGGAGTACGCGGAAACGAACGTAGTATTCTGACTGCTATCAGCTAGAGCTGTTAGTGGTAGACAGATGATTATCGAAGGAAGTGGTCCTAGTCACTTCTGGAACAAAACATGGCTTATAGAAAATTGCATATAGGTTGGGGCTGAGAAATTTTCTCAACCTCATTTTTTAAAGTGGACATATAGAAAGGTCTTGCAAGACTGTAACATGAAAAAAGAATTTAATTTAATTGCAACTGTAGCAGCAGGGCTTGAAGCTGTTGTAGGACGAGAAGTGCGAGAGCTGGGCTACGATTGTCAGGTTGAAAATGGACGTGTTCGTTTTCAAGGAGACGTGAGAGCTATTATCGAAACCAACCTCTGGCTTCGAGCAGCAGATCGTATCAAAATTATCGTAGGAACTTTCCCAGCTAAGACTTTTGAGGAACTGTTTCAGGGAGTTTTTGCTTTAGATTGGGAACATTATTTACCACTTGGAGCTCGGTTTCCGATTTCAAAAGCCAAATGTGTTAAGTCCAAACTTCACAATGAGCCAAGTGTACAGGCTATTTCTAAGAAAGCTGTTGTCAAGAAATTGCAGAAACACTACGCCCGCCCAGAAGGTGTTCCTCTGATGGAGAATGGACCAGAGTTTAAGATTGAGGTCTCTATTCTTAAAGACATAGCAACTGTCATGATTGATACGACAGGCTCCAGTCTCTTTAAACGTGGCTATCGTACCGAAAAAGGGGGGGGCCCTATCAAGGAAAACATGGCGGCAGCCATTTTACAACTTTCTAACTGGTATCCAGACAAGCCTTTGATTGATCCGACCTGTGGTTCGGGGACTTTCTGTATCGAGGCGGTCATGATTGCTCGAAAGATGGCGCCTGGTCTTCGTCGCTCTTTTGCCTTTGAGGAATGGAACTGGATTAGCGATCGACTGATTCAGGAAGTGCGTACAGAAGCGGCTAAGAAAGTGGATCGTGAGCTGGAACTGGATATCATGGGCTGTGATATTGATGCTCGCATGGTGGAAATTGCTAAAGCTAATGCTCAGGCAGCTGGTGTTGCAGGGGATATTACATTTAAGCAGATGCGCGTGCAGGATTTACGTTCCGATAAAATCAATGGTGTGATTATCTCAAATCCACCTTATGGGGAACGTTTGTCAGATGATGCAGGGGTGACCAAGCTCTATGCTGAGATGGGTCAGGTATTTGCACCACTGAAAACTTGGAGCAAATTTATCCTAACTAGTGATGAAGCCTTTGAAAGCAAGTATGGTAGCCAAGCAGATAAGAAGCGTAAGTTATACAACGGAACCTTGAAAGTGGATTTGTATCAATATTTTGGTCAGCGTGTTAAACGGCAAGAGGTAAAATAGAAAGGGATACTCATGAGTAAAAAAAGACGAAATCGTCATAAAAAAGAAGGTCAAGAACCGCAATTTGATTTTGATGAAGCAAAAGAGCTAACAGTTGGTCAAGCTATTCGTAAAAATGAAGAAGTGGAAGCAGGAGTCTTGCCTGAGGATTCCATTTTGGACAAGTATGTTAAACAACACAAAGATGAAATTGAGGCGGATAAGTTTGCGACTCGCCAATACAAAAAAGAGGAGTTAGTTGAAACACAGAGTCTGGATGATTTAATTCAAGAGATGCGTGAGGCTGTAGAAGAGTCAGAAGCTTCTTCGGAGGAAGTTTCATCTTCTGAAGACATCTTACCACCCTTGCCTCTGGACGACGAGGGGCAAGGCTTGGATCCTCTATTGCTAGAGGATGAAAGTCCAACAGAAATGACTGAAGAAGTGGAAGAGGAGCAAAACCTTTCTCGTCTGGAACAAGAAGACTCAGAAAAGAAAAGCAAAAAAGGCTTTGTTTTAACCGCTTTGGCACTTGTATCAGTAATTATCTGTGTTAGTGCTTATTATGTCTATCGTCAAGTGAATCGCTCGACCAAGGAAATTGAAACTTCTCAATCAGTTACAGCCAATCAATCAGATGTGGATGATTTTAATACACTTTATGACGCCTTCTACACAGACAGCAATAAAACGGCTTTGAAAAATAGTCAGTTTGATAAACTGAGTCAACTCAAGAACTTACTTGATAAGCTGGAAGGTAGTCGTGAACATACCCTTGCCAAATCTAAATATGATAGTCTAGCAACGCAAATCAAGGCCATTCAAGACGTCAATGCACAATTTGAAAAACCAGCTATTGTGGATGGTGTGTTGGATACCAATGCCAAAGCCAAATCGGATGCTAAATTTACAGATATTAAAACTGGAAATACGGAGCTTGATAAAGTGCTAGATAAAGCTATCAGCCTTGGTAAGAGCCAGCAAACAAGTACTTCGAGCTCAAGTTCAAGTCAAACTAGTAGCTCAAGCTCTAGTCAAGCAAGCTCAAATACGACCAGTGAGACAAGCCCAAGTAGCTCAAATACTGCCTCAAATGAGACTAGAAGTTCTCGTAGCGAAGTCAATATGGGTCTATCAAGTGCAGGGGTTGCTGTTCAAAGAAGTGCTAGTCGTGTTGCCTATAATCAGTCTGCTATTGATGATAGTAACAACTCTGCCTGGGATTTTGCGGATGGTGTCTTGGAACAAATTCTAGCTACTTCACGTTCACGTGGCTATATCACTGGAGACCAATACATCCTTGAACGTGTCAATATCGTTAACGGCAATGGTTATTACAACCTCTACAAGCCAGATGGAACCTATCTCTTTACCCTTAACTGTAAGACAGGCTACTTTGTCGGAAATGGCGCTGGTCATGCGGATGACTTGGACTACTAAGCAGTCGTTACAAAATTCTTTCTTTTCAAAAGTAAAAATGATAAAATAAAACAAATTAAACAAGAGGAGTGTCAAATGACAAAAGCTAACTTTGGTGTCGTAGGTATGGCCGTAATGGGTCGTAACCTTGCCCTTAATATTGAATCTCGTGGTTACACAGTTGCTATTTACAACCGTAGTAAAGAAAAAACGGAAGATGTAATTGCTTGCCATCCTGAAAAGAACTTTGTACCAAGCTATGACGTTGAAAGTTTTGTAAACTCAATCGAAAAACCTCGTCGTATCATGCTCATGGTTCAAGCTGGACCTGGTACAGATGCGACAATTCAAGCCCTTCTTCCACACCTTGACAAGGGTGATATCTTGATTGATGGCGGAAACACTTTCTACAAAGATACCATCCGTCGTAATGAAGAATTGGCAAACTCAGGTATCAACTTTATCGGTACTGGGGTTTCTGGTGGTGAAAAAGGTGCCCTTGAAGGTCCTTCTATCATGCCTGGTGGACAAAAAGAAGCCTACGAATTGGTTGCGGACGTTCTTGAAGAAATCTCAGCTAAAGCACCAGAAGATGGCAAACCATGTGTGACTTATATCGGCCCTGATGGAGCTGGTCACTATGTAAAAATGGTTCACAACGGTATCGAGTATGGGGATATGCAATTGATCGCAGAAAGCTATGACTTGATGCAACACTTGCTAGGTCTTTCTGCAGAAGATATGGCTGAAATCTTTACTGAGTGGAACAAGGGTGAATTGGACAGCTACTTGATCGAAATCACAGCTGACATCTTGAGCCGCAAAGACGATGAAGGTCAAGATGGACCAATCGTAGACTACATCCTTGATGCTGCAGGTAACAAGGGAACTGGTAAATGGACTAGCCAATCATCTCTTGACCTTGGTGTGCCATTGTCACTCATCACTGAGTCAGTATTTGCCCGCTACATTTCAACTTACAAAGAAGAACGCGTGCATGCTAGCAAGGTTCTTCCAAAACCAGCCGCCTTCAAATTTGAAGGAGACAAGGCTGAGTTGATTGAAAAGATCCGTCAAGCCCTTTACTTCTCAAAAATCATTTCATACGCACAAGGTTTTGCTCAATTGCGTGTAGCTTCTAAAGAAAACAACTGGAACTTGCCATTTGCAGACATCGCATCTATCTGGCGTGATGGCTGTATCATCCGTTCTCGTTTCTTGCAAAAGATTACAGATGCTTACAACCGTGATGCAGACCTTGCTAACCTTCTTTTGGATGAGTACTTCTTGGATGTTACTGCCAAGTACCAACAAGCAGTGCGTGATATCGTAGCTCTTGCTGTTCAAGCTGGTGTACCAGTACCAACCTTCTCAGCAGCGATTACTTACTTTGATAGCTACCGTTCAGCTGACCTTCCAGCTAACTTGATCCAAGCACAACGTGATTACTTTGGTGCCCACACTTACCAACGTAAAGACAAAGAAGGAACCTTCCACTACTCTTGGTATGACGAAAAATAAGTAGGTCTGCCATGGGGAAACGGATTTTATTACTTGAGAAAGAACGAAATCTAGCTCATTTTTTAAGTTTGGAACTCCAAAAAGAGCAATACCGAGTTGATCAGGTTGAGGAGGGGCAAAAAGCCCTCTCCATGGCTCTTCAGACAGACTATGACTTGATTTTATTGAATGCTCGTCTGGGGGATATGACAGCCCAGGATTTTGCAGATAAGCTGAGTCGGACTAAGCCAGCTTCAGTCATCATGGTCTTGGACCATCGTGAAGATTTGCAAGATCAGATTGAGACAATCCAACGCTTTGCCGTTTCTTACATCTATAAGCCGGTTATTATTGACAATTTGGTGGCTCGTATTTCAGCGATTTTCCGAGGTAGGGACTTCATCGACCAACACTGTAGTCAGATGAAGGTTCCAACGTCTTACCGCAATCTGCGTATGGATGTAGAACATCATACTGTTTATCGTGGCGAAGAGATGATTGCTCTGACCCGTCGTGAGTATGACCTCTTGGCTACTCTTATGGGAAGCAAGAAAGTTCTGACTCGTGAGCAGTTGTTGGAAAGTGTCTGGAAGTATGAAAGTGCGACCGAAACAAATATCGTGGATGTCTACATCCGTTATCTACGTAGCAAGCTTGATGTAAAAGGTCAAAAAAGCTACATTAAAACCGTGCGTGGTGTCGGTTACACCATGCAAGAATAGAGGCTCTTTGTCAACTGTAGTGGGTTGAAGAAAAGCTAAGATCTAGAAAGGACGAAATTCGTCCTTTCTTTTTTGATGTTGAGAGCGATAAAAATCCTTTTTTTGAAGTTTTCAAAGTTCCGAAATCCAAAGGCATTTCGTTTGATAAGTTTGATGAGATTATTAGTTGCTTCTAATTTGGCATTAGAATAAGGTAGTTGAAGGGCATTGACAATCTTTTCTTTATCCTTGAGGAAGGTTTTAAAGACAGTCTGAAAAAGAGGATGAATCTGTTTAAGATTGTCCTCAATGAGTCCGAAAAATTTGTCTGGCTCCTTGTTCTGAAAGTGAAAGAGTAAGAGTTGATAGACATTGTAGTGGTGTTTCAAGTCTTCTGAATAGCTCAAAAGCTTATCTAGAATTTCTTTATTCGTCAAGTGCATACGAAAAGTAGGGCGATAAAATCGTTTATCACTCAATTTACGACTATCCTGTTGAATGAGTTTCCAGTAGCGTTTAATAGCCTTATATTCATGGGATTTTCGCTCAAATTGATTCATGATTTGAACACGGACACGACTTATAGCACGGCTTAAGTGTTGCACAATATGAAAACGATCTAGAACAATTTTAGCACATGGAAAAAGCTGTTTAGCCAAGTCATAATAAGGACTAAACATATCCATCGTAATGATTTTCACCTGACAACGAACGACTCTATCGTAGCGCAGAAAGTGATTTCGTATGATAGCCTGTGTTCTGCCTTCAAGAACAGTGATGATGTTGAGATTATCAAAATCTTGTGCAATGAAACTCATCTTTCCCTTAGTGAAGGCATACTCGTCCCAGGACATAATCTTAGGAAGACTAGAAAAATCAGGCTTAAAACGGAAGTCATTAAGCTTGCGAATGACAGTTGAAGTTGAAATAGCCAGTTGATGAGCGATATCGGTCATAGAAGTCTTTTCAATCAACTTTTGCGCAATTTTTTGGTTGATAATACGAGGGATTTGGTGATTCTTCTTGACGAGAGGGGTCTCTGAGACCATTATTTTAGAGCAATGATAGCACTTAAATCGACGCTTTTTAAGAAGTATTCTAGTAGGCATACCAGTCGTTTCGAGGTAAGGAATTTTAGACGGTTTTTGAAAGTCATATTTCTTCATTTGACTTTCGCAATCAGGACAAGAGGGGGCCTCATAATCCAGTTTAGCGATAATTTCCTTGTGTGTATCCCTATTGATGATATCCATAAATTGGATATTAGGGTCTTTGATATCGAGCAGTTTTGTGATAAAATGTAATTGTTCCATATGAATCTTTCTAATGAGTTGTTTGGTCGCTTTTCATTATAGATCTTATGGGACTTTTTTTCTATACAAAAATAGGCTCCATAATATCTATAGAGGATTTACCCACTACAAATATTATAGAGCCAGAATAGAAAGCAGTTGCAGTTATGTAACTGCTTTTTTTGAGGAGCTTTTATATATTGACATGCAGTCGGGTCTTTGCTACAATCAGTTATGGAGGATAGGTCTAATGAAAATAATAAAAAAATTGATGCCAATCGCATTAGCAGTCTTGTTCTTTAGCTTACTGGTAACAAGTGCAGTATTGGCGGATACTACAGGTGGACAGTTTGTTGATAAGGATAATAGAAAATATTATATAAAAGATGACCATAAAGCAATCTATTGGCATAAAATAGACGGTAAAACCTACTATTTTGGTGATAGTGGAGAAATGGTAGTCGGTTGGCAATACTTAGAAATCCCTGGGACAGGTTATCGTGATGATTTATTTGATAATCGACCAGTTTTCGAAATTGCCCTTCAACCGAAGTGGTACTACTTTAATCAAGATGGGGTTCTTCAAGAATTTGTTGGATGGAAACAATTAGAAGTTAAGGATTCGTTAAATGTTGGCAAAAAACATGGTGAGGGCTTTGAAGGCTTAGAAGTTCTTAAATTAGCAAATTATTACTTTGATCAAGACCATTCTTTAAAAACAGGTTGGCTTTATGATCAGTCTAACTGGTATTACTTAGCAAAAATAGGTTATTCAGGGAAAGACTACCTTGGGGGTGAAAGACGTGTTGGCTGGATCAATGATAATTCAACTTGGTACTATCTGGATCCAACAAGTGCTGCAATGCAAACTGGTTGGAAATACCTTGATAATAAGTGGTACTACCTCCGTTCATCGGGGGCCATGGCAACTGGTTGGTATCAGGAAGGTTCAACTTGGTACTACTTAGACCAGTCAAATGGTGATATGAAAACGGGTTGGCAAAACCTTGGCAACAAGTGGTACTATCTCCGTTCATCAGGAGCTATGGCGACAGGCTGGTTCCAGATCGGTAGTAAATGGTATTACGCCTATAGCTCAGGTACTTTGGCAGTAAATACGACTGTAGATGGCTATTCTGTCAATTATAATGGCGAATGGGTTCAATAAATAATGATAGTATTTTGTAATTTGAGATAAATTTTAAGTAAGAGTGCAGCTTCACGAAGTGATACTGGATAAAAAGTTTTTAAAATCAGAAAACCGCATATTATCAGGCGTCAAAAAATTGGCAAAACCTTGATAATATGCGGTTTATTGTGGAAAGATTTACTTATTTTTAACAAAATTGAGTTTTGCCCAGTTTTACATGACATGTTTTAGAAAAAGGTATATAATGTTAGTGTAATATCAAGTGTTTTTTTGAAAGCATCACAACAATTACAATTTTAGGCTTAAAAATCGAACCTTCTTTAAATACTTAAATATTTAAGGGGGGGGGGTATAAGTACCCATTTGTAAAAAAGAAATGAGGTTGAAAATGAACTTTAAGTCAAGAAAATGTGAAGAAAACGGGAAAAAAGTTTTACGCTATTCTATTAGAAAGCATCATTTGGGAGTAGCTAGTGTAGCAGTAGCTTCGGTATTATTTTTTGCAACTGGTGTGGCGACTGTGCAAGCGGATGGACCAGGAGCAGGTGAACCAGTATCAGGCACACCAGCCCCACCAAGTACACCAGGTTCAGCAAGTTCAGCAAGTACAACAAGCACACTAGGCACTTCTGGTGCTAATACTGGTGACACAGAAATAGAAAATACAAATACAGATACAAATACAGCTGCATCAACTGAGAGTAATGGAAATAATAGAGCTGCATTAACAGAAAATGGGCCTATTAAGCCAGAAGATAATGTTGAAGCAAGAAATAATAATGAGAAACCTAGAGGGCTTGAAAGAGCAACAGAACCAGCAAATTATGATGGTAAAGTAAGTCTTATCGGTCAATGGACAAGTGAATCACACGAAAAAAAAGATACTGAAAATACATATAAGAATGCTACAGATAAATTAGGGAGTCCCTTACCAAATACCGGTCTTTTCCGTGCTGCTGCAAAAACTTTTCTTGGTTGGTCTGACAAGCCGCCTGTAGATGGAAAAATTGCAGAAGGAGCAAGACTGTTCTCCCCAGAAGACACTTTAGCCACTGCCTTTCCAGATGGATTGAAAGCTGATTCCAAGCTGTATGGTGTTTATGCCAGTTTAAATGATCAAGATGAGCCTTTCCCTACAGATAAATTTTCTATGGGATTTGCGATTATAGGTGGAATGAATAAATTTAAAATTAACGATAATAAGGTTAATATTGATACAAATGTAAAATCGGATGATGTATTACCCAATACTAAGTTAAACAAAGACACAGAAGATAAAGAAAAAAATACACGTCGTATCATCGATGAGTATAAACCGGACAATAATGATACTACAAAAGTGAATGAAGTGGTTTTAAAAGCTGAGTTTGAAATGGATAAAACTACAGCGATGACTGTGTATAGAAATCCTCATATAGGATATGTTGGTCCTGTTTTATCTAATTCATATAAAGGGAATCAATTTGAATTGGGCGAAAGGAGAAAAACTTACACCTATGTAGACTTAAATGTGAATTTAGACAAAGATTTAGTTGTTCCGGAAAAATTATATGCAGAGTTTAATGGTTATTCATGGAGACCTTTATATGCTCTTGGAATTAAGGAAGATGGAACGAAGGAAATCTTAAATGTGTATTCAAAAGATGGAACAGCGTTAGGAAATGCAAAAGATAGCTTTAATTCAATCGTTAGTAATACGGACCCTAGAGTCACATTTGGTGTTGAAACTAAAGGTAACCATAATATAACATTTAGAATGATTCTTAGATCTTTAAACGGAAATGATAGTAATAGACCGGAAGGTGAACGTAATGAGCGTATAGCTGAGAGTGTAGTAAAACCGGATGAAGGGAAGTCTGTTGCTGAAACAATTATGCGCAATATGACACTTCGCTCTCTTACATCAACAGAACTTAAAGCTTTATTCCCTAATAAGAGTGATGAAGAAATCAATCAGATGGTTGTTCGTATTAATCAAGAAAAAGCCAAAGAGTTAGCAGATACAAATGGTACAACAGTTTTAAAAGTAACAGGTTCTGTTGAGGGTAATGTTCACCCAAATGCAGGTAAAATCGGTTGGTTTAATTCAGCTACAAATTTACCTATTGACAAAGTAGAAGCTAACGTTTTAGAACTAGGTTATGTTACATTTTATAATGTATCCTACCGATTCCAAAGTGGAACAGAGGGAAAAGTATTACCAGCAGTAATCGAAAACTATAAGCCAAAAGATACAGCTACTTACGAAAATGAAGCGAATGTAACACCAACACAACCGACAACTACAGAGTATATAGATGCAGAAAACGATGGGAAATGGGTCTTCAAAGATTATGATGAAGCTAAAAAACAAGTAAACAAAGCAGATGTGGAGTTCATTGGAACATGGGTATTCGAAGCTAATAAGTATGGTGTAACCTACAAATTCCAAAGTGGGACACCAGGTAAGACATTGCCAGCAGCAATAGAAGGCTATAAACCAACAGACCAAAACCGTTATGTAGATAAATCAAATGTAACAACAATTCAACCAACAAAAACAGAGTATGTTGATACAGAAAATGATGGAAAATGGGTATTCAAAAGCTACGATGCTGAAAATAAAGCAGTAAATAAGGCAGATGTAGAGTTTATAGGAAAATGGGTATTCGAAGCTAATAAATACAGTGTAACCTACAAATTTGAAAGTGGGACACCAGGTAAGACATTGCCAGAAGCAATAGAAGGCTATAAACCAACAGACCAAAACCGTTATGTAGATAAATCAAATGTAACAACAATTCAGCCAACAACTAAAGAGTACGTTGATACAGAAAATGATGGTAAATGGGTATTTAAAAAATACGATGCTGAAAATAAACAGGTAAATAAAGCAGATGTAGAGTTTATAGGAACATGGGTATTCGAGGCTAATAAATACGGTGTAACCTACAAATTCCAAAGTGGAACACCAGGTAAGACATTGCCAGAAGCAATAGAAGGCTATAAACCAACAGACCAAAACCGTTATGTAGATAAATCAAATGTAACAACAATTCAACCAACAAAAACAGAGTATGTTGATACAGAAAATGATGGGAAATGGGTATTCAAGAGCTACGATGCTGAAAATAAACAGGTAAATAAAGCAGATGTAGAGTTTGTAGGAACATGGGTATTCGAAGCTAATAAATACGGTGTAACCTACAAATTTGAAAGTGGAACCCCGGGTAAGACATTGCCAGCAGCAATCGAAGGCTATAAACCAACAGACCAAAATCGTTATGCAGATAAAGCAAATGTAACACCAACACAACCGACAACTAAAGAGTACGTAGATGCAGAAAACGATGGTAAATGGGTATTCAAGAGTTACGATGCTGAAAATAAAGTAGTAAATAAAGCAGATGTAGAGTTTGTAGGAACATGGGTATTCGTGGCTAACGCACCGACTCCTAAGCCAGAACCGAAACCAGAGCCTAAGCCAGAACCAAAATCGGAGCCAAAACCAGAGCCTAAGCCGGAGTCTAAGCCAGAACCGAAGCCGGAGCCAAAACCTGAACCAAAACCAGAGCCTAAGCCAGAACCAAAACCGGAGCCTAAGCCAGAGCCTAAACCGGAACCAAAACCAAGCCCAACTCCTTCAGAGAATTGGGATCAAGGAAGTACTGAAGTGCACAAGCGGGATGAACTACCTCAGACAGGTAGTCAACAAGATGAATGGTTGGTAGCTCTAGGTGGCTTATCTCTCCTAGGTGCTTTGACGGTATTTTCTAAAAAACGAGAAGAATAGGATATGATAAAAATCGTTTAAATAATAAAATGATGTAAATATATCCTTATAATGGGAAAAGCGATTGTGAATGGAAACAATCGCTTTTTTTGTGAAAATATAATAAAATAGATAGGAAAGAATAAATACTTGTATGAAAAATGGGACGGCTTTTTCGTCTAGTAAAAGGAAAAAATGACAAAAAAAATTGGTGTCGGTCAGGCACATAGTAAGATTATTTTAATAGGGGAGCATGCGGTCGTTTATGGCTATCCTGCCATTTCCCTGCCTCTTTTAGAGGTGGAGGTGACTTGTAAGGTAGTTCCTGCAGTGAGTCCTTGGCGTCTCTATGAGGAGGATACCTTGTCCATGGCGGTTTATGCCTCACTGGAGTATTTGAATATCACAGAGGCCTGCATTCGTTGTGAGATTGACTCGGCTATCCCTGAGAAACGGGGGATGGGTTCGTCAGCGGCTATCAGCATAGCGGCCATTCGTGCGGTATTTGACTACTATCAGGCAGAACTACCTCATGATGTACTAGAAATCTTGGTCAATCGGGCTGAGATGATTGCCCATATGAATCCAAGTGGTTTGGATGCTAAGACCTGTCTCAGTGACCAGCCTATTCGCTTTATCAAGAACGTAGGATTTACAGAGCTTGAGATGGATTTATCCGCCTATTTGGTCATTGCAGATACGGGTGTTTATGGTCATACTCGTGAAGCCATCCAAGTGGTTCAAAACAAGGGGAAGGATGCCCTGCCGTTTTTGCATGCCTTGGGAGAATTGACCCAGCAGGCAGAAGATGCGATTAGACGAAAAGATGCTGAAGGACTGGGAAAAATCCTCAGTCAAGCGCATTTACATCTAAAAGAAATTGGTGTTAGTAGCCCTGAGGCGGATTCTCTAGTTGAAACGGCTCTTAGCCATGGTGCTCTGGGTGCCAAGATGAGCGGTGGTGGGCTAGGAGGCTGTATCATAGCTTTGGTAACCAATTTGACTCAAGCTCAAGAACTAGCAGAAAGATTAGAAGAGAAAGGAGCTGTTCAGACATGGATAGAGAGCCTGTAACAGTACGTTCCTACGCAAATATTGCTATTATCAAATATTGGGGAAAGAAAAAAGAAAAAGAGATGGTACCTGCTACTAGCAGTATTTCTCTGACTTTGGAAAATATGTACACGGAGACGACTTTGTCATCTCTACCGACGGATGCGACAGCTGATGCCTTTTACATCAATGGTCAGCTACAAAATGAGGTGGAGCATGCCAAGATGAGCAAGATTATTGACCGCTACCGTCCAGTTGGAGAAGGATTTGTCCGTATCGATACTCAAAACAATATGCCTACGGCAGCGGGTCTGTCCTCAAGTTCTAGTGGTTTGTCTGCCTTGGTCAAGGCTTGTAATGCTTATTTTCAGCTTGGATTGACTCGGAGCCAGTTGGCACAGGAGGCTAAGTTTGCCTCAGGATCTTCCTCTCGGAGTTTTTATGGACCACTCGGTGCTTGGGATAAGGATAGCGGGGAAATTTACCCTGTAGAGACAGACTTGAAGCTAGCTATGATTATGTTGGTGCTAGAGGACAAGAAAAAACCAATCTCTAGTCGTGATGGGATGAAACTTTGTGTGGAAACTTCGACGACCTTTGATGACTGGGTGCGTCAGTCTGAGAAGGATTATCAGGATATGCTGGTTTACCTTAAGGAAAATGACTTTGCCAAGGTTGGGGAATTAACGGAGAAAAATGCCCTTGCTATGCACGCTACGACCAAAACTGCGTCACCAGCCTTTTCTTATCTGACGGATGCAAGCTATGAAGCCATGGACTTTGTCCGCCAGCTTCGTGAGCAAGGAGAATCCTGCTACTTTACCATGGATGCTGGTCCCAATGTCAAGGTCCTCTGTCAGAAGAAAGACTTGGAGCATTTATCAGAAATCTTCGGTCAACGTTATCGCTTGATTGTGTCAAAAACAAAGGATTTGAGTCAAGATGATTGCTGTTAAAACTTGCGGAAAACTCTATTGGGCAGGTGAATATGCTATTTTAGAGCCAGGGCAGTTGGCCTTGATAAATGCCATTCCCATCTATATGAAGGGCGAGATTACTTTTTCTGATAGTTACCGTATCTACTCAGATATGTTTGATTTCGCAGTGGATTTGACGCCAAATCCTGACTATAGCTTGATTCAAGAAACAATTGCTTTAGTGCAAGATTTCCTCGTTTATCGTGAGCAAACCTTGCGACCTTTTTCTCTAGAAATTCGTGGGAAAATGGAACGAGAAGGGAAAAAGTTTGGTCTAGGTTCTAGCGGTAGCATCGTTGTCTTGGTTATCAAGGCTCTGCTTGCTCTATATGATCTTTCGGTTAATCAAGATCTCTTGTTTAAGCTGGCTAGTGCTGTCTTGCTCAAGCGAGGAGACAATGGTTCCATGGGCGACCTTGCCTGTATTGTAGCAGAGGATTTGGTTCTCTACCAGTCATTTAATCGCCAGAAGGTGGCTGCTTGGTTGGAAGAAGAAAACTTGACGACAGTTTTGGAGCGTGAGTGGGGCTTTTCCATCTTACAAGTGAAACCTGCCCTAGAATGTGATTTCCTAGTGGGATGGACCAAGGAAGTAGCTGTGTCTAGTAACATGGTTCAGCAAATCAAGCAAAATATCAATCAGAATTTTTTAAGTTCCTCAAAAGAAACGGTGGCTTCTTTGGTAGAAGCCTTGGAGCAAGGGAATGCAGAAAAAATCATTGAGCAGGTGGAAACAGCCAGTCAGCTTTTAGAAGGTTTGAGTACAGATATTTACACGCCTTCGCTTAGACAGTTGAAAGAAGCCAGTCAAGATTTGCAGGCTGTTGCTAAGAGTAGCGGCGCTGGTGGTGGTGATTGTGGTATTGCCTTGAGTTTTGATGAGCAATCAACTGAAACCCTAAAAAACCGTTGGGCCGATCTGGGGATTGAGCTTTTATACCAAGAAAGGATAGGACATGACGACAAATCGTAAGGATGAGCACATCCGCTATGCCCTTGAGCAGAAAAGTTCCTATAATAGCTTTGATGAGGTGGAGTTGATTCATTCTTCCTTGCCTCTTTACGACCTGGATGAAGTCAATCTGTCGACAGAGTTCGCTGGTCGAAAGTGGGCTTTTCCTTTTTATATCAATGCCATGACAGGTGGGAGTGAAAAAGGTAAAGAAATCAATCAAAAACTAGCTCAGGTGGCGGAAGCCTGTGGTATTTTATTTGTGACAGGCTCTTATAGTGCGGCTCTCAAAGATCCATCAGATGCCTCTTTTTCTGTCAAGTCTAGTCATCCAAATCTCCTTCTTGGAACCAATATTGGATTAGACAAGCCTGTCGAGTTAGGACTTCAGACGGTAGAAGAAATGAATCCTCTTCTCCTACAAGTGCATGTCAATGTCATGCAGGAATTACTCATGCCTGAGGGAGAAAGGAAGTTCAGAAGCTGGCAATCGAATCTAGCAGACTATAGCAAGCAAATCCCTGTTCCGATTGCCCTCAAGGAAGTGGGCTTTGGAATGGATGCCAAGACCATCGAAAGAGCCTATGAACTAGGCGTTCGAACTGTTGATCTATCAGGTCGTGGTGGCACCAGCTTTGCTTATATCGAAAACCGTCGCAGTGGTCAGCGTGATTATCTTAATCAATGGGGCCAGTCCACCATGCAGGCCCTTCTCAATGCCCAAGAATGGAAAGACAAGGTCGAACTCTTAGTTAGTGGAGGGGTTCGGAATCCGCTGGATATGATTAAGTGCTTGGTCTTTGGTGCTAAGGCTGTAGGACTGTCTCGAACAGTTCTAGAATTGGTTGAAAGCTACACAGTCGAAGAAGTGATTGGCATTGTCCAAGGCTGGAAAGCAGATCTACGCTTGATTATGTGTGCTCTTAATTGTGCCACCATAGCAGATCTGCAAAAAGTAGACTATCTTCTTTATGGAAAATTAAAAGAAGCAAAGGATCAGATGAAAAAGGCGTAACCACCGCCTTTTTTCCATCTTTAGACTGAGGTGACTTTTTTGAATTGTGATAAAATAGAAAGCAGAGGATGAACTTATGAGAAAATTTAAAATCTTTTTATTTATCGAAACCTGTCTTTTGACAGGAGCTCTGATTTTGATGGTTTCAGAGCATTTTTCGCGTTTTCTGCTGATTTTATTCCTCTTTTTGCTTTTGATTCGTTATTACACTGGTAAAGAGGGCAATAATCTTCTTTTAGTGGTGGCAACCATTCTTTTCTTTTTCATCGTCATGCTCAATCCTTTTGTGATTTTAGCTATTTTTGTTGCGGTCATCTACAGCCTCTTTCTTCTTTATCCGATGATGAACCAGGAAAAAGAGCAGACCAATTTGGTTTTTGAAGAGGTGGTAACGGTTAAGAAGGAGAAAAATCGTTGGTTTGGAAATCTCCATCATTTTTCAAGCTACCAGACTTGCCAGTTTGATGATATCAATCTCTTTCGCCTCATGGGCAAGGACACTATTCATCTGGAGAGGGTCATCCTAACCAATCATGACAATGTCATTATCCTCAGAAAGATGGTAGGAACGACCAAAATCATTGTACCTGTAGATGTGGAAGTCAGCCTTAGCGTTAACTGTCTCTATGGTGATTTGACTTTTTTCAACCAGCCCAAGCGAGCCCTCCGCAATGAACACTATCATCAAGAAACAAGAGACTATCTCAAGAGTAACAAGAGTGTCAAGATTTTCTTGACTACTATGATTGGGGATGTGGAGGTGGTCAGAGGATGAAAAAACAAGCTTATGTAATCATTGTCCTCACCTCCTTCCTGTTTGTCTTGTTTTTCTCCCACAGCTTGCTGGAAATCCTTGACTTTGACTGGTCTATCTTTCTGCACGATGTCGAAAAAACAGAAAAATTTATCTTTTTGTTGTTGGTATTCAGCATGTCCATGACCTGTCTCTTAGCCC
This sequence comes from Streptococcus nakanonensis, assembly GCF_059738785.1. Lineage (NCBI taxonomy): Bacteria > Bacillati > Bacillota > Bacilli > Lactobacillales > Streptococcaceae > Streptococcus > Streptococcus nakanonensis. The sequence continues at coordinate 1,750,793 of NZ_AP027139.1, read as the reverse complement.
TGTTTTGGAGAGGTATCGAAGAGCTTTCTCTAAGAAAAATGCAGACTAATCTCAAGCGTTTATTGGCAGGGCAAGAAGTGGTTCAGGTTGCAGATCCAGATTTGGATGCCAGTTTCAAGTCCTTGTCAGGTAAACTTAACCTTTTGACAGAGGCTCTTCAAAAAGCTGAAAATCATAGCCTTGCTCAGGAAGAGGAAATCATCGAGAAGGAACGGAAGCGAATTGCTCGGGATTTGCACGATACAGTCAGTCAGGAGTTGTTTGCGGCCCACATGATTTTATCGGGTATCAGTCAGCAGGCTTTGAAATTGGATAGAGAAAAGATGCAGCCCCAGTTGCAGAGTGTCACAGCTATTTTAGAAACAGCCCAGAAGGATTTGCGGGTCTTGCTCTTGCATTTGCGACCAGTTGAGCTGGAGCAGAAGAATCTGGTTGAGGGAATCCAAATCCTCTTAAAAGAGCTTGAGGACAAGAGTGATCTCAAGGTTGGTTTCAAGCATAATGTAACGAAATTGCCCAAGAAAATTGAGGAGCATATTTTCCGTATCCTGCAAGAGTTGATCAGCAATACCCTTCGCCATGCCCAGGCCTCTTGTTTAGATGTCTATCTCTATCAGACAGATGTTGAATTGCAACTGAAGGTGGTGGACAATGGAATTGGTTTTCAGTTAGGGAGTTTAGACGACTTGAGTTATGGACTGCGAAATATCAAGGAGCGGGTTGAAGATATGGCAGGGACGGTTCAGTTATTAACAGCTCCCAAGCAAGGGATGGCAATTGATATTCGTATTCCCCTGCTAGATAAGGAATGATAAAGGAGTAAAGATGAAAATTTTACTAGTAGATGACCATGAAATGGTCCGCTTGGGCTTGAAAAGCTACTTTGACCTCCAAGATGATGTAGAAGTTGTGGGCGAGGCGTCCAACGGGTCTCAAGGAATTGACTTGGCCTTGGAACTGCGTCCAGATGTCATTGTCATGGATATTGTCATGCCTGAGATGAATGGAATTGACGCGACCTTGGCTATCCTCAAAGAATGGCCTGAAGCCAAGATTTTGATTGTGACTTCTTACTTGGACAATGAAAAAATCATGCCTGTCTTAAATGCAGGTGCTAGGGGCTATATGCTCAAGACTTCTAGTGCTGACGAACTTCTCCATGCCGTCCGTAAGGTGGCTGCTGGTGAGCTGGCCATTGAGCAAGAGGTCAGCAAGAAGGTTGAATACCACCGCAATCACATGGAACTACATGAGGATTTGACTGCGCGTGAGCGAGATGTTCTCCAACTGATTGCCAAGGGCTACGAAAATCAGCGTATCGCAGACGAACTTTTTATCTCTCTCAAGACGGTCAAGACCCATGTGTCCAATATCCTTGCCAAACTTGAAGTCAGTGATCGTACCCAGGCGGCAGTCTATGCCTTTCAGCATCGTTTGGTAGGGCGTGAGGAGTTTTAGTAGTTATATAAAATAATATCGGAGAAATGACTTAATTTAGTATCAAAGAAGCGAGCAAGTACCTCTAGCATCATTGAAAAGCGCAGTCATTACTTGAAAAAAGTCGTCCATTTATGTTATAATAGACTGTATTTAAAAAATTTTAAGGAGAAATGACAGAATGTCTGTATCATTTGAAAACAAAGAAACAAACCGTGGTGTCTTGACTTTCACTATCTCTCAAGACCAAATTAAACCAGAATTGGATCGTGTCTTCAACTCAGTGAAGAAATCTCTTAATGTTCCAGGTTTCCGTAAAGGTCACCTTCCACGTTCTATCTTCGACAAAAAATTTGGTGAAGAATCACTTTATCAAGACGTTATGAACGCTCTTTTGCCAAACGCTTATGAAGCAGCTGTAAAAGCAGCTGGTCTTGAAGTCGTTGCACAACCAAAAATTGACGTAACTTCAATGGAAAAAGGTCAAGACTGGGTTATCACTGCTGAAGTTGTTACAAAACCTGAAGTAAAATTGGGTGACTACAAAAACCTTGAAGTATCAGTTGATGTAGAAAAAGAAGTAACTGATGCTGACGTTGAAGAGCGTATCGAACGCGAACGCAACAACTTGGCTGAATTGGTTATCAAAGAAGCTGCTGCTGAAAACGGTGACACTGTTGTCATCGACTTCGTTGGTTCTATCGACGGTGTTGAATTTGATGGTGGAAAAGGTGAAAACTTCTCACTTGGACTTGGTTCAGGTCAATTCATCCCTGGCTTTGAAGACCAATTGGTAGGTCACTCAGCTGGCGAAACTGTTGATGTTATCGTAACATTCCCAGAAGACTATCAAGCAGAAGACCTTGCAGGTAAAGAAGCTAAATTCGTGACAACTATCCACGAAGTTAAAGCTAAAGAAGTTCCAGCTCTTGATGATGAACTTGCAAAAGACATCGACGAAGAAGTTGAAACACTTGCTGAATTGAAAGAAAAATACCGCAACGAATTGGCTGCTGCTAAAGAAGAAGCTTACAAAGATGCAGTTGAAGGTGCAGCAATTGATAAAGCTGTAGAAAACGCTGAAATCGTAGAACTTCCAGAAGAAATGATTCACGAAGAAGTTCACCGCTCAGTAAACGAATTCCTTGGGAACTTGCAACGTCAAGGTATCAACCCTGACATGTACTTCCAAATCACTGGAACTACTCAAGAAGACCTTCACAACCAATACCAAGCAGAAGCTGAGTCACGTACTAGAACTAACCTTGTTATCGAAGCAGTTGCCAAAGCTGAAGGATTTGACGCTTCAGAAGAAGAAATCCAAAAAGAAATCGAGCAATTGGCAGCAGACTACAACATGGAAGTTGCTCAAGTACAAAGCTTGCTTTCAGCTGATATGTTGAAACACGATATCACAATCAAAAAAGCTGTTGAGTTGATCACAAGCACAGCAACAGTAAAATAATCTTAATAAACAAAAAGCCCACCTGAATTGGTGGGTTTTCTTATACACTATTTTCCAAAAATCTCTTTGAGGTCTGCGTCTGTAATCCCAATCATGGCTGGGATGCTGTCCCAGTTTTCTTCGGTTAGGATGTAGGATTGTTCAGAGATACTTGATGTTACTGTTTCAGAGACCGCTTGTTGCTTTTCTTCAACATTCTCCAATAAATCACTGAAGCGTTCAATCAGATAGGTTTTTCGGGCAGTTCCGATATGTTGAGTAGCATAATCGAAGGCCTGTAATTCTCCTAGTAAGATAAGCTTGCTTTTGGCGCGAGTAATGGCTGTGTAGATGAGATTGCGCTCCAGCATACGCCTACTAGCACTAGTGATAGGCAGGATGACAACAGGGAACTCACTTCCCTGTGACTTATGGATACTCATAGCATAGGCCAGGCGAATCTTGTACCATTCGTTACGTGGGTAAGAGACCTCGTTGCCATCAAAATCAATGACAATCTCATCTTGTTTCGACTCGGTGTATTTGCCAGGAATCAGGTCTGTGATGACTCCTAAATCTCCATTAAAGACATTGATTTCAGCATCGTTGACCAAGTGAATGACCTTGTCGCCCTTACGATAGTGACACTGGGGAGCTTCAAAACTGAGTTGGTCTTTTTGTGGTGGATTCAGGAGGTCTTGCATGAGCTGGTTGATGGCATCAATCCCTGCCGTCCCTCGGTACATGGGAGCTAGAACCTGAATATCACGAGCAGGGATACCACTTCTGAGGGCAGCGCCTAAGATTTTCTCAATAGTAGCAGGAATATGGCCACTAGCAATTTCAAAGTAGGAACGGTCTGCTTTTTTCTGGGTGAAATCAGCTGGCAAGATGCCCTGTCGAATCTGACTTGCTAAGGTTACTATGGTTGATTCTTCGCTTTGTCGATAAATTTTTTCCAAACGAGTCTGAGGAATCAAGGGAATATGGAGTAGATCCGCTAGAACCTGTCCAGGGCTGACAGACGGTAGCTGGTCGCTGTCACCCACGATGAGGATTTTACTGTTAGAAGAGATGTTGGAGAAGAGTTGATTGGCCAGCCAAGTATCCACCATGGAGAATTCATCTACGATGATAAAGTCGGCATCCAGATAATCTTCCAGATGACTGGTATCATCGTCACCTGTCATTCCTAAATGACGGTGTATGGTCGCGCTAGGCAAGCCTGTCAATTCATTCATACGTCGAGCGGCTCGTCCAGTTGGAGCAGCAAGAAGAATCGGCAGATTGCTTTTTTTCCTGAGGTTAAGTCCTTCTAAGAGGGCATAAACAGCGATAATCCCATTGATCACAGTTGTCTTACCAGTACCAGGTCCACCTGTTAGGATAAAGACCTTGTTCTGGATAGCATCACAGATAGCTTGTTTTTGAATGCTATCATACTCAATCCCCAGCTCTTCCTCGACAGTAGCGATATGTTTTTGAATGGTTTCTAAATCATGACTCTTCTGTTTTCCTTTTTCAAGAATACGAACCAAGTGACTGCGGATGCCTTCCTCAGCGAAAAAGAGGCTGTTGTCAAAAATCTTGGTATCAATCTGCTGGACCTTGTCTTCTTCAATCAGGTAGGAGAGTTCTTGGGCCACTTGGCTGGGATCCAGTTCCACTGGGCGAGAAGATTCAAGGAGAGTAAGGGTTTGTTCTAGCAAATCCCGAGCTTCAACATAGGTGTCCCCTGTTTCCATACAGGCCTGAAAAAGACTGTGAACTAGACCGGCGTGGAAGCGTTCAGGAGCCTGACTTTCGATGCCTAGCTCCTCCGCTAATTGGTCAGCAATAGTAAAGCCCAAACCCTTGATATCTTCAACCAGTTGGTAGGGATAATTTTCAACCACATCAAGGGTTTCTTCCTTGTAAAAGTCTTGAATCTGAAAGGCTAGTTTGTTGGGAATGCCGTAGTTGGCTAGTTTAGCCAAAACCATCTCCGTTCCGTAGTTGAGACGAAGAGTGGAGACGAAAGCCTCGCGATTTTTGGCAGAGAGTCCTGAGATACTTTCTAGCTTTTCTGGGTGTTGCAAAATTTCGTCAATGGTATTGTCGCCATAGGTATCCACAATTTTCTGAGCTGTCTTGAGACCAATTCCCTTGAAATGGCTACTTGAAAAGTACTTGACCAAGCCCTTGCTAGTTGGTTTTGCGCGTTCATATCGGCTGATTTGCAGTTGTTCCCCATACTTGGAGTGCTGGACAATTTGCCCCCAAAAAGTATAGTCTTCTCCCTCAATCACGTCAGCCATGGTGCCGGTGACAATAATTTCAAAATCATCAAAATCTTCTGCGTCCGTATCTTCGATTTCTAGGAGGAGGATGCGATAAAAATTGCTGGGATTCTCAAAAATAATCCGTTCAATGGTTCCTGAAAAATAAACTTCCATAAAATTCCTTTGCATGAATAGGTGAGAGTTGGGATTGTTTTTATTTTATACTCAATGAAAATCAAAGAGCAAACCAGAAAGCTAGCCGCAGGTTGCTCAAAACAGTGTTTTGAGGTTGCAGATGGAAGCTGACGTGTTTTGAAGAGTATTAGTCAATAAACAATCACTTCTCACGATAGAAGAAGAGGCTGAGATTCTTGATTCTCGGCCTCTTAGGTCTCTTAAAATGTTCCGATACGGGTGATTGGCCAGAAGCGGAATTTAGCTTCCCCTGTAATATCTTTTGCTTTAAAGGTACCTACGTGGCGGCTGTCGCTAGAAACCAAGCGGTCATCTCCGAGGAGAAGGTATTCTCCTTCTGGAACAGTGAAGCTAAAGTTGGTATTGTAGTTGACATCGACTGTGAAGGCTTGGGCTTTTTGAGCGATACTTCTAAAGAAAGTTCCTTTATTTCCTTCAAAGCCCTTGCCTGAGTAGGTGCTTTGGAGTTTATCATCCTTGAAACGTTTGATGTAGTCAGCTAGGTAAGGTTCGTCCGTTTCTTTATCATTGATGTAAAGTTTATCGTTCTCGTAACGGATAGTATCGCCAGGCATTCCAATTACGCGCTTGACGATGTCCTTATTGCCATCTTCCTCATGGGCAACCACGATATCAAAACGGTCAATAGGGAGGTGTTTGACAACAAAGAGGATTTCGCCATCCGCTAGGGTTGGATCCATGGAATGCCCTTCTACGCGGACATTGCTCCAAAAAAAGATACGACTTAAAGCTAGTAATGACAGAATCAGGAGGAACAATCCCCACTCTTTTAGGAAATTTTTAAATGAATTCATAACTTACCTTTCTAAGCGTTTTTTCGCTTTTTCAGTATTTTTAAAGTGCAGTTTGGCGCAGAAATTTAGTCCCTGCATACCATAGGCTTGTAAAATCTGGCTAGCCACCTTGTCAGAAGCCGTTCCAGCTCCACTTGGAAGTTGATAGCCCAGTTCTCGTCCCAGATTTTCAAGATTTTCTAGAAAGAGATCACGCGCAATGATAGAAGAAACTGCGACGGCCAAGTATTTGCCCTCGGCCTTTTCTTCTAGGCTAATAGGATTGCTGAAACGATTGGCCTCTTGCGCCAAGTACTTGTCATAATTTTTAGCACTGGTAAAGGCGTCAATCACAATTTTCTCGGGCTGGATGCCTTTTTGAAGGAGGAGATAGATAGCCTGATTATGGAGGGCAACCTTAACCGAAACAGCATTGTAGCGGTCTCCGATGACCTCGTTGTACTTGCTTGGTGAGAGAAGCAGTGCCTGGTGCTGGATTTTTTCTTTGAGGATAGGGGCAATCTGACGGATTTTTAGGTCGGTCAGAGTCTTGGAATCCCCTACACCGAGTTTTCGCAAGAAGGTATGCTGGTCAGGTGTGACAAAGGAAGCCACAACTGCAAGTCCACCAAAGTAGGAACCATTTCCTACCTCATCTGTCCCAATCAAAGGGAGATTTTGTCCGCTGGTTTGCTCTACAGCTTGATAGCCAAAGAAACGAGCGTATTTCTCAGCCCCTTCACCCTGAAGTAAGACCTTTCCAGAAGTATAGATAGAAACCGTTGCTTGGGGTAGCCTCAAAAAGTAGCGGATATAGGGATTCTTGCTGGGAGCCAGACTGGTTTGATAGTGTTCAAGAAAAGCCTGAATCTCCTTTTCACTTGGTGTGAGTGTTATACTTGCCATAGTTTCTATTGTACCATAAAAGCAGGCAAATTTGTAAAAACTGACAAAATTAGCGAATTTTGGTATAATATCGTGAGGTGAATTTTATGGCAAATCTAAATCGATTCAAATTTACATTCGGGAAAAAATCATTAACTTTGACAAGCGAGCATGATAACCTTTTTATGGAGGAAATCGCCAAGGTTGCGACAGAAAAATACCAAGCAATTAAAGAACAAATGCCTAGTGCAGACGATGAAACAATCGCTCTTTTGTTGGCAGTCAACTGTTTATCAACTCAGCTCAGCCGTGAGATTGAATTTGATGATAAGGAGCAAGAATTAGAAGAACTCCGTCACAAGCTTGTGACTTGCAAGCAAGAACAGAGCAAGATTGAGGATTCCTTATGATTTCACTCCTTCTTCTATTGGTCTTGGCTTGGGGATTTTATATTGGCTATCGGAGAGGTCTGCTCTTGCAGGTTTATTACCTGATTTCAGCCATGGCATCGGCTTTTATGGCTGGCCAGTTTTACAAGGGACTTGGAGAGCAGTTCCATTTATTGCTCCCTTATGCAAATCCGCAGGAAGGTCAGGGGACTTTCTTTTTCCCATCGGATCAACTCTTTCAGTTGGATAAGGTATTTTACGCAGGGATCGGCTACTTGCTTGTATTTGGGATAGTCTATAGCATCGGTCGTTTGCTTGGTCTCCTTTTACACTTACTTCCTAGTAAAAAACTGGGTGGTAAGTTGTTCCAAGTTTCAGCAGGGATCTTGTCCATGTTGGTGACCTTATTTGTCTTGCAAATGGCCTTGACCATACTAGCAACCATTCCCATGGCAGCTGTACAAAATCCTCTTGAAAAGAGTATCGTCGCAAAACATATCATCCAGAGCATACCAGTAACAACTAGTTGGCTCAAACAAATCTGGGTGACAAATTTAATCGGATAAAAAGGGCAGGAGTTTTCCTAGCCCTTTGTTTACAGATTGACTCGAATCTACCAGAATGTAAAAAGCTATCCCACCTAGACATTCAAAGACAAGGAAATAACGATGAACAAGAAAATATTAGAAACATTAGAGTTCAATAAGGTCAAGGCCTTGTTTGAACCCCATTTGTTGACCGAGCAGGGCTTGGAGCAATTGAGACAGCTGGCTCCGACTGCCAAAGCAGATAAAATCAAACAGGCTTTTGCTGAGATGAAGGAAATGCAGGCTCTCTTTGTCGAGCAACCGCATTTTACCATTCTCGCAACTAAGGAAATTGCAGGAGTCTGCAAGCGGTTGGAGATGGGAGCAGACCTCAATATTGAGGAGTTCCTACTCTTGAAGCGCGTGCTTCTTTCTAGCCGAGAGCTTCAAGGTTTTTATGCTAATCTGGAAAATGTCAGTTTGGAAGAATTAGCCCTTTGGTTTGAGAAACTACACGATTTTCCGCAATTACAAGGAAATCTCCAAGCCTTTAATGATGCAGGTTTCATTGAAAATTTTGCCAGTGAAGAATTGGCGCGCATCCGTCGAAAAATCCATGACAGCGAGAGTCAGGTCCGCGATGTCTTGCAAGATTTGCTCAAACAAAAAGCGCAGATGTTGACAGAAGGAATCGTTGCTAGCAGAAATGGTCGTCAGGTTTTACCAGTCAAAAATACCTACCGCAATAAGATTGCAGGTGTCGTTCATGATATTTCTGCTAGTGGAAACACCGTCTATATCGAACCCCGTGAGGTGGTCAAACTGAGCGAAGAAATTGCTAGTTTACGAGCAGATGAGCGTTATGAAATGCTTCGCATTCTCCAAGAAATCTCTGAGCGTGTTCGCCCTCATGCGGCTGAGATTGCTAATGATGCTTGGATTATCGGTCATCTGGACTTGATTCGTGCCAAGGTCCGCTTTATCCAAGAAAGGCAAGCAGTCGTTCCTCAGCTGTCAGAAAATCAGGAAATTCAATTGCTCCATGTCTGCCATCCTTTGGTCAAAAATGCCGTCGCAAATGATGTCCATTTTGGTCAAGATTTAACAGCCATTGTTATTACAGGTCCCAATACAGGTGGGAAGACCATCATGCTTAAAACTCTGGGCTTGACGCAGGTTATGGCTCAGTCTGGTTTGCCGATTTTAGCAGATAAGGGAAGTCGTGTTGGTATTTTTGAAGAAATTTTTGCTGATATTGGCGATGAGCAGTCTATTGAGCAGAGCTTGTCTACCTTCTCTAGCCACATGACCAATATTGTGGATATTCTTGGCAAGGTCAATCAACATTCACTCTTACTCTTGGATGAGTTGGGGGCTGGTACGGATCCTCAAGAAGGAGCTGCCCTTGCTATGGCTATTCTGGAGGACCTTCGCCTGCGTCAAGTTAAGACTATGGCGACCACCCACTATCCAGAACTCAAGGCCTATGGTATTGAGACAGCTTTTGTCCAAAATGCCAGCATGGAGTTTGATACTGCGACTCTTCGCCCGACCTATCGCTTTATGCAGGGAGTGCCTGGTCGAAGTAATGCCTTTGAAATTGCCAAACGTCTAGGCCTATCTGAAGTCATCGTGGGGGATGCCAGCCAGCAGGTCGATCAGGACAATGATGTTAACCGTATCATTGAGCAACTGGAAGAGCAGACGCTAGAGAGTCGCAAACGCTTGGATAATATCCGTGAGGTGGAGCAAGAAAATCTCAAGATGAACCGTGCTCTCAAAAAACTCTACAACGAGCTCAATCGTGAAAAGGAAACCGAGCTCAACAAGGCGCGTGAACAGGCTGCTGAGATTGTGGACATGGCTCTAAGTGAGAGTGACCAGATTCTCAAAAATCTCCACAGCAAATCTCAACTCAAACCCCACGAAATCATTGAAGCCAAGGCTAAATTGAAAAAATTGGCTCCTGAAAAAGTGGACTTGTCTAAAAACAAGGTCCTTCAAAAGGCCAAGAAAAAACGAGCTCCGAAGGTGGGAGATGACATCGTGGTTCTCAGTTATGGACAGCGTGGTACCTTGACCAGTCAACTCAAGGACGGCCGCTGGGAAGCCCAAGTCGGTTTGATTAAGATGACTTTGGAAGAGAAAGAATTTGACCTCGTTCAAGTCCAGCAAGAAAAACCAGTCAAGAAGAAACAAGTCAATGTGGTGAAACGAACTTCTGGTCGAGGACCTCAAGCTAGACTGGATCTTCGAGGCAAGCGCTATGAAGAAGCCATGAATGAGCTAGATGCCTTTATAGACCAAGCCTTGCTTAATAATATGGCTCAAGTTGATATCATCCATGGTATCGGAACAGGTGTCATCCGTGAAGGAGTTACCAAATATCTACAAAGAAACAAGCATGTCAAGAGTTTCGGTTATGCCCCACAAAATGCTGGAGGCAGTGGCGCGACTATTGTGACTTTTAAAGGATAGCAGTATTCTGGACTTTATAAAGTAAAAACTGTTGAACTAATTTTTACTAATAAACACATTGACAAAAGCCAACATTTTTTGTAAAATAAGAATCAATTAAATACCAACACCGAATGAAGTTTAATAGAAGTGGGGAATTGTTTGATTTTCCATGACTGTAAATGGACGGAACTCTGGAGAGACCGTAAAGGCACCGAAGGGGCAAGGCAGGCAACTGCTCAAACTCTCAGGTAAAAGGACAGAGCTAGGATAGACCGCTTTTTAGCATTTATCTAAGCATTCCAGAGTACATGTATCTTGCATGTGCTCTTTCTTTTGGGGTTGAAAAGATAGGAGAAGGAAATGTTAGAATTGCTTAAATCAATCGATGCTTTTGCTTGGGGCCCACCCCTTTTGATTTTATTGGTCGGAACAGGGATTTACCTAACTGCCCGTCTAGGCCTCTTGCAGGTTTTGCGTCTGCCCAAGGCCTTCCAGCTTATTTTTACTAAGGACAAGGGGCATGGCGATGTATCCAGTTTTGCGGCCTTGTGTACAGCCCTCGCAGCTACAGTTGGTACGGGAAATATTATCGGGGTGGCGACGGCTATCAAGGTCGGTGGCCCAGGAGCCCTCTTTTGGATGTGGATGGCTGCTTTCTTTGGGATGGCTACTAAGTATTCGGAAGGACTACTAGCTATTAAATACCGCACAAAGGACGACCATGGTGCAGTGGCGGGAGGTCCCATGCACTATATCCTTCTAGGGATGGGAGAAAAGTGGCGTCCCCTTGCTATCTTCTTTGCTCTGGCAGGTGTGTTAGTAGCTTTATTAGGAATCGGGACCTTTACCCAAGTCAACTCGATTACAGAATCTATCCAAAATACAACGGCTATTTCGCCAGCCATCACCGCTCTCGTTTTGTCTGTCTTTGTAGCGATTGCTGTCTTTGGTGGACTCAAGTCCATTTCAAAGGTTTCAACTACCGTTGTTCCTTTTATGGCTATCATTTATATTTTGGGAACTCTTACAGTTATTTTCTTTAATATCGAAAAAATCCCTGCCACAATCGCTTTAATCTTGACATCAGCATTTAGTCCTGTTGCTGCGGTAGGTGGATTTGCCGGTGCTACCATTCGAATGGCTATTCAAAATGGTGTGGCGCGTGGTGTGTTTTCAAATGAGTCTGGTCTAGGTTCAGCTCCTATTGCAGCTGCTGCGGCTAAGACAAATGAACCAGTAGAGCAAGGTTTGATTTCCATGACAGGAACCTTTATTGATACACTCATTATCTGTACTCTGACTGGTTTGACCATCTTGGTAACTGGTGTTTGGAGTGGCGACTTAAATGGGGTTGCCTTGACTCAGTCTGCTTTCTCAACAGTCTTTTCACACTTTGGACCTGCCCTTTTGACCATCTTCCTTGTGCTCTTTGCCTTTACGACGATTCTAGGTTGGAACTACTATGGAGAACGCTGTTTTGAGTTTCTCTTTGGGGTTCGCTTTATCTGGCTCTACCGTGTGGTTTTTGTGCTCATGGTCTTGTTGGGAGGATTTATCGAGTTGGATATGGTTTGGATTATCGCAGATATTGTCAATGCCTTGATGGCTCTGCCAAACTTGATTGCCCTCTTAGTCTTGTCACCAGTCGTTATTGCTGAAACTAAAAAGTATTTTGATAAATAATGAAATCACACAGCTCGTGTGATTTTTTTCATTCATAAAAAATTTCTATCGGTGTAATTTAAAATATATATTATACACGGTATAGAATCTGTGATAGACTAGATTTCAACAACATGAAAAGAGGTTTTATGATGACAACATTTACAATCCATACAGTCGAATCAGCACCAGCAGAAGTGAAAGAAGTTCTTGAAACAGTAGAAAAAGATAACAATGGCTATATTCCTAACCTAATTGGTCTCTTGGCTAATGCACCGACTGCTTTAGAGGCTTACCGTACTGTCGGAGCTATCAACCGTCGCAACAGCTTGACACCCGTTGAGCGTGAAGTGGTGCAAATCACAGCAGCCGTAACCAATGGTTGTGCCTTCTGCGTCGCAGGTCACACAGCCTTTTCCATCAAACAAATCCAGATGAATGATGACCTTTTGCAAGCCCTCCGCAATCGTACTCCAATTGAAACAGATCCTAAATTGGACACCCTAGCTAAGTTTACCTTGGCGGTTATCAATACCAAGGGTCGTGTAGGAGATGAAGCCTTATCTGAATTTTTAGAAGCTGGCTACACCCAACAAAATGCCTTGGATGTGGTTCTTGGTGTCAGCCTAGCAAGCCTTTGTAACTATGCCAACAACCTAGCTAATACCCCAATTAATCCAGAATTGCAACCTTATGCTTAATTCATATCTGAGTAAAATGAAGTCTGAAATAATCGGACTTCGTTTTTTTATCCCCTCATTTAAGCACTTTTATGCTATACTGAAACTGACATGATTATTGGAGGTTAAGATGAAAAAACTCCCCTTGGTATTTTCTGGTTGTTTGCTAGGTTTGGCAGGAGCTGGAAATCTTATGTTAGATACGTTACCGATTCTGTCCCATCTGCTTAGTCTGACAGGTTTGATTTTGTGGATTTACTTTCTGATTTTGCATTTGTTTAGTTGGAAGGAAACCAAGCAAGAGTTGACTAAGCCTCCTCTTTTGTCAGGAATGGGGACCTTTCCCATGGCTGGGATGATTTTATCGACTTATGTCTTTCGCATTTTCCCTCATTTGCCAATAGTAGCGCAAGGACTCTGGTGGTTTTCTTTTCTCTTGGATTGGGCCTTGATTGTTATTTTTACAATTAAATTTGCCTATCCATGTAAGAGAGTAAACTCTACTCCCAGCTGGACGGTGCTTTATGTGGGGATAGCAGTGGCAGCCTTGACCTATCCTCTGGTAGGCATCATCGAGATTGCCTATGCGACCTTGAGTTTTGGTTTTCTCTTGACCTTCTATCTCTATCCCCTTATTTATAGCGATTTAAAGAAACATCCACTCCCGCTAGCCTTGCTTGCGCAAGAAGGAATCTACTGTGCTCCTTTCTCTCTACTCTTGGCTTCCCTTGTTCGAGTTGGAGGAGAGAGCTTACCAAATTGGGTCTTAATCGTCATGATTTTGGCTTCTCAATCCTTCTTTTTCTTTGTTTTAACTCGCCTGCCCAATATTTTAAAACAAGGCTTTCAACCATCCTTCTCAGCCCTTCCCTTCCCAACCATTAGCACAGCTATCGCGCTCAAGATGTCTCAGGGAATTTTGAAACTTCCATTTCTGGATTATCTGGTAGTGGCTGAAACCGTTATTTGTCTAACTATTTTATTCTTTGTATTAGGCGCTTATCTGATTTGGTTACGAAAAAAGGTCTAGCTAGAAATAGCTAAACCTTATTTTTATGGTTTGATGACTTCAGCTCCACCCATGTATGGACGAAGTGCTTCTGGAATGGTCACAGAACCATCTGCATTTTGGTAGTTTTCAAGAATAGCAGCCACTGTACGTCCAACTGCAAGTCCAGAACCGTTCAAGGTGTGAAGCAATTTAACCTTGCCATCTGCTTCATCACGGTAACGGATTTGGGCACGACGGGCTTGGAAATCTTCTGTATTTGAACAGCTTGATATTTCACGGTAGGTATTTTGAGCTGGAATCCAAACTTCCAAGTCGTAAGTCTTGGCAGCTGAGAAGCCCATATCTCCTGTAGAGAGAGCAACGACACGGTATGGAAGGTTAAGTTTTTGAAGAATGTTTTCAGCGTTGGCTGTCATTTTTTCCAATTCTTCGTAAGATTCTTCTGGTTTGGCAAATTTAACCATTTCAACCTTGTGGAATTGGTGCAAACGAATCAAGCCACGAGTATCGCGACCAGCAGAACCCGCTTCAGAACGGAATGATGGACTCATAGCAGTGAAGTAGATTGGCAGGTCTTTACCGTCAAGGATTTCATCACGGTAGTAGTTTGTTAGAGGAACTTCAGCTGTAGGAATAAGGACGTAATTGCTGTCGCTGAGTTCAAAAGTATCTTCCTTGAATTTTGGATATTGACCAGTCCCAAACATAGAATCATGGTTAACCATGTAAGGCGTGATGACTTCTGTATAGCCTTCTTTTCCATGTTCATCCAACATAAAGTTATAGATAGCACGCTCCAAACGAGCACCGAGACCTTTATAGAAGAGGAAACGAGCGCCTGTTACCTTACCACCGCGTTCCCAGTCGAGGATACCAAGGTCTTCACCAAGATCCCAGTGAGCTTTTGGCTCGAAATCGAACTCGCGTGGAGTGCCCCAACGACGAACTTCCACATTGTCGTCTTCGTCAGCCCCAACAGGAACGCTGTCAGCTGGTATATTTGGAAGAGTAGTGGTAAATTCTGTCAATTTAGCATCGATTTCTGCCAATTCAGCATCCAAGGCTTTTACTTCAGCAGATAGGGTTTGCATAGCAGCAATCTTGTCGTCTGCATTTTCTTTGTTGCGTTTGGCTTGGGCAATCTCAGCAGAAACTGTGTTGCGTTCTGCTTTGAGAGTTTCAACCTTGACCAAAATATCACGACGTTTAGCATCGATTTCTTTCATTTCATTCAAGACAGCAGCATCTACACCACGTGTAGCTAATTTTTCTGCGACAGCATCAAAGTCTGTACGAATACGTTTGATATCTAACATAAGAACTCCTTTATGAAAAAAGCACACCTGACAAAGCGTTGGAGTGGCAGGGCCACGGTTCCATCCAACTTCACAGGTGTGCACTTGATTGTTTATGTAATTGTTATTAACGGTAGAATTTCACCTATCCCTCCTATCTGCTCGCAGCACCCGCAGACTTTCTGAAAGAAGAAGATAACCTACTTATCCGTTGCTATGATTATACTAAAGTTTCTACTTTTTTGCAAATAGATTTTTAAATTTTTGATCAATTGTCTGAATCTGTAACTTCTCAAAGTAACTTCCACTTGCCTGACCAAAGTGGAAATTAGTCTAAAACGGATTTTTATGGTGGAATTAAGTGTGAGACGTTTGAGTTAGAAACGAGGTCTACTATGACAAAACATAAACACCTTACCCTTTCAGACCGTAATGATATCCAATTAGGTTTAGAGCGCAGTGAAACCTTCAAAGCTATTGGACAATCCATTCTAAAAGACCCGACTACTGTTTCTAAAGAAGTCAAACGAAACAGACAAGTCCGAGAGTCTACATGCCATAACCTTCCTTGCCCTCTACTCGACAAAGCTCCCTTTGTCTGTAACGGCTGCCCTAAAAGAAGACAGAATTGTGGCTATAAGAAGATCTTCTACCTCGCTAAGCAAGCTCAAAAACAATACGAACAAACTCTTGGCGAAGCTCGTGAAGGAACTCCCCTCAATTCCAAGACCTTCTGGGACATGGACAAAGTCATTTCTGATGGGGTTAAAAAAGGACAACACATCTATCATATTCTCAAAACTCATAACCTTGATGTCAGCTCCTCAACTGTCTATCGACACATCCGAAAAGGGTACCTATCTATCGCTCCGATTGATCTTGCCAGAGCCGTTAAATTCAAAGAAAGACGAAAAAGTAAGCTACCTTCCATCCCTAAAGAAGCTAAAAAAGGCCGTTCCTATGAGGATTTCCAAAACTATTTAGCACTGAATCAACTAGACTCTTGGCTGGAAATGGACACAGTTATGGGGAGAATGGGAGGTAAAGTCCTACTCACCTTCAATCTATCTTTCTGTAACTTTATCTTCGCTAGACTTCTGGATAATAAAACTGCCCTTGAGGTTACCAAACATCTCTATGACATCAAGAACACTCTTCACCAAGCGGACAAAGATTTCTTCCAACTCTTCCCTGTCATTCTTACCGATAATGGTGGAGAGTTTGCCAGGGTTGATGACATCGAAATGGATGTGCGAGGAGAGAGTAAACTCTTCTTTTGTGACCCTAATCGCTCTGACCAGAAAGGGAGAATTGAGAAAAATCACACGCTGATTCGCGACATTCTACCTAAAGGAACTTCTTTTGACAATTTAACTCAAGAGGACATCAATCTCGTCTGCTCTCATGTCAACAGCGTCAAACGTGCTGCTTTGAATGGAAAGTCAGCTTATGAACTCTTTGCCTTTACTTATGGAGAAGAAATTCCTAAGCTTCTCGGTATTTCTAAAATACCTGCAGAAGACGTCTGTCAGTCTTCTAAATTACTCCAACATAAGTTCTAAAAACTAACCTAAAACCCTATTCAAACGTCTCACACTAACTTCCACCATAGCGGAACTTAATCTGAAACGCTTTCAGATAAGAGGATTTTGTGCGCTCTTTTTTTCGATTCATTTTGGCTACAAAAGCAATAAAATCAAGCATTAGTAAAACCAGTGGAACTTACCCTGACATGGATTTCCACTGGTTTTTACAATTTTTATCAGATTAACTTCCACTTCTACTAGCAGTAGAACTTAGTTTGGGAATTTACCAATTGTCTGAATCAGGGTAGGAAGTTTGACGACCTTGTCATTGCCTAGTTTTTCGCGTGCAATTTTGAGAATGGCACCTGAGTCTTTTGATGCAAAGAGGAATTTTCCTCTGTCTGTAAAGACTTCGAAGTGGCGACTGATTTTTCGTCCAGTGACATTGGCTCCAATCTGATTGATATGCCCCCAAGGAATCTGGATAAATTGTTCGACATTGACGTCTGGGTAAAATTCTAAGGCCTGATCTCCGACAAGGAATTTCCCAACTTTTCCAGCGATAGAGAGGTAGGAAGTGCCTGTCGTGCTGAGAAGCACTGTTTTATTAAGTGATTGGGCCATGATTAGTCTTCCTTACTTTCTCCGAAAAAGGCATTGTAGAGGGCTTTGATTGCTGCTTTCTCTTGGTCTTTATTGACAACAAACATGATAGAAACTTCACTAGAACCTTGAGACATCATCTGGATATTGATCTTATTTTCAGATAGAGCGCGTGTCGCAGTAGCAGTGACACCAATATGACTCTTCATTTTTTCTCCAACAATCATAATGATAGAAAGGTCGTGTTCGATTTCTGCATGGTCTACTTCAGCCTTTTGAACCAACTGACGCAGGATTTCTTCTTCCTTGATAGGAGTTAGTTCTCGAGAACGGAGGATAATCGAAAGATCGTCGATACCTGTTGGCATATGTTCCCAACCGATGTTAAGATCTTCAAGGATTTGCAGAACCTTGCGTCCAAATCCCACCTCACGGTTCATGAGGTATTTAGACATGTTGATGCTGACAAAGCCTGAGTCACCAGCAATTCCCACAACTGGAAATTCATCATTACTATGTTTTAGAACGATACGAGTACCTGGGTGGTCAGGGTTGTTGGTATTCTTGATAACCAGAGGGATTTTTCCACGGTAGGCAGGAAGAAGGGCTTCGTCATGAAGGACTGAGAAGCCTGCATAGGCCAATTCACGCATTTCACGGTAGGTCAACTCAGGGATCGAGTGTGGTTGGTGGATAATACCAGGGTGGGCTGCAAAGATACCATCAACGTCCGTAAAGTTTTCATAGAGGTCAGCTTTGACACCAGCAGCAATGATAGAACCTGTAATGTCTGATCCTCCACGTGAGAAGGTACAGATTTGATTTTCCTTGGTAACTCCAAAGAAACCAGGAATGACAAGGACTTCATTTGCATTTGTCAATTCTTCAATCTTGTCATAACTTGATGGAATGATGCGAGCGTGACCAGGTTCACTTGTGACCACAATACCAGCTTCTCTAGGGTGCACATAGCGTGCATCGATCCCGTTTTGATTAAAGTAGGCAGCAATCAATTTAGCATTGTTATTTTCACCAGCTGCTAGGAAAGTATCGTAGAGAAATTTATTTTCATCAATAGGAAGAGTGGCTAAGGCACGAATGCTTTTAGAGATTTTTTCTAAAACAGCAGGTTTTAGTCCTAGTTCACTAACCATAGCAGCATAGCGGTCGATAATCCAGTTTTGACTCTTACTAATATCGTTACCAGCAACATAGTCGCGGTAGTATTTAATTAAGGCATCCGTAACCTTAGTATCTTCAGCATTGCGTTTTCCTGGTGCAGAAACAACTACAAAACGACGCTCTGGATCGCTTTTAACGATGTTTAAAACTTTTTCTAATTGACCAGCAGAGGCAAGAGAGCTACCTCCAAATTTAACAACTTTCATAAGAACTCCTAAAGTAAGTATTTTATACGATTATAGCAGAAAGAAAGCCTTTTTTCAATGAAGAAAATAAGCTATTTTACAGGGAAAGATAAGGAATCTAAAATCGGCTGAGACACTTATTACATTCTTATTCTTGCTTTTTAAGAGTGAAAAAGATATACTTTGCTAATAAAATGATTTAACTTGCTTATAAAAATAAAAAGGAGCCCAGATGGAACATATTATTTATCAGCTTGAAGAGGATTTGGCAATTATTACTTTAAACCGTCCTGATGTCGCTAATGGTTTTCATATTCCTATGTGTGAGGAAATTTTAGAAGCCTTGATTCTGGCGGAAGAGGATTCAGCTGTGCATTTTGTCTTAATCAACGCGAATGGCAAAGTCTTCTCTGTTGGGGGAGATTTGGTAGAGATGAAGCGGGCAGTGGATGAGGATGATATTCCATCATTGACAAAAATCGCAGAGTTGGTCAATGCTATTTCTTATAAAATCAAGCAAATTGCAAAGCCTGTTTTAATGGAAGTTGACGGTGCTGTTGCAGGTGCCGCAGCGAATATGGCTGTTGCGGCAGATTTCTGTCTGGCGACGGATAAGGCTAAGTTTATCCAAGCCTTTGTTGGCGTTGGCTTGGCTCCAGATGCAGGGGGAGTTCATCTCTTGAGTCGCAGTATCGGTGTGACGCGTGCAACTCAATTAGCCATGACAGGTGAGGCTTTGACCGCAGAAAAAGCCCTAGAATGGGGATTGGTTTACCGCGTTTCTGAAGCTGATAAACTTGAAAAGACGAGAGAACAGCTTCTTAAAAAATTAAGACGTGGTTCAAGTAATTCCTATGCTGCCATTAAGAAGTTGGTTTGGGAGAGCCAATTTAAAGACTGGCAGGATTACGCTACTTTAGAACTGAACCTACAGGAATCCTTAGCTCAAACAGAGGATTTCAAAGAAGGAGTGCGAGCTCATTCGGAGAGAAGAAGACCTAAATTTACAGGAAAATAAAAAAATACTTGCATCATTCTTTGAACTTTGATATAATTCTCTTGTCAAATGTTTTGATTGTAAAAGTTTTTTTGAGAAGGAGGGATATGAAAAATGGACTACCAACGAATTAATGAATATTTAACATCTATATTTAACAATGTCCTTGTCATTGAGGAAGTGAGCTTGAGAGGTAGTCGTTTCAAGGATATCTCCATCAAAGAAATGCATACGATTGATGTGATTGGGAAATTCCCAGACGTGACACCAAGTCAAGTGTCAAAAGAGTTGATGGTGACTCTTGGGACAGTTACGACTAGTTTGAATAATCTCGAACGCAAGGGTTACATTGAACGCATTCGCTCAGAGCAGGATCGTCGTGTGGTGCATCTACATTTGACAAAGAAGGGTCGCTTGGTTCATAGGCTGCATAAACGCTTCCACAAGGCCATGGTTGAAAAAATCATTGATGGTATGAGTAAGGAAGAAATTGATGTTATGAGCAAAGGTTTGACCAATCTTTATCAATTTTTGGAGGATTTGAAATAATGGCTTTTGCAAAAATAAGCCAGGTTGCTCATTATGTGCCAGAGCAAGTGGTTACAAATCACGACTTGGCTCAGATTATGGATACCAATGATGAGTGGATTTCAAGTCGGACGGGAATACGACAAAGGCATATTTCAAGAACAGAATCTACCAGTGATTTGGCTACAGAGGTTGCTAAGAAACTGATGACAAAAGCAGGAATCACAGGGGAGGAGTTGGATTTTATCATCCTAGCTACCATTACTCCAGATTCGATGATGCCCTCTACAGCTGCTCGTGTTCAAGCTAATATTGGTGCAAAAAAAGCTTTTGCTTTTGACCTAACAGCTGCTTGCAGTGGATTTGTATTTGCTCTTTCAACTGCTGAAAAGTTTATCGCTTCTGGTCGCTTTCAAAAAGGCTTGGTGATTGGTAGTGAAACCCTCTCTAAAGCAGTCGATTGGTCGGACCGATCAACAGCTGTTTTGTTTGGAGATGGTGCTGGTGGCGTCTTGTTAGAAGCTAGCGATAAGCAACATTTCCTAGCGGAGAGTCTCAATAGTGATGGAAGTCGCAGCGAGTGTCTGACCTATGGACACTCAGGCTTACATTCTCCATTTTCAGATCAAGAAAGTGTAGATTCATTTTTGAAGATGGATGGACGCGCAGTCTTTGATTTTGCTATTCGGGATGTAGCCAAGTCTATCAAGCAGACTATTGATGAATCTCCTGTAGAGGCGACAGACTTGGATTATCTGCTACTGCATCAGGCTAATATCCGTATTTTGGATAAGATGGCTAGAAAAATTGGTGTTGACCGAGACAAACTTCCAGCTAATATGATGGAATATGGCAATACCAGTGCAGCCAGTATCCCGATTTTACTTTCAGAGTGTGTAGAACAAGGCCTCATCCCTTTAGATGGTAGCCAGACTGTTCTGCTATCAGGCTTCGGTGGAGGCTTGACCTGGGGCACGCTCATTCTTACAATTTAGGTAATCATGTGGTGAACACATTGTTATAAAAAACTATTTATTTTAAAGGAGTCCTATCATGGCAGTATTTGAAAAAGTACAAGAAATTATCGTTGAAGAACTTGGAAAAGACGCATCAGAAGTAACACTTGAATCAACTTTTGATGATTTGGACGCAGATTCATTGGACTTGTTCCAAGTAATCTCAGAAATCGAAGATGCTTTTGATATCCAAATCGAAGCAGAAGATGACTTGAAAACAGTTGGTGACTTGGTTGCCTACGTTGAAGAGCAAACAAAATAAGCAGAATATAAATAGAAGGAGTAGGGAAACCCGCTCCCTCTTGTTTAGGCAATAGTTTGATTTTCAAATTATGACAGTATCGAACTATTACGTAAGCAAGAAACGATGGAGGCACTATGAAAACGCGTATTACAGAATTATTGAATATTGATTATCCTATTTTTCAAGGAGGGATGGCCTGGGTTGCTGATGGTGATTTGGCAGGGGCTGTTTCTAAAGCTGGGGGACTAGGCATTATCGGTGGGGGAAATGCCCCTAAAGAAGTTGTCAAGGCAAATATTGACAAGATCAAATCGTTAACGGATAAACCCTTTGGTGTCAACATCATGCTCTTGTCTCCCTTTGTGGAAGATATTGTAGACCTTGTTATCGAGGAAGGTGTTAAGGTAGTGACAACAGGCGCAGGAAATCCTGGTAAATACATGGAACGTTTCCATGAAGCCGGGATCACAGTCATTCCTGTTGTACCAAGTGTTGCCCTAGCTAAGCGAATGGAAAAAATCGGTGCGGACGCTGTTATTGCAGAAGGAATGGAAGCTGGGGGGCATATCGGTAAATTAACAACCATGACCTTGGTGCGTCAAGTGGCGGCAGCTGTATCTATTCCTGTTATTGCGGCAGGAGGGATTGCGGATGGTGAAGGTGCTGCGGCTGGCTTTATGCTAGGTGCAGAGGCTGTTCAGGTTGGAACTCGTTTTGTCGTTGCCAAAGAGTCTAATGCACATCCAAATTACAAGGCCAAGATTTTAAAAGCTAGAGATATTGATACTACGATTTCAGCTCAACACTTTGGCCATGCTGTTCGTGCTATTAAAAATCAATTGACTCGTGATTTTGAAAAAGCTGAGAAAGATGCCTTTAAACAGGAAAATCCTGATTTAGAAATCTTTGAACAAATGGGAGCAGGTGCCCTAGCCAAAGCAGTTGTTCACGGTGATGTGGATGGCGGATCTGTTATGGCAGGTCAGATTGCAGGGCTTGTTTCTAAAGAAGAAACCGTTGAAGAAATCCTAAAAGATTTGTATTACGGAGCAGCTAAGAAAATTCAAGAAGAAGCCTCTCGTTGGGCAGGAGTTGTAAGAAATGACTAAAACGGCCTTTTTATTTGCTGGTCAAGGTGCCCAGTATCTAGGTATGGGACGGGATCTCTATGATCACTACCCGATTGTCAAAGAAACGATTGATCAAGCGAGTCAGGTACTCGGTTATGATTTGCGTCATCTCATTGATACGGAAGAAGAAAAACTCAATCAGACCCGCTATACGCAACCAGCTATTTTAGCAACTTCAGTTGCTATCTACCGTTTATTGCAAGAAAAGGGCTATCAGCCAGATATGATTGCTGGTTTGTCTCTTGGAGAATACTCTGCCTTGGTAGCTAGTGGCGCTTTGGATTTTGAAGATGCGGTGGCTTTGGTCGCTAAGCGTGGAGCCTATATGGAAGAAGCGGCTCCTGCTGGCTCTGGCAAGATGGTGGCTGTTCTCAATACACCAGTAGAGGTCATTGAAGAAGCCTGTCAAAAAGCTTCTGAACTTGGAGTGGTTACCCCAGCAAACTATAATACACCTGCACAAATCGTGATTGGTGGAGAAGTGGTTGCAGTTGATCGAGCTGTTGAACTCTTGCAAGAAGCAGGTGCCAAACGCTTGATTCCTCTCAAGGTGTCAGGTCCCTTTCATACCGCTCTCCTTGAGTCTGCTAGTCAGAAACTAGCTGAAACTCTAGCTCAGGTAAGTTTTTCAGATTTTACTTGTCCCCTAGTCGGCAATACAGAAGCTGCTGTCATGAAAAAAGAAGACATCGCTCGACTCTTGACGCGTCAGGTCAAGGAGCCAGTTCGTTTCTATGAAAGTATTGCGGTTATGCAAGAAGCAGGCGTAACCAACTTTATCGAGATTGGACCGGGGAAAGTCTTGTCAGGCTTTGTCAAAAAAATTGATAAGACAGCTAAACTAGCCAATGTTGAAGATCAGGCGAGTTTGGAAGCCTTGCTAGAAAACGAGTAATCCCTTCTCCCATAAATACAAGAGGAAACAGGAGAAAAGAATGCAACTAAAAAACAAAAATATCTTTATTACAGGTTCGAGTCGTGGTATTGGTCTTGCCATTGCCCACAAGTTTGCACAAGCAGGAGCCAACATTGCCTTAAACAGCCGTGGGGCAATTTCAGAGGACTTGCTAGCCGAGTTTGCAGACTATGGTGTCAAGGTAGTTCCCATTTCAGGAGATGTATCCGATTTTGCAGACGCTAAACGTATGGTTGATCAAGCTATTGCAGAGCTGGGTTCAGTAGACGTTTTGGTCAACAATGCAGGGATTACCCAAGATACCCTGATGCTCAAGATGACAGAAGCAGATTTTGAAAAAGTTCTCAAGGTTAATCTGACTGGTGCCTTTAACATGACACAATCAGTCTTGAAACCGATGATGAAAGCCAGAGAAGGTGCTATCATTAATATGTCTAGTGTTGTTGGTTTGATGGGAAATATCGGTCAAGCTAACTATGCAGCTTCTAAGGCTGGTTTGATTGGTTTTACCAAGTCTGTGGCTCGTGAAGTGGCCAATCGCAATATCAGGGTTAATGCTATTGCACCAGGAATGATTGAGTCTGATATGACAGCTGTCCTATCGGACAAGGTAAAAGATGCCATGCTGGCGCAAATTCCTATGAAAGAATTTGGTCAGGCAGAGCAGGTTGCAGATTTGACAGTATTTTTAGCAGGCCAAGATTATCTAACTGGTCAAGTGGTTGCCATTGATGGCGGCCTCAGTATGTAGCAGAAGCTAGAGGTAAAAAAGATGAAACTAAATCGCGTAGTAGTAACAGGTTATGGAGTAACATCTCCAATCGGAAATACACCAGAAGAATTTTGGAATAGTTTGACAAGTGGAAAAATCGGAATTGGTCCAATTACAAAATTTGATCATAGTAACTTTGATGTGCATAATGCGGCAGAAATCCAAGATTTTCCTTTTGATAAATACTTTGTTAAGAAAGATACCAATCGTTTCGATAACTACTCTTTGTATGCCTTGTATGCGGCTCAAGAAGCTGTCAATCATGCAGGTCTTGATGTGGAGGCCCTTGATAAAGATCGTTTTGGTGTTATCGTGGCCTCTGGTATTGGTGGAATCAAAGAAATCGAAGATCAAGTGCTTCGCCTAAATGACAAAGGACCAAAACGTGTGAAACCATTGACCCTTCCAAAAGCCTTGCCAAATATGGCTTCAGGAAATGTTGCTATGCGTTTTGGAGCAAACGGTGTTTGTAAATCCATCAATACTGCCTGCGCTTCATCAAATGACGCGATTGGGGATGCCTTCCGCTCAATTAAGTTTGGTTTCCAAGATGTTATGTTGGTAGGTGGTTCAGAAGCTTCTATTACCCCTTTTGCTATTGCTGGTTTCCAAGCCCTGACAGCTCTCTCTACTACAGAGGATCCAACTCGTGCTTCTATTCCATTTGATAAGGACCGTAACGGTTTTGTTATGGGTGAAGGTTCAGGGATGTTGGTTCTTGAAAGTCTGGAACACGCTGAAAAACGTGGGGCAACTATCCTTGCTGAAGTGGTTGGTTATGGAAATACCTGTGATGCCTACCACATGACTTCACCACATCCAGAAGGTCAAGGAGCTATCAAGGCCATCAAACTAGCCTTGGAAGAAGCTGAGATTTCTCCAGAGCAAGTAGCCTATGTCAATGCTCACGGAACATCAACTCCTGCTAATGAAAAAGGAGAAAGTGGTGCGATCGTAGCTGTTCTTGGTAAGGAAGTGCCTGTATCATCAACCAAGTCTTTCACAGGACATTTGCTAGGTGCTGCAGGTGCGGTAGAAGCTATCGTCACAATTGAAGCTATGCGTCATAACTTTGTACCAATGACAGCTGGCACAAGCGAAGTATCAGACTATATCGAAGCCAATGTCGTTTATGGACAAGGCTTGGAGCAAGAAATTCCATACGCTATTTCAAATACCTTTGGTTTTGGTGGCCACAATGCAGTTCTTGCTTTCAAACGTTGGGAGAATAAATAAGTATGAATTTAAACGATATTAAAGACTTGATGGCCCAATTTGACCAGTCAAGTTTGAGAGAATTTTCTTATAAAAATGGGACGGATGAGTTGCAGTTCAGCAAGAATGAAGCTAGACTTGTGCCTGAAGTTACAGCTCAAGTCGCTCCAGCACCCGTTCAAGCAACACCGAGTCCAGTAGCTCCTACATCTGCTCCAGCAGAAACTGTAGTGGAAGAAACTTCAGCGCCAGCTGAAGCAAGTGTGGCTGCTGAGGGAGATATTGTAGAGAGCCCACTTGTTGGGGTGGCTTACTTGGCTGCTGGCCCAGATAAACCTGCCTTCGTTACAGTTGGTGATAGTGTCAAAAAAGGTCAAACACTAGTGATTATCGAAGCCATGAAAGTCATGAATGAAATCCCAGCTCCTAAGGATGGTGTGGTAACGGAAATTCTTGTTTCTAACGAAGAAATGGTTGAGTTTGGTAAAGGATTGGTACGCATCAAATGATCGATATTCAAGGAATCAAAGAAGCCCTTCCCCACCGTTATCCTATGCTCCTAGTGGACCGTGTGTTGGAAGTGAGCGAGGATACTATTGTTGCTATCAAAAATGTGACCATCAACGAGCCTTTCTTTAACGGTCACTTTCCTCAATATCCAGTTATGCCAGGTGTTCTGATCATGGAAGCCTTGGCGCAAACAGCTGGTGTGTTGGAGTTGTCAAAACCTGAAAATAAAGGAAAACTGGTCTTTTACGCTGGTATGGATAAGGTCAAATTCAAGAAGCAAGTTGTACCAGGCGACCAATTGGTTATGACAGCGACTTTTGTAAAACGTCGTGGCACCATAGCCGTGGTTGAAGCAAAGGCTGAAGTGGATGGCAAGCTTGCAGCTAGTGGTACTCTTACCTTTGCAATTGGGAACTAAGGAGGTTCTCCATGTTTCGAAAAATTTTAATTGCCAATCGTGGTGAAATTGCGGTTCGTATCATCCGTGCGGCGCGTGAATTGGGGATTGCGACGGTAGCGGTTTATTCAACTGCTGATAAGGAAGCCCTTCATACGCTTTTGGCAGATGAAGCAGTTTGTATCGGTCCTGGCAAGGCAACAGAGTCTTATCTCAATATTAACGCGGTTCTATCAGCCGCAGTCTTGACTGAAGCAGAAGCCATTCACCCAGGTTTTGGATTTCTCAGTGAAAATTCCAAATTTGCAACTATGTGTGAAGAGGTGGGAATCAAGTTTATCGGCCCATCTGGTCATGTTATGGATATGATGGGGGATAAGATCAATGCGCGCGCTCAGATGATTAAAGCAGGCGTGCCTGTCATACCAGGTTCAGATGGAGAAGTGCATAACTCTGAGGAAGCTTTGACTGTTGCTGAAAAAATTGGCTATCCTGTTATGCTTAAGGCTTCAGCAGGTGGAGGTGGTAAAGGGATTCGTAAGGTTGAAAAACCAGAAGACCTTGTTTCAGCCTTTGAAACTGCTTCTAGCGAAGCCAAGGCCAACTATGGCAATGGTGCCATGTACATTGAACGGGTTATCTATCCAGCTCGCCACATCGAGGTTCAAATCCTAGGAGATGAACACGGAAATGTGATTCACTTGGGTGAACGAGATTGTTCTCTTCAACGAAATAATCAAAAGGTTTTGGAAGAAAGTCCTTCAATTGCAATCGGAAAAACGCTGCGTCATGAAATCGGTGCTGCGGCTGTTCGAGCGGCAGAGTCTGTTGGTTATGAAAATGCAGGGACCATTGAGTTTCTTCTTGATGAAGCCAGTGGAAAATTCTATTTCATGGAAATGAATACTCGTGTTCAGGTAGAGCATCCAGTAACAGAGTTTGTTTCAGGTGTGGATATCGTTAAGGAACAGATTCGCATTGCGGCAGGTCAGCCTTTGTCTGTTAAGCAAGAAGATATTGTCCTACGCGGTCATGCCATCGAGTGTCGTATCAATGCAGAAAACCCAGCCTTCAACTTTGCTCCAAGTCCAGGTAAGATCACCAATCTCTATCTTCCAAGTGGTGGAGTTGGCTTGCGCGTGGATTCAGCAGTTTATCCAGGTTATACCATTCCACCTTATTATGATAGTATGATTGCCAAAATCATCGTTCACGGTGAAAATCGTTTTGATGCCTTGATGAAAATGCAACGTGCCCTATATGAATTAGAGATTGAAGGGGTGCAGACCAATGCAGATTTCCAGCTTGACCTCATTTCAGATCGCAATGTCATTGCTGGAGATTACGATACTTCCTTCTTGATGGAAACCTTCTTACCCAAATATCAAGAAAAAGAATAAAATGACTTCAAGAGTTTAAACCGAAAAGGGGAATCAATGGCTCTATTTAGTAAAAAAGATAAGTATATTCGAATCAATCCCAATCGTTCGGTTAGGGAAAAACCTCAAGCCAAGCCAGAGGTTCCAGATGAATTATTTTCCCAGTGTCCGGGCTGTAAGCATACCATCTATCAGAAGGATCTGGGAAGTGAGCGTATCTGTCCACATTGTAGCTACACCTTTCGTATTTCTGCCCAAGAACGCTTGGCCTTGACGATTGATATGGGAACCTTCAAAGAATTGTTTACAGGGATTGAAAGCAAGGATCCCTTGCATTTCCCTGGTTACCAAAAGAAACTGGCATCTATGCGTGAAAAAACAGGGCTGGATGAAGCTGTTGTGACAGGAACTGCTCTTATAAAAGGTCAGACTGTGGCTCTTGGGATTATGGATTCTAACTTTATCATGGCTTCTATGGGTACAGTTGTAGGGGAAAAAATCACTCGTTTGTTTGAGTATGCGACTGTTGAAAAATTGCCAGTTGTTCTCTTCACAGCCTCTGGTGGCGCCCGTATGCAGGAAGGAATCATGAGTCTCATGCAGATGGCCAAGATTTCTGCAGCAGTTAAACGTCATTCAAATGCAGGCCTCTTTTACCTGACCATTTTGACAGATCCAACGACAGGTGGTGTAACGGCTTCTTTCGCTATGGAAGGGGATATCATTTTGGCTGAACCCCAGAGTTTGGTTGGTTTTGCTGGGCGTCGTGTCATTGAAAATACGGTTCGTGAAAGCTTGCCTGAGGATTTCCAAAAGGCAGAATTCCTATTGGAACATGGCTTTGTGGATACGATTGTCAAAAGAAGAGATTTACCAGACACCATTGCTAGCCTAGTCAGATTGCACGGAGGGAGTCCTAGATGAATATTGCAAAAATAGTCAGAGAAGCGCGTGAGCAGAGTCGCTTGACAACCTTGGACTTTGCGACAGGCATTTTTGATGAATTTATCCAATTACATGGTGACCGTTCTTTTCGCGATGATGGTGCAGTTGTTGGTGGTATTGGCTGGCTTGGTGACCAAGCTGTAACAGTGGTTGGTATCCAAAAAGGCAAGAGTTTGCAAGACAACCTCAAACGGAATTTTGGACAACCGCATCCAGAAGGCTACCGCAAGGCTCTACGGTTGATGAAACAGGCTGAAAAATTTGGCCGTCCAGTTGTGACCTTTATCAATACAGCAGGTGCCTATCCTGGTGTGGGAGCGGAAGAACGTGGTCAAGGGGAAGCCATCGCTCGCAATCTCATGGAAATGAGTGACCTGAAAGTTCCGATTATCGCCATCATTATCGGTGAAGGTGGTTCAGGTGGAGCTCTGGCTCTGGCCGTGGCGGACCGTGTCTGGATGCTGGAAAATTCTATCTATGCTATTCTCAGCCCAGAAGGCTTTGCTTCCATTCTATGGAAGGACGGCAGTCGTGCCATGGAAGCGGCAGAACTGATGAAAATCACTTCACACGAACTGTTAGAAATGGACGTAGTAGACAAGGTGATTTCTGAAGCAGGACTTTCTAGCAAAGAATTGATTAAGAATGTTAAAAAAGAACTCCAAACTGAGCTAGCTCTACTTTCACAAAAATCGTTAGAAGAGTTGTTGGAAGAACGCTATCAACGATTTAGAAAATACTAATACAAAAACTAGAACTGGCAGTCAGTTCTAGTTTTTATGTGCTTCTTATACTCAATGAAAATCAAAGAACAAACTAGGAAACTAGCCGCAGGCTGCTCAAAACACTGTTTTGAGGTTGCAGATAGAACTGACGAAGTCAGTAACATCTATACGACAAGCCGACGCTGACGCGGTTTGAAGAGATTTTTGAAGAGTATTACTCTGTATAAAGGACGAAGAAAAAAGGTGCTTGGAAGACCAAACACCTTTTCGATTATTCATTTTCTTCAGTTACAAATTGACTAAGCAGTCCATTGATAAAGCGGGCTGATTTTTGATCTGAAAAATTTTTGGCGAGTTCAATGGCTTCATTGACTGCTACTAGCTGAGGTGTATCAAATGATGTGATTTCAAAGATACCCAAGCGTAGTAAATTTTTTTCGACCAAGGTCAAGCGTTCAACTGTCCAGCCTGATTTGAGGTGCTGGTTGATTTGTTTATCCAACTCTTCTTTTTGAGCTTGGATACCAGAAACCAAGTTTAGAAGAAAGGCTGGGATTTGCACATCTTCATCTTCACGGTCATGTGTGTAGGCAAAGCGACAAGCAGTTTCCATATCTGTTCCGAATTCAAGGCTCATAAGAGCTTGAAAAGCGCATTTACGAAGTTCACGTCTGGATTCTAATAATGGACTAGTCATTGAGGAAGTCCTCGTCAAACAGATCTTTCAACTCAGGTTTTGGTGTTTTGTCTGGAACGATTCCCGCAACGTGAATATTGACAACAGCAAGTTCCACATCAGCCATATTACGAACAGCGTCCTTAACAGCTTTTTGGATAGCCATAGCAACTTTAGGTACTTTCACACCGTACTCAAGGTAGAGATAGATGTCAGCAGTTAGTTCTTCGTTGCTTTCTTTTAAGTAGACGCCACGACCAAGAGAGAGTTTTGATAGGGTGTCAGATACGGATTTATTTGAAAATGAGTGGACACCATCAACTTTAGCAGTTGCGATAGCAATGATTTTTTCAAGTACACGTGGAGCGATAACGATTTCGCCAAATTGTTCTTCAATTCCCATAGAATGACCTCTTTCTAGAGATTAGGCACGAGAAACGTAAGTTCCTTCTGCAGTGTTGATGATCAATTTTTGTCCAGCTTCGATGAAGTCAGGAACGTTGACAACAAGTCCAGTTTCCATAGTTGCTGGTTTACCAGAACCTGTAACAGTAGCACCTTTGATAGATGGTTGTGTTTCAGCAACTGTCAATTCAACAGTAGTTGGTACAGTTACACCGATCACTTCAGTTCCGTAGAATTGGATTTTTACATCAGAGTTTTCAAGGATGTAAAGCAATTCATTTTCAACGTTTACGACTGGGATTTCGTATTGGTCGTAAGTTTCAGTGTTCATGAAGTAGGCAGTTTCATCCATTTTGTACAAGTATTGAGCTGGAACAGTCTCGATAATAGCTTGTTCGAATTTTTCTTCTGGACGGTAGCTTGTGTCAAATGTAGAACCAGTACGGACATCACGCAATTTCATACGCATGATCGTGTTCCCTTTACCTGGTTTGTGGTGGCTAGCTTCTAAAACGCGGATCAATTTTCCGTCTGCAGTTTCAAATGTCATACCAGCTTTCAATTTGCTTGCTTCAATCATGTTTTTACCTCTTTAATAAATATTATTACTCTTCATTTTACCATAAAATCTTCTGGAAATAAAGCCAAAATAGTTATTGGGAGATGGTAGGGGAGAAAAAAACCAACCTCAGGGCTGGTTTCTTTTACATATTAATCTTCTTTCAACTTCGCTAATTCTTGAGCAAGGAGTTTAAGGGCGACTTGTGGGTTGGCTTGGCCTTTGGTTGCTTTCATAAGGAATCCTGTGAAGGCCTTGTCTGCGTTGCGTTTGCCTGACTTGAAGTCGGCAACCGCGGCTTCGTTATCCGCAAAGACTTGGTGGATGATTGGAATCAAGATTTCTGGATCTGAGATTTGAACCATACCTGCTTTTTCCACGTATTCACGCGCTCCACCACCGTTTTTAGCCAGGTGGACAAAGACTTTCTTGGCAATCTTAGAAGAAATAGTACCGTCTTCGATGATGGCAATCATTTCAACCAAGTTTTCTGGTGTCAATTCGATTTGTTCCAGCGTCTTGCCTTCGGCATTCAAGAACTGAGCAACTTCTCCTTGGAGCCAGTTAGAGACTTGTTTGGCATCACCACCTAGGGCAACAGCTTTTTCAAAGAAGTCAGAAGTGACTTTATTTGCAGTCAACTGGCTAGCATCGTAGTCTGACAAGCCAAGGTCAGATACGTAGCGCGCACGGCGTTCTTTTGGAAATTCTGGTAACTCTGTACGCATTTCCTCAATCCACTCGTCTGAAATTTCAAAGAGAGGTAGGTCTGGTTCTGGGAAGTAGCGGTAGTCTGCAGCCCCTTCCTTGACACGCATGAGGATGGTTGCTTTGTTAGCTTCATCGTAACGGCGTGTTTCTTGGCGAATTTGACCACCTGAGCGAAGAATTTCAGCCTGGCGTTGAACTTCGTATTCAAGACCTTTACGAACGTTTGAGAAGGAGTTGAGGTTTTTCAACTCTGTCTTGGTACCGAATTTCTCTTGACCATAAGGGCGAAGA
The DNA here is from genome assembly GCF_059738785.1 of Streptococcus nakanonensis. Taxonomy (NCBI): domain Bacteria; kingdom Bacillati; phylum Bacillota; class Bacilli; order Lactobacillales; family Streptococcaceae; genus Streptococcus; species Streptococcus nakanonensis. Next base: position 1,718,840 of record NZ_AP027139.1, on the reverse strand, counting down.
GAGATATTGGCATCCACACGCATCGAACCTTCTTCCATCTTAACATCAGAAATACCAGCGTACTGGATAACTTCCTTGAGGGCTGTTAGATAAGCATAGGCTTCTTCAGGAGAACGCATGTCAGCTTCAGATACAATCTCAATCAATGGCACCCCTTGGCGGTTGAGGTCAACGTAAGAGTAGCCGTCTGTACCGTGGGTGTTTTTACCAGCGTCTTCTTCTAGGTGGGCACGTTCGATACCGATTTTCTTAGTCGTACCGTCTTCTAGCTTGACTTCAATCCAGCCGTTATAACCGATTGGCTCATCAAACTGAGAAATTTGGTAGGCTTTAGGATTATCAGGGTAGAAGTAGTTCTTGCGGTCAAAGTGCATCTTTTTATGGATGTCCATGTTGAGGGCAAGAGCAGCCTTGATACCGGCATCGACAACACCTTTATTGAGAACTGGCAGAACTCCTGGGAAAGACCAGTCAATCACATTTGTATTGGCATTTTGGTCATTTCCAAAGTGGGCAGAAGTGGGTGAGAAGATTTTTGAATTGGTGTTGAGCTCTACGTGGACTTCAAGTCCAATGACTGTTTCAAAGTTCATTAGTTATCACCTCCAAAAATCACGGGTTGTTGTTTGTGGTAGTCTGTTGTCGCCTCAAAAGCAGCAGCAGCTTGGTAAATAGTTTCCTCAGAATACTTAGGACCAATCAATTGCAGACCGACAGGTAGACCTTGAGAGAATCCAGCAGGAATCGAAATCCCTGGAAGTCCTGCCAAGTTGACTGGGATGGTCAAGAGGTCAGCCAAGTACATGGCAACTGGGTCGTGGTTGAGTGAATCCAAGTCATAGGCAACACTTGGAGCAGTTGGACCCAAAATCAAGTCGTAATCCGCGAAGACTTTTTCGAAATCTTGAATGATGAGGGTACGGACCTGTCCAGCCTTCTTATAGTAGGCATCGTAGTAACCTGATGAAAGGCTGAAAGTACCTAGCATGATACGGCGTTTCACTTCTTCACCGAAACCTTGGCTACGGCTGTTTACATAGATTTCATCAAGATTAGTCGCATCTTCTGCGCGGTAGCCGTAACGGATACCATCAAAACGTTGCAAGTTTGATGAAGCTTCTGATGAAGCGATGATGTAGTATACGGCAACTCCGTATTTAGAGTGAGGAAGGCTGACTTCTTCGACGATAGCACCCAATTTTTCAAAGTGTTTGGCTGCATTCAGAATGGTTTCCTTAACCTCTGGGTCAATCCCTTCGCCTAGATATTCCTTAGGTAAAGCAATTTTCATGCCCTTGATGTCTTGACCGATTTTTGAAGTAAAGTCGGCGATTCGGACAGGAGCAGAAGTAGAGTCTTTAGCGTCTTCGCTGGCAATAGCGTTGAGCAAGAGGGCATTTTCCTTAACAGTTGGTGCGAAAGGTCCGATTTGGTCTAATGAGCTACCAAAGGCAATGAGACCGAAACGTGAAACTGTTCCGTAGGTTGGTTTGAGACCAACGATTCCGTTGAAGGCAGCAGGTTGGCGGATAGAACCACCAGTATCAGAACCTAGTGACAAGCGGACTTGTCCTGAGGCTACGGCTGAAGCAGAACCACTTGATGAACCACCAGGAACCTTGGTCTGGTCCCAAGCATTTTTAGTGGCACCATAGTGAGAAGTTTCGCCTGAACCACCCATGGCAAATTCGTCCATGTTGGTTTTCCCAACAACAATCATGCCTTTAGCTTTTGCATTGGCAACGGCTGTTGCGTCAAAGATTGGCTCATAGTTGTAGAGCATTTTTGAGGCTGCAGTTGTGAGAATACCGTCTGTAGAGATGTTATCCTTAACAGCCAATGGAATCCCTGAGAGGACATTATCAGCATCAATTCCAGCTTCATCAATAGCCTTAGCTTGCGCAAGGGCTTGCTCCTCAGCGATGGTGACAAAAGCGTTGATAGCTGTCTCTCGAGACTTGATATCTTCAAGCGTTGCTTGGGTTAATTCTGTTGCAGAAATTTCCTTAGAGACAAGGAGATTGTGCAAGTCTTCAATGGTTTTATTGTTGAAAGTCATTAGGCATCTCCTCCATCGTCTAGGATAGCTGGTACCTTGATATAGTAGTTGTCTTTTTCAGGTACGTTTTTAAACAAGCGATCGCGGTCTGTTCCTTCTTCGGCCACATCAGGGCGGAGTACAGTCTTGCGGTTAGCCATGGTTGTAGTAGGTGCAACACCAGTTGTGTCAACTTCGGCCAGTAACTCAACCATGTCAACAATTTTAGACAAGGTAGTCGCAAAGGCAGCAGTTTCTTCTTCGGAGAATCTTAATTTTGAAAGATTGGCAACGTGTGTTACCTCTTCTTGCGTAATTTTCATCTTGCATCCTTTCGTGAAATGATGATTTTTAGTCTGTTCTATTTTACCATATTTTCCTATAAATAAGGGAGGGGGAAGTGAAAAGAAATAGAAATTGAAAAAAATGCTAAAATCCGATATAATGGAGTGTTGAAAGGAATGGTAAAATCCAATGTAAAAATCATTCTTAGCTATCGAAACAAGAAAAATAGAGAATCAAAGAAAGAGAAATTATGAATATTCAAGAAGAAATTAAGAAACGTCGTACCTTTGCCATCATCTCCCACCCAGACGCAGGGAAAACAACCATCACTGAGCAGTTGCTTTACTTTGGGGGTGAGATTCGTGAAGCTGGTACCGTAAAAGGAAAGAAAACAGGGACTTTTGCCAAGTCTGACTGGATGGATATCGAGAAACAACGTGGGATTTCGGTTACTTCATCTGTGATGCAATTTGACTACGATGGCAAGCGTGTGAATATCCTCGACACGCCAGGGCATGAGGACTTTTCAGAAGATACTTATCGTACCTTGATGGCGGTGGATGCTGCGGTCATGGTCGTGGACTCTGCCAAGGGTATCGAGGCCCAAACTAAGAAGTTGTTTGAGGTTGTCAAACACCGTGGTATTCCAGTCTTTACCTTTATGAACAAGCTAGACCGTGACGGTCGTGAGCCACTAGACCTCTTGCAAGAGTTGGAAGAAGTCTTGGGCATTGCTAGCTACCCTATGAATTGGCCGATCGGGATGGGGAAAGCTTTTGAAGGCTTGTATGACCTCTATAACCAACGCTTGGAGCTCTATAAAGGGGATGAACGTTTTGCTAGTCTTGAAGATGGGGACAAGCTTTTTGGTAGCAATCCTTTCTACGAGCAAGTCAAGGATGATATTGAGCTTTTAAATGAAGCTGGAAATGAGTTTTCAGAGGAAGCTATCCTTGCTGGAGAATTGACACCTGTCTTCTTCGGTTCAGCTTTGACAAACTTTGGTGTTCAGACCTTCCTTGAGACTTTCCTTAAGTTTGCTCCAGAACCACATGGACACAAGAAAACAGACGGTGAAGTTGTGGATCCGTACGACAAGGATTTCTCAGGATTTGTCTTTAAAATCCAAGCCAACATGGACCCTCGTCACCGTGACCGTATTGCCTTTGTCCGTATCGTATCAGGTGAATTTGAGCGTGGCATGAGTGTCAACCTGCCTCGTACTGGTAAGGGGGCTAAACTTTCGAATGTCACTCAGTTCATGGCTGAAAGTCGTGAGAATGTAACCAACGCTGTAGCAGGTGATATTATCGGTGTTTACGATACAGGTACTTATCAAGTTGGAGATACCTTGACAGTTGGCAAAAACAAATTTGAATTTGAACCCCTACCAACCTTTACACCTGAAATTTTCATGAAAGTATCTGCTAAGAATGTCATGAAGCAAAAATCTTTCCACAAGGGAATCGAGCAATTGGTGCAAGAAGGTGCCATTCAGCTTTATAAGAATTACCAAACAGGTGAGTATATGCTGGGAGCTGTTGGTCAGCTCCAGTTTGAAGTCTTTAAACACCGCATGGAAGGCGAGTACAATGCAGAAGTTGTCATGAGCCCAATGGGTAAAAAGACCGTTCGTTGGATCAAGCCTGAGGACTTGGATGAACGCATGTCGTCAAGCCGAAATATCTTGGCCAAAGACCGTTTCGACCAACCAGTCTTTCTCTTTGAAAATGACTTTGCCCTCCGTTGGTTTGCAGACAAGTATCCAGATGTAGAGTTGGAAGAGAAAATGTGACTCAGTACCAACAATTGGAACTAAAGTTCCAAATTGTTGGACGCTAGTCGCTATTTGGCGAACTAGCTAACTGCCTCACTAACTGAGTTTTACAAATGGAATCGATTTGTAAAACTCAGTGTCGTAGTGTAAAAGATAGCCTTACCAAAACGCTTTGCCGTCATAATGGGAAGGAAGCTGCCTAGCTAATTGCCTTACTAACTCATCGGCGAAAAAAGATTGTTTTCATCTCTTCGTGTCGTAATGTGAAAATCGTAAACCGTAATGGGACTTCAATTAAAATTTCCACTGGTATGGTTTTACGAACGAATGGGCGAAAATAATGGTTACGTAGAAACATATGATGGGAATAAAAAGAAATGAGATAAAGAGTGAAAGAAGAGAAAAAAGCGATTATCTTAGGCGCAGGTAATGCTCAGTATGAATAAAGTTGAGACTACGATAAAATCTCTTTGTGTTCATCATGATAATCGGAAGTTTTATATTTTTAATGATGATCTTCCACGAGAATGGTTCCAAGTGATGGAGAAAAGACTAGAAACTTTGAACAGTGAGATTGTGAACGTTCAGATTAACAGTAGGATTCTGAAAGGTTATCGTCTCCCTTTTGAGGGACTTTCTTACGCTCCCTTATTTAGGTATTTTATCCCTAAGTATGTAAGTGAGGTTCGTGTACTGTATTTAGACTCGGATATTATCGTAAGAAAACAGATAGATGAGCTGTGGGACTTGGACTTGACAGGCATCTCCTTAGTAGCAGTTAGAGATGATTTTTATACACCTATTTTCAATGCTGGTTTTTTGTTAATTAACAATGACATGTGGAGAGCAGAAAATGTCACGTAAGATCTGATTTAAGACACAAATAAAAAATCTTCCAATTCTCTGTTTCCGTGTCTGAAGGATTCTTTTCCTTTCGGTTGATAGGCCAGTAGCAGACGATTGATTTGTCTTTCAGAAAGATTGAGTTCGACACAGGCTCGTTTCTTTGTTTTTTTCATTGGGCAATAGCTGTTATCACAAGATATTTTTTCGTTTCATTCATATTTAGTTGGATCCTTTTCATATGACTATTCTATCAAATGAGACATTTTCACGTTCGATTTACTAAAGACATTATCACATTCGAATCACAATGGTAAATTCCCAAACTAAGTTCCACCGCTAGTAGAAGTGGAAGTTAATCTGATAAAAATTGTAAAAACCAGTGGAAATCCATGTCAGGGTAAGTTCCACTGGTTTTACTAATGCTTGATTTTATTGCTTTTGTAGCCAAAATGAATCGAAAAAAAGAGCGCACAAAATCCTCTTATCTGAAAGCGTTTCAGATTAAGTTCCGCTATGGTGGAAGTTAGTGTGAGACGTTTGAATAGGGTTTTAGGTTAGTTTTTAGAACTTATGTTGGAGTAATTTAGAAGACTGACAGACGTCTTCTGCAGGTATTTTAGAAATACCGAGAAGCTTAGGAATTTCTTCTCCATAAGTAAAGGCAAAGAGTTCATAAGCTGACTTTCCATTCAAAGCAGCACGTTTGACGCTGTTGACATGAGAGCAGACGAGATTGATGTCCTCTTGAGTTAAATTGTCAAAAGAAGTTCCTTTAGGTAGAATGTCGCGAATCAGCGTGTGATTTTTCTCAATTCTCCCTTTCTGGTCAGAGCGATTAGGGTCACAAAAGAAGAGTTTACTCTCTCCTCGCACATCCATTTCGATGTCATCAACCCTGGCAAACTCTCCACCATTATCGGTAAGAATGACAGGGAAGAGTTGGAAGAAATCTTTGTCCGCTTGGTGAAGAGTGTTCTTGATGTCATAGAGATGTTTGGTAACCTCAAGGGCAGTTTTATTATCCAGAAGTCTAGCGAAGATAAAGTTACAGAAAGATAGATTGAAGGTGAGTAGGACTTTACCTCCCATTCTCCCCATAACTGTGTCCATTTCCAGCCAAGAGTCTAGTTGATTCAGTGCTAAATAGTTTTGGAAATCCTCATAGGAACGGCCTTTTTTAGCTTCTTTAGGGATGGAAGGTAGCTTACTTTTTCGTCTTTCTTTGAATTTAACGGCTCTGGCAAGATCAATCGGAGCGATAGATAGGTACCCTTTTCGGATGTGTCGATAGACAGTTGAGGAGCTGACATCAAGGTTATGAGTTTTGAGAATATGATAGATGTGTTGTCCTTTTTTAACCCCATCAGAAATGACTTTGTCCATGTCCCAGAAGGTCTTGGAATTGAGGGGAGTTCCTTCACGAGCTTCGCCAAGAGTTTGTTCGTATTGTTTTTGAGCTTGCTTAGCGAGGTAGAAGATCTTCTTATAGCCACAATTCTGTCTTCTTTTAGGGCAGCCGTTACAGACAAAGGGAGCTTTGTCGAGTAGAGGGCAAGGAAGGTTATGGCATGTAGACTCTCGGACTTGTCTGTTTCGTTTGACTTCTTTAGAAACAGTAGTCGGGTCTTTTAGAATGGATTGTCCAATAGCTTTGAAGGTTTCACTGCGCTCTAAACCTAATTGGATATCATTACGGTCTGAAAGGGTAAGGTGTTTATGTTTTGTCATAGTAGACCTCGTTTCTAACTCAAACGTCTCACACTTAATTCCACCATAAAAATCCGTTTTAGACTAATTTCCACTTTGGTCAGGCAAGTGGAAGTTACTTTGAGAAGTTACCTTCGAATCACAATAAATAAAAAAATCTTCCAATTCCCTTGCAAAAATGAAGAAAGTGTGATAACATAGTACGGTATGTGGTGCTAGCACATCCGCTATATTAGATCTAATAGGAGGAAAACACAAATGGCTAAAGTATGTTACTTTACAGGTCGTAAGACTGTATCAGGAAACAACCGTTCACACGCGATGAACCAAACAAAACGTGCCGTAAAACCAAACCTTCAAAAAGTTACTGTTCTTATCGATGGTAAACCTAAAAAAGTTTGGGCTTCAGCTCGTGCTTTGAAATCAGGTAAAGTTGAACGCGTTTAATAATAAAAGTAAGGAGACCTCAGGGTCTTTTTCTTTTGTCAGAGTGAAAAAATCATTTTAAAAGCAGAGTAAATATCCGCTGATACACTATTCTGCTTTTACACTCGGGCTGAAATATGATAAAATAGAGTATCAACTAGTTGAGGTAAAAAGGATGACTGTAAAAATCAATACAAAAGATGGTCAAATCGAACTAACAGATGAAGTGATTGCAACTGTCGTAGGCGGTGCAACAACTGAGATTTTTGGTGTGGTCGGTATGGCTAGTAAAAATGCCCTCAAAGATAATTTTCAAGCCCTTCTAGGTAAGGAAAATTATTCCAAAGGTGTCGTCGTAAAGGCAGCCGAAGATGGCAGCATTGCAGTTGATGTGTATACCGTGTTGAGCTACGGAACAAAGATTAGTGAAGTGTCAAAAAACATTCAAGAGCGTGTTGCCTTTAGCTTGGAAAACCAGCTTGGAATTACTGCTCAGACTGTAAATGTCTACATTCAAAATATCAAAGTTGTAGGAGAATAACCGTGTCAAAAATTACTACTAGCTTATTTCAAGAAATGGTGCAGGCTGCATCAACTCGCTTGAATAAGCAAGCTGAATATGTCAATTCATTAAACGTCTTTCCAGTTCCAGATGGAGATACTGGGACAAATATGGGGATGACCATTGAAAATGGAGCCAAAGAAGTTGCAGACAAGCCAGCTTCTACAGTTGGCGAGGTAGCGAGCATTCTTGCCAAAGGTCTTTTGATGGGTGCGCGTGGGAACTCAGGAGTTATTACATCTCAGCTTTTCCGTGGATTTTCACAAGCTATCAAGGATAAAGACGAGTTAACAGGTCAAGACTTGGCCCTTGCCTTCCAATCAGGTGTGGAAGTTGCCTATAAGGCAGTGATGAAGCCAGTTGAAGGAACGATTTTGACAGTTTCTCGTGGTGCTGCTATCGGTGCTAAGAAAAAGGCTGAGCAAACAGATGACGCTGTTGAAGTCATGCGTGCAGCTTTAGAAGGTGCTAAAACAGCTCTAGCTAAAACGCCAGACATGCTTCCAGTATTGAAAGAAGTTGGTGTTGTGGACTCAGGTGGTCAAGGATTGGTCTTTATCTACGAAGGTTTCCTTTCAGCCCTTACTGGCGAATATATTGCATCTGAGGACTTTGTAGCCACTCCTGCCAACATGAGTGAGATGATCAATGCAGAGCATCATAAGTCTGTGGCTGGTCACGTAGCGACTGAGGACATCACATTTGGTTACTGTACTGAAATCATGGTAGCTCTTAAGCAAGGTCCAACCTATGCCAAAGATTTTGACTACGACGAATTCCGTAACTACTTGAATGAACTTGGGGATTCTCTCCTTGTTGTCAATGATGATGAAATTGTCAAAGTCCATGTCCATACAGAAGATCCCGGACTTGTTATGCAAGAAGGTCTCAAATATGGTAGCTTGGTCAAGGTAAAAGTTGACAATATGCGTAACCAACACGAAGCACAGGTTGAGAAAGAAGCTGCCCAAGTTAGCAAACCATCTGAAGAAAAAGAGTATGCTTTGATTGCTGTAGTGGCTGGTAAAGGTCTAGCAGATATCTTCCGTTCTCAAGGTGTGGATTATGTTATCGAGGGCGGTCAAACTATGAACCCTTCAACAGAAGACTTTATCAAGGCTGTTGAACAGGTCAATGCTCGTAACATTATCTTCCTACCAAACAACAAGAACATCTTCATGGCAGCTCAATCTGCAGCAGAAGTTTTGGAGCAACCAGCAGTAGTGGTAGAAGCTCGTACTCTTCCTCAAGGTTTGACAAGTCTTCTTGCCTTTGATCCAAGCAAGTCCATCGAAGAAAACCAAGAGCGTATGACTGCTGCTCTTAGCGATGTCGTTAGCGGAAGCGTCACAACAGCTGTTCGTGATACAACTATTGATGGCTTAGAAATCCATGAAAATGATAATCTTGGTATGGTGGATGGGAAAATTCTTGTGTCAAACCCTGATATGCACCAAACCTTGACTGAAACCTTGAAACATATGTTGGATGAAGATAGTGAAATCGTAACCTTCTATGTCGGTGAAGACGGAAGCGAAGAACTTGCCAATGAAATTGCTCAAGAAATCGCAGAAGAATTCGAAGACGTTGAAGTCGAGATTCACCAAGGCCAACAACCTGTTTACCCATACCTATTTAGTGTGGAATAAGATTAATGAAGGACTGAGAAATCAGTTCTTTTTTCTTTTTTAGTAAATGAAATCGGTATCTTTTTTATAAAAACAAAAATAATATTCATAAATAAACGTTAAAATAGAAAATTCAGAAAATTTCTTCTTTTCTCTTGAAAAATCTTGAAAAAATGGTATGATAGTAACAAGTTATTTTTAAGAGGAAAGAAAGGGGAACAATGGAGAAAATCAGTTTAGAATCTCCTAAGACGGGGTCGGACCTAGTTTTGGAAACACTTCGTGATTTAGGAATTGATACCATCTTTGGTTATCCTGGTGGTGCAGTCTTGCCTTTTTATGATGCGATATATAATTTTAAAGGCATTCGCCACATTCTAGGGCGCCATGAGCAAGGTTGTTTGCATGAAGCTGAAGGTTATGCCAAATCAACTGGAAAGTTGGGTGTTGCCGTCGTCACTAGTGGACCAGGAGCAACAAATGCCATTACAGGGATTGCGGATGCCATGAGCGATAGCGTTCCCCTTTTGGTCTTTACAGGTCAGGTGGCGCGAGCAGGTATTGGGAAGGATGCCTTTCAGGAGGCAGACATCGTGGGAATTACCATGCCAATCACTAAGTACAATTACCAAGTTCGTGAGACGGCAGATATTCCGCGTATCATTACGGAAGCTGTCCATATCGCAACTACAGGTCGACCAGGGCCAGTCGTAATTGACCTACCTAAAGACGTATCTGCTTTGGAAACAGACTTCATTTATTCACCAGAAGTCAATCTACCAAGCTATCAGCCAACTCTTGAGCCGAATGATATGCAAATCAAGAAAATCTTGAAGCAATTATCCAAGGCTAAAAAGCCAGTCTTGTTAGCTGGTGGTGGAATTAGTTATGCTGAAGCAGCTGCAGAATTAAATGAATTTGCAGAACGCTATCAAATTCCAGTGGTAACCAGTCTTTTGGGACAAGGAACGATTGCAACTAGTCATCCACTCTTCCTTGGAATGGGAGGCATGCACGGGTCATTCGCAGCTAATATTGCCATGACGGAAGCGGACTTTATGATTAGTATTGGTTGCCGTTTCGATGACCGCTTGACAGGAAATCCTAAGACCTTCGCTAAGAATGCTAAGGTTGCCCACATTGATATTGACCCAGCTGAGATTGGCAAGATTATCAGTGCAGATATTCCTGTAGTTGGAGATGCTAAGAAAGCCTTGCAAATGTTGCTGGCAGAACCAACCGTTCATAACAATACTGAGAAATGGATTGAGAAAGTCACTAAAGACAAGAACCGTGTTCGTTCTTATGACAAGAAAGAGCGTGTGGTTCAACCGCAAGCCGTTATTGAACGAATTGGTGAATTGACGAATGGAGATGCCATTGTGGTAACAGACGTTGGTCAACACCAAATGTGGACAGCTCAGTATTATCCCTACCAAAACGAACGTCAGTTAGTGACTTCAGGTGGTTTGGGAACGATGGGATTTGGAATTCCAGCAGCAATCGGGGCTAAAATTGCTAACCCAGATAAGGAAGTAGTCTTGTTTGTTGGGGATGGTGGTTTCCAAATGACCAACCAAGAATTGGCTATTTTGAACATTTACAAGGTGCCAATCAAGGTGGTTATGCTGAACAATCACTCACTTGGAATGGTTCGCCAGTGGCAGGAATCCTTCTATGAAGGTAGAACATCAGAGTCGGTCTTCGACACTCTTCCTGATTTCCAATTGATGGCACAAGCTTATGGCATTAAAAACTATAAGTTTGACAATCCTGAGACCTTGGCTCAAGACCTTGAAGTCATCACTGAGAATGTTCCTATGCTAATCGAGGTAGATATTTCTCGTAAGGAGCAGGTGTTACCAATGGTGCCAGCTGGTAAGAGCAATCATGAGATGTTGGGGGTGAAGTTCCATGCGTAGAATGTTAACAGCAAAACTACAAAATCGTTCAGGAGTCCTCAATCGCTTTACTGGCGTTCTGTCTCGTCGTCAGGTTAATATCGAAAGCATCTCTGTTGGAGCAACAGAAGATCCGAATGTATCGCGCATTACCATTATTATTGATGTAGCTTCACATGATGAAGTGGAGCAAATCATCAAGCAACTCAATCGTCAGATTGATGTGATTCGCATTCGAGATATTACAGACAAGCCTCATTTGGAGCGCGAGGTGATTTTGGTTAAGATGTCAGCACCAGCTGAGAAGCGAGCTGAGATTCTAGCGATTATTCAACCTTTCCGTGCAACAGTGGTAGACGTAGCGCCAAGCTCGATTACCATTCAAATGACAGGAAATGCTGAAAAGAGTGAAGCTCTATTGCGAGTCATTCGACCATACGGTATTCGCAATATTGCTCGAACGGGTGCAACTGGATTTACCCGCGACTAAAAATCCAACTTAAATTTGTTAAACCAGCCTAAAAGGCAATAAATAATAGAAAAGAGAGAAAAACTATGGCAGTTCAAATGGAATACGAAAAAGATGTTAAAGTAGCAGCACTGGACGGTAAAAAAATCGCCGTTATTGGTTATGGTTCGCAAGGGCATGCGCATGCTCAAAACTTGCGTGATTCAGGTCGTGACGTTATTATCGGTGTACGTCCAGGTAAATCTTTTGACAAAGCAAAAGAAGACGGATTTGACACTTACACAGTAGCAGAAGCAACTAAATTGGCTGACGTTATCATGATTTTGGCACCAGACGAAATCCAACAAGAATTGTACGAAGCAGAAATCGCTCCAAACTTGGAAGCTGGAAACGCAGTTGGATTTGCTCATGGTTTCAACATTCATTTTGAATTTATCAAAGTTCCTGCAGATGTAGATGTCTTCATGTGTGCTCCTAAAGGACCAGGACACTTGGTACGTCGTACTTACGAAGACGGATTTGGTGTTCCAGCTCTTTACGCAGTATATCAAGATGCAACAGGAAATGCTAAAAACATTGCTATGGACTGGTGTAAAGGTGTTGGAGCAGCTCGTGTAGGTCTTCTTGAAACAACTTACAAAGAAGAAACTGAAGAAGATTTGTTTGGTGAACAAGCTGTACTTTGTGGTGGTTTGACTGCCCTTATCGAAGCAGGTTTCGAAGTCTTGACAGAAGCAGGATATGCTCCAGAATTGGCTTACTTTGAAGTTCTTCACGAAATGAAATTGATCGTTGACTTGATCTATGAAGGTGGATTCAAGAAAATGCGTCAATCTATTTCAAACACTGCTGAATACGGTGACTATGTATCAGGTCCACGTGTAATCACTGAGCAAGTTAAAGAAAACATGAAAGCTGTCTTGGCAGACATCCAAAATGGTAAATTTGCAAATGACTTTGTAAATGACTATAAAGCTGGACGTCCAAAATTGACTGCTTACCGTGAACAAGCAGCTAACCTTGAAATTGAAAAAGTTGGTGCAGAATTGCGTAAAGCAATGCCATTCGTTGGTAAAAACGACGATGATGCATTCAAAATCTATAACTAATTGATAGAAATTAAGGTGAAGGCGAGTTGGGGGACTAACTCGCTTTTATAATCAATTCAGCTTTCTTTTAAGAGGATGGATTGAGATAAGTATGAAATAGTCTAGGAGAAAAAGATGTTAAGTTCAAAAGATATCATCAAGGCTCACAAGGTCTTGAATGGTGTGGTCGTTAATACACCGCTTGATTATGACCATTATTTATCGGAGAAGTATGGTGCTAAGATTTATTTGAAAAAAGAAAATGCCCAACGTGTTCGTTCTTTTAAAATTCGTGGTGCTTATTATGCCATTTCCCAACTCAGCAAGGAAGAGCGTGAACGTGGAGTAGTCTGCGCTTCTGCGGGAAATCATGCGCAGGGAGTTGCCTATACTTGTAATGAGATGAAAATTCCTGCTACTATTTTTATGCCCATTACTACTCCGCAACAAAAAATTGGGCAGGTTCGCTTTTTTGGTGGGGATTTCGTAACTATTAAACTAGTTGGAGATACCTTTGATGCCTCAGCCAAAGCAGCTCAAGAATTTACAGTCTCTGAAAATCGTACCTTTATTGATCCTTTTGATGATGCTCATGTCCAAGCAGGTCAAGGGACTGTTGCTTATGAGATTTTAGAAGAAGCTCGAAAAGAATCGATTGATTTTGATGCTGTCTTGGTTCCTGTTGGTGGTGGCGGTCTCATTGCCGGGGTTTCTACCTATATCAAGGAAACAAGTCCAGAGATTGAGGTTATCGGGGTAGAGGCGAATGGAGCGCGTTCTATGAAGGCTGCCTTTGAAGCTGGTGGACCTGTTAAACTCAAAGAAATTGACAAATTTGCGGATGGGATTGCTGTACAAAAGGTGGGACAGTTGACCTATGAGTCAACTCGCCAACATGTTCAAACCTTAGTAGGTGTCGATGAGGGATTGATTTCTGAAACCTTGATTGACCTTTACTCTAAACAAGGGATTGTAGCAGAACCTGCTGGAGCGGCTAGTATCGCTTCTTTAGAAGTTTTAGCTGAATATATCAAGGGGAAAACCATTTGTTGTATCATTTCTGGAGGAAATAATGATATCAACCGTATGCCAGAAATGGAAGAGCGTGCCTTGATTTATGATGGGATTAAGCATTACTTTGTGGTCAATTTCCCACAGCGTCCAGGAGCATTGCGTGAGTTTGTAAATGATATCCTGGGGCCAAATGATGATATCACACGTTTTGAGTATATCAAACGAGCTAGCAAGGGAACAGGCCCAGTATTGATCGGAATCGCCTTAGCGGATAAGCATGATTATGCAGGTTTGATCCGTCGAATGGAAGGTTTTGATCCGGCTTATATTAACTTAAATGGGAATGAAACGCTTTATAATATGCTTGTCTGAGGACTAATAAAAAAATATCATATTATTTGCACAACTGATGTATAGGTGCTATAATGAAGATGAAGAAAGGGGGCGATTCCTATGGTTTTAGGAAGCTTATCGTGCAATTCTTACTTCTGTTCATTATAGCACTTATGATGTTTGGCTCAGATTTCTATCCTTCATTTTGATTTCCCATCTATTTTGAAAAGTAAACTCACATGGTCTTTAAGATGTGATTTGATTTCTTTTCATTGACAAATATACCATATTAAAAGGATATATAAGTAATTGACTGAGCTTATCTGTCTTGTTATCTTTATTAAGGATGGTTTAGAGAATCAGGTGTTTGGTTTTAGGCTAGCACCTCAATATCCAAATGAGTGATGAATTTGAAGAATATAAGGAATAGCTATCTATCAGATGATTTCTTGAGGAAGAAAGATAGGAGTTTTTGAGCTAGTGAAGGCTTGGATTTCTAAAGGTTAGGATTGTCATATTCAGTTATTAAATCGAAGAAATAAGCTATCTTACGGAAATAGGGAAGCATTTTTTTAAAAGCTTGAATAATTTTGCACCTCAAGAGGGTAATAATACAATATTTTTATTAGCAAATATTTATGGTGTAGAGGCTAGCAAAACCTATATATTATCGGCTTTAAAAAGGAAGTAAGAATATTCTAGATCATTTATTTTATTGAATATATGTTTTTTTATTGACAAAAGTAGTAAAAACGTATACAATTAAATATTGTAAAGAAGAAAATAGGAGAAAAACATGGCTAAGTCAAACTTTGAAAAAGTAGAATCAGTTGTTGGCTGGGTTCGTGATAAGAAAATCACAGGCTACCGTATCTCTAAAGAAACGAATGCGCGTGAAATGTCTATCATTGCTCTGGCGCAGGGTCGTGCAAAAGTAAAAAATATTTCATTTGAAACAGCCCTAGGCCTAATTGATTTCTATGAAAAAAATTATGAAAAATTTGAAGATTAATCTTTGGATAACGGCGGATTCTTGACCCTCAAGTAGTAGAGATAGAGAATCTGCCTTTTCATTTTGAACAGCAAAAAGACTGCATGGTTGATGCAGCCTTTTCTTTTTATTTGAGATAGCGTTGAAGGAACTCTTTTGTACGATCTTCTTTAGGATTGGTGAAGAGGTCTTCTGGTTTGCCTTCTTCAGCGATTACACCCTTATCCATGAAGATAACACGGTGAGAGACATCACGGGCAAATTCCATTTCATGGGTTACGACAATCATAGTCAAGCCTTCCTGAGCCAGATCTTGCATGATTTTGAGGACTTCTCCAACCATTTCTGGATCGAGAGCTGATGTTGGTTCATCAAAGAGAATAGCATCAGGATTCATGGAAAGGGCACGAGCGATAGCCACACGTTGTTTTTGACCACCTGAGAGTTGTTTTGGTTTGGCTTGCCAGTAGCGTTCTCCCATGCCGACTTTTTCTAGGTTTTCTTTGGCAATTTTTTCAGCTTCTGTACGTTCGCGTTTAAGGACAGTCGTCTGAGCGACTATTGTGTTTTCAAGAACGTTGAGATTTTCAAAGAGGTTAAAGGATTGGAACACCATTCCCAACTTTTCACGGTATTGCGTGAGGTCATAGCCTTTTTCGAGGACATTTTGTCCATGATAAAGGATTTGTCCATCAGTTGGCGTTTCAAGGAGGTTAATGGAGCGTAGGAAGGTTGATTTTCCGCTTCCAGAGCTTCCGATGATAGAGATGACCTCTCCCTTGTGGACAGTGAGTGAAATGTCTTTTAACACTTCGTTTTGTCCATAGGATTTTTTGAGGTGTTTAATTTCAAGGATTGCTTGGGTCATTATTTCAAATCCTCCGTTTGCATTTGGTTAGCACCTGTAGTATAGGTATCCATGTCCATTCGGCGTTCGATGAAGCGTAGGATACGTGTTACGGTGAAGGTGAGGACAAAGTAAATCACGGCGATGATTGTAAATGTCTGGAAGTATTGATAAGTTTGAGTTGCCACGGTATTTCCTGAGAAATAAAGTTCGACAACAGAGATAACGTTCAATACAGATGTATCTTTGATATTGATGACAAATTCATTACCAGTTGCTGGTAGGATATTGCGGACAACCTGAGGTAGGACAATCTTACGCATGGTTTGGTTATGGGTCATACCAAGAGCAGTCGCAGCTTCAAATTGTCCCTTGTCAACTGCTAGGATACCACCACGGACGATTTCGGTCATGTAGGCACCAGTGTTGATTGAAACGATGAAGATAGCAGCCAGTGTACGGTCCAGATTGATACCGAAAGCTTGGGCAGTTCCATAGTAGATAACCATCGATTGAACGATCATTGGTGTACCACGGAAAATTTCAATGTAGACATTGAGGATCCAACCGACTAGTTTTTGTAGGCCATAAATGGCTTTGTTTTCAGAGAGAGGAGCAGTACGGAAGACACCAATGGCAAGACCAATAATGAGACCTATGATGGTTCCGACGATAGAGATTAAAAGAGTGATACCAGCACCACGCAAGAGTTGTTGCCAGTTTTCAGAAAGAATTTTAGCGACTTGGCTAAAGAAACTACTGCTAGTCTCTTCAGTTGTTGTAGCTTCGGCAGGTTGTTCCTTGATCATACGATCCATCAAGGCAACTTGATCATCTTTTGAAATGGTTTCAATGCTGGCATTGATTTGGCTAATACGATTGTCATCTTTACGAAGCCCAATGGCAATAGCTGTATCTTCTTCTCCAGTTTTAAAACCTGGTTCTACTTGGACCATCTTGAACTTAGAGTTAGCAGCTTCGGCAGTCAGAGCTTCTGGGCGTTCAGAAACATAGGCATCGATGACACCAGCCTCAAGAGCTTGGCGCATTTGAGCGAAGTCTCCCATGGCTGTTTCTTTTTTAGCACCTGGGATTTGTGCAATCAAATCGTAAAGGTAGACACCTTGTTGAGAAGTGATTTTCGCACCATTAAAGTCATCCAAAGATTTTGCGTTTGCATAAGTAGAATCTTTTTTGACTAGTAGAACTGGTTCGCTAGTGTAGTAACTGCTCGAAAAGGCAATTTCTTGTTTGCGTTCGGCAGTTGGACTCATACCTGCGATAATCATGTCAATCTTACCAGAAGTAAGGGCAGGGACTAGACCTTCCCACTTGGTTTTAACAACCAAAGGTTCTTTACCTAAGTCCTTAGCGATTTTCTTGGCGATTTGGACATCGTATCCATTAGCGTACTGGTTGGTCCCATCGATTTTGACAGCCCCATTGCTATCATCATCCTGAGTCCAGTTAAAGGGAGCATATGCTGCTTCCATCCCGATGCGTAAATATTCATCAGCTTGAGCAACATTGACAAGTCCCAGCATCAGCAAGAGACTTGTGAAAATAGATAAGTATATTTTTCTCATGATTTCTCCTATTTCTAATCTATTAAAAAATAACTGTCTCCTATTTTATCGAAAAATGCGTAATTTTTCAACATAAGTAAGCCTTTACTTACGAAAAAATGCTATAATGATAAGAAAGATAAAAAGGGGGCTTAGTTGATGAAAAAAATTTTTTTATTACTGGTGTTAGGCTTGTTTTGCTTTCTGCCACTCTCTGTTTTTGCCATTGATTTCAAGATAAACTCTTACCAAGGGGATTTGTATATTCATGCAGACAATACAGCAGAATTTAGACAGAAGATAGTTTACCAGTTTGAGGAGGACTTTAAGGGCCAAATCGTGGGACTTGGACGTGCTGGCAAGATGCCTAGTGGATTTGACATTGACCCTCATCCAAAGGTTCAGGCTGCGAAAAACGGTGCTGAGCTAGCAGACGTTACTAGCGAAGTGACAGAAGGAGCAGATGGTTATACTGTGAAAGTCTACAATCCGGGTCAGGAGGGCGACATAGTTGAAGTTGACCTTACATGGAACTTAAAAAATTTGCTTTTTCTATATGATGACATCGCTGAATTAAATTGGCAACCTCTGACAGATAGTTCAGGGACTATTGGAAAGTTTGAATTTCATGTAAGAGGAGACATGGGGGCAGAAAAACTCTTTTTCCATACAGGGAAACTCTTTAGAGAGAGAATGGTTGAAAAGAGTAACCTTGATTATACT
Source organism: Streptococcus nakanonensis (assembly GCF_059738785.1). NCBI lineage: Bacteria > Bacillati > Bacillota > Bacilli > Lactobacillales > Streptococcaceae > Streptococcus > Streptococcus nakanonensis. The sequence goes on along the minus strand of NZ_AP027139.1, from coordinate 1,700,640 downwards.
ATTCGTTTAGACAATCTTCCGGCTAAGCGTGGAGTTGAATTGCATGCCTATTGGCCTCGAACTGATTTTGCTAGCGCTAGGGATCAGGGTTTGAAAGGGAATCGTTTAGACGAGTTTAATAAGATAGAAGACTCGATTGTTAAAGAAAAAGAGCAAAGTAAACAACTCGTTACGTGGGTGTTTCCTTCGATACTTTCTATCTCCTTGTTATTGAGTGTCTGCTTTTATTTTATTTATAGAAGAAAGACCACTCCTTCCGTCAAATATGCTAAAAATCATCGTCTCTATGAACCACCAATGGAATTAGAGCCTATGGTTTTATCAGAAGCAGTCTACTCGACCTCCTTGGAGGAAGTGAGTCCCTTGGTCAAGGGAGCTGGAAAATTCACCTTTGATCAACTTATTCAAGCTACCTTGCTAGATGTGATAGACCGTGGGAATGTCTCTATCATTTCAGAAGGAGATGCAGTTGGTTTGAGGCTGGTCAAAGAAGATGGTTTGTCAAGTTTTGAGAGAGACTGTCTAAATCTGGCTTTTTCAGGTAAAAAAGAAGAAACTCTTTCCAATTTGTTTGCGGATTACAAGGTATCTGATAGTCTTTATCGTAGAGCAAAAGTCTCTGATGAAAAACGGATTCAAGCAAGAGGGCTTCAACTCAAATCTTCTTTTGAAGAAGTATTGAACCAGATGCAAGAAGGGGTGAGAAATCGGGTTACCTTCTGGGGGCTTCCAGATTACTATCGTCCCTTGACTGGTGGAGAAAAGGTCTTGCAAGTGGGTATGGGACTCTCTACTGTCCTGCCTCTATTTATCGGATTTGGTTTGTTCTTGTACAGTTTGGATGTTTATGGCTATCTTTTCCTCCCCTTGCCTATACTTGGTTTTCTAGGTTTGGTTTTGGCTGTTTTCTATTATTGGAAGCTTCGACTAGATAATCGTGATGGTGTTCTGAATGAAGCAGGAGCAGAGGTCTACTATCTCTGGACCAGTTTTGAAAATATGTTGCGTGAGATTGCACGATTGGATCAGGCAGAGTTGGAAAGTATTGTGGTCTGGAATCGCCTCTTGGTCTATGCGACCTTATTTGGCTATGCGGATAAGGTTAGTCATTTGATGAAGGTGCATCACATCCAAGTAGAAAATCCAGATATCAATCTCTATGTAGCTTATGGCTGGCACAGTATGTTTTATCATTCAACGGCACAAATGAGCCATTATGCTAGTGTTGCAAATACAGCAAGTACCTACTCCGTATCTTCTGGAAGTGGAAGTTCTGGGGGTGGCTTCTCTGGAGGCGGAGGTGGCGGCAGTATAGGAGCCTTTTAAAGAGAACTGCCACAGGACTGAAAAAGTATGCTATAATGGAAGATAGAAAAAAGGAGTAATCTATGTATCTTATTGAAATTTTAAAATCTATCTTCTTCGGGATTGTTGAAGGAATTACGGAATGGTTGCCGATTTCCAGTACAGGGCACTTGATTTTAGCAGAGGAGTTTATCCAATACCAAAATCAAAATGAAGCCTTTATGTCCATGTTTAATGTCGTGATTCAGCTTGGTGCTATTTTAGCAGTTATGGTGATTTATTTTAACAAGCTCAACCCTTTCAAACCGACTAAGGACAAACAGGAAGTTCGTAAGACTTGGAGACTATGGTTGAAGGTCTTGATTGCAACTTTACCTTTACTTGCCGTCTTTAAATTTGATGATTGGTTTGATACCCACTTCCATAATATGGTTTCTGTTGCTCTCATGTTGAGTATCTATGGGATTGCCTTTATCTATTTGGAAAAGCGCAATAAAGCTCGTGCTATTGAACCAAGTGTAACAGAGTTGGACAAGCTTCCTTATACGACAGCCTTCTATATCGGCCTCTTCCAAGTTCTTGCCCTTTTACCAGGAACGAGTCGTTCTGGGGCAACGATTGTCGGTGGTTTGTTAAATGGAACCAGTCGTTCAGTTGTGACAGAATTTACTTTCTATCTAGGGATTCCTGTTATGTTTGGAGCCAGTGCCTTAAAGATTTTCAAATTTATAAAAGCAGGACAGCTCTTGAGCTTTGGGCAATTATTCTTGCTCTTGGTTGCGATGGGAGTCGCCTTTGCAGTCAGCATGGTTGCTATTCGCTTCTTGACCAGCTATGTGAAAAAACACGACTTTACCCTTTTCGGTAAATACCGTATCGTGCTTGGTAGTGTCTTGCTACTTTATAGCTTTGTTCGTTTATTTGTATAAGAAAAACCTTGAAGAGGCAGCTCTTCAAGGTTTTAAAATCCAGTCACGGTAATCCCCAGCAGGCGGACACCTCTTTCTTTCTCGCTTAGTTCTTCATAGAGTTGCAGGGCTATTTGGCTTATCTGACCAGCATCCTGTGTTTTTTGGGCCAGACTTTTTCGTTTGGTAAGAGTTGAAAAGTCCTCGTAGCGGATTTTCAAAATGACAATTTTTCCAGCTTTTTCTTGTTGACTGAGATTGAGAGCGACTCTTTCTGATAGGAGAGTCAGCTCTTTTTTGATATCTTCCTCGGCACGGAGAATCTTTCCATAGGTTTTCTCCTTGCCGATTGATTTACGGATGCGATTGGATTTAACTGGGGAATTGTGAATACCACGAGCCTTTCGATAAAGGTCGTATCCCAGTCTGCCAAAGCGGTCTATTAGGGTCACTTCAGGGACTTCAAGTAGATCAGCGCCAGTAAAAACACCCATTTGATGCAGACGTTCTACCGTCTTTTTTCCCACTCCATGAAACTTGGAAATATCCATTTGTTTGAGAAAATCTTCAGCCTGTTCAGGTAGAATTACTGTCAAACCATGTGGTTTTTGATAATCGCTAGCCATTTTAGCTAAGAACTTGTTATAAGAAACGCCTGCAGAAGCAGTTAGATGGAGTTCTTGCCAGATATCTTTTTGAATGAGGCGAGCGATTTTGACCGCTGACTTGATACCGAGTTTATTTTCTGTCACATCCAGATAGGCTTCGTCAATGCTCATGGGTTCTATTAAATCTGTATAACGCTTAAAGATAGCTCGAATCTGGAGTCCCACAGATTTGTATTTCTCATAATTTCCTGAGATAAAGACGGCCTGGGGACAACGTTCGTAGGCTTCCTTGGAGCTCATGGCTGAATGGACACCAAAAACTCGAGCCTCATAGCTACAAGTGGAAACGACACCACGTCCACCTGTTTGCCGAGGGTCGCTTCCGATAATGACAGGTTTTCCTCTGAGTTTAGGATTATCCCTGATTTCCACTGCAGCAAAAAAGGCATCCATGTCAATATGGATGATTTTTCTTGACAAATCATTTAACAAAGGAAAAATCAACATACCTAGCCCCTTTTTACCGCTTATTTTCTTTTATTATACCCTTTTTTCTGAAAAAAAGAAAAAAGGACTTTATTTTTTCAAAAATATAATACAGTTTGAAATAAAATGTAGACTGTTTTAGAAAAGAAAGTGTAAAAATAGGGAATTTTCACTTGTTGAAATCGGTTACTGTGTGGTATACTTGTCTCATAAATGTAACAGATGGTTGTTACTAGAAAGAAAAAAGAGGACATTAACATGGTTGTTAAAACAGTTGTTGAAGCACAAGATATTTTTGACAAAGCTTGGGAAGGCTTCAAAGGCGTAGATTGGAAAGAAAAAGCAAGTGTATCACGCTTCGTACAAGCTAACTACACACCTTACGATGGAGATGAAAGCTTCCTTGCTGGACCAACAGAACGTTCACTTCACATCAAAAAAATTGTAGAAGAAACGAAGGCTCACTACGAAGAAACTCGTTTCCCAATGGACACTCGTCCAACATCTATCGCTGATATCCCAGCAGGATTTATCGATAAAGAAAACGAAGTTATCTTCGGTATCCAAAACGATGAACTCTTCAAATTGAACTTCATGCCAAAAGGTGGTATCCGTATGGCTGAAACTACTTTGAAAGAAAATGGATACGAACCAGATCCAGCTGTTCACGAAATCTTTACTAAATACGTAACAACAGTTAACGACGGTATCTTCCGTGCCTACACTTCAAACATTCGTCGCGCTCGTCACGCTCACACTGTAACTGGTCTTCCAGATGCATACTCACGCGGACGTATCATCGGTGTTTATGCACGTCTTGCTCTTTACGGTGCAGACTACTTGATGCAAGAAAAAGTAAACGACTGGAATGCAATCGAAGAAATCGATGAAGAAACAATCCGTCTTCGTGAAGAAATCAACCTTCAATACCAAGCATTGCAACAAGTTGTTCGCTTGGGTGACCTTTACGGAGTTGACGTTCGCAAACCAGCGATGAACGTTAAAGAAGCTATCCAATGGGTTAACATCGCCTTCATGTCTGTCTGCCGTGTTATCAACGGTGCTGCTACATCTCTAGGACGTGTACCAATCGTATTGGACATCTTTGCAGAACGTGACCTTGCTCGTGGTACATTTACTGAATCAGAAATCCAAGAATTCGTTGATGATTTCGTTATGAAACTTCGTACAGTTAAATTTGCTCGTACAAAAGCTTACGACCAATTGTACTCAGGTGACCCAACTTTCATCACAACTTCTATGGCTGGTATGGGTAACGACGGTCGTCACCGTGTTACTAAGATGGACTACCGTTTCTTGAACACACTTGACAACATCGGTAACTCTCCAGAACCAAACTTGACAGTTCTTTGGACTGATAAATTGCCATACAACTTCCGTCGCTACTGTATGCACATGAGCCACAAACACTCTTCAATCCAATATGAAGGTGTAACAACAATGGCTAAAGACGGATATGGTGAAATGAGCTGTATCTCATGCTGTGTGTCTCCACTTGACCCAGAAAATGAAGAACAACGCCACAACATCCAGTACTTCGGTGCGCGTGTAAACGTATTGAAAGCCCTTCTTACTGGTTTGAACGGTGGTTACGACGATGTTCACAAAGACTACAAAGTATTTGACATCGAACCAATCCGTGACGAAGTTCTTGAATTTGAATCAGTTAAAGCTAACTTTGAAAAATCTCTTGACTGGTTGACTGACACTTACGTAGATGCTTTGAACATCATCCACTACATGACTGATAAGTACAACTACGAAGCTGTTCAAATGGCCTTCTTGCCAACTAAACAACGTGCGAACATGGGATTCGGTATCTGTGGATTTGCCAACACTGTTGATACATTGTCAGCTATCAAATACGCTACAGTTAAACCAATCCGTGACGAAAATGGCTACATCTACGATTACGAAACAATCGGTGAATACCCACGTTGGGGTGAAGATGACCCACGTTCAAACGAATTGGCAGAATGGTTGATCGAAGCTTACACAACTCGTCTACGTAGCCACAAACTTTACAAAGACGCAGAAGCTACAGTTTCACTTTTGACTATCACATCAAACGTTGCTTACTCTAAACAAACTGGTAACTCACCAGTCCACAAAGGTGTATACCTCAACGAAGATGGTTCTGTGAACTTGTCTAAACTGGAATTCTTCTCACCAGGTGCTAACCCATCTAACAAAGCTAAAGGTGGATGGTTGCAAAACTTGAACTCACTTTCTAGCCTTGACTTTAGTTATGCAGCTGATGGTATCTCATTGACTACTCAGGTTTCTCCACGTGCTCTTGGTAAGACTCGTGACGAACAAGTTGATAACTTGGTAACAATCCTTGATGGTTACTTCGAAAACGGTGGACAACACGTTAACTTGAACGTTATGGACTTGAACGATGTTTACGAAAAGATTATGTCAGGTGAAGATGTTATCGTACGTATCTCTGGATACTGTGTAAACACTAAATATCTCACTCCAGAACAAAAAACTGAATTGACACAACGTGTCTTCCACGAAGTTCTTTCAATGGATGATGCCTTGGATGCGTTGAGCTAATCAAGTTCTTGAATAATGAAATAAGGAACCCTCGGTCAGTCGACTGAGGGTTTTGGGATTCTTAAATATTTTAAGTCAGGATCTGAAGTGTCTCGCTTGGTTTAAAAAGAGAGTTAGTTGGGGGTGAGAGATCATCAGAAATAAAAACACCACACTTTGTAAGACACAAGGTGTGGTTGTATTTTATCTCTTAGACCAAGTTCTCTTCATAAAGAGAAGTAAGATAGGATAAATCTCCAAGCGCCCTGCAATCATTGCAAAGGAGAGGAGGATTTTTGAGATAGGGCTAAAGATTGAGAAACTAGAAGTGGTTCCTAGGATAGGTCCGATATTATTGAAACAGCTAAAGACAGCGCTGGTCACAACCAGAAAATCATTGCTATCTAGGCTGACAATGAAGATAAGCGCTAGCAAAATCATAGAATAGATGACAAAGTACTTGAGAATCTTATGCTGGGTATCTTTGTCAATCACCGTTTTATTAACATGGAGGGTCAAAACACGGTGGGGCGATAGGATTGACAAAATTTGGTTTTTGGCAATTTTTGAAAGGATGAGGCCTCGAATAATCTTGAGTCCACCTGCAGTTGATCCAGCAGAGCCACCGATTACCATGAGGAAGAGGAGGATAAACTGGGAGAAGAGGGGCCAGTTGGTAATATCTCCGTATCCAAAACCAGTTGTTGTAATGATGTTGGAAACCTGGAAGAAGGCCATTTCAAAGCTCTTTGAAAATCCTGGGTAGAGATAGAGGGTATTGAGGCTAATCAATCCTGTAGAAAGCAGTACAATGACCAAGTAAGCACGAAGTTCCTCGTCACCAAAGAAGGCTTTGACGCGACGGAGCATGAGGTAGTAGTAGAGGTTGAAATTCACCCCAAACACCAGAACTCCGATACTAACCAGATAGGTAATCAATGAGCTGCCATAGTGAGCAATTCCGTCGTTATAGACGGTAAATCCTCCTGTACCTGCTGTTCCCATGGCAATGACAAAACTATCAAATAGGGGCATACCAGCTAGATAATAGATGATGACAAAGAGGGAGAAGAGAGCTAGATAAAGGAGATAGAGAATCTGGGCAGTATTTTTGAGTTTGGATACAACCTTACCGAAGACGGGACCAGGAACCTCAGCCTTCATCACTTCTAGGTGGCTATTTTTGGCATTGTCCATAATAGCAAGTGCAAAAACAAGCACTCCCATCCCTCCAATCAAGTGGGTAAAACTTCGCCAGAAGAGGAGGGAACGACTGAGGACCGAAACGTCGTTCAGAATAGTTGCTCCGGTAGTTGTAAAGCCAGAACTGATCTCAAAAAAGGCATCTATAACACTGGGAATTTGTCTAGCAAAGACAAAGGGGAGACCGCCAAAGAAAGACCAAAGGATCCAACAGAGGGCCACAATTAAGACTCCCTCCTTGGCATAAATCCGTTGATTTTTTGGCTTTTGTAAAATTCCTGAACCGCCTAGTAATACGAGAATCCCAATGGTCGAAAAGAGGGCTGTAAAGACTTGGCTCGATTCACGGTAATAGACAGCGACAGACACAGGAACCAAGAGGAGAACAGCTTCAATCAAAAGTAACTTTGAAAGGAGGTAACGAATCATACTTTTATTCATTTCTTACCTCGCGATTAAGTCATAAATCTTGGTGATGTTTGGCAACAAGGTTGTTACTAGGAGCTTGTCTCCAACTTCCAACATATCCTCCCCAGTAGGGAAAATAGTCTTGCCCTTTCGAATGATGGCTGCAATAAGAACTCCTTTTTTTAGTTTCAGTTGAGAAAGAGGTTTGGCAGTCATTTTATTGGCTTCCTTGATATGGAATTGCAGGGTTTCGATTTGGCCATTGGCTAGATGGTGCATGGCTTGAAGGTTTGAATACTGGGCATTAACACGACCACGAATAAAGTGCATAATCGTGTCTACGGCAATGCTTTTAGGGGTGATGATACTTGAAAAATCAGGCGCATTGATAATCTCGAGGAGACTGGTCCGATTGACCTTGGTAATATTTTTCTGTGCACCTACCCTGTCGAGGAACATCGAAGTAATCAGATTTTCCTCATCGACTCCTGTTAGAGTTGCAACGGCATCATAGTGTTGGGCGCTTTCTTCCAGCAGGGTATCTTTTGCAGTACCATCTCCTTGGACGATATGAAGATTTGGAAATTTCTCGCTAAAGAAGCTAGCGATTTCAGGATTGATTTCAATAACCTTGGTATCAATACGACTGTCTTTGAGGATACCTAGTAGATAATAGGCAATTCTACCAGCTCCAACAATAAGGAGACTCTTTACGGCACGAGACTTGAAATAATTATGGAAGAGCATCATGTCAACACGGTTACCAGTGACAAAGATTCTATCTTTATCCTGTACAGTCATGTCACCGCTTGGAATGATAATTTGATGATCTCTTTCTATCGCACAGACAATGACATTGCCAAATTTTTTCCGAAAATCAGAAATGGGCATTTGGCAAAGACCACTGGAGGATTTAACAGTGAATTCCATGAGGCTAACGCGTCCGCCAAAGAAACGTTCGACAGAGAGGGCGTTGGGGAAGTCAATGATATTCGCGATAGCGCGGGCAGCCAAGAGCTCAGGGTTAACGATAAGAGAAAAACCGAGAATATTCTTTTCTTTGAAATAAGAGTTAGAGTATTCAGGATTTCGTACCCGAACGATAGTTTCTTTAGCTCCCATTTTCTTGGCTAGAACGGCTGCAATCATGTTCACTTCATCGTACTCAGTCAGGGCGATAAAGATATCACAATCCTGGACACTGGCTTGCTCAAGGATGGTAAAATCGGCCCCGTTACCAAGGATACCCATGATATCAAAGCGATTAACAATATGATTGAGAACAGCTTCGTCTTGCTCAATCAGCAAAACATCATGCTTTTCTGCAACCAAGGAGCGACAGAGGGCAAAACCAACTTTTCCCCCTCCGACAAGGATAATTTTCATAATAAAACCTACTTCTTCATTATGTAACTATCATACCTTTTTTCAAGAAAAAATGCACCTACTAGCTAATAACCAGAGCTTTTAGTAGGAAATTTGCTATAAGGTAAAACTATACCCTAAGCAATTGAAATAGCTATTAGCGACTTTCTCTGAAATATGGTATGATAAAGGATATACAAGGAGATAAAATGAATAATAATTTACTGGTATTACAATCAGACTTTGGTCTGGTTGATGGTGCGGTATCGGCTATGATTGGAGTGGCTTTAGAAGAATCTCCAACCTTAAAAATCCATCACTTGACGCACGATATCACGCCATATAATATTTTTGAGGGGAGCTACCGTCTCTTTCAGACGGTGGATTACTGGCCTGAGGGAACGACGTTTGTATCGGTTGTCGATCCAGGTGTCGGCTCGAAACGTAAGAGTGTGGTTGCCAAGACTGCAAAAAATCAATACATTGTCACGCCAGATAATGGGACGCTTTCTTTTATCAAGAAACACGTTGGCATTGTAGCTATTCGTGAAATTTCTGAGGTGGCCAATAGACGTCAAAATACAGAGCATTCTTATACCTTCCACGGTCGTGATGTCTATGCTTATACTGGTGCTAAACTAGCCAGCGGTCACATTACTTTTGAGGAAGTGGGGCCAGAGCTCAGTGTAGACCATATTGTAGAGCTTCCAGTCGTAGAGACCATCATTGAAGATCATCTGGTGAAGGGAGCTATTGATATTCTGGATGTGCGTTTTGGTTCGCTCTGGACCTCTATCACACGGGAAGAATTTTACAAACTGGAACCAGCATTCGGTGATCGTTTTGAAGTGACCATCTATCACGCTGATATGCTGGTCTATCAAAATCAGGTTGTTTATGGCAAATCATTTGCAGATGTGAGAATTGGGCAACCCATCCTTTACATCAACTCTCTCTATCGTTTAGGTCTGGCTATCAACCAAGGTTCTTTTGCCAAGGCCTATAATGTGGGTGTCGGTTCATCTTGGACAATTGAAATAAAGAAAATAGAAGGATAAAATAGGAGAATAAATAGTATGGAAATCAAATTTACAATTAAACAAGTTGTTGCTGTCGGAATTGGCGCTGCCCTCTTTGTCGTCATCGGGATGATCAACATTCCGACCCCTGTTCCAAATACAAGCATCCAGCTTCAGTATGCGGTACAAGCGCTACTTTCTATTATTTTTGGACCGATTATCGGTTTGCTTGTCGGGTTGATTGGTCATGCAATCAAGGACTCTCTTGCTGGATATGGTCTGTGGTGGACTTGGATTATCGCTAGCGGGCTCTTTGGTCTAGTTGTGGGACTTTTTAGAAAGTACGTTCGTGTAATCAATGGTGTCTTTGACTGGAAAGATATTCTTATTTTTAACCTCATTCAACTACTTGCAAATGCCCTTGTTTGGGGTGTCTTGGCACCACTTGGAGATGTTGTGATTTATCAAGAAGCGGCAGAAAAAGTATTTGCACAAGGAATTGTTGCGGGAATTGCTAATGGTGTATCTGTAGCTATTGCAGGAACTCTTCTCTTGCTTGCCTATGCAGGAACTCAAACTCGTGCAGGAAGTTTGAAAAAGGACTAAAATGATGGGGAAGGCTGGGCAACCAGTCTTTTTCGATGTTTATAGATTAGTTAGGCAAGTAAGCTAGGATAGGAATCTTTTTGGCGCTAAGATTTTAAGAGAAGAGACTGCAAGAAGGGGTAGATTTATGATAAAATAGAAGTCTAAGAAGCGAATGAAGAGAGTAAAATGAAAGAAGCTATAATTGAGTGGAAGGATTTCTCTTTCCGGTATGAAACACAACAAGAACCGACCTTGCAAGGGGTAGACTTGACCATTTACAAGGGAGAGAAAGTCTTAATTGTTGGGCCATCTGGGTCAGGTAAATCTACCTTGAGTCAGTGTTTGAATGGAATTATTCCCAATATTTACAAGGGGCAGATGTCTGGAGAATTTTTGATCAAGGGGCAAGCAGCCTTTGATATGAGTATCTATGATAAATCTCATCTAGTCAGTACAGTTTTGCAGGATACAGATGGGCAGTTTATCGGCTTGTCCGTGGCAGAGGACTTGGCTTTTGCTCTAGAAAATGATGTAACAGGACTAGAAGAGATGAAAAGTCGTGTTCATAAATGGGCTGAAAAGCTGGACCTTCTCCCTTTACTGTCTCAGCGTCCCCAGGATTTGTCAGGTGGACAAAAGCAGCGAGTCAGTCTGGCTGGTGTCTTGATTGATGAGAGTCCGATTCTTTTGTTTGATGAGCCACTCGCCAATCTGGATCCCAAGTCAGGTCAGGATATTATCGAATTGATTGATCAGATTCATAAGGAAGAGGGAACGACGACACTTATTATTGAGCATCGTTTGGAGGATGTTCTGCATCGACCTGTGGATCGAATTGTCTTGATAAACGATGGTCGTATCCTCTTTAATGGGAGTCCTGACCAGTTACTGGCGACTGATTTATTGACACAAAATGGAATTCGGGAACCCCTTTATCTAACCACTCTCCGTCAATTAGGTGTGGATTTAGCCAAGGAAGAACAGTTAGCAAATCTGGATAACTTGTCTATCTCAAAAGGCCAGATTCAGTTGCAGAATGAATTGGCAAAAGAAACCCCAGAATTGCAGTCACTCTTTAAATTAGAGGACGTGTCTTTTTCTTATGATGATAGACCGATTTTAAAATCCATTTATCTGGATATTAAAAAGGGCGAAAAGATTGCCATTGTCGGAAAAAATGGAGCAGGGAAATCAACTCTAGCCAAGGCTCTAAGTGCTTTTATTCAGACTGAAGGCCGCTATCTTTGGGAAGAGCAGGATATAAAAGGAGATTCTGTTGCAGAGCGGGCGGAACGAGTAGGCTATGTGTTGCAAAATCCTAATCAAATGATTTCAATCAATATGATTTTTGATGAGGTGGCTCTGGGACTACGTTTGCGAGGTGTGGACGAGCAGGAAATTGAAACGAAAGTCTATGAAACCTTGAAAATCTGTGGTCTCTATGAATTCCGTAATTGGCCCATTTCTGCCCTGTCATTTGGTCAGAAAAAACGTGTCACCATTGCATCGATTTTGGTCTTGGGGGCTGAAATTATCCTCTTAGATGAACCGACAGCAGGTCAAGACCAGAAGAACTATACTGAGATTATGGAATTTCTCGAAGAGTTGCATCAAAAAGGGCATACCATTGTCATGATTACTCATGATATGCAATTGATGCTGGATTATTCAGACAGGGCCCTTGTCATGGTGGACGGAGAATTGATTGCTGATACTGATCCAGCTAGTCTGTTGAGCAATCCTAAGCTGTTAATAAAAGCCAATCTAAAAGAAACCTCCATCTTCAACTTGGCTAAAAAACTAGACGTGGATCCACTTGCTTTAACGGCATTTTATAAAGAAAGGAGAGAAGGATGCAAGCTAAACTAATTGGTTACCAGCATAGAGATACTGTGATTCATCGCTTGTCAGGAGCTGGGAAACTCCTCTTTTTCATCCTTGTATCATTGGCGGCCATGATTAGCTATGATACCAGACTGCTTGTTCTGATTGCCATCTTTTCGGTCTTTCTCCTCTATTTGTCAGAAATCCGCTTTAAAGATGTTTCCTTTGTGGCCGTTTTTGCGACGGTATTTGCCGTTTTAAACGTCTTGATGGTCTATCTCTTTTCTCCCGAGTATGGGGTTGGACTTTACGGAGAGAGAAGTGTGATTTGGCAGGGAATCGGTGCCTACACTCTGACCAGCCAAGAGCTCTTTTATCTGCTAAATTTGGCCATTAAGTACCTTTGCACTATTCCTCTGGCTATTATCTTTTTGATGACAACCCACCCTAGTCAGTTTGCTTCCAGTTTAAATCAAATTGGTGTGCCTTACAAGATTGCCTATTCAGTCAGTCTGACCTTGCGCTATATTCCAGATTTGCAGGAAGAATTCTTTACTATCAAGATGTCTCAGGAGGCGCGTGGGCTGGAATTATCCAAGAAAGCTTCTCTCATGCAACGAATCAAAGGTAATCTGCGCATTATTACTCCCTTGATTTTTAGCTCGCTAGAACGGATTGATACCATCGCGACCGCCATGGAGCTTCGACGCTTTGGGAAAGAGAAAAAACGCACTTGGTATAGTTATCAGGCTTTGAAAAAAGGAGACTATCTTACCTTGTTCTTGGCAATCTTGTTTTTAGTAGCTAGTTTACTACTTATCTTGCAGAATCACGGACGATTTTACAACCCTTGGAAATAGCTTGAAAAAATTGAAAAAATCAAGTCGTTTCTATTGACAATGATTCTGAAAGTGTTATACTAAGAAAGTAGTTTCGCTGATTTACTTCAAACCTGTTGTGAGGTAAGTTAACGATGCCTTAACCACGCTGTTTGCTGAGCTTGACTCCGGGCAGTGTGGCTATTTTTTTGCAATGGTGAAAGGAAGCAAGTCATGACAAATCACATTGTATTATTTGAACCACAAATTCCACAAAATACAGGCAATATCGCGCGTACTTGCGCTGCGACCAATTCTCCCCTCCACATCATCAAGCCAATGGGCTTTCCTATTGATGACCGCAAGATGAAGCGAGCTGGATTGGATTATTGGGATAAACTAGAGATTTATTTTTACGAGAGTTTGGATGATTTCATGTCTCAGATGAAGGGAAGACTCTATCTGATTTCGAAATTTGCTGAGAAAGTGTATTCTGAGGTAGATTTATCGACTGACGAAGACCATTATTTTCTATTTGGACGTGAAGACAAGGGCTTGCCTGAGGACTTTATGCGCGAACATCCTGAGAAAGCTCTCCGTATTCCTATGAATGATGAACATGTTCGCAGTCTCAATGTGTCTAATACCGTCTGCATGATTGTCTATGAGGCTCTCCGCCAGCAGAATTTTGCAGGTCTTGAGCTCGTTCATACCTATGAAGTGGATAAATTGAAATAAAAAATGAAAATGAAAATGAAAATAAACAAAATGCTTGCGCTTGCAAGCGTTTTTTGTTATGATAAAAGAGTCTTCAGGGCAGGGTGTGATTCCCGACCGGCGGTAAATTTGACTAGCTATTTTAGCTTTCTCGTCGTTGTCTGGTCTCGATATACTTTAAGTATTATCTTCGACTGCGACGCCTAGATAAATCTAAAATATCTTAGCCAAATAAGTCCGCGAGCGTAAGCTGATGTGGTGAGATTCCACAACCGACAGTATAGTCTGGATGGGAGAAGACGAAAGAATAGCTTTGTCTGTTCTGATAGATTTATAGCTAGATTGTAACCGCTTGCTTTAGTTTGCTTTGGTAAAGTGAGAGGGAAGATTTGGGATATAAAAAGTGAGAATAGATAGAGGAATCCTTTCTAACTTCTTCTGATTTTATAGAAAATTGGAGGAACCTGTTATGACAAACACACGTCGACTTTCGACCATTGCGATTTTATCAGCCATCTCATTTGTGCTGATGTACTTTGACTTTCCGCTTTTGCCAGCGGCATCTTTCCTCAAGATCGAATTTAGTATCTTGCCAGTCCTTGTGGGCTTGGTGGTCATGGATTTGCCTGCTGCTCTAGGAATTCTCTTGCTTCGCTCACTCTTGAAACTGCTTCTTAACAGCCAGGGAGTGAATACTTACATTGGTTTGCCGATGAATATCGTAGCTTTGGGAGTTTTTGTCATCGTATTTGCTTTGATTTGGAAAAAGGAACGGACAACTCTTCGTTTCCTACTAGGCTCTCTAGCTGGGACTATTGGTTTAACCGTGGCTATGTTGGTTCTCAACTATGTTTATGCTGTTCCTTTGTACGCTAAGTTTGCTAACTTTGATATTGGAAAAATTTTGGGACTTTCCAACTACCTAATGACTATGGTATTGCCTTTTAACTTGATTGAGGGTATCATCTTTTCCGTTTCATTCTGGTTGTTGTACGTCCTTTTGAAACCAACCTTAAAACATTATGAAAGATAAACAAACATTTTTAATGAAGGGCAGTTTTGCCCTTTTACTTTTCGTTATTCTTGGCTACATGGTCAAATTTTACCCTAAAACGCTGCTCGGTTTTGACCAACCGATTCAGACTGCCGTTCGAGGAGACTTGCCAGATTATTTGACTATTCTTTTCCGAGCAATCACACGCTTGATTGATATTCCAGTGATTATCACTTGGGTTGTCATTACAGCTTTTGTCTTTTATCGTAAGCGGTGGAAGATAGAAAGTTTCTTCATGCTGGGAAATCTGGCTTTGGCAGGTCTTTTAATCGTGACCTTTAAAAATATTTACCAGCGCCCACGACCAGCTATTTTACACTTGGTTGAGGAGAAGGGATTTTCCTTCCCAAGTGGTCATTCTCTGGCTGTAACCTTGATGGTCGGCTCTCTGATTGTCATTCTCAGTCAACGGATGAAAAATCCGGTCTGGAGAAAAATCATGCAAATTGTGCTAGGTCTCTACCTAGTCAGTGTGCTGGTATCAAGGGTCTATCTGGGAGTTCATTATCCATCAGATGTCCTTGCCAGTCTCTGTGTGGGCTTGGGAGTCTTGTTTATCGAATTTCCCTTCTATGACAAGCTACGCTTCCAATGGCGATTTAAAGGCAAGCAGAAGTGAGTATCAAATTCCCTTGAGGAGAAAGAAATGAAAGTCAATATAGCAGATCTTCATCCGACTCAACTATACTTATCAGAAAAGAAGTTGCAAAATATTCAGATGCTTTACCAGTCGGCAGAAACAAACCAAGTCGATCCAATCAGTATTCTTGTGTGCGGAGATTACTTGTTAATTACAGATGGGCATCACAGGGCTTATCAGGCTTTATTGGCAGGTCGGGATACGATTTCTGCTGAGTGGGATAGAGATGGTGGTGACGAACTATATCATCTTTATGCGCAAGCTTGTGAGGAAAGAAAGATTTACTCTGTTCTGGATTTGAAAAATCATATCTTAGCTCAAGATGAGTATGAAGCAAAATGGTATAACTGGTGTGATGGTTTTAATCAAGCAGCAACTCTCTTATTGAAAAGGAAAGCAGATGAAACGGATTTTACAAATAGATAATGCACTGCGTCTTGTTCCTTATTATAAGGTCAATCATTGTGAGGAAGCTTTTGCTTGGTATCAGGATGTGAACTTGGTTTACCTCGTAGATGGTGTGAAGAGACCTTATAGTCAAGAAACTTTGGAAGCTATGTATTCCTATTTGGATCAGCATGGTGAGCTTTTTTGGATTGAAGTCAAGGAGAAGGGAGAATGGTTTCCAATTGGGGATGTTACACTATCTCAGGATAATCTCCCCATTGTGATTGGGAATCCCGCTTACCAACATCGAGGACTTGGAAAAAAGATTCTAAGTGCTTTGATTGAATTGGCTCGAGTAAAAGGATGGAAAGAATTGAGAGTCAAGGAAATCTACACCTACAATCATGCTTCTAGGAGGTGTTTCAAGTCGCTTGGATTTGTGGAAAATGGAGCAACAGAAAAAGGAATGAGTTTTATATTGAAAATAATCTAATCCTGTCACTTTCTCCCCCTTAACCTTTGACTATTCTGCAAAATTATCGTACAATAAAGAGTACATGATAAAATGAGGTCAGAGTCTATTTGCTCTGGCGATAGTAGTAAAAATAAGGAGAAACGCTTTGGAATTAGAAGTATTTGCTGGGCAAGAAAAAAGTGAACTATCTATGATTGAGGTGGCGCGTGCTATCTTGGAACTTCGTGGTCGCGATCATGAGATGCATTTTAGCGATCTTGTAAACGAAATTCAAAACTACCTTGGAACATCAAATAGCGATATCCGTGAAGCTTTACCTTTGTTCTACACAGAGTTGAACTTTGACGGTAGCTTCATCTCACTTGGAGACAACAAATGGGGTCTTCGTTCATGGTATGGTGTGGACGAAATTGACGAAGAAATCATCGCTCTTGAAGAAAATGACGATGATGAAGTAGCACCAAAAACTAAGAAAAAACGTGTCAATGCCTTCATGGATGGCGATTCAGATGCTATTGACTACAATGCAGATGATCCAGAGGATGAAGACGCATATGAAGCAGATCCAGCTCTTTCATACGATGATGAAAATCCAGATGATGAGAAAAACGAAGTGGAAGCTTATGATGCAGAAATCAACGAAATCGCTCCTGATGACTTGGGTGAAGACGTGGATCTCAACGAAGAAGATGACGAGTTCTCAGAAGATGATGCTGAAACCAGCGAAGAATAAAAGTTAGCTATTGACAATTATCCTATTTTTAGGTATCATATTGTTCGGGCACCTCTTTTAGAGGTCGGGGCTCCCTAGTTCTTAGGGAGCTATTTTTGTTTTTTTTAAGAAGTTATCTTCTTGTGTTTTATACTCAATGAAAATCAAAGAGCAAACTAGCCGCAGGTTGCTCAAAACACTGTTTTGAGATTGTAGATAAGACTGACAAAGTCAGGAACACATATCTACGGCAAGGCGACGTTGACGCGGTTTGAAGAGATTTTCGAAGAGTATTAGTTGTGAATCTGGTGCAGTTGTCCCAGATTATTCTTATTAGTAGGGTCTTGTTTTCTATCTCCCCTCGTAGTTAACAAGGCCTTGAGCATTTTAGAAAGAGGAATCTATGTCTACGAAATATATTTTTGTAACTGGTGGTGTGGTATCGTCTATTGGGAAAGGGATTGTTGCAGCGAGTCTAGGCCGTCTCTTGAAAAATCGTGGTCTCAAAGTAACCATTCAAAAGTTTGACCCTTATATCAATATTGATCCGGGAACTATGAGTCCTTACCAGCACGGGGAAGTTTTTGTGACAGATGACGGAGCTGAGACAGATTTGGACTTGGGTCACTATGAACGTTTCATCGATATCAATCTTAACAAATATTCCAACGTGACAACTGGTAAAATTTATAGTGAAGTTCTTCGTAAGGAACGCCGTGGAGAATACCTTGGGGCAACTGTTCAGGTTATTCCTCATATCACAGATGCTTTGAAAGAAAAAATCAAGCGTGCCGCTCTAACGACTGATTCTGATGTCATTATCACAGAGGTTGGTGGAACCGTTGGGGATATCGAGTCCTTGCCATTTTTAGAGGCCCTTCGCCAGATGAAGGCAGATGTTGGTGCGGATAATGTCATGTACATTCATACAACCTTGCTTCCTTACCTCAAGGCTGCTGGTGAAATGAAAACCAAACCAACCCAACACTCTGTCAAAGAATTACGTGGCTTGGGAATCCAGCCAAATATGTTGGTTATTCGTACAGAAGAGCCAGCTGGTCAAGGAATTAAAAACAAACTAGCCCAGTTCTGTGATGTGGCACCAGAAGCTGTCATCGAATCATTGGATGTTGAGCATCTCTACCAAATTCCACTGAACTTGCAGACACAAGGTATGGACCAAATTGTTTGTGATCATTTGAAATTAGACGCACCAGTAGCGGATATGACAGAATGGTCAGCCATGGTGGATAAGGTCATGAACCTCAAGAAACAAGTTAAAATTTCCCTTATCGGTAAGTATGTGGAATTGCAAGATGCCTACATTTCTGTGGTTGAAGCCTTGAAACACTCTGGTTATGCCAACGACGCAGAAGTTAAGATAAATTGGATCAATGCCAATGATGTGACAGCAGAGAATGTGGCAGAGCTCTTGTCTGATGCAGACGGAATTATCGTACCAGGTGGTTTTGGTCAACGTGGTACGGAAGGGAAAATCCAAGCCATTCGCTATGCGCGTGAAAATGATGTTCCAATGTTGGGTGTCTGCTTGGGCATGCAGTTGACATGTATCGAATTTGCTCGTCACGTTTTAGGTCTTGAAGGTGCCAATTCTGCAGAGCTTGCACCAGAAACAAAATACCCTATCATTGATATCATGCGTGATCAGATTGATGTTGAGGATATGGGGGGAACCCTTCGCTTGGGGCTTTATCCATCTAAGTTGAAACGTGGCTCTAAGGCAGCAGCTGCTTATCACAATCAAGAAGTGGTGCAACGCCGTCACCGTCACCGCTATGAGTTTAACAACTCCTTCCGTGAGCAGTTTGAGGCAGCAGGCTTTGTCTTCTCAGGAGTTTCTCCAGATAATCGTTTGGTAGAAATTGTGGAAATTCCTGAAAATAAATTCTTTGTAGCGTGTCAGTATCATCCTGAACTTTCAAGCCGTCCAAATCGTCCAGAAGAACTCTACACTGCCTTTGTCACTGCAGCGGTTGAGAACAGCAATTAGGAAAATCAGAACCTTTGAGAAGAATCTCAGAGGTTTTTTGCATACGATGATATTGCAGTATATCTGAGGTAGGAGTCCTCTGTATGTACCTACTACCCTTGAAATCAATAGCGACTCCCGCTTGCCCTGTGCTAGCGAATGGATTTATCAGTATATTGAAATGAAATAAAATCTGAACAAATTAATTCGGGAATCCAAATCAATTTATAGAAATATTTTAGCAGTCAAGGTGTACTGTTATAGATTCAATACACTATACTTTTTTAATTTAATCCACTATATCTGCAGAATACTCTTTCAGTTTCATTCAGCCTAGTCTTGCTTAGGAAAAAGCAAAAAGCCATCCAATTATGATGGATAGCTTCTTGGTTCTTAGATTTGTTCAGCGATGACCTTTTCAGCTAAATTCATAGCATGGTCTGATACACGAGTGTAGTGGGAAACAATATCGATAAAGTTGACCCCAGCTTGTGTTGAACACTCGCCCTTGTTGAGGCGTTTGATGTGAGTCTTTCTGAGAATACGTTCCATATTGTTGATTTCTTTATGGCGTTCAATCAGACTTTGAGCTTTTTCGATATCATTGTTTTCCACGCTATCAAGGGCATCCTTGATAAAGTCACTAGTTTGGCGGTAAACTTCCTCTAATTCTTTCAAGGCGGCATCAGAAAATTCAACATTTTTCCGTTGAAGATAGTCAGTCAGATTGAGTAGAGCCTCCGCGTGGTCTCCAATTCGTTCCAAATCACGGGAAGAATCAAGGATATTGGTGAGCACTTCGCTTTCTTTTTGGCTGAGAGCTTCGCTTGAAAGGGCAATGAGATAACGTGTTAATTGCTCATCGATGGTGTTAATGGCTTCTTCGGTTTTATGCCCTTTTTCAGCAACTTTTTCATCCAAGTCAATGATGTACTTATAGGAAAGGTCAAAGGCTTTGGCAGCGTAGTTTCCTAAGTGCAAGAGCTCTTTCTTAGCATTTCCGAGAGCGATAGATGGGGCTTGTTTGATGAAGTGTTCATCAAGATATAAGGGTTCGTATTTGACAACCTCGTCCTCTCCAGGAATAATCTTGGTTACAAAGTAGGCCAAGGCTCCGATAAATGGAAACTGGACAATGGTGTTGGCGATATTAAAGGTTCCGTGAGCAAAGGCGATGGTCATTTCTGGAGCTAGATTTAGCGTGGTTTCAAACCAATGAATCAGGGCTGTAAAAGGAACTAGAAAAATAACGCAGACGACTGTTCCGATAACGTTGAAGGCAACATGAGCTCCTGCTACCCGTTTAGCTGCAATATTAGCCCCTAAAGAGGCAATGATGGCTGTAATGGTTGTCCCGATATTATCACCAAATAGAACTGGCAAAGCTCCCTGTAGGTCAATCAGATTGCTGGCGTAGAGGTTTTGTAAAATCCCAATGGTAGCCGAGGAAGCTTGAATTAGCAAGGTCAAGCCGGTACCGACAAAGACACCCAAAACAGGATTCTTACTTAGCTCAATCATATAGTCCTTAAAGACCTGTAAATCTTTGAGTGGAGCCATTGCACCGCTCATGAGATTGAGGGCAAAAAAGATACCACCGACACCAAAGAGGATGCGTCCGATATTATTGACTGTCCGATTTTTCGTAAAAAAGAGACAGACGGCACCGATAAAGAGCATAGGTAGGGCATAGTCACCTAGTTTAAAACCGATGAGAAAGGATGTGACAGTTGTCCCGATATTAGCGCCCATGACAATCCCGATAGCCTGACGTAAGGTTAGGAGACCGGCACTGACCAGGCCGACTGTGATAACTGTTACACCAGAACTAGACTGAATTAGAGCAGTCATCCCAATACCAACCAGAACTCCAAAGAAAGGATTGCTAGTATATTTGTCAATGTAAAAACGAAGGCGATCTCCAGCAGCTTGTTGCAAACCGTCTCCCATGGTCTTGATACTATATAAAAATAGTCCCAGACCACCTAAAAAGTGAAATAAAATTTCCTGCCAATTAATGGACATTTCTTTTTCCTCCGAAAAATAATCGCGGAATATCTCCTATTCTATTTTAAAGGATAAAAGTAAATCTAACAAGTGTTAAGCTAAGATTTTAGAAAGAAAATTCGTTAGAAAAAGTAAAAATAATACACTCTAGCATGACATGAAGATTAAATATCGAAAAATCTTGTGAAATCTTTCCTTATATTTCCAAAGTGTGATATAATAGTTTCGAATAAAATAAATAAAGGGGTTTTTGTAACATGGCAAAACTTACTGTTAAAGACGTTGACTTGAAAGGTAAAAAAGTCCTCGTTCGTGTTGACTTCAACGTACCATTGAAAGATGGCGTAATCACTAACGACAACCGTATCACAGCAGCTCTTCCAACTATTAAGTACATCATCGAACAAGGTGGACGTGCAATTCTTTTCTCTCACCTTGGACGTGTGAAAGAAGAAGCTGATAAAGCTGGTAAATCACTTGCTCCTGTAGCAGCAGACTTGGCAGCAAAACTTGGTCAAGATGTTGTTTTCCCAGGTGTCACTCGTGGTGCTGAATTGGAAGCGGCAATCAATGCTCTTGAAGATGGACAAGTTCTTTTGGTTGAAAACACTCGTTATGAAGATGTTGACGGCAAGAAAGAATCTAAAAACGATCCTGAACTTGGTAAATACTGGGCATCACTTGGAGATGGTATCTTCGTAAACGATGCATTCGGTACAGCTCACCGTGCACACGCATCTAACGTTGGTATCTCAGCAAACGTTGAAAAAGCAGTTGCTGGTTTCCTTCTTGAAAACGAAATTGCCTACATCCAAGAAGCAGTTGAAACTCCAGAACGTCCATTCGTAGCTATCCTTGGTGGTTCAAAAGTTTCAGACAAGATTGGTGTTATCGAAAACTTGCTTGAAAAAGCTGATAAAGTCCTTATCGGTGGTGGTATGACTTACACATTCTACAAAGCACAAGGTATCGAAATCGGTAACTCACTTGTAGAAGAAGACAAATTGGATGTTGCGAAAGCTCTTCTTGAAAAAGCAAACGGAAAATTGATCTTACCAGTTGACTCTAAAGAAGCTAACGCATTTGCTGGTTACACTGAAGTGCGTGACACTGAAGGTGAAGCAGTTTCTGAAGGCTTCCTTGGTCTTGACATCGGTCCAAAATCTATCGCTAAATTTGACGAAGCTTTGACTGGTGCCAAAACAGTTGTATGGAACGGACCTATGGGTGTATTTGAAAACCCAGACTTCCAAGCTGGTACAATTGGTGTGATGGACGCTATCGTGAAACAACCAGGAGTTAAATCAATCATTGGTGGTGGTGACTCAGCTGCCGCAGCGATCAACCTTGGACGTGCAGATAAATTCTCATGGATCTCTACTGGTGGTGGAGCATCAATGGAACTTCTCGAAGGTAAAGTTCTTCCAGGACTTGCAGCCTTGACAGAAAAATAAGATTTTATAACTAAATCAAAGAAGAGAGGGATGAGAGTTCCTCTTTTCTTTTGCTTAAAATAAAAACGCTTCCTCTCAACTATTGCTCATAAAATCACCCAAATTATGATAAAATGGAAATAGAAAGTTGAGATTATGAGTTATTTTAAAAAATATAAATTCGATAAATCCCAGTTTAAACTTGGTATGCGAACCTTTAAAACAGGTATTGCTGTTTTTCTAGTTCTCTTGATTTTTGGCTTTTTTGGCTGGAAAGGTCTTCAAATCGGTGCTTTGACAGCCGTTTTTAGCCTGAGGGAGAGTTTTGATAAGAGTGTCCATTTTGGGACTTCGCGTATTCTAGGAAATAGTATCGGTGGCCTCTATGCCCTCCTCTTCTTCCTATTAAATACCTTTTTCCACGAAGCCTTTTGGGTGACCTTGGTAGTTGTTCCAATTTGCACCATGTTAACCATTATGACAAATGTAGCCATGAATAACAAAGCAGGAGTTATTGGTGGTGTAGCAGCTATGTTAATCATTACCCTATCGATTCCGAGTGGCGAAACGATTTTGTACGTATTTGCGCGTGTATCAGAAACGTTCATGGGAGTTTTTGTCGCAATTCTCGTAAATTACGATATTGATCGTATTCGGCTCCTTTTAGAGAAAAAAGAAAAATAATGTTACATTTTATAACATTATCAATTGACGTTTGTCTTTTTTTAGACTATAATAGACAGAAAGAAGGAAATTGTAAATGAAGGAAAAAGAATTTCGCCGAAATATGGCTGTTTTTCCTATCGGCAGTGTTATGAAGTTGACCGATCTATCGGCGCGTCAGATTCGTTATTATGAAGATCAAGAGTTGATTAAACCTGATCGAAACGAAGGGAACCGTCGCATGTATTCCTTGAATGACATGGATCGTCTGCTTGAAATCAAAGATTATATCTCTGAAGGTTATAATATCGCTGCTATTAAGAAAAAATATGCTGAACGTGAAGCGAAATCCAAGAAAGCGGTGAGTCAGACTGAGGTGCGCCGTGCACTTCACAATGAACTCCTCCAACAGGGTCGCTTTGCTTCGGTGCAATCACCTTTTGGTCGCGGTTAGGCAACCGCAAGTAGTCATACATTAAGGAGAAAACTCATGCCAATCACAGCTGCAGATATTCGTCGTGAAGTCGAGGAAAAAAATGTTACCTTTATTCGTCTCATGTTTTCAGATATTTTGGGAACCATGAAAAACGTCGAAATTCCTGCCACAGATGAACAGTTAGATAAAGTCTTGTCAAACAAGGCGATGTTTGATGGATCTTCTATTGAAGGTTTTGTACGTATCAATGAGTCAGATATGTACTTGTACCCAGACTTGGATACTTGGACAGTCTTTCCTTGGGGAGATGAAAATGGAAGTGTTGCAGGTCTGATCTGTGATGTCTATACAACAGAAGGTGAACCATTTGCAGGTGACCCTCGTGGCAATTTGAAGCGTGCTCTTCGTCACATGGAAGAAGTAGGATTCAAATCTTTCAACCTTGGTCCAGAGCCAGAATTCTTCCTATTTAAGTTGGATGAAAATGGAGATCCAACGCTTGAAGTGAATGACAAGGGTGGCTACTTTGATTTGGCGCCTACTGACCTTGCGGACAATACACGTCGTGAGATTGTGAATGTCTTGACCAAAATGGGATTTGAAGTAGAAGCCAGTCACCACGAGGTTGCAGTTGGACAACATGAGATTGACTTCAAGTACGATGAAGTTCTCCGTGCTTGTGATAAGATTCAAATCTTTAAACTCGTTGTTAAAACCATTGCTCGCAAACATGGGCTTTACGCAACCTTTATGGCCAAACCAAAATTTGGTATTGCTGGATCAGGTATGCACTGTAATATGTCCTTGTTTGATGCAGAAGGAAACAATGCCTTCTTTGATCCAAATGATCCAAAAGGAATGCAGTTGTCAGAAACGGCCTACCATTTCCTTGGTGGTTTGATCAAACATGCTTACAACTATACTGCCATCATGAACCCAACGGTTAACTCATACAAACGTTTGGTTCCAGGTTATGAAGCGCCTGTTTACATTGCTTGGGCTGGTCGTAACCGTTCGCCACTTGTGCGCGTGCCTGCTTCACGTGGTATGGGAACTCGTCTTGAGTTGCGTTCAGTGGACCCAATGGCAAACCCATATATCGCGATGGCTGTTCTGTTGGAAGTTGGTTTGCATGGTATTGAAAATAAAATCGAAGCACCAGCTCCTATCGAAGAAAATATCTACATTATGACAGCAGAAGAGCGTAAGGAAGCTGGTATTACAGACCTTCCATCAACTCTTCACAACGCTTTGAAGGCTTTAACAGAGGATGAGGTTGTCAGAGCAGCTCTCGGAGAACACATCTATACTAGCTTCCTTGAAGCCAAACGAATCGAATGGGCAAGTTATGCAACCTTCGTTTCACAATGGGAAATTGATAACTATTTAGATCTTTATTAATATAGAGGAAAGATTGCCTGAGGGTAGTCTTTTTTCTTGTGTTTTATATCGAGGTGTGATATATTTTATATAACGAGGTGCGATATATCGAACTAAATAGGAGGTGGATATAAATGGAATTACCGGATAAGATTCGTCGTGTTTATCTTCCGATGACGGAAACGGGTTTTTATATCTTGTTCTGTCTGCAAAAGGAAGGTCATGGTTATAGTATTACGCAAAAGGTCAAGGAGATGACGGATTCGCAAGTTTCGATTAGTCCTGGAACTATGTATGGAACCTTGTCAAAGATGGAAAAGGATGGTTTGATTTCCTTTGTCCGCGAAGAGGAAAAACGGAAAATCTATCAGATCACAGACTTGGGACGAAAAGTCTTAGATATTGAATTGAAGCGTATTGAACGCCTCTACAGAAATAGTCGGGAGGAAGGATGATGGAAAAGAAAATTGTTTATCGAATTGCTACCATTGCGGATTATGATAGAGAGGCTTTATATCTTAGAAAAATGCATGCTAAGGGCTGGAAGCTTAGGAAAGTAAGCTATTCTATCTTATTGTTTGCAGTTAAGTATACCTTTGAAAAGTGTCACCCTGAGCAAGTGTCTTATCAGTTGGACTTTTATCCCATGAAAAAATCCGATATAGCCTCCTATTTACAATTATTTAAAGACTGTGGCTGGGAGCATATTACAGACTTTAATGGTTTTTCCTACTTTAGAAAACTTCATTCTGGAATTGAGTCGGATGCTGAGTTTGAAATTTATAATGACGCAGCCGGGAAGTTAGCTATGGTCAAACGGATTTTAACGAGGCGAATGCTTCCTATTTTGCTTCTCTTTTTAGCTCTACTACCGGTTTTCTCAAAGTTTGTCAGTGGGGGTAGTTCTTTCAGTGGGGAAGTATTTTTGATTTTCATAATAGATTGGGTTTTATTGATAGTTTTTGCGATTCAGATTTCTTATATTTTTTGGAGATTGAGTCAAAAGTGGAAAGAATTATCTAATAAATAACGCCAGGCGTGTTTTCTAATTTTGGGGTAAGACAATGAATAGCAGAGTACAATTTCGGATTTTCACTATTGTTGATTTGGACAAGGAAGAAGAATATTTACATGAGATGCATTTGAAAGGTTGGAGGTATAGAACGAGTCGTTTTGGTTTATTCTATTTTGACCAATGTCAACCAGACGATGTCATTTACCGTATCTATGATTCTAGATTTCTTAAAAAGCATAAGCGTGAACTGCAAGATTTTAGAAATAGAGATTGGGAATTGATAGAAAGAGGTTTTTGTTCAATTCTTCGTAAATCGTCTTCTAATTTACTTCCAGAGGATCAAGTCTATATGAGTAAGGGGCTCAGATGGGAAGTTATGCGATATAGATTTCGTTCATGTGCAGCTACTTTCTTAGGTGGTCTTGTTGTTTGTATGAGTTTGTTTCGAGAAGAACTGTCGCAACCTTTCTTTGTCATTTTTGTTCTATATGCCTTTATGATTTCTTATCTAATCCATGGTTATTTCAGACTAAAAAGGAAATATCAAGTAGATGGAAGGTGAGTTTCTCGGTCTGTAGACTGATTTTTAGCACTCTTGATAAAAGAGTGCTAATTTTTTGAGTTTTTATCTTGACATTCTCTTCTAAGGGTGTATAATAGAATTATAAGTTAGCACTTGAGTGTATCGAGTGCTAATTGGTCAGACAGAGAGGAGTGATGAGGTGGTTACAGAGCGTCAGCAGGATATTTTAAATCTGATTATTGACATCTTTACCAAAACGCACGAACCTGTCGGATCCAAAGCCTTGCAAGAGTCTATTAACTCTAGCAGTGCAACCATTCGTAATGACATGGCGGCTTTAGAAAAGCAAGGTTTGCTTGAGAAGGCTCATACTTCAAGCGGTCGGATGCCAAGTGTTGCTGGTTTTCAGTACTATGTAAAACACTCACTGGATTTTGATCGACTGGCTGAAAATGAGGTTTACGAGATTGTCAAAGCCTTTGATCAGGAATTCTTCAAGCTAGAGGATATTCTGCAAGAAGCTGCTAATCTACTGACAGACCTGAGTGGCTGTACGGTAGTGGCACTGGATGTTGAGCCGAGCAGGCAACGTTTGACAGCCTTTGATATCGTTGTTTTGGGGCAACATACAGCCTTGGCAGTATTTACCCTAGACGAATCGCGCACGGTTACCAGTCAATTTCTGATTCCAAGGAACTTCTTGCAGGAGGATTTGCTGAAACTGAAGAGTATCATTCAGGAACGTTTCCTCGGCCACACCGTTCTAGATATTCACTACAAGATTCGGACGGAGATTCCGCAGATTATCCAGCGTTACTTTACAACGACGGATAATGTTATCGATCTCTTTGAACACATCTTTAAGGAAATGTTCAACGAAAACATTGTGGTGGCGGGCAAGGTTAATCTCTTGAATTTTGCCAATCTGGCAGCTTATCAGTTCTTTGACCAACCGCAAAAGGTGGCTCTGGAGATTCGTGAGGGGTTGCGTGAGGATCAGATGCAAAACGTCCGTGTTGCAGACAGTCAAGAGTCCTGTCTAGCTGACCTAGCGGTGATTAGTAGCAAGTTCCTCATTCCTTATCGGGGAGTTGGAATTCTAGCCATTATCGGTCCTGTTAATCTGGATTACCAACAGCTAATCAACCAAGTCAATGTGGTCAACCGTGTTTTGACCATGAAGTTGACAGATTTTTACCGCTACCTCAGCAGTAATCATTACGAAGTACATTAAGATTGAAATCATTAAAGGAGGCGAAAATGGCCCAAGATATAAAAAATGAAGAAGTAGAAGAAGTCCAAGAAGAGGAAGTTGTGGAAACGGTAGAAGAAACAACTCCTGAGAAATCTGAGTTGGACTTGGCAAATGAACGTGCGGATGAGTTCGAAAATAAATACCTTCGCGCTCATGCAGAAATGCAAAATATCCAACGCCGTGCCAATGAAGAGCGTCAAAACTTGCAACGTTATCGTAGCCAGGATTTGGCAAAAGCAATCTTGCCATCACTCGATAATCTTGAGCGTGCACTCGCAGTTGAAGGATTGACAGACGATGTCAAAAAAGGATTGGAGATGGTGCAAGAAAGCTTGATTCACGCTTTGAAAGAAGAAGGAATCGAAGAAATCGCAGCTGATGGCGAATTTGACCATAACTATCATATGGCCATCCAAACTCTCCCAGCAGACGATGAACACCCAGCAGATACCATCGCCCAAGTCTTCCAAAAAGGCTACAAACTCCATGACCGCATCCTACGCCCAGCTATGGTAGTTGTCTATAACTAGTTTAGAAAACTTGACAAAACTTGTCCGAAATGACAATAAACTATGAAGAAAGATAAAATATGTTTGGCTTTGCAATAGTGAGCGAAGCGGACCAAAGACGATACTCTTCGCCGTGGCGCTATTTGCGCAAACTTTGAGACCTTAGGCTCAAAGTTTAGTCAAAGAGATTGACGAAGTCAAGCTCTGACGGCGCCGCCACTTAAGAAGAGTATCAAAAAGAAAAATAGAATATAAAATTTAAGGAGAAAAACACATGTCTAAAATTATCGGTATTGACTTAGGTACAACAAACTCAGCAGTAGCAGTTCTTGAAGGAACTGAAAGCAAAATCATCGCAAACCCAGAAGGAAACCGCACAACTCCATCTGTAGTATCATTCAAAAACGGCGAAATCATCGTTGGTGATGCTGCAAAACGCCAAGCAGTAACAAATCCAGATACAGTTATTTCTATCAAATCTAAGATGGGAACTTCTGAAAAAGTTTCTGCAAACGGCAAAGAATACACTCCACAAGAAATCTCAGCTATGATTCTTCAATACTTGAAAGGTTATGCTGAAGACTACCTTGGTGAAAAAGTAACTAAAGCAGTTATCACAGTTCCAGCTTACTTTAACGATGCTCAACGTCAAGCAACAAAAGATGCTGGTAAAATCGCTGGTCTTGAAGTAGAACGTATTGTCAACGAACCAACTGCAGCAGCCCTTGCTTATGGTTTGGACAAGACTGATAAAGAAGAAAAAATCTTGGTATTTGACCTTGGTGGTGGTACATTCGACGTATCTATCCTTGAATTGGGTGACGGTGTCTTCGACGTATTGTCAACTGCAGGGGACAACAAACTTGGTGGTGATGACTTTGACCAAAAAATCATCGACCACTTGGTAGCAGAATTCAAAAAAGAAAACGGTATTGACTTGTCTACTGACAAGATGGCAATGCAACGTTTGAAAGATGCAGCTGAAAAAGCGAAGAAAGACCTTTCTGGTGTAACTTCAACTCAAATCAGCTTGCCATTTATCACTGCTGGTGAAGCTGGACCTCTTCACTTGGAAATGACCTTGACTCGTGCGAAATTTGACGATTTGACTCGTGACCTTGTTGAACGTACAAAAGTTCCAGTTCGTCAAGCCCTTTCAGATGCAGGTTTGAGCTTGTCAGAAATCGACGAAGTTATCCTTGTTGGTGGTTCAACTCGTATCCCAGCCGTTGTAGAAGCTGTTAAAGCTGAAACTGGTAAAGAACCAAACAAATCAGTAAACCCTGACGAAGTAGTTGCTATGGGTGCTGCCATCCAAGGTGGTGTTATCACTGGTGATGTCAAAGACGTTGTCCTTCTTGATGTAACACCATTGTCACTTGGTATCGAAACAATGGGTGGTGTCTTCACAAAACTCATCGACCGCAACACTACTATTCCAACATCTAAATCACAAGTCTTCTCAACTGCGGCAGACAACCAACCAGCCGTTGATATCCACGTTCTTCAAGGGGAACGCCCAATGGCAGCAGATAACAAGACTCTTGGACGCTTCCAATTAACAGATATCCCAGCTGCACCTCGTGGAATTCCTCAAATCGAAGTAACATTTGATATCGACAAGAACGGTATTGTGTCTGTTAAGGCCAAAGACCTTGGAACTCAAAAAGAACAAACAATTGTCATCCAATCAAACTCAGGTTTGACTGACGAAGAAATCGACCGCATGATGAAAGATGCAGAAGCAAACGCTGAAGCAGATAAGAAACGTAAAGAAGAAGTTGACCTTCGTAACGAAGTAGACCAAGCGATCTTTGCGACTGAAAAGACAATCAAGGAAACTGAAGGCAAAGGATTCGACGCAGAACGTGACGCTGCCCAATCTGCCCTTGATGACCTTAAGAAAGCGCAAGAAGACAATAACTTGGACGACATGAAAGCAAAACTTGAAGCATTGAACGAAAAAGCTCAAGGACTTGCTGTGAAACTCTACGAACAAGCCGCAGCAGCCCAACAAGCTCAAGCAGGAGCAGAAGGCGCACAAGCAACAGGAAACGCAGGTGATGACGTCGTAGACGGAGAGTTTACGGAAAAATAAGATGCAAAGCCCGTTAAAACCTCACAGTGAAAATAGGAAATCTGACGCAGAAACTTTAGTTTCTAGGAAGATTTGTCTTTTTCACCAAGAGGTTAGGGAGTGCTCGATTTAGCATTACTAGTTTGATTTTTAAAACTCGAACGTCGTAATGATAGGAAGAAATCCAGAGGTTGCAACCCAGCCTCTGTTTTTCGATAAAATAGAGGATGTTGTGTATGAAAAAAGTACTTTGTATCATTTATCCTAATTTTTCTCTTTATGAGATAACCGCTTTAACAAGTACTTTAGCTCTGTCTTTTGATATCACGATTGATTATGTATCTTCTGAGAATTCGATGGTGGTCTCTGAGGATGGTTTGCCCTGTCAACCGACGAAAACATTGGATCAGATCCGTATAGAAGATTATTCTTGTGTGATTTTGCCAGGAATGGTAAATATAGGTCCTGCTCTACAAGATGAGAAATTGATTTCGTTTTTGAGAAGTCTTAATGAGCAAGATATCCTAATTGTAGCCATTTCTTCAGCGCCCCTTTTATTGGCGAAAGCTGGCTTGTTGAACGACACGAAATTTACAGGTGGAATTTGGCAAAACTTCTTTGACTATTTTGAATTTCTTCCACGTGAGAATTTCCAACCGAAAGTTCTTGTCCAAGATAAACAAATCATTACGGCTATCGGTTTTGCACATCAAGAGTTTGCAAGAAAAGTGATTTTCGGTTTAGGGTTGGCAGAGAATACGGACAACTATTTTAAAGAACAGAACGAGTATGCTGAAGAGGATTTGATATTTACTCTATCAGATGAAGAGTTTAATCAAGTGAAGCAGAGTATAGAAAACAGCCTCTAAAGATTTACATGTAAATTATAGAAAGGAACAAGGGTGTTCAGGGAATTGAACACGGGTTCCAGAATTTCTTATTCAATATGAAAGAAAGGAATTGAACCCGACCTAAATTCTCGGAAAAAAGATAAATCTGCCTAGGAGCATTGCTCCAGCGTCAGATTTCCTATTTTTCAGTCGAATTTTACGGTCTTGGTATCTTGTATGAACAATACTGAATTTTATGATCGTCTGGGGGTGTCAAAAAACGCTTCGGCAGACGAGATCAAAAAGGCTTATCGTAAGCTTTCGAAAAAATATCACCCAGATATCAATAAGGAGCCTGGTGCTGAGGAAAAATACAAGGAAGTTCAGGAAGCCTATGAGACTTTGAGTGACGACCAAAAACGGGCTGCCTATGACCAATATGGTGCTGCAGGCGCCAATGGTGGATTTGGAGGCTTCGGTGGTGGAGCTGGCGGTTTCAATGGGGCAGGTGGCTTCGGTGGTTTTGAGGACATCTTCTCAAGTTTCTTCGGCGGAGGCGGAGCTTCACGCAATCCAAATGCTCCTCGTCAGGGGGATGATCTCCAGTATCGTGTGAACTTGACCTTTGAAGAAGCTATTTTTGGAGCTGAAAAAGAAGTCAAGTATCATCGTGAAGCTGGTTGTCGTACATGTAATGGCTCTGGTGCTAAGCCAGGAACAAGTCCAGTCACTTGTGGACGCTGTCATGGTGCTGGTGTCATTAACGTCGATACACAGACTCCGCTTGGTATGATGCGTCGCCAAGTAACCTGTGATGTCTGTCATGGTCGCGGAAAAGAAATCAAAGATCCATGTACAACATGTCACGGAACAGGTCATGAAAAACAAGCGCATAGCGTACATGTCAAAATCCCTGCTGGTGTGGAAACTGGTCAACAAATTCGCCTAGCTGGTCAAGGTGAAGCTGGATTTAACGGTGGACCTTATGGTGACTTGTATGTAGTGGTTTCTGTGGAAGCCAGCGATAAGTTTGAACGTGAAGGAACCACTATCTTCTACAATCTCAACCTCAACTTTGTCCAAGCGGCTCTTGGTGATACAGTTGATATCCCAACGGTTCACGGTGATGTTGAATTGGTTATCCCAGAGGGAACTCAGACTGGTAAGAAATTTCGTCTACGTGGCAAGGGAGCTCCGAGCCTTCGTGGTGGTGCAGTTGGGGACCAATACGTTACAGTTAATGTCGTAACACCGACAGGCTTGAATGACCGCCAAAAAGCAGCGCTTAAAGAATTCGCAGTTGCTGGTGACTTGAAAGTCAATCCAAAGAAAAAAGGCTTCTTTGACCATATTAAAGATGCCTTTGATGGAGAATAAAGTAAAAAGAGCCGTCGGGCTCTTTTTGTTTATAGATTTTTAAAAACTTTCCTTAAGTAATGACGGACGGTAGCGATCTTATTCGAAGTTCCATACCTAAACTTTGAGCCTAGGTCTCAAAGTTTCCGAACACCTGAAACTAAGCTGTTTCAGGTGTTTTCATTACGGCGTAAAGTCGGGGAAATTCTTCGATTTAGTTATGAAACGGTGAATGAGTTGCCTAAATTATGATGTATAATTGATGGGATATAACTTGTTTACGTTTTAAAAAAGAGCCGTTGGGCTCTTTTTACTTATTTTCAATTTCCTGTGTTTCTTTGATGACAGCTAGTCTAGTCTGGATATCTTTTTCCAAGACCTTAAACTTGTAAGCTAGGTCTTCTTGGTATTCCTTAATGAGTTCTTTTTGCTGGTCGATGATTTGCAGGCTGCTTTGGATAATATCCACATCATCCTTGATAGCTTGAACGCGGTCAGTGGTATTCAAGACTTCATCTGTGATGGTTTGGCGATTTTTTGTGACCAGATAACTTCCGGCTGCAGCTCCTGCAAATAGCAGTAGGTTGGATAATTTCATGGCAACTCCTTAGGCATTTTTGATGGTTTCAGCGATTTGAGCAAGTTTGTCAAATTCTGGTTCGTGGGCGATAAAATCAATCTTAAGGTCATCGTCCGCACTGTAGCGAGGCACGAGGTGAACGTGGGTATGAAAGACTGTTTGCCCTGCGATTTCTTCACAGTTGGCAATGATATTCATACCAGCAGCCTTGGTAGCTTTCATGACTTTTTGAGCTACTTTTGGTACTTGGGCAAAGAGTTGGCTGGCGCTAGTAGCGTCCATTTCCAAAAGATTGCGATAGTGCTCTTTTGGTACGACCAAGGTGTGTCCTGGTGTCACTTGAGAGATATCAAGAAAGGCAAGAACCTGCTCATCTTCATATACTTTTGAAGCAGGAATTTCCCCTGCGATGATTTTACAAAAAATGCAATCTGACATAAAATCTACCTCTACTGTATTGAATTTTGATATAATATAGCTACATTATACCAGATTTGGAGAAAATATGTTAGAAATTAAAAACCTGACAGGTGGCTATGTCCATGTCCCTGTCTTGAAAGATGTGTCCTTTACTGTTGAAAGTGGGCAGTTGGTTGGTTTGATTGGTCTCAATGGTGCTGGAAAATCGACGACAATCAATGAGATTATTGGTCTGTTGACACCTTATAGTGGCTCCATCAATATCAATGGCTTGACCCTGCAAGAAGATGCGACAAGTTACCGCAAGCAAATTGGCTACATTCCAGAAACGCCTAGCCTGTATGAGGAATTGACTCTCAGAGAGCATATCGAAACGGTGGCTATGGCTTATGGTATTGAGCAGAAAGTAGCTTTTGAGCGAGTAGAGCCCTTGTTAAAAATGTTCCGTTTGGACCAGAAATTAGACTGGTTTCCTGTTCATTTTTCAAAAGGGATGAAGCAGAAAGTCATGATTATCTGTGCTTTTGTGGTGGATCCGAGTCTCTTTATCGTGGATGAGCCTTTCCTTGGTCTTGATCCCTTGGCTATTTCTGACTTGATCCAGCTTTTGGAAGTGGAAAAGCAAAAGGGCAAGTCCATTCTCATGAGTACCCACGTGCTGGATTCGGCGGAGAAGATGTGTGATGCCTTTGTCATTCTCCACAAGGGTGAGGTGCGTGCTAAGGGAAATCTCCTGCAACTGCGCCAAGCCTTTGATATGCCTGAGGCTAGTTTGAATGATATTTACTTGGCTCTGACCAAAGAGGAGGAGCTATGAAAGACTTGTTTTTAAAGAGAAAGCAGGCTTTTCGTAAGGAGTGTGTCGGTTATCTGCGCTATGTTCTCAATGACCACTTTGTCTTGTTCCTGCTTGTCTTGCTGGGGTTTTTAGCCTACCAGTACAGTCAACTCTTACAAGATTTTCCTGAAAATCATTGGCCTATCCTTTTATTTGTAGGAATTACGTCTGTTTTACTTTTGCTTTGGGGAGGAATTGCCACCTATATGGAGGCTCCAGACAAGCTCTTTCTCTTAGTCGGAGAAGAGGAAATCAAACTCCATCTCAAGCGTCAAACTGGCATTTCCCTAGTCTTTTGGCTCTTTGTCCAGACCCTTTTCTTGCTGTTATTTGCGCCCTTATTTTTAGCCATGGGTTATGGCTTGCCTGTTTTTTTTGTCTATGTGCTTTTATTGGGGGTAGGAAAATATTTCCTCTTTCGTCAAAAGGCCAGCAAATTTTTCACGGAAACTGGACTGGACTGGGACTATGTTATTTCCCAAGAAAGCAAGCGTAAGCAAGTCTTGCTTCGTTTCTTTGCCCTCTTTACCCAGGTAAAGGGGATTTCAAACAGCGTCAAGCGTCGTGCCTATCTGGACTTTATCCTAAAGGCTGTTCAGAAGGTGCCTGGAAAGATTTGGCAAAATCTCTATCTGCGTTCTTATCTGCGAAATGGAGACCTCTTTGCCCTCAGTCTCCGTCTGCTCTTGCTTTCCTTACTGGCGCAGATTTTTATCGAGCAAGCTTGGATTGCGACAGCAGTGGTAGTGCTGTTTAACTACCTCTTGCTTTTCCAGTTGTTGGCCCTCTATCATGCCTTTGACTACCAGTATTTGACCCAACTTTTTCCGCTGGACAAGGGGCAAAAGGAAAAGGGCTTACAGGCTGTAGTCCGAGGATTGACCAGTTTGGTCTTAGTAGTGGAATTAGTTGTTGGATTGATTACCTTCCAAGAAAAACTAGCCCTTTTAGCCTTACTGGGAGCTGGTTTGGTTTTACTAGTCTTGTATTTACCTTATCAGGTAAAACGTCAGATGCAGGACTAAAACTTGCTTATATGATATTAAAAAAGAAGTTGAGTTCAGTTTGTCTCAACTTCTTTTATTTTCTACAGGATAATGGTTGGTCCGTAGAGACTCAACTTGGTCTTGACTTGGTCAAAGTGGAAGCGGTCATAGGCCCGCCAAGCGGCGCGAGTTGGAGCATCTGGATCAAGAGCGCTGAGTCCCATGAGAAGACTGGAAGTCTGGTAAAATTTTTCCAGTTCAATCAAGACTCGATTATCCACTGTTTCAGCCTTGGCTAGAAAACCAAGAATAGAGTTTAATTGCTCCTGAAAGCGGACGTCGTCAGCGGTTGCCTGTTTGCATGCTTGATAGGCTTTGTTTAAGTCAGTAATCAAAGTCTGAGCTCTTTTGATAGGGTCTGTATCTGTCATGAGAATTCCTCCTTTAATCTAGGTGCTAGTTTTGATTCTAGCAACTGTGTTTTGATACTGTTAGTCTATCACTTTTATCTCCTTTTTCACCATAAAATCTTTAATTGCCCTTGAAATTTCCTGAATGATACTGTTAAGATTTTATGATAAAATAGTGGTAAGATTATCATGCTTATTTGAGGAACAAGATACCCTTCAGGAGCGTTAAAGGCCTGTTTAGGATTTGGTGGGCTTGTATCAAAGTATTTTTGCTATTCTCTTTTTAGGAAGAAATCGAAACAAGGAGAGTAAGAAGATGAGAATATTTGTTTTAGAAGATGATTTTTCCCAGCAGACTAGGATTGAAACGACGATTGAGAAACTCTTGAAGGAACATCATATCACTCCCAGCTCTTTTGAGGTCTTTGGCAAGCCAGACCAACTGCTGGCAGAGGTGCATGAGAAGGGAGCCCATCAGCTATTCTTTTTGGATATTGAGATTCGAAATGAAGAGATGAAGGGGCTAGAAGTGGCTAGAAGGATTCGGGATCGAGACCCCTATGCCCTGATTGTCTTTGTGACGACTCACTCGGAGTTTATGCCTCTGTCCTTTCGCTACCAAGTGTCTGCTTTGGACTATATTGATAAGGCCTTGTCAGCTGAGGAGTTTGAGTCTCGTATCGAGACAGCCCTTCTCTATGCCAATAGTCAAGACAGTAAGAGTCTAGCTGAAGATTGCTTTTACTTTAAATCAAAATTTGCCCAATTTCAGTATCCTTTTAAAGAGGTTTACTATCTTGAAACGTCGCCCAGAGCCCATCGTGTTATTCTCTATACCAAGACAGACAGGCTGGAATTTACAGCGAGTTTAGAGGAGGTTTTCAAGCAGGAACCCCGTCTCTTGCAGTGCCATCGCTCTTTTCTCATCAATCCTGCCAATGTGGTTCGTTTGGATAAGAAAGAAAGACTTCTTTACTTTCCCAATGGCGGAAGCTGTATGATTGCGCGTTATAAGGTCAGGGAAGTGTCTGAAGCTATCAATAACTTACACTAAGTGAGGTAATGTAATGGAAATAGTTTGGAAGATAGTATATACATTTTTGATAGTTGGATTGGAATTGTTTATATTTTTTAAGGTGGATGGAATTGGTCTCACTTTGGAGAGAATTTTTAAGTCCTTTCTTTTTAAGATACTGTTGGCAGTTGCTTTTGTAACGATTAGCTATATAGTAGGAAATCATTACCTATCTTATTTTATGGACCCCTTGTACGGCATAGGCTTGTCTTTCTTATTGTTAAGAGGGCTTCCTAAAAAACTCCTTTTCTTTTATGGTCTCTTTCCAATGATATTGGTGAATCTCTTTTATAGAGGTATTTCTTATTTTGTGCTTCCATTTTTGGGACAAGGGCAAGTACATGATGATTACTCTTTGATTTGGTTGTGTATAATAATTTTCAATTTCTTCATTTCTCTAGCCTTTTTGAAATGGTTGAACTATGATTTTACTAGTTTGAGAAAGGAGATTCTCGATAAAGGTTTTCAAAAGTCCCTGACTACGATTAACTGGATAATGGGGACTTACTATCTAGTGATGCAAAGTCTGTCTTTCTTTGAATATGAACAAGGTATTCAATCAACGACTGTTCGCCATCTGATTCTAGTGTTTTACTTGCTCTTTTTTATGGGGATTATCAAGAAGCTGGATACCTATTTGAAGGACAAACTCCATGAGAGATTGGACCAAGAGCAGGCCTTGCGCTACAGAGATATGGAGCGATATAGTCGGCATATAGAGGAACTTTACAAGGAAGTCCGGAGCTTTCGCCATGACTACACTAACCTCTTGACCAGTTTACGTCTAGGCATTGAAGAGGAGGACATGGAGCAGATAAAAGAGGTCTACGACTCGGTCTTAAAGGATTCTAGTGAAAAATTGCAGGACAACAAATACGACCTGGGCAGATTAGTGAATAT
The DNA here is from genome assembly GCF_059738785.1 of Streptococcus nakanonensis. Taxonomy (NCBI): domain Bacteria; kingdom Bacillati; phylum Bacillota; class Bacilli; order Lactobacillales; family Streptococcaceae; genus Streptococcus; species Streptococcus nakanonensis. Next base: position 1,662,878 of record NZ_AP027139.1, on the reverse strand, counting down.
TCGTGATAAAGCCCTCAAAAGTCTCTTAGCAGGGAAATTTCTAAAAGCTAGAGATAAGAACATAGTCTTTAATGTCGAAGTTCCTGAGGAGATTCAGGTAGAGGGGATGAGCCTGCTTGATTTTCTGACTATTGTGTCTATCCTTTGTGACAATGCTATTGAAGCCAGTGCAGAGGCTAGTCAACCTCATGTTTCAATCGCCTTTTTAAAAAATGGAGCACAGGAGACCTTTATCATCGAAAACTCCATCAAAGAAGAGGGCATAGATATTTCTGAGATTTTCTCCTTTGGAGCAAGTTCTAAAGGGGAGGAGAGAGGAGTTGGTCTCTATACTGTCATGAAAATTGTGGAAAGCCATCCTAATACCAGTCTAAATACCACCTGTCAAAATCAAGTCTTTCGTCAGGTTTTAACGGTTCACTCGATGTCAGTTGATGATTAGAAGACTTGTGGGAAGAAGTACTGCCTGTAGTCATCAATTAAAATTCCATAGTATGTGAGGTATATTAAATGAATAAGAAATCCTTTTTTATCATCTGTTCTACGTTGATTATAGCGTCGAATCTTCTCATGATTTCCGTAGTGAACAAGGGAGAAGAAACGGGGAGCAACCTGTTTGTGATTGCTATAGCCTGTGTTATGTTACCATCATTTTTGTATGCGGTTGAGAACCGAATGGCTTCTTTAATTAGGACAGAGTCAGTAGCTTTACTCTTATTGACAGTATTGTCTTTAGTCCGTCTTGTCAACAGAATAGAGAGGACGCCTGAAATTTTCAACATTATCATTACCCTCCTAGTTTTGGCAAGTGGGACAGCCTGTATCCTTGTTGCAATCATGAGAATCTATCAGAACAGACGAAAGTAAGGGTGAATAGTTTTCTATTTTGTATTTTCATATTGTCAAGTTCCCTTAGGGCAAGTATGTTTTTCATGCTTGTTTTTTAAATTTTTTAACAATTCAAGATGTTTTGATGACCATTTGTGATTTGGATGGAAAATTTTAAAAAATAGTAGTATACTAACCTTATTAAGGTTGTAATAGGACAAAAGTAAAAAGAGGTATTCCTCGTGAATGCAAAAACAATATTACCATTGGCTATTATGCTTGCTTAAAGGCTTGAGCCTGTAAGTAGAGGAGCTATACTTGGAGGTAATTATGGATTTCAAAAGTTTTCTTATTGGTTTAGTAGTTGGTATATTTGGTCCTTATATGGATGATTTAATTAGAAAAATATTTTCAAAATCTCCCAAAAAGGATACGGATAGTACCCCCTAAAAAATAAATTTCTCCCCTGTATTTGCTAGCTTAATTTACAGGGGAGTTTCTTTAATTTTGTTTCGCCTGTCAAAATGATATGTGATAGCAGGATGAAAAGTCTACAAACAAGTTGGTATCAATACAATATAAAGAGGAAAGTATGTTTTTCATGCTTGCTTTTTAAATTTTTTACAATTCAAGATGTTTTGATGACCATTTGTGATTTGAGTGATCCAAGGTCAAAATAAGTGCTATACTAATAGTGTAAAGGTTCTAGCTCAACAAACATTTAGGAGGAAATCTTATGAAGAAAAAAATACTTGTCATTTTCATCTTGTATCTAATCATGTCCATCTTTCTATATCCGCTTAGGGAGAGTGCTTGGTATCAGCTATTTTATACCATAGCCTATGTGATTGCAGTTATGATCTATTTTGCTATCAATAAAAAGAAAGGAGAAAAGAAATGAAAATTTTTCTTGCTAAAAAACGGAACATCTTCCTTGCGAGATTGTTCTTAGGTCAGTTGCCCTTGCTTGTCTCTACTTATCTATTTCTATCTCGTCAGTTTTTAAATTTTTCCTTAGTTTTCCAATTTTTTTTAGTGGTTATTAACTTAGCTTCTATTTTGGTCACTGTTTACCTCACTAGGGAAATGCGGATAAAAGAGTTTGAAGACGATGATTTGGTTAGTCCTAGAACTAATCAACTCATGTTCATCGGCTTGACAGGTTTTATGTCTATTATTTGTTTGTATAGAGGGATCACAGCAGGAGAATCCTATCAGCAATTGATTGCCTACATTGGTGCTATTCTCTGCTTGCTTATCATGCTTCTGCTCATTTGGGGCTTGAAGTATTATAAAAAGTAGCTTGTTTTATATGGGACTAACCTATGGTCTGGCAAGGGGAGGTACTAGGCTAGTCGTTGCCTTGTAGATAGTAGGAGGAGTTCTATGAAAAAACACGCTATTCTTTTCAAAACGAGTGCCATTCTTTCTTATTTATTTTTGTTTTTCGGATTGTTTTGGACAACCCAATTTTGGAGCAATTATTGGGAGTTCTCGTCTTGGGTAGGAAATCTTATCTGGATTCGAAACATCATCAGTCTTCTCTTCATCTGCTTGATGATTTGGATTTTGGTCAGGTCGGGCCATGCTTATCTCTTTCGTATCCCTAGGAAAAAGTGGTTGAGCTATTCTGTTCTGACGGTGTTAGCCGCTGTTGTACTTATCTGCTTTAACTATCTGACAGCTAAACACGTTCAGGGAACTAATGAAGGGTGGAATTTGTTTATTGCCTATAGTGAGACAAATTTTGCGGAGTTTGGTGTTTACCTAACCTTAATCGTACTAGGACCTCTGATGGAAGAATTGGTATGTAGGGGATTGCTTCAACATGCCTTCTTTAAGAATTCGAGGTGGGGGCTGGATCTTCTCTTTCCGTCATTCTTATTTGCCTTGCCCCACTTTTCTAGCTTGCCAAGTCTCGCAGATATTTTTGTCTATACGGCAGTGGGTTGTCTATTTGCCTGTCTAACGCGTTATACGAAGAGTATCTATCCTTCTTATTCGATTCATATTGTTAATAATATCATTGCAAACTTACCATTTTTGCTTACTTTTCTACATAGGGTCTTAGGGTAAAAAAACCAAAGGCTTGCTTTTCAGCCATAGAGGAGGTTATCATGTATAAACACTTATTTTTCCTAGATTCAAAAACCTTAGACTGGTTGACACCTTATATTCTGGTCTTGGCTTCTGACACCATTGCCTTTAATGTTTTTGTGCTAACCTTTGTATCTGTTGTGATGTTTTATTTTCTGAATCCCATGCTATCTTTAATGGCTATATTCTTAGGAGCTGGCGATGTGGTTGGATTTTGGTTACTAAAATGGTTTGTTTTGGAAAGGTTAGAGCTAAAGGATGACGCGTAGGAAGTCTGTTTGGTGAGGAGGATAGTTTTATGGAGTTTTTTGATCAATTTCATGCCTTTTGTTTTGGATTTTTAGTACTAATAATTGTCATTACAGTTCCTTATACGATTAACCATGGGGATTTTTTTCAAAATGAGCCTGCACTGATTATTGTAAGTCTTCTTGTAACTTTGGTGAGTGTTGCTTATGCTAGAAAGTTTGAAATGATTTCTTTTGGGATGTTAAGCAAGAAACAACTTTTACTTTTCATTGTAATCTTTCTTCTAAGTGTGCTTGAGACGTTGGTTTATATTCATTTCTTCGCTATTTCTTCTGGCGCAGGAGTTCAACACTTGGCGGAAGTCAGCAGAGGAATTTCCCTGTCTTTGATTTTGATTACCTCAGTTTTTGGACCAATCCAGGAGGAACTCATTTTCAGAGGACTTCTTCAAGGTGCGGTTTTTGACAACTCTTGGTTAGGGCTTGTGCTAACTTCCTCTCTCTTTTCTTTCATGCATGGACCTTCTAATGTCCCTTCGTTTATTTTTTATCTACTTGGGGGCTTGTTGCTGGGCTTTGCTTATAAAAAGAGCCAAAACCTATGGGTTTCTACTCTAGTTCACATGTTTTACTAATGCTTGATTTTATTGCTTTTGTAGCCAAAATGAATCGAAAAAAAGAGCGCACAAAATCCTCTTATCTGAAAGCGTTTCAGATTAAGTTCCGCTATGGTGGAAGTTAGTGTGAGACGTTTGAATAGGGTTTTAGGTTAGTTTTTAGAACTTATGTTGGAGTAATTTAGAAGACTGACAGACGTCTTCTGCAGGTATTTTAGAAATACCGAGAAGCTTAGGAATTTCTTCTCCATAAGTAAAGGCAAAGAGTTCATAAGCTGACTTTCCATTCAAAGCAGCACGTTTGACGCTGTTGACATGAGAGCAGACGAGATTGATGTCCTCTTGAGTTAAATTGTCAAAAGAAGTTCCTTTAGGTAGAATGTCGCGAATCAGCGTGTGATTTTTCTCAATTCTCCCTTTCTGGTCAGAGCGATTAGGGTCACAAAAGAAGAGTTTACTCTCTCCTCGCACATCCATTTCGATGTCATCAACCCTGGCAAACTCTCCACCATTATCGGTAAGAATGACAGGGAAGAGTTGGAAGAAATCTTTGTCCGCTTGGTGAAGAGTGTTCTTGATGTCATAGAGATGTTTGGTAACCTCAAGGGCAGTTTTATTATCCAGAAGTCTAGCGAAGATAAAGTTACAGAAAGATAGATTGAAGGTGAGTAGGACTTTACCTCCCATTCTCCCCATAACTGTGTCCATTTCCAGCCAAGAGTCTAGTTGATTCAGTGCTAAATAGTTTTGGAAATCCTCATAGGAACGGCCTTTTTTAGCTTCTTTAGGGATGGAAGGTAGCTTACTTTTTCGTCTTTCTTTGAATTTAACGGCTCTGGCAAGATCAATCGGAGCGATAGATAGGTACCCTTTTCGGATGTGTCGATAGACAGTTGAGGAGCTGACATCAAGGTTATGAGTTTTGAGAATATGATAGATGTGTTGTCCTTTTTTAACCCCATCAGAAATGACTTTGTCCATGTCCCAGAAGGTCTTGGAATTGAGGGGAGTTCCTTCACGAGCTTCGCCAAGAGTTTGTTCGTATTGTTTTTGAGCTTGCTTAGCGAGGTAGAAGATCTTCTTATAGCCACAATTCTGTCTTCTTTTAGGGCAGCCGTTACAGACAAAGGGAGCTTTGTCGAGTAGAGGGCAAGGAAGGTTATGGCATGTAGACTCTCGGACTTGTCTGTTTCGTTTGACTTCTTTAGAAACAGTAGTCGGGTCTTTTAGAATGGATTGTCCAATAGCTTTGAAGGTTTCACTGCGCTCTAAACCTAATTGGATATCATTACGGTCTGAAAGGGTAAGGTGTTTATGTTTTGTCATAGTAGACCTCGTTTCTAACTCAAACGTCTCACACTTAATTCCACCATAAAAATCCGTTTTAGACTAATTTCCACTTTGGTCAGGCAAGTGGAAGTTACTTTGAGAAGTTACACCAGAGGCTTTTCTTTTAGAATCGGGTGTGGAGCGGTTGACGAATAGGCCAAAAACTAGTAGAATAGTAAGGAAACTTTATACGGAGGAAAGAAATGGATTTGGGTGATAATGAGCTAACACTGACTCCCATACCTGGGAAAAGTGGCAAGGCTTATATGGGTAGCTATCCTGATGGGAAGCGCATCTTTGTAAAAATGAACACCTCTCCAATCCTACCTGGTCTAGCTAGAGAACAAATTGCTCCACAATTATTATGGAGTCGCCGTTTGGCAGATGGGCGTGATATGTGTGCTCAAGAATGGTTGACAGGCAAGATATTGACCCCCTATGATATGAATCGTAAACAAATCGTCAATATTTTAACCCGCCTTCATCGCTCACGTCCGTTGATGACACAGTTGAGTCGGTTGGGCTATGCCATGGAAACACCTGTAGATTTACTACAGTCTTGGCAAGAGATGGCTCCAGACGCTTTGCGTAAAAATCATTTTATCAGTGAAGTGATGGCTGATTTACGTCAGACTATTCCAGGATTTAGAGAGGACTATGCGACCATTGTCCATGGAGATGTACGACATAGTAATTGGATTGAGACAGACAGTGGCTTGATTTATTTGGTAGATTGGGATTCGGTTCGCTTGACCGACCGCATGTTTGATGTGGCCCATATGCTCTGCCATTATATTCCAGAACATCAGTGGAAGGAATGGCTGACCTACTACGGTTATAAGTACAATCAAACGGTATTAAGTAAATTGTATTGGTACGGTCAATTGTCTTATTTGAGCCAGATTTCCAAGTATTATATGAACCAAGATTTAGAAAATGTTAATCGGGAGATTCATGGCTTGCGTCACTTCCGAGACAAGTATGGAAAGAGAAGATGAGAGTTAGAAATCGTAAAGGGGCAACAGAATTACTAGAGGCAAATCCCCAGTATGTGGTCCTCAATCCCTTGGAAGCCAAGGGGAAATGGCGGAACTTGTTTGGCAATGATAATCCCATTCATGTGGAAGTTGGAAGTGGAAAGGGTGCCTTTGTTTCAGGTATGGCCAAACAAAATCCTGATATCAACTATATCGGGATTGATATTCAAAAGTCTGTTTTGAGCTACGCTTTGGACAAGGTACTTGAAGTTGGAGTACCTAATATTAAGCTTTTGTGGGTAGATGGTTCTGACTTGACTGACTACTTTGAAGACGGTGAGATTGATCGTTTGTATCTGAACTTTTCAGATCCATGGCCGAAAAAACGCCATGAAAAGCGTCGTTTGACCTACAAGACCTTCTTGGATACCTTCAAGCGTATCTTGCCTGAAAATGGAGAAATTCATTTCAAGACGGACAACCGTGGCTTGTTTGAGTACAGTTTAGTGAGCTTTTCTCAGTATGGCATGAAGCTCAACGGCGTCTGGCTTGATTTACATGCTAGTGATTTTGAAGGCAATGTCATGACAGAATACGAGCAAAAATTCTCCAACAAGGGGCAAGTTATCTACCGAGTTGAGGCAGAATTTTAAGAAATAGCCTGAAATCAGGTTGTATAAGTGCTTTTGCTTTACATAAGTTGGCAAACGTGCTATACTAAGAGTAAGAATATGAAAAGTGAGGCGGGGAAATATCTTCGCCTCTTGCTTATGAGGAGGTGGACGCAATCGCAACAATCGTAGAATTAGTCAGAGAAGTTGTAGAACCTGTCATAGAAGCTCCTTTCGAACTCGTGGATATCGAGTATGGAAAGATTGGCAGTGACATGATTCTCAGTATTTTTGTAGATAAACCTGAAGGAATTACCTTGAACGACACAGCGGACTTGACAGAAATAATCAGTCCTGTCCTAGATACTATCAAGCCGGATCCCTTCCCAGAACAATATTTCCTAGAAATCACAAGTCCAGGCTTGGAACGTCCTTTGAAAACCAAGGATGCAGTTGCTGGAGCGGTTGGGAAATACATCCATGTCGGGCTCTATCAAGCCATCGATAAGCAAAAGGTCTTTGAAGGAACCTTGTTGTCCTTTGAAGAGGACGAGTTGACCATGGAATATATGGACAAGACGCGTAAGAAAACTGTCCAAATTCCATACAGTTTAGTATCAAAAGCACGTTTAGCAGTTAAATTATAGAAAAAGAAAGGATAGCTTTTGAGGATTCAAAAGTGAAGAAAACATGAGTAAAGAAATGCTAGAGGCCTTCCGCATTTTGGAAGAAGACAAGGGAATCAAAAAAGAAGATATCATCGACGCAGTAGTAGAGTCGCTTCGTTCCGCTTATCGCAGACGCTATGGTCAATCAGACAGCGTAGCTATTGACTTTAACGAAAAAACAGGTGACTTTACAGTCTATACTGTCCGTGAAGTGGTTGATGAAGTATTTGATAGCCGTTTGGAAATCAGTTTGAAAGATGCTCTTGCCATTAATTCAGCCTATGAACTTGGTGATAAAATCAAGTTTGAAGAAGCACCTGCTGAGTTTGGTCGTGTAGCAGCCCAATCTGCCAAACAAACCATTATGGAAAAAATGCGCAAGCAAACACGTGCCATCACTTACAATACTTACAAAGAGCATGAACAAGAAATCATGTCTGGTACTGTAGAACGCTTTGACAACCGCTTTATCTATGTCAACCTTGGCAGCATCGAAGCCCAATTGTCAAAACAAGACCAAATCCCTGGTGAAGTTTTTGCTTCTCATGATCGTATCGAAGTCTATGTTTACAAGGTTGAAGACAACCCTCGTGGTGTCAACGTCTTTGTTAGCCGTAGCCATCCAGAAATGATCAAACGCTTGATGGAGCAAGAAATTCCAGAAGTTTATGACGGAACTGTTGAAATCATGAGCGTGGCTCGTGAAGCTGGTGACCGTACCAAGGTTGCCGTTCGCAGTCATAATCCAAACGTGGATGCTATCGGTACAATCGTTGGACGCGGTGGAGCCAATATCAAGAAAATCACTAGCAAATTCCACCCAGCTCGTTACGATGCCAAAAATGACCGTATGGTACCAATCGAAGAAAACATCGACGTTATCGAGTGGGTAGCAGATCCAGCTGAATTTATTTACAATGCCATCGCTCCTGCAGAGGTTGACCAAGTTATCTTTGACGAAAACGACAGCAAACGTGCCTTGGTGGTTGTTCCTGATAACAAGCTTTCTCTTGCTATCGGTCGTCGTGGGCAAAATGTTCGCTTGGCGGCTCACTTGACTGGTTACCGTATCGATATCAAGTCTGCTAGCGAATTTGAAGCCATGGAAGAAGCTGGTTCGGTAGATTTGGAAGCAGAAAACGATACTGTAGAAGAATAAAAGCTGCTAGAGGAGGGAAAGATGAAAACGAGAAAAATCCCTTTGCGCAAGTCTGTTGTGTCCAATGAAGTGATTGATAAGCGGGATTTGCTCCGCATTGTCAAAAACAAAGAAGGACAAGTATTTATCGATCCGACAGGCAAGGCCAATGGCCGTGGCGCTTATATCAAGCTAGACAACGCAGAAGCCCTAGAGGCGAAAAAGAAGAAGGTCTTTAACCGCAGCTTTAGCATGGAAGTGGAAGAAAGCTTTTATGACGAGTTGATCGCTTATGTGGATCACAAAGTGAAAAGAAGAGAGTTAGGACTTGAATAAGCAAAAGATAAGCAATCTCTTGGGGCTTGCTCAGCGAGCAGGGCGGATCATATCGGGTGAGGAATTGGTGGTTAAGGCCATTCAAGACGGCAAGGCCCAGTTGGTCTTTCTAGCCCATGATGCTGGACCCAATCTGACCAAGAAGATTCAAGATAAAAGTCATTATTATCAAGTAGAAATTGTAACCGTGTTTTCAACACTGGAATTAAGCATAGCAGTCGGAAAATCGAGAAAGGTTTTGGCTGTAACAGATGCTGGATTTACAAAGAAAATGAGGTCTCTTATGGAATAGAAGAGGAGGACATGATTTGTCTAAGAAAAGATTGTACGAAATCGCAAAAGAGCTTGGAAAAGAAAGTAAAGAAGTTGTAGCGCGTGCAAAAGAGTTGGGCTTGGATGTGAAAAGCCACTCATCAAGTGTGGAAGAAGCTGTCGCTGCAAAAATTGCTGCTAGCTTTAAGCCTGCAGCTGCTCCGAAAGTAGAAGCAAAACCTGCAGCACCAAAAGTAAGTGCAGAAAAGAAAACCGAAAAATCTGAGCCAGCTAAATCAGCTGTAGCTAAGGAAGAGGTAAAACCAGCAGCCCCAAAAGCAAGTGCAGAAAAGAAAGCCGAAAAGTCTGAACCAGTAAAACCAGCTGTAGCCAAGGAAGAGGCAAAACCAGCTGAGGCAGTCGCTCCGAAGGCAGAAAAAGTAGTGGCTAAACCGCAAAGTCGTAATTTCAAGGCTGAGCGTGAAGCACGTGCTAAAGAGCAGGCAGAACGACGCAAGCAAAATAAAGGCAATAACCGTGACCAACAACAAAACGGCAACCGTCAGAAAAACGACGGTCGTAATGGTGGGAAACAAGCTCAAGGCAACCGCGACAATCGTCGCTTTAATGACCAAGCTAAGAAACAGCAAGGTCAGCAAAATCGTAGAAATGAGCGCCGTCAGCAAGAGGACAAACGTCCAAATCAAGCGGCTCCACGTGTTGACTTTAAAGCCCGTGCAGCAGCCCTAAAAGCAGAGCAAAATGCAGAGTACGCACGTTCAAGTGAGGAACGCTTCAAGCAGTATCAGGCTGCTAAAGAAGCCTTGGCTCAAGCTAACAAACGCAAGGAACCAGAGGAAATCTTTGAAGAAGCGGCTAAGTTAGCTGAACAAGCGCAACAAGCGCAACAAGCACAGCAAGTTCAAGCAGTGGTTGAAGTCGTCCCTGAGAAAAAAGAACCTGCAGTGGATACACGTCGTAAAAAACAAGCTCGACCAGACAAAAATCGTGACGATTATGATCACGAAGAAGATGGTCCTAGAAAACAACAAAAGAATCGAAGTAGTCAAAATCAAGTGAGAAATCAAAAGAATAGTAACTGGAATAACAACAAAAAGAATAAAAAAGGCAATAACAAGAACAACCGTAATCAGGTTCCAAAACCTGTTACAGAGCGTAAATTCCATGAATTGCCAACAGAATTTGAATATACAGATGGTATGACGGTTGCGGAAATCGCAAAACGTATCAAACGTGAACCAGCTGAAATCGTTAAGAAACTCTTTATGATGGGTGTCATGGCCACACAAAACCAATCCTTGGATGGGGAAACCATTGAACTCCTCATGGTGGATTATGGTATCGAAGCCAAACAAAAGGTTGAAGTGGATAATGCTGACATCGAACGTTTCTTTGTTGAAGATGGTTATCTCAATGAAGATGAATTGGTAGAGCGTCCACCAGTTGTAACCATCATGGGACACGTTGATCACGGTAAAACAACCCTATTGGATACCCTTCGTAATTCTCGTGTTGCGACAGGTGAAGCAGGTGGTATTACTCAGCATATCGGTGCCTACCAAATCGTTGAAAATGGCAAGAAGATTACCTTCCTTGATACACCAGGACACGCGGCCTTTACATCAATGCGTGCGCGTGGTGCTTCTGTTACCGATATTACTATCTTGGTCGTAGCGGCGGATGACGGTGTTATGCCTCAGACAATCGAAGCTATTAACCACTCAAAAGCGGCTAACGTTCCAATCATCGTAGCCATCAACAAGATTGATAAACCGGGTGCCAACCCAGAACGCGTTATCGGTGAATTGGCAGAGCATGGAGTTATGTCAACTGCTTGGGGTGGAGATTCTGAATTTGTTGAAATCTCGGCTAAATTCAACCAAAACATCGAAGAATTGTTGGAAACAGTCCTTCTTGTAGCTGAAATCCAAGAACTCAAGGCAGACCCAACAGTTCGTGCGATCGGTACAGTTATCGAAGCTCGCTTGGATAAAGGAAAAGGTGCGGTCGCAACCCTTCTTGTTCAACAAGGTACCTTGAATGTTCAAGACCCAATCGTTGTCGGAAATACCTTCGGTCGTGTCCGTGCCATGACCAATGACCTTGGTCGTCGTGTTAAGGTTGCAGGGCCATCAACACCAGTTTCAATTACAGGTTTGAACGAAGCACCGATGGCGGGTGACCACTTTGCTGTTTACGAAGATGAAAAATCTGCGCGTGCAGCAGGTGAAGAGCGTGCCAAACGTGCCCTTATGAAACAACGTCAAGCTACCCAACGTGTCAGCCTTGAAAACCTCTTTGATACCCTCAAAGCTGGTGAACTTAAGTCTGTTAACGTCATCATCAAGGCAGACGTACAAGGTTCTGTTGAAGCCCTTTCTGCCTCACTTCAAAAGATCGACGTGGAAGGTGTTAAAGTTACTATCGTCCACTCAGCGGTCGGTGCTATCAACGAATCTGACGTGACCCTTGCCGAAGCTTCAAATGCCTTTATCGTTGGTTTCAACGTACGCCCTACACCACAAGCTCGTCAACAAGCAGAAGCTGATGATGTTGAAATCCGTCTCCACAGTATTATCTACAAGGTTATCGAAGAGATGGAAGAAGCCATGAAAGGGATGCTTGATCCAGAATTTGAAGAAAAAGTTATCGGTGAAGCAGTTATTCGTGAAACCTTCAAGGTATCTAAAGTGGGAACTATCGGTGGATTCATGGTTATCAACGGTAAGGTTACCCGTGACTCTAAAGTCCGTGTTATCCGTGACGGTGTCGTTATCTATGACGGCGAACTCGCAAGCTTGAAACACTACAAAGACGACGTTAAGGAAGTTACAAACGGCCGTGAAGGTGGATTGATGATCGATGGCTACAATGATATCAAGATGGATGATGTGATTGAGGCCTATGTCATGGAAGAAATCAAACGATAAGATTTTTGCTCCTTTCTTAGGTGGTGAGGGACGCAAGCAAACCGATGGTTTCATTGCTTATTTTTGAGCCTAGAGTCTCAAAAATCCACTGTGATGGGACTGATCAATCAGTTCCATCACTTTCACCACGGCGAAAGAAGCAGATGATTTCAAATTGAACTTCGTTCCAATTTGAAATGAAAATCAAGAAATTTAAAAATAGCTAGGTCTGCTGGCCTAGCTTTTGGTTCAAAGTAGAGAAAGGAATATCATGGCAAATCATTTCCGTACGGATCGTGTGGGCATGGAAATCAAGCGTGAAGTCAATGAGATTTTGCAAAAGAAAGTCCGTGATCCGCGTGTCCAAGGTGTGACCATCACAGATGTTCAGATGCTAGGTGACTTGTCTGTTGCCAAGGTTTACTACACCATTTTGAGTAACCTTGCTTCAGATAATCAAAAAGCTCAAATCGGGCTTGAAAAAGCAACTGGGACTATCAAACGTGAACTTGGTCGCAATTTGAAATTGTACAAAATCCCAGATTTGACCTTCGTCAAAGACGAATCCATCGAATATGGGAACAAGATTGACGAAATGCTACGCAATCTGGATAAGAACTAAAGAAGAGGGGCAACCCTCTTTTTTTGGTGGGGAAAATAGGTGGAATTTGAAATGGAAAAATATTCTTTTAAAAAAGGGATTCTGTATTTTTTAATGTTAGCTAATCAGAAAATGCTTTTTTTTTTTTAGGAAATATGATATGATGATTTCATAAATAAAAGGAGATTCTATCAATGAATAATATAAAAAAAGTTTGTCGTTTAGCTTTGCTATGTCTTTCCGTCTCTACTCTAGTTGCTTGTAGTTCTCTTTCTGAAAAAACAAGTAGCTCTTCTAGTGAGAATCAAACAGAAACTTCATCTAGTAGTTCTGAAAAGAAAGGATTGTTTGCTAAAGCAAAAGAAAAACTCAGTTCAAGCGATTTCAACCCACAAGATGTTAGCGATACGACAATTGAGTCTATAAAAACCTATGAAGATTACTTGATTATGAATGAGAAAATAATCGATAATTACTATACAGAAGCAGATGAAGCCTTTAAAGGGACTGTTTTAGAAGATAGCGCTGCTATCCAAGAACTAAAAGATAGCACTAAAAAAGAAATGGAAGATTTGAAAAAACAATATGGTCCACTAAAGAAAGCACCGATTCAAGGGAAAGAAGAAGTGATTAAGACTCTAAAAGATTATCGTGATAATCTACATGAACAAGTGGAGCAGTGGAAAGCTAGTCTGTAATAGGAAGAGTGGAGTTCAATATGGATTATCAATTATTGCCACATGAATATATGGTTATGAATAGTGACCATGTGAGTTTTGGGAAAAATGGTTTGTCTACAGATGAATTAATTTTAACGAATCTACATTTAATATATATCAAAAAAGGTTTGTGGGGAGGAAAAAAAGACCAAGTTACCATACCCATTAACCAGATTAAAATTTTTGAAGGGAAACCTCAAGTTTCAGTAACCAAAACCAATGGTGTGAAACGGCTGGAAATTTATTATAATGGCGGACAAGCTATCTTTGCATTTAATAATACTAAGGATACTGACAAGTGGGCTAGAAACATTATTAAATTGATTTCAGGGGATACAAGTAATTTTGAAACCTTGGGGGATAGTAGCTTGTTTGGAGCAGATGTTTTGGCAGAAACATTTAAGGATACATTTGACACTTTTAAAGCAGGGCTTGGGATTAAGGATGCAGAGCCAGAAAAGATTTCAACCAAGTGTAGCTTTTGTGGAGCACCTTTGTCAGGTCAAGTGAAGCAAACAGTAAGATGTGCCTATTGTGATATGGAGCAGAGTTTATAAGGGGGCAATTAAATGGGGTTGATAAAAGCCATCACAGATTCTATTGGTGGGACATTTGCAGATCAGTGGAAAGAAATTATCACAGTTCAAGCTTTTGATGAACATACAGCTGTAAGTCCAGGTATTGTTCAAGAAAGTAATAATGGTAGGGGTGTCAATACGAAGGGATCTGTAGGTGTTATTTCCAACGGATCCAAGATTTTTATTCCAGAAAATACTGCTGCCTTTATCTTTAGTCAGTCTGGTATCGAGGAAATTATTACAGAACCAGGTGGATATGAATACCAAAATGGTGAGAGCAGTGTTTTTAACGGTGATGGATTGAAAAAGTCACTGTTTGACAATGTTGTTAATCGTGTTGGATTCGGTGGTCAAAGTGATCAGCAAAAACAGATTTGTTTTGTTAATTTGAGAGAAATTCGTGATATTAAATTTGGGACTCGTGGTCCAGTCATGTATAATGATTTGTTTTATGGGACAGATTTAGAAGTACGTGCTTTTGGAACATTTTCTATCCAAATTACAGATGCTAAGCAATTTATCAGAAACTTTCTTCCTGCCAATGTGACTTATTATACCTTTGATAGCGCTCAAGCTAGATCACAAATAGTAACAGAGTTTCTTCAATCTTTTATTGTTGCACTTAATTCTTTGTCAACAACTTATCGTATTTCACAATTACCCTCACAAGCTGCAGTTCTTGCAACCCAAGTATCGAATGATGGACAGTATGCAGGGACTTGGAAAGAACGTTTTGGATTTGAGATTGTAAAAGTTGCCATTGCTAATATTGAGTTCTCACCAGAATCTAAGGAATTGGTTAAACAATTTTCATCAAATAAGATGAATTTAAAAGCTTATGATGATGTATCGCAGAAATCTTCTAATATTGCAGCACAACAAAAAATTGCATCAGGAGTGGAGCAACATGGTCTAGGTGATAGTGCTGGAATGATATTTGGAATGAATATGGCTCAAAGTTTAGATGAAAAAGCCATGAAACCAAGTCTATCATTAGATGAGCAAATAGAGGCACTTACAAAACTAAAATCTCTTTTGGATGCAGGGATATTATCTCAGGAAGAATTTGATCGAAAGAAAAAAGAAATTATGGATTTATAAGATGAAGCTCGAAAGTTCATAGTTAGTGTGTATTCAAGGAACATTTTAGGTGAAACAATAATAGACTATCGTTCACAGATAGAATATCATGTTGTAAAGGTAGGAGTGGAATATTCTAGCTGTCTCTACAAAGACTATTAAAAATCTTTAACAAAACAAATAAGTTGCTAAGGATTTTTTGAAAATTTTTGAGGGGGATTTGAAACATACTTTAAAAGAGTATGCTATCATAGAATATAACTTACAGAAGTAAAAGGAGTTTGTATATGGCTGAACAAGAGTTAGCTATGCAAGTATTACAACAAGTGGTAAAACTACCAGTTGTTAAGGTTGAACGTTCGAAATTTTTAGTGGATAAGTTTTCCAAAGAATTGGATCCACAGGACATTCCTACCTTATTAGAACAAGGTCCAACGTCTCTCTTATCTCAAGAAACCTTAGATCGAGTGGCTAATGCCTGTATTAGGGATAATGTTTTATTAGCGAGTGGAACCTCTGTTTTGGCAGGATTACCTGGAGGGATTGCTATGGCAATTACCATTCCAGCTGATGTGGCTCAATTTTATGGTTTCTCTCTGAAATTGGCTCAAGAATTAGGTTATATTTATGGTTATGAGGATCTTTGGGCTTCACGCGAGGAGTTGAGTGAAGATGCTCAAAATACCCTCTTGCTTTATCTAGGCGTCATGTTGGGGGTAAATGGAACCGCTGCCTTGCTACGTGCTGGTGGTATAACAATTGCCAAACAGGTAATGAAAACAGTACCTAATAAAGCTTTAACAAAGACGCTTTGGTACCCTATTTTGAAAAAAGTCTTAAAAATATTTGGTGTGAATCTGACCAAGGGAGGGTTGGCCAAAGGAATGGGGAAATTCATACCTATCTTGGGAGGTATCATTTCAGGTGGTTTAACCTTTGCAACTATGAAACCGATGGGGGAAAGCTTGCAGAAAGAATTGTCTAAACTAATCAACTATAGTGAAGTTCAATATCAAGAAGATGTTGAAACAATCCGAAAAGAGGCTGAAATCATCGAAGGAGAGTAATATGGGACTCATAAAAATTCTAGCTAAAACTTATGGGAATTACTTTTTGACCATGCAAGGTGTAAAAGTAATGAAAACGATAAAGAAAGATGACCACGCTGTTGTCGATCTGGGAAAACTTTTTATTGCAGACAAGCTAATAGATACGGCTCGGTGGCTCATCAAGCCAGAGGAGAGAGAATGAAATTTTTCTGGGGACTTCTTGCTATTCTTTTTATCAAACCGATTATTGGAATTGTGAAATTCTTTTGGATGATCATCTCTTTTGCAGTCCAATTGCTGTTTTACAAGCTATTATTTAAAATATTGGATTGGCTCTTTAAACTTATCTAGATGGTAATCCAAGTCGCAGAGAACTAGCAGGAACTCCACTGCTAGTTTTTTAATCTCTTTCCATATGGTATAATATAAGCAGTAAAATCATTTTAGAACATACAATGGAGGTCGTTATGGACAATATCATCGATGTGTCAATTCCTGTTGCAGAAGTGGTGGACAAGCATCCAGAAGTCTTGGAAATCTTAGTTGAGCTTGGATTTAAACCCCTTGCCAATCCCTTGATGCGTAATACTGTTGGTCGCAAAGTATCGCTCAAACAGGGTTCTAAGCTTGAAGGAACCCCTATGGACAAGATTGTCCGCACGTTGGAAGCCAATGGCTACGAAGTGATTGGATTAGACTAATGGCAGATGAACGGATTCATATCCTACGGGATATTTTGTTAGAATTGCACAATGGCGCCTCTCCTGAGTCGGTTCAGGAGCGCTTTGATGCGACCTTTGCGGGTGTCTCAGCCATCGAGATTTCTCTCATGGAGCACGAGCTGATGAACTCAGACTCAGGTGTCACCTTTGAAGATGTTATGGAACTCTGTGATGTCCATGCCAATCTTTTTAAAAATGCTGTTAAGGGTGTCGAAGTTGCAGATACCGAGCACCCAGGTCACCCAGTTCGGGTCTTCAAGGATGAAAATCTGGCTCTCCGCGCTGCCTTGATTCGCATTCGTAGATTGTTAGATACTTATGAGTCTATGGAAGACGAGGAAATGCTGGCAGAGATGCGCAAGGGCTTGGTCCGTCAAATGGGGCTGTTGGGGCAATTTGACATCCACTACCAGCGCAAGGAAGAGCTCTTTTTCCCCATCATGGAGCGTTATGGTCACGATTCACCTCCTAAGGTCATGTGGGGAGTGGATGACCAGATCAGGGAGCTCTTTCAGACAGCTCTAGCGACAGCCAAGTCACTACCAGAAGTGCCGACTCGCAGTGTAAAAGAAGATTTTGAAGCCTTTGCGACAGAGTTTGAAAGTATGATTTTCAAGGAAGAGTCCATCCTCCTCATGATTCTCCTTGAGTCCTTTACTCAGGATGACTGGCTTCAGATTGCAGAGGAGAGTGATGCTTATGGTTATGCTATCATCCGTCCGTCTGAGAAATGGGTGCCAGAAAGACAGAGTTTTGTTGAGGAAAAGAGCGAAGAGGAGCCTGTACAACTAGACACGGCAGAGGGGCAAGTTCAGCAAGTTATCGATACACCAGAAGGACAGTTTACTATTACCTTTACTCCTAAGGAAAAGGAAGCGGTGTTGGATCGCCATAGTCAACAGGCTTTTGGCAATGGTTATCTCTCAGTCGAGCAGGCCAATCTCATCCTCAATCACCTCCCTATGGAGATTACCTTTGTCAATAAAGACGACATTTTCCAGTATTACAATGACAATACGCCAGCTGATGAGATGATTTTCAAACGGACACCGTCCCAAGTTGGACGGAATGTCGAACTCTGCCATCCACCTAAGTACTTGGACAAGGTCAAGACCATCATGAAGGGGCTTCGTGAGGGAAGTAAAGACAAGTATGAAATGTGGTTCAAATCTGAGTCACGAGGCAAGTTTGTCCACATCACTTACGCAGCAGTGCACGATGAAAACGGAGAATTCCAAGGTGTACTGGAATACGTTCAGGATATCCAGCCCTACCGTGAGATTGATACGGACTATTTCCGTGGATTAGAATAAGGAGAAAAAATGAGTTACGAACAAGAATTTATGAAGGAATTTGAAGCCTGGGTCAATACCCAAATCATGATCAACGACATGGCACACAAGGAAAGCCAAAAAGTCTACGAAGAAGACCAAGATGAGCGTGCCAAAGATGCCATGATTCGCTATGAAAGCCGCTTGGATGCTTATCAGTTCTTGCTTGGTAAGTTTGAAAACTTCAAAGCAGGCAAGGGATTCCATGATTTGCCAGATGGCTTGTTTGGTGAGCGAAATTATTAAACGAGAAAGATTCTTGATTTTTTACTAAAATCTTGATAGAATATTTATATTAAATCCTTGTCAGAGCAGGGATTTTTTATTGAAAGGATTTTATCATGTCAAAGAAACTCAATCGTAAAAAACAATTACGAAATAGCCTCCGTCGTGCAGGTGCCTTTTCAAGTACTGTGACTAAGGTTGTAGAAGAGACAAAAAAAGTCGTGAAACGTGCAGAGCAGTCAGCGAGCCAAGCTGGTAAGGCTGTTTCTAAAAAGGTTGAACAAGCAGTGGAAGCTACCAAAGAGCAAGCTCAAAAAGTAGCCAATTCTGTAGAAGATTTTGCAGCAAACTTGGGTGGACTTCCACTTGACCGTGCTAAGACTTTCTATGATGAAGGAATCAAGTCTGCGTCAGATTTCAAAAACTGGACTGAAAAAGAACTCCTTGCCTTGAAAGGAATCGGCCCAGCTACAATCAAGAAATTGAAGGAAAATGGCATCAAGTTCAAGTAATCTTTCTTGTGCCTTGCATTTCCGTAAAAATCTTGCTACAATAGAGCCATTAGAGGTGTTTTGAATCCCACATTTTACAGAAAGTGGCGGCGCTGAGAAGTCCACAAATGTGTCAAAACTGGTTGCTAATGGATGAAAATGAAATAAACAAAGTTGCGGGCAACTGCCCGAAATTGGGTGGTACCGCGGATAAGCACATTCGTCCCTGTCATGTAGATGGCAGGGGCGATTTTTTGTGTCTTAGGCAAAGGAGGTTGTTATGAAACAATCATTTAAAACTAATAAACTATACTATGGCTTTCCTGTTTTTATTTTAGGATATCAAGATCAGAATTTTGGCTATAACATCACGACCTGTAGTTCTTCTTATAGTCTAGGAGATTGGATTGTGGTTGGAGTTGTTGCGAGAGAGAATGTTGCAGAGCAAATTAAACATTATCAAAAATTTACTGTGAATATCCCTGATGAAAATCTCATGCTCGAGATGGAGCAGGCTGGTTTTATCAGTCATCAGGAGAAATTGGAACGTTTGGGAGTGCATTATGAAATTTCTGAACGAACTCAGGCACCAATTTTAGAGGATTGTCCAGTCGTTTTGGATTGTCAGGTAGATCGGATTATCGAGGAAGATGGAATCTGTCATATCTTTGCTAAGATTGTTGAGCGACTTGTTGACCCAGAACTTTTGGATGAAAAGGGGCATTTTAGAAATGAACTGTTTGCCCCAACATATTTCATGGGAGATGGATATCAGCGCGTCTATCGTTATCTGGACAAGCGTGTAGATATTAAGGGGAGCTTCATCAAAAAAGCGAGGAAGAAGGATGACAAGAGTTGAGTTACCAGAACGCTTGGAAACAGAACGTCTCGTTTTACGAGTCCGTACTGTGGCGGATGCTGAGGATATCTTTGACTATGCTAGTCGTCCGGAAGTCTCTTACCCAGCAGGCTTTCTACCCGTCAAGACCTTGGAAGATGAGATTTATTATCTGGAGCACATTCTTCCGGAGCGTAATCAAAAGGAAAATCTCCCAGCAGGCTACGGGATTGTCGTCAAAGGAACGGATAAGATCGTTGGCTCTGTCGATTTCAACCATCGCCATGAAGATGATGTGCTGGAAATCGGCTATACCTTACACCCAGACTATTGGGGGCGAGGTTATGTGCCAGAAGCTGCGCGTGCCTTGATTGATTTAGGCTTTAAAGATTTGGGCCTTCACAAGATTGAACTAACTCGCTTTGACTATAATGTCCAAAGTCAACGAGTCGCAGAAAAACTTGGATTTACCCTCGAAGCTCGTATCCGAGACCGCAAAGATGCCCAAGGGAATCGCTGTGACAGTCTGATATATGGTTTGCTGAGGAGTGAGTGGGGGGCTCAAGAATAAAACTACAAAATCTTATTAATCTAATTGGAGTCGTTTTAAAATGAAAAATGAAATTTTCTTATCACAAAAATTAGCTTTAAAATTATGTGAATTTGAATGTCTAGAGGATACGAGAAAGAATGATGTTAAGTATAATAAAGAAAATCCTTATAGTCTAGAGATGATAGGAAATAGATTTTACTATTGTACTTCAGATAATATGTATTTAGTTATTTCTACTGAGGATTATGAAGGGTCGTTATTACCAGAAATATATGGTTCAAGAATTTATCGAACAAATGAAGATAGCTTCGATACTACATTATCCAAAATTCTTCAAAAACTGTATTATACTAATCGGAATTCTAAAGATATTGCAAAGTTTGTACAAGGTTTAAATTTAATTTTGGAATATTGGGGAAATGATATTTGGAAATTATATCAATTGCTACTTTTTTTAGATGATTTTCTTGAAACAAAGTATGATCACTCATTACTAAAAATTAATAAATTCTTTAATATTGTAGAACTATTAATTTTTAATCCTTCCGATAATAGTAACAATAAACAAAAAGCTAAAGAAAAACTCCCCAGTTTTATAAGTGGTTCTAATTTTATGGTCTGGCCTGTGTATCTTAAAGAAGATTATAAGCCTATTTCAGAACTTCTGAATAAAGAAATAATATCTGAGAAGATAGCTCTAATCAGAAATAAAGTTATTCATAATAACTTTAGAAGAGTGGTTAACGAATTGAATCAAATATTTAATAAACAATCCCTAACAGAAGATGCTGAGTCAAATGGTGTATTTGATCAAATCAGAAAATTTAATATGATTTTAAGTGAAATTATTATGAATATTATTGAATCACTCATTGAAGACCCTAGTATTATAATCGAATTACAACAATAAAGGAGAACTAAAATGAAACAACTTTCACCTAAATACAATCCAGCCGAGGTTGAGGCTGGTCGTTACCGAAAATGGCTTGATGCCGATGTTTTCAAGCCTTCAGGCGATCAAAAGGCTAAGCCTTATTCAATCGTGATTCCGCCACCAAATGTAACTGGGAAACTTCACCTTGGTCACGCTTGGGATACTACTTTGCAAGATATCATCATCCGTCAAAAACGCATGCAAGGTTTCGATACGCTTTGGCTTCCGGGGATGGACCACGCTGGGATTGCCACTCAGGCTAAGGTTGAGGAGCGCTTGCGTGGAGAGGGCATTACACGTTATGACCTAGGTCGTGAAAAATTCCTCGATAAGGTCTGGGAATGGAAAGACGAATATGCCACTACCATCAAGGAACAATGGGGCAAGATGGGGCTCTCTGTAGATTACTCTCGTGAGCGTTTCACTCTTGATGAAGGTTTGTCTAAAGCTGTTCGCAAAGTCTTTGTAGATCTTTACAAGAAAGGTTGGATCTATCGTGGTGAGTTTATCATCAACTGGGACCTAGCAGCTCGCACAGCCCTTTCTGATATCGAGGTTATCCATAAGGATGTCGAAGGTGCCTTCTACCATATGAACTACATACTGGAAGATGGCTCACGCGCCCTTGAAGTTGCCACAACTCGTCCTGAGACTATGTTTGGGGACGTTGCGGTTGCGGTAAATCCAGAAGACCCACGCTACAAGGACTTGATTGGTAAAAACGTCATCCTCCCAATCGCTAATAAACTCATCCCAATCGTTGGAGACGAGCATGCAGATCCTGAGTTTGGTACTGGTGTCGTAAAAATCACACCTGCCCATGATCCAAACGACTTCTTGGTGGGTCAACGTCACAACTTGCCACAAGTCAACGTCATGAACGACGACGGAACTATGAATGAGCTTGCCTTCGAATTTGCAGGCATGGACCGTTTTGAAGCTCGTAAGGCAGTCGTTGCTAAGTTGGAAGAAATCGGTGCCCTTGTTAAAATCGAAAAACGTGTCCACAGTGTTGGACACTCAGAGCGTACAGGTGTAGTGGTGGAGCCACGTTTGTCTACTCAATGGTTCGTTAAGATGGACCAATTGGCGAAAAATGCTATTGCCAACCAAGACACAGAGGACAAGGTCGAATTTTACCCACCTCGTTTCAACGATACCTTCCTCCAATGGATGGAAAATGTCCACGACTGGGTAATCTCTCGTCAGCTCTGGTGGGGTCACCAAATCCCTGCTTGGTACAATGCCGAGGGTGAAATGTACGTTGGCGAAGAAGCTCCAGAAGGTGACGGATGGACTCAAGATGAAGATGTCTTGGATACTTGGTTCAGTTCTGCCCTCTGGCCATTCTCAACCATGGGCTGGCCTGATGTCGATTCAGAAGACTTCAAACGTTACTTCCCAACTTCAACCTTGGTAACAGGTTACGACATCATCTTCTTCTGGGTGTCTCGCATGATTTTCCAATCATTGGAATTCACTGGCCGTCAACCATTCAAAAACGTGCTTATCCACGGTCTTATTCGTGACGAGCAAGGACGCAAGATGTCTAAATCTCTTGGTAACGGGATTGACCCGATGGACGTCATCGAGAAATACGGTGCGGATGCCCTTCGTTGGTTCCTTTCAAACGGCTCTGCACCAGGCCAAGACGTGCGCTTCTCTTACGAGAAAATGGATGCCTCATGGAACTTCATTAACAAGATCTGGAACATCTCTCGCTACATCCTCATGAACAATGAAGATTTGACCCTTGAGCAAGCAACTGCCAATGTCGAAAAAGTGGTCAACAAAGAAGCTGGAAATGTCACAGACCGCTGGATTCTCCACAACCTCAATGAAACCATCGGAAAAGCAACTGCCAACTTTGACAAGTTTGAGTTTGGTGTGGCTGGACACATCCTCTACAACTTCATCTGGGATGAGTTTGCGGACTGGTATGTTGAGTTGACCAAGGAAGTCCTTTACAGCGATAATGAAGAAGAGAAAGTCATCACACGCTCTGTTCTCCTTTATACTTTGGACAAGATTCTTCGTCTCCTTCACCCAATCATGCCATTTGTGACAGAGGAAATCTTTGGACAAATCTCAGAAGGCTCTATCGTGATAGCAGAATACCCAACTGTTAACCCAGCCTTTGAAGACCTTGCGGCTCACACTGGTGTAGAAAGCCTCAAAGACTTGATCCGTGCCGTTCGTAATGCGCGTGCGGAAGTAAACGTAGCGCCAAGCAAGCCTATTACTATCCTTGTTAAGACAAGCGATAGCGACTTGGAAGCCTTCTTTAACAGCAATGTCAACTACATCAAACGCTTTACAAATCCAGAACACTTGGAAATCGCGTCAAACATCCCTGCGCCTGAACTTGCAATGTCAAGCGTCATCACAGGAGCAGAAATCTACTTGCCACTGGCAGACCTCCTCAATGTCGAAGAAGAACTTGCTCGTCTCGACAAGGAACTAGCTAAATGGCAAAAAGAACTGGACATGGTCGGCAAGAAGCTCTCTAACGAACGCTTCGTAGCTAATGCCAAACCAGAAGTCGTCCAAAAAGAACGCGACAAACAAGCTGACTACCAAGCTAAATACGACGCGACCGTCGCACGTATTGATGAGATGAAGAAGTTGGTGAAATAAACACAGAAACACGGTGATGAGCCGTGTTTTTTGGTATAATGAAATCAATATCTATTGATGGAGAAAGTGATGTCTAAGCACCCACATTATGAATTGTTAAATTTAATTGGCTACGGTCTTGCCAAGTTTGACAAGCTTTTTATAAAAGAATTTCAATGTTCTAGTAAGTCGGAGTTTTATCGCTATGTGGTTTCTCTGGGAATTGCTGAAACAACTGGAGTTGTAAAAAATAGAATGGATTTATTTGATCCTTATTTTGACAATAATCGAAAAGGTTGGTGGCAGAAAGCTGAAGTTTACCGTTTTCGTAAAGATTTAATTGATATGATGTTTGGAAATGAAGATGTTCAGAGTTATGCTGAAATAGTTAAAATGTTACTTGCCAGCGAAGGAAAGCGAATAGGCATTACTACCATTGAAAAACCAATTATTCGAACTAAATTCAAACGTCTACAGGAAACGGGAATGGAGGCTGAGAATTATTTTATCCTTCATTTTGATAAAGAAGAAAAATTCCAAGGTGGACAGTTAACCGATGCCCGTCTTTATGGTGATGGATATGATTTCCAAGTAGATGTCCAAGAGCATTCCTACCTTGCCGAAGTAAAAGGTATCCGAAAATCTAAGGGGCGTGTGCGTTTAACTGCAAAAGAATTTGAAAAAGCCAAGGAGTTTCAATCGGATTTTATTTTATCCTTGGTCACAAACCTTGATGATATTCCAAAGTTAGTATTAGTTGATAATCCTTTAAAACATTTTGAGTTTAAAAAGAATATTATAAAAAATGAAATTATTGAATACAGAAGCTTAGAAGATTTGTATTAGTTCCCCCTTAAGTTTTCCAGTTGAAAAAACGAGAAGTCTTGACGGGTCAACGATTCAATGAACTGGAAATCAACGGTATTCGTTTAACCAAGTTTAAAAATGGGGAAATCGGTATTGAATTTATCTGGATTGATACCGAAAATCCCCCAAGCGATGCCATTG
Source organism: Streptococcus nakanonensis (assembly GCF_059738785.1). Lineage (NCBI taxonomy): Bacteria > Bacillati > Bacillota > Bacilli > Lactobacillales > Streptococcaceae > Streptococcus > Streptococcus nakanonensis. The sequence continues at coordinate 1,638,102 of NZ_AP027139.1, read as the reverse complement.
GCTGGGTAGCAAAGAAATAAAAGTTTTCAAAGCTATTGTAACAAGTAAGGGATTTTATTTTCGTGTATAATTTCAGCTAGTCTTGTTATAATCAGCCTATAGGAATCAAGGAGGCGACTTTTATGGCTGTTTTTGTGTCTTTGGATGGAATTGTGGTAGAAGTCCTTGATGTCTTTTCTTCTTTCAATGGGGATAGTGAATTTTTCTTGTGTAAACGTCTTAAAGACAAGAGTCAGTTTGTGATGGAACGCTCTCAGTTCGAGGAGATGTTCCAACTTCAAAGTAGTCACTTGACGACGCAAGAAAAATTACAATTGTTTACCTCTGTGTTTGCTGGCCGTTTTGATGTTTATGCTAAGAGTTTTATCAATGATCAAGGGAAAATTCAATATTTTCCATCCTATGATTATGGTTGGAAGCAGTTGCCGCCTGAAAAACGGAGTTTCCAGACATTAACGGACTCCGTTTTGAAATCTCATTTTCGTGGGGAGACAGCTATCGGTATCTTTCCTATGCACTTAGATGATAGCTGTTATTTTTTGGTACTTGATTTGGATGAAAGAGATTGGAAAGAAGCCGGTTTAGTCATTCAAAGAATAGCCAGGGAACGCCAGATGGAAGCCCATTTAGAGATTTCTCGTTCGGGTCATGGACTCCATATTTGGTTCTTCTTTGAGGAAGCGATTCCGAGTCAAGAGGCTCGCTTATTTGGAAAGAAACTATTAGAATTGGCTATGCAGGAAAGTATGCAACTGTCCTTTGATTCTTTTGATCGCATGTTTCCAAATCAGGATGTTCTTCCTAAGGGGGGATTTGGTAATTTGATTGCCCTTCCTTTTCAAGGAGAAGCTTATCATCAAGGGCGAACGGTCTTTGTGGATGAACAGTTTCAGCCTTATGAAGACCAATGGAGGTATCTACAAGAGATTCAGAGGGTTTCAACTGCTAAAGTGACACTGTTAATCCAAGAGGAGTTAGGCAAGCAAGAATTGGATAAGGAGTTGAAGGTCGTCTTATCCAATATGATCCAACTTGAAAAATCGTCTGTGACACCCAAGACACTGTTTTTCTTGAAAAATATGGCTTCATTTTCTAATCCCGAATTTTATTTAAAGCAGGCTATGCGACAGCCAACCTATCAAATTCCTGAGCGAATGTATTTATTTGGAGAATCCGATCATTATTTATGGCTGCCAAGAGGCTTGCTGTATACATTGCAAGATAAATTTAAGCAGGTATCTGTGGAAGATAGGAGAAAGGTACAGAGGTCTATTAGAGTGGAATTTAAGGGAGAACTTACTTTTGAGCAAGAGTTAGCCCTGTCAAATATGATTTCCAAAGAAAATGGTTTACTCCATGCGGAGACTGGTTTTGGGAAGACCGTTTTAGGTACTGCTCTCATCTCTGAACGGAAGACCAAAACAATTATCCTAGTTCATAATAGGCAACTCTTAGACCAATGGCTGGATCGTTTAAACTGCTTTTTGACTTTCGAAGAGGAAGAAGCTACCCGTTATACGCCATCAGGTCGTGAAAGGGTAATAGGCTATGTCGGGCAGTACGGTGGGACTAAGAAATGGCTGAGTGAACTGGTTGATGTCGTTATGATCCAATCTCTATTTAAGTTGGAAAATAGTCAAAGTCTTTTGGATGAGTATGAGATGATGATTGTGGATGAGTGTCATCATGTCTCTGCCTTGATGTTTGAAAAAGTTGTTGCTCAGTTTAGAGGGAAGTATCTTTACGGTTTGACGGCTACGCCTGAGCGTAAGAATGGTCATGAGCCTATCGTTTTTCAGAGAATTGGTGAGATACTTCATACTGCTGATAAGAGGGGAACGAATTTTAAACGGCAATTGCAACTAAGATTCACTTCCTTTGGTCATTTGGAAATTGAAAAGACCAAAGCAAGTAATTTTATACAGCTTAGTGATTGGATTGCTACTGACTCAGTGAGGAATCAGATGATTCTTAAGGATATTCTAGGCCAAGTGGCAGAAGGGCGGAATATCTTGGTTCTAGTCAATCGAATTCAACAGATAGATGTCTTTGAAAAATTATTGAAAGAGAAAGAGGTTGATGATTTTTATATTATTAGTGGCAAAACCAAAGTCCGAGAGAGAACAAGTTTACTAGAGACGCTAGAACAGCTAGATAAAGGGTTTGTTTTGTTGTCTACTGGAAAATACATTGGCGAAGGTTTTGACTTGCCTCAGCTAGACACGCTTATCTTGGCAGCGCCCTTTTCTTGGAAAAATAATTTGATTCAGTATGCAGGTCGGATTCATAGAAACTACAAGGATAAGTCTTTGGTACGTATTTTCGATTATGTGGATATTCATGTTCCTTATTTAGAAAAGATGTTTCAGAAACGACAAGTAGCTTATCGAAAGATGGATTATCGTGCCATCGAGGGTGAGGAGAAACAATTCGTTTATGTTGATAGTAGATATGAGAATGTGCTGAGAGAGGACTTAGCAGGGGAAAGACAGGAGTGTATACTTGTTTTACCTTATGTGCACCAGACAAAACTGATGAATTTTCTAAAAGAATTTAGGATTAGTCAAATTGAGATATGTATACCAGAGACGGTTGCAAACAAAGCATGGCTAGACCAGTTGAAGAGCCAGAAAATTAAAGTATCTTTTACTCAATCAAAAATAGTCACGCCTATTCTTTTGGTAAACAAGACCATTGTTTGGTATGGTGCAATGCCATTATTAGGGAAGGTAGATGAAAAGACCATATTACGTTTGGAATCAGCTAGTATAGCTTCTGAACTAGTGGCAGGTTTACGATAGAGAAAACTTTTAAAAATTTCTATGTATGATTTTCATTTTTTAGTGAGGCTGTTGACATTATCACATTCGAATCACACAAAATAAAAAAATTTCTACAAGTACTTGACAAATAGATTGAAATATCTTAAAATGAAAATGGTTACAGAGTTATTAATTATTTAAGCTTCATGTCACCATTAAAAATTGAAATAAAAGGATGTTATCACTAATACAAGTGAGCAGGAACCTATTTAATCACATCGGAAGAAGTTTCTTGATGTTTTTAAGTAGGTTCCTTTTATTTTAAAAGGGAAATTTTATGATCATAAAACGAATACTAAACCACAATGCTGTAATTGCGCAAAGTAAAAAAGATATCGATATTCTTCTTTTTGGAAGGGGAATAGCTTTTGGAAGAAAAATTGGAGATAAAGTAAATCCAATTGATATTGAGAAAAGTTTTTTTCTCAAAAATAGAGATAATATGACCCGTTTTACAGAGATGTTTATTAACGTTCCTTTGGAGTTGGTGTACATCACCGAAAAAATAATTAATCTCGGTAAAATAACATTGGGTAATAATTTTGATGAGATTATCTATATAAATCTAACGGATCATATTTCTTCGAGTATAGAACGTTATAAAGAAGGAGTTATTATTTCGAATCCCCTACGTTGGGAAATCTCGAAATATTATAAAGAAGAATTTGAGCTTGGGAAAAGGGCTTTACAAATAATAAAAAAAGAGTTAGGTATTGAACTTCCAATTGACGAAGCTGCATTCATAGCGCTACATTTTGTTAATGCTAATTTAGAAAATAATTTTCAAGAGTCGTATAAAATCACTGAAATAATTATGGGAATTGAGAAAATCATTCAAGATTTCTATTGTACTGAGTTTAACCAAGATTCTATTGATTATTATAGATTCATAACTCATATAAAATTATTTGCCCATCGTTTGGTTGAAAATACAACTTATTGTGACGATGATGATGAAGACTTGTTAGCATTAATGAAAAATAAATATCCTAGGGAATATGAATGTGGTAAACAGGTGGCAATGTTTATACAAACTGAGTACAATTATTTGCTGACTTCTAGTGAATTAGTTTATTTGATGGCTCATATTCGTCGCTTAACAAAAAATTTAGATTAATAGAATAGGAGAATACCATGAGTTATAAAGATACGGTACAAAAAATCCTCGATGTAATTGGAGGCGAAAAAAATGTCAATAGAGTTACCCATTGTGTAACACGTTTAAGATTAGAATTAAAAGATGAAAATTTAGTCAATGATGATGATGTGAAGAAGATACCAGGTGTAATAGGTATTATGAAAAAGAATGGGCAATATCAAATTATACTTGGTAATGATGTAGCCAATTATTATAAAGAATTCATTAAACTTGGCAATTTTGAAACAGATTCAGTTGATCAAGGGCATAAAGGGAATATTTTAGAAAGAATCATTGAATATATCGCTGGTTCCATGACTCCAATCATTCCAGCAATGTTAGGGGGAGGTATGTTGAAAGTCTTGGTAATCATTTTACCAATGCTTGGTATATTGCAATCAGATTCTCAGACTATTGCTTTTTTGACATTTTTTGGGGATGCTCCATATTATTTCTTACCGCTGTTATTAGCTTATTCTGCATCACAAAAATTAAAAGTAACATCTACATTAGCTATGTCTGTAGCAGGTGTACTTCTCCATCCAAATTTTGTTCAAATGGTGCAATCAGGGAATCCTCTTAGTTTATTTGGTGCACCTGTGACACCAGCTAGTTATGGTTCATCAGTCATTCCAATTCTTATTATGGTTTGGTTGATGAAATATATTGAAAAAATGATTGCTAAATTAACACCAGCTGTTACTAAGAGTTTTTTGCAACCTACGCTAGTATTATTAGTATCAAGCTTTATTGCCTTAGTTGTAGTCGGACCTATTGGAGTAATTGTTGGTGAAGGATTATCAAATCTAGTTGGGCACATGTATGGTGTAGCTGGATGGCTTACATTAGCTATTCTTGGTGCTATTATGCCATTTATTGTTATGACTGGAATGCATTGGGCTTTTGCACCTATTTTTTTGGCGGCATCTATTGCTACTCCAGACGTATTAATTCTTCCAGCAATGTTAGGGTCAAACTTAGCTCAAGGGGCTGCTTCGATGGCTGTTGCATTAAAGAGTAAAAATAATAATACAAAACAAATTGCTTTTGCAGCAGGTTTCTCAGCCTTACTTGCAGGAATTACCGAACCTGCATTATATGGTGTGACTTTAAAATATAAAAAACCGCTTTATGCAGCTATGATTGGTGGTGGATTAGCGGGATTATTTGCAGGTCTTACTAGTGTTAAAGCCTATCTATTTGCTGTCCCATCTTTGATAGCGTTGCCTCAATTTATTTATTCTGATGCACCATCAAATATTGTAAATGCTTTAATTGTGGCGGTCATTTCGGTTGTTATTACCTTTGTATTAGCTTATATATTTGGAATCGATGAAGAAGAGAGTTCTAGTAATTTAGAAGTTGAAGCTGGAGTTTCAAATAAAAAAATGATATTTTCTCCTATATCAGGAGAAATCATTCCGTTAAGCGATGTCCAGGATAAAACCTTTTCAGATAAACTAATTGGAGACGGAGTAGCGATTATCCCAAGTGAAGGTAAGGTTTATGCACCATTCGATGGGAAAATTACAAATATTTTTCCGACTAAGCACGCAATTGGATTGAAGAGTGATGAGGGTATTGAGTTACTAATTCATATTGGATTAGATACTGTTGAGCTAAAAGGTCAAGGTTTTATTAGTCATGTAGAAGAAGGAGACAGAGTTTTCAAAAATCAGTTGATTTTTGAAATGGACTTGAATTTAATCAAGAGTAAAGGCTACGAAACAGTTACACCAGTAATTGTAACGAATACCAATGATTTTCTAGATGTATTAGTATTACCTAATAATCAGACAATCGAGCATTCTAAGGAATTACTGGTAATATTATAATGGAGGAAAGTTATGACCATTTTTCCAGATGATTTTCTTTGGGGTGGAGCTGTTGCAGCTAATCAAGTAGAGGGAGCATATAATGAAGATGGTAAGGGCTTATCAGTTCAGGATGTGTTACCCAAAGGTGGATTAGGAGAAGCAACAGAAAATCCTACAGAAGATAACTTAAAATTGATAGGTATTGATTTTTATCATAAATATAAGGAAGATATATCCTTGTTTTCTGAAATGGGCTTTAATGTTTTTCGTACTTCTATTGCATGGAGTAGAATTTTTCCAAAAGGAGATGAGGAAGAACCTAACGAAGCTGGTTTAAAATATTATGATGAATTATTTGATGAACTACATGCTCACGGGATAGAACCACTTGTAACTCTTTCACACTATGAGACTCCATTATATTTAGCAAGAAAATATCATGGATGGATTGATAGGAGAATGATTCATTTTTATGAAAAATTTGCTCGAACAGTTTTAGAAAGGTATAAAGATAAAGTTAAATATTGGCTTACATTTAACGAAGTAAACTCTGTTTTGGAATTACCGTTTACTAGTGGAGGAATAGATATACCTAAGGAGAATCTTTCGAAACAAGAATTATATCAAGCTATACATCATGAATTAGTCGCCTCGAGTTTGGTTACAAAAATTGCTCGTGAGATTCATTCAGAGTTTAAGGTGGGGTGTATGGTATTAGCTATGCCAGCTTATCCAATGACTCCAAATCCAAAAGATGTATGGGCGACTCATGAGTATGAGAATCTAAATTATCTATTTTCAGATGTGCATGTTAGAGGTTATTATCCGAATTATGCAAAAAGATATTTCAAGGAACATGACATTAACATAGAGTTTGCAGCTGAAGATGCAGAGTTATTAAAAAATTATACTGTAGATTTTTTATCGTTTAGCTATTACATGAGTGTGACTCAATCTGCTCTTCCAACACAGTATAATTCAGGACAAGGGAATATTATTGGTGGTTTAGTAAATCCTTATTTAGAGTCTTCTGAGTGGGGATGGCAAATTGATCCAATTGGACTACGTATAATTTTAAATAGATATTATGACCGTTATCAAATCCCATTATTTATAGTGGAAAACGGATTAGGTGCTAAAGATCAACTAATAAAAGATGAACTTAATAACTTAACCGTCCAAGATGATTATAGAATTCAGTATATGAAAGAACATTTATTGCAAGTAGCTGAAGCTCTACAGGATGGTGTTGAAATTATGGGCTATACGTCTTGGGGATGTATTGACTGTGTTTCTATGTCCACTGCACAACTTTCTAAAAGGTACGGTCTCATTTATGTTGATCGAAACGATGATGGAAGTGGTACATTAAATCGATATAAGAAAATGTCTTTTACTTGGTATAAAGAAGTGATTGAATCAAATGGAGAATCCTTATTCAAATAGTTTTTTATTGATGACTAGCTATTATCACGGTTAAGGCAACATCTCATTAAATATGAAATAAAGAGGTTTGGAAGACATCAAATTCTAAACCTCTTTATTTTATAGGGGGATTAATTAATTTAATTTTGTTACAGAAATTATAAATAGTTGATTTAGATAAGAATAAGCTAACAAACAGAAGTGAGATAGGTCTTGCAAGAATGGTAAAAATCTGATAAACTAAGTAGTAATTGAATAGGAATCTGCAAGACTAGTAGCCCAAGGGAAGTATATGAGGGAGGAGAGCCGTGACTGCAAGCTCTCTATATGAAAGCTGGGTGAATTCACTTGCGCATGGATTTAGAAATGAAGGTCTGACTTGTCAGATGAAAACGGATGGTACCGCGTGTCAACGCTCCGAGTGGAGTTTTTGGCATGTGGTTTTCTTTTTATCTACGAGAGACTGATGGAGGAATTATGTCAACTATTGAAGAACAATTAAAAGCGCTTCGTGAAGAAACGCTAGCTAGCTTGAAGCAGATTACTGCTGAAAATGAAAAAGAGATGCAAGATTTGCGTGTTTCTGTCCTTGGTAAAAAGGGTTCGCTTACTGAAATCCTCAAAGGGATGAAAGATGTTTCTGCTGAGATGCGTCCAATCATTGGGAAACACGTCAATGAAGCTCGTGATGTCTTGACAGCAGCCTTTGAAGAAACAGCTAAGCTTTTGGAAGAAAAGAAAGTGGAAGCTCAACTAGCAAGTGAGAGTATCGATGTGACGCTTCCAGGTCGCCCAGTTGCGACTGGTCACCGTCATGTCCTCACTCAAACCAGTGAAGAAATCGAAGATATTTTCATTGGGATGGGTTACCAAGTGGTGGATGGATTTGAAGTTGAACAAGACTACTATAACTTTGAACGTATGAACCTTCCAAAGGATCACCCAGCTCGTGATATGCAGGACACATTCTATATCACAGAAGAAATCTTACTCCGTACTCACACGTCTCCAGTTCAAGCGCGTGCCATGGATGCCCATGATTTCTCTAAAGGTCCTTTGAAGATGATCTCACCAGGGCGTGTCTTCCGTCGTGATACGGACGATGCAACCCACAGTCACCAGTTCCACCAAATCGAAGGCTTGGTTGTTGGGAAGAACATTTCTATGGCAGACCTTCAAGGAACCCTTCAATTGATTGTGCAAAAAATGTTCGGTGAAGAGCGTCAGATCCGTCTGCGTCCCTCTTACTTCCCATTCACAGAGCCATCTGTTGAGGTGGATGTTTCTTGCTTCAAGTGTGGTGGAGAAGGCTGTAACGTATGTAAGAAAACAGGTTGGATCGAAATTATGGGTGCCGGTATGGTTCACCCACGTGTCCTTGAAATGAGTGGTATCGATGCGACTGTTTACTCTGGATTTGCCTTTGGTCTTGGACAAGAGCGTGTAGCCATGCTCCGTTACGGAATCAATGATATCCGTGGCTTCTACCAAGGAGATGTCCGCTTCTCAGAACAGTTTAAATAATGATTAGAAAAGTAGAAATGGCAGATGTTGAGGTGTTGGCTAAAATTGCCAAACAAACCTTTCGTGAAACTTTTGCGCATGATAATACGGAAGAGCAGTTACAGGAATACTTTGAAGAGGCTTATAGTCTGAGAGTTTTGTTAACTGAGTTGGAAAATCCTAACTCCGAAACCTATTTCATTATGCACGAAGAGGAGATAGCTGGTTTTCTCAAAGTCAACTGGGGAAATGCTCAAACTGAGAGAGAATTAGAGAACGCTTTTGAAATTCAACGCCTCTATGTGCTACAAAAATTCCAAGGATTTGGACTAGGTAAGCAACTGTTTGAATTTGCTCTTGAACTTGCTGAAAAAAATAGTTTTTCTTGGGCTTGGCTAGGTGTTTGGGAGCATAATACAAAAGCTCAAGCGTTTTATAACCGATATAGTTTTGAAAAATTTAGCCAACATCATTTTATGGTTGGTCAAAAAGTAGATACGGATTGGTTACTGAAAAAGAAATTAAGGTAAGAAGAGGATTCTTCTATTGAAATGATAGGAAAGGAAAAGAACTAGAGTGGCAACTGTCATTCTGGAGAACTAAATTATGCTTGTATCTTATAAATGGTTAAAAGAATTGGTGGACATTGATGTTCCATCACAAGAGTTGGCTGAAAAAATGTCAACTACAGGGATCGAGGTAGAAGGTGTCGAATCACCGGCTGCTGGTCTCTCGAAAATTGTCGTCGGTGAGGTCTTGTCTTGCGAAGATGTGCCAGAAACTCACCTCCATGTTTGTCAGGTTAACGTTGGCGAAGAAGAAGCCCGTCAAATCGTCTGTGGTGCACCGAATGTGCGTGATGGCATCAAGGTTATGGTGGCTCTTCCAGGAGCTCGCATCGCTGACAACTACAAAATCAAAAAAGGGAAAATCCGCGGTCTTGAGTCACTTGGGATGATTTGTTCACTTGGTGAATTGGGAATTTCTGACTCTGTTGTACCAAAGGAATTCGCAGATGGCATCCAAATCTTGCCTCAAGATGCCGTTCCAGGTGAGGAAGTCTTCTCATACCTAGACTTGGATGATGAAATCATCGAACTGTCTATCACACCCAACCGTGCAGATGCCCTTTCTATGCGTGGGGTGGCTCACGAAGTGGCGACCATCTATGACAAGGCAGTCAACTTTAAAGAATTTACTCTTTCAGAAACTGATCAAGCTGCAGCAGATGCTCTTTCTGTGGGCATTGAGACAGACAAGGCGCCTTACTATGCAGCTCGTATCTTGGACAATGTGACTATCGCACCAAGTCCACAATGGTTGCAAAATATCCTCATGAACGAAGGTATCCGTCCCATCAATAACGTAGTGGACGTGACCAACTACATCTTGCTCTACTTTGGTCAACCAATGCACGCCTTTGACTTGGATACCTTTGAAGGAAATGACATCCGTGTGCGTGAAGCGCGTGCTGGTGAAAAATTGGTGACTTTAGATGGTGAAGAACGTGATTTGGACGTGAATGACCTAGTCATCACTGTCGCAGACAAGCCAGTTGCTCTTGCAGGTGTCATGGGTGGTCAAGCAACAGAAATCTCTGAAAAATCTAGTCGTGTTGTCCTTGAAGCTGCAGTCTTCAATGGTAAATCAATTCGTAAGACCAGCGGTCGCCTCAACCTTCGTTCTGAGTCCTCTTCTCGCTTTGAAAAAGGCATCAATGTGGCAACAGTCAATGAAGCCCTTGATGCAGCGGCTAGTATGATTGCAGAACTTGCAGGTGCGACGGTGCGTAAAGGCATCGTTTCAGCAGGTGAACTTGATACCTCTGATGTGGAAGTTTCTTCAACGCTTGCTGATGTTAACCGTGTCCTTGGTACAGAACTTTCTTACGCGGATGTAGAAGATGTCTTCCGTCGTCTTGGATTTGGCCTTTCTGGAAATGCAGATAGCTTTACAGTCAGAGTCCCACGTCGTCGTTGGGATATCACTATCGAGGCAGACCTCTTTGAAGAAATCGCTCGTATCTATGGTTATGACCGCTTGCCAACCAGTCTTCCAAAAGACGATGGGACAGCTGGTGAATTGACAGCGACACAAAAACTTCGACGTCAAGTTCGTACCATTGCTGAAGGAGCAGGTTTGACAGAAATCATCACCTATGCTCTAACAACTCCTGAAAAAGCAGTTGAGTTTACGGCTCAACCAAGCAACCTTACTGAACTCATGTGGCCAATGACAGTGGACCGTTCTGTTCTCCGTCAAAATATGATTTCAGGTATCCTAGATACAGTTGCTTACAACGTGGCTCGTAAGAACAAAAACTTGGCCCTTTACGAGATTGGAAAAGTCTTTGAACAAACAGGTAATCCAAAAGAAGAACTTCCAAATGAGATCAACAGCTTTGCCTTTGCCTTGACAGGCTTGGTTGCTGAAAAAGATTTCCAAACAGCAGCAGTTCCAGTTGATTTCTTCTATGCTAAGGGAATCCTTGAAGCCCTCTTTGCTCGTTTGGGACTAGAAGTGACCTATACAGCTACAGCTGAAATTGAAAGCCTCCACCCAGGTCGTACAGCTATGATTTCACTCGGTGACCAAGTTCTTGGTTTCCTTGGCCAAGTGCATCCAGTCACTGCTAAGGCCTACGATATTCCAGAAACGTATGTAGCTGAGCTTAACCTTTCAGCCATCGAAGCTGCCCTTCAACCTGCTGCTCCATTTGTGGAAATCACCAAATTCCCAGCAGTCAGCCGTGACGTTGCCCTCCTTCTCAAGGCAGAAGTGACTCACCAAGAAGTTGTGGACGCGATCCAAGCTGCCGGCGTGAAACGTTTGACAGATATCAAACTCTTTGACGTCTTCTCAGGTGAGAAATTGGGACTAGGTATGAAGTCAATGGCTTATAGCTTGACCTTCCAAAATCCGGAAGACAGCTTAACGGACGAAGAAGTCGCACGCTATATGGAAAAAATCCAAGCGTCTCTCGAAGAAAAAGTCAATGCAGAAGTGCGTTAAACGATAGTATGATACAAATTCCCCCTCTAGTTTATGAACACTAGAGGGGTGATTTTATATAATACTCAATGAAAATCAAAAAGCAAACTAGGAAGCTAGCCGTAGGTTGCTCAAAACACTGTTTTGAGGTTGTAGATAAGACTGACGAAGTCAGTAACCATATGTCTAAGGTAAGGCGACGCTGACGTGGTTTGAAGAGATTGTCGAAGAGTATAAAATAATTAAAATGTGATTTCTGTAAAAATACATCTATGATCAGAGTTTTGAAAACTTACAATGTCTAAATCTTTAACATAGTAGTAGTTTTTAGGCAATAAAATATGATCTATTGTTGCATTAAAAAGCTTTGGACTTTGGCTATTCCAAGTTCCTCTTTCGAAGGGTGGAAGTGCATTTAATGCGTCCCTATGAGAGCTTATTTTTGCAAGTGCTCCATGACGCATAGTTGCATTAAAGTCACCTGCAATAATAGCCTTTGGATATTTTGAAGCCAATTGATTATGAATGATGTTTAAGTCTTGCTTCCAGATTTCCATTAAACCTGGCAGAGGAGGAGCAGTATGCAAAGCAATGATATCTGGTATATTTTGTTTTCTCGAATGTAATACAATTGTCCCAAAACGTGTTGTATGAAAAGTTTTAGCTTCTGTATAGAAACCATAGCTTTTCTTGACAATCACAGTCACAGGAGCTATTCCACTGTCAGTAGGTGGAGAAGTAAAAATATCATAGTTGGCCATAGAAAGTCCAACTTGATGAAACAATAGTTTGATTCTCTGGTTTTCTTGCTCACCTCTGATATTGGTAGCTAGTTCAGGGAATATAGCCATATCGGCATCAAAATGGCTAAAAATTCGCTCAATATGTTGTGCTTCTATTTGATTAGCGACGTTCCAAGTTACTAATTTTAAGGTTTTAGTCTTATTTGATGCGGAAGAAAGGGTTTTATCTGTTCCGAATAATAGTAATATGAACGATAATAAGAGCAAAATGCCAGAGTAAAACCGTATTTGTTTATTTTTCTTGTAAAAAGATAGGGAAAAAAATACGAAACTTAAAATAGAAGCCATAGTTGCAGTAGCTAAGGGGAAGGCATAAATCTGTGCCAAGATAGGTCTGGTAGATAGCCAAATATTAAGATTAGAAGATGGGAAAAAAGAATAAGCTATGATAGGGATAGCGAAGAGAATGAGGGAAAGGGCAGAGAGAAATGTTTTAATCATTGTATGAGTACCTCAATTTGCAATGGTTGCTCGGAGCTAATGTGACTTTGTGACTTTACTAGATTGATATTCTTTTTATTGTCTTCCTTATAGATTAAGTACAATCCAAGTAAAAAAAGTCCAATTTAAGATTGAAATGATTAAAAGGCACAGAGATGCAAGACAATTATACTACAAAAGGTAAACATTTGACAATCGATAGTCGTTGCTTAATCGAACGATGGAAAAAAGAAGGGAAATCAAATAGAGAAATTGCCTCTCTACTTGGAAAAGCTCCTCAAACTATCCATACTGAAATCAAGCGTGGGACAGTCCGACAATGTCTTGGAAAAGGGCGCTTTAAAGAGGTTTATTCTGCTGACTATGCTCAACAATCTTATGAAAGCAATCGCAAGTACTCGGTCAAGAAATCAAGCTTGACCAAGGAACTAAAGGAAAAGCTCCTCAAACTATCCATACTGAAATCAAGCTTAAGCAAGGAACTAAAGGAAAAGATTCTCCACTATTATAACAAAAAGTTTTCTCCCGAAATGATGGTCAAGGCTAAGGGCGTTAACGTGGGAATTTCTACCATCTACTACTGGATTCATCATGGAAAATTGGGGTTAAGCAAACAGGATCTGCTTTATCCTAGAAAAGGAAAAGCGCTTAAGAAACAAGCTAGCACCAATTTTAAACCCGCTGGTCAATCTATCGAATCATAATTCGCTCATTTTTTCAAAAAATATATAGATCTAAAAGAAAGAGGGGTAAGTGATGAAGAATAGTGCTATCGGGAGTAATTGGAAGGATATCCGCTCTGAGCTCTTTACCAAGGAGGAAATCCTTGAAAGTGATATGCGAGTGGCTATCATGAGTGAGCTGATTGAGGCTAGGCATGAGCAAGGAATCAGCCAGAAAAAGCTAGAAGAACTTAGTGGAGTAAGCCAGCCTGTAATATCTAGAATGGAAACAGGAAAGACTAGTCCTCAGTTGGATACAGTCTTGAAAGTTTTAGCCAGTTTAGGAAAGACACTAGCAGTCGTCCCACTCGAACAGGGGAAAAGTTGACTAGAATCAGTTATAATCTTTTCTAATAACAAGCCATAGTCACTTATAAGAATTACTAATAACGCGTTTGAACCGTCTAACTGAAATATAGTTAAAAAACAAGTTACACAAAGGATTTGAGGCACTTGTCTCAAGTCTTTTTCTTTTGTCTAAAATAGAGATATAGTTTCAAACTATATCAAAGCCTAATTTTTTACAATTATACAGATGATTTCTTTTCTGTTAAGATAGTTTCAACAACAAATTTTGGAGGACACATCATGTCAACTACAATCATCGGTTTCCCTCGTTTGGGCGAATTCCGCGAGTTAAAATTTACAACTGAAAAATACTTTAGAAAAGAAATCACAGAAGAAGAACTCCTTGCAGCAGCAAAAGACTTACGTGCTAAACACTGGAACATTGTCAAAGAAAAAGGCATCACTGAAATTCCATCAAATGACTTTTCTCACTATGACAACTTCCTAGATGCAGCTTTCCTTTTCAACGTGGTACCTGCTTCAGTTCAAAACTTGGACTTGTCTGACCTTGAGCGCTACTTCGCTTTGGGTCGTGGTTACCAAGGAGAAAAAGGAGACGTTCGCGCCCTTCCAATGAAGAAATGGTTCAACACCAACTACCACTACATCGTTCCTAAATTTGAAAAAGACACTCAAGTTAAACTTGCAGGTCATAAGATTTTCGATGAATTCCAAGAAGCAAAAGAACTTGGATTGAACACTCGCCCAGTTCTTGTAGGTCCATTCACTTTCCTTCAATTGTCAGACTTTGAAGAAGGCGTGAAAGCAGAAGACTTCGTAGACAGCTTAGTGGCTGCTTACCAAGAAGTTTTTGCTAAATTGGCAGAACTTGGTGCGACTCGTATCCAATTGGATGAAGCTGCTCTTGTAAAAGATTTGACAGCTGAAGAAAAAGCTCTCTTCTTGGACCTCTACAACAAATTGTTGGCTGACAAAAAAGGTCTTGAAGTCTTGCTTCAAACTTACTTTGGTGACGTTCGTGACGTTTACGCTGACCTTGTAAACTTGCCTGTTGATGCTATCGGTCTTGACTTCGTTGAAGGTAAGAAAACTCTTGAATTGGTTAAAGGTGGTTTCCCAGCTGATAAGACTCTTTATGCAGGTATTGTCAATGGTAAAAACATCTGGCGCAACAACTACGAAAAGAGCTTGGCTGTTCTTGAACAAATCCCAGCTGAAAATATTGTCTTGACAAGTTCATGCTCACTTCTTCATGTGCCATTTACAACAGCTAACGAAGAATTTGAACCAGCTATCTTGAACCACTTTGCCTTTGCAGTTGAAAAATTAGACGAAATCCGTGATTTGGATGCTATCCGCAATGGTCAAGATGAAGCAGCTCTTGCGGCCAACAAAGAACTCTTTGCGACTGAGCGTGTGGGTGAAAATGCGGAACTTCGTGCGCGCATCGCTGGCTTGACAGACGCAGACTACACTCGTTTGCCAGCATTTGCAGAACGTGAAGCTATCCAAGAAGAAGCTTTCAAACTTCCAGCTCTTCCAACAACAACTATCGGTTCATTCCCTCAAACTAAGGAAGTTCGTGCGAAGCGTTTGGCTTACCGTAAGGGTGAATTGTCTCAAGAAGAGTACGATGCTTTCCTTGCTGAAACGATCGACGAATGGATCAAATGGCAAGAAGATATCGACTTTGATGTCCTTGTTCACGGTGAATTTGAGCGTAATGACATGGTTGAGTACTTCGGTCAAAACTTGTCAGGTTACCTCTTCTCTAAAAATGGTTGGGTACAATCATACGGTATGCGTGGAGTTAAACCACCAATCATCTGGGGTGATGTCACTCGTCTTAACCCTATTACTGTTAAATGGTCTAGCTATGCACAAAGCCGTACAAACAAACCTGTTAAAGGTATGTTGACTGGACCTGTTACCATCCTCAACTGGTCATTCCCACGTGAAGACATCTCTATCAAGGATTCTACTCTTCAAATCGCCCTTGCTATCAAGGATGAAGTGCTTGACCTTGAAGCTGCTGGTGTGAAAATCATCCAAATCGACGAGGCTGCTCTTCGTGAAAAATTGCCACTTCGTCGTAGCGACTGGTACGAAGACTACCTTGACTGGGCAATTCCTGCCTTCCGCTTGGTACACTCAACAGTAGCGCCAGACACACAAATCCACACTCACATGTGTTACTCAGAATTTACAGATATCATCCCAGCTATCGACAACATGGATGCAGATGTTATTTCCTTTGAAGCTAGCCGTTCAAACCTTGAAATCTTGGACGAACTCAAAGCGAAAAACTTCCAAACAGAAGTGGGACCTGGGGTTTACGATATCCACTCACCTCGTGTGCCAAATGAAGGCGAAATCGACCACACAATCGAAGCTATCCTTGCTAAAGTACCAAGTAAGAAAGTTTGGATCAACCCAGACTGTGGTTTGAAAACACGTGGTATTCCAGAAACAAAAGAAAGCTTGATCCGCCTTGTTGAAGCAGCTAAAGCTGCGCGTGAGAAATTGTAAGACAAGATTTCTCTAGAAGCACTGTTTGGTCAATCTGCCTGTTTCACTCGGATTCTAAGAGTCCAGCTAACGAAAAAATCAACTAGAAAAGGATAAGACTATGTCACGCCAAACACCGTCACTCTCATTTGAAGTGTTCCCTCCAAACCCAGCAGTGGGTAATGATAACATTATTTCTGCTCTTCAAGATATGCAGGAGTTGGCTCCCCACTTTATCAGTGTGACTGCCAGCAATAATAAATTTAATATCAAGGAAACGACGGTCCGTTTGGCTGACTTTATCCAAAATGACTTGGCGATTCCGACTATTGCTCACTTGCCAGCCATCTATTTGACTAAGGACAAGGTTGCTGAAACTATTGCAGACTTGGACAAGGTTGGGGTGCAGAAAATCTTGGCTCTTCGTGGGGATATTATTCCTGATGTGGAACCACAAAAGGATTTCCGCTACGCAACTGACTTGATCGAGTTCATCAAGGAACAAGCCCCTCACTTTGATATTGTTGGTGCTTGCTATCCAGAAGGGCATCCAGATTCGCCAAATCAGATTTCAGATATTCAAAATCTTAAGAAGAAAGTGGATGCAGGTTGTTCGAGCCTTGTAACTCAGCTTTTCTTTGACAATGAGCGCTTCTATGATTTTCAAGACAAGTGCATCTTGGCTGGGATTGATGTTCCCATTCATGCAGGGATTATGCCAATTCTGAATCGAAATCAGGCTCTCCGCCTCTTGAAGACTTGTGAGAATATCCATCTTCCACGCAAATTTAAAGCTATTTTAGACAAGTATGAGTATGACCCTGAGTCGCTCAGAGCAGCAGGACTTGCCTATGCGGTGGACCAAATCGTGGACTTGGTAACTCAGGATGTGGCCGGTGTGCATCTCTACACCATGAACAATGCGGATACAGCAAAATACATCCACCAAGCAACCCATGCCTTGTTTAATCACCAGTCTCTAGGATAATAAAAAGCAAACCATTCTTCTCAGCTGAGGGGAATGGTTCCTTTTTAATGGTAAAGACCGCACTTTTTAAGAAAAATATGATAAAATAGACTCTGTACGTACTTGATACAAAGATGAGGGTATTGAAGTTTTAAAGGTTTTTTCAAATGTGGTTGGAGCGACACGAGCGAGTCAAATCGATATTATTTGACGAGAGAGTTAGTAAAGCATTTAGCTAATCGCCTGATAGCGATTAGCGTGAAAGGTTTAGATGCTTTAGTATCAAACCTTTCTAATGATTTATATCTTGAGTAATTGAACTCGCCTACAACTCTGTGGAAAAAGATAAATCTACCTAGGAGCAGTCGCTCCGTCGTTCGATTTCCTATTTTCCTTTGAGTTGCTTTACGGCTTAGTATCTTGATTTTTGTAGGCAAGGCGTATAATTTCATCAATCCAAAGGGGATTAAAATGACAAAACAAGTGTTTCAAACGACTTTTGCGGGTCGTGAGTTGGTTGTAGAGACTGGTCAGGTTGCTAAGCAAGCAAATGGCGCAGTTGTTGTGCGTTACGGTGAGTCAACTGTCTTGACTGCGGCAGTTATGTCTAAGAAAATGGCAACTGGGGATTTCTTCCCTCTCCAAGTCAACTACGAAGAAAAAATGTATGCAGCTGGGAAGTTTCCTGGTGGCTTTATGAAACGTGAAGGACGCCCTTCAACAGATGCGACTTTGACAGCGCGTTTGATTGACCGTCCAATCCGTCCTATGTTTGCGGAAGGTTTCCGTAATGAAGTACAAGTCATCAACACAGTACTTTCTTATGATGAAAATGCATCTGCACCAATGGCTGCTATGTTTGGTTCATCCTTGGCGCTTTCTATTTCAGATATTCCATTTGACGGACCAATTGCTGGGGTACAGGTGGGCTATGTCGACGGTGAAATCATCATCAACCCTACGCAAGAACAAGCAGAGCAATCTCTACTTGAATTGACAGTAGCTGGTACCAAGCACGCCATCAACATGGTAGAGTCTGGTGCTAAAGAATTGTCAGAAGAAATCATGCTGGAAGCTCTCCTTAAAGGGCACGAAGCAGTTAAAGAATTGATTGCCTTCCAAGAAGAAATCGTTGCTGCTGTTGGTAAAGAAAAAGCAGAAGTAGAATTGCTTCATGTAGATGCTGACTTGCAAGTTGAAATTATCGCAGCCTACAACAGCGACCTTCAAAAAGCGGTTCAAGTAGAAGAAAAATTGGCCCGTGAAGCTGCAACTCAAGCAGTTAAAGACCAAGTGACTGCTGTTTACGAAGAAAAATATGCGGACCACGAAGAATTTGACCGTATCATGCGTGATGTGGCTGAAATCTTGGAACAAATGGAACACGCTGAAGTGCGCCGCTTGATTACAGAAGACAAGGTGCGTCCTGACGGTCGTAAGGTCGATGAAATCCGTCCTTTGGATGCGGTTGTTGACTTCCTTCCTCGTGTGCACGGCTCTGGTCTCTTTACTCGTGGGCAAACTCAGGCCCTTTCTGTCTTGACCTTGGCTCCAATGGGAGAAACTCAAATCATTGATGGTTTGGATCCAGAGTACAAGAAACGCTTTATGCACCACTATAACTTCCCACAATACTCTGTAGGGGAAACTGGTCGTTACGGTGCACCAGGTCGTCGTGAAATCGGTCACGGTGCTCTCGGTGAGCGTGCCCTGGCTCAAGTCTTGCCAAGCTTGGAAGAATTTCCATATGCTATCCGCTTGGTAGCAGAAGTCTTGGAATCAAATGGTTCTTCATCTCAAGCTTCTATCTGTGCGGGAACTCTTGCCCTTATGGCTGGTGGTGTGCCAATCAAGGCGCCAGTAGCTGGTATTGCAATGGGACTTATCTCAGATGGAAATAATTACACAGTCTTGACAGATATCCAAGGTTTGGAAGACCACTTTGGAGATATGGACTTTAAGGTTGCAGGTACTCGTGACGGGATTACAGCCCTTCAAATGGATATCAAGATTCAAGGGATCACTGCAGAAATCTTGACTGAAGCCCTTGCCCAAGCCAAGAAAGCGCGTTTTGAAATCCTTGATGTGATTGAAGCAACCATTCCAGAAGTTCGTCCAGAATTGGCTCCAACTGCTCCGAAAATTGATACCATCAAGATCGATGTGGACAAGATCAAGATTGTCATCGGTAAGGGTGGAGAAACCATCGACAAGATTATCGCTGAAACAGGCGTTAAGATCGATATCGACGAAGAAGGAAATGTGTCTATCTACTCTAGTGACCAAGATGCTATTAACCGTGCCAAAGAAATCATTGCTGGTTTGGTTCGTGAAGCTAAGGTGGACGAAGTTTACCGTGCTAAAGTCGTTCGTATCGAGAAATTTGGTGCCTTTGTTAACCTCTTTGATAAGACAGATGCCCTTGTTCATATCTCGGAGATGGCTTGGACGCGTACCAATAATGTCGAAGACTTGGTAGCAATCGGGGATGAAGTTGATGTTAAGGTTATCAAGATTGATGAAAAAGGACGTGTGGATGCTTCTATGAAAGCCCTTCTTCCTCGTCCACCAAAACCTGAACGTGATGAAAAAGGCGAAAAGTCTGAGCGACCTCACCGCCCACGTCATCACAAGGACCACAAACCTAAGAAAGAATTTACAGAAACACCAAAAGATTCAGAATAAGAAAAGGAGAAATGTATGGGATGGTGGCGCGAAACCATTGATATCGTAAAAGAAAATGATCCAGCGGCCCGCACCACTTTGGAGGTTTTGCTGACTTATCCAGGTGTCAAGGCCTTGGCGGCCCACCGTCTCTCGCATTTTCTCTGGAAGCATGGCTTTAAACTCTTGGCGCGTATGCACAGCCAGTTTTGGCGCTTTTGGACTCAAATTGAGATTCATCCAGGTGCTCAAATCGACTCTGGAGTCTTTATTGACCACGGTTCTGGCTTGGTGATTGGAGAGACGGCTATCGTTGAGACGGGAGTTCTCCTCTATCATGGGGTGACTCTTGGGGGAACAGGGAAAGACTGTGGCAAACGCCATCCAACCGTTCGTCAGGGTGCCCTTATATCAGCGCATGCCCAAGTTATTGGTCCTGTAGAAATTGGTGCAAATGCCAAGGTCGGTGCTGCAGCAGTTGTCGTAGCAGATGTACCTAGTGATGTGACGGTTGTCGGTATTCCGGCCAAGATTGTCCGAGTTCATGGACAGAAGGATGAACCGACGATCCACGAAGTCGAAGAAAAACGAGAGTACTACGTCAATAAACTCGAGCAGGCTAAAGATGCCAGTCACAGATCGTCTGGATTATAATTTATGATGATTCTTTTATCTATTAACATTTTTTAAAAGACGATATTCGACTGAGTAGGTCGTAAAGCAAAAGGGCGACTGTCAGCCCTTTTCTTGCATTTATTTGATTCTTCTTTTACTTTTTAGAAAGGAGCAAGGGATTCCGAAGTGTAGAGACATTCGGACTGAAATTCAATTGAACTTTTAGTGATGAAACTAACAGTTCTTGGATTTTAGCTTTCCTGACTATGATTTATGATTAAAATCTATGACACTATGTCTCGTGATTTGCGAGAATTTGTCCCAATCGAGGACGGCAAGGTCAAGATGTATGTTTGTGGGCCAACCGTGTATAACTATATCCACGTGGGAAATGCCCGTTCAACGGTGGCTTTTGATACCATTCGTCGATATTTTGAGTACCGTGGGTATGAGGTTGCCTATATTTCCAATTTTACGGATGTGGATGATAAGATTATCAACCGTGCCAAGGAAGAAGGCATCACGCCTCAGGAGGTTGCGGATAAGTACATCGCTGCCTTTCGTGAGGATGTGACGGCCTTGGGTGTCAAGCCTGCGACACGACACCCACGTGTGGTGGAGTTTATGGCTGACATTATCCACTTTGTGGAAGACTTGATTGAAAAAGGCTTTGCCTACGAGAGTCAAGGGGATGTTTACTTCCGTGTGGAAAAATCTCACAACTATGCCAAGTTGGCCAATAAAACATTGGAAGATTTGGAGTTAGGTGCTTCAGGTCGTACCGATGAAGAAACGGCTCGTAAGGAAAATCCTGTGGATTTTGCCCTCTGGAAAGCTGCTAAATCAGGCGAGATTTCTTGGGACAGTCCTTGGGGACCTGGTCGTCCGGGTTGGCATATCGAGTGTTCGGTCATGTCAACAGAGATTTTGGGCGATACCATTGATATCCACGGTGGCGGAGCCGATCTGGAGTTTCCGCATCATACCAATGAAATTGCTCAGTCAGAAGCAAAAACAGGCAAGACCTTTGCCAACTACTGGATGCACAATGGCTTTGTCAATATCGATAATGTCAAGATGTCCAAATCCTTGGGCAACTTTATCACAGTGCACGATGCCCTTAAAACTCTTGATGGGCAAGTGCTTCGTTTCTTCTTTGCGACTCAACATTATCGCAAGCCCATCAACTTTACGGAAAAAGCAGTTCGCGATGCCGAGACCAATCTCAAGTATTTGAAAAACACCTATGAGCAACCATTTTCTGGGACTGTAGATGCTCAAGGATTACAGACCTTTAAAGATAAGTTTGTGGCGGCTATGGATGAGGATTTCAACGCTGCAAATGGTATCACAGTAGTCTTTGAAATGGCCAAGTGGATCAATTCCGGCAACTATGATGCAAGTGTTAAGGAAGCTCTTGCGGCTATGTTAGAGGTCTTTGGAATTGTCTTTGTTGAGGAAGTTTTGGATTCAGAGGTCGAGGCTTTGATTCAAAAACGCCAAGAAGCGCGTGCCAATCGTGACTTTGCGACAGCGGACCAGATTCGTGACCAATTGGCTGCTCAAGGAATTAAGCTCCTTGACACCAAGGATGGAGTGAGGTGGAGGCGTGATTGATGTCAATCTCATTAACGGGATTGCGTTAGCCTTTGAAGGGGATGCGGTATATTCCATGTATATTCGCCGTCACCTCATCCTCAAAGGCATGACCAAACCCAATAAACTTCACCAAGAAGCGACCAAGTATGTCTCAGCCAAGGCTCAGGCTCGCCTGATTTCTCTCATGTTGGAGGAGCAGGTCCTAACGGAAAAAGAAGAAGAAATCTACAAACGTGGTCGCAATACCAATAGTCACACAAAGGCTAAAAATGCTGATGTGGTGACTTATCGCATGTCCACAGGTTTTGAAGCAGTCATGGGCTATCTCCATATGACTGAAAATCTGGAACGTCTTGAGAGCTTGATTTCGTGGTGCATCCAAAAAGTGGAGGGTTAGGACATGATGTCAAAAGAACTACAAGACTGGTTTCCTGAAGCTCAGATTTCAGACCAACCAGTAGAGAAAGAAGGCTATCTCACTCTCCCTTTAGCTTCTCAGCAGTGGATTTTGCTGGAGGAAACTGGGCTCAGTGAGCGTGAAAAGCAGTTGATTTCCCTTTTGACCCAGCAGGAGCAGGCTCGTTCGCTCAATCCTTGGTATTCTTATCTGATTGAGGGCAAGGGTCAGGCACCGCAATCTTTTAAAAAAATTCAGCTGGTTTATTGTCATCTTTCCTATTTTCAGCAGGAAAATCTGGCTTCTTGGCTAGATATGATGCGGACTCTTTTTCCCAACTGTCAGACGGTGCTTCAGGTCGGAGCTCAGGATTATGTTTTCGTGCTTCAACAAGACAAATACACCTCTGTACGAGCTATTTTAAGTGATACGATTGAAGCGGTTGAGTATGACTTTGGACTTCGTCTGTCAATCATGTTGGGTCAGGTTTGGTCTCAGACAGGCTATCAAGCCCTATCAGACTTGATTAAAGCGGAGCGGGATTTGTTTAAGACTTGGTGGCGTCAGGGTCACCAAGGTGTTCATACCTTTTCACAACTCTATCTTTGGAGTATGGGGGAAAGAATTGTAGACTTGAAGCCAATCAAGGAATGTCTACACCAGATGATTTTGGATCAAGATCAGATTCAGGAAATCATCCTCTCTCTTTGGGAAAATAGTGCTGTTCTCACTAAAACAGCCCAGAAACTCTATCTGCACCGCAATTCTCTCCAATACAAGATTGATAAGTGGGAAGAATTGACAGGGCTACAGTTGAAGGAGTTGACCGACCTGACTCTGTGTTATCAATTGATTTTAGGTTCTTTGTCAACTATAGTTGGTTTGTAAAGAAGTTAATATTTGGAGAAGAGGATTTCCATCTTCTCCATTTTTATGTGCAGAGTTATAGTGGATTGAGACTGGGAAAGTACACTGCGATTGCTAAAACATTCTTAGAAGTTGCTTTGATTTTCCTAATCTATTTATGCAAATTTTGTGTTATTTTACTATAGTTGTTTGATTTTTGTTTAGTATTAGAAGATTGAAAATCAATGAATAAATCTACCAGCAGATGACTCAAAACGTCCTTTTGAAGCTGTAGGTAAGGCAAAGTTGACGTAGTTTGAAGAGGTTTTCGCATAGTAGGAACATCCAATTTTGGTGTGTTTACTTATGGAGTTTTTCCTAGTGATACTTATATCTAGACACAAAACTATAGCTTGAGAGCTAGTCATTTTCAGATAAGATTTAACTCTTCCTAATACTGGGTTTTGTTTGCTTTTCAGAGTCCTTTTCTACTAGAAACTGGAATGTATCCTATTTATAGGAGTAATCGCTAGAAATATGGTAGAATCAAAAAAAGAATCAGCTGCTTTTTTATGTAAATTTCAACCTGTGAAGTCTAAAAATTTTTAACTTTCTCCTTTCTTTTCCGAATAAATAGATAGTAGCAGTGAATCTAGTAAACCTAGATTTAATACTCTTCGAAAATCTCTTCAAACCACGTCAACGTCGCCTTGCCGTATATATGTGACTGACTTCGTCAGTCTTATCTGCAACCTCAAAACAGTGTTTTGAGCAACCTGCGGCTAGTTTCCTAGTTTGCTCTTTGATTTTCATTGAGTATAAAACTGTGGTATAATAAAAGGAGGAAAAAGATGATTCTCAGACATCCGGGCATCAGCCCAACCAACGACTTGGTTGCTAAGAAAATTTTTAGCAACCCAGAAATCACTTGTCAATTTATTCGCGATATGTTGGATTTACCAGCCAAAAATGTAACCATTTTGGAGGGAAGTAATATTCATGTCTTGCCCTCCCTGCCTTACTCAGCGCAGGATTTCTATACCAGTATAGATGTTTTAGCTGAACTAGATAATGGAACCCAAGTAATCATTGAAATTCAAGTTCATCATCAGAATTTTTTCATCAATCGCCTGTGGGCTTACCTGTGTAGTCAGGTCAATCAAAACCTAGAAAAAATTCGTCAGCGAGAAGGTGATACCCACCAGAGTTACAAGCATATCGCACCTGTTTACGCAATAGCTATTGTGGATAGTAATTATTTCCAAGATGATCTAGCTTTCCACAGTTTCAGTATGCGCGAAGACACGACAGGTGAAGTCTTAACCATCACAAACAATGGACAAGAAAACCATCTAGTCAAGATGGCATTCTTGGAATTAAAAAAATATAGAGAAACCAGCAAAGATAGTATTCGCAAACCGTGGTTGGAGTTTTTCGGGAATAAACCCTTTACCCAGCACCCTGAGCGAGCCATCAGCCAGGCAGACCAACTGCTGGATTACAAGAGCTGGTCCGAGGAGGACAGGAAAATGTTTAGTGAACTACGTATGCGAGAAGAACAAGCCTTGTTAGCACATGACTATGCCTTGGAACAAGCTGAAGAAAAAGGTTTAGAGCGTGGACTTGAACGTGGCCGTGCAGAGGGTTTAGAGCGTGGACGAGCTGAAGGAGTTGAACAAGGACTTGAACGTGGGAAAGCTGAAGGAAGTTTGTCTATGCTACTAAATCTAGTTCGTCAAGGTCTTCTGACACCTGAGGTTGCCAGTCAGCAACTGGGTATGACCGTGGCTGAGTTTGAGGCGCTTTTGTAAGTTAGGGGATGTATCTAGCTTTTCCCTCAAAATCTTATCAGAGTGCTAGGAAACTTACATCGTATTTCACTATTTTCAGCAGAATGCTTCTGTTGATTTTATATCGAAAAAATGGCAGATTTTATCTTTCTATAGATAAGGTCTGTTTTTTATTTATATTAAATTTAAAATATTATCCATAATAAGGTTGATAGATAAGGGTGTGCATATATATATATATATATATATAATCGCGAGAAAATGCTATTATATCGGCTTTTTTGTTACTTTTTTAACGTCTCCACGAGACTGCTAAAAACTTCGCGTTTTGCTGTTCAAATTTGCGAAAATAGGATATAATAATACTATCTCGGAATTTGTCTTTTGACAAGTGTGGGAATAAAAAGAAACATATCCTTTCTTTAAATACCTAAAATATTTAAGGGGGGGGTATTTTTTGGTACCTCCAGAAAGGGAAAACGAGAGGTAAGATAATGAGAAAATCATATCGTGATGATAATGGTGAAAAAATTTACCGTTACTCAATAAGGAAATATCATTTTGGGGCTGCTAGTGTTGCAGTGGCGGCTCTGATGTTCTTTGCGAATGGGGTGCAAGCGCAGGCCCCTGCAGTGTCTCCGGTAACAGCTAGTGATGTAGTTGCTGGACCTTCTGGAAATTCAGATGGGGATCCACAGGATTCAGATGAGGAGAATCCGGAGAAAACGGCAGTAGTTGAACAGCCAGTTGATCTCAAATCAGCAGGAGAATCTAGCGCTCCAGAAGCTAAAGCTGAAGAAGGAAGTCAAGAAGAATCAGAAGCTGAAGTTAAAAGTCCTCAGCCCGAGACTAAGATAGACGATAAAGAAGAAGCTCCTCAGGTGGCGAAGGAAAAAGATCAGGAAGTATCAGCGCCAGTAGCTGACACAAGTGCAGCCAAATCGACACAAAGCACCCTAGAAGCTTTGTTGGCAAATCTGACCCTAGACTCCATGAAGGCTCTCCACATAGAAGTCGAAGAAGGTCTCGCAAAGGCTAAGGCGGTCTTAGAGAATCCAAAAGCAACGCAAGCACAGGTTGATGAGCAAGTCAAACTCATGGAAGACCTGACTCGTCGGGTCAGGGAAGCTTTGTCACCTCAAGTTTCAACTCCTCCAGTCTTAGAAAAAGCAGGTCTGACAAACACTACGCTGGCTGCTCCAGAGGGGACTGTACTAACTCCAAAGGAGGCTATTACAAAAGTCCTAGAGAAGAATCCTGTAGCATCAACTAATGGAGAAGTTAGGACTCCATCAACTAAACTTTCAAAGTCAGAAGTTAGTGATAATCAGAATAAAGAAAAATTGAAAGCGATTTCGAAAGATTTGTCTGCCTATTTGATACAGGCAAATGAAATCACACGTCCTGAGACTAAGAAACTTTTAGAAGGAGTAGAAGAAATTGTTAAATCAATTGAAGCTAGTGTATTACAGCCTCAGTTAACACCAGCTGAAATTGAAGAACTCCTCAAAAAAGGGAAGCAAGCTGAGAAGAAACTTGCCTTAGCGCTTACTCGTGAAAAATCAGGAAAACGTGATTTGTTAAATGGGCATATAATGAATAAAGATGCTTATTTTAGAGCTTATGACGATAGAGAAGCAAGACGAAGAGTATATAACGCTCAAGGTAATTCAGGGCAAGAAAATGCTTTAGTTGGATATTTTACAAAAGAAGAAGATCGTAAGTATGGATACGAACCGGGTACTTTCTTATATATATCGCACAATGATGATAGAACTGGAGCTTTTTCTAGTCCAGATTTAGGTCGTCAACCTGTTAATAGATTAAAGGGAAAAGTTTTCGCGGAAGTAACTAAAGCAGCTGATGGAAGCGGCTATCATTGGAAGATAATTTTTAATGAAGGTAAGGAACCACGACAAAATCCGATTTATTACTTTACGATTCCTGCTGGACAAGCTATAACTAACATGACATTAAAAGAGAATGGGAATGTTGTGAAAAGTGGAGGGGTTGCACAGGTATTTAATGGCGCAAATGATAAATATCAGACAGCGGTGGGTTCTCCTGAATCTGGGGTTAATGGAACTCCGTACTATGAAAACATTGCAAATGTTACTCATTCTATCATAGGTAACAGGGATAGTATTCGAACCTTAGATGATTTTGTTAAAAACGATACAGGACGTTATTTTAATAGGAATGGTATTCCTCAAAAAGATATTGATGTTTCGGATAAATTGTATGAAAAGATTAAAGGTTCTACTCAAAACATCTTCTCTTTGAAACCAAAGGAATACAACGCAGGAAGTACTTATACTGTCGAATTTGATACCAAGGGGAATACTACTACTCCACTATATTATATAGCAGGTATGAAATCTTATGAGGCAGGAGGAGGAGTTTTTCAACATAAAAGTTACCAGCAATGGAATAGGGCACAAGAACGCTATAATATAAAAGTTGATGATAGCGAGGCTAAAACAACTTTCTTAAAAGGAACGGGAGTTGGTTTATTTGATGATGAGAGAGGGTTGAAAAGTGGTGCTATTACATTAGAAGATACTTATAATAATAACAAGAAACTTAACCCAGAGAAGGCTCATATAGTAGATTACAAGACATATAAGCCTACTGGAAACTTCTATAATGATTACTACGCCAATATTCACAATAGGTATAGTCATAAAAATGCTTCTGCACCTGATGATGTAACGGCAGATAGTACAAAAGGTTATCATCTTTTACATATTGAAGCAAGTATTGATGATCAAAAAATTGAGTTTAATCTACCGTACAGGGTAGTAACGCAAGCAGATGTGTATCAGCCTATAGTTTCAGATGTTTTAGATACAAAAAATTATTCAGAAAAATTAAAGGATGCGTCGACTTATATAAAAAGTTATGCTGATGTTTCATCTACTATCCCCAAATTTAAAAGACCAGACTATCGAGATATGACTGCCCCAAATCCAGGGCGAGCATTTTATAAAGATTTGATAGAATCGTTCCCAACAACAAGTGATCAAATAAAAGACCAATCGGTTAGAAGCACTGAGTGGGTAGGAGGTTCAGCTCTTTCTACAGGTTCAAGAGTTATCGAATTAACTCTTAAGGATAACAAGAAAACATTATTTACAGTTCCAAGTACTATTGATGTGCTTCCAGGAGGGAAGATTTCAGCGGAAAATGTAAGAAAACTTAACGAAGAAATCAGAAATACTTATCAAACATTTGATGAACATGGTAATCTTGTAGGGACAGTTCCTACTGTTACTGAAACAACTCCTGTATGGGTGAAAAAACAAATCAAGGTTACTTATTACGATAATGAAAATAATGCACGTACAAATCATCAGGATGATTCTGTGGATTATGTAGATGTCTTATTCAAAAATATAAGAAAAGAAGTGGCACCTTCTGCCCCAAGAGTAGATACACCGGTAGATGGTTCTGTATCAGTAACTCCAACAGGAACAACAGATAAGCTGGTAGTATCATACAGACCTAGCGGTCAAAGTACTGATAAGACAATCACTGTTAAAAAAGAGGGAACATCTTGGGGAGTGGTAGGTACTCGTCCATCTGGAATTACAGTTGATAGCTCTTCGGGAAGTGTATTAATTTCAGAACCAACAGTAGCTGATAATACTTCAGTAAGAGGGGTTGCTACTTATTTGAATAGTGATGAAAGCTCTGCGATAGGAATGGCTAAAAGTCCTGATACTCAAGCACCAACTGTTATGATAAATGGAAAAGCTTTGACAACAAATGCTGAAGACAATAAATTCGTTATTTTTAGAGGAGCTAATTTCGATCCAACATTTAAAGTAACAGATAATTCAAATAACATCAGAAACTTTAAAATTCGTGATGTACCACCGGGTGTTTGGTTCAATAGACAAAATAATCAAGATCCAGCAATAGCATCAATGTCTAATAACGACAACTTCCATTTTAGCGATAAGAAAGTGGATGATAATGCTGCTTTAGGAACAAAAATAGCTAGTGTAGACGTTAGTGATGCTGCAGGAAATAGTAGAACTTACAAGTTTCAATATACTATCGTTGATATTAAAACAAAAAATTCACCAGCTGCTGTAGGTGTAACTGATAAACTAGGCGATTCACATAATTATTTAGAAGATACTGAAAATGGTGTTCATGGTAGAGGTGATAAAAGTTTTCCAGAAGGGATGAGTTGGCAATGGGAAAATGCTAATAGTGAAGAAACATTCAAAACGCCAGGCACCGTTACGAAGGTAGCTAAGGCAGTCTTTCCTATGGGGTCTAGAACAAGTTCAGGTGTTAAACGTGGAGATGTTACAATCTATGCTCCTGAGTCAATTAAAAAGATAATTACGTTTAATGTAGCGGATAATGAAAAACCACAAGCTAGTTTAAATGGTATTTCGTTAGGAACAACATCTACAGAGCCAGACTTTACGATTTTCAGAGGGGCTACTTTTAATCCAGAATTAAAAGTGTGGGACAACTCTGGAAAAATAAAAAAAATCGAAATATCTGGTCTCCCATCAGGAATTTCACCTAGTGGACTTTCTACTGAACAAAAAGGTAAGACAAAGGAAAATAAATACAGTCAACGATTAGCTTCTGGTAGTGTTTCAACTTCAGAGACTTTAGGAATAAGAGAAGCAACTGTTAAAATAACAGGTTCAAATGAAACAGATGTTAGTACGTTTAAATTCAAATATAGAGTTGTTGATTTGACGATAGCTAATAGTACTCAAAATTTTGACGGATTCCCAGCTGTATCTGTTCCCCAAGGTGTAGCTCTTAGTAAAGAAGACCACCCTAAAAATCAAGATGCACATGAGTTTCTATCAGTAATTGATGATAGTTCAAATACATCTCGTGGGGATAGTTATCTACCACAAGGTATGCGTTGGAAATGGAAACAGAATAATGGTCACGATCAATATGGCGAAGTGCTAGACAAAGCAGGATATTATACTAAAAAAGTGGAAGCTGACTTTACTGGTACAGGTGAACCGATAAATGAAAATAGCACTACAAGAAGATTATTTGTTCCAAGAACTATTACAAGAGATATTCGTCTATTGGTTACTCCCAAAGCACCTGTTATAGAAGAAAGTCAACTTTATGGACAAAGTGGTCAAAAACCAGAAATAGAAGTTTCTAATATTATCCAATCAACCGAGGTTAGTGCCACAGCAACTAGGAAAGTACAATTATTTAGTAGCTTGAATAGTTTAGCACCGCTAGCAGAAAAGACTATAACAGATAATACAGGAACAAGTCGTTTTACAGCAGCTGATTATCAAGCAAAACGTCCAAATGGTTTAAATGCTAATGAGCAACTTTATGCTAAGGTTGTTGTAACAGACCAGGGAAGATCTGTTATTTCAGATAATGGAGATGCTCGTCTAGTAACAGAACGATTAAACTTATCGGAAAATGCTAACAATCGTATTGTTCAAGCGAATGATACAAAACTTAATGATGCAGAAAAAAGAGCGATTCGTATAGCTTTAAGAAAAGCAAATTCAACTCTTAATTTGAATGATGACAATATTGAAATTAGTGATAGTGGTGCTATTGTTGTAACTACTAGTGATAAAAAACGAGGTTGGTTGCAAACTAATCCAAATAAAGATAATGGTGCTGGATATGTTACTCGATTTGCAAATATTCGTAAAGATTTCTTGCTAGAAAATATCGAAGGAACAAAACTTCCGAACAGGGATTCTGATAAGGGATTTGTTTGGGCTGGTACTACTACTGATCCAACTGTAAATGGTAATCGTAGCTTAATCTATTACTATGATGCTACAAAAGGTGAAAAATTCACTTTAAACGATGTATTGAAAACATTAACGTTGAAACCTAAAGCTGGTACAAATAGTGTAGAAAATCCATCTCTTGTAGAAGCTAATGGTGGTGATAAAGATAAGGCAGAAAACGGAAGAGAAGGATTTAGTAAAACCTCTGGAACAAATGAGTTTAAAAAAGGTGAAGATTATATCAATACCCTTGACTTAGTAGAGAGAGAAACTCTAGTAGGAGGTAAAGAGGTTGCAAATACACCTCGTAAGCTAGTAGAAACAGGGAAAGGCGGCTCTAATACTGTAAACACGACTTTACAAAATGCCAATCTGCCTGCAGAAAATGGCGTACTACTACCTTTACTGAAAAATGTGCCTAATGGTAGCCAAGCTATTTACAAAGCCCAGTTATATCTACGTCCTGAGTATGTTAATTCTGACGCCTTAACTAAGAGAGGTGAGAATAAAGATACAACGACTAATGTTATAAATGTTTACTTTGTACCTATAGATGTAGAAAAACCACAGGTACAACGTTCTAGTACAAATAATTTAGGGGTTACTGAAAGAGTCTATGACTATTTACCGAAACAGGGGCGCCCATCTTTCACTAGTCTTGTGAAATTAACAGATAATTATGATAAAGATGATGATACCAATGCGAATACCAATACGTTAAGAAGCAAGCTAAATATGTGGCTTAAAACAGGAAATACTAAGACTCAAATCGTGGAAAATGGGGTAGAGAAGACTAGTGTTATCGATAAATTGTATCAAGATGCTACTCCAACAACAGTCTATGAGCTTTTAGCTAAAACGGTGGATAGTTCTGGTAATAAGAGCTCTGAAGATAATAGTGATGGAACAAGTCTAGGATTCTTTAAAACACAGTACCCAGCGGTTACTTATCGTAAAAAAGATAATCAAGAAGTAAGTAGGTACTCTGAGATTGTGGGTCAACCGTTGACAGGGGCTATATATGAAAATGGAGGGCATATTAGAGATCCATTTGAAGCGGAATGGTATATATCATTTGATGGACGTAAACCAAATGGAACGTCAATTACCTTTAAGGATGGAAACCTTCCAGATAGAAGTCGTCGAGAAGATGTCGGTACAAGAACGAAAACTATAACTGTAACTTACCCTAATGGTGTAACTACTGAGAAAGAAATAACTATCACTACTTATGGTGATGAGATAGCTTATGAAAACGGTAAAGATCGATTTGAAACTACGGTAGGAAAGGCATTTTCTAAGTACAGATACGAGTATGTGAGACCAATCAATAAAACTGTAACTACAGGTAGAGGGGTTTATTGGAATAGAAATGGACAAGGGAATAGCACTCCGGTTGATAACATCGAGAAGAAAGTAGGAATTTATAGCGGTGTAATTAATACTTGGTATAATAGTATTCTTACAGCTAGAGGAGATACCGCTACTCAAAGTGGACACTATAGCGATCAAAACTTAGATGTTAAATTTGCTGTTTTACCCCAACCACCAACCCTAACTGCAAATCAATTCCAAGGTAAAGCAGGAACTAGACCAGAGATTACAGTGAGCAATCTTCCAACAGCTAATCAGTTAGGGCAAGATGCAAAAGTTACGGTTGAGCTTTATCAAGGCGGTAACAAAGTAGCTTCTAAAAAGTTAAGTAGCGATGAGGTAACTAATGGAGCAGGTTCAGTTCATTTCGATACTACTAATTATACGTCTAATCTGACTCTTGGAGAGAAAGTTTATGCGGTGGTTAAAGTTGCGGGTGGTAGCGGAACTACAGCCTATAACTTGTCATCGGCAAACAGTGATGATGCCCAAGTCACTCCTCAAAAACCAACTTTTGATACAGCAAAAGTGACTTCAACTAGTCGTACGCTAAGCGGTACATTAGGTGGATTTGATGCTCCTAATAAAGTAGTCGAAGTTCATTTGAACGATGAACATAATACAGTTTTATCAAGTGCAAACTCTGGAGAAGTGACAATCACTGGAGATAAATGGATAGCTAAACTTCCAGACAATGTAAAACTTCGCCAATCAGTTGCTAAAAATGGAGAAACTGCCAAACCATCAGGTATTACAGTAGAGAATAAGGTTGCAGGTACGACAATCTCTACTACAAGTGATGCAAAAGAAGTCTCAATGGGTGCTTATTCTGTATCACCTACAATTGCAGGTAGCAAGCATATCGATATTACAGTTCCGCATGATGCTAAACGAGTAGAATTACGCTTCCATAACAGTACGGAAACAGGAGATAAAGTAAACAGTATCACTCTTGTACGTGGTGCAGATGGTGGAGATTGGCATGTAGATTCCACACGAGCAGAAAACACAAGCGTGACAGATGCTTCTGGATATGTCGGAAGAATTAGTTCTAGCGCAAGCAAGACGAATCCAGCAGAAAATATTATTACTATTCCTCTGAATGAAGAACGTAACGGTAAGAAACTTTATATTAGAGAAGAAGCTGCTAACGGAGATAATACAGCAACCTACGGCAAAGGACTAGGTTTGCGTGTAGAATATCAGCCAGAAGCAGGACAAGACCCAACGGATGCTGGAAATTGGAAAGTAGTTAATGTTACGAATACAGCACCTACTATCAAAGTAAAAGGTGACGCAGGAAAAGATGCAACTCATAGAAAAGTCTATGATTCTGGAACAAGGTTGACAGCCGATGTGTTAAAAGATTTGGTAACAGTAACAGATGCAGAAGATGGTCGTACTACTGAAAGTGAAAAACCATACGGAACAGGAAATGTTAAAGTTGTATCTGGATTACCTACAGCAACAGGCGCAACTCCAGCTGGATTATATAAAGTAGCTCTGAAAGCAGTCGACAGCCAAGGTAAAGAAAGCAAAGCACTGACTGTTTATGTGGGAGTCAAAGAAGCCGCGCCAACCGCACCAACGGTAGGACAATGGCAAAACGGTAACTTGAAAGTGACTCCAGATACGACAAATGGAGGAGATAAGATTGAGATTCCGTTAGCTTCAGGTGATAAAGTACTTGTCAAGAAAGGACAAGACGGCACTTGGACTGTAGAGGGTAACCATCCAGACGTTAAGGTGAGAGAAGGTTCGATTGAAGTTCCAGCGAACCAAGTAGGCGATAGCGTCACCGTAACAGCAAAAGTTGGAGAAGGTGATCTTGAAAATAGCGCTAGCAGTACGCCTCACACGAAACAAAGTCACAGTCTTGTGAAGAAGGATATCATTAAGAAACCAACAGAAAGCTTGAGTGGTGAAGACCTTCATACCAATACGGGAGTTGTGGGCGTTCGTGAAAATGATCAAGACAAGCCATATAAAGACTCAGGAATCACATCAGTCACCTCTGTAGGAACTCTACCAAAAGTAGAAGCTGATACTGAAAAACAAGTAGATGTCTTGGTTACTTACGGTGATGGTTCTCAAGAAAGCACAACGGTAACCTTGAAAGTGACGAAAGCCGCGCCAACCGCACCAACGGTAGGACAATGGCAAAACGGTAACTTGAAAGTGACTCCAGATACGACAAATGGAGGAGATAAGATTGAGATTCCGTTAGCTTCAGGTGATAAAGTACTTGTCAAGAAAGGACAAGACGGCACTTGGACTGTAGAGGGTAACCATCCAGACGTTAAGGTGAGAGAAGGTTCGATTGAAGTTCCAGCGAACCAAGTAGGCGATAGCGTCACCGTAACAGCAAAAGTTGGAGAAGGTGATCTTGAAAATAGCGCTAGCAGTACGCCTCACACGAAACAAAGTCACAGTCTTGTGAAGAAGGATATCATTAAGAAACCAACAGAAAGCTTGAGTGGTGAAGACCTTCATACCAATACGGGAGTTGTGGGCGTTCGTGAAAATGATCAAGACAAGCCATATAAAGACTCAGGAATCACATCAGTCACCTCTGTAGGAACTCTACCAAAAGTAGAAGCTGATACTGAAAAACAAGTAGATGTCTTGGTTACTTACGGTGATGGTTCTCAAGAAAGCACAACGGTAACCTTGAAAGTGACGAAAGCCGCGCCAACCGCACCAACGGTAGGACAATGGCAAAACGGTAACTTGAAAGTGACTCCAGATACGACAAATGGAGGAGATAAGATTGAGATTCCGTTAGCTTCAGGTGATAAAGTACTTGTCAAGAAAGGACAAGACGGCACTTGGACTGTAGAGGGTAACCATCCAGACGTTAAGGTGAGAGAAGGTTCGATTGAAGTTCCAGCGAACCAAGTAGGCGATAGCGTCACCGTAACAGCAAAAGTTGGAGAAGGTGATCTTGAAAATAGCGCTAGCAGTACGCCTCACACGAAACAAAGTCACAGTCTTGTGAAGAAGGATATCATTAAGAAACCAACAGAAAGCTTGAGTGGTGAAGACCTTCATACCAATACGGGAGTTGTGGGCGTTCGTGAAAATGATCAAGACAAGCCATATAAAGACTCAGGAATCACATCAGTCACCTCTGTAGGAACTCTACCAAAAGTAGAAGCTGATACTGAAAAACAAGTAGATGTCTTGGTTACTTACGGTGATGGTTCTCAAGAAAGCACAACGGTAACCTTGAAAGTGACGAAAGCCGCGCCAACCGCACCAACGGTAGGACAATGGCAAAACGGTAACTTGAAAGTGACTCCAGATACGACAAATGGAGGAGATAAGATTGAGATTCCGTTAGCTTCAGGTGATAAAGTACTTGTCAAGAAAGGACAAGACGGCACTTGGACTGTAGAGGGTAACCATCCAGACGTTAAGGTGAGAGAAGGTTCGATTGAAGTTCCAGCGAACCAAGTAGGCGATAGCGTCACCGTAACAGCAAAAGTTGGAGAAGGTGATCTTGAAAATAGCGCTAGCAGTACGCCTCACACGAAACAAAGTCACAGTCTTGTGAAGAAGGATATCATTAAGAAACCAACAGAAAGCTTGAGTGGTGAAGACCTTCATACCAATACGGGAGTTGTGGGCGTTCGTGAAAATGATCAAGACAAGCCATATAAAGACTCAGGAATCACATCAGTCACCTCTGTAGGAACTCTACCAAAAGTAGAAGCTGATACTGAAAAACAAGTAGATGTCTTGGTTACTTACGGTGATGGTTCTCAAGAAAGCACAACGGTAACCTTGAAAGTGACGAAAGCCGCGCCAACCGCACCAACGGTAGGACAATGGCAAAACGGTAACTTGAAAGTGACTCCAGATACGACAAATGGAGGAGATAAGATTGAGATTCCGTTAGCTTCAGGTGATAAAGTACTTGTCAAGAAAGGACAAGACGGCACTTGGACTGTAGAGGGTAACCATCCAGACGTTAAGGTGAGAGAAGGTTCGATTGAAGTTCCAGCGAACCAAGTAGGCGATAGCGTCACCGTAACAGCAAAAGTTGGAGAAGGTGATCTTGAAAATAGCGCTAGCAGTACGCCTCACACGAAACAAAGTCACAGTCTTGTGAAGAAGGATATCATTAAGAAACCAACAGAAAGCTTGAGTGGTGAAGACCTTCATACCAATACGGGAGTTGTGGGCGTTCGTGAAAATGATCAAGACAAGCCATATAAAGACTCAGGAATCACATCAGTCACCTCTGTAGGAACTCTACCAAAAGTAGAAGCTGATACTGAAAAACAAGTAGATGTCTTGGTTACTTACGGTGATGGTTCTCAAGAAAGCACAACGGTAACCTTGAAAGTGACGAAAGCCGCGCCAACCGCACCAACGGTAGGACAATGGCAAAACGGTAACTTGAAAGTGACTCCAGATACGACAAATGGAGGAGATAAGATTGAGATTCCGTTAGCTTCAGGTGATAAAGTACTTGTCAAGAAAGGACAAGACGGCACTTGGACTGTAGAGGGTAACCATCCAGACGTTAAGGTGAGAGAAGGTTCGATTGAAGTTCCAGCGAACCAAGTAGGCGATAGCGTCACCGTAACAGCAAAAGTTGGAGAAGGTGATCTTGAAAATAGCGCTAGCAGTACGCCTCACACGAAACAAAGTCACAGTCTTGTGAAGAAGGATATCATTAAGAAACCAACAGAAAGCTTGAGTGGTGAAGACCTTCATACCAATACGGGAGTTGTGGGCGTTCGTGAAAATGATCAAGACAAGCCATATAAAGACTCAGGAATCACATCAGTCACCTCTGTAGGAACTCTACCAAAAGTAGAAGCTGATACTGAAAAACAAGTAGATGTCTTGGTTACTTACGGTGATGGTTCTCAAGAAAGCACAACGGTAACCTTGAAAGTGACGAAAGCCGCGCCAACCGCACCAACGGTAGGACAATGGCAAAACGGTAACTTGAAAGTGACTCCAGATACGACAAATGGAGGAGATAAGATTGAGATTCCGTTAGCTTCAGGTGATAAAGTACTTGTCAAGAAAGGACAAGACGGCACTTGGACTGTAGAGGGTAACCATCCAGACGTTAAGGTGAGAGAAGGTTCGATTGAAGTTCCAGCGAACCAAGTAGGCGATAGCGTCACCGTAACAGCAAAAGTTGGAGAAGGTGATCTTGAAAATAGCGCTAGCAGTACGCCTCACACGAAACAAAGTCACAGTCTTGTGAAGAAGGATATCATTAAGAAACCAACAGAAAGCTTGAGTGGTGAAGACCTTCATACCAATACGGGAGTTGTGGGCGTTCGTGAAAATGATCAAGACAAGCCATATAAAGACTCAGGAATCACATCAGTCACCTCTGTAGGAACTCTACCAAAAGTAGAAGCTGATACTGAAAAACAAGTAGATGTCTTGGTTACTTACGGTGATGGTTCTCAAGAAAGCACAA
Organism: Streptococcus nakanonensis; assembly: GCF_059738785.1. Classification (NCBI taxonomy): domain Bacteria; kingdom Bacillati; phylum Bacillota; class Bacilli; order Lactobacillales; family Streptococcaceae; genus Streptococcus; species Streptococcus nakanonensis. Next base: position 1,600,157 of record NZ_AP027139.1, on the reverse strand, counting down.
CGGTAACCTTGAAAGTGACGAAAGCCGCGCCAACCGCACCAACGGTAGGACAATGGCAAAACGGTAACTTGAAAGTGACTCCAGATACGACAAATGGAGGAGATAAGATTGAGATTCCGTTAGCTTCAGGTGATAAAGTACTTGTCAAGAAAGGACAAGACGGCACTTGGACTGTAGAGGGTAACCATCCAGACGTTAAGGTGAGAGAAGGTTCGATTGAAGTTCCAGCGAACCAAGTAGGCGATAGCGTCACCGTAACAGCAAAAGTTGGAGAAGGTGATCTTGAAAATAGCGCTAGCAGTACGCCTCACACGAAACAAAGTCACAGTCTTGTGAAGAAGGATATCATTAAGAAACCAACAGAAAGCTTGAGTGGTGAAGACCTTCATACCAATACGGGAGTTGTGGGCGTTCGTGAAAATGATCAAGACAAGCCATATAAAGACTCAGGAATCACATCAGTCACCTCTGTAGGAACTCTACCAAAAGTAGAAGCTGATACTGAAAAACAAGTAGATGTCTTGGTTACTTACGGTGATGGTTCTCAAGAAAGCACAACGGTAACCTTGAAAGTGACGAAAGCCGCGCCAACCGCACCAACGGTAGGACAATGGCAAAACGGTAACTTGAAAGTGACTCCAGATACGACAAATGGAGGAGATAAGATTGAGATTCCGTTAGCTTCAGGTGATAAAGTACTTGTCAAGAAAGGACAAGACGGCACTTGGACTGTAGAGGGTAACCATCCAGACGTTAAGGTGAGAGAAGGTTCGATTGAAGTTCCAGCGAACCAAGTAGGCGATAGCGTCACCGTAACAGCAAAAGTTGGAGAAGGTGATCTTGAAAATAGCGCTAGCAGTACGCCTCACACGAAACAAAGTCACAGTCTTGTGAAGAAGGATATCATTAAGAAACCAACAGAAAGCTTGAGTGGTGAAGACCTTCATACCAATACGGGAGTTGTGGGCGTTCGTGAAAATGATCAAGACAAGCCATATAAAGACTCAGGAATCACATCAGTCACCTCTGTAGGAACTCTACCAAAAGTAGAAGCTGATACTGAAAAACAAGTAGATGTCTTGGTTACTTACGGTGATGGTTCTCAAGAAAGCACAACGGTAACCTTGAAAGTGACGAAAGCCGCGCCAACCGCACCAACGGTAGGACAATGGCAAAACGGTAACTTGAAAGTGACTCCAGATACGACAAATGGAGGAGATAAGATTGAGATTCCGTTAGCTTCAGGTGATAAAGTACTTGTCAAGAAAGGACAAGACGGCACTTGGACTGTAGAGGGTAACCATCCAGACGTTAAGGTGAGAGAAGGTTCGATTGAAGTTCCAGCGAACCAAGTAGGCGATAGCGTCACCGTAACAGCAAAAGTTGGAGAAGGTGATCTTGAAAATAGCGCTAGCAGTACGCCTCACACGAAACAAAGTCACAGTCTTGTGAAGAAGGATATCATTAAGAAACCAACAGAAAGCTTGAGTGGTGAAGACCTTCATACCAATACGGGAGTTGTGGGCGTTCGTGAAAATGATCAAGACAAGCCATATAAAGACTCAGGAATCACATCAGTCACCTCTGTAGGAACTCTACCAAAAGTAGAAGCTGATACTGAAAAACAAGTAGATGTCTTGGTTACTTACGGTGATGGTTCTCAAGAAAGCACAACGGTAACCTTGAAAGTGACGAAAGCCGCGCCAACCGCACCAACGGTAGGACAATGGCAAAACGGTAACTTGAAAGTGACTCCAGATACGACAAATGGAGGAGATAAGATTGAGATTCCGTTAGCTTCAGGTGATAAAGTACTTGTCAAGAAAGGACAAGACGGCACTTGGACTGTAGAGGGTAACCATCCAGACGTTAAGGTGAGAGAAGGTTCGATTGAAGTTCCAGCGAACCAAGTAGGCGATAGCGTCACCGTAACAGCAAAAGTTGGAGAAGGTGATCTTGAAAATAGCGCTAGCAGTACGCCTCACACGAAACAAAGTCACAGTCTTGTGAAGAAGGATATCATTAAGAAACCAACAGAAAGCTTGAGTGGTGAAGACCTTCATACCAATACGGGAGTTGTGGGCGTTCGTGAAAATGATCAAGACAAGCCATATAAAGACTCAGGAATCACATCAGTCACCTCTGTAGGAACTCTACCAAAAGTAGAAGCTGATACTGAAAAACAAGTAGATGTCTTGGTTACTTACGGTGATGGTTCTCAAGAAAGCACAACGGTAACCTTGAAAGTGACGAAAGCCGCGCCAACCGCACCAACGGTAGGACAATGGCAAAACGGTAACTTGAAAGTGACTCCAGATACGACAAATGGAGGAGATAAGATTGAGATTCCGTTAGCTTCAGGTGATAAAGTACTTGTCAAGAAAGGACAAGACGGCACTTGGACTGTAGAGGGTAACCATCCAGACGTTAAGGTGAGAGAAGGTTCGATTGAAGTTCCAGCGAACCAAGTAGGCGATAGCGTCACCGTAACAGCAAAAGTTGGAGAAGGTGATCTTGAAAATAGCGCTAGCAGTACGCCTCACACGAAACAAAGTCACAGTCTTGTGAAGAAGGATATCATTAAGAAACCAACAGAAAGCTTGAGTGGTGAAGACCTTCATACCAATACGGGAGTTGTGGGCGTTCGTGAAAATGATCAAGACAAGCCATATAAAGACTCAGGAATCACATCAGTCACCTCTGTAGGAACTCTACCAAAAGTAGAAGCTGATACTGAAAAACAAGTAGATGTCTTGGTTACTTACGGTGATGGTTCTCAAGAAAGCACAACGGTAACCTTGAAAGTGACGAAAGCCGCGCCAACCGCACCAACGGTAGGACAATGGCAAAACGGTAACTTGAAAGTGACTCCAGATACGACAAATGGAGGAGATAAGATTGAGATTCCGTTAGCTTCAGGTGATAAAGTACTTGTCAAGAAAGGACAAGACGGCACTTGGACTGTAGAGGGTAACCATCCAGACGTTAAGGTGAGAGAAGGTTCGATTGAAGTTCCAGCGAACCAAGTAGGCGATAGCGTCACCGTAACAGCAAAAGTTGGAGAAGGTGATCTTGAAAATAGCGCTAGCAGTACGCCTCACACGAAACAAAGTCACAGTCTTGTGAAGAAGGATATCATTAAGAAACCAACAGAAAGCTTGAGTGGTGAAGACCTTCATACCAATACGGGAGTTGTGGGCGTTCGTGAAAATGATCAAGACAAGCCATATAAAGACTCAGGAATCACATCAGTCACCTCTGTAGGAACTCTACCAAAAGTAGAAGCTGATACTGAAAAACAAGTAGATGTCTTGGTTACTTACGGTGATGGTTCTCAAGAAAGCACAACGGTAACCTTGAAAGTGACGAAAGCCGCGCCAACCGCACCAACGGTAGGACAATGGCAAAACGGTAACTTGAAAGTGACTCCAGATACGACAAATGGAGGAGATAAGATTGAGATTCCGTTAGCTTCAGGTGATAAAGTACTTGTCAAGAAAGGACAAGACGGCACTTGGACTGTAGAGGGTAACCATCCAGACGTTAAGGTGAGAGAAGGTTCGATTGAAGTTCCAGCGAACCAAGTAGGCGATAGCGTCACCGTAACAGCAAAAGTTGGAGAAGGTGATCTTGAAAATAGCGCTAGCAGTACGCCTCACACGAAACAAAGTCACAGTCTTGTGAAGAAGGATATCATTAAGAAACCAACAGAAAGCTTGAGTGGTGAAGACCTTCATACCAATACGGGAGTTGTGGGCGTTCGTGAAAATGATCAAGACAAGCCATATAAAGACTCAGGAATCACATCAGTCACCTCTGTAGGAACTCTACCAAAAGTAGAAGCTGATACTGAAAAACAAGTAGATGTCTTGGTTACTTACGGTGATGGTTCTCAAGAAAGCACAACGGTAACCTTGAAAGTGACGAAAGCCGCGCCAACCGCACCAACGGTAGGACAATGGCAAAACGGTAACTTGAAAGTGACTCCAGATACGACAAATGGAGGAGATAAGATTGAGATTCCGTTAGCTTCAGGTGATAAAGTACTTGTCAAGAAAGGACAAGACGGCACTTGGACTGTAGAGGGTAACCATCCAGACGTTAAGGTGAGAGAAGGTTCGATTGAAGTTCCAGCGAACCAAGTAGGCGATAGCGTCACCGTAACAGCAAAAGTTGGAGAAGGTGATCTTGAAAATAGCGCTAGCAGTACGCCTCACACGAAACAAAGTCACAGTCTTGTGAAGAAGGATATCATTAAGAAACCAACAGAAAGCTTGAGTGGTGAAGACCTTCATACCAATACGGGAGTTGTGGGCGTTCGTGAAAATGATCAAGACAAGCCATATAAAGACTCAGGAATCACATCAGTCACCTCTGTAGGAACTCTACCAAAAGTAGAAGCTGATACTGAAAAACAAGTAGATGTCTTGGTTACTTACGGTGATGGTTCTCAAGAAAGCACAACGGTAACCTTGAAAGTGACGAAAGCCGCGCCAACCGCACCAACGGTAGGACAATGGCAAAACGGTAACTTGAAAGTGACTCCAGATACGACAAATGGAGGAGATAAGATTGAGATTCCGTTAGCTTCAGGTGATAAAGTACTTGTCAAGAAAGGACAAGACGGCACTTGGACTGTAGAGGGTAACCATCCAGACGTTAAGGTGAGAGAAGGTTCGATTGAAGTTCCAGCGAACCAAGTAGGCGATAGCGTCACCGTAACAGCAAAAGTTGGAGAAGGTGATCTTGAAAATAGCGCTAGCAGTACGCCTCACACGAAACAAAGTCACAGTCTTGTGAAGAAGGATATCATTAAGAAACCAACAGAAAGCTTGAGTGGTGAAGACCTTCATACCAATACGGGAGTTGTGGGCGTTCGTGAAAATGATCAAGACAAGCCATATAAAGACTCAGGAATCACATCAGTCACCTCTGTAGGAACTCTACCAAAAGTAGAAGCTGATACTGAAAAACAAGTAGATGTCTTGGTTACTTACGGTGATGGTTCTCAAGAAAGCACAACGGTAACCTTGAAAGTGACGAAAGCCGCGCCAACCGCACCAACGGTAGGACAATGGCAAAACGGTAACTTGAAAGTGACTCCAGATACGACAAATGGAGGAGATAAGATTGAGATTCCGTTAGCTTCAGGTGATAAAGTACTTGTCAAGAAAGGACAAGACGGCACTTGGACTGTAGAGGGTAACCATCCAGACGTTAAGGTGAGAGAAGGTTCGATTGAAGTTCCAGCGAACCAAGTAGGCGATAGCGTCACCGTAACAGCAAAAGTTGGAGAAGGTGATCTTGAAAATAGCGCTAGCAGTACGCCTCACACGAAACAAAGTCACAGTCTTGTGAAGAAGGATATCATTAAGAAACCAACAGAAAGCTTGAGTGGTGAAGACCTTCATACCAATACGGGAGTTGTGGGCGTTCGTGAAAATGATCAAGACAAGCCATATAAAGACTCAGGAATCACATCAGTCACCTCTGTAGGAACTCTACCAAAAGTAGAAGCTGATACTGAAAAACAAGTAGATGTCTTGGTTACTTACGGTGATGGTTCTCAAGAAAGCACAACGGTAACCTTGAAAGTGACGAAAGCCGCGCCAACCGCACCAACGGTAGGACAATGGCAAAACGGTAACTTGAAAGTGACTCCAGATACGACAAATGGAGGAGATAAGATTGAGATTCCGTTAGCTTCAGGTGATAAAGTACTTGTCAAGAAAGGACAAGACGGCACTTGGACTGTAGAGGGTAACCATCCAGACGTTAAGGTGAGAGAAGGTTCGATTGAAGTTCCAGCGAACCAAGTAGGCGATAGCGTCACCGTAACAGCAAAAGTTGGAGAAGGTGATCTTGAAAATAGCGCTAGCAGTACGCCTCACACGAAACAAAGTCACAGTCTTGTGAAGAAGGATATCATTAAGAAACCAACAGAAAGCTTGAGTGGTGAAGACCTTCATACCAATACGGGAGTTGTGGGCGTTCGTGAAAATGATCAAGACAAGCCATATAAAGACTCAGGAATCACATCAGTCACCTCTGTAGGAACTCTACCAAAAGTAGAAGCTGATACTGAAAAACAAGTAGATGTCTTGGTTACTTACGGTGATGGTTCTCAAGAAAGCACAACGGTAACCTTGAAAGTGACGAAAGCCGCGCCAACCGCACCAACGGTAGGACAATGGCAAAACGGTAACTTGAAAGTGACTCCAGATACGACAAATGGAGGAGATAAGATTGAGATTCCGTTAGCTTCAGGTGATAAAGTACTTGTCAAGAAAGGACAAGACGGCACTTGGACTGTAGAGGGTAACCATCCAGACGTTAAGGTGAGAGAAGGTTCGATTGAAGTTCCAGCGAACCAAGTAGGCGATAGCGTCACCGTAACAGCAAAAGTTGGAGAAGGTGATCTTGAAAATAGCGCTAGCAGTACGCCTCACACGAAACAAAGTCACAGTCTTGTGAAGAAGGATATCATTAAGAAACCAACAGAAAGCTTGAGTGGTGAAGACCTTCATACCAATACGGGAGTTGTGGGCGTTCGTGAAAATGATCAAGACAAGCCATATAAAGACTCAGGAATCACATCAGTCACCTCTGTAGGAACTCTACCAAAAGTAGAAGCTGATACTGAAAAACAAGTAGATGTCTTGGTTACTTACGGTGATGGTTCTCAAGAAAGCACAACGGTAACCTTGAAAGTGACGAAAGCCGCGCCAACCGCACCAACGGTAGGACAATGGCAAAACGGTAACTTGAAAGTGACTCCAGATACGACAAATGGAGGAGATAAGATTGAGATTCCGTTAGCTTCAGGTGATAAAGTACTTGTCAAGAAAGGACAAGACGGCACTTGGACTGTAGAGGGTAACCATCCAGACGTTAAGGTGAGAGAAGGTTCGATTGAAGTTCCAGCGAACCAAGTAGGCGATAGCGTCACCGTAACAGCAAAAGTTGGAGAAGGTGATCTTGAAAATAGCGCTAGCAGTACGCCTCACACGAAACAAAGTCACAGTCTTGTGAAGAAGGATATCATTAAGAAACCAACAGAAAGCTTGAGTGGTGAAGACCTTCATACCAATACGGGAGTTGTGGGCGTTCGTGAAAATGATCAAGACAAGCCATATAAAGACTCAGGAATCACATCAGTCACCTCTGTAGGAACTCTACCAAAAGTAGAAGCTGATACTGAAAAACAAGTAGATGTCTTGGTTACTTACGGTGATGGTTCTCAAGAAAGCACAACGGTAACCTTGAAAGTGACGAAAGCCGCGCCAACCGCACCAACGGTAGGACAATGGCAAAACGGTAACTTGAAAGTGACTCCAGATACGACAAATGGAGGAGATAAGATTGAGATTCCGTTAGCTTCAGGTGATAAAGTACTTGTCAAGAAAGGACAAGACGGCACTTGGACTGTAGAGGGTAACCATCCAGACGTTAAGGTGAGAGAAGGTTCGATTGAAGTTCCAGCGAACCAAGTAGGCGATAGCGTCACCGTAACAGCAAAAGTTGGAGAAGGTGATCTTGAAAATAGCGCTAGCAGTACGCCTCACACGAAACAAAGTCACAGTCTTGTGAAGAAGGATATCATTAAGAAACCAACAGAAAGCTTGAGTGGTGAAGACCTTCATACCAATACGGGAGTTGTGGGCGTTCGTGAAAATGATCAAGACAAGCCATATAAAGACTCAGGAATCACATCAGTCACCTCTGTAGGAACTCTACCAAAAGTAGAAGCTGATACTGAAAAACAAGTAGATGTCTTGGTTACTTACGGTGATGGTTCTCAAGAAAGCACAACGGTAACCTTGAAAGTGACGAAAGCCGCGCCAACCGCACCAACGGTAGGACAATGGCAAAACGGTAACTTGAAAGTGACTCCAGATACGACAAATGGAGGAGATAAGATTGAGATTCCGTTAGCTTCAGGTGATAAAGTACTTGTCAAGAAAGGACAAGACGGCACTTGGACTGTAGAGGGTAACCATCCAGACGTTAAGGTGAGAGAAGGTTCGATTGAAGTTCCAGCGAACCAAGTAGGCGATAGCGTCACCGTAACAGCAAAAGTTGGAGAAGGTGATCTTGAAAATAGCGCTAGCAGTACGCCTCACACGAAACAAAGTCACAGTCTTGTGAAGAAGGATATCATTAAGAAACCAACAGAAAGCTTGAGTGGTGAAGACCTTCATACCAATACGGGAGTTGTGGGCGTTCGTGAAAATGATCAAGACAAGCCATATAAAGACTCAGGAATCACATCAGTCACCTCTGTAGGAACTCTACCAAAAGTAGAAGCTGATACTGAAAAACAAGTAGATGTCTTGGTTACTTACGGTGATGGTTCTCAAGAAAGCACAACGGTAACCTTGAAAGTGACGAAAGCCGCGCCAACCGCACCAACGGTAGGACAATGGCAAAACGGTAACTTGAAAGTGACTCCAGATACGACAAATGGAGGAGATAAGATTGAGATTCCGTTAGCTTCAGGTGATAAAGTACTTGTCAAGAAAGGACAAGACGGCACTTGGACTGTAGAGGGTAACCATCCAGACGTTAAGGTGAGAGAAGGTTCGATTGAAGTTCCAGCGAACCAAGTAGGCGATAGCGTCACCGTAACAGCAAAAGTTGGAGAAGGTGATCTTGAAAATAGCGCTAGCAGTACGCCTCACACGAAACAAAGTCACAGTCTTGTGAAGAAGGATATCATTAAGAAACCAACAGAAAGCTTGAGTGGTGAAGACCTTCATACCAATACGGGAGTTGTGGGCGTTCGTGAAAATGATCAAGACAAGCCATATAAAGACTCAGGAATCACATCAGTCACCTCTGTAGGAACTCTACCAAAAGTAGAAGCTGATACTGAAAAACAAGTAGATGTCTTGGTTACTTACGGTGATGGTTCTCAAGAAAGCACAACGGTAACCTTGAAAGTGACGAAAGCCGCGCCAACCGCACCAACGGTAGGACAATGGCAAAACGGTAACTTGAAAGTGACTCCAGATACGACAAATGGAGGAGATAAGATTGAGATTCCGTTAGCTTCAGGTGATAAAGTACTTGTCAAGAAAGGACAAGACGGCACTTGGACTGTAGAGGGTAACCATCCAGACGTTAAGGTGAGAGAAGGTTCGATTGAAGTTCCAGCGAACCAAGTAGGCGATAGCGTCACCGTAACAGCAAAAGTTGGAGAAGGTGATCTTGAAAATAGCGCTAGCAGTACGCCTCACACGAAACAAAGTCACAGTCTTGTGAAGAAGGATATCATTAAGAAACCAACAGAAAGCTTGAGTGGTGAAGACCTTCATACCAATACGGGAGTTGTGGGCGTTCGTGAAAATGATCAAGACAAGCCATATAAAGACTCAGGAATCACATCAGTCACCTCTGTAGGAACTCTACCAAAAGTAGAAGCTGATACTGAAAAACAAGTAGATGTCTTGGTTACTTACGGTGATGGTTCTCAAGAAAGCACAACGGTAACCTTGAAAGTGACGAAAGCCGCGCCAACCGCACCAACGGTAGGACAATGGCAAAACGGTAACTTGAAAGTGACTCCAGATACGACAAATGGAGGAGATAAGATTGAGATTCCGTTAGCTTCAGGTGATAAAGTACTTGTCAAGAAAGGACAAGACGGCACTTGGACTGTAGAGGGTAACCATCCAGACGTTAAGGTGAGAGAAGGTTCGATTGAAGTTCCAGCGAACCAAGTAGGCGATAGCGTCACCGTAACAGCAAAAGTTGGAGAAGGTGATCTTGAAAATAGCGCTAGCAGTACGCCTCACACGAAACAAAGTCACAGTCTTGTGAAGAAGGATATCATTAAGAAACCAACAGAAAGCTTGAGTGGTGAAGACCTTCATACCAATACGGGAGTTGTGGGCGTTCGTGAAAATGATCAAGACAAGCCATATAAAGACTCAGGAATCACATCAGTCACCTCTGTAGGAACTCTACCAAAAGTAGAAGCTGATACTGAAAAACAAGTAGATGTCTTGGTTACTTACGGTGATGGTTCTCAAGAAAGCACAACGGTAACCTTGAAAGTGACGAAAGCCGCGCCAACCGCACCAACGGTAGGACAATGGCAAAACGGTAACTTGAAAGTGACTCCAGATACGACAAATGGAGGAGATAAGATTGAGATTCCGTTAGCTTCAGGTGATAAAGTACTTGTCAAGAAAGGACAAGACGGCACTTGGACTGTAGAGGGTAACCATCCAGACGTTAAGGTGAGAGAAGGTTCGATTGAAGTTCCAGCGAACCAAGTAGGCGATAGCGTCACCGTAACAGCAAAAGTTGGAGAAGGTGATCTTGAAAATAGCGCTAGCAGTACGCCTCACACGAAACAAAGTCACAGTCTTGTGAAGAAGGATATCATTAAGAAACCAACAGAAAGCTTGAGTGGTGAAGACCTTCATACCAATACGGGAGTTGTGGGCGTTCGTGAAAATGATCAAGACAAGCCATATAAAGACTCAGGAATCACATCAGTCACCTCTGTAGGAACTCTACCAAAAGTAGAAGCTGATACTGAAAAACAAGTAGATGTCTTGGTTACTTACGGTGATGGTTCTCAAGAAAGCACAACGGTAACCTTGAAAGTGACGAAAGCCGCGCCAACCGCACCAACGGTAGGACAATGGCAAAACGGTAACTTGAAAGTGACTCCAGATACGACAAATGGAGGAGATAAGATTGAGATTCCGTTAGCTTCAGGTGATAAAGTACTTGTCAAGAAAGGACAAGACGGCACTTGGACTGTAGAGGGTAACCATCCAGACGTTAAGGTGAGAGAAGGTTCGATTGAAGTTCCAGCGAACCAAGTAGGCGATAGCGTCACCGTAACAGCAAAAGTTGGAGAAGGTGATCTTGAAAATAGCGCTAGCAGTACGCCTCACACGAAACAAAGTCACAGTCTTGTGAAGAAGGATATCATTAAGAAACCAACAGAAAGCTTGAGTGGTGAAGACCTTCATACCAATACGGGAGTTGTGGGCGTTCGTGAAAATGATCAAGACAAGCCATATAAAGACTCAGGAATCACATCAGTCACCTCTGTAGGAACTCTACCAAAAGTAGAAGCTGATACTGAAAAACAAGTAGATGTCTTGGTTACTTACGGTGATGGTTCTCAAGAAAGCACAACGGTAACCTTGAAAGTGACGAAAGCCGCGCCAACCGCACCAACGGTAGGACAATGGCAAAACGGTAACTTGAAAGTGACTCCAGATACGACAAATGGAGGAGATAAGATTGAGATTCCGTTAGCTTCAGGTGATAAAGTACTTGTCAAGAAAGGACAAGACGGCACTTGGACTGTAGAGGGTAACCATCCAGACGTTAAGGTGAGAGAAGGTTCGATTGAAGTTCCAGCGAACCAAGTAGGCGATAGCGTCACCGTAACAGCAAAAGTTGGAGAAGGTGATCTTGAAAATAGCGCTAGCAGTACGCCTCACACGAAACAAAGTCACAGTCTTGTGAAGAAGGATATCATTAAGAAACCAACAGAAAGCTTGAGTGGTGAAGACCTTCATACCAATACGGGAGTTGTGGGCGTTCGTGAAAATGATCAAGACAAGCCATATAAAGACTCAGGAATCACATCAGTCACCTCTGTAGGAACTCTACCAAAAGTAGAAGCTGATACTGAAAAACAAGTAGATGTCTTGGTTACTTACGGTGATGGTTCTCAAGAAAGCACAACGGTAACCTTGAAAGTGACGAAAGCCGCGCCAACCGCACCAACGGTAGGACAATGGCAAAACGGTAACTTGAAAGTGACTCCAGATACGACAAATGGAGGAGATAAGATTGAGATTCCGTTAGCTTCAGGTGATAAAGTACTTGTCAAGAAAGGACAAGACGGCACTTGGACTGTAGAGGGTAACCATCCAGACGTTAAGGTGAGAGAAGGTTCGATTGAAGTTCCAGCGAACCAAGTAGGCGATAGCGTCACCGTAACAGCAAAAGTTGGAGAAGGTGATCTTGAAAATAGCGCTAGCAGTACGCCTCACACGAAACAAAGTCACAGTCTTGTGAAGAAGGATATCATTAAGAAACCAACAGAAAGCTTGAGTGGTGAAGACCTTCATACCAATACGGGAGTTGTGGGCGTTCGTGAAAATGATCAAGACAAGCCATATAAAGACTCAGGAATCACATCAGTCACCTCTGTAGGAACTCTACCAAAAGTAGAAGCTGATACTGAAAAACAAGTAGATGTCTTGGTTACTTACGGTGATGGTTCTCAAGAAAGCACAACGGTAACCTTGAAAGTGACGAAAGCCGCGCCAACCGCACCAACGGTAGGACAATGGCAAAACGGTAACTTGAAAGTGACTCCAGATACGACAAATGGAGGAGATAAGATTGAGATTCCGTTAGCTTCAGGTGATAAAGTACTTGTCAAGAAAGGACAAGACGGCACTTGGACTGTAGAGGGTAACCATCCAGACGTTAAGGTGAGAGAAGGTTCGATTGAAGTTCCAGCGAACCAAGTAGGCGATAGCGTCACCGTAACAGCAAAAGTTGGAGAAGGTGATCTTGAAAATAGCGCTAGCAGTACGCCTCACACGAAACAAAGTCACAGTCTTGTGAAGAAGGATATCATTAAGAAACCAACAGAAAGCTTGAGTGGTGAAGACCTTCATACCAATACGGGAGTTGTGGGCGTTCGTGAAAATGATCAAGACAAGCCATATAAAGACTCAGGAATCACATCAGTCACCTCTGTAGGAACTCTACCAAAAGTAGAAGCTGATACTGAAAAACAAGTAGATGTCTTGGTTACTTACGGTGATGGTTCTCAAGAAAGCACAACGGTAACCTTGAAAGTGACGAAAGCCGCGCCAACCGCACCAACGGTAGGACAATGGCAAAACGGTAACTTGAAAGTGACTCCAGATACGACAAATGGAGGAGATAAGATTGAGATTCCGTTAGCTTCAGGTGATAAAGTACTTGTCAAGAAAGGACAAGACGGCACTTGGACTGTAGAGGGTAACCATCCAGACGTTAAGGTGAGAGAAGGTTCGATTGAAGTTCCAGCGAACCAAGTAGGCGATAGCGTCACCGTAACAGCAAAAGTTGGAGAAGGTGATCTTGAAAATAGCGCTAGCAGTACGCCTCACACGAAACAAAGTCACAGTGTGACTACAAATACACTAGTCAAACCATACAAACAAAATGTTACAGATAATGATTTGTTAGACGCTGTAAATGCTGAACACAAACAGTCTGCTAAGTTGAAAGATGGAACAAGCTATCCTACAACAGATGGTTTCCATGATATTGAACTTACAGTGACATATGAAGATGGTAGTACGGAAAATGTACCAGTGAAATATAAAATCACAGATGCTTCTAAAGGGACTATCGACCAAGCAGCTAAGGCTAAGAAAGATGAGATTGATAAGCGTACCGACTTGACGAAAGAAGAGAAGGACAAAGCGAAATCTGATGTTGAAACAGCAGCAGAAAAAGCTAAGAAAGCTATTGACGACGCGACAACTAACGATAAGGTAGATGAAGCGAAGAATAATGGCAATACAGCTATCGATAACATCAACCCAACTGGCGATAAGAAATCTGAAGCTAAGAAAGAAATCGACAAAGCGGCTGAGACTAAGAAAGCTGAGATTGATAAGCGTACCGACTTGACGAAAGAAGAGAAGGACAAAGCGAAATCTGATGTTGATACAGCAGCAAAAGACGCTAAGAAAGCTATTGACGACGCTCCAACTAACGATAAGGTAGATGAAGCGAAGAATAATGGCAATACAGCTATCGATAACATCAATCCAACTGGCGATAAGAAATCTGAAGCTAAGAAAGAAATCGACAAAGCGGCTGAGACTAAGAAAGCTGAGATTGATAAGCGTACCGACTTGACGAAAGAAGAGAAGGACAAAGCGAAATCTGATGTTGATACAGCAGCAAAAGACGCTAAGAAAGCTATTGACGACGCTCCAACTAACGATAAGGTAGATGAAGCGAAGAATAATGGCACTACCGCTATCAATAATATCAATCCTCAGCCTGCTCCTCGTCCAAATCCAACTCCACGTCCTGACGACAGTGCTAACACCAACAGCGGTACTAATGCCGATAACGGTGCTAACACGAACAACGGCGGTACTACCACCCCTGCTGACAGCAATAGCAACAGTGTGACACCAGGTAACAGTGGCAACACTCCAGTCCCTAGTGTGACGACAGACGATAGTAGCAACACCACCCCTGCTACTCCATCATCTACTGTTGGACAGGCTCAAGCAAGTACTCCAGCTCAAGAAACACCAGTTTCTACATCTACTTCAAACAATTCAGGCACTCCAGTGACTCCTAGTGAGACTCGTTCTGTTGACAAGTCTGAACTTGCTCGATTGGTTGAAGAACTGGAAACTCGTTTGAAAGACTTGGATGGTATTGATCAATCTGTCATCGACGCTGCGAAGGTCATTCTCGGAGAGGGTCAAGAAGCCCTTAGAAATGCTGACTTGACAGAGGCAGGCTTGAAAGAGATGACTGACAAGGTCAAAGAAGCACTCGAATCCTTGAAAGGCAAGCAAGCGACTAAGGATGAAGAAGAAACGAAACAAACAAGGAAAGAGCAAGGTCATCTTCCATACGGTACGATGATTGGCAGCCTTCTCGCCCTTCTTGGTCTCCTTCTCTTCCTCATCGCGCGTCGTAAGAAAGAGTCAGAACTCAAGAAATTGACCAAGGAATTGACTAAGGTTCTGCAAGACGGTGACCTTACAAGTGTAGATGCGAAAGTCCTTGATCAAGCACGAGAAGCTCTCGCTCAAGCAGTTGTCTTCCTAGCCAATGAGAAAGAGTCTGACCACACAGAAGATGAGTTGATTGATAAACTCAAAGCTATTCTTACTCAGTTAAGATAAGTTAAGCTTAGACTAGTCGGAAACTAGCTAGAATAGTACTCGAAAGAGCAACGGTGAAAGCCGTTGCTCTTTTTGATATTTTTTTTGTATTTCATAAACATTTCATATTTGGGTTTTATAATAGTCTTACAAATATGGAGGTGACAAATGAATCCAATCCAAAGAGCTTGGGCTTATGTCAGCAGAAAGCGACTGAGAAGTTTTATTTTATTTCTGATTTTATTGGTCCTATTGGCCGGAATTTCAGCCTGTTTGACTCTGATGAAGTCCAACAAAACAGTGGAAACCAATCTTTACAAATCACTCAATACATCTTTTTCTATTAAGAAGATAGAAAATGGGCAGACCTTCAAGTTGTCGGAATTAGTGGCTGTGAACAAGATTAAGGGACTGGAAAATGTCTCTCCTGAACTCGAGACGGTCGCAAAATTAAAAGACAAGGAAGCAGTGAGTGGCGAGCAGAGCGTAGAACGTGATGATTTGTCAGTAGCGGACAAGAACTTGGTTAGCTTAACGGCTCTTGAGGATTCATCCAAGGATGTGACCTTTACCAGTTCAGCTTTCAATCTAAAAGAAGGTCGACACCTTCAAAAAGGGGATTCCAAGAAAATCTTGATCCACGAAGAGTTGGCTAAGAAGAATGGTCTTTCGCTTCATGACAAGATTAGCTTGGATGCTGGACAGTCAGAATCTGGTAAAGGACAAACAGTAGAATTTGAGATTGTCGGCATCTTTTCTGGTAAAAAACAAGAGAAATTCACAGGCTTGTCTTCCGACTTCAGTGAAAACCAGGTCTTTACAGACTATGAAAGTAGCCAAAGCCTTTTGGGGAATAGTGAACCACAAGTCACTGCAGCGCGCTTTTATGTAGAAAATCCTAAGGAAATGGATGGACTCATCAAGCAAGTGGAAAACTTGGCTTTGGAAAATCAAGGTTACCAAGTAGAGAAGGAAAATAAGGCCTTTGAACAAATCAAAGACTCCGTTGCTACCTTCCAAACTTTCCTAACCATCTTCCTTTATGGAATGTTGATAGCAGGAGCAGGAGCTTTGATTTTGGTCTTGTCTCTCTGGTTGAGAGAAAGGGTCTACGAAGTGGGAATCCTTCTAGCACTTGGAAAAGGTAAGAGCTCGATCTTCCTACAATTCTGTTTAGAGGTAGTTTTGGTATCTCTCGGTGCCTTGCTTCCAGCATTTGTTGCAGGAAACGCCATCACATCTTACCTACTCCAAACACTACTCGCAAGTGGAGATCAGACAACCCTACAAGACACGCTATCCAAAGCAAGCAGTTTATCAACCAGCATCCTATCTTTTGCAGAATCCTATGTTTTTCTAGTTCTGCTTAGTTGCTTATCTGTAGCCCTTTGTTTCCTATTCTTATTTAGAAAATCGCCGAAAGAAATTTTATCATCTATTAGTTAAGAAGGAGAAATCATGACTTTATTACAATTACAAGACCTTACCTACCGTTATAAGAACACTGCTGAGGCAGTTTTATATCAGATCAATTATCATTTTGAACCCGGGAAATTTTACAGTATTATTGGGGAGTCAGGAGCGGGGAAATCCACTCTCTTGTCCCTACTGGCTGGTCTAGATAGTCCTGTTGAAGGTTCTATCCTTTTCCAAGGAGAGGACATTCGTAAGAAGGGTTATTCCTACCATCGCATGCACCATATTTCCCTGGTCTTTCAAAATTATAACTTGATAGATTATCTTTCTCCACTGGAAAATATCCGCTTGGTCAACAAAAAAGCAAGCAAGGATACACTGCTTGAGCTTGGTTTGGATGAAAGTCAGATCAAGCGGAATGTTCTCCAGTTATCAGGTGGTCAACAACAACGTGTTGCCATTGCTCGTAGTTTGGTCTCAGAAGCTCCAGTTATTCTTGCTGATGAACCAACGGGAAATCTGGATCCTAAAACTGCTGGAGATATTGTCGAACTGCTCAAATCACTTGCCCAGAAAACAGGTAAATGTGTCATCGTCGTAACTCACAGCAAAGAAGTGGCACAAGCGTCAGATATTACACTTGAGTTGAAGGACAAGAAACTGACTGAAACTCGCAATACGACGAAATAATATGAGCTTATTTTGATAGAATGATTAAAACAACATTTAGAAAGGGAACCTATGTTACACAACGCATTTGCCTATGTTACAAGGAAGTTTTTCAAATCGATTGTCATCTTCCTGATTATTCTCCTTATGGCGAGCTTGAGTTTGGTCGGCTTGTCGATCAAGGGAGCTACTGCCAAAGCTTCTCAGGAGACCTTTAAAAATATCACCAACAGCTTCTCCATGCAAATCAATCGTCGCGTTAATCAAGGGACGCCACGTGGTGCTGGGAATATTAAGGGTGAAGACATCAAAAAAATCACTGAAAACAAGGCCATTGAGTCTTATGTGAAACGCATCAATGCTATCGGAGATTTGACTGGATATGACCTCATTGAAACTCCAGAAACCAAGAAAAATCTGACACCTGACCGTGCTAAACATTTTGGAAGTAGCTTGATGATTACAGGTGTCAATGACTCCTCTAAAGAAGACAAGTTTGTCTCTGGTTCTTATAAGCTGGTCGAAGGTGAGCACCTAACAAACGATGACAAAGACAAGATTCTCCTGCACAAGGACTTGGCAGCCAAACACGGCTGGAAAGTCGGGGATAAGGTCAAACTAGACTCCAATATCTACGATGCCGATAATGAAAAAGGAGCCAAGGAAACAGTCCAAGTGACAATCAAGGGACTCTTTGATGGTCATAATAAGTCAGCAGTAACTTACTCACAAGAGCTTTACGAAAATACAGCCATCACAGACATCCATACTGCTGCTAAACTATATGGTTATACAGAAGACACAGCTATTTATGGGGACGCAACCTTCTTTGTAACAGCGGATAAGAACTTGGATGATGTTATGAAAGAGTTGAGTGGCATCAGCGGTATCAACTGGAAGAGCTACACACTTGTGAAGAGCTCCTCTAACTACCCAGCTCTTGAGCAATCCATCTCTGGTATGTACAAGATGGCCAACCTCCTCTTCTGGGGTAGCTTGAGCTTCTCAGTTCTTCTCCTTGCCCTCTTGCTCAGTCTTTGGATCAACGCCCGTCGCAAGGAAGTGGGAATTCTCCTCTCTATCGGTCTCAAGCAGGCAAGTATCTTGGGTCAATTCATCACTGAATCGATTTTGATTGCTATCCCAGCTCTTGTTGCATCATATTTCCTAGCCAACTACACAGCTCGTGCAATTGGAAACACTGTCCTTGCCAATGTGACTTCAGGTGTTGCCAAACAGGCTAGCAAGGCGGCTCAAGCCTCTAACCTTGGTGGTGGTGCAGAAGTAGATGGCTTTAACAAGACCTTGTCAAGCCTAGATATTTCCATTCAGACATCAGACTTTATCATCGTCTTTGTCCTTGCTTTAGTTCTAGTGGTTCTCGTTATGGCACTTGCATCAAGCAATCTCCTCAGAAAACAACCAAAAGAGCTCTTGCTCGATGGTGAATAATACTGATGCTAGATTGAAAAATGAGGCTAGCAACTGAAAGTTTTAAAATGATACATGAAGCAGAAAGCAATGGTAACAATCATTGCTTTCAGTTGCTTTCTTTGGACTTTAGTACTTAAATATGATATACTAAAGTTATGGAATTTATTAGAAAGGGGTTTCATAACTTATATATGTAATTGTGCATAAAAGTCTATAGAAATCTTATCTTGAAAATAGATAGATAAATCTGTAGAAGCCTATCCATATCGCAAACATAGGCTAGTAGACCTAGGCAAGGTCTACTTTGGAAAATATAGAATAGTGAGGAAAAATAAACATTATGAGACAAACAAATGTTAGAGGAAGCTTGTCCCTCCGTGGTTTTAGAAAATTGAGAACTGGTGCAATCGTTGCGACAGGTGTGATTCTACTGGGGCTAGGCTTTTTAGCTCCAACTGTATCAGCCAGTGAACAAGATGGTGTTTGGGTAGCCAGAACAGTTGAGGAAGTGAAAGCTGACCTTCAAAAAGAAGGTGATTTATTTAAGTATGTCATTAAGTGGGGAGATACATTAAGTGTTATCAGCGAAGCAAGCAATATCCCTGTAGATGTACTCCAAGAAATGAATCAAGCTTCAGGCAAGAATTTATTCTTACCACACAATGAATTGTACTTTACCGAAGCTGAAACGGTTTCAGATACAGTCACAAAACACAAGATTGTCATCAAAGAAAGTGGTGCAAGTGGCGAAGTTCGCACTTACGAAGTCTTGCTCAAGAAAGATCAGGAAACAAAAGCTGTTACCTTTGAATTAACAGATGTCACTGAGAAAGTTGAAAAAATGACTGTGAACTATAGCCCAGTCTATCAGCCTGTATCAGCACCAGTAGTGGAAAGAGCAGAAGAATTAGGTGAAAAGCCTGCCTCAGAAGCACCAGCTGTGACAAGCCCAGAAGTTAAAGAAGAAACAGAAGCTCCAGTAGCACCAAAAGAAACAGCACCAGAGGTGGTAACACCAGCGCCGAAAGAAGAGAAGCCAGCGACTCCAGCGACAAAAGTGGAAGAGCCAACAGAATCATCTGAACCAAAAACAGAAGCACCGACAACTCCGGAAAATAAAGAAGAACAACCAGGTGCAACAGAAGCACCGGAACCAGAAGTAACAGAGTCAGAGGTAGCGAAACCAGCTGAACCAAACGCAGAAACTCCAACTCCGAAAGTAGAAGCGCCAACTACTCCAACACCTAAAGAAGATGCAACTGAAGGAAAAATAGAAGCGCCGAAAGTTGAACAACCAGAGGCGTCAGCTGAACCAACAGAACCAGCGCCAGTGGTAGAGGAAGGCACTTCAGGAGAACAAGATCAACCAGCAGAAGAAACCCCAGCACCATCAAAACCAGAAACACCATCTTCAACAGAAGAAGTAGCAAAGGAAGCTGAAGTAACAGAGCCAGAGGCAGCGAAACCAACTGAACCAAAAGTAGAAGCTCCAACAGAATCAACAGAAGCTTCAGGAACTTCAGCAGAAACAACACCTAAAGAAGATGAAACAGAAGGAACTACACCAGGTGCAACAGCAGAAGAAGGAACTTCAGACGTAACTCCAGAGGGAACAGGAGAAGCTTCAGAAACAACACCAGAAGTAACAGAAAAAGAAGCAAAAGCAGAACCAGGAACATCTGCAACTGTGGAATCAGCACCAGCTTCAACAGAATCAGCGGCAAATGGAGCTGAAGGAACAGAAGGAGTAACTCCGAAAGTTGAGGAGACAGCGCCAGCAGGAGAAGAAGGTAACGTCGAAACATCAAATAATCCATCAACAGGTGCTACAACTAGTACTGATTCAGGTGGATCCACTAAGGTAACAGACGCTACTCCTTCAAATGATGAAACTACAGAACAATCAGGAAGTTCAGCTCCGAAAGCAGAAGTTTCAGAAACACCAGTGGTAGAGGGTACAACTTCGGAAAATAAAGAAGAACAACCAGCTCCAAAAGAAGTGGGAACAACAGCAGGAGATGAAGGAAAAGAAGAGAAAGAAGCTGATGAGCAATCAGGGGATTCAACAGAACCATCAACTGTTTCTGAAGGTGGGTCGCCAGCTACACAACCAGCTAGAGAAGAAGGTAAATCTGAAAAAGAACCGAAAGTAGAGGAACAACCATCAGCTCCAGAAGTATCGAATGAGGGAGCAGAATCAACAGAGCCAGATTCAGAGGTTGCCAAACCAGCTGGAGATTCAGTATCATCTACAAGTGAGTCAAATGAGGATGGCAATTCAACTCCTTCAACGTTGACTTCTGATGAAACAGAAGAAGCTGAGCAAAAAACTCCAGAAGTAACGTCAGAAACTTCAACTACTCCATCTGTAGATGCTACAAATGATTCAAGCGATTCAGAGTCATCACATTCAGTAACAGAAGGCAATAAAGAAGAAACAAATTCACAAAATGCTGAAGCCTCAACTGGAGACGGAAACTCAGAATCAACAACATCAACTTCTGATAAAGCAAAAAGAGAAGAAGTAGTAAATGGAACTGAAGAAACAGACGGAGCTAATGTAGAATCTGAACAGAAAGCAGAAACTCCGAAAGTTGAAGAGTCAGAGGCTACAACTTCAGGAAATCAAGGTCAACCAGTAGAAGAATCTTCAGAAACAAAAGAAGCAGAATCAACTCCAGTAACGGACAATGTCCCTTCAAATAATCCATCAACAGACGCTACTCCTTCAAATGATGAAACTACAGAACAACCTGGAATTTCAGCTCCGAAAGCAGAAGATTCGGCTGGAGATACAACAGTTACACAACCAGCTGGAACAGAAACATCGAAAGAAACAGAATCAGCAGCTGCAACGGAGGAAGAAAAAGAGTTGAATACAGCATTAGAGGAAGCTAAGAAAGAAAATTTGACAAATATTGACTCTATTTATGCTGATAAATTAGCTGCGATTGAAAAAGTTGCAGATGAATCTGATAAAACTTCTTTTAAAGCGAAATTAGAAGAGTTGAAAACAAAGGCTATTGCAGAAATCCAAGCAGCGCCAGATGATGAAACTGCATCAGAGATTACAGATAAATATCAGAATGAGATTCTCGCTTTAGAAGTTCCTGGTGAGGAAATTACATCTCCTAACTATAACAAGGATGGCTTATCAAATGGACGTAATGATGGAACTACAATTGATAATGGAAGTACGGTAATAGGGCATGGTTCAGGAGAAGTATCTTCAGGAGTAACGCAACCAGAAGCAGGAACAGAAGCTACACAGCCAGCGACTTCAGCAAACGCAACTACAACAGAAAACTCAGAAACTACTCAGCCAACAACAGAAAATACAAGTTTCAGAAATGCTCCTTCATATCAACCAAGAGCAAGAAGAGTAGCTCGTGCAGCAGGAGAACAAGAGGGTACAGTAAATATTAGTTATAATTTTGCTGGGATGCCAGATATAAATGGTTTTTTCGCTGATCCAGGGGAAAATAATACAGTAAAAATTCCAAACAATGCCACAGAAGAACAAGCTAAACAACTGGTAAAAGCAAAAATAGATGCGAAAATAGCTGATTTGAAAAAACACGGTTACAATGTTAAGAATGAGATAATTTTTGAAGAAAATACGCAAGTGAAAAATTATAACTATATAGTAGTATTTTCAAAAGAAACTCAAGGGACATCAACATTCAGAATTGCACCAAAAGTTCAAGTTAGAGCTAAAAAAGTTGTAAAAAGAGATTTATCTAATAAAACTAAAAAAATAAATATCTACTATAATTTAACAGCTCTTAAAGATATAGCTGGAGCATTAGGTGAAGTAGGAGAAAATAATCTTTTAACTTTACCAGGTAATGCAACTAAAGAAGATATTAAAAAAGCTGTTGTAGAAAAAACAAAAGCACAAATTGAGAAACTGAAAAAACAAGGCTTTACAGTTAAGTCCACAACAGACTTGGATCAAATCGTTGAGGGTGGAGATAGCTATGATTATGTTGTAGAATTCACAAAAGAATCCAAAACACAGCCAGTAGGAACCACAGGTTTCAGAATGGCTCCAGCAGTTCAACCACGCGCTAGTAGAAATCGTAGAAGTCTAGAACAGCCAGCTCCTCAAAAGGTCAAAGTAAATGTATTTTATAACTTTGATAAAATGAAGGATATTGCAGGTTTTCTAGGAGATATCAATGGAACCCCTCTTGAAGTCGCAGCTGGTTCAACTAACGAACAGGTGAAAGAAGCTGTCAAGACTCAAGTTGATGCTATGAAAGATAAACTACGTGAACGTGGCTATACTTTCAAAGAGGACTATGTCTATCAAGCTAATGGGAAAGATTATAACTACGTTGTAACATTTTCAAAAGCAGCTAAATAATTTTCATTCCATAGGGAGTGAAATATGAGCAGAGAGAGCGATAGGCTCTCTTTGTTTTATCTAGTAGCAAGTTTCTTAAAGACAAAATGCCAATAAGAGATTATAATAAATAGAGTAGGTATTTATACTCTTCGAAAATCTCTTCAAACTACGCCAGCTTTACCTTTCCGTAGATATCATAGGTATAGGTAACTGACTTCGTCAGTCTTATCCACAACCTCAAAACCGTGTTTTGAGCTGACTTCATCAGTCTTATCTGCAACCTCAAATAGTGCTTTGAGCAACCTGCGGCTAGCTTCCTAGTTTGCTCTTTGATTTTCATTGAGTATTATTCTAAGAAAAATAAAAAATAGAGAGCAGTTAAAGTATGAAAATTTTAATTGTAGAAGATGAAGAGATGATTCGTGAGGGGATCAGTGATTATTTGACGGATTGTGGTTATGAAACCATTGAGGTTGCAGATGGGCAAGAAGCCTTAGAAAAATTTTCCAGCTATGAAGTAGCCTTGGTTTTACTGGATATCCAGATGCCCAAGCTCAATGGTCTAGAAGTGCTAGCAGAGATTCGCAAAACCAGCCAAGTCCCTGTCTTGATGCTGACAGCCTTTCAGGATGAAGAATACAAGATGAGTGCCTTTGCTTCGCTAGCAGATGGCTATCTGGAAAAGCCCTTCTCCCTCTCCCTCTTAAAAGTGAGGGTGGATGCGATTTTCAAGCGCTATTATGATACGGGAAGAATCTTTTCTTACAAGGATGCCAAGGTGGACTTTGAAAGCTACAGTGCAAGCCTCGCAGGTGAGGAAGTAGCTATCAATGCCAAAGAGTTAGAAATTCTTGATTATTTGGTGAAAAATGAAGGAAGAGCCTTGACTCGTTCTCAGATTATCGATGCAGTCTGGAAGGCGACAGATGAGGTTCCCTTTGACCGAGTCATTGATGTTTATATCAAGGAACTGCGGAAAAAGCTAGACCTGGACTGCATCCTCACTGTGCGCAATGTTGGTTATAAATTGGAGCGAAAATGAAACGAACAGGTTTATTTACAAAGATATTTATCTATACCTTCTCGATTTTTAGTGTTCTAGTCGTCTGTCTCCATTTAGCCATTTATTTTCTTTTTCCTTCGACTTATCTGAGCCATCGTCAGGAAACCATTGGCCAGAAAGCGACAGCCATTGCTCAGTCCCTAGAAGGGAAGGATAGGCAGAGTATCGAGCAAGTGTTAGAGCTGTATTCCCAGACTAGTGAGATTAAGGGGGCGGTCAAGGGTGAGATGACCGAGGACAAGTTAGAAGTCAAGGACAATCTTCCTCTGGACACAGACCGCCAGACCACCTCTCTCTTTATCGAGGAGCGTGAGGTGAAAACGCAGGACGGTGGTACCATGACTCTCCAGTTTTTAGCGTCCATGGATTTGCAAAAGGAAGCAGAGCAAATCAGTCTCCAGTTTCTTCCCTATACCCTGCTGGCCTCCTTTCTGATTTCCCTATTGGTGGCCTACATCTACGCTCGGACCATTGTGGCCCCGATTTTGGAAATCAAGCGGGTGACCCGACGGATGATGGAACTGGATACTCAAGTGCGATTGCGCGTGGATTCTAAGGATGAGATTGGTGATCTCAAGGAACAAATCAATAGCCTCTACCAGCATCTTTTGACTGTCATTGCGGACTTGCATGACAAGAATGAAGCTATTCTCCAGCTGGAGAAGATGAAGGTCGAATTCCTACGAGGGGCTTCTCATGAATTGAAAACACCGCTGGCTAGTTTGAAAATCCTGATCGAAAACATGAAAGAAAATGTCGGTCGTTATAAGGATAGAGACCGCTATCTGGGAGTAGCCTTAGGAATTGTGGATGAGCTCAATCACCACGTTCTCCAGATACTTTCTCTTTCTTCTGTGCAGGAATTGCGAGATGATAGGGAACAAATTGACCTACACCAGATGACGCAAAGTCTCGTTAAGGATTATGCCTTACTAGCCAAGGAAAGAGAACTCCAGATAGACAATAGTTTGACCCATCAGCAGGCTTATCTAAATCCATCAGTTATGAAGTTAATCCTGTCTAACCTCATTAGCAATGCCATTAAGCACTCTGTTCCAGGTGGCTTGGTTCGCATTGGAGAAAGAGAAGGGGAATTCTTTATAGAAAATAGCTGTAGCCCAGAAGAACAAGAAAAACTAGCCCAGTCTTTTTCTGATAATGCTAGTCGCAAGGCAAAGGGATCTGGGATGGGCCTCTTTGTGGTCAAAAGTCTATTGGAACATGAAAAATTAGCTTATCGTTTTGAGATGGCGGAGAATCGTTTAACCTTCTTTATAGCTTTTCCAAAAGTCGCCCAAGACTAGAGAGAAAGGGTTTACATAGATGAAGCTAGAAGAAATTCAATCGAAACTACGGGAAAAACTAGATTTTTTTGTCAAAAAGTGATAAAATGAACAATGTAAATGGGATGACCCATAAAAATATACAGGAGGCCTGATAAAATGGCAATCGTTTCAGCAGAAAAATTTGTCCAAGCAGCTCGTGACAACGGTTATGCAGTTGGTGGATTTAACACAAACAACCTTGAGTGGACTCAAGCTATCTTGCGCGCAGCAGAAGCTAAAAAAGCTCCAGTTTTGATCCAAACTTCAATGGGTGCTGCTAAATACATGGGTGGTTACAAAGTTGCTCGCAACTTGATCGCTAACCTTGTTGAATCAATGGGTATCACTGTACCAGTAGCTATCCACCTTGACCACGGTCACTACGAAGATGCACTTGAGTGTATCCGAGTTGGTTATACTTCAGTTATGTTTGATGGTTCACACCTTCCAGTTGAAGAAAACCTTGAAAAAGCTCGTAAAGTTGTAGAATTTGCTCATGCAAATGGTGTATCAGTGGAAGCTGAAGTTGGTACTATCGGTGGTGAAGAAGACGGAATCATCGGTGATGGTGAATTGGCTCCAATCGAAGACGCTAAAGCAATGGTTGAAACTGGTATCGACTTCTTGGCAGCTGGTATCGGTAACATCCACGGTCCTTACCCAGAAAACTGGAAAGGTCTTCACCTTGATCACTTGCAAAAATTGACTGAAGCTGTTCCAGGATTCCCAATCGTATTGCACGGTGGATCAGGTATTCCTGACGAGCAAATCCAAGCAGCTATCAAACTTGGTGTTGCGAAAGTTAACGTTAACACTGAATGCCAAATCGCATTCGCTAACGCAACTCGTAAATTTGCTCGTGACTACGAAGCAAACGAAGCAGAATACGACAAGAAAAAACTCTTCGACCCACGTAAATTCTTGGCTGACGGTGTAAAAGCTATCCAAGCATCAGTTGAAGAACGTATCGACGTATTCGGTTCAGAAGGTAAAGCATAATCTAGCTGAATAATACAGATGAAACCTACCCATTGGGTGGGTTTTTTGGTGTTTCAAGCTACTCGTTTTAGTATAGTAAACTGAAACTAGACTAGCACAATGCTGCTTCTATAGCGTTTTGAAACTGGAATAGGATGCCATGACTGCTAAAAGATTTCTGTAAATTCATTTGATTTTCCTAATCAATTTGTTCGTATCCTATTTCATTCCACTATAAAACATTCTTATCAATTGATTTGAATGCCAAAATTCCATCGCTCCGGTCTTATTTCATTTGGCTATAAAAAACTCTCCTGGGAAATTTCAGGAGAGTATGAGTGGTTATTTGAACTTGAATCCTTCGTAAATAAGCTCTGCTTTTGGATTTTGTTTCTTAATCTGTTTGGCAAGTGATTTCATCATAGAAAGAGGACCACACATATAGACGGTTGCCTGTTCGGGCACTTCTTCTTGCTCAAAATTAAGATAGCCGTCTTTTGTACTGTCTACTAGATGGAGTTCAAAATTAGGATTTTTCTGAGTATAGTCACGGAGCAAATCAAGGTAGACTGCATTTTCACCTCCACGGAAGCTATAGTAGAAGTGAACCTGTTTATCTAAAATAGGATGTTCACGGATGTAAGAGATGAAGGGGGTGATCCCAATACCCCCAGCAATCCAAACCTGATTTCCTCGTCCTTCTTCTATAATCATGTGCCCGTAAGCTCTGTCTACGCTTACTTTGCTGCCGACTTGAAGATTATCATAGATATTCTTGGTATGGTCACCTGAATTTTTGACAGTAAAGTAAAGCGTTTGGCCATGACCTCCTGAGATAGAAAAGGGATGCGGAGCACTTTCAAAGCCTTCTTGGAAAATCTTTAGGAAGGCAAATTGTCTGGATTGATAGTTGAAAGGTCTGCTAAGATGAATTTGAATTTCTCTAGTATCGTGATTTAAGCGTTTGAGATTGGTAATTTTCCCTAGATAGGGGAAGCCAATCTTTTGATATAGAAAAATGATATAAAAACCAGCTAGCAAGCCTAAAAGGGCATAGCTACCAACAAGAAAACTTAGAAGATTAAATGTGAGGAGACGATTGCCCATCATCATGTAGACGTGAAAGAGTCCAAAAATATAGGCTAGATAAACCAGACGGTGAATCCATCGCCAAGCTTCGTATTGGACGTATTTGCCTAAATAGGCGACAAGGATGATGCTGACAAAGATATAGATGGCAAGATTGCCAAACTGAGCAGCTAAGCGAGTGCCCCACAAACCGCCCATACTAAAGTTATGAAAGATTAGTAGGATGATGGAGAGAAAGGCTGTGAATTTGTGGACGGTGTAGACCTTCTCCAAACCGTGAAACCAGCTTTCTAGTAGGGGGAGACGAGTGGCTAGGATAAAAGTCAGAGATAGGCTTGTTAAAGCTAGTCCTGGAATCGTGAATTGGGGAGAAGTGTTCATCCAAATCAAAATAGTCAAGATAAAACTAGCTATGATAAAGAGTAGTCCTTTGATTGATTTCATAGAAAATTCCATTTCATTAAGATTTTGATTAGTTGTAAACAGATTTGTTACATTTTATCATAGAAAAAGTATGGTGTCAAATTGAGGTCTATAAATATCTACTATCATCAAAAAACTCTCCAATTGAACTGGAGAGTGGCTGTTTATACTCAATGAAAATCAAAGAGCAAACTAGGAAGCTAGCCGCAGGCTGCTCAAAACACTGTTTTGAGGTTGTGGATAGAACTGACGAAGTCAGTAACATATATACGGCAAGGTGAAGCTGGCGTGGTTTGAAGAGATTTTCGAAGAGTATTATTCTGCAGCTTGTTGCCAACGTTTTGCTAGCATATGAGATAGGCTAGAAATTGCTAGGTTGAAGCTGAAGTAGATGAGGGCAATCAGGATATAAAGACTGAAGACCTGCTCTGGTTCGAAATAACGGCCCATGAGAATTTGGCTAGATCCAAAGAGTTCTTGTAGGGCGATAACAGAGTATAGAAGACTGGTATCCTTAATCACAGTTACAAACTGAGAAATGATGGCTGGCAGCATTTTACGGATTGCTTGTGGGAGAATGATGTGGTAGAGGATTTGTGCAGAAGTAAATCCTTGTGACATTCCTGCTTCGTACTGCCCCTTGTCTACGGCATTGAGACCGCCTCGGATAATCTCAGCTAGGGCCGCTGAGGTAAAGAGAGTAAATGCTGTAATACCTGCTGGTGTGGATTTCATTTTGAACACTAAAAAGATAGTGAAAATCCAGAGGAGGTTGGGAACGTTACGCACAAACTCGATGTAAATGCTGGAGATGATGCGCAAGACAGGATTTTTGCCATTTCTCATGACAGCTAGCACCGTACCGATAAGGGTAGAGAGGACGATGGCAATCAGAGAAATGTAGAGGGTCAAGCCAAATCCTTTAAAGATAAAGACTAGGTTATCTGGGGTCAAAACTTCTAAAATGGATTCCATAGTAACCTCCTAAAGTGAATAGGCTTTTTTGTTGGCTTGCTCCATCTTGCGACCAAACTGGGCAACAGGGAAGCATAGAGAAAAGTAGAGAAGGGCAGCGCCTAAAAATGCTGGAATGTAGTTTCCGTTAAGTGCTGACCAAGACTTGGTCACAAACATCAAGTCCACTCCAGAGATGATAGCGACTGTAGAGGTGTTCTTGATGAGGTTGACGATTTGGTTGGTCAAAGGAGGGAGAATAATACGGAAGGCCTGAGGCAAGATAATCAAACGCATAGCACTGATATAGGTAAAACCTTGCGACAAGGCGGCCTCCATCTGACCGCTAGGAATAGACTGAATCCCTGAGCGAATCACCTCAGCGATATAGGCGCCGTGATAAAGTCCGACGCAGAGAACAGCTGTCCAATAAATCGGAATCATGATGATATGGTCACTGATAAGAGGTAGGCCATAAAAAACGATAACAAACTGCACCAAGAGGGGAGTATTTTGGTAAAATTCGACAAAGATGCGAGCTAAAATGCGCAAAATTGGACGTTTGCTGGTTGACATGGCTCCGAAGAAGATGCCCAAAACCATGGCTAGGATAAAGGATCCAATCGCTAGAGCAAGGGTGAAGAGGAAACCATTGAAAAATTGTCCAAAATCCTGAAAATAGGCTGTCCAAGATGATAAATCTGTCATAGGGTGTCCTCCTTAATCTGCGGTATGGCTAGATGGTTTGAGTTTGTAACGGTCATAAAGTTTCTGCAAACTACCATCCTTGCTCCATTTAGTAACCAAGTTATCAAGATACTTGGTTAGCTCGGTATTTGATTTCTTGGTAACGATACCGTAGTCAGATGGCTTGAAACTATCATCTAGTAGTACTGTGCGCTTGCTGATGTAGCCAGACAGAATCGAGCGGTCAACGGAAAAGGCATCGATACGATGAGCGTGCAGGGAAGTAATCAATTCTGGGTAGGAACCAAGTTCGACGAATTTAAACTTCAGACCTTTCTTTTTACCCAGTTCAGTAATCAGGCGTTGGGTGATGGAACCTTGGGCAACTCCGATGGTTTTGCCGTTTAGGTCCTCAATCTTTTTGATTTTGGCAGACTTATTGACCAAAAATCCAGATGCGTCTGTGTAGTAGGGACTGGTAAAGTTGTAGAGTTTTTTGCGTTCGTCTGTGATGGTGAAGGTTGCAATGTCCATGTCAACCTGTTCATTGTCTAGAAGGGGGCCACGTGTCTGAGCGGTAACAGGCACATAACGAACCTTGACCTTGAGCTCATCAGCTACCATCTTGGCCAAGTCAGTTTCAATACCAGAATAGGTCCCTGTCTTAGGGTCCTTGTAGCCGAAATTGGGAACGTCTTGTTTTACACCGACAACTAGCTCGCCTCTTTTTTGAATGTCTGCGACACTGGTATCAGCTTGGACTGGTTTTACAGCAGCAAGGCCGAAAAGGCTAATCAATAATGCGGATAAAAAGAATTTCTTTTTCATAGGCGCCTCCTTATTTGACTTTGTCACTTTCGTGGTTGATGATTTTGCTGAGGAATTGTTGGGCACGAGGTTCGCTTGGATTGTCGAAAAAGTCATCAACATCTGTTGTATCCACCAACACTTCTCCGTCAGCCATAAAGATGATGCGGTCAGCGACTTCACGGGCAAAGCCCATTTCATGGGTAACGACAATCATATTCATACCATCGTGGGCCAATTTTTGCATAACTGCCAGAACATCACCGATGGTTTCAGGGTCAAGGGCAGATGTTGGTTCATCAAAGAGAAGGAGTTCCGGATGCATAGCGAGTCCACGAGCAATGGCGATTCGTTGTTTTTGTCCACCAGACAGCATGGCTGGATAAGAATCTTTCTTGTCCCACATATTTACAAATTCCAGATATTTTTGGGCTGTTTTTTCAGCTTCTTTTTTATCAATTCCTAGAACTTTTATGGGTGCAAGTGTTACGTTTTCTAACACTGTTTTATGCGGATAGAGGTTAAAATGCTGGAAAACCATGCCGACTTCCTTGCGAAGAGGAACTAAATCTTTCTGGCTGGCACCAGCAACTTGGTGACCATTTACTAGAAGACTTCCTTTGTCTACAGCCTCCAAACCATTGATGGTACGGATAAGAGTGGATTTTCCAGAACCAGATGGACCTAGAAGGACAACGACTTGTCCTTTTTCAAAACGGAGATTGATGTCGCGGAGTGCGTGGTAGTCTCCGTAATATTTTTCGACGTGTTCAAATTCTACTAAAGCCATAAGGAATCTCCTTTGTGTTAGATTTTATAACATGATTCTACACCAAAAGATTTGTCTTGTCAAATCATATCTTAAAAATTCACTAAAATTTTATAAAAAAGCAATCCGGATAGAGAAAAAGCCTAAATCGTGTTATAATGAAGCAATAGAATTCTTAGAAAGAGTGGATGTCTTTTTGATAACACCTACTTATGAATGGCAGTTTGCCCCGCAGGTAGAAGATGCGGATTTTACAAAAATAGCCAAGAAGGCTGGACTGGGTCCTGAGGTGGCTCGGTTATTATTTGAGAGAGGGATTCAGGACCAAGAAAGTCTGAAGAAGTTTTTAGAACCTTCCTTGGAGAATTTGCATGACCCTTATCTGCTCCATGATATGGACAAGGTAGTGGCTCGTATTCGTCAGGCCATTGAAGAAGGGGAAAATATTCTCATCTATGGAGATTACGATGCGGATGGAATGACTTCGGCTTCTATTGTTAAGGAAAGTTTGGAACAGCTTGGTGCCGAGTGCCGGGTTTATCTGCCTAATCGTTTTACCGACGGTTATGGACCTAATGCCAGTGTTTACAAATATTTTATCGAGCAAGAAGGGATTTCCTTGATTGTGACGGTGGATAATGGGGTTGCTGGTCACGAAGCCATTGAATTGGCCCAGTCGATGGGAGTGGATGTCATTGTGACTGACCATCATTCTATGTCTGAAACCCTGCCTGATGCCTATGCTATCGTTCACCCTGAACATCCAGATGCGGACTATCCTTTCAAATATTTGGCTGGTTGTGGAGTTGCTTTCAAGTTGGCTTGTGCACTTTTGGAAGAAGTACAAGTGGAATTGCTTGATTTGGTTGCTATTGGTACCATTGCTGATATGGTTAGTTTGACAGATGAGAACCGTATCTTGGTTCAGTATGGGTTGGAAATGTTGGGACACACTCAGCGCATTGGTCTACAAGAAATGATGGATATGGCTGGGATTGCTGCCAATGAAGTGACAGAAGAGACAGTTGGTTTCCAGATTGCCCCTCGTTTGAATGCCTTGGGGCGCTTGGATGATCCTAATCCTGCCATTGATTTGCTGACTGGCTTTGATGATGAGGAGGCGCACGAGATTGCCCTTATGATTCACCAGAAAAATGAAGAGCGCAAGGAAATAGTTCAGTCTATCTATGAAGAAGCTAAGACCATGGTGGACCCTGAGAAGAAGGTTCAAGTCTTGGCCAAGGAAGGCTGGAATCCTGGGGTTCTAGGAATCGTGGCTGGTCGTTTGCTGGAAAAACTAGGACAGACAGTCATCGTTCTCAATATAGAAGACGGTCGTGCCAAGGGTAGTGCTCGTAGTGTGGAAGCGGTCGATATTTTTGAGGCTCTGGATCCTCATCGAGACCTCTTCATCGCCTTTGGCGGTCATGCTGGTGCGGCTGGCATGACGCTGGAAGTTGAGAAACTCTCAGATTTATCTCAGGTCTTGGAAGATTATGTCCGTGAAAAAGGCGCAGATGCTGGTGGCAAGAACAAGTTAAATTTAGATGAAGAACTGGATTTGGAGACTTTGAGTCTTGAAACAGTCAAGAACTTTGAACGTTTGGCACCTTTTGGAATGGATAATCAGAAACCTGTCTTTTATATAAAGGATTTTCAGGTCGAAAGTGCCCGTACTATGGGGGCAGGCAATGCTCATCTCAAGTTGAAAATTTCCAAAGGTGAGGCGAGTTTTGAAGTGGTGGCCTTCGGACAAGGCAGGTGGGCAACAGAATTTGCTCAAACCAAGAATTTAGAGTTGGCAGTCAAATTGTCTGTCAACCAATGGAATGGCCAAACTGCCCTCCAATTGATGATGGTGGATGCGCGTGTAGAGGGTGTTCAACTTTTTAACATCCGTGGGAAGAATGCAGTCTTGCCAGAAGGGGTTCCAGTCTTGGATTTTGCTGGAGAATTACCGAGTCTAGTAAATAGTGAAGCTGTTGTCGTAAAAACCATTCCAGAGGATATTACTCAGCTGAAGACCATTTTTCAGAAACAGAATTTTTCCGCTGTCTATTTCAAAAATGATATTGACAAGGCCTACTATCTGACAGGCTATGGGACTAGAGAGCAGTTTGCCAAATTGTACAAGACTATCTACCAGTTTCCAGAGTTTGATATTCGCTACAAGCTCAAGGATTTGGCTGCTTATCTCAATATCCAACAAATCTTGCTGGTTAAGATGATTCAAGTATTTGAAGAACTAGGCTTTGTGACGATCAAAGATGGGGTTATGACAGTCAATAAAGAAGCGCCAAAGAGAGAAATCGGAGAAAGTCAGATTTACCAAAATCTCAAACAAACCGTCAAAGACCAAGAAATGATGGCGCTGGGTACCGTGCAAGAAATTTATGACTTTTTAATGGAAAAAGAGTAGATCATAGGAAAGAGTTGGGAAACCAGCTCTTTTTTGAAAACAAATCTTCATTTTGAAAATCATCAAAAAAATGGTATAATGGTAGGAAAAGATTCGGCTAACAGTAATAGTGCTTTTAGAATAAGAGGGTAAGCAACCCTATAATCAAGATAAACTAAGATTTTGGAGGAAAAATGAGTAATATTAGTTTAACAACACTTGGTGGTGTACGTGAAAATGGGAAAAATATGTACATTGCTGAAATTGGAGAGTCCATTTTTGTTTTGAATGCAGGGTTAAAATATCCCGAAAATGAACAATTAGGGGTCGATGTGGTGATTCCAAAGATGGACTACCTTTTTGAAAATAAAGATCGAATTGCTGGGGTATTTTTAACTCACGGACATGCAGATGCTATTGGTGCTCTGCCTTATCTCTTGGCTGAAGCCAAGGTACCTGTATTTGGCTCTGAGTTGACCATTGAGTTGGCAAAACTCTTTGTCAAAGGAAATGACGCAGTCAAGAAATTTAATGATTTTCATGTTATTGATGAAGATACGGAGATTGATTTTGGTGGGACAGTGGTTTCCTTCTTCCCTACGACTTACTCCGTTCCAGAGAGCCTGGGAATTGTCTTGAAGACAGCTGAAGGGAGCATCGTTTATACAGGTGACTTCAAATTTGACCAGACAGCTAGTGAATCCTATGCGACAGACTTCGCTCGTTTGGCAGAAATCGGTCGTGACGGCGTCCTGGCTCTCCTCAGTGATTCGGCCAATGCGGACAGCAATATTCAGGTGGCTAGTGAAAGTGAAGTTAGAGATGAAATTACCCAAACCATTGCTGACTGGGAAGGTCGTATCATCGTTGCAGCTGTTTCCAGTAACCTTTCTCGTATCCAGCAGATTTTTGACGCTGCGGATAAAACAGGTCGACGTATCGTCTTGACAGGATTTGATATTGAAAATATCGTCCGCACAGCGATTCGTCTCAAGAAGTTGTCTTTAGCCAACGAAATTCTCTTGATTAAGCCGAAAGATATGTCTCGCTTTGAAGACCATGAGTTGATTATTCTTGAGACAGGTCGTATGGGTGAACCTATCAATGGACTTCGTAAGATGTCGATTGGTCGCCATCGTTATGTAGAAATCAAGGATGGGGACCTGGTCTATATTGCTACGGCTCCGTCTATTGCTAAAGAAGCCTTCGTTGCGCGTGTGGAAAATATGATTTATCAGGCAGGAGGGGTTGTCAAATTGATTACCCAAAGTTTACATGTATCAGGGCACGGAAATGCGCGTGATTTGCAGTTGATGATCAATCTCTTGCAACCTAAGTATCTCTTCCCAATTCAAGGGGAATACCGCGAGTTGGATGCCCATGCTAAGGCTGCTATGGCAGTAGGTATGTTGC
Organism: Streptococcus nakanonensis; assembly: GCF_059738785.1. Taxonomy (NCBI): domain Bacteria; kingdom Bacillati; phylum Bacillota; class Bacilli; order Lactobacillales; family Streptococcaceae; genus Streptococcus; species Streptococcus nakanonensis. The sequence continues at coordinate 1,565,484 of NZ_AP027139.1, read as the reverse complement.
CAGAACGCATTTTCATCCCTAAAAAGGGAACCAGCATGGCTTATGAGAATGGAGACTTTGTCCCAGCTGGAGCAGTTTCGGCAGGGGATGTCTTGATTGACGGGAATGCCATAGGTGATGTTGGAAATGTGGTTCTTCGTGACCGTAAGGTCTTGTCAGAGGATGGCATTTTCATCGTCGCAATTACAGTTAACCGACGTGAGAAGAAAATTGTAGCTAAGGCTCGTGTTCACACGCGTGGATTTGTTTATCTCAAGAAGAGTCGCGATATTCTCCGTGAAAGTTCAGAATTGATTAACCAAACGGTAGAAGACTATCTTCAAGGAGATGACTTTGACTGGGCAGATCTTAAAGGGAAGGTTCGGGATAATCTGACCAAGTATCTCTTTGACCAAACCAAGCGTCGTCCAGCTATTTTACCAGTGGTGATGGAAGCGAAATAATCTTTGAAATAAACAGAGAGAAAGCCGAGTTTTGGCTTTTCTTATCGGAAAATAGAAGGAGCAAATCATGGCAGTAATGAAAATTGAGTATTACTCACAAGTTTTGGATATGGAGTGGGGAGTGAATGTTCTTTACCCCGATGCCAATCGAGTGGAAGAACCAGAGTGTGAAGATATTCCCGTCTTGTACCTTTTGCACGGGATGTCTGGTAATCATAATAGTTGGCTCAAGAGAACCAATGTAGAACGCTTACTTCGAGGAACCAATCTCATCGTTGTTATGCCCAATACCAGCAACGGTTGGTATACCGATACCCAATATGGTTTTGACTACTACACGGCTCTAGCAGAGGAATTACCACAGGTTTTAAAACGCTTCTTCCCTAACATGACTAGCAAGCGTGAAAAGACCTTTATCGCTGGTCTCTCTATGGGAGGCTACGGCTGCTTTAAACTGGCTCTTGCTACAAATCGTTTTTCTCATGCAGCTAGTTTTTCAGGTGCCCTTAGTTTTCAAGATTTTTCTCCTGAAAGCCAAGATTTGGGAACGCCAGCTTATTGGAGAGGTATTTTTGGGGAGATTAAAGATTGGACAGCTAGCCCCTATTCTCTTGAAAGTCTGGCTAAAAAATCGGACAAAAAGACCAAGCTCTGGGCTTGGTGTGGCGAGCAGGATTTCTTGTATGAAGCTAATAATCTCGCAGTGAAAAATCTCAAAAAACTTGGATTTGATGTGACCTATAGCCATAGCGCTGGAACTCACGAATGGTACTACTGGGAAAAACAATTGGAACGGTTCTTAGCAACCCTGCCAATCGATTTCAAATTAGAAGAGAGATTGACTTAGTTTGAACTTCAGCATAGGGGGAGTAGAACTAAAATAAAATATGTTTTCACTAGACTTTTCAAGCGAAAGTAGTAGAATAGTAATAAGATACTGGAGGAAAGAGAGTAGGAAATGTACCGTTATCAAATTGGCATTCCCGCATTAGAATATGATCAGTTTGTCAAAGACCATGAATTAGCCAATGTATTACAAAGTAGTGCTTGGGAAGAAGTGAAGTCTGACTGGGAACATGAGAAGTTTGGTGTTTACAGGGAAGAAAAATTACTGGCGACAGCTAGTATTTTGATTAGAACTCTTCCGCTAGGCTATAAAATGTTTTACATCCCAAGAGGACCTATATTGGATTATGGGGATACGGAACTTTTGAGTTTTGTCATTCAGTCCATTAAGTCTTATGCTCGCAGTAAGAGAGCGGTTTTTGTGACTTTCGATCCAAGTATTTGTCTATCTCAACATTTGGTTAATCAAGATAAAACAGAATATCCTGAAAAACTTTCTATTGTTGAGATTTTAGGGCAATTAGGAGTGAAGTGGTCTGGGCGGACAACCGAAATGGATGACACCATTCAGCCTCGTATTCAGGCGAAAATATATAAAGAAAATTTTGAAGAAGATAAACTTTCTAAATCAACAAAACAGGCTATTCGAACAGCACGGAATAAGGGGGTAGAGATTCAATTTGGCGGAACTGAATTATTGGAGTCTTTTTCCTTTTTGATGAAAAAAACCGAGAAGCGGAAAGAGATTCATTTGAGGAATGAAGCCTATTATAAAAAATTGTTAGATAATTTTAAGGACAAGGCCTACATCACCTTGGCAACCTTGGATGTCTCTAAACGTTCGCAAGAATTAGAAGAACAGTTGGCGAAAAATAGAGCCTTGGAAGAGACCTTTACTGAGTCGACTCGCACTTCAAAAGTAGAAGCGCAGAAGAAGGAAAAAGAACGTTTGTTAGAGGAATTGACTTTCCTGCAGGAATATATAGATGCAGGTCAAGCGAGAGTTCCCTTAGCGGCTACTTTGAGTTTGGAATTTGGTACTACCTCTGTCAATCTATATGCTGGTATGGATGATGATTTTAAACGTTACAATGCACCAATTTTAACTTGGTATGAAACGGCTCGCTATGCCTTTGAGCGAGGTATGGTCTGGCAAAATTTAGGTGGTGTTGAAAACTCTCTCAATGGTGGACTGTATCATTTTAAGGAAAAATTTAATCCAACGATTGAAGAATACTTGGGTGAATTTACAATGCCTACCCATCCTCTCTATCCTCTGTTAAGACTTGCTCTTGATTTCCGTAAAACATTAAGAAAAAAACATAGAAAGTAAGTATATGGTACTAACAACACTCACGAAAGAAGAGTTTCAGACTTATTCTGATCAGGTTTCTTCTCGTTCCTTTATGCAATCTGTCCAGATGGGGGACTTGTTAGAAAAAAGAGGGGCTCGAATTGTTTATCTTGCTTTGAAACAAGAAGGAGAAATTCAAGTTGCAGCTCTGGTTTATAGCTTGCCCATGCTGGGTGGTCTGCATATGGAGCTCAATTCGGGGCCGATTTATACCCAACAAGATGCCCTTCCAGTTTTTTATGCGGAGTTAAAAGAATATGCCAAGCAAAATGGTGTATTAGAGTTGCTTGTAAAACCTTATGAAACTTATCAAACTTTTGATAGCCAAGGTAATCCAATAGATGCTGAGAAAAAAAGTATGATTCAAGGTTTGACTGATTTAGGTTATCAATTTGATGGATTGACGACAGGGTATCCAGGTGGAGAACCAGATTGGTTATACTATAAAGATTTGACTGAATTAACTGAAAAGAATTTGCTTAAAAGTTTTAGTAAAAAAGGGAAACCCTTGGTGAAAAAGGCTGAAACCTTTGGCATTCGGTTGAAAAAGTTAAAACGTGAAGAACTATCGATTTTTAAGAACATCACAAAAGAAACCTCTGAACGTAGAGAATATAGTGATAAAAGTTTAGAATATTATGAGCACTTTTATGATTCTTTTGGAGAACAAGCTGAGTTTCTCATAGCAAGCTTGAATTTTTCGGACTATATGAGCAAATTGCAAGGTGAGCAAAGTAAACTAGAAGAAGTCTTGGACAAGTTGCGACTTGATTTGAGTAAAAATCCTCATTCTGAGAAAAAACAAAATCAACTGAGAGAATACTCTAGTCAATTTGAAACGTTTGAAGTTCGAAAAGCAGAAGCGCGAGACTTGATTGAAAAATATGGAGAAGAAGATATTGTTTTAGCTGGGAGTTTATTTGTCTATATGCCTCAGGAAACGACTTACCTCTTTAGTGGTTCCTACACTGAGTTTAATAAATTCTATGCCCCTGCACTGCTTCAAAAATATGTTATGTTGGAAAGTATAAAACGTGGAATACCTAAATACAACTTCCTAGGCATTCAAGGGATTTTTGATGGTAGTGATGGTGTTTTGCGTTTTAAACAAAATTTTAATGGCTATATTGTACGCAAAGCGGGTACTTTCCGTTATCATCCATCGCCTTTAAAATACAAAACTATTCAGTTATTCAAAAAAATATTAGGACGTTAATACTCTTCGAAAATCTCTTCAAACCACGTCAGCTCTATCTGCAACCTCAAAACAGTGTTTTGAGCAGTCTGCGGCTAGCTTCCTAGTTTGGCTCTTTGATTTTCATTGAGTATAAGATGAAAAAGTCAGTATTTAGTTTTCTTTCAGCTTCTTTTAGTAAAATAGACTTTATTTACTAGAAAGGTGGAAGGATATGCGCTGGCTTTTTCGTTTGATAGGGGCTTTCTTTTCTTTTGTTTGGCGTTTGTTTTGGCGTCTGGTTTGGATAGTTGTGCTCTTATGTGTGCTTGCTTTCGGATTTCTCTGGTATCTGAACGGGGATTTTCAAGGGGCGCTAAAGCAAGCAGAACGGTCAGTAAAGATTGGTCAACAAAGTATCGACCAATGGGAAAGAACAGGGCAACTGCCTAAGTTGAACCAGACAGATAGCCATCAACACTCTGAAGGAAGATGGCCACAGGCTTCTGCTCGTATTTACTTGAATCCCCAGATGGATTCACGCTTTCAAGAAGCTTATTTAGAAGCAATCCAGAATTGGAATCAAACTGGTGCTTTTAACTTTGAAATTGTCGCTGAGTCCAGCAAGGCGGATACCTTGGCTACTGAGATGAACGACGGAAACACTCCTGTGGCAGGAGAGGCTGAAAGTCAGACCAATCTCTTGACAGGACAATTCTTATCTGTCACGGTACGGTTGAATCATTATTATTTGTCCAATCCTAACTATGGCTATTCCTATGAGCGTATTGTCCATACGGCAGAACATGAGTTGGGTCATGCGATTGGCTTGGACCATACAGATGAGAAGTCTGTCATGCAACCAGCAGGTTCTTTTTATGGTATCCAGGAAGAGGATGTTGCAAACCTCCGAAAAATATATGAGACTAGTGAGTAGGGAACAATCTTTCCCTACTTTTTTGCTATAATGGAATTATGAACAACTTGATTAAATCAAAACTAGAGCTCTTGCCGACCAGCCCTGGTTGCTACATTCACAAGGATAAAAACGGCACCATTATCTATGTAGGAAAGGCTAAAAATCTGCGTAACCGCGTGAGATCTTATTTCCGTGGGAGTCACGATACCAAGACAGAGGCCTTGGTGTCTGAAATTGTGGATTTTGAATTTATCGTTACGGAGTCTAATATTGAGGCACTTCTCCTAGAAATCAACCTAATCAAGGAAAACAAGCCCAAGTACAATATCATGCTCAAGGATGACAAGTCCTATCCTTTCATCAAAATCACCAACGAGCGCTATCCTCGTTTGATTATTACCCGTCAGGTCAAAAAGGACGGTGGTCTCTACTTTGGGCCTTATCCAGATGTGGGGGCAGCCAATGAAATCAAGCGACTGCTGGATCGAATTTTCCCTTTTCGCAAGTGTACAAACCCACCGTCTAAGGTCTGTTTTTATTACCATATCGGTCAATGCATGGCTCACACTATCTGTAAGAAGGATGAGTCCTATTTCAAGTCTATGGCTCAGGAGGTTTCTGACTTCTTAAAAGGGCAGGATGACAAAATCATTGATGACCTCAAGGGCAAAATGTCAGCGGCAGCCCAGACTATGGAATTTGAACGTGCGGCGGAATACCGTGACCTAATTCAGGCCATTGGAACACTTCGAACCAAGCAACGGGTCATGGCTAAGGATCTCCAAAATCGGGATGTCTTTGGCTACTATGTGGACAAGGGTTGGATGTGTGTTCAGGTTTTCTTTGTCCGTCAGGGCAAGCTTATCGAGCGCGATGTCAATCTCTTCCCCTACTTCAATGATCCAGATGAGGATTTCTTGACCTATGTGGGACAGTTCTATCAAGAAAAATCTCACCTGGTTCCCAATGAGGTACTGATTCCGCAGGATATTGACCAAGAAGCCGTTAAAGCCTTAGTGGATTCCAAGATTCTCAAACCCCAGCGTGGAGAGAAAAAACAGCTGGTCAATCTAGCCATAAAAAATGCCCGTGTTAGTCTGGAGCAGAAGTTCAATCTGCTAGAAAAATCAGTCGAAAAGACCCAAGGAGCTATTGAAAATCTAGGACGCTTGCTCCAAATCCCGACACCAGTCCGCATCGAATCCTTTGATAACTCCAATATCATGGGAACCAGTCCTGTTTCAGCCATGGTGGTCTTTGTCAACGGCAAACCAAGTAAGAAGGATTATCGTAAGTACAAGATAAAAACGGTTGTCGGTCCAGACGATTATGCCAGCATGAGAGAGGTCATTCGCAGGCGTTATGGTCGAGTTCAACGTGACGGCTTGACTCCGCCAGATTTGATTGTGATTGATGGGGGGCAAGGTCAGGTCAATATCGCCAAGCAAGTCATCCAAGAGGAGCTAGGCTTGGATATTCCAATTGCAGGTCTGCAAAAGAATGACAAGCACCAAACCCATGAATTGCTCTTTGGAGATCCGCTTGAGGTGGTGGAGTTGTCTCGCAATTCTCAAGAATTTTTCCTCCTCCAACGCATCCAAGATGAGGTCCACCGCTTTGCCATTACTTTCCACCGTCAACTGCGCTCCAAAAATTCTTTTTCATCACAATTGGATGGCATTGAAGGGCTGGGACCTAAACGCAAGCAAAATCTCATGAAGCATTTCAAGTCTCTGACCAAAATCAAGGAAGCCAGTGTGGATGAGATTGTCGAAGTTGGGGTGCCAAGAGCCGTTGCAGAGGCTGTGCAGAGGAAGTTGAACCCGCAGGAAGAAGTGGAGTTGACCCAAGTAGCGGAAGAAAGAGTAGATTATCAAACGGAAGGAAATCACAATGAAACATAAAATCGCAATTTTATCAGATATTCATGGCAATACAACTGCCTTAGAAGCAGTGATTGCAGATGCTAAAAATCAAGGAGTCAGTGAATACTGGCTTCTGGGAGATATTTTTCTTCCTGGTCCCGGTGCGAATGACTTGGTCGCCCTGCTAAAGGACCTTCCTATCACAGCCAGTGTTCGAGGCAATTGGGATGATCGTGTCCTTGAGGCCTTGGATGGCGAATATGGTTTGGAACATCCGAAAGAAATCCAGTCAATGCGCATGACCCAGTTTTTGATGGAGCGAATGGATCCTGCAACGATTGTCTGGCTACGAAGCTTGCCTTTGCTGGAAAAGAAAGAAGTTGAGGGACTACGCTTTTCTATCTCTCATAATTTACCTGACAAAAACTATGGTGGGGACCTACTGGTTGGGAATGATACAGAAAAATTTGACCAACTGCTAGATGCGGAAACCGACGTGGCAGTCTATGGTCATGTTCACAAGCAGTTGCTTCGTTATGGCAGTCAAGGGCAACAAATCATCAATCCAGGGTCGATTGGCATGCCCTATTTTAATTGGGAGGCGTTAAAAAATCACCGTGCCCAGTATGCCGTGATAGAAATTGAAGATGGGGAATTGGTCAATATCCAATTTCGTAAAGTCGCTTATGATTACGAGGCTGAGTTAGAATTGGCCAAGTCCAAGGGACTTCCCTTTATCGAAATGTATGAAGAGCTACGAAGAGAAGACAACTATCAGGGACACAATCTGGAACTCTTAGCCAGCTTAATAGAAAAGCATGGGTATGTAAAGGATGTGAAAGATTTTTTTGATTTTTTGTAAGAGTTTCCTAAAATAAGCAATGCAAACTAAAAAAGCGCTTGGCTAGTCCAATCGCTTTTAGTCTATCTTACTGTAACTGAGATTTATCTGGAAGATAAGAACCACCTAGATAGGTATTGCTAAGTTTTTCAAGGGTTCCATCTTGATAGAGTTCTTTGAGCGCTTTATCAAATTTCTCTTTAAACTCTTTTTGGTCGCTTGAGAAAACGATATAGTTGTTGGGGCTATCGGCAGAAGGTAAATCAACGACCGAGAGGTCTAAGCCACGGTCCTTGATAATCTTTTGAACGGATACCTTGTCAAAGACTAGGAAATCAAACTCTCCGTTAGAGAGGTCTAGGATTCGTTTGCCGATATCTTCACCAGAAAAAACGATAGTAGCGGGATTGTCAGTGTGTTTCTGATTCCAGTTATTGATGAATTGAGCGTTTGAAGTTCCGGTATCCTCTTGAGTTGTTTTGCCAGCGATTTGATCAAGTGAAGTCAAAGGATTTTTCTTGTTGCTGACAAGGACGAGGGGATTGTTTGAAATTGGAAATGAGTAGAGGTATTTTTCAGCACGTTCTTTTGTATAACTCAAGTTATTAGCTGCAGCCTGATAGTGACCAGAATCAAGTCCTGGGAAGATACTCTCCCAGGCAGTTCTTTCGAATTGAATCTCGTAGTCGCTGAGTTTTTCATCCACTGCTTTTAGGACTTCGATATCGAAGCCTGTCAGATTGCCCTTGTCTTCGTAGTCAAATGGCGGCACATCACCAGCTGTAGCAACGACGATTGTCTTTTGGGAGTTAGTCTCTTTAGGTGTAGCTTGATTTCCACAGGCAACCAAAAATGGTAGGATGGCTAGTAATAGGCTAAATTTTTTCATAATGTCTCCATTCAAATGTAAAGTTATCTGCTAGTTTATCAGAAACTTTCCCGATGAACCAATATATATTTTTTATGGCTGTAATAAAAAATCTTAATCATGAAAAATCCCTGCAAGCTCTTTCAAATTATGGTAGAATGGAAGCAGTAGAATTAGAAAAGGAAATCGATTATGAAATTTCTTGAATTAAATAAAAAACGTCATGCGACCAAGCATTTCACTGATAAGCCAGTGGATCCTAAAGATGTGCGTACGGCTATCGAAATTGCAACCTTGGCTCCAAGTGCCCACAATAGCCAGCCTTGGAAATTTGTGGTCGTTCGTGAGAAAAATGCTGAATTGGCAAAGTTGGCTTACGGTTCCAACTTTGAGCAGGTATCATCAGCGCCTGTAACTATTGCCCTCTTTACAGACACAGATTTAGCTAAACGTGCTCGTAAGATTGCCCGAGTTGGTGGTGCTAACAATTTCTCAGAAGAACAACTTCAATACTTCATGAAAAATTTGCCAGCTGAATTTGCACGCTACAATGAACAACAAGTTAGTGACTACCTAGCCCTCAATGCAGGTTTGGTTGCTATGAACTTGATTCTCGCTCTTACAGACCAAGGAATCGGATCAAATATGATTCTTGGATTTGACAAATCAAAAGTCAACGAAGTTTTGGACATTGAAGACCGTTTCCGCCCAGAACTCTTGATTACGGTAGGTTACACAGATGAAAAATTGGAACCAAGCTACCGCTTGCCAGTAGATGAAATCATCGAGAAAAGATAGAAGGAAGATAATATGACAGCAATTAATTTTACAGCAGAAGTAGAAAAACGCAAAGAAGACCTCTTGGCTGACTTGTTTAGCCTTTTGGAAATCAACTCTGAACGTGATGATAGCAAGGCAGATGCCCAGCATCCATTTGGGCCTGGTCCAGTAAAAGCCTTGGAGAAATTCCTTGAAATCGCAGACCGTGATGGCTATCCAACTAAGAATGTTGATAACTATGCAGGACATTTCGAGTTTGGTGATGGAGAAGAAGTTCTCGGAATCTTTGCCCACATGGACGTGGTGCCAGCTGGTAGCGGTTGGGACACAGACCCATACACACCAACTATCAAAGACGGTCGCCTCTATGCGCGTGGTGCTTCAGACGATAAGGGTCCTACAACAGCTTGTTACTATGGCTTGAAAATCATCAAAGAATTGGGCCTTCCAACTTCTAAAAAAGTTCGCTTCATCGTCGGAACAGACGAAGAATCAGGCTGGGCAGACATGGACTACTACTTCGAGCACGTAGGACTTGCCAAACCAGACTTCGGTTTCTCTCCAGACGCTGAATTCCCTATCATCAATGGTGAAAAAGGAAATATCACTGAATACCTCCACTTTGCAGGTGAAAATGCAGGCGCTGCTCGTCTTCATAGCTTCACAGGTGGTTTGCGTGAAAATATGGTGCCTGAATCAGCAACAGCCGTTGTTTCAGGTGATTTGACTGACTTGCAAGCTAAACTAGATGCCTTTGTTGCAGAACACAAACTCAGAGGAGAAATTCAAGAAGAAGCTGGCCAATACAGGGTGACCATCATTGGTAAATCAGCCCACGGTGCTATGCCTGCTTCAGGTGTCAATGGTGCGACTTACCTAGCCCTCTTCCTCAGCCAGTTTGACTTTGCTGGTCCAGCAAAAGACTACCTTGATATCGCTGGTAAGATTCTTTTGAACGACCATGAAGGTGAAAATCTCAAGATTGCCCATGTGGATGAAAAGATGGGTGCCCTTTCTATGAATGCCGGTGTCTTCCGCTTTGATGAAACAAGCGCTGATAATACCATTGCCCTTAACATCCGCTATCCAAAAGGAACAAGTCCAGAACAAATCAAGTCAATTCTTGAAAACTTGCCAGTTGCTTCTGTTAGCCTTTCTGAACACGGTCATACCCCTCACTATGTGCCAATGGAAGATCCACTTGTACAAACCTTGTTGAATGTTTATGAAAAACAAACTGGTCTTAAAGGTCACGAGCAAGTCATCGGTGGTGGAACTTTTGGTCGCTTGCTAGAACGAGGTGTTGCCTATGGAGCCATGTTCCCAGACTCAATTGACACCATGCACCAAGCCAATGAATTTATCGCCTTGGATGATCTCTTCCGAGCAGCAGCAATCTATGCCGAAGCTATTTACGAATTGATCAAATAAAACGATAGAAGTCTGAGATTGTATGCTTAGACTTCTTTTTGGAGGAAAAGTAGATGTCTCAAATTGAAAGAATCAAGCAGGCTATTATGTCAGATCCACAAAATGCCAGCTATACAGAGCGTGGCATTGAGCCTCTCTTTGCAGCGCCAAAGACTGCTCGCATCAATATCATCGGTCAAGCGCCTGGTCTTAAAACCCAAGAAGCAGGCCTTTACTGGAAAGATAAGAGTGGTGACCGCCTGAGAGACTGGCTAGGTGTGGATGAAGATACCTTTTACAATTCAGGATATTTTGCTGTTCTGCCTATGGATTTCTACTTTCCAGGGCATGGAAAATCAGGTGACCTGCCACCGAGAACTGGCTTTGCAGAAAAATGGCATCCACAGCTCTTGCAAGAATTACCAGATATTCAATTGACCCTCTTGATTGGCCAATATGCCCAAGCCTACTATTTGCAGGAGAAAGTCAGTGGCAAGGTAACAGAACGAGTAAAACATTACCAGAACTACTTGCCAACCTATTTTCCACTAGTTCACCCCTCACCGCGAAATCAAATCTGGATGGCTAAAAATCCTTGGTTTGAGTCAGAAGTGGTGCCAGATTTGAAAAAAAGAATTAAAACCATTTTATAGTCAATGAAAATCAAAGAGCAAACTAGGAAGCTAGCCGCAAGCTGCTCAAAGTACTGCTTTGAGGTTGTGGATGGAACTGACGAAGTCAGCTCAAAACACAGTTTTGAGGTTGTGGATGGAACTGACGAAGTCAGCTCAAAACACAGTTTTGAGGTTGTGGATGGAACTGACGAAGTCAGCTCAAAACACAGTTTTGAGGTTGTGGATAGAACTGACGAAGTCAGCTCAAAACACAGTTTTGAGGTTGTGGATAGAACTGACGAAGTCAGTAACCATACCTACGGTAAGGCAACGCTGACGTGGTTTGAAGAGATTTTCGAAGAGTATTAGGAGAAAAAGAATGAAAGAAATAACCTTTGACGCATTTTACCAGCTTTACCAAAATGACCAACTTTCTCTAGTGGACGTGAGAGAAGTGGATGAGTTTGAAGCTCTTCACTTAGAAGGTGCTCAGAATCTTCCTCTGAGTCAATTGGCTGATACCTATGATCAGTTGGACAAGGACCAGTTACATTATGTTATTTGCAAATCTGGAATGAGATCGGCGCGTGCTTGTCAATTTCTAGCTGAACAGGGTTATGAAGTTATCAATGTTCAGGGTGGCATGTTAGCCTTTGAAGAACTTTAAAATTTTGCATTTCTCCTACTTGGTGTGGACTGGGTAGGAGAATTTTATTTTTAGGCTCTTTGTCAACTGTAGTGGGTTGAAGAAAAGCTAAGCTCGAGAAAGGACAAATTTCGTCCTTTCTTTTTTGATATTCAGAGCGATAAAAATCCGTTTTTTGAAGTTTTCAAAGTTCCGAAATCCAAAGGCATTGCGCTTGATAAGTTTGATGAGATTATTGGTGGCTTCCAGTTTGGCGTTGGAATAGGGTAGTTGAAGGGCGTTGGCAATTTTCTCTTTATCCTTGAGGAAGGTTTTAAAGACAGTCTGAAAAAGAGGATGAACCTGCTTTAGATTGTCCTCAATGAGCCCGAAAAATTTATCCGGTTCCTTATTCTGAAAGTGAAAAAGCAAGAGTTGATAGAGATGGTAGTGATGTTTCAAGTCTTCTGAATAGCTCAAAAGCTTGTCTAGAATTTCTTTATTCGTCAAGTGCATGCGAAAAGTAGGGCGATAAAAACGTTTATAGCTGAGTTTCCGACTATCTTGTTGGATGAGTTTCCAGTAGCGTTTGATAGCCTTGTATTCATGGGATTTTCGATGAAACTGATTCATGATTTGGACACGCATACGACTCATAGCACGGCTCATGTGTTGGACAATACGGAAACGATCCAACACGATTTTAGCGTTTGGAAAAAGCTGTTTAGCCAAGTCATAGTAGGGGTTAAACATATCCATAGTAATGATTTTCACCTGACAACGAACGGCTCTATCGTAGCGCAGAAAGTGATTTCGGATGATAGCTTGTGTTCTCCCCTCAAGAACAGTGATGATATTGAGCTTGTCAAAATCTTGCGCAATAAAGCTCATCTTTCCCTTTGTAAAGGCGTACTCGTCCCAGGACATAATCTCAGGGAGGTAAGAAAAATCAGACTTAAAACGGAAATCATTGAGCTTACGAATGACAGTTGAAGTTGAAATAGCCAGCTGATGAGCAATATCGGTCATAGAAGACTTTTCAATCAATTTTTGCGCAATTTTTTGGTTGATAATACGAGGGATTTGGTGATTTTTCTTGACGAGAGAGGTTTCGGCGACCATCATTTTTGAACAGTGATAGCACTTGAATCGACGCTTTCTAAGGAGAATTCTAGTAGGCATACCAGTCGTTTCAAGATAAGGAATTTTAGAAGGTTTTTGAAAATCATATTTCTTCATTTGACTTCCGCACTCAGGGCAAGATGGGGCCTCACAATCTAGTTTAGCAATGATTTCTTTGTGGGTATCCATATTAACAACATCCATAATTTGGATATTAGGGTCTTTAATGTCTAGTAATTTTGTGATAAAATGTAATTGTTCCATATGATTCTTTCTAATGAGTTGTTTTGTCGCTTTTCATTATAGGTCATATGGGACTTTTTTTCTACAACAAAATAGGCTCCATAATATCTATAGGGGATTTACCCACTACAAATATTATAGAGCCTATTTTTAGACAATTCTCATTTTTGAGAATCTTGAAAACATTCAATATTTACTTCGTGAAGCTTTTTTCATACTCCTATTCATGATATACTAGGTCAGTATTTTATAAATATGAAGGAGATTTTCATGGCTAAAAAAGGTGCCTTAACAGGTTTGCTCCTGTTTGGAATATTTTTTGGTGCGGGGAACTTGATTTTTCCGCCTTCTCTAGGTGCTCTATCTGGAGAACATTTTCTTCCTGCCATCGCAGGTTTTGTCTTTTCAGGTGTCGGTATCGCCGTCTTGACTCTGATTATTGGAACGTTAAATCCTAAAGGATATATCTACGAGATTTCAACAAAGATAGCGCCTTGGTTTGCGACTCTTTACCTCTCAGTTCTTTACTTGTCAATTGGCCCATTCTTTGCTATCCCACGTACTGCTACAACAGCTTACGAAGTAGGGATTAGCCCCCTTTTGTCGGATGCAAATAAAGGACTTGGCTTGATTGTATTTACGGTTCTGTATTTTGCGGCAGCCTATTTGATTTCGCTTAATCCATCAAAAATCTTAGACCGTATCGGCCGTATTTTAACACCAGTTTTTGCGATTTTGATTGTTATCTTGGTTGTTCTGGGAGCTTTCAAATACGGTGGAACAAGTCCTCAAGCTGCGTCAGCCGCTTATCAAGCTTCTGCCTTTGGTACAGGTTTCCTAGAAGGTTACAATACCTTGGACGCCCTTGCTTCAGTTGCCTTTAGCGTAATCGCAGTTCAAACCTTGAAACAACTTGGATTTTCAAGCAAGAAAGAATACATTTCAACTATTTGGGTTGTTGGTATCGTTGTTGCCCTTGCCTTTAGTGCTCTTTATATCGGTTTAGGTTTCCTTGGAAATCATTTCCCAGTACCAGCTGAAGCGATGAAAGGTGGAACACCTGGTGTTTACATCTTGTCACAAGCTACTCAAGAAATATTTGGCTCAACAGCTCAACTCTTCCTTGCAGCTATGGTTACTGTAACCTGCTTCACAACAACAGTTGGTCTGATTGTGTCAACAGCTGAGTTCTTTAATGAGCGCTTCCCACAAATCAGCTACAAGGTTTATGCGACAGCCTTTACCTTGATTGGATTTGCCATTGCTAATTTGGGCCTTGATGCGATTATTAAGTACTCCATTCCAGTATTGGTTATCTTGTACCCAATCACCATTGCCATCGTTATGATTGTCATTGTCAACAAATTTGTGGCTCTTTCAAAACCAGGTATGCAGTTGACAATTGCTGTTGTTACAGCTATTGCCATTGCAAGCGTACTAGGAAGCTCGTTTAAAGTTGAGTTTCTTGCAAACCTTGTCAACGCTCTTCCATTTGCTAAGGCATCTCTCCCATGGTTGGTACCAGCCATCGTCGGAATCTTGCTTTCATTGGTTCTACCAAACAAGCAAGAGAGCGATGTTTTTGAAATGGAATAATCACTAATACTCTTCGAAAATCTCTTCAAACCGCGTCAACGTCGCCTTGTCCTACTCAAGTACAGCCTGCGGCTAGTTTCCTAGTTTGCTCTTTGATTTTCATTGAGTATAAAATCACTTTTGTAGCTAAGTCTACAGGGGTGATTTTCTTTTTTTATCCGATGATAAATGTGTTATAATAGGTAGCAAAAGAGGTGAAGAAATGAATCAAACAGTAGAATATATCAAAGAACTGACAGCCATCGCATCGCCAACAGGATTTACTCGTGAGATTGCGGACTATTTAGTCAAGACTCTGGAAGGTTTCGGTTACCAGCCGGTTCGCACAGCCAAGGGCGGTGTCAATGTGACTATCAAAGGTCAAAATGATGAGCAACAACGCTATGTGACTGCCCATGTGGATACGCTGGGTGCCATTGTCCGTGCTGTCAAACCAGACGGCCGTCTCAAATTGGACCGTATCGGTGGCTTCCCTTGGAACATGATCGAAGGAGAAAACTGTATCGTTCATGTGGCTAGCACAGGTGAAAAAGTATCAGGCACCATCCTCATCCACCAAACTTCTTGCCATGTCTACAAGGATGCAGGAACTGCAGAACGTACCCAGGACAATATGGAAGTGCGTTTGGACGCCAAAGTAACCAATGAAAAAGAAACTCGTGCCTTGGGGATTGAGGTCGGTGATTTTATCAGTTTTGATCCACGAACTGTCGTGACAGAGACAGGTTTTATCAAGTCTCGTCATTTGGATGACAAGGTCAGCGCAGCGATTTTGCTTAACCTGCTTCGTATTTATATGGAAGAGAAGATTGAGTTGCCCGTAACAACCCATTTTGCCTTTTCAGTCTTTGAAGAAGTGGGGCATGGTGCTAATTCTAATATTCCTGCTCAAGTAGTCGAATATCTGGCTGTGGATATGGGAGCTATGGGGGATGATCAGCAAACAGATGAGTACACAGTGTCCATCTGTGTCAAGGATGCTTCAGGTCCTTATCACTATGACTTCCGTCAACATTTGGTGACCTTGGCTAAAAACCAAGATATTCCATTCAAGCTGGATATCTATCCATTTTATGGTTCGGACGCTTCAGCGGCTATGTCTGCAGGGGCTGAGGTCAAGCATGCCCTTCTTGGTGCGGGTATCGAATCTAGTCACTCATATGAACGTACTCATATTGACTCGGTAGTCGCAACAGAGCGTATGGTTGATGCTTATCTTAAGAGCGCATTGGTAGACTAATATGTGCCTGATTTGTCAGAGAATTGACCTCATCAAGAAGGGAGAAAATCCTTACTTTGTCAAAGAGTTGGAAACAGGCTATGTGGTCATTGGAGATCACCAGTATTTTGCAGGCTATAGTCTTTTTCTAGCCAAGGAACACGTCACCGAATTGCACCATTTGAAAAAGGAAACAAGACTCCGTTTTCTCGAAGAAATGAGTCTAGTCCAAGAGGCAGTTGCCAAGGCATTTGCTGCTGAGAAAATGAATATCGAACTGCTAGGAAATGGCGATGCCCATCTTCATTGGCATCTGTTTCCATGACGGACAGGTGATATGAATGGCCACGGTCTTAAAGGTCGTGGGCCAGTTTGGTGGGTTCCTTTTGAAGAAATGACAGCAGAAACCTGCCAAGTAAAACCGGATGAGATTGAAAGATTAGTCAAATGTTTATCGTCAGAAGTAGATAAACTATTAGAAATAAAGGAGTAGAGATGAAAAAAAGATACCTAGTTTTGACAGCCTTGCTAGCCTTGAGTCTAGCAGCTTGTTCACAAGAAAAATCAAAAAATGAAGATGGAGCAGCTAAGACAGAACAAACAGCCAAAGCTGATGGAACAGTCGGAAGTAAGTCTCAAGGAGCTGCTCAGAAAAAAGCAGAAGTGGTTAACAAAGGAGACTATTACAGCATTCAAGGGAAATACGATGAAATCATCGTAGCCAATAAACACTATCCATTGTCGAAAGACTACAATCCAGGGGAAAATCCAACAGCCAAGGCAGAGTTGGTCAAGCTCATCAAAGCCATGCAAGAGGCAGGTTTCCCAATCAGCGATCATTACAGTGGCTTTAGAAGTTATGAAACTCAGACCAAGCTCTATCAAGATTATGTCAATCAAGATGGGAAAGAAGCTGCTGACCGTTATTCTGCCCGTCCTGGCTATAGCGAGCACCAAACTGGCTTGGCCTTTGATGTGATTGGGACAAATGGTGATTTGGTGACAGAAGAAAAAGCGGCCCAATGGCTCTTGGATCATGCAGCTGATTATGGTTTTGTTGTCCGTTATCTCAAAGGTAAGGAAAAGGAAACAGGCTATATGGCTGAGGAATGGCACCTGCGTTATGTAGGAAAAGAAGCAAAAGAAATTGCTGAGAGTGGTCTCAGTTTGGAAGAATACTATGGCTTTGAAGGCGGAGATTACGTCGATTAAAAAATAAACTTTTCTCTTGCAATTCCAGATAAATAGTGTATAATAGATGGGTATGTGAAAAGCATACTTGTGGGAGGTAAAAATCTCTAATTACCGCCAAAACCACAAAGGAGGATTTAAAAATGGCTAAAAAAGTCGAAAAACTTGTAAAATTGCAAATCCCTGCTGGTAAAGCTACACCAGCTCCACCGGTTGGACCTGCTCTTGGTCAAGCTGGTATCAACATCATGGGATTCACAAAAGAGTTCAACGCTCGTACAGCTGACCAAGCTGGTATGATCATTCCAGTTGTTATCTCAGTTTACGAAGATAAATCATTTACTTTCATCACTAAAACACCACCAGCTGCTGTTCTTTTGAAAAAAGCTGCAGGTGTTGAAAAAGGATCAGGTACACCTAACAAAACTAAAGTTGCTACAGTTACTCGTGCGCAAGTACAAGAAATTGCAGAAACTAAGATGCCAGATTTGAACGCAGCAAACGTAGAGTCTGCAATGCGTATGATCGAAGGTACTGCTCGTTCTATGGGATTCACTGTTGTTGACTAATCAATAACACCCCAATATAACCCGCAAGACTTCATCATTTCGAGAAGTGACGTGGGAGATGAAAATCGATTGAACCACTTACAAGGAGAATAGAAAATGGCTAAAAAAAGCAAACAACTTCGTGCTGCTCTTGAGAAAATCGACAGCACAAAAGCATACAGCGTAGAAGAAGCTGTAGCACTTGCAAAAGAAACTAACTTTGCAAAATTTGACGCAACTGTAGAAGTTGCTTACAACTTGAACATCGACGTTAAAAAAGCTGACCAACAAATCCGTGGAGCAATGGTATTGCCAAACGGTACTGGTAAAACTTCACGCGTTCTTGTTTTCGCACGTGGTGCAAAAGCTGAAGAAGCAAAAGCTGCTGGTGCAGACTTTGTTGGTGAAGATGACCTTGTTGCTAAAATCAACGACGGTTGGTTGGACTTCGACGTAGTTATCGCTACACCTGATATGATGGCTCTTGTTGGACGTCTTGGACGTGTCCTTGGACCACGTAACTTGATGCCAAACCCTAAAACTGGTACTGTAACAATGGATGTTGCTAAAGCAGTTGAAGAGTCTAAAGGTGGAAAAATCACTTACCGTGCTGACCGTGCAGGTAACGTTCAAGCAATCATCGGTAAAGTATCATTTGAAGCTGAAAAATTGGTTGAAAACTTCAAAGCTTTCAACGAAACAATTCAAAAAGCAAAACCAGCTACAGCTAAAGGAACTTATGTAACAAACTTGACTATCACAACTACTCAAGGTGTTGGTATCAAAGTTGACGTAAACTCACTTTAATCAGTAGTTAAAGTAATGTAAAAAAGTTGAAGACGCTATGTCTCAACTTTTTTTGATTTCAAAATATCTTCTTGTAAGGTAATACTCAATGAAAATCAAAGAGCAAACTAGGAAGCTAGCCGCAGGCTGTACTTGAGTACGGCAAGGTGAAGCTGACGTGGTTTGAAGAGATTTTCGAAGAGTATAAATTTAAGTTACTGCTGTTATTCTTAGGGTCACGTGTTTCAATACAATACTCTTTAAGAGTATTTAAATTGGTTTTATACTAAAGCATTGATCATCGTTAATGAAAAATAGAAAAATCTCTAATAAAATTAAAAAACACTCATTCAAACTCAATAATTATCAGTTATAATACTTGAATGCTATAAATTTAAATGTTATAATCAGTTAAAGTGTTTACAATCATATAGCAATCTTTTTTAAGATGTTCTTCTCTTAATATTACTAAAAAATTTAAGGGGGGGGCTTTTTATTTGCCCTAATGCTTTAAATCAACACGAATAAAATAAATCAAGGAGGTTGAATCTCATGAAGAGAGGTCAACAAGATTTTAGAACTGAAAGATACCTTCGATATGGTATTCGTAAGTATAGTTTTGGGGCAGCATCAGTGGCAATTGCGGCTGGTTTGATGTTTCTTGGAGCTGGTGCGGTATCAGCAACAGAAGTAGAAGGAGTTAATGAACTATCTTCAACAGCTACTCCAACACCGACCATAGGCGATGAGGGTGCTAATCAAGGTGCTAACTCATCTAAATCCACTACTTATGACGCAAAACCAGTCCTAACTAGGGACGGCGGTGAAGATACTGCCTCATCCCAAGCTAGCGATGAGAATACCGAAGCAGCGGCAACTAGCTCTTCTACAGAAACAGTTGCAGATAAGACGGAACTACAATCGAAAATTTTGACCTTACGTACTGCAATCCAGTCGGCTACTAAGGGGACAGACAGTCTAGCTCTTGACTTTGCTAATCAAACATTGACAAGTGCGCAAGCAGTTTTAGAAGCTAAAACAAGTCAAGAAGAGGTCGCTCAGCAAGTTCAAGCCCTAACAAATGCTATTACTGTAATCGCAGAGGCGTCTAGTCAAGCACAAGCTAATCAAGTCGATACAGCAGAAACAAATCAATCATCTGAAAAAGTAGAGTTAGAAAAGCGAGTGTCAGAGGCGGATGTAACCAATCGTTTAGCAAATAGTTTTTTGGAAAAAGAAGCAAATGATTCAAGTCTTTCTGAAGATGTCAAGAGTGCTATTAGAGCTGCCATAGCCAGCAATGCTGCTAAAATTACAGAAGCAAAGGCTGCTTTAGCAAATGGTGATGCGAGTGCCCAAGCCCTTAACCAATCGATGGCAGAACTGAAGTCATCTATTGAAGCTGTCTATGTTACTCTCCGTAAAACAGGCAAAGAAGAATTTTCTGTTTCCTTGGCTGATACGCCTCCTGCCGGTGGTGTAATTGCACAACCAAATGCCAAAGATTATATATCCATTCCGCAGGGGGATGGCACTTATAAGATAGTTTCAACAGCTATAACAGAAGCCTCTGCAACAGGTAAGGATATCTATACCTTTGGTGCAACTGCCGCTACAAGAGGAGATGTCTCAACGGATAGAATCAGTGGAGATATTACGACTCTGGAAGCAGTCGTGTACTCTCACCAACGGACAGGTACCGACACGAATCCTGGCAACTCAGGTCAAGGAAATAATAATAAAGGTCGAATGGATTTTCCTCTAACCAAGGAACAAGCAGAAGCCTTGGCTGCAGAAGCTCCCCTCTGGAAAGGAAAACTCCGTGCAGATGGGTCAACAATTTCAACAGGTAATAATGTAGTTTTTGGTGCAGGAGGAGGATATGAATACCTTGCAACCCACATCTATCACTATGTCTATGAACAAGGTACTGACCGTGTTTATATCGAAAAAATCAAGGGACGATTTAGTGTGACAGAGAAAGCAGCCAAAGCTGGCTGGGAGGTTTCAAAGGTAGAGCCGACAAACTTACCAACAGGTTTAACCTATAATGCAGCTACAGATACTATTCAGGGGAAGATTGTGACAGATGGTCTGGCAAATGGGGTATATGATACGCGGATGTATGTGACCTATACCAATAAACAGACCAATGCTACTGTACGTGCAGTGTACCGAAATCTTCGTGGGGGTTGGATTGGTTGGCAAGATACAACTCCACCAAACATTGGAACCAATGGAGAGGTCTTTGAAGGAAAGGTTGGTAAAAGTAGCTTTACCAATGAACAAGGTCACTCTACAAATAGTATTGATATCCACTACTCAGATACTTCAGGTTCTCGTGCTATGTCTGGCGGTGCTAATGTTAGCTATACGCTAGCAGATGGGACGAATGTTACAGTCCGTAATCAATACGGACCAAGTACTACAGGAATCTCGGGTAATATTGTGACAGCTACTGGAACAGCTCGTGCCGTGGATACAGAGATTCCGGGATTGACCTATGCACTAGATGGTAGTAAACCCTTAACTAGTCCTGACGGTGTGACTACGGGTTATACAGGGAAGGCCTTGATTAGTGGGACTCCAACGGAAGCTGGTATTTATTATGTTACAGCCTATGCTAAGGACTGGAACCAGCCAACAGGTGCAAATGGTTGGACAACCCAGGGGCAAGAAACCCATGCAGGTATCACAGTTAAGGTAGCACCGAAAATTGATGTCCTCAACATTGCTGCATATGGAACAGAAGTCCCAGTGACTATCTCTAAAGGAGCTACCTATGCCAAGGTAACCATGCCTGATGGAAGTGTCACAGCACTTGAAAATAGAGAAGGCAAGTGGTATGTTGCCGCGGAGGGAACTACAAATACAGCAGTGACAGCTGGTGAATTAGTCGGAACAGTTGGTGAACAATTTAAATTAAAAGTTACAAGTGAAATGACAGCAACAGCTGGTGTAAATAAGATATCTGTTTATGCTAAAACAGAAGCTGTTACAGCATCCTTGATGCGTTCATCTGTCACACTCCAAGATAATGATAACTCGTCACATGTTGCAACCTTGAATAAAACAAGTGGACGTTGGGAACTACCAGCTGAATATGCGACTGTTAGAACCGATCACAGAGATGGTACTTATGATGTAACGAATAGAGAAGTTTACACCTCTGTGCAAGCGGATGGCTCTATCAAGTTCTATATTTATGCCTATAACCGTAGTTATGATGCTACAGGAAAGGTTACAGCAGTTAATGATGTGACTCGTAAAGAAACAGTTTATGCGAGAGAAAATACCTTAGCTACAAGAGTTGGGAATGGAACCTATGTAACAGTTTCTTACGATAAAGCTACGAACACATGGTCGTCATCGGATCAGTCAGTAGTGACAGCTAGAAAGACAGATGCTGATCATTGGGAAGTATCTACTTCATCAGGATTTTCTGGTGTGGTTAAGGCTACTACAGCAGAATCAACGGACGAAGCTACGATTATCAATAGAAAACCAACTGTTACTTCGACTTCTTATACAACTAAGATGAATACAACTGTAGACTTAGTAGATCGCAGTTTGGACGGAGTAAGTACGGTAACAACTAATGCTCATGTGACAGTAGCTGATGCAGAAGATGACTCACTTCCATCTACAAGTGATGCTGAGAAAACTTTCAAGACTAGTCACAATACCAAGATAACAACTATTACAGTAACTGATCCAAATGGTGGGGTGGTTGCATCTTACACAAAGACTGGTGATGCTCATAATTACCCAGATGCAACAAGCTTAAAATTGACAGAAGTTGGTGTTTATACGGTTACAGTAGATGTTATGGATAGTAATACTAACCTAGTTGATGAGACAAACGTTGGTGAGACAACAGCAGGGACAGATCATGGTGCAAACACATCCACGGCAAGAACAGTCTACACTATTACTGTTACTCCTCTGGATATAGAGGGTCAACCTACGAAATCATTGGCTATTCAAGGACGTCCACAATCAGGTAACCCAACATTTGAGTTTAAAACAGATACCGAAACTGAGACTGAGAAAGAGACAGAGATTGATCAGGGAACAAAACTCTATAGCCTTGAAGGAGCGATAGATGGCTCTGTAACGGCTACAAAAGATGGTAAGACAATAGGTACTTACAAGATTGATAAAGATACAGGATTGGTCACTTTCACTCCTGAAAAAGACTTTACAGGGGAAGCACCAGCAGTTACAGTACGTTTGACAGTAACATTTGCTAATGATACTACTGGCAACCCACTCACTGCAACTGCGACAGCTACCTACACCCCAACAGTTATTCCAGTAACTCCAAGCTCTGAAGCTTCTAAGACAACTGGGCCGCAAGGACAAGCCCAGACTTCAGTTATTAAGTATGACACTGCAGATACAGACGCTAGCACTGTGAACTTTACTAAAGGTAGTGCTCTGGTTGAAACTGTTGAGAAGTCTGTCGATCTAGATAAAGGAACGGTAACGCTTCTTGATGCCAATGGAGCAGAAACTACAACTGTCACAGTGGCCAATCAAGGTACCTATAGTCTAAACAAAGACACCAACACCATCACCTTCCAACCTCTTTCAAGTTTCGTAGGAAAGGCAACTCCAGTAACAGTTCAAGTGAAGGATGACAACGGAACAGCGACAACAACGACTTACACTCCAACGGTAACAGCTGTGACCATGACATCTGAAGATGCTACATCGACTGGTATTCAAGGGGCTACTCAAAGTGGAACTCCAACCTTTAAGACTTCAGACAAGAGTGTAACAGTTGTGAAGCACCAGTTGATTTCTCCAGAAACAAATCAAGCAACGGATAGTGTGACAATTCCAGGTGAGGGGACGTACACAATTGAACCAACAACAGGTCTTGTGACCTTCGTACCAGATCCATCATACAAAGAGAAGGGGACAGGTGTTACTGTTCAAGCAACGGACTCAAATGGTGAAACTTCAACCGCTACCTACACTCCGACAGTTACTCCAGTTTCTCTAACGTCGACTAATGTGACATCGAAAGACATTCAAGGGGCAGAACAAGAAGGAACTCCAACCTTTGCCTTGTCAAATGGAGCAGAAGCAACAACGACTATCACAGGCTATAAGCTTGTGGATCCAACTACAGGCCAAGCGACAGATGAAACATCTGTAGTTGTTCAATCAGTTGGTAAGTATACAATTGATTCAACGACAGGTAAAGTAACCTTCCAACCAGATGGTGCGTATAAGGGGACACCAGATGCCATCAAAGTTGAAGCAACTGCGACTGTTAAAAATGCCAAGAATGAAACTGCAAGCATTACGAAAGAAGCTACCTACACCCCAACAGTTATTCCAGTAACACCAAGCTCTGAAGCTTCAGAGACAACTGGACCGCAAGGACAAGCCCAGACTTCAGTTATTAAGTATGACACTGCAGATACAGACGCTAGCACTGTGAACTTTACTAAAGGTAGTGCTATGGTTGAAACTGTTGAGAAGTCTGTCGAGCTAGATAAGGGAACGGTAACGCTTCTTGATGCCGATGGAGCAGAAACTACAACTGTCACAGTGGCAAATCAAGGTACCTACAGTCTAAACAAAGACACCAACACCATCACCTTCCAACCTCTTTCAAGTTTCGTAGGAAAGGCAACTCCAGTAACAGTTCAAGTGAAGGATGCCAACGGAACAATTACAACAACGACTTACACTCCAACGGTAACAGCTGTAACTCCAACAGGTGCTTCATCGGTTACTGAAGGAGCTCGTGGAACTATTCAAACATCTCCTGTAGTATTTGATACGCCAGATCAAGATAATACAACAGTAAACTTTAATAAAGGTCATGAAAAAGTTGAACTTGATAAGTCTACTCTAACATTAGTTGATAAAACTGGTAAAGAAGTGAAAGAAGTTGTAGTTCCAGGAGAAGGAACATATGTACTCAAGGATGGAGTCGTTGAATTTACACCAGAAAAAGATTTTGTAGGGAAAACTTCTGGAGTAACAGTTCAAGTGAAAGACGTCAATGGTAAGGTAGTTTCTGAAACTTATACTCCAACTGTGCGTCCTGTAACGGAGTTTAAAGATACAGATGGGAATGTTGTTTCAGGAAGTACTACAGAAGATGGCAAAGTTGATAAGAAGGACTTCCCAGGTTATAGATTTGTTGAAACTAAAGTTGATAACAAGGGTAATACAACTCATATCTATGAAAAAGTAACAACAACATTCAAGGATAAGGAAGGCAATCTTATTACTGTTGATAAAGACAACAACCCTGTGAAATCAACGGAAAAAGGAGAAATCCCAGCTAAAACGATCCCAGGTTATAAATTTGTAGAGACTAAGAAACTTCCAAACGGAGATATCGAACACATCTACGAAAAAGTAACAACAACATTCAAGGATAAGGAAGGCAATCTTATTACTGTTGATAAAGACAACAACCCTGTGAAATCAACAGAAGAAGGAGAAACTCCGGCTAAAACGATTCCAGGTTATAAATTCGTAGAGACTAAGAAACTGTCAAATGGAGATACTGTTCATGTTTATGAAAAAGTAACACCACCAGCTCCTCAACCAAATCCAGGTAAGCAAAATACAACTACTTGGACTGATGAGAATGGAAATCCATTGAAACCAACTGAGCCAGGTTCTAAAGAACCGGGAACAATTCCAGGTTACGAATATGTGAAGACTGTGACAGGTTCAAATGGAAATATCAGACATATCTTCCACAAAGTTGAGATGCCAACTCCAACACCGGTTGAACCGACTCAACCAGCACAACCGGTAGAGCCAGCAACACCAGCAATACCTGAACAGCCAGCTAAACCTCAAATGCCAGCAACACCTAAATATGTTGATGGTCAAAAAGAATTACCAAATACTGGTACAGAAGCTAACGCTAGTCTTGCAGCACTTGGACTTCTTGGAGTATTGAGTGGATTTGGACTTCTTGCTCGCAAGAAAAAAGAAGACTAATCTTTCTAATGGGTATAATTTGTTTGCAATGAACAGATTGTCCTTAATGAGGATAGGCAAAAACTTCATTTCAGGATAAAATGAAGCCACAATAAAACGCATAGTATCAAGTTTTCAAGACCTGATATTATGCGTTTTTTAATTTTAAAGACTTTTTCAGTCTTACTTATTGTATAGTGAAATGAGATAAAAAATGGATAAATTGATTGGGGGATTTAAACCAACTTATAACAATGTTTTAGAAAACTCGGCGGACTATTCCAGATTCAATCAACTATAATGTTAAAAGTTCTTGTACCTGTAGAAGTTCCAGAATCTCGTCATTTTGAGTCTAAAAAGAGAATGGTTTCCATGCCTTGATTGCTGCTCTCTCCAAACGTGAGCTTGTGCATGAGTCGAACGTTGGGGAGCTCCTTGATATGTTAGAGGATTGGGAGTTTTAAAAAATCCTTGTTTATGCTTTTTATATGCCATTGATTTACAGTAAATAAAAAGACTGAGAGCTTACTTCTCAGTCTTGGATATGTTGAAAGAGGTGGTCGAGTTGGTTTAGGTAGTCGGTGCGTGAATTGATAATTTTCAGGATATGGACTTCTTTTTCATGAATGAGGTAAAAGAGTAGGTATTGTTTAGAGACAATCATTCTGAGCATATTTTCTGGATAGAGGGAGTATCCGATTTTTTGGTCAAAGTTAATACCGCCCTCTGGTGAGAAGGTGAGTAGGTTGATAATTTGTTGGAGACGAGTGAAGACTTTCTTGGCTATGTTTTCACTGAAGTCTGTGGAGTAGTAGATGAAAATAGCGTCCAAGTCTTGTCTGGCTTGTTCTGTAAAGCGTACTTTATAGTCCATACTTTGAAAAGACCTCGTCTGCGTCGTAGAGACGCTCCTCGATGATGTCTTGGTAGCCTTTATCTAGTTCTGCCTTGAGTTCGCCTAGGAAGATTTCTGCTTTGAGTTGGTCGGCTGTTTTAATTGGGAGACCTTTTTCAAGGACGATTTGTTCTACAAAGAGGTTGAGGGCATCTGAAAGGCTGATGTTTTGGCTTTCTAGGATGGTTTTTGCTTCTTCAAATAGTTGAGTATTGACGCGGAAGTTATAAACTCGGTCTCGTGTAAGTCTTGACATGGCATTTCCCCTTGTAATGATATTGTATTACACATATCTTACAAAAAAAGATAGAGAAAGTCAAGGGATGTTTTAGTAGGGAAGGGTGGAAGGTTGGTAATTTAAACTATTAAACAGAATTTTTGATTAAAAGTAGTATTTTAAGAGAAAAATTTTCAATTTCACAAATTTTAGGCAAACGCTTGCATTCTAGTTTTTATTGGACTATAATAGGTTGGTATAAAGCCTTTTGTAATAATAAAATGTTGAAGGTTTAGAAAGTAAGGATTTAGAATATTTGTAGTCAAAAGACAATGTTGCAATTCCTTACCATAGGGAGATAGATATGGCAATGATAGAAGTGGAACATCTTCAGAAAAATTTTGTGAAGACAGTTAAGGAACCGGGCTTGAAGGGGGCTTTGCGCTCCTTTATTCATCCTGAAAAGCAGACCTTTGAAGCGGTCAAAGATTTGACCTTTGAGGTTCCCAAGGGGCAGATTTTAGGCTTCATCGGGGCAAATGGTGCTGGGAAGTCGACAACCATTAAAATGCTGACTGGGATTTTGAAACCGACATCTGGTTTTTGTCGGATTAACGGCAAGATTCCTCAGGATAATCGTCAAGATTACGTCAAAGATATTGGGGTTGTTTTTGGACAACGTACCCAGCTATGGTGGGATTTGGCTCTGCAAGAGACCTACACGGTTTTAAAGGAGATTTACGACGTGCCAGACTCGCTCTTTCATAAGCGCATGGATTTTTTGAATGAAGTCTTGGATTTGAAGGACTTTATCAAGGATCCCGTACGAACTCTTTCATTGGGACAACGGATGCGAGCGGATATAGCGGCTTCCTTGCTTCACAATCCCAAGGTTCTCTTTTTAGATGAACCGACTATTGGTTTGGATGTTTCGGTCAAGGACAACATTCGTCGGGCCATTACTCAGATCAATCAAGAGGAAGAAACAACCATTCTCTTGACCACTCACGACTTGAGCGACATTGAGCAACTCTGTGATCGGATTTTTATGATTGATAAGGGGCAGGAGATTTTTGATGGAACGGTGAGCCAACTCAAGGAGACCTTTGGTAAGATGAAGACGCTCTCCTTTGACCTAGTGCCAGGTCAAAGTCATCTCGTCTCTCACTATGAAGGCTTGCCTGATATGACCGTTGATAGACAAGGAAACAGTCTCAACATTGAATTCGATAGTTCTCGCTACCAATCAGCTGATATTATCAAGCAAACCTTATCTGATTTTGAAGTCCGTGATTTGAAGATGGTGGATACGGATATTGAGGATATTATCCGTCGCTTCTATCGAAAGGAGCTCTAAGATGGTCAAATTGTGGAGACGTTATAAACCCTTTATCAATGCAGGTGTTCAGGAGTTGATTACTTACCGAGTCAACTTTATTCTCTATCGGATTGGCGATGTCATGGGGGCTTTTGTGGCTTTTTATCTCTGGAAGGCTGTCTTTGATTCCTCTCAGGAGTCTTTAATTCAGGGCTTCAGTATGGCGGATATCACCCTCTACATCATCATGAGTTTTGTGACCAATCTTCTGACTAGATCCGATAGCTCTTTTATGATTGGGGAGGAGGTCAAGGATGGTTCCATTATCATGCGCTTGTTGCGACCAGTGCATTTTGCGGCTTCTTATCTTTTCACAGAACTTGGTTCCAAGTGGTTGATTTTTATTAGCGTTGGCCTTCCATTTTTAAGTGTCATTGTCTTGATGAAAATCTTATCTGGGCAAGGGATTGCAGAGGTGCTGGGATTAACTGTCCTTTATCTTTTTAGCTTAACGCTGGCCTATCTGATTAACTTTTTCTTTAATATTTGCTTTGGATTTTCAGCCTTTGTATTTAAAAATCTTTGGGGTTCCAACCTACTTAAGACTTCCATAGTGGCCTTTATGTCTGGAAGTTTGATTCCCTTGGCTTTCTTTCCAAAGGTTGTTTCAGATATTCTGTCCTTCCTGCCTTTTTCATCCTTGATCTACACTCCGGTCATGATTATTGTTGGGAAATACGATGCCAGTCAGATGATTCAGGCGCTCCTTTTGCAGTTTTTCTGGCTCTTAGTGATGGTGGGCTTGTCTCAGTTGATTTGGAAACGAGTCCAGTCATTTATCACCATTCAAGGAGGTTAGTATGAAAAAATATCAACGCATGCATCTGATTTTTATTAGACAATACATCAAGCAAATTATGGAGTACAAGGTGGATTTTGTGGTTGGTGTGCTGGGAGTTTTTTTGACTCAAGGCTTGAATCTCTTGTTTCTCAATGTCATCTTTCAACACATCCCATCCCTAGAAGGTTGGACTTTTCAAGAAATTGCCTTTATCTATGGTTTTTCTTTGATTCCCAAGGGTTTGGACCATCTCTTTTTTGACAATCTTTGGGCTCTGGGACAGCGCTTAGTGCGAAAAGGTGAGTTTGACAAGTATCTGACTCGTCCTATTAATCCCCTCTTTCATATTCTAGTTGAGACCTTTCAGATTGATGCCTTGGGAGAACTCTTGGTCGGTGGAATTTTACTAGCGACAACAGTATCAAGCATTGATTGGACTCTTCCAAAATTCCTGCTTTTCCTAGTTTGTATTCCTTTTGCGACCTTGATTTATACTTCCTTGAAAATCGCGACAGCTAGTATCGCTTTTTGGACCAAGCAGTCAGGCGCCATGATCTACATTTTCTATATGTTTAATGATTTTGCCAAGTATCCCATTTCAATTTATAATTCATTTCTTCGTTGGTTAATCAGTTTTATTGTACCTTTTGCCTTTACGGCATACTATCCTGCTAGCTATTTCTTGCAGGACAAGGATGTACTCTTTAACATTGGAGGTTTGATTTTGATTTCCCTTGTCTTTTTTGGTATTTCCCTTAAACTCTGGGACAGGGGCTTGGATTCTTACGAAAGTGCTGGGTCCTAAGATGAAGAAACTCAAAGCCTTGTCTCAGGACAGGCTTTTTCTAATAGAGATGAAAATTCCTTGACATCTATTCTCAGAGTGCTATACTGTAAGTGTAATAGCCGATTTAGCTCAGTTGGTAGAGCAAGGCACTCGTAAAGCCTAGGTCACAGGTTCGATCCCTGCAATCGGCAAAGTGAAGAAGTCTCATCAGGCTTCTTTTTCTTTTTAAAGAAAATCAGACCACTTAGACCGGTATAGAGACCAGATAGGCAAACGAACTTGTTCTTGAAACTGACCTCTGCTATAATAATTTTTGTAAGGGACGTGAGTATTCATACTCTTCGAAAATCTCTTCAAACAAAGTCAGCTTCACCTTGCCGTTTATATGTGACTGACTTCGTCAGTTCTATCCACAACCTCAAAGCAGTGCTTTTAGCAACCTGCGGCTAGCTTCCTAGTTTGTTTTTTGATTTTCATTGAGTATTAGTTGCTAGAGCAAGGCACTCGTAAAGCCTAGGTCACAGGTGAACATATGACTGAAGATTTGAAAAAATAGATATGTATAAATAACCGTTAAGCCTTATTCTTAGCGGTTATTTATATTGTTTAATAGCGCTGATATTTCATCAATGATGTTTGACTTTGTGATTTTGGTAGTGGTTCAATTTGATTGCTACTATTTTTGATGGTATGAATGTGCTTATAATGTATCCCCGTTAAGTACGAAACTTTTGCATCATTTATTAACATGCGTTAAAAATAAAATTAACCTGCCTTAATTTTTCTTGACTTAAATTTTTTAAATGATATACTATTTTTATGGAGAGCTAACAATTATATATAAATGTACTACTCTATTTCCTAGATAATACTTAGTAAAACTTTTTATAACAAAGGCTAGCAAAGTTAAAGTTTACTATCTATTGGAATTTAAATAAATATGTAAGGAATTAAAATGAAAAAAAGTACAGTATTGTCATTAACCACAGCTGCAGTTATTTTAGCAGCATATGTCCCTAATGAGGTAGTTTTAGCAGACACATCTAGCTCTGAAGATGCTTTAAATATCTCTGATACAGAAAAAGTAGTAGTAGATAAGGAAGCAGAAAATAAAGAAAAACATGAAAATATTCATAATGCTATAGAAACTTCAAAAGATACTGAAGAGAAGAAAACAACGGTTATTGAGGAAAAAGAAGTTGTTAGTAAAGAATCTGTGATAGATAACAAAACTAGCAATGAAGAAGAAAAAATCAAAGAAGATTCCAATCAATCCAAAGAAGATAAAGCGGACTCGTCTGCAATTAAAGACCCAGAAAGTCCCAAAAAAGAGGATAAACTTGTCTATATTGCTGAATTTAAAGATAAAGAATCTGGAGAAAAAGCAATCAAGGAATTATCCAATCTTAAGGATACAAACGTTTTATATACCTATAATACGATTTTTAATGGTGTTTCAATAGAAACAACTCCAGATAATCTGGACAAAATTAAACTAATAGAAGGTATCTCATCGGTTGAACGATCACAAAAAGTCCAGCCAATGATGAATCATGCTAGGAAGGAAATTGGAGTTGAAGAGGCAATTGATTACCTAAAATCTATCAATGCTCCATTTGGTAAAAATTTTGATGGTAGAGGTATGGTTATTTCAAATATCGATACCGGGACAGATTATAGGCATAAGGCCATGAGGATTGATGATGATGCTAAAGACTCAATGAGATTTAAAAAAGAAGACTTAAAAGGTACTGATAAAAATTTCTGGTTGAGTGATAAGATTCCTCATGCTTTCAATTATTATAATGGTGGTAAAATTACTGTAGAAAAAGCTGATGATGGGAGCGATTATTTTGATCCACATGGGATGCATATTGCAGGGATTCTTGCGGGAAATGATACTGAAAAAGATATTAAAAACTTTAACGGAATAGATGGAATTGCTCCTAATGCACAGATCTTCTCTTATAAAATGTACTCTGACGCAGGATCTGGCTTCGCAGGAGATGAAACAATGTTTCATGCTATTGAAGATTCCATTAAACACAATGTCGATGTTGTTTCGGTATCATCTGGTTTTACAGGAACAGGTCTTGTAGGTGAGAAATATTGGCAAGCTATTAGAGCATTAAGAAAAGCAGGCATTCCAATGGTTGTAGCTACAGGTAACTATGCGACTTCTGCTTCAAGTTCTTCATGGGATTTAGTGGCAAATAATAATCTGAAAATGACAGATACTGGAAATGTAACGCGAACTGCAGCACATGAAGATGCGATAGCGGTCGCTTCTGCTAAAAATCAGACAGTTGAGTTTGATAAAGTTAAGATTGGAGGAAAAAGTTTTAAATACAGAAATATAGGAGCCTTTTTCGATAAGAATAAAATCACAACAAATGAAGATGGTTCAAAAGCTCCTGATAAATTGAAATTTGTATATATAGGCAAAGGCCAAGACCAAGAGTTGATAGGTTTGGATCTTAGAGGCAAAATTGCAGTAATGGATCGAATTTATACCAAGGATTTAAAAGATGCTTTTAAAAGAGCAACGAATAAGGGAGCACGCGCCATTATGGTTGTAAATACTGTCAATTACTACAATAGAGATAATTGGACAGAACTTCCAGCTATGGGATATGAAGCGGATGAAGGTACTAAAAGTCAAGTGTTTTCAATTTCAGGAGATGATGGTGTAAAGCTATGGAACATGATTAATCCTGATAAAAAAACTGAGATTAAAAGGAATAATAAAGAAGATTTTAAAGATAAATTGGAGCAATACTATCCAATTGATATGGAAAGTTTTAATTCCAACAAACCGAATGTAGGTGACGAAAAAGAGATTGACTTTAAGTTTGCACCTGACACAGACAAAGAACTCTATAAAGAAGATGTCATCGTTCCAGCAGGATCCACATCTTGGGGGCCAAGAATAGATTTACTTTTAAAACCCGATGTTTCAGCACCTGGTAAAAACATTAAATCTACTCTCAATGTCATTAATGGGAAATCAACTTATGGCTATATGTCAGGAACTAGTATGGCAACTCCAATCGTAGCAGCTTCTACTGTTTTGATTAGACCGAAGTTAAAGGAAATGCTTGAAAGACCTGTATTGAAAAATCTTGAGGGAGATGACAAAATAGACCTTACAAGTCTTACAAAAATTGCTTTACAAAATACTGCGCGACCTATGATGGACGCAACGTCTTGGAAAGAAAAAAGCCAATACTTTGCATCACCTAGACAACAGGGAGCAGGGCTAATTAATGTGGCCAATGCTTTGAGAAATGAAGTTGTAGCGACTTTTAAAAACAAGGATTCTAAAGGTTTGGTAAACTCTTATGGTTCTATTTCTCTTAAAGAAATAAAAGGAGAAGAAAAATATTTTAAAATTAAGCTTCACAATACATCAAACAGACCTTTGACTTTTAAAGTTTCAGCATCAGCGATAACTACAGATTCTCTAACTGACAGATTAAAACTTGATGAAACATATAAAGATGAAAAATCTCCAGATGGTAAGCAAATTGTTCCAGAAATCCATCCAGAAAAAATCAAAGGAGCAAATATCACATTTGAGCATGATACTTTCACTATAGGCGCAAATTCTAGCTTTGATTTGAATGCGGTTATAAATGTTGGAGAGGCTAAAAACAAAAATAAATTTGTAGAATCATTTATTCATTTTGAGTCAGTGGAAGAAATGGAAGCTCTAAACTCTAACGGGAAGAAAATAAACTTCCAACCTTCTTTATCGATGCCTCTAATGGGCTTTGCTGGAAATTGGAATCACGAACCAATCCTTGATAAATGGGCTTGGGAAGAAGGATCAAAATCAAAAACAATGGGAGGTTATGATGATGATGGTAAACCGAAAATTCCAGGAACCTTAAATAAGGGAATTGGTGGAGAACATGGTATAGATAAATTTAATCCAGCAGGAGTTATACAAAATAGAAAAGATAAAAATAGAACATCCCTAGATCAAAATCCAGAATTATTTGCTTTCAATAACGAAGGGCTAAATGCATCATCAAGTGGTTCTAATATTGCTAACATTTATCCTTTAGATTCAAATGGAAATCCTCAAAAGGCTCAACTTGAAAGAGGATTAACACCTTCTCCACTTGTATTAAGAAGTGCAGAAGAAGGATTAATTTCAATAGTAAATACAAATAAAGAGGGAGAAAATCAAAGAGACTTAAAAGTCATTTCGAGAGAACACTTTATTAGAGGAATTTTAAATTCTAAAAGCAATGATGCAAAGGGAATCAAATCCTCTAAACTAAAAGTTTGGGGTGACTTGAAGTGGGATGGACTCATCTATAATCCTAGAGGTAGAGAAGAAAATGCACCAGAAAGTAAGGATAATCAAGATCCTGCTACTAAGATAAGAGGTCAATTTGAACCGATTGCGGAAGGTCAATATTTCTATAAATTTAAATATAGATTAACCAAGGATTACCCATGGCAGGTTTCTTATATACCAGTAAAAATTGATAATACAGCTCCAAAAATTATTTCAATTGATTTTTCTAATCCAGATAAAATTAAATTGATCGCAAAAGATACCTACCACAAGGTAAAGGATGAGTACAAACACGAAACCTTGTTTGCTAGAGATCAAAAAGAACATCCTGAAAAATTTGACGAGATTGCAAACGAAGTTTGGTATGCTGGCGCCGCTCTTGTTAATGAAGATGGAGAGGTTGAGAAAAATCTTGAAGTAACTTATGCAGGTGAGGGTCAAGGAAGAAACAGAAAACTTGACAAAGACGGAAATACTATTTATGAAATTAATGGTGCAGGAGATTTAAGAGGAAAAATCATTGAAGTCATTGCATTAGATGGCTCTAGTAATTTCACAAAGATTCATAGAATTAAATTTGCTGATCATGCTGATGAAAAGGGGATGATTTCTTATTACCTAGTAGATCCTGACAAAGATGCTTCTAAATATGAAAAACTTGGTGAAATTTCTGAAGATAAACTCAAAAATGCAAAGAGCTCAGAGGAAAATACCAATAATAATCAAGCTAAGGATGAAGATTCAAAACCAGATGAAGAAAGTTCAGTTGAGGGAGAAGCTAGCCTTGAAATAAATAAAACTATTTCAACAATTAGAAACTTTGAAAATAAAGACCTAAAGAAACTCATTAAAAAGAAATATAGGGAAGAAGAGGACTTTGTAAATGGTGGTACAAGAACAGTAGAACTTGATTATCGATATGACGATAAAGGAAATATAGCTGCCTATGACGATGGTAGCGCCTTAGAATATGAAACTGAAAAACTTGACGAAATCAAATCAAAAATTTATGGTGTTCTAAGCCCGTCTAAAGATGGACACTTTGAAATTCTTGGAAAGATACGTAATGTGTCTAAAAATGCCAAGGTATATTATGGAAATACCTATAAATATATAGAAATCAAAGCGACCAAGTATGATTCCAATTCAAAAACGATGACATTTGATTTATACGCTAATATTAATGATATTGTGGATGGATTAGCTTTTGCAGGAGATATGAGATTCTTTGTTACAGATGATGGTCAGAGAAAAGCTGAAACGAAGATTAGAATGCCTGAAAAAAATAGGGAAACTAAGACAGAATATCTCTATGCATCAAGTTATGGGAATATAATAGAATTAGGGGAAGGAGATCTTTCAAAGAACAAACCAAACAATTTAACTGAAATGGAATCTGGTAAAATCTATTCTGATTCAGAAAAACAACAATATCTATTAAAGGATAATATCATTCTGAGAAAAGGCTATGCACTAAAAGTGACTACCTATAATCCTGGAAAAACGGATATGTTAGAAGGAAATGGAGTCTATAGCAAGGAAGATATAGCAAAAATACAAAATTCCAATCCTAATCTAAGAGCCCTTTCAGAAAAAATAATTTATTCTGACAGTAGAAATGTTGAAGATGGAAGAAGTACTCAAGCTGTATTAATGTCGGCTTTGGACGGCTTTAACATTGTAAGGTATCAAGTGTTTAGATTTAAAATGAACGATAAAGGGGAGGCAATCGATAAAGATGGAAATCTTGTAACAGATCCTTCTAAACTTGTATTATTTGGTAAAGATGATAAAGAGTACACTGGAGAGGATAAGTCCAATGTAGAAGCTATAAAAGAAGATGGCTCTACGTTATTTATTGATGCAAAACCAGTAAACCTTTCAATGGACAAGAACTACTTTAATCCATCTAAATTTAATAAAATTTATGTACGAAATCCAGAGTTTTATTTAAGAGGTAAGATTTCTGATAAGGGTGGTTTTAACTGGGAATTGAGAGTTAATGAATCTGTTGTAGATAATTATTTAATCTACGGAGATTTACACATTGATAACACTAGAGATTTTAACGTTAAGCTTAATGTTAAAGACGGTGACATCATGGACTGGGGAATGAAAGACTATAAAGCAAACGGATTTCCAGATAAGGTAACAGATATGGATGGAAATGTTTATCTTCAAACTGGCTATAGCGATTTGAATGCGAAAGCGGTTGGAGTACACTATCAATTTTTATATGATAATGTTAAACCAGAAGTAAACATTGATCCTGAGGGAAATACTAGTATCGAATATGCTGATGGAAAATCTGTAGTCTTTAACATCAATGATAAAAGAGATAATGGATTCAATGGTGAGATTCAAGACAAACATATTTATGTAAATGGAAAAGAATATAAATCATTTGATGATATTAAACAACTAACAGATAAGACACTAAATATTAAGATTCTTGTAAAAGATTTCGCAAGAAATACAACCGTAAAAGAATTCATTTTAAACAAAGATACGGGAGAGGTAAGAGAACTAAAACCTCATAGGGTAACTGTGACCATTCAAAATGGAAAAGAAATGAGTTCAACGATAGTGTCGGAAGAAGATTTCATTTTACCTGTCTATGAGGGTGAATTAGAAAAAGGATATCAATTTGATGGCTGGGAAATTTCTGGTTTCGAAGGGAAAAAAGACGTTGGCTATGTTCTTAATCTATCAAAAGATACCCTTATAAAACCTGTATTTAAGAAAATAGAGGAGAAAAAGGAGGAGGAAAATAAACCTACTTTTGATGTATCGAAAAAGAAAGATAAGGTACAAGCAAATCATAGTCAATTAGATGAAAATTACAAAAAGGAGGATTTACAAAGAGAACATCATTCACAAAAACCTGATTCAACTAAGGATGTCAAATCTACAGTTTCTGTACAAGTAAATTATAGTCAATTAGATGAAAGTCAAAGATCTGATTCAACTAAGGATGTTACAGCTCCAGTTCCTGATAAAAATGATAAAAACTTTGAAAATAAGAAGGAAGTTTATCTTAATGAACCAGAGAATATAGCTAATAAACATACCAATATCGATAGTAAATCGGATACTAACAATTCTGATAGATTGCCAAAAACCGGAACAGTTAGAGAAGGTTTTACACCATTCATTGCTGGAATAATGTTTACCTTAGGTGCATTTCTTGGATTAAAGAAAAAAGATCAAGATTAAGACAAAAGCTATAGAAAAATGGTTTGTGTACTGAGATAGTATGATGATGAAACAGTTTTGTAAAAATAGCTATTTATAACTTAATTATTTAGTTTACTTTACTATTGATACTCTTTTTTGGATCTATTAATAGACTTAGTTTCGATAACTAATGAATTGATTGAAAGGGTTAGTATTGACAATATTGGTCATATTGATTAGAAAATAGAGTCTATCAAAATTTAAAGGCTAATAGAGGTGATGAGACAATTTCAAGGAATTAAGGCGTTTGGTTGCTTAATTCCTTTTTATTTGGAAGGAAGTTTTTCACCTATTTCCTTATTTTACGGCTATTATTGAGCCACTTAGACCGAGATTGAGACCAGATAGGCAAACGAACTTGTTCTTGAGAAACTCCTCTGCTATAATGATTTTTGTAAGGAACAGGAGGCGTCACTATCAGATAAGTCAAGTTCCTAAAAAAGAAATTGGAGATAAACAAATGAAAAAGTTATTGGGGATTGTATTTTTAATAGCAGCAGCGACAGTAGTGTATTTTGGTTCTGTTGGCTGGCCAAGTTTAGATGTCAATCTCTGGTCACTGATTCCGGTAGGCTTGTTCCTCTTTTTCACACTAGAGAATCTTTTGAAAAAGGATTACAAGGCTAGTCTGATGTGTTTAATTATTGCCTTTATTATTGCCAATGCAATTTTGGACCTGTTGCCAATTTCAAGTGGCTTGGTGATTGGAGCAGGTGTGCTGGCTTGTGTAGGTATTGGTTACCTTTTTCCTGATAAAGAAGGAAAATAAGAATTATTAAAAAAGATATAAAGAAAAACACTTCAATCACTGTATTTTAGTTTGATTGAGGTGTTTTTGATTTAGTTTTTTATTTCTGAGCCATCAATTCAACAATCATCTCGATATACATGACAAGGGTTAATAAGAATCCTGCACGCCAGAAGAATTTGATGAATTTAGGATAGTAAAAGCTGCGTTTTTTCAAAAGGAAGAAAAAGACGAGAATAATAGCTAGGACTGAGAGGGCTAGACCCAGTCTAGGGAGGAAATTATGGGTAAAAGTTTTAGCTGTGATTAGGTAATACTCAAATACCAAGACTGGAAAAGCCAAATCCGCAAAATTTCGTCCTAGTTTTTTTAATCTAAACAGTTTGGTTATGATAATGCAGACGACTAAGGTCAGTATCAATAATAAAATAGATGCTAATTTCATTAAAATCATACCCATATTGTATCATAAAAAAAGTCTAATGGAAACGAGAAACAGAGGAATTTATAGGAAAGTTAGGCTTTTGAGATTGTGGGTGATTTTTGTTATAATGAAGGTTATGAAATCTTATAATACCTTGAATGATTATTATCGAAAACTTTTTGGAGAAAAGACCTTTAAAGTCCCTATTGATGCGGGATTTGACTGTCCCAATCGTGATGGAACTGTGGCTCATGGAGGCTGTACTTTTTGTACGGTTTCAGGTTCTGGAGATGCTATCGTAGCACCGGATGCGCCTATCCGTGAGCAATTTTATAAGGAAATTGACTTTATGCATCGCAAGTGGCCAGACGTGCAGAAGTATCTGGTTTATTTTCAAAATTTTACCAATACCCATGAAAAGGTGGAAGTGATTCGGGAACGCTATGAGCAGGCTATCAACGAGCCAGGTGTAGTGGGAATTAATATCGGAACACGCCCTGACTGTTTACCAGACGAAACCATTGAATATTTGGCTGAGTTATCGGAACGCATGCATGTGACGGTTGAATTGGGCTTACAGACCACTTATGAAACAACCTCTGATTTGATTAACCGTGCCCACTCCTATGAATTGTACGTGGAAACGGTCAAGCGTTTGAGAAAGTATCCCAAGATTGAGATTGTTTCCCATCTGATCAATGGACTTCCTGGTGAAACCCATGAGATGATGCTTGAAAATGTACGCCGTTGTGTCACGGATAACGATATTCAAGGGATTAAACTGCACTTGCTTCACCTCATGACCAATACGCGTATGCAACGAGATTACCACGAGGGACGTTTGCAACTGATGAGTCAGGATGAATATGTCAAGGTCATCTGTGATCAGCTGGAAATCATTCCCAAGCATATCGTCATCCATCGCATCACAGGAGATGCACCGAGAGATATGCTGATTGGGCCTATGTGGAGCCTCAATAAATGGGAAGTCCTTAACAGCATTGAGATGGAGATGCGACGTCGCGGAAGTGTTCAAGGATGCAAGGCTGTAAAACAGGAGTTTGAAAATGAAAAGACCACTTGAAATGGCACATGATTTTTTGGCTGAGGTTGTAACTCAGGATGATATCGTAGTAGATGCGACTATGGGAAATGGTCACGATACCCTTTTTCTAGCCAAGCTAGCTAAGCAAGTCTATGCTTTTGATATTCAGGAGCAAGCCTTGGAAAAGACGCAAAAGCGTTTGGACCAGGCTAGAATGACAAATGCCCAGTTAATCTTGCAAGGCCATGAGATACTGGACCAGTTTGTGACAGAAGCCAAGGCAGGGATTTTTAATCTGGGCTATTTGCCATCAGCTGATAAGTCTGTCATCACCCGACCTCAGACAACGATTGAAGCATTAGAAAAGCTGTGTCATTTACTTGTCAAAGGTGGACGAATTGCCATTATGATCTATTATGGTCATGATGGAGGCGACCTCGAGAGGGATGCTGTCTTGGATTTTGTTAGCCAGTTGAACCAACAAGAGTACACAGCTGCTATTTATCGAACTTTAAACCAAGTCAACAATCCACCGTTTTTAGTAATGATTGAAAAATTAGAGAGATATAGACATGGATAAACAATACCTACGTGAAAAGCTGGATGCCATGCGCCAGAATTTTGTTGAATCAACCCACCACGAACGAGCGGTGGGCGTGCTAGACCAAGCACACATGAGCAAAAAAATGCTCAAAATCAAGAAAAAATTAGTTGCTCTTGAAATGGAACGGTGCCAGAGAAAAATTGAGCACAAGGATTGTTCCAAGATTGACCAAAAAATCAAAGAGCAGAAGGAGATATTTGAATCCTGTTGTAAAAAAGAGTAAGGAGGAAGTGCGTGGAATTACTGATTTACCTCATCCTATTTTTACTGGTCTTGATTGTCTCAAGTACAACCAATAAGCTCCTCCCCTTTTTGCCTCTTCCTTTGGTGCAAATTCTTTTGGGAATTGTGATTGGTCTCTTTTTACCCAATACCGACTTTCACCTCAATACGGAGTTGTTTTTGGCACTGGTTATCGGGCCCTTGCTTTTTCGAGAGTCGGAAGAAGCGGACATTACAGCTATTTTAAAACACTGGCGAATCATTATCTATCTCATATTTCCAGTGATTTTTATCTCGACTCTGAGTTTGGGTGGCTTGGCCCATCTTCTTTGGCTCAGCCTTCCATTGGCAGCTTGCTTGGCTGTTGGGGCGGCACTTGGCCCTACGGACTTGGTTGCCTTTGGCCTCTCTTTCGGAGCGTTTTAGCTTTCCTAAGCGCGTGTCCAATATCCTTAAAGGTGAAGGACTCTTGAATGATGCTTCTGGTTTGGTGGCTTTTCAGGTTGCCTTGACAGCTTGGACAACTGGAGCTTTTTCCCTTGGGCAAGCTAGTAGTTCGCTCATCTTTTCAATTCTAGGCGGTTTTTTGATTGGCTTTTTAACAG
Organism: Streptococcus nakanonensis; assembly: GCF_059738785.1. Lineage (NCBI taxonomy): Bacteria > Bacillati > Bacillota > Bacilli > Lactobacillales > Streptococcaceae > Streptococcus > Streptococcus nakanonensis. The sequence continues at coordinate 1,524,825 of NZ_AP027139.1, read as the reverse complement.
CTATGACCAACCGTTTCCTTCACACATTCTTGCTAAGTGTGCGAGCAACAGATATTGCCAGCGAACTTTTATTAGAATTGAGTTTGCCTCTGGTGACCTTCTTCCTAGCAGAAGAAGTCCATGTTTCGGGGATTATTGCCGTTGTGGTTGCTGGGATTTTAAAGGCAAGCCGTTTTAAGAAGATTACGCTACTCGAAGCCCAAGTGGATACGGTGACCGAGACGGTCTGGCACACAGTCAACTTTATGCTCAACGGTTCTGTCTTTGTGATTTTAGGGATGGAGCTGGAAATGATAGCAGAGCCTATCTTGACCAATCCAATCTATAATCCCTTACTTTTATTGCTATCTCTTGTCGCCCTGACCTTTGTCCTCTTTGCCATTCGTTTTATCATGATTTATGGCTATTATGCCTATAGGACTAGACGTCTCAAGAAAAAGCTAAATAAGTATATGAAGGACATGCTTCTCTTGACCTTCTCAGGTGTTAAGGGAACGGTGTCGATTGCGACAATCCTTCTGATACCAAGTAATCTAGAGCAGGAGTATCCTCTCTTACTTTTCCTCGTTGCAGGTGTGACGCTTGTAAGCTTTTTAACAGGCCTCGTGGTCTTGCCTCATCTTTCTGATGAACAGGAAGAAAGCAAGGACTATCTCATGCATATCGCCATTTTGAATGAAGTAACGATAGAGTTGGAAAAAGAGTTGGAAGATACCAGAAATAAGCTTCCTCTCTATGCAGCTATTGACAATTATCATGGACGTATTGAAAATCTCATCCTGAGTCAAGAAAATAAGGGGGCTCAAGAAGACTGGGCTGCTTTGAAACTCTTGATTCTTAGTATTGAAAGTGATGGATTGGAACAGGCCTATGAAGAGGGGAACATTAGCAATCGTGCTTACCGAGTTTACCAACGTTATCTGAAAAACATAGAACGAGGAATCAATCGTAAGTTTGCGTCAAGACTGACCTATTATTTTCTTGTTTCCTTGCGGATTTTACGTTTTCTCCTGCATGAAGTTTTTACTCTCGGAAAGACCTTCCGTAGCTGGAAGGACAAGGAGCAAAGCCGTCTCCGTGCTCTTGATTATGACCAAATAGCAGAGCTCTATCTTGCCAATACAGAGATGATTATTGAAAGTTTGGAAAACCTGAAGGGAGTCTATAGACGCTCTTTGATTAGTTTTATGCAGGAGTCTCGTCTTCGTGAAACAGCTATTATCAGCAGTGGTGCCTTTGTCGAACGGGTTATCAATCGCGTTAAGCCCAACAATATCGATGAAATGCTGAGAGGATATTATCTGGAGCGTAAGTTGATTTTCGAATACGAAGAAAAACGATTGATTACGACCAAGTATGCCAAGAAGTTACGACAAAATGTCAATAACTTAGAGAACTATTCCTTGAAGGAAGCTGCCAATACCCTGCCTTATGATATGGTGGAATTGGTAAGAAGAAATTAGTTAATACTCTTCGAAAATCTCTTCAAACTACGTCAGCGTCGCCTTGGATTATATATGTGACTGACTTCGTCAGTTTCATCTACAACCTCAAAGCAGGGCTTTGAGCAACCTGCGGCTAGCTTCCTGGTTTGCTATTTGATTTTCATTGAGTATAAGATTGTAAGTGAAGGAGTGTGACATGAAAAAATGCTGGAAAGAGCTGATAGACAAGCCTTTAGTAAAAGCTTTTTTGCATTATTATCAAGCATCAGATAGTGAGTTGACCAGTGTCGCGGTAGCCTACTATTGGTTGATTTCGATTTTTCCCCTGCTTTTGGTGGTGGTCAATATCCTGCCTTATTTTCAGATTCCTGTGGGAGAATTTCTGGGCTTTATGAAAGACGTCCTGCCCCCAAGCCTCTATGAAGGTGTGGAAAAAATAGCCAGAGAAGTCTTGACTCAACCTTCAACAGGTTTATTGAGTTTTTCTGTCTTATCGGCTCTATGGAGTTTTTCAAAATCTATGAATTTCTTGCAAAAAGCTTTTAACAAGGCTTATGGCGTCGAAAAGAGTCGTGGACTTATTTCCCATCAGATGGTAAGTCTCCTAGTCAGTTTTGGTTTGCAGCTCCTCTTTGCTTTTGCCTTGTTTTTGAGCTTATTTGGGCAGATGATTTTGGATTTACTTGCTCATTATTGGACAAAAGATGGCATTATCTATCAGGCTTTACAAGGGTTGGCAGGTCCTCTGACTTACGCCCTCCTCTTTGCTATCTTGGTCATGCTTTATTATTTTCTTCCTAATCTATCTAACAGGAAAATTAGCTATACCCTACCAGGCAGTACCTTTGTTCTCTTAGTGATTTTAGTTCTACTAACTCTGTTTTCTAGTTATCTCAATTACTATGTCCATCATTTGGTGGATGTCCGAATTTTAGGTTCAGTTCTTCTTGTTGTTATGATGTTTTGGTTTATCTTGATTGCTAAAATTGTTATCCTAGGCGCGGTGATCAATGCCAGTGTTCAGAGCTTGAAAGATCCGAGCTTTAGAAAAGATTAACTATTTATCTATTACAAAAGCGCATAGTATCAAGGTTCTATAAAGCCTTGATACTATGCGCTTTTGTGCTTTGACAGTTTTTGTATAATTTTTGTCCAAGATTTCTAAATCATCTGATTAAATTCCTATTTTTCCCTATCATTGTCCCTGTTTTTTCGAAAATGGAAGGAGTATAATAAATCTATCAATAAAATGATAGGAGGAACTTTATGGGTCATATTTTCTTTTTTCTAAGTGTCTTTTTGGCAGGGGTTCTATCCTTCTTTTCTCCTTGTATCTTACCCTTGTTACCAGTCTATGCAGGGGTGTTACTAGATGATAAGGATAGTGCTCAGGCTTCTAGTGGCAAATTTTCCATCTCAGTTACTAGTTTATTGCGAACGCTGGCCTTTATAGCGGGGATTTCCTTTATCTTTATTTTGTTGGGCTATGGAGCTGGTTTTTTAGGAGATTTGCTTTATGCATCTTGGTTTCAATATGTGACGGGTGCGGTTATCATTCTCTTAGGTTTGCACCAGATGGAGATTCTACACTTTAAGGGGCTTTATAAGGAAAAGAGGTTACAACTGCAAGGACAGGGGCAAAATGGTAAGGGCTATAGTCAGGCATTTTTATTGGGCTTGACCTTTAGTTTTGCTTGGACGCCTTGTGTGGGGCCGGTTCTGGGGTCTGTTTTAGCCTTGGCGGCTTCAGGTGGTTCAGGAGCTTGGCAGGGAGCGGGTCTCATGTTGGTGTACACGTTGGGCTTGGCGCTACCATTCTTGCTTCTAGCTCTGGCCTCTAGTTATGTTTTGAAACATTTCCGAAAACTTCATCCCTATCTCGGAATCCTCAAAAAAGTGGGTGGGTTTCTCATTATTGTGATGGGACTCTTGGTTCTGTTTGGAAATGCTTCAATTTTAAGTCAATTATTTGAATAAAACGGAAAGGAATATCAGTATGAAAAAATGGCAAACATGTGTTCTTGGAGCAGGTTCGCTCCTTTGTTTGACGGCTTGTTCAGGCAAGTCCATGACCAGTGAACACCAAATGAAAGATGAGATGAAGATGGAGCAGACAGCTAGTAAAACAAGCACGGCTAAAGGGAAAGAGGTGGCTGATTTTGAGCTAACTGGAGTAGATGGCAAGACCTACCGCTTGTCTGATTATAAGGGAAAGAAAGTCTATCTTAAATTCTGGGCTTCTTGGTGTTCCATCTGTTTAGCTAGCCTTCCAGATACGGACGAAATCGCTAAAGAAGCTGGATATGACTATGTTGTCTTGACAGTAGTGTCACCAGGACACAAGGGAGAGCAATCTGAAGCGGACTTTAAGAATTGGTATAAGGGCTTGGATTATAAAAATTTCCCAGTCCTAGTTGACCCATCAGGCAAACTTTTGGAAAGTTATGGTGTCCGTTCTTACCCAACTCAAGCCTTTATAGACAAGGAAGGAAAGCTGGTCAAAACGCAACCAGGTTTTATGGATAAGGATATGATTTTAAAAACATTGAAAGAAATGGGGTAGGGAAAGGTCATGAATGATAAAGTAAAATTGTTTGTCTTGGCAGGAATCTTTTTCCTAGCCATAACCGGTTTCTATTTTCTATTGATGAGAAATGCAGGGCAGACAGATGCCTCGCAAATTGAGAAAGCGGCAGTTAGCCAAGGAGGAAAAACAGTGAAAAAAACAGAAGTTAGTAAAGATGCAGACTTGCACGAAATTTATCTAGCTGGTGGTTGTTTCTGGGGAGTTGAGGAGTATTTTTCTCGAGTTCCTGGGGTAACAGATTCCGTTTCAGGCTATGCAAATGGTAGAGGGGAAACAACCAAGTACGAATTGATTAACCAAACAGGTCATGCGGAGACTGTTCATATCACCTATGACGCCAAGCAAATTTCCCTCAAGGAAATCCTGCTTCATTATTTCCGCATTATCAATCCAACCAGCAAAAATAAACAAGGAAATGATGTGGGAACCCAGTACCGTACTGGTGTTTATTACACAGATGACAAGGATTTAGAGGTGATTAACCAAGTCTTTGATGAAGTTGCTAAGAAATACGATCAACCTCTAGCAGTTGAAAAGGAGAGTCTGCAGAATTTCGTAGTGGCTGAGGATTACCACCAAGACTATCTCAAGAAAAATCCAAATGGCTACTGCCATATCAATGTTAATCAGGCGGCTTATCCTGTCATTGATGCCAGCAAATATTCCAAACCAAGTGATGAAGAATTGGAAAAGGCCTTGTCACCTGAGGAGTATGCAGTCACCCAGAAAAATCAAACAGAACGGGCTTTTTCAAACCGCTACTGGGATAAATTTGAATCTGGTATCTATGTGGATGTGGCAACTGGCGAACCCCTCTTTTCATCAAAGGACAAGTTTGAGTCTGGTTGTGGTTGGCCTAGTTTCACCCAACCCATCAGTCCAGATGTTGCTACTTACAAAGAAGATAAGTCCTACAATATGACGCGCATGGAAGTGAGAAGCCGAGTAGGAGATTCTCACCTTGGCCATGTCTTTACGGACGGCCCACAGGACAAGGGTGGCTTGCGCTACTGTATCAATAGCCTCTCTATCCGCTTTATTCCCAAAGACCAAATGGAAGAAAAAGGCTACGCTTATTTACTAGATTATGTTGATTAAGAAGTCTTTCCTAAGCAGTTAGAGGAGAATTTTGCTATACTGATACTAGTAAGTGACAAAGGAGAGAAGCATGACCTACACAATCTTAATCGTAGAAGATGAATATCTGGTAAGACAAGGCTTGACCAAGCTGGTCAATGTAGCAGCCTACGATATGGAAATCATCGGTCAGGCTGAAAATGGAAGACAGGCTTGGGACTTAATCCAAAAACAGATACCAGATATTATTTTAACCGATATCAACATGCCTCAGCTGAATGGCATCCAGTTGGCCAGTCTGGTACGAGAAACCTATCCTCAGGTTCATCTAGTTTTTTTGACTGGCTACGATGATTTTGATTATGCCTTGTCTGCTGTCAAACTCGGTGTGGACGATTACCTGCTCAAGCCCTTTTCTCGTCAGGATATTGAGGAAATGTTGGGGAAAATCAAGCAAAAGTTGGATAAGGAAGAAAAGGAAGAGCAGTTACAAGATTTATTAACTGATAAGTTTGAAGGAAACATGGCCCAGAAAATCCAATCTCATCTGGCTGATAGCCAGTTTAGTTTAAAGAGCTTGGCCAGTGACTTAGGTTTTAGTCCGACCTATCTGAGTTCCTTGATTAAGAAAGAGCTGGGTCTGCCTTTTCAGGATTATCTGGTGAGAGAACGTGTTAAACAAGCCAAACTCTTGCTTTTAACTACAGATCTGAAGATTTATGAGATTGCAGAAAAGGTTGGTTTTGAAGATATGAACTATTTTACCCAACGTTTTAAACAGATTGCGGGTGTGACACCTCGTCAGTTTAAGAAGGGAGAAGGCCGATGAAGCGTTCTTCTCTCCTAGTCAGAATGGTTATTTCCATCTTTCTGGTCTTTCTCATTCTCCTAGCTGTTGTTGGGACTTTCTACTATCAATCTAGTTCCTCTGCCATTGAGACTAGCATTGAGGGCAATAGCCAGACGACCATCAGCCAGACTAGCCACTTTATCCAGTCTTATATCAAAAAATTAGAAACCACCTCGACCAGTTTGACCCAGCAGACTGATGTCCTAGCCTATGCTGAGAATCCCAGTCAAGAAAAGGTCAAGGAAATCCGAGATCTGTTTTTGACCATCTTAAAGGCAGATCAGGACTTGAAAACTGTTGTGCTGGTGACCAAATCTGGTCAGGTCATTTCTACAGATGACAGTGTGCAGATGAAAACTTCCTCTGATATGATGGCTGAGGATTGGTATCAAAAGGCTATTCATCAGGGAGCCATGCCCGTTTTGACTCCAGCTCGTAAATCAGATAGTCAATGGGTCATTTCTGTCACTCAAGAACTTGTTGATGCAAAGGGAGCTAATCTGGGCGTGCTTCGTTTGGATATTTCCTACGAAACTCTGGAAGCCTATCTCAACCAGCTTCAGTTGGGTCAGCAGGGATTTGCTTTCATTATCAATGAAAAACATGAATTTGTTTACCATCCTCAACACACAGTTTATAGTTCGTCTAGCGAAATGGAGGCCATGAAATCCTACATTGAGACGGGTCAGGGCTATACTCCTGGTCACAAATCCTACGTCAGTCAGGAACAGATTGCTGGAACTGATTGGACGGTGCTTGGTGTGTCTTCGTTGGAGAAGTTAGACCAGGTTCGGAATCAACTCTTGTGGACCTTGCTTGGGGCTAGTATCACATCTCTTCTTGTCTGTCTCTGCTTGGTGTGGCTTAGTCTTAAACGCTGGATTGCTCCTTTGAAGGATTTGAGAGAAACCATGCTGGAAATTGCTTCTGGTAATCAGAATCTTCGTGCCAGGGAAACTGGTGCCTATGAACTGAGAGAAGTGTCTCGTCAGTTCAATGCCATGTTGGATCAGGTTGATCAGCTGATGGCAGATATTCGCAGGCAGGAAGAAACGACCCGTCAGTACCAACTTCAAGCCCTATCAAGCCAGATTAACCCCCATTTCCTCTATAACACTTTGGATACCATCATCTGGATGGCTGAATTTCAGGATAGTCAGCGAGTGGTGCAGGTGACCAAGTCTTTGGCAACCTATTTCCGCCTAGCGCTCAATCAAGGTAAGGACTTGATTTGCCTGTCTGATGAAATCAATCATGTTCGCCAGTACCTCTTTATCCAGAAACAACGCTATGGAGATAAGCTGGAATACGAGATTGAGGAAAATCCTACCTTTGATAATCTAGTCTTGCCCAAGCTGGTCCTACAACCTCTTGTAGAGAATGCTCTTTACCATGGCATCAAGGAGAAGGAAGGTCAGGGACATATTAGAGTTTCTGTTCAGAAAAAGGATTCAGGATTGGTCATCCGTATTGAGGATGATGGCGTTGGCTTCCAAACTGCTGGCGATAGTAGTCAGAGTAACCTCAAACGTGGAGGAGTAGGCCTTCAAAATGTTGACCAGCGTCTTAAACTTCATTTTGGAGACAATTACCAGATGAAGATTGATTCTGCCCCCTCAAAAGGAACGAAAGTTGAAATATACATAAATGGAATAGAAACTAGCTAACTCCCAGTCAATTCTGGGAGTTTTATGCGTAATTGGGCAAGCTTTCTAGGTTGTCTATCTTGCTAAAAACAAGAAAAAACGGTATGATAGAAGAGTGACAAAAGAGGTGACAGAGATGAACGAGACACAGATTCAAAGAGAAACACGTCAGGTATTAGAAGATGTTTTAGAAAAGGCCAATTTGAAGCAGGGGGCCCTTTTTGTTTTAGGTCTATCTTCTAGTGAGGTGATAGGTGGTCAGATTGGGAAAGAATCCAGTCAAGAGATTGGTGAGCTGATAGTGGAGACTATCTTGGGTATTCTAGGTGGTAGAGGTATCCATTTAGCCGTTCAAGGTTGTGAACATGTCAATCGAGCCCTCGTTGTTGAACGTCAAGTGGCAGAGCAGTTTGGTCTGGAAATCGTCAGTGTCCTTCCAACTCTTCATGCAGGAGGTTCAGGTCAGTTGGCAGCCTTCAAGTTTATGCAGGATCCAGTTGAGGTTGAATTTATCAAGGCTCATGCTGGATTGGATATCGGAGACACTGCAATTGGTATGCATATTAAGCATGTTCAGGTTCCGATTCGCCCTCTTTTGAGAGAGATTGGTCATGCCCATGTAACGGCACTGGCTAGTCGTCCAAAATTAATCGGAGGTGCGCGTGCGCACTATCCGCAAGATTCTATCAGAAAGTCGTGAGAATGAATAAAGGAGATGAAAGTGTTTAAAAAAGACCGTTTTTCAATTCGTAAGATTAATGGAGTTGTAGGTTCTGTATTTCTCGGAAGCCTTTTGATGGCTCCTTCTGTAGTGGACGCAGCTACCTATCACTATGTAGATAAAGAGGTTATTTCACAAGAAGCTAAAGATTTAATCCAAACAGGAAAGCCTGATGGAAATGAAGTTGTATATGGTTTGGTATATCAAAAAGACCAGTTGCCACAAACAGGGACAGAAGCATCTGTTTTGACAGCTTTTGGTTTGCTGACTGTTGGGAGCTTACTTTTAATCTACAAGAGAAAGAAAATTGCCAGCGTCTTTCTAGTTGGAGCTATGGGATTGGTAGTTCTTCCTAGTGCAGGAGCTGTAGACCCAGTTGCGACTCTAGCACCGGCTAGTCGAGAGGGTATTGTTGAAATGGAGGGCTATCGCTATGTTGGTTATCTATCAGGTGACATCCTCAAAACGCTTGGCTTGGACACTGTTTTAGAAGAAGCCTCAGCTAAACCTGGAGAGGTGACTGTAGTCGAAGTTGAGAATCCCCAAGTAACAACAAATCAGGAGCAAGCGAGGCCAGAAAACCAAGCAGTAGAGACAGAGGAAGCTCCAAAAGAAGAAGCACCTAAAACAGAAGAAAGTCCAAAGGAAGAACCAAAATCGGAGGTAAAACCTACTGACGAGCCCCTCCCTAAAGGAAAAGAAGAAAAAGAAGCTTCAGTAGAACCAGCTCCAGTTGAAGAAGTAAGTGGAAAAGTTGAGTCAAAACCAGAGGAAAAAGTAGCAGTTAAGCCAGAAAGTCAACCATCAGACAAACCAGCTGAGGAATCAAAAGTTGAACCACCAGTAGAACAAGCAAAAGTCCCAGAACAACCGGAGCAACCAAGGATACCAAAAGATTCATCACAACAAGAAGATCCTAAAGAGGATAAGGTATCGGAAGAGACACCGAAACAAGAAGATGCACAGCCAGCAGTAGTAGAATCAAAAGAGGAGGCTGCTAATCAACCTGTTGAAGAACCAAAAGTGGAAATGCCTGCTGTAGAAAAACAAACGGAACCAAAAGTTGAACAAGCAGGTGAACCAGTCGCGCCAAGTGAAGACGAAAAGGCACCAGTCTCTCCAGAAAAGCAACCAGAAGCTTCTGAGGAAGAGAAGGTTTCGGAAGAAACCCCGAAACCAGTAGAAGTCTCTCCAGAGACCAAGGCTGAAGAAACTGTAGAACCAACAGAGGAGACCAAAACAGCTAAAGGTACGCAAGAAGAAGGCAAAGAAGGTCAAGCACCAGTACAAGAAGTAAACCCAGAATATAAAGTAACAACAGGTACAGTTGAGAAGTCTACCGAAAGTGAATTAGATTTCACAACAGAAGTAGTTCCGGATGACACAAAATATGTAGATGAAGAAGTTGTTGAACGTCAAGGGTCTAAAGGAGTTCAAGTTACGAAAACAACTTACGAAACAGTGGAAGGTGTGGAAACAAACAAAGTCCTTTCAACAACTACAGACGTAAAAACTCCTGCTGTTCCTAAAGTCGTTAAAAAAGGAACAAAACCAGTTGAAGGAACAACAATTGAAACAAGAGAAGAAGCCATTCCTTTTGCTACAAAAACAGAAGATGATGACACTTTAAAACGTGGAACAACTACAGTTGCTCAAGAAGGTGTAAACGGTAAGAAACAAATTACCAAGACGTATAAAACGATTCGTGGAGAAAAAACAAACGACGCTCCAACAGTAGAAGAAAAAGTTATCTTACAACCTCAAGATAAAATTATTAAGAATGGTACAAAAGGTTTAGAAAAACCAACATTACAATGGAATACAACAGATAAAGATGAATTGAAGAAGAGCGCTACCGCTAAATACACTTTAAATAAACCAGTTGGAGTTACGATTAAATCGATTAAAGTTGCTTTAAAAAATGAAGCTGGTGAAGTAGTTAAAGAAGTTGACGTGCCGGAAAATGATTTACAAGCAACATTAAAAGACTTGAAATATTATAAAGGCTACACTCTATCTACAAAAATGGTTTATGACAGAGGTGAAGGCGAAGAAACTCAAACATTAGAAGATAAAAAAATTCAATTAGATCTTAAAAAAGTTGAAATCAAAGATATTAGAAGAACTGATTTAATCAAATATGATCAAGAAACAGAAACGAATGAATCTAGATTAAAATCAATCCCAGAGGATAAGAGTAAATACTACTTAAAAGTCACTTCACATGATCAAAAATCAACATTATTAGCAGTGAAAAATATTGAAGAAGTAACCGTTGATGGAAAACAAATGTATAAAGTAACTGCAACAGCAGATAATTTAGTTGGGCGTCAAAAAGATCAAACATTTGAATCTGAATATACTCATTACATTGAAAAATCAGTTGCAGCTAACGGAAATGTTTATTATGATTTTGAAGATTTAGTTTCAGCAATGCAAAAAGATCCAGCAGGAGAATACCGATTAGGTCAAAGTATGAGTGCTAGAAATGCATCTGCGAATGGAAAATCGTATATCACGAGTGAATTTACAGGAAAATTATTAAGTGAAGACGGAAAACGTTATGCTATTACAGAGTTAGAACGACCTTTATTCAATGTTATTAAGAATGCTACTATAAAAAATATTAATTTTGAAGATGTCGATATCGATCGTAAAAATGATGATGGTGTTGCTACAATAGCAAATACAATGAATGGCACTTCTGTCATTGAAGATGTTAAAATTACAGGTTCTGTTATTGGACGTAATAATGTAGCGGGTGTTGTTAATAATATGAACGATGGAACTCGCATTGAAAATGTTGCATTCATCGGAAAATTACATGCAAATGGTTCTATGTTAGGTGGTATTGCTGATAAAAATTATCGAGGCATTGTAACGAGAACTTATGTAGATGCAATATTAACAGGTAATAACGTACGAGCAAGCTCATTAATTCCATATGTTGAATACGGAATGGTAGGCGATTATTTAACTGGAACTAAAGGAAACTTGACCAAATCTGTTGCCAAAGGAATGATTAATGTAGTTACGCCAGTACAAACTGGAGCGTTTGCAAGTAAGACATGGCCTTTTGGTACAGTAAAAGATAATGTTAGTTATGTAAAAGTGAAAAATGCAGAAATGTTATTTGGTTCAAATGATATTGATGATGATTATGCACATCCACAAATTGATAAATTATACAGTGTAGCTGGATATAGTGAAGGTAAAAAGTCATACACTAAATATCCTAATAAACAAATTGAATTGACAAAAGAAGAAGCTGATGAAAAAGTAGCTAGCTATAATATTACTGCTAATACTTTTGAAAGCAAAAAATCACTAGTGGCTACATTAAACGCAACAGTGTCTCAAAATTCTGCTTATGATCAAATCCAAGATTATAACGATGAATATAAATTAGCATATAAGAATTTTGAAAAATTACAACCATTCTATAATAAAGAATATATTGTACATCAAGCTAATAAATTGGATAAATCACATAACTTAAATACGAAAGAAGTTCTTTCTGTAACACCAATGCATGATACAAAATTCGTTACAAATTTAGAAGAAGTGAATAAAATTATGATTCACTATGCGGATGGAACAAAAGAATACTTAAATCTATCTGGCAGTACAGAAGGATTAAGTAATGTTAAAGAATACACTGTAACAGATTTAGGAGTTAAATATACATTAAATATTGTTCAAAAAAATTATGATGGTTTAGTGAATGGAATTGTTTCAAAATTAAGTCCGATTGAATTACAATCAGATGTTATTTATAAACACTTTAATCGACTGGGATCAGGAAGATTTGATGCAGTGAAAAATCTTTACTTAGAAGAAAGCTTTGATTATGTGAAGAATAACTTAACAGAACTAGTGACTAAGTTAGTTCAAAATGAAAATCATCAATTAAATGATTCTCTAGTAGCACAACAAATGATTTTAGATAAAGTTGAAAAGAATAAAGCGGCTTTAATTCTTGGATTAACGTATCTAAATCGTTATTACGGAGTAAAATTTGGAGAGGTAAATATTAAAGAATTAATGTTATTCAAACCAGATTTCTATGGTAAAAACGTAAGTGTATTGGATCGATTGATTGAGATTGGTTCAAAAGAGAATAACCTCAAAGGTAACCGTACGCAAGATGCATTCCGTGAAATCTTAGCGAAGGATACATTGTCTGGTAATTTACATCAATTCTTAGATTATAATCGTAAATTATTTACAAATATTGATAATATGAATGATTGGTTTATTGATGCAACGAGAGATCATGTATATGTTTCGGAACCAGAGACAACAACGGAAGATTTTAAAGATAAGAAACATCGTGCTTACGATGGATTGAATAATGGTACCCATGCTAAGATGATTTTACCGCTTCTAAACGTAAAGAATGCGCATATGTTCTTAATTTCAACTTATAATACATTATCCTTTAGTTCATTTGAGAAATATGGCAAGATGACGGAAGAAGAAAGAAATGCATTTAAACCGGAAATTGATAAGGTGGCTACAGCTCAACAAGCGTATTTAGACTTCTGGTCTCGATTAGCGTTACCAAATGTTCGAGAACGTCTGTTGAAGAGTAAAAATATAGTACCAACTCCGGTCTGGGATAATCAATTATATCCAGGTGTATCTGCAAATCGTCTAGGGTATTCAAATCAAGGAACAGCAATTGCACCGATTCGGGAAGTGTTCGGACCGACAGGAACATATCATAATACTGATACACGTATGGGGGCAATGGCATCTATCTATGATGATCCGAATAGACCTGAAGCATCAGTATTCTTTATGCTTACCAATATGATTAGTCCGTTTGGGATTTCAGCTTTTACGCATGAAACGACACACGTTAACGACCGTATGGCTTACTTAGGTGGATGGAGACATCGTCCGGGAACTAATGTTGAAGCGTTTGCGCAAGGAATGTTACAATCGCCTTCTGAAATTGGGCACCAAGGAGATTATGGAGCGTTAGGATTGAATATGGCTTACATTCGTCCAAATAATGGAAATCAATGGTATAATACAAATCCAAACGAATTAAGATCACGTGAGGAAATTGATCATTATATGAAAGGTTATAATGATACGTTAATGCTCTTGGATTATTTAGAAGGGGATACGGTTGTTAAACAACAGGATACAGCATTAAAATACAAATGGTTCAAGAAGATGGACAAACAACTTCGAAATCCAGCTAACTCTAAAGATCAATGGGACAATGTTCGTCCGTTGAATGATACTGATAAACAAGTACCGCTAAATTCTGTCGATGATTTAATTACGAACAATTTCATTACAAATCGAGATTTCCATGGTTTATATAAACCGGAAGACTTCCAAACAGCATATGTCAATGTTCGAATTACCGGGGGAATCTATGGAGGAAATACGAGTGAAGGTTCTCCAGGAGCATTATCATTTAAACACAATACATTCCGTCTGTGGGGATACTATGGATATGAAAAAGGGTTTGTCGGTTATGCATCAAATAAATATAGTGCAGAAGCTCGAAAAGAAAATAAAGTATTAAGTGATAGCTATATTATTGAAAAAATTTCTGAAGGTGAATTCCATACTTTAGAAGATTGGAAGAAGGCATATTTCAAAAAAGTTGTAGCCCAAGCTAAAGATGGGATACATGAATTTGAGATAGACGGAAAAACCATTTCATCATATGCGCAATTGGAAACACTATTCCAAGAAGCAGTTCAAAAAGATAAAGAAGAAATGGCTAGAACAAGCAAAGAATCATATACAAACACAGTTTCACTGAAAGAAAAAGTCTTTAAAAAATTATTACAAGCTACAAATAGTTTTAAAGAAGAAGTTTTTACAAAATAAAATTTTAGTGTTAAGGAGTTTAGGTGAAAGCCTAGCTCCTTTTTGTGGCTCTGCTAATTTCCAACGTGTGCTCCTAATATATATTTGGTATACTACAGAAAGTAACGTGATTGCTAATTTTAAGAAAAGGAGTCTAGTAAATGAAAATTGCGATTGTAACGGATAGTACTACGTATTTGACACCAGAAGAACTCCGTGAGAAAATTGACCACTACATGAAGAACTATAATGAATCTATGATGATGCTTGATTACTTAGAAGCTGAATCTATAATTAAGAAAAACACTGGAACTAACGATAAGTGGTTCAAGAGAATCGATAAGAAATATCGTGAAAAAGCTGATCATAACGATTTAATCGGTGCACCTCATCAATTGAATCTAGTTCGTGATTTAAACGATACTGAGAAGACTATGGCTCTTACAACTATCGATCAACTAGTTGATAATAACTTTGCAACTAAACATGGTGTAGGTAATGGTAGATATCGCCCTGAAGACTTCGGTTCTGCATATGTTAATGTAAATATGATGGCTGGTATCTATGGAGGTAACTCAAGTGATGGTGCGCCTGCCTTATCATTTAAACACAATGCCTTCCGTATGTGGGGTTACTACGGTTACCTTGATGGATTCTTAGGGTATGCATCTAACAAGTATAAACAAGAATCTAAAGCAGCCGGCAACGTAGGTCTAGGTGATGATTTTATCATCCAAAAAGTTTCTAAAGGTAGATTTAATACATTAGAAGAGTGGAAGAAAGAATGGTATAAAGAAGTCAGAGCTAAAGCTGAGAAAGGTTTTGTAGAAATTGAAATTGATGGTCAAAAGATTTCAACATATGAAAAACTTCAAGAGCTATTCGATGCTGCAATTGAAAAAGACCTTCAAGGTAATAAATTTGATAATACAGTGAATCTTAAATGGAAAGTTTACAAACAACTATTGCAGAAATCAGACGGATTTACTGGAGATTTATTCACTAAATAGTAGATAGGACTAGTAAAATGAAAAAAGGTAGATCAGCTTTGTCTGTATCTGCCTTTTTATGCTATACTTAAGGTATGCATAGAAAAACAGTGATTGATTTTAGGGCTTTGGGGGAGAGATACACCTTTACCAAGCCGATTAAAGAGTTAAAAACGAGAGATTTAGCGGAAGTAACAGCCTTGCTGGCACAAGTGGAAAGCTACCAAGAGCAAGGCTATTATGTGGTGGGTTATATCAGCTACGAGACTGCACCTGCTTTTGAGGAAAAATTAGCAGTTCATAAGGCTCCTCTACTGGGCGAGTACTTGCTTTACTTTACTGTTCATGATAGCGTAGAAACATCCCCTATTCCTCTGACTTATGATGAGGTTGATTTGCCTTCAAATTGGCAGGAAGTAACGCCTGCAGAGGACTATGAAAAGGCCATTGCACAGATTCACCATCATTTGCGACAGGGAGACACCTATCAGGTCAACTACACCGTCCAACTCAAGCAGGACTTAAGTGCCAATCCTTTTGCCATCTACAATCGTATGGTAGTAGAGCAGGAGGCGGGCTATAATGCCTATGTGGAACATGACGATATGGCAGTGATTTCCATGAGTCCAGAGCTCTTTTTTGAGCAAAATGACCGTGAATTGACGACGCGACCAATGAAGGGAACGACTCAGCGTGGCGTGACTGACCAAGAAGACTTAAAACAAGCCAGTTGGTTGGAGCAGGATCCTAAAAATCGGTCTGAAAATATGATGATTGTGGACCTCTTGCGCAATGATATGAACCGTATTTCTGAAGTGGGAAGTGAGCATGTGGAGCGTTTGTGTCAAGTGGAGCAGTATTCGACTGTCTGGCAGATGACTTCGACCATCGAGAGTCGGTTGCGAGAGGATGTGGACCTTGTTGAAATTTTCCGCTCCCTCTTCCCTTGCGGATCCATAACGGGCGCACCGAAAATTGCGACTATGGAGATTATAAAGGACTTGGAGCCACAACCGCGCGGAGTCTACTGCGGAACGATTGGTCTCCTGCTTCCAAATGGGCGCCGGATTTTCAATGTGGCCATTCGGACCATTCAACTTTACAAGGGGCAAGCCATCTATGGAGTTGGCGGAGGTATTACATGGGATAGTACTTGGGAATCTGAATACCGTGAAGTTCATCAAAAGGCTGCTGTTCTCTATCGTAAACAAGCTCGTTTTCAGCTGATTACGACTGGGAAAATCAGCCAGAAGAACTTGTTGTTTGAAGAACAACATTTGGAAAGACTGAGAAAAGCTAGTCGATATTTTGCCTTTCCTTTTGATGCAGAAGACTTAAGACAAAAGATAGAGGAAGAGTGTCAGGCTTGTGATGCTAATCAAGATTACCGCTTGCGAATTAGCCTTAGCAAATCTGGAGAGATAGAACTTAGTCGACAAATCTTAACACTTCTTAGTCCAAGTTTTTGTCAGGCCAAACTTTGCCTGCAGGAAGCCAATTTGCAACTAGCATTTACCTATTTCAAAACGACTCATAGACCGCATTTGAGCCTAGGAGAACAAGAGATCATTTACCACAATAAGTCAGGAGAACTGCTTGAAACCTCTATAGGAAATTTGGTTCTGAAAATCGCTGGAAAACTATACACACCGCCTATCCGACTTGGAATCTTGCCAGGAATTTACCGTCAGCATTTGCTAGAAACAGGACAGGTAGAAGAGAAATCCTTGACCTTGGTAGATTTAGCCCAAGCAGAAGCTATTTACGGCTGTAATGCAGTGAGAGGCTTGTATGAACTAAGCCTTGAGGAGAACTAGATGAAACTGATATTTTTGCATGGGTTGGGGCAGTCAGCAGAGTCTTGGAAAGAAGTTCAGAATCAATTGAAGGATAAGCCCACAGAGACTCTTGAATTGCTGAAATAAGTTTGATAAAATAATATTGAAATCGATAACATTGTTAGAGGAGAAAGAAATGAATAAACGTCTATTTTTAAAAATGAGTCTGGCTACCTTGCCAGTTTTAGCCTTGTTTTCACAACCTGTGTTAGCAGAAGAAAACATTCATTTTTCTAGTTGTAAAGAAGCTTGGGCGAATGGATACGCAGATATTCACGAGGGAGAACCTGGATATTCTGCCAAGTTAGACCGCGATCATGATGGTGTGGCTTGTGAATTGAAAAATGCCCCTAAGGGTGCCTTTAAAGCAAAACAAGAGACTACAACCCAAACTGATACAAGTTCAGCAACAACAAGTGGCTGGGTTAAGCAGGATGGTGCTTGGTATTACTTTGATGTAAATGGCAATCCAGTGAAAAATGCATGGCAGGGAAGCTACTATCTGAAAGCAGACGGGAAAATGGCCCAGAGCGAATGGATTTATGATTCTTCCTATCAAGCTTGGTATTATTTGAAATCAGATGGATCTTATGCAAAGAATGCATGGCAAGGAGCTTACTACCTTAAGTCAAACGGTAAAATGGCACAAGGTGAGTGGGTTTATGACTCTTCTTATCAAGCCTGGTATTACTTGAAATCAGATGGTTCATACGCTCGCAATGCATGGCAAGGCAATTACTATTTGAAATCAGATGGTAAAATGGCTAAAAATGAGCGAGTTGATGGAGGCCGCTACTATGTAGATGCCTCAGGTCTCTGGAAACCATAAATCAGATAAAATTTAGAAAGTTAATGCAAACCTTTGCATAAGTAAATGAATTTTGTTATACTATATCTGTAAGCATTTTCAATTATTATACAATGAAAAAGGAGAATATGATGAGTCAAAAGATTATTGGGATTGACCTTGGTGGAACTTCTATCAAATTTGCAATCTTGACAACAGCAGGAGAAATCCAAGAAAAATGGTCTATCAAGACTAACATTTTGGATGAGGGAAGTCATATCGTAGATGATATGATTGAGTCTATTCAACATCGTTTGGACTTGCTTGGATTGGCAGCAGCAGACTTCCAAGGTATCGGAATGGGATCACCAGGTGTGGTTGACCGTGAAAAAGGGACTGTTATCGGTGCCTACAACCTCAACTGGAAAACCCTTCAACCAATCAAAGAAAAGATTGAAAAAGCCTTGGGCATTCCATTTTTCATCGATAATGATGCCAACGTGGCAGCTCTTGGTGAGCGCTGGATGGGTGCTGGTGATAACCAACCAGATGTTGTCTTTATGACACTCGGTACTGGTGTTGGTGGCGGTATCGTTGCAGAAGGTAAATTGCTTCACGGTGTTGCTGGTGCAGCAGGTGAGCTTGGCCACATCACTGTTGACTTTGACCAACCAATTGCATGTACTTGCGGTAAGAAAGGTTGCCTTGAGACAGTTGCTTCAGCAACAGGGATTGTCAACTTGACTCGTCGCTATGCGGATGAATACGAAGGCGATGCAGCTTTGAAACGCTTGATTGATAACGGAGAAGAAGTAACTGCTAAGACTGTCTTTGATTTGGCAAAAGAAGGAGACGACCTTGCTTTAATCGTTTACCGTAACTTCTCACGTTACTTGGGAATCGCTTGTGCTAACATTGGTTCAATCCTAAACCCATCAACAATCGTTATCGGTGGTGGTGTATCAGCTGCGGGAGAATTCCTTCTACAAGGTGTTCAAAAAGTCTACGATGAAAATAGTTTCCCACAAGTACGCACATCTACTAAATTAGCTCTTGCAACTCTAGGAAATGACGCTGGAGTTATCGGAGCAGCATCACTTGTATTGCAATAAGATAAAGAAGGAGAAAATTGCTTTCTAAAAGCGAGTGATTTTCCTCCTTTCTTTTTTTATGCTATACTAGTTAGGACAATAAATGAGGTGAGAGTAAATGACAAAAGCAGATACGATTTTTAAAGAGAATATTGAACGAATCCTCAAAGACGGTGTCTTTTCTGAGCAGGCCCGTCCCAAGTACAAGGATGGGACTGTTGCCAACTCTAAATATGTAACGGGTGCATTTGCTGAGTATGACTTGGCAAAAGGAGAATTTCCTATCACAACCTTGCGTCCCATTGCCATCAAATCCGCCATCAAAGAAGTTCTCTGGATCTACCAAGACCAGTCCAATAGCCTAGAAGTGCTGAATAGCAAATACAATGTTCACTACTGGAATGATTGGGAAGTGGGAAATACAGGAACCATCGGTGAGCGCTATGGTGCCGTTGTTAAGAAACACGACATTATCAATAAGCTTCTTAAACAGTTGGAAGCCAATCCTTGGAACCGCCGCAATATCATCTCCCTCTGGGATTACCAAGCTTTCGAAGAAACAGATGGGCTGCTCCCATGCGCTTTTCAGACCATGTTTGATGTCCGTCGTGTTGATGGGGAAATCTATCTGGATGCGACCTTGACCCAGCGTTCGAATGACATGCTGGTGGCCCACCACATCAACGCTATGCAGTACGTGGCTCTTCAAATGATGATTGCCAAGCATTTTGGCTGGAAGGTTGGGAAGTTCTTCTATTTTATCAACAACCTCCATATCTATGACAATCAATTTGAACAAGCTCAGGAATTGCTTCGTCGTGAGCCGTCAAACTGCCAACCACGTTTGGTCTTGAATGTTCCAGATGGGACCAATTTCTTTGATATCAAAGCAGAAGATTTTGAGTTGGTGGATTATGACCCTGTCAAGCCACAGTTGAAGTTTGATCTAGCTATTTAATACTCTTCGAAAATCTCTTCAAACCACGTCAGCGTCGCTTCATCAACAACCTCAAAACGGTGTTTTGAGCTTACTACGTCAGTCTTATCTACAACCTCAAAACGGTGTTTTGAGCAACCTGCGGCCAGTTTCCTAGTTTGCTCTTTGATTTTCATTGAGTATAAAAGAATAGAAAAAAGAAGTTGAGAAAATAACTCCCAACTTCTTTTGTTTCTTAACGTGATACGCGACGTCGAGCTGCTTTTTTACGGTTTTCTTCGATGAAAGCTGCTTTTTGCTCTTCTGGTTCGATTACTTTCTTTTTAAATGCGTATACTGCACCTGCAACGGCAGCGACAGTTCCTGCGACACCTGTTACAAGACCTTTAGCGAATCCTTTAGCCATGAGTCTTCCTCCTTTATCTTCTTAATCAGCCAGCCTCCTCAAGAGGTCACATTTTTCTGACTGACCTTTTTGTGTTATAATAATAGTAACGAAAAAATGGGAATTTTTCAAGGAAAAAAGATGAAAACAAAAATAATTGTGATTGTTGGACCGACTGCAGTTGGAAAGACGGCTCTAGCCATTGAAGTGGCCAAGCGTTTTAATGGCGAAGTGGTTAGTGGAGATAGCCAGCAAGTCTATCGAGGTCTGGATATTGGAACGGCTAAGGCTAGTCTAGAAGAGCAGGCAACTGTTCCTCATCATTTAATCGATGTTAGAGAGGTAACCGAGTCTTACTCGGCTTTTGATTTTGTTTCAGAAGCTAAGATGGCTATTGAGGATATTCACAGCCGTGGCAAGCTTGCTATTATCGCTGGTGGAACAGGACTTTATATCCAGAGTTTGCTAGAAGGTTATCACCTGGGTGGGGAGACTCCCCATGAAGAGATTTTGACCTATCGGGCTAGTTTGGAGCCTTATACAGATGAGGAATTAGCTCATCTGGTGGCGCAAGCAGGTCTTGAGATTCCCCAGTTTAATCGTCGTCGTGCTATGCGTGCCTTGGAAATTGCTCATTTTGGTCAGGATTTGGAAAATCAAGAGAGTCTATATGAACCGCTGATTATCTGCTTGGATGATGAGCGCAGTCAATTATATGAACGAATCAATCATCGAGTGGATTTGATGTTTGAGGCTGGGCTTTTGGATGAGGCCAAGTGGCTTTTTGACCATTACCCTGATGTGCAGGCTGCTAAAGGAATTGGTTACAAGGAACTCTTTCCTTATTTCCGTGGAGAGCAGAGTTTGGAGGAAGCTAGTGAGAGCCTCAAACAGGCGACCCGTCGTTTTGCCAAGCGTCAGTTGACCTGGTTCCGTAATCGCATGCAGGTCACCTTTTATCAGATTGGAGAAGCTGGTGTGCAAGACCGAATTTTAAGCCAGATAGAGGAGTTTTTAGATGATTGAAACGGAGAAAAAAGAGGAACGGGTCCTGCTCATTGGTGTAGAATTGCAGGGCATGGACAATTTTGCTCTCTCTATGGAAGAATTGGCCAGTCTAGCTAAGACAGCTGGGGCAGTCGTTGTAGATAGCTACAGACAAAAACGTGAAAAGTATGATTCTAAGACCTTCGTCGGCTCTGGTAAGTTGGAAGAAATTGCCCTCATGGTGGATGCAGAAGAAATCACCACTGTCATCGTCAACAACCGTCTGACCCCAAGGCAAAATGTCAATCTAGAAGAAGTTCTGGGTGTTAAGGTCATTGACCGTATGCAGTTGATTTTGGATATCTTTGCCATGCGAGCTCGAAGCCATGAAGGGAAGCTCCAAGTTCACCTAGCCCAGCTCAAATATCTCTTGCCTCGCTTGGTTGGTCAGGGAATTATGCTCAGCCGTCAGGCAGGGGGAATTGGTTCCCGTGGTCCTGGTGAAAGCCAGCTGGAGTTGAACCGTCGTAGTGTTCGCAATCAAATCACGGATATCGAGCGCCAACTCAAGGTGGTTGAGAAAAATCGGGCCACAATCAGAGAAAAACGTCTGGAGTCCAGCACCTTTAAGATTGGTTTGATTGGTTACACCAATGCTGGGAAGTCAACTATTATGAACACCTTGACCAGTAAAACCCAGTATGAGGCTGACGAGCTCTTTGCGACTCTGGACGCGACGACTAAGAGTATCCATCTGGGGGGCAATCTTCAAGTAACTTTGACAGATACCGTGGGCTTTATCCAAGATTTGCCGACAGAGTTGGTGTCCAGTTTTAAGTCGACCTTGGAAGAAAGCAAGCATGTGGACCTTCTGGTTCATGTTATCGATGCCAGCAATCCTTACCATGAGGAGCATGAAAAAACGGTTCTGTCTATTATGAAAGACTTAGATATGGAAGATATTCCTCGCCTGACCCTCTATAATAAAGCGGATTTGGTGGAAGATTTCACGCCTACCCAAACGCCTTATGCCCTCATTTCTGCCAAGTCTGAGGATAGTCGTGAGAACTTGCAGGCACTATTTTTGGAGAAAATCAAGGATATTTTTGAATCTTTTACCCTGCGCGTGCCTTTTTCTAAGTCCTACAAGATTCATGATTTAGAAAGTGTTGCGATTCTTGAAGAACGTGATTATCAGGAGGACGGCGAAGTCATTACAGGCTACATTTCCGAGAAAAATAAATGGAGGTTAGAGGAATTTTATGACTGATATTAAAACGTTGGCTCTAAAATATGGGGGCTATACAAGTATGGATAAGGTCTATCTGGATCAACTTCTAGCTGGTAGAACAGAGCAAGAGCAGTTGGCACTGATCACTCCTCCACCTAGCGTGGTCAATGCTTACTTTGCAGAACTCTACCAGAAAAAAAGTCCTGAGGCTGCGACGGATTATTTTGCAGAAGTCAGTCAGGAACTGAATCTCTACAATGCTGAACCAAGTTTCACCTTTGAAAATAAGCCCTTTATTCGTCTGAATCTGTCTGGTAAATCCTTTGGTTTTTGTTATGAGAGTGAGGATCTTGGTCGGATTTTCTCTGAAAATGAGGAGAAAATCTCGGATGACTTACTCTTTGAGATTGCGCAAATTTTCCCCCATCAGCTAGTCTTTGAGGAGTCTGGCAAGATTTACATGAAGGCTGTCGGAGATGAGGAAGTTGTTAGTGTAGAGAGTCTCACAGCTTTGACAGATTTGGAAAACTTGGCTGATGGTCGCAAACGTCTCAAAGGCTACAGCCAAGAGGATTTACTGCAAGAAGCTGCTGTTTTTTCTGGCAAGCGCTATTTCCGATCGGAAAACCGCACAGCCATGTTATATATTGATTAATTAGAAAGTATCGAATGGATATTCAATTTTTAGGAACGGGGGCAGGTCAGCCCTCTAAAGCCCGCAACGTTTCAAGTCTCGCCCTGAAACTCTTGGATGAGATTAACGAAGTCTGGCTCTTTGACTGTGGAGAAGGTACGCAAAATCGCATTCTGGAAACCACAATTCGACCGCGTAAGATCAGCAAAATCTTTATCACTCACTTGCACGGAGACCACATTTTTGGCTTGCCAGGATTCCTTTCTAGCCGTGCCTTTCAGGCCAATGAAGAGCAGACAGATTTGGAAATCTATGGACCTCAAGGGATCAAGTCCTTTGTCTTAACCAGCCTTCGTGTGTCAGGTTCGCGTCTGCCTTACCGTATTCATTTTCATGAGTTTGACCAAGATTCTTTAGGAAAAATCCTTGAGACCGATAAATTCACGGTGTATGCAGAGGAGCTGTATCATACTATTTTCTGTGTTGGTTACCGTGTCATTCAAAAGGACTTGGAAGGAACGCTGGATGCTGAAAAACTCAAGGCAGCTGGTGTCCCATTTGGCCCACTTTTTGGTAAAATCAAAAACGGTCAAGATGTTGTTTTGGAAGACGGAACTGAAATCAAGGCAGCTGACTATATCTCAGCTCCACGTCCAGGTAAAATTATCACTATTTTAGGAGACACTCGAAAAACGGATGCCAGTGTGCGTCTGGCTGTCAATGCCGATGTCCTTGTTCATGAGTCCACTTATGGCAAGGGTGATGAAAAAATTGCTCGTAACCATGGTCACTCAACCAATATGCAGGCAGCGGAGGTCGCAGTAGAAGCAGGTGCCAAACGCCTCTTGCTCAACCATATCAGTGCCCGTTTCCTCTCAAAAGATATCAGCAAGCTCAAAAAAGACGCTGCTAGTGTTTTTGAAAATGTCCATGTGGTCAAAGACTTGGAAGAAGTGGAAATCTAAAAGATTGGGGAAGGATAAGTATGCCTACTATTCTCATTACCGGAGCTAGCGGTGGCCTAGCCCAAGAAATGGTCAAACTCTTGCAAAATGACCAACTCATCTTGCTTGGTAGAAATAAGGAAAAATTAGCCCAACTCTACGGAGACCATCCCCATGCAGAATTGATTGAAATCGATATTACCGATGATTCAGCCTTAGAAACTCTGGTAGCAGACCTCTATCTCCGTTATGGCAAGATTGATGTCTTGATAAACAACGCTGGTTACGGGATTTTTGAGGAATTTGACCAGATTTCCGACCAAGATATTCATCAGATGTTCGAGGTCAATACCTTTGCCCTAATGAATCTGTCTCGTCGTCTTGCGGCTCGAATGAAGGAAAGTCGAAAAGGTCATATCATCAATATCGTCAGCATGGCAGGTTTGATCGCTACTGGCAAGTCCAGTCTCTACTCAGCGACCAAGTTTGCGGCCATTGGTTTTTCAAATGCGTTACGTCTCGAACTTATGTCATATGGAGTCTATGTGACAACAGTCAATCCAGGACCAATCCGAACAGGATTTTTTGACCAAGCTGACCCAGATGGAACTTATCTTAAGTCGGTTGACCGTTTCCTGCTAGAACCAGATACAGTGGCTAAAAAGATTGTCAAGATTATAGGAAAAAACAAACGGGAACTCAATCTCCCAGTTTTGTTGAATCTAGCTCATAAGTTTTATACTCTCTTTCCCAAGCTAGCTGATAAGTTGGCAGGGGAAACTTTTAATTATAAGTAAAAAGAACCAATGTGCAGGTTGTTGCTAACCTACATATTGGTTCTTATTATTTCTCAACTATCAAACTGGACTTCTTCTAGGAGATAGTCGATAAAGCGTTCGCCCATCTTAGAAAGGCTGGTTTTTTCATGTTGGATATAGACCAGCTCGATAGGGTCATCAATATCCAGTGGGATAGAAACGATATTGTCTCCGTTGAGGTTGCTGTTCAAAATACCTGTTGCAATGGTATAACCATCCAAACCAATCAAGAGATTAAAGAGGGTAGCACGGTCGCTGACTACGATAGATTTTTTGTGGTATTCCTGCGAGAGAATCTCTTCAGAGAAGTAGAAGGAGTTATGAGTTCCTTGGTCATAGCTGAGGTAAGGGAAGTTATCCAAGTCTTCTAGTTTGACCTTGTCTTTCTTTGCTAGAGGATTGGTCTTGCTGACAAAGATATGCGGTTGGGCGGTAAAGAGATGATGAGCCAGGAGGTGGTTGTCATCCAGCATCTTGGTTAAAACATCACGGTTGTAGCTGTTAAAAAATAGGACACCGACCTCACTACGGAAGTTCTTGACGTCGTCGATAATCTCCCAAGTACGAGTTTCACGAAGGAAGAGCTCGTATTTCTCCATATCACTTTTCTTGAGTAGAGAAACAAAGGCATTGACCACAAAGGCATAGTGTTGAGACGAAACGCTAAAGAGTTCACGGTGGGCGACAGGATTTTTATAGCGTTCTTCCAGAAGCTGAGTTTGCTCGACAACCTGACGGGCATAAGAGAGAAACTCCATCCCATCACGGGTCAAGGTGATTCCCTTGGGATTGCGGATAAAGATTTCAATGCCCATTTCATTTTCCAAATCTCTCACAGCATTGGAAAGACTCGGCTGAGTGATAAAGAGTTGCTTGGCTGCCTCATTCATGGAGCCAGTTTCGACGATTTTGATAATATAATGTAATTGTTGAATTCTCATGTTTTTATTGTACCACACTTGCGTCAGAATCGCCAAAGAAGATAGGAAAATAAGGGGGAGAGTATGAGTCTCTTCTTGAAAAAAAGACAAAAATTTGCTAGAATGAGTCTTATGAAAACATTCTATGATGTGCAGCAATTCCTCAAACGATTTGGTATTATTGTTTACATGGGAAAACGCTTATATGATATTGAACTGATGAAGCTGGAACTCTCTCGGATTTACGATGCAGGGTTGATGGACAAATTAGACTATCTAGAAGCAGAAGCGGTTCTTCGCAGAGAGCACAAGGTAGAATTGGATTATATTGAGAAAAATGGAGAAAAGAACTAATGGTTACTTGGATTTTGTGGGCACTTATACTAGCAATGTTGGCGTGGATGGGCTTTAACTATCTTCGTATTCGTCGTGCGGCTAAAATTGTAGACAATGAGGAGTTTGAAGCCTTGATTCGTACAGGTCAATTGATTGATTTGCGCGACCCAGCTGAATTCCACATAAAACATATCCTTGGTGCCCGCAATATTCCTTCAAGTCAGTTGAAGACGAGTCTTGCAGCCCTTCGTAAGGATAAACCTGTCCTTCTCTACGAAAACCAACGTGCGCAACGAGTTACAAATGCAGCCCTTTACTTGAAAAAACAAGGTTTTTCTGAGATTTATATCCTTTCTTATGGATTGGATTCTTGGAAAGGGAAAGTGAAGACTAGCTAACCTTATTTCCAAATTAGTCGAATGATAGGATGAAGCTATTGTTTTATAGTATAATTAATTTGTATAAAATTTAAGGAGTTCTTAGAACATGAAAGAAAAGAAGAAGAATCCACTTTTTATGGGTATTTTGTCGATTATTCTTGGTTTGTTATTTCCAATTGTAGGCCTGATTTTGGGGATCATAGGATTGGTCTTGGCTTTTTCATACCAAAAAGAATCTGGACTAGACTATAAAACAGAAAAAATTCTCAACATCGTAGGACTTGTGGTTTCTGTACTTAACTGGATTGTAGCCGTCGCAGTATTTTTTAGATAAGCAATAAACAAAAAGCTTTAAACATAAAGCTTTTTTCTTTTATCCACTTTTCTCTAAGTGATTTTTAATGATTTCCAATTCCTCTGGATTCAAAGGACGGTAATGGCCTTCTGTTAGTTCTGTGTCTAATGTAAAATCACCAAATTGAACTCGTTTGAGGGAGGTCACCTTGACACCAACCGAGAGGAACATTTTCTTGACTTGATGAAATTTCCCCTCTGAAATGGTAATAGAGGCTTGACTGTGGGAAGGACTTGCAGATAGAATTTCTAGGCTTGCAGGTTTACAGACAGTACCATCTAAAAAGACAATTCCTTTTTGAAATGCTTGGATATGGTCAGGTGTCAGAAGTCCATTGACCTCAACTTGATAAGTCTTATCGACATGATATTGGGGATGGAGGAGCTGAAAGCCCAAGGGACCGTTATCGGTCAAGAGGAGGAGGCCGGTCGTATCTCGGTCCAGTCGGCCGACGGCATAGAGCTTGTCAGACTGGATGTCAGGTGACAGCAGGTTCATGACAGTTGGAAGTTCCCTGTCTTTATTGGCTGTAACGACACCAGCAGGTTTATGAAGCATAAGGTAGGTGTGCTCATAGCCTTGAATGATTCGGTCCTGAAAAAGGAGTTCTTGTAGTCCTGTATCGATATTTTGGGCTAGGGAGCGGGCTGGGCGACCATCGACTAGAATTTCCCCTTTGAGTAAGGCTTGCTTCATGCCCTTTCGACTAACTGTTTCTTGGGCTAATAAATTATCTAAACGCATACTGTGCCTATCTTATCATAAGTCGCCTGCTTTGAAAAGGCTTGATGTGAAAAGAAAAGCAGAGTGAAAACATTTACACTTGCTTGAGTTATGTTATTTACCTGAAATTATGGTATAATCGTTCAGTTAGAAAATAAATTTTGAATATTATAGAGGAAATCATGACAAAATTAAGAGAAGATATCCGTAACATTGCGATTATCGCCCACGTTGACCACGGGAAAACAACCCTCGTTGACGAATTGTTGAAACAATCAGAAACGCTTGATGCACGTACTGAATTGGCTGAGCGTGCTATGGACTCAAACGACATCGAAAAAGAGCGTGGAATTACCATCCTTGCTAAAAATACAGCCGTTGCCTATAACGGAACTCGTATCAACATCATGGATACACCAGGACACGCGGACTTCGGTGGAGAAGTTGAGCGTATCATGAAAATGGTTGACGGTGTTGTCTTGGTCGTAGATGCCTACGAAGGAACCATGCCACAGACTCGTTTCGTATTGAAAAAAGCTTTGGAACAAGACCTTGTCCCAATCGTGGTTGTTAACAAAATCGATAAACCATCAGCTCGTCCAGCAGAAGTAGTGGACGAAGTCTTGGAACTTTTCATCGAGCTTGGTGCAGATGACGACCAGCTTGATTTCCCAGTGGTGTATGCTTCAGCGATCAACGGAACTTCTTCATTGTCAGATGATCCAGCTGACCAAGAAGCTACTATGGCACCAATCTTTGACACAATTATCGACCATATCCCAGCTCCAGTAGATAACTCAGATGAGCCTTTGCAGTTCCAAGTGTCACTTTTGGACTACAACGACTTCGTTGGACGTATCGGTATCGGTCGTGTCTTCCGTGGTACTGTTAAGGTTGGGGACCAAGTTACCCTTTCTAAACTTGACGGCACAACTAAAAACTTCCGTGTTACAAAACTCTTCGGTTTCTTTGGTTTGGAACGTCGTGAAATCCAAGAAGCAAAAGCAGGTGATTTGATTGCCGTTTCTGGTATGGAAGATATCTTTGTCGGTGAAACTATCACTCCGACAGATGCAGTTGAAGCTCTTCCAATCCTACACATCGATGAGCCAACTCTTCAAATGACTTTCTTGGTTAACAACTCACCATTTGCTGGTAAAGAAGGTAAATGGGTAACTTCTCGTAAGGTAGAAGAACGTTTGCAGGCAGAATTGCAAACAGACGTTTCCCTTCGTGTCGACCCAACTGACTCTCCAGATAAATGGACTGTTTCAGGACGTGGAGAATTGCACTTGTCAATCCTTATCGAAACAATGCGTCGTGAGGGCTATGAACTTCAAGTATCTCGTCCAGAAGTTATCGTAAAAGAAATCGACGGTGTTAAATGCGAACCATTTGAACGTGTTCAAATCGACACTCCAGAAGAATACCAAGGTTCTGTTATCCAAAGCCTTTCTGAACGTAAGGGTGAAATGTTGGATATGATTTCAACTGGTAATGGTCAAACTCGTTTGGTCTTCCTTGTTCCAGCGCGTGGGTTGATTGGTTACTCAACTGAGTTCTTGTCAATGACTCGTGGTTACGGTATCATGAACCACACCTTCGACCAATACTTGCCATTGATTCCAGGTGAAATTGGTGGTCGTCACCGTGGTGCCCTTGTTTCTATCGATGCTGGTAAGGCTACAACTTACTCAATCATGTCTATCGAAGAACGCGGTACGATCTTTGTCAACCCAGGTACTGAGGTTTATGAAGGAATGATCATCGGTGAAAACTCTCGTGAAAATGACTTGACAGTTAACATCACTAAGGCGAAACAAATGACCAACGTTCGTTCAGCTACTAAGGACCAAACAGCTGTTATCAAGACACCTCGTATCTTGACACTTGAAGAGTCTCTTGAGTTCTTGAACGACGATGAGTACATGGAAGTAACGCCTGAGTCTATCCGTTTGCGTAAACAAATCCTTAACAAAGCAGAGCGTGAGAAAGCTAACAAGAAGAAAAAATCAGCTGAATAAGAGCTAGAAAGAGAGAAAGATGGTCTATTTAGTCCTAGGAATTTTACTGCTCCTACTCTATGTATTTGCGACACCAGAAAGCATTAAAGGGACAGTCAATATCGTCGCTATGGTATGTATTTTAGTGGCACTTTTGGTTTTGTTGGCTCTATCTTTTCTGAAAATTTTTCAATTACCAACAGAAATATTCCTAGCAATAGCCATGTTAATCCTAGCTTACTTTAGTGTGAGAGACATCACACTCATGCCAGTCAAAAAAAGTAAAAGAAGATAAAAAAGAGAGTTTCGGCTCTCTTTTTGCTTGTTAGAATGCCTAATCTGAGCATTTTCATTTAGAATTATTTCCATAAAAATGGTAAAATAGTAGGAGTAGAAATGGAGTTTGAGACATGAAAGTAATAGATCAATTTAAAAATAAGAAAGTCCTTGTTTTAGGTTTGGCCAAGTCTGGTGAATCGGCAGCTCGTTTGTTGGATAAGCTAGGTGCCATTGTGACAGTAAATGATGGAAAACCATTCGAGGACAATCCAGCTGCCCAAAGTTTGTTGGAAGAAGGAATCAAGGTCGTTACAGGTGGCCATCCTTTGGAACTCTTGGATGAAGAGTTTGCTCTTATGGTGAAAAATCCAGGTATTCCATACAATAATCCTATGATTGAAAAGGCTTTGGCCAAGGGAATTCCAGTCTTGACTGAGGTGGAATTGGCTTACTTGATTTCAGAAGCACCGATTGTTGGTATTACTGGTTCAAATGGTAAAACAACCACAACGACTATGATTGGGGAAGTTTTGACTGCTGCTGGGCAACATGGTCTTTTATCAGGAAATATCGGCTATCCTGCCAGTCAGGTTGCTCAAACTGCGTCAGACAAGGACACGCTGGTCATGGAACTTTCTTCTTTCCAACTCATGGGTGTTCAAGAATTCCATCCTGAGATTGCGGTTATTACCAACCTCATGCCAACTCATATCGATTATCATGGTTCATTTGAGGAATATGTAGCAGCCAAGTGGAATATCCAGAACAAGATGACAGCAGCTGATTTCCTTGTCTTGAACTTTAACCAAGACTTGGCAAAAGAATTGGCTACTAAAACACAAGCTACCGTTGTACCATTTTCAACACAGGAAAAGGTTGATGGAGCTTATTTGGAAGATGGTCAGCTCTACTTACGTGGGGAAGTGGTCATGGCAGCGAATGAAATCGGAGTTCCAGGTAGCCACAATGTGGAAAATGCCCTTGCGACTATTGCTGTTGCCAAGCTTCGTGGTGTGGATAACCAAACTATCAAAGAAACTCTTTCAGCCTTTGGTGGTGTCAAACACCGTCTCCAATTTGTGGATGAAATCAAGGGTGTGAAGTTCTATAATGATAGCAAATCAACCAATATCTTGGCGACTCAAAAAGCCTTGTCAGGATTTGACAATAGCAAGGTCATTTTGATTGCAGGTGGTTTAGACCGTGGCAATGAGTTTGACGAATTGGTGCCAGATATTACTGGACTCAAGAAGATGGTCATCCTGGGCCAGTCTGCAGAACGTGTCAAACGGGCAGCAGATAAGGCTGGTGTGGCTTATGTGGATGCGACTGATATTGCAGATGCGACCCGCAAGGCCTACGAGCTTGCGACTCAAGGAGACGTGGTTCTTCTCAGTCCTGCCAATGCCAGCTGGGATATGTATGCTAACTTTGAAGTACGTGGCGACCTCTTTATCGACACAGTAGCGG
Organism: Streptococcus nakanonensis; assembly: GCF_059738785.1. Taxonomy (NCBI): domain Bacteria; kingdom Bacillati; phylum Bacillota; class Bacilli; order Lactobacillales; family Streptococcaceae; genus Streptococcus; species Streptococcus nakanonensis. The sequence goes on along the minus strand of NZ_AP027139.1, from coordinate 1,493,554 downwards.
AGTTAAAGGAATAATATGAAAAAAATTGTCTTTACAGGTGGGGGGACGGTTGGACACGTGACCCTCAACCTTTTGTTAATGCCCAAGTTCATCGAAGATGGCTGGGAAGTCCACTATATCGGAGATAAGCGTGGGATCGAACATCAAGAAATCCTCAAGTCGGGTCTAGATGTCACCTTCCACTCCATTGCGACTGGAAAATTGCGTCGCTATTTCTCTTGGCAAAATATGCTGGACGTCTTCAAAGTTGGTTGGGGAATTGTCCAATCGCTCTTTATCATGTTACGAGTTCGTCCACAGGCCCTTTTTTCAAAGGGAGGATTTGTCTCTGTGCCGCCAGTTATCGCAGCGCGTGTTTCAGGAGTTCCTGTCTTTATTCATGAATCTGACCTGTCTATGGGCTTGGCCAATAAAATCGCTTATAAATTTGCGACTAAGATGTATTCAACCTTTGAGCAAGCTTCAAGTTTGTTTAAGGTCGAGCATGTGGGAGCAGTGACCAAGGTTTCAGATCAAAAAAATCCAGAACCAGATGAATTGGTAGATATTCAAACCCACTTTAATCCCCAATTGCCAACTGTATTGTTTGTCGGTGGTTCTGCGGGTGCTCGTGTCTTTAACCAATTGGTGACAGACCATAAGAAAGAACTGACAGAACGCTACAATATTATCAATCTAACTGGAGATTCTAGCCTGAACGAGTTGAGCCAAAATCTTTTTCGTGTTGACTATGTGACCAATCTCTATCAACCCTTGATGGAATTGGCTGATATTGTTGTGACACGTGGTGGTGCCAATACGATTTTTGAGCTCTTGGCCATGGCAAAATTGCATGTTATTGTGCCACTTGGTCGTGAAGCTAGTCGTGGTGACCAGATTGAAAATGCAGCTTACTTTGTAAAAAAAGGCTATGCAGAAGAGCTTCAAGAAAGCGATTTGACCTTGGATAGTTTGGAAGAGAAGCTTTCTCACTTACTAAGTCACAAGGAAGATTACCAAGCCAAGATGAAGGCTTCAAAGGAATTGAAATCTCTAGCAGATTTTTATCAATTGTTGAAAAAAGATTTATCATAAGGAAAGTAAATGTCAAAAGATAAGAAAAATGAGGGCAAAGAAATCCTCGAAGAATTGAAAGAGTTATCAGAATGGCAGAAACGAAACCAAGAATACCTAAAAAAGAAGGCTGAAGAAGAGGCAGCCTTAGCTGAGGAGAAGGAAAAGGAAAGACAAGCTCGAATGGCTTCAAAATCCGAAGAGTCAGATGAAACTGAGAACCAGAAGAGTGAATTTGATCCAAAAGACCCAGAATCAGCTAAGGGAGAGTCTGACGAAAAAGTAGCATCCTCAGAGGCTGACAAAGAGGAAGAAGAGATAGAAGAATCAGGGTCTAAAGAGAAGGAGGAACAGGATAAAAAGCTTGTTAAAAAGGCTACTAAGGAAAAAACAGCCAAAGCAAAGATTCCTGGCATCCATATCTTACGAGCCTTAACGATTTTATTTCCAAGTCTGCTTTTATTGATTGTCTCTGCCTACTTGCTCAGCCCTTATGCGACTATGAAGGATATCCGTGTTGAGGGAACAGTGCAAACTACGGCTGATGATATTCGACAGGCTTCAGGCATTCAGGATTCGGATTATACGATTAACCTTCTGCTAGATAAGGCAAAATATGAAGAGCAGATTAAGTCTAACTATTGGGTTGAATCAGCTCAGCTTGTTTATCAATTTCCAACCAAGTTCACTATCAAGGTCAAGGAATACGATATTGTGGCCTACTATGTTTCTGGTGAAAATCATTATCCTATTCTTTCCAGCGGTCAGCTTGAGACTAGTTCTGTGAGCCTGGTCAGTCTGCCAGAAACTTATATATCAGTTTTCTTTAATGACAGCGAACAAATCAAGGCTTTTGTCTCAGAACTTGCTCAAATTAGCCCAGAACTCAAGGCAGAGATCCAAAAGGTGGAACTAGCCCCAAGCAAGGTGACTTCCGATTTAATTCGATTGACCATGAATGATTCGGACGAAATCTTGGTTCCCCTTTCTGAAATGAGTAAGAAATTGCCTTATTACAGCAAGATTAAGCCACAATTGTCAGAACCAAGTGTGGTCGACATGGAAGCTGGAATTTACAGTTACACTGTGGCGGATAAATTAATTATGGAGGCTGAGGAAAAAGCCAAACAAGAGGCTAAGGAAGCCGAGAAAAAGCAGGAAGAAGAACGTAAACGTTTAGAAGAAGAACAGAAAAAACAAGAGGAAGAGAGCAATCGAAATCAAACAAATCAGCGTTCATCGCGTCGTTAGGTTTAGCTTTTCTCCTATAGCCCTTTAGTTTCCATGTTTTTACTTGACAAGTGCTAGTAGAAATAATAGAATAGTAAAAAACCTTTAAAGCAGTCCAGAGAGGCAGCTAAGGTTAGACGGTGAAAGGGTGGAGACTACCTATTTTTCGTGGAACCTTGCTGTTGGCAGGTTCCTTTTTTCGTGGCTTCTTGTGGCCAGACTCTCTCACTAGCAAAGGTAAAAGGAGAAACCTATGCGAGAACATCGTCCAGTCATTGCTCTTGATTTTCCTAGTTTTGAGGCGGTCAAGGAATTTTTAGCTCTTTTCCCAGCAGAAGAAAGCCTTTATCTAAAGGTAGGGATGGAGCTTTATTACGCAACGGGGCCTGAGATTGTGTCTTACTTGAAAGATCTGGGTCACAGTGTCTTTTTGGATCTCAAACTTCATGACATTCCCAATACAGTTAAGTCAGCCATGAAGGTCCTGTCTCAGCTTGGTGTGGACATGACCAATGTTCATGCGGCTGGGGGTGTAGAGATGATGAAGGCTGCGCGTGAAGGTCTTGGAATCCAAGCCAAATTGATTGCAGTGACTCAGCTGACCTCAACGTCAGAAGCCCAGATGCAGGATTTTCAAAATATCCAAACCAGCCTGCAAGAATCTGTCATTCATTATGCTAAGAAGACAGCTGAAGCGGGTTTGGATGGTGTCGTTTGCTCGGCTCAGGAAGTGCAAGTCATCAAGCAGGCTACCAATCCAGATTTTATCTGTCTAACACCGGGCATTCGTCCGGCCGGAGCTGCTGTTGGAGATCAAAAACGCGTTATGACACCTGCTGATGCCTATCAAATCGGTAGTGACTATATCGTAGTGGGACGTCCCATTACTCAAGCTGAGGATCCTGTTGTAGCTTATCATGCTATCAAGGATGAATGGAACCAAGACTAGAATTAAAGAAATAGATTAGAAAAACAAAAGGAGAAGACCATGACACTTGCTAAAGATATCGCTAGCCACCTCTTGAAAATTCAAGCCGTTTACCTCAAACCAGAGGAGCCTTTCACTTGGGCATCTGGTATCAAGTCACCGATTTATACGGATAACCGTGTGACCCTTGCCTATCCAGAAACTCGTACCTTAATTGAAAATGGTTTTGTAGATGCTATCAAAGAAGCCTTTCCTGAGGTTGAAGTGATTGCAGGAACTGCGACAGCTGGGATTCCACACGGAGCTATCATTGCTGATAAGATGAACTTGCCATTTGCCTACATCCGTAGCAAACCAAAAGACCACGGAGCTGGTAATCAAATCGAAGGTCGCGTAGCTCAAGGTCAAAAAATGGTAGTGGTTGAAGACCTTATTTCAACGGGTGGTTCAGTTCTTGAAGCTGTAGCAGCAGCCAAGCGAGAAGGAGCAGATGTACTTGGAGTTGTAGCGATTTTCAGCTACCAATTGCCAAAAGCAGATAAGAACTTTGCAGATGCTGGTGTTAAACTTGTGACGCTTTCTAACTACAGTGAACTCATCCACCTAGCCCAAGAAGAAGGGTATATCACACCAGAAGGCCTTGATCTTCTAAAACGCTTTAAAGAAGACCAAGAGAATTGGCAAGAGGTGTAAAAAATCAAAAGACTAAAAGGTTAAAAATTATACTATTCTGTCATATCAGGTGTATGAATGACAAGATTCAAGTTGTTAATGTTTTTTACGTCAATTGTTTAAGTTTTAGATTTGCTTGGCTTGCTCTTATATAAAAAATAGCACACGTCATGAAAGTTACAAGGGTTAAAGTATAATCCATAAACATGGTCAGATTTCCTTTTCTGAGATTTTGGAATTTCTTGCTTATCCCAGTCTTTTCAGTGATTTTAGCGTCAAGTTCTTTTTAGTTTTGAAAGATTATCCGTGAATTTCTTGGTTATTTATGATAAAATGGGAGTATCGCAAAAAATGACTCATCGTATTCAATTTTGAGTAAAACTAGGAGGATCCCATGTCTACAGAACATATGGAAGAACTAAATGACCAGCAGATCGTTCGCCGTGAAAAAATGGCTGCGCTCCGTGAACAAGGAATCGATCCTTTCGGAAAACGTTTTGAACGTACTGCAAATTCACAAGAATTAAAAGATAAATATGCCGACCTCGATAAAGAACAATTACATGATAAAAACGAAACAGCTACTATCGCAGGACGCTTGGTAACCAAACGTGGTAAAGGTAAAGTAGGTTTTGCCCACCTTCAAGACCGCGAAGGTCAAATCCAGATCTACGTTCGTAAGGATGCTGTCGGTGAAGAAAACTACGAAATCTTCAAAAAAGCAGACCTTGGTGACTTCCTTGGTGTCGAAGGCGAAGTGATGCGTACAGATATGGGAGAACTCTCTATCAAGGCTACTCACATCACACACTTGTCTAAGGCTCTTCGTCCTCTACCAGAGAAATTCCATGGTTTGACAGACGTTGAAACAATTTACCGTAAACGTTACCTTGACTTGATTTCTAACCGTGAAAGCTTTGAGCGCTTTGTCACTCGTTCAAAAATCATCTCTGAAATCCGTCGTTACCTTGACCAAAAAGGTTTTCTTGAAGTGGAAACACCTGTTCTTCATAACGAAGCCGGTGGTGCTTCTGCCCGTCCATTTATCACTCACCACAATGCCCAAAACATTGACATGGTGCTTCGTATCGCGACTGAGCTTCACTTGAAACGCCTTATCGTGGGTGGTATGGAACGTGTCTATGAAATTGGCCGTATCTTCCGTAACGAGGGAATGGATGCTACTCATAACCCTGAGTTTACTTCTATCGAAGTCTACCAAGCTTATGCTGACTTCCAAGACATCATGGACTTGACTGAAGGTATTATCCAATACGCTGCTAAATCAGTTAAAGGCGACGGCCCAGTCAATTACCAAGGAACTGAAATCAAAATCAACGAACCATTCCAACGTGTTCACATGGTGGATGCTATCAAAGAAATTACTGGTGTCGATTTCTGGCAAGACATGACTTTGGAAGAAGCCAAAGCTATCGCTGCTGAGAAGAAAGTTCCAGTTGAGAAACACTACACTGAAGTTGGCCACATCATCAATGCCTTCTTTGAAGAGTTTGTTGAAGAAACCTTGATCCAACCAACCTTTGTATATGGACATCCAGTAGCTGTATCTCCACTGGCTAAGAAAAATCCTGAAGACCAACGCTTTACTGACCGTTTCGAGCTCTTCATCATGACTAAGGAGTACGGCAATGCCTTTACTGAGCTCAACGATCCAATCGACCAACTTAGTCGCTTTGAAGCCCAAGCTAAAGCTAAAGAACTTGGTGACGATGAAGCGACAGGTATCGACTATGACTACATCGAAGCCCTTGAATATGGTATGCCACCAACAGGTGGTTTGGGAATCGGTATCGACCGTCTCTGCATGCTCCTCACGGATACAACTACTATCCGTGATGTATTGCTCTTCCCAACAATGAAATAAACGCTTATCCTCTGGTACTTGTCAGAGGATTTTTTTGATGCAAAAAGAGACTGAATTTAAGGAGAAAATGAAGTATAGTGTATTGAAGTTGAAATAGTACACTTTGATTTCTAAGACATTGTTAGAAATTGGTTTAAATTCCCTAATCAATTTGCGCATGTTTTATTTCATTTTACGATAGTACGCTGAAACTTTTCAAAAAGTACTAGAAATTGACTTGGATTCTCCAATTGATTTGTTCAGATTCACTATAAATAAAAAATTAATAAGTGGGATAGCACCTCGCTTAAATGGTAGGTATGGAATTGATACAAGTCAATAGCCGCTCCATGGGGATGTTGAGGTGTCGTATTCACTTGTTTTTTATAGCATTAGTAGATAGAATCAGCAAATAAAAAAGTAGTTCAAATGCCTGGCAGCAAAAAATCTTAACGATTCACTTAATATAGACTAAAGTTTAGAGTTTAAGGAAAGTAGGGATAGTATATTGTATGAAAAAATAAGATGGTTTTTAAGCAAAACTCTTGAAAATGATTGAAAAAAGAGTTATTATAGTTGTATAGTAAAAAGCAAACGCTTACTTAATCAAGGAGGACAGTTTATGTCATACAAAACAAGCAATGCAGAAGGTCATGTAGATTTCATCAATACCTATGATTTGGAGCCCATGGCGCAAAAAGTGATCCCTAAAGCAGCCTTTGGTTATATCGCCAGTGGAGCAGAGGATACTTTTACTTTACGGGAGAACATCCGTGCTTTTAACCACAAACTCATCGTTCCGCATACGCTTTGCAATGTAGAAAATCCAAGTACAGAAATTGAATTTGCAGGTGAAAAATTGTCTTCACCAATCATTATGGCGCCTGTTGCGGCTCATAAATTGGCAAACGAACAAGGTGAAGTGGCAACTGCGCGTGGTGTGCATGAGTTCGGTTCTCTTTACACAACCAGTTCTTACTCTACTGTTGACCTTCCAGAGATTTCTGAAGCCCTCCAAGGGACACCTCATTGGTTCCAATTTTACTTTAGTAAAGATGATGGCATTAACCGCCACATCATGGACCGTGTGAAGGCTGAAGGTTATAAGGCGATTGTCTTGACGGCAGATGCTACTGTAGGGGGTAATCGTGAAGTGGATAAGCGTAATGGTTTTGTCTTCCCAGTTGGCATGCCGATTGTTGAAGAATACCTGCCAGAAGGTGCTGGTAAATCAATGGACTTTGTTTACAAATCAGCTAAACAACGCTTGTCTCCACGCGATGTAGAATTTATCGCTGAATACTCAGGACTTCCTGTGTATGTCAAGGGACCACAATGCCGTGAGGACGTTGAACGTTCGCTTGCTGCAGGAGCTTCTGGTATCTGGGTAACCAACCACGGTGGTCGTCAAATCGACGGTGGACCAGCTGCCTTCGACTCACTTCAAGAAGTAGCAGAAGCAGTTGACAAACGTGTGCCGATTGTCTTTGACTCTGGTGTTCGCCGTGGTCAACACGTCTTTAAAGCCTTGGCTTCAGGAGCAGACTTAGTAGCTATTGGTCGCCCGGTTATCTATGGCTTGGCTCTCGGCGGTAGTGTTGGTGTGCGTCAAGTCTTTGAACACTTGAATGCGGAATTGAAGACAGTCATGCAGTTGTCTGGAACTCAGACTATTGAAGATGTCAAACACTTCAAGCTCCGTCACAATCCATACAACCCAACCTTCCCAGTTGACCCACGTGACTTAAAATTGTATTGATAAAAGAGATTGCCTCCACTGAATGTGGAGGTTTTTCTTCGTGTATTGGAAGAATAAATCGCTATCAAAAACTATATAAAGATATTTTTCGGTCAAATATCTTGCTAGAGCTTTCATTTTTTGCTATACTGGTGCAGTAATTAAATAATAAAGACATTTGGGGTGCTTTAAGCTGAGATGATACCCATTGAACCTGATACAGTTAAGACTGGCGAAGGGAAATGTGAACAGTTTTTTTCGTATGGCGAAATGAACGATCTAATCTTGTAAGTCAACTCTAATTCTTGATTGTAATTGGAGTTTTTTTGTTTATATAAAACTGGATAGGCTTGTTTAGGTAGCTCTCTGCAAATGCCCTAGATTTTCTTTAAAAGGGTCAAGTGAAACTAGGATTTTGCTTGGTATTTTATTGATTACTAAGGAGTAAAGAGAGGAAAAATAAATATGGAAACACAGATTTATGCATTTCAGCCAGGTTTGACTGTTGGAGAATTATTAAAAAGTAGTCAGAAGGATTGGCAGGCTGCTGTCAATCATCGTTTTGTCAAGGAACTTTTTGCAGGGACAATTAAGAATAAGGTCTTAAAAGACTACCTAATTCAAGATTATCACTTCTTTGATGCCTTCTTATCCATGCTGGGTGCCTGCGTAGCTCACGCAGACCAGCTTGAATCCAAACTTCGTTTTGCCAAGCAACTAGGCTTTCTTGAAGCAGATGAAGATGGTTATTTCCAAAAGGCTTTCAAAGAGTTAAAAGTATCTGAGAATGATTATCTGGAAGTGACCTTGCACCCTGTAACAAAAGCCTTTCAGGATCTTATGTATTCGGCAGTGGCTTCATCAGACTATGCCCATCTTTTGGTCATGCTGGTCATTGCAGAAGGTCTCTATTTAGACTGGGGTTCTAAAGATTTGGCTCTACCTGAAGCCTATATTCATTCGGAATGGATCAATCTCCACAGAGGTCCTTTCTTTGCAGAGTGGGTTCAATTTCTGGTTGACGAACTCAATCGTGTTGGGAAAGGTCGAGAAGATTTGACAGAACTTCAGCAACGCTGGAATCAAGCGGTCGCTTTAGAATTAGCCTTTTTTGATATTGGTTATGACGCCTAGAGAAAGTTTAGGATAGTTACAAATTTGATGAGGTAAATCATTCAATGTAAATGAAAAAAATTTCTTAACAAAAGATAGAGATAAATCGAAATCAGTATATCGTATAAAGTGAAAAGGAAGGATTTCAATATGACAAGTTTAAAATTATTAAAAGAAAAAGCACCTTTGGTCATTTGCATCACCAATGATGTAGTAAAAAATTTCACAGCAAATGGATTAGTAGCACTGGGTGCGTCACCAGCTATGAGCGAGTACCCAGCAGACTTAGAAGATTTATTAAAATATGCTGGAGGATTATTGATTAACATTGGGACTTTAACGGATGAAAATTGGAAGCTGTATCAAGAGGCACTAAAAATTGCTGAAAAATATAATGTCCCTGCAGTTTTAGATCCTGTAGCCTGTGGAGCAGGAGAATATAGAAAAAAAGTAGCAGATGATTTAATCAACAATTACAAACTAGCTGCGATTAGGGGAAATGCTGGAGAGATTGCTTCTTTAGTAGGTATAAATGTGGCATCTAAAGGAGTAGATAGTGCTGGTGTGGATAATATTGATGAGATTGCTCTAGCAGCCAACGCTAAGTTCAATATTCCAATTGTAGTAACAGGTGAAGTGGATGCTATTGCGGTAAATGGAGAAGTGGTAACGATTCATAATGGTAGTGCCATGATGCCAAAAGTTATTGGGACAGGATGCTTATTAGGTGCTGTAGTAGCAAGCTTTATCGGACTAGAAAAAGGTCAAGAATTGAAATCTTTAGAAACAGCAATGTTAGCATATAATATTGCCGGGGAAATGGCAGAAAAGCGTCCTAATGGACATCTACCAGGAACGTTTAAAGTTGAATTTATTAATGCATTATATGAAGTTACTGATAAAGATATAGAAACATTTAAAAAGGTGAAATAAGATGTTTAATAAAGAACTATTAAAATTATATTTTATTTGTGGAACGACTACTTGCTTAGGTAAGGATTTATATACAGTTGTTGAAGATTCTTTAAAAGGTGGTATAACTTTATTTCAATTTCGAGAAAAAGGTAAAGGTGCTTTAGAAGGTAAAGAAAAACTGGAATTAGCAATAAAACTTAAAAAACTTTGTAAAAAATACAATGTACCGTTTATCGTAAATGATGATATAGAGTTGGCATTAGAAATAGATGCTGATGGGGTTCATGTAGGACAAGATGACCTAGGTGTTGATGAAATTAGAAAATTGATGCCAGATAAAATAATTGGTCTTTCTATAAAAAACGAGAAAGAATTTCAACAGTCAAAAGTTGAATATGTAGATTATGTTGGTGTTGGTCCTGTATTTGATACCCAGTCAAAAGATGATGCTGGTGGCGCTATAGGTTATGAAGGTCTTAAATTGATGAGAAAACTATTGCCACAAATGCCCTTAGTTGCAATTGGTGGGATACAGACGCAACATATTAAAGACATTATGAAGACCAATGTTGACGGTGTTTCAATCATTTCAGCAATATCGTATGCAAAAAATATAGAAAAAACTGTTCGAGAAATGAGTGAACAATAGGTATCTATCCTTGGATTCTAAGTAAGTGGAAGTTTTCCTTTTCTAAAAAGATATGTCCAGATTCAGCTTGAATGGCTAATTCATCAAACAGGTCATTTGTTTTTTGCAAAAGAAAGATCTGCTGTCTTTGTGAGTGCAAGGCTGTATTTCCAGTTCAATTTCTTGAACTAGTATAAAATGTGTGTTATAATAATCACATAATTAAATAATAAAGACATTTGGGGTGCTTTAGGCTGAGATGATACCCATTGAACCTGATACAGTTAAGACTGGCGAAGGGAAATGTGAAACGCTTTTTTCGTATGTCGAAAAGAACGGTCTAATCTTGTAAGCTGAACTCTAATTCCTATCTGTAATTAGAGTTTTTTCTTTTACGAAACTGGATGAAGGTGTTATAAAGCCTTTTGGCAGCTCACCTTGAGCACCCCACTTTTCTTTAAAAAGGAGTTTTTTATGTTGAAAAAATGGCAGTTAAAAGATGTTATTTTGCTTGCTTTCTTGTCTATCTTTTTTGGTGGGGTTTTCGTTGGTTCAGGATATGTGTATAATATTCTCAGCCTACTCTTAACACCTCTTGGTTTACAGGCTTTTGCCAATGAAATCCTTTTTGGACTCTGGTGTATGGCTGCGCCCATTGCTGCCATCTTTGTTCCGAGAGTCGGAAGTGCAACGATTGGAGAAGTGCTAGCTGCGCTTGCTGAAGTCCTTTATGGTAGCCAATTCGGGCTAGGTGCCCTTTTGTCTGGCTTGGTTCAAGGTTTGGGAAGTGAACTTGGTTTTATCGTAACCAAGAATCGCTATGAAAGTTGGCTCTCTCTAACTGCCAATAGTATTGGGATTACGCTTGTTAGCTTTGTCTATGAATACATTAAGTTAGGTTACTACGCCTTTTCAGTGCCTTTTGTACTTTCCTTGCTAGTGGTACGTTTTATTTCCGTCTTTTTCTTCTGTACCATCTTGGTTCGTGCCATTGTCAAACTTTATCATCAGTTTGCAGCTGGAGGAAAAGCATAGATGGGTCTGGAATTACGGGAGATTCAGTCCCCAATTTTTTCGGAACCGATTGATTTTACTTTTCATGAGCAAGCTTTTACCTTGTTGGTTGGGAGCAGTGGTTCTGGAAAATCGAGTCTCTTTCAAATGATTGCCCAAGTTAGTTCTCTTCCCTATAGCGGTCAAGTACTGATAAATGGGAGCGAGGTCAGTCAGCTTTCTATCATCGAACGTGTCCAGACGGTTGGTATTCTCTTTCAAAATCCTAATCATCAATTTACCATGGAGAGCTTGTTTGAGGAGCTGATTTTTACCTTGGAGAATATCGGCTATCACCTTCAGGAAATTGATTCAAAAATAGCAGAGGTGGTTCGACAATGTCGCTGTGAGAAGATCTTGCACCGTCCCATCCATCACTTATCAGGTGGAGAAAAGCAAAAGGCTGCCTTGGCTGTTCTCTTTGCTATGAATCCTAGGGTCTATCTCTTGGATGAGCCTTTCGCTTCCATTGACCGCAAGAGTAGGATAGAGATATTGGAGATTCTAAAAGAGTTGGTCTCTGATGGGAAGACAGTTATTTTGTGCGACCATGATTTAACGGACTATGAAGCCTATATTGACCATATGGTGGAGCTAAGAGATGGTCAACTAAGGGAAGTGTTTCAAATCCCTACCTCTGAAATGACACAGGTTGCTTCAAAGGAGGTTGCTTCTAGCCCAGAACTATTCCATATGGACAAAACAACTTGTGAGCTGAATAATCGCCCCCTCTTTTCGATTGCAGATTTCACATTCTACCAAGGAATTTCCTGTATCTTGGGTGATAATGGTGTCGGGAAATCAACCCTCTTTCGCTCCATTCTTCAATTTCAAAAGTATAAGGGGCGCATTACCTGGAAGGGGACAGTTCTGAAAAAGAAAAAGAGTTTGTATCATGACCTGACGGGTGTGGTTCAGGAAGCTGAGAAGCAGTTTATTCGATCCAGTCTGCGAGAGGAACTTCAATTAGATGGACCTGATTCTGAAAGAAATCAGCGTATTCTTCAAGCCTTACGATATTTTGATCTGGAGAAGGAACTTGATAAGAGTCCCTATCAATTAAGTGGTGGTCAGCAAAAGATTCTTCAGCTTTTGACCATCTTGACCAGCAAGGCTTCTGTGATTTTACTAGATGAACCTTTTGCAGGTTTGGATGATAGAGCTTGTCATTATTTTTGTCAGTGGATTGTGGAGGAGAGAAATCAAGGAAGAAGTTTTCTGATCATTAGCCATCGTTTGGATCCCTTGATCTCTGTGGTTGATTATTGGATTGAGATGACTAGTCAGGGTCTCAGTCATGTGAAAGCAGTGACAATTACCAAACCACTCACATCTCAGAGTAGCAATACCCAAGGGGAGGTGAGATAGTATGGTCAAAGTAGCAACCCAGACACCGATTATCAGTCTCTTTTTGCTGATTTTATCCTTGGAAACATCTTTCATTCCTTCGATTGCTCTTAATCTCTCGGTAGTTGCATTTTGTATTCTCTTTATGCTCTATTACCGTAGATTTAAAGTATTGGCTTGGATGATTCTGCTTGCCATTTTGCCATCCTTTGCCAACTACTGGGCAGTTCAGTTACATGGAGATGCTTCGCAGGCAGTCATACTTGGAACGAGGGCCTTTGTTACCGTTTGTATTGGTCTTGTCTTTGTTTCCTCTATTTCCCTAAAAGAGCTTCTTTTATACTTGGCTCAAAAGGGGCTATCACGGTCTTGGGCTTATGCCTTGATTGTGGTATTCAATTCCTTTCCCCTTATTCAGCAAGAAATCAAGTCCCTCAAGGAAGCGTGCTTATTACGCGGTCAAGAACTGCATGTTTGGTCTCCCTTGATTTACAGCAAGGTTCTGATGACAGTCTTTAGGTGGCGCCATCTTTACCTGAGAGCTCTGTCGGCGCATGGATATGACGAACATGCACAGTTGAAGAATAGCTATAGGACTTTTTATATTCCTCAAAGGACAATATTCATCTACCTGCTTTTCTTTTTATTGCTTCAAACCAGTCTATTTTTATAAAGGAGTTATTATGGAATTTACAGATATTGCGATGGAATTATCCAAGAAAGCTTGGCAGGCTTCCTTTCATCATCCCTTTATTTTACAATTACAAGAGGGGAATTTAGAACCTGCCATTTTCCGCTATTACCTGATTCAGGATGCCTACTATCTGAAGGCCTTCTCAGAAATCTATCACCTTTTGGCTGATAAGACTTCAAACCAAGAGATGAAAAGACTCTTGAAACAAAATGCTCAGAGTCTAGTGGAGGGTGAGTTATTTATCCGCCAACAATTTTTCAAGGAATTGGAAATCAGCGACCAGGAAATGGAGCAACATCCAATCGCTCCAACCTGTTATCATTACATTTCTCATATTTATCGTCAATTTGCAGAGCCAAACTTGGGCATTGCATTTGCGAGCTTGCTGCCTTGTCCTTGGCTATATCATGATATAGGCAAATCACTTAATCGTAAACCATCACCAAATCCTCTCTACCAACAATGGATTGAAACGTATATTACGGATGAGTTAGAGCAGCAGATCAGAGAAGAGGGAGCGCTGGTCAATCAACTCTATCGAGAAAGTGACGAGACAGACAAGAAAAAAATGCTAGATGCCTTCCACATCAGTGTTCATATGGAAGCCAAGTTTTGGCAAATGGCCTACCAACACCAGACATGGAAGAGTGATTTACAGTCTTTAGAGACAGGAGAAGAATAGAAACATGAGAAAGCACCAATTACAAGTTCACAAATTAACCATTTTATCCATGATGATTGCCCTTGATGTAGTCCTTACGCCTATCTTTCGGATTGAGGGAATGGCACCGATGTCCAGTGTAGTCAATATTCTAGCAGGAATCATGATGGGACCTGTTTATGCCTTGGTTATGGCTACAGTGACAGCCTTTATCCGTATGACGACTCAAGGGATTCCACCTTTAGCTCTCACAGGAGCGACTTTTGGAGCCCTTCTAGCAGGTCTCTTTTATAAGTATGGTCGAAAATTTTACTTTTCTGCCTTGGGAGAAATTTTGGGAACAGGTATTATTGGTTCTATTGTTTCCTATCCTGTCATGGTTCTCTTTACGGGATCTGCGGCCAAGCTCAGCTGGTTTATCTACACGCCTCGATTTTTCGGAGCAACCTTGATTGGTACAGCGATTTCCTTTATTGCCTTTCGATTTTTAATCAAGCAGGAATTCTTTAAAAAAGTGCAGGGATATTTCTTTGCTGAAAGGATAGACTGATGCAGGAATTGACAAATCCTTTTTCTCTGGAAACGAGTTCTCTTATTCACTGTATTACCAATGAGATTTCTTGTGAGATGCTGGCAAATGGGATTTTGGCTCTGGGATGCAAACCTGTCATGGCAGATGATCCCCGTGAGGTTCTTGATTTTACTAAGCAAAGCCAGGCTCTCTTCATCAATTTGGGGCATTTGTCAGCTGAGAAGGAAAAAGCAATCCGTATGGCAGCTTCTTATGCAACTCAAGTTTCTCTCCCAATGGTAGTAGATGCAGTTGGCGTAACAGCTTCATCCATTCGTAAGAGCTTAGTTAAAGACCTTTTAGACTATAGACCTAAAGTCCTTAAAGGAAACATGTCAGAAATTCGAAGTCTTGTTGGCTTAAAACACCACGGCGTTGGGGTCGATGCGAGTGCTAAAGACCAAGAAACGGAGGATTTGCTTCAAGTCTTGAAAGACTGGTGTCAGACCTATCCTGGTATGTCATTCTTAGTCACAGGCCCCAAGGACCTTATCGTTTCGAAGAATCAGGTCGCTGTATTGGAGAATGGCTGTGCAGAGTTAGACTGGATAACAGGGACAGGAGATTTGGTTGGAGCTTTAACAGCTGTTTTTCTCAGCCAAGGAAAGACTGGCTTTGTAGCTTCGTGTCTAGCGGTTTCTTATCTCAATATCTCCGCTGAGAGAATAGTTTTTCAAGGAATGGGATTGGAAGAATTTCGTTACCAAGTACTCAATCAGCTTTCGCTCCTCAAAAGAGATGAAAACTGGCTAGACGCTATCAAAGGAGAAGTTTATGAATAGAGAAGCATTTAGACTATATCTGGTAACCAATCGCTATCAAGATTCCGTGGAAAGCTTTCTTGCAAAAGTTGAGACTGCCTGCCGTTCAGGTGTTACCATAGTTCAATTACGAGAAAAAAATCTCACAACCAATCAATATTATCAACTGGCAAAACAAGTCAAGGAAATAACAGATGCCTATCAGGTACCCTTGATAATCGATGATCGTTTGGATGTTTGTCTTGCGGTTGATGCTGCTGGTCTGCATATCGGAGACGATGAACTACCAGTTTCGGTTGCCCGACAAGTCTTGGGACCTGAAAAAATCCTTGGTGTAACTGCTAAAACAATAAAAAGAGCTCTGGAAGCAGAAACATCAGGTGCAGATTACTTGGGGACAGGAGCCATTTTCCCAACTACCACCAAGGAAAATGCGCCTATCACCCTGATTTCAACCTTGAAAACAATTTGCCAAACGGTTGCCATTCCAGTAGTTGCTATTGGAGGCTTGACTTCAGAGAATATTGACCAGCTTA
Source organism: Streptococcus nakanonensis (assembly GCF_059738785.1). NCBI lineage: Bacteria > Bacillati > Bacillota > Bacilli > Lactobacillales > Streptococcaceae > Streptococcus > Streptococcus nakanonensis. The sequence continues at coordinate 1,477,790 of NZ_AP027139.1, read as the reverse complement.
TTGGCACTGGCATAGCTGGAGTAGCAGTCGTACGCGATCTGATGCAGGCAGAAGATATTGAGGCAAAAACCCAAGCCTTTTTATCAAAGTTGGATGACATTATTTCCTAACTAATACTCAATGAAAATCAAAGAGAAAACTAGGAAGCTAGCCTCAGGTTGCTCAAAGCCCTGCCTTGAGGTTTTAGATAAGAGTCAGCTCAAAACAGTATTTTGAGGTTGCAGATAAAGCTGACGTCGTTTGAAGAGATTTTCGAAGAGTATAAAAACTCTCTAATTCCCTTAAAGTGGGAACTAGAGAGTTTTTTTTAATCTTTAAAGCTTGTATGGTTGACTGGACCAGAACCATGACCGAGTTGAGGGGCATCTTGAATAGCTTTCGTGATAAAGGCCTTGGCCTTATCAACTGCCTGATAAAGACTTCTGCCCTTGGCTAGTTCAGCCGTAATCACTGCCGCAAAGGTACATCCAGTACCATGTGTATGACAGGTTTGAATTCGTGGACTTTCCCAGACAAATTGGTCATCCTTGGTAAAGAGGAAATCCTTGGCACCGCCTTCGAGATGGCCACCTTTGATGACCACAGACTGAGGACCAAATTCTTTTAAAATCAGGCGACCAGCACGTTGCATGTCTTCTGGATTATGGATTGAAAAACCAACAATCTCTTCTGCCTCAGGAAGATTGGGTGTGATGATGGTTGCAAGGGGAAGCAGATTTGTTTTTAGGTAGTCTCTGGCACTAGTATCTATCAGAGTGTCCCCACTCGTAGCGACCATAACAGGGTCAAGGACATAGGGACAATCCAGTTTTTTAAGATAGGGTTGGATGATTTCCATGATTTCAGTAGTTGCCAACATTCCAGTTTTTACAGCCTGAGGTGGAATATCAGAAAAGACACTGTCCAATTGGGCTTTCAACATTTGAGGAGAAACGTGCTCAATCAATTGAACGCCTCTGGTATTTTGAGCAACAAGGCTAGTCACAACGGCCATTCCATAGACATCTCTCGCTTGGAATGACTTTAAATCAGCCATAACGCCAGCACCGCCACTAGGGTCAGTCCCTGCAATGGTCAAAGCAACGGGTAAATAAGTCATCTAAAACCTCCCAACCAACTGAAGTTTGTATTCTTAAGAACAAGCTGGTCTGTTTTAGAAAGGTAATAGAAGACTGCTAGTCCCCATTATCATTTCCACTTCCATCAGCTAGCATTACCTAGATTGAGTCAAAGGGTCTAACAGTTGTTAATCTCAGCTTTACGCACCCCTAGTGGTTGTTTTCTTTTTTCTTTAGTATAGCATATTTTTATTGTTTATATAGTAATATTTGACTGCAAATCCTTTATCAAATGGTTAAAATTCAATTTTTCAAAGAAAAGATTGATTTTATAATTGACAAATGTAGATTTTTGAAGTATACTAATAATTGTAATTGACAAATGTAGATTTAGGAGGTGTGATGATGCAGATTTCAGATGCAGAATGGCAGGTCATGAAGATTATTTGGATGCAAGGAGAGCAGACCAGTACGGATTTAATCAGGGTTCTGGCTGAGCGGTTCGACTGGTCCAAGTCGACCATTCAGACTCTTTTGGCTCGTTTGGTTGAGAAAGAGTGCCTGACGAGGAAAAAAGAAGGCAAGTCCTTTGTCTATTCAGCACTTTTAACTTTGGACCAAAGTCGAGACTTGCTTGTTAAAGATATCAAGGACAAGGTTTGTTCTCGTAGGATTAAGAACTTGTTGGCTGATTTGATTGCTGAATGTGATTTTACTCAGGCTGACTTGGAAGACTTGGAAGCTGTGATTTCTGAGAAGAAATCAAGCGCTGTGACAGAAGTAAAATGTAATTGTATGTAAAGGAGACGTCATGTTAAATAGTATTGTAACCATTATTTGTATTGCCCTTATCGCCTTTATCTTGTTTTGGTTTTTCAAAAAGCCTGAAAAATCTGGACAAAAGGCTCAGCAAAAAAACGGCTACCAAGAGATTCGAGTGGAGGTCATGGGGGGCTATGCGCCTGAGTTGATTATCCTCAAAAAATCAGTGCCAGCCCGCATTGTCTTTGACCGTAAGGACCCTTCACCCTGTCTGGACCAAATTGTTTTTCCAGATTTTGGTGTACATGCGGACCTGCCTATGGGGGAAGAGTATGTAGTGGAAATCACGCCTGAGCAGGCTGGAGAGTATGGTTTCTCTTGTGGCATGAATATGATGCACGGTAAGATGATTGTAGAATAGGAGAATGATATGACTGAAATTGTAAAAGCAAGTCTTGAAAATGGTGTTCAAAAAATCCGTATCACGGCAGACAAAGGCTACCATCCAGCCCATATCCAGCTTCAAAAGGGAATTCCAGCTGAGATTACCTTTCATCGCGCCACTCCTTCAAACTGTTATAAGGAAATTCTGTTTGAAGAAGAAGGTATCTTGGAACCAATCGGCGTGGATGAGGAGAAAGTCATTCGTTTTACACCTCAAGAATTAGGGCAACATGAATTTTCTTGTGGCATGAAGATGCAAAAGGGAAGTTATACAGTCGTAGAGAAGACTCGAAAATCTCTATCCCTACTCCAGCGTTTTTGGATTACCAGTATCTTTACTGTGCCTCTTGTGATTCTCATGATTGGGATGTCGACAGGAGGAATTAGTCACCAAGTCATGCGTTGGGGCACCTTTTTAGCCACAACACCGATTATGCTAGTAGCAGGTGGTCCTTATATCCAAAGTGCTTGGGCTAGTTTTAAAAAGCACAATGCCAACATGGATACCTTGGTTGCTCTGGGAACCCTAGTGGCCTATTTCTATAGCTTAGTTGCCCTCTTCGCTGGCCTCCCTGTTTATTTTGAAAGTGCTGCATTTATCTTCTTCTTCGTTCTTATGGGAGCCGTTTTTGAGGAGAAAATGCGGAAAAATACTTCCCAAGCTGTGGAGAAATTGCTGGACTTGCAGGCTAAAACTGCAGAAGTCTTGCGTGAGGATAATTATGTTCAAGTCCCCTTGGAACAAGTCAAGGTAGGTGACCTGATTCGAGTGCGTCCCGGTGAAAAGATTGCGGTTGATGGTGTCGTAGTAGAAGGTATCTCTAGTATTGACGAGTCTATGGTGACAGGTGAGAGTCTGCCTGTGGACAAGACAGTTGGAGATACCGTCATTGGTTCAACCATCAATAATAGTGGAACACTTGTTTTTAGAGCAGAAAAAGTTGGTTCAGAGACTGTTTTGGCTCAGATTGTGGATTTTGTGAAGAAAGCTCAGACAAGTCGTGCGCCGATTCAGGACTTGACGGATAAAATTTCAGGCATTTTTGTCCCAGCAGTTGTCATTTTAGGGATTGTGACCTTTTGGGTTTGGTTCGTCTTGCTCAGGGATAGTGTAGTTGTGCTTGGAGCGAGTTTTGTCTCTTCTCTTCTCTATGGGGTGGCTGTTTTGATTATTGCCTGCCCTTGTGCATTGGGACTTGCAACACCGACAGCTCTTATGGTGGGGACAGGACGCAGTGCCAAGATGGGAGTTCTCCTCAAAAATGGAATGGTTCTACAGGAAATCCAGAAAGTTCAAACTATCGTCTTTGATAAGACCGGGACTTTGACGGAAGGGAAACCTGTGGTCACAGATATCATCGGCGACGAAGTAGAAGTGCTTGGATTGGCAGCTTCCTTGGAAGAAGCTTCTCAACACCCACTGGCTGAAGCCGTTGTGAAACGAGCGAGTGAAGCTGGACTTGAGTTTCACAATGTTGAAAATTTCCAAGCCTTGCACGGAAAAGGTGTCTCAGGGCAAATCAATGGAAAACAAGTTCTGCTTGGAAATGCTAAAATGCTGGATGGCATGAACATTTCTAGCACTTATCAAGAAAAACTAGAAGAACTGGAAAAAGAAGCTAAGACAGTTGTTTTCTTGGCTGTTGACAATGAAATCAAAGGCTTGCTTGCTTTGCAAGATATTCCTAAGGAAAATGCTAAGCTTGCCATCAGTCAGTTGAAAAAACGAGGTCTTAAAACAGTCATGCTGACAGGAGACAATGCAGGTGTGGCGCGTGCGATTGCCGATCAGATCGGAATCGAAGAGGTCATTGCAGGTGTCTTGCCAGAAGAAAAAGCTCATGAAATCCATAAACTACAAGCGGCTGGCAAAGTAGCCTTTGTTGGGGACGGTATCAATGACGCTCCTGCCCTTAGTGTAGCAGATGTGGGGATTGCCATGGGAGCTGGAACAGACATCGCTATCGAGTCAGCCGATTTGGTGTTGACAACCAATAACCTCTTAGGAGTGGTGCGTGCCTTTGATATGAGTAAGAAAACTTTCCATCGAATTCTGCTCAATCTTTTCTGGGCCTTTATCTACAATGTTGTCGGAATTCCGATTGCAGCAGGAGTCTTTTCTGGTGTTGGACTGGCCCTCAATCCAGAACTGGCAGGTCTAGCCATGGCCTTTAGTTCTGTATCTGTTTTGACCAGTTCTCTTCTGTTAAACTTTACTAAAATAGACTAAAAGTAATGACTAGATTTCTTTGTTATAAAACAGGGATAGCAGCATTTTCAAAACTGTATTAGAATAGAGAATAGAGAGTTTTGAGCAGATTTTTAGAAAAGTCAGCATAAATATGATACAGTGGAATAGTAAAAGTTTGGAGAACGTTTCCAATTCTATGTAATCGTATTCTCCAAGTCTAAAAAAATTGAAGGAGAGTTATCACTATGACTCAAGGGAAAATTACTGCATCTGCAGCAATGCTTAACGTATTGAAAACATGGGGCGTAGACACAATCTACGGTATCCCATCAGGAACACTCAGCTCATTGATGGACGCTTTGGCTGAAGAAAAAGATATCCGCTTCTTGCAAGTTCGCCACGAAGAAACAGGTGCTCTTGCAGCGGTTATGCAAGCGAAATTCGGTGGCTCAATCGGGGTTGCAGTTGGTTCAGGTGGTCCAGGTGCGACTCACTTGATTAACGGTGTTTACGATGCAGCTATGGATAACACTCCATTCCTAGCGATCCTTGGATCACGTCCAGTTAACGAACTCAACATGGATGCTTTCCAAGAATTGAACCAAAACCCAATGTACAACGGCATCGCTGTATACAACAAACGTGTAGCTTACGCTGAGCAATTGCCAAAAGTAATCGACGAAGCTTGCCGTGCTGCAGTTTCTAAAAAAGGTCCAGCTGTTGTTGAAATCCCAGTAAACTTCGGTTTCCAAGAAATCGACGAAAACTCATACTATGGTTCAGGTTCATACGAGCGTTCATTTATCGCTCCTGCCTTGAACGAAGTTGAAATCGACAAAGCTGTTGAAATCTTGAACAATGCTGAACGTCCAGTTATCTATGCTGGTTACGGTGGTGTTAAAGCTGGTGAAGTGATTACTGAATTGTCACGTAAAATCAAAGCACCAATCATCACAACTGGTAAAAACTTTGAAGCTTTCGAATGGAACTATGAAGGTTTGACAGGTTCTGCTTACCGTGTTGGTTGGAAACCAGCTAACGAAGTGGTCTTTGAAGCAGACACAGTTCTTTTCCTTGGTTCAAACTTCCCATTTGCTGAAGTTTACGAAGCATTCAAGAATACTGAAAAATTCATCCAAGTCGATATCGACCCTTACAAACTTGGTAAACGTCATGCCCTTGACGCATCTATCCTTGGTGACGCAGGTCAAGCAGCTAAAGCTATCCTTGACAAAGTGAACCCAGTTGAATCTACTCCATGGTGGCGTGCAAACGTTAAGAACAACCAAAACTGGCGTGATTACATGAACAAACTCGAAGGTAAAACTGAGGGTGAATTGCAATTGTATCAAGTTTACAATGCAATCAACAAACATGCTGATCAAGACGCTATCTACTCAATCGACGTAGGTGACACTACTCAAACATCTACTCGTCACCTTCACATGACACCTAAGAACATGTGGCGTACATCTCCACTCTTTGCGACAATGGGTATTGCCCTGCCTGGTGGTATCGCTGCTAAGAAAGACAATCCAGATCGCCAAGTATGGAACATCATGGGTGACGGTGCATTCAACATGTGCTACCCAGACGTTATCACAAACGTTCAATACGACCTTCCAGTTATCAACGTTGTCTTCTCAAATGGTAAATATGCCTTCATCAAGGACAAATACGAAGACACAAACAAACACTTGTTTGGTTGTGACTTCTCTAATGCTGACTATGCGAAAATCGCTGAAGCACAAGGTGCTGTAGGATTTACAGTTGACCGTATCGAAGACATCGATGCAGTTGTTGCAGAAGCTGTTAAATTGAACAAAGAAGGTAAAACTGTTGTGATCGATGCTCGCATCACTCCACACCGTCCACTTCCAGTAGAAGTACTTGAGTTGGATCCAAAACAACACTCAGAAGAAGCAATCAAAGCCTTCAAGGAAAAATACGAAGCAGAAGAACTCGTACCATTTCGTCTCTTCTTGGAAGAAGAAGGATTGCAATCACGCGCAATTAAATAATTCCTCTAGCCGAAAATCAAATATAAAACTTGTAGATTTTATTCTTTGATTTTCATAGAGAGAAACTTGAAAAGATCGGAGCAATCCGGTCTTTTTATGGAGGATAGTAAATGGATTTAAATCAATTAGATATTATCATTTCAGATGTTCCCCAAGTCTGTGCTGACTTGGAGCGTATTTTGGATAAACAGGCAGACTATGTTGACCAAGGTTTTGCTCAGTTTACGATTGGCAGTCACTGTTTGATGTTGTCCCAAAATCATTTGGTTCCTTTGGAAAATTTTCAGTCAGGAATCATTATTCATATCGAGGTTGAGGATGTAGACCAGAACTACCAACGGTTGAAAGAGCTTGGTATCCAGGTTTTAAACGGTCCAGCTCTAACCGATTGGGGGACAGAGTCCTTATTAGTTAAAGGTCCTGCTGGTCTAGTGATTGATTTTTATCGTATAAAATAAGGCGCTTAGTCATTTGACGTTAACCTTAGCTATTTTTAAAACAGAAATTGAGAATAGGAACTATTGAAAGATCGGAGCAATCCGGTCTTTTTAATATAAAGAAATTGCATATAAATAACTGACAGCGCTTTCTTAAAATCTTATAATAAAAATATAACAGTAGAAAATGAAACTGATATGGAAAGGAGAAATATGATTAAACAGCTGTAGTAAGTGGATTTTCTTATTTCATTGGAACTTGGGATTGAAATATCTCCATGAATAGATAGTAGGAGGAAAGAGATGCAAAAAAAGGATATTTATCTAATCTGTGTGACCATGATTATCTGTTCAGTTATTATAGGACTGATTATAGGAAGTTTTATTTTGCATGGTCTTGAAGATATTGCAGCAATAATTAACCACGGCTTACTGACAATCAATCAGTCCATCCATTGATTGACAATAGCTATTCATTTTTACATTTTATGGATCAAACAGATCGGAGCAATCCGGTCTGTTTCTTATTACAAGACTGTGATAGTTTACATTTTTATAATAAAAGTCTTAAAGTCTTGCTTATTTTTGTATTAAATTATAAAATAGAAAGTATAAAAGAATAAAAGAGGTTTTGAAAATGTCTGAAAAACAAATGAAAGTGTTGGGGTGGGTAGCGACCTTTATGTCTGTTATGATGTATGTGTCTTACTTCCCACAAATCATGAATAATCTTGCCGGTCAAAAAGGCAACTTCATTCAACCCCTAGTCGCAGCTATCAACTGTAGTCTCTGGGTTTACTATGGTCTTTTCAAAAACGAAAGAGATATTCCACTTGCAGCTGCCAATGCACCGGGTATCGTTTTTGGTTTAGTAACGGCTATTACAGCTTTGATTTAAAAAGAAGACTGCTTTCAGTCTTTTTTTCGTACATGTGAGCAAGCTCAGGACATCATTATCCATATAGTTTCAAACTTTTTATCTCCTTTTTTAGTATAATAGAAGTAATAAATCAAGTGAGGTAAAGTGATGACAGAAAGACTAGAATTTCCAGATGGTTTCCTCTGGGGTGGTGCTACGGCAGCTAATCAATGTGAAGGTGCTTATAATTTAGACGGTCGTGGATTGGCCAACGTGGATGTTGTTCCAATCGGTCCTGACCGTGAAGCCATTATCACAGGTCAGAAAAAGATGTTTTCGTTTGAGGAGGGTTATTTTTACCCAGCCAAAGAAGCCATTGATATGTACCATCATTACAAGGAAGATATTGCTCTTTTTGCAGAAATGGGCTTTAAGACCTATCGGTTTTCCATTGCTTGGACTCGGATTTTTCCTAAGGGTGATGAATCGGAGCCAAATGAAGCTGGTCTAGCCTTTTATGAGGATTTGTTTAAGGAATGTCACAAGTATGGAATCCAACCTCTAGTGACTATCACGCATTTCGACTGTCCTATGCACTTGATTGAAAAATACGGTGGTTGGCGCAATCGTCGCATGTTAGACTTCTATGAAAAACTTTGTCGCACATTCTTTACCCGCTATAAGGGTTTGGTCAAATATTGGCTTACCTTCAACGAAATCAACATGATTCTCCATGCCCCCTTTATGGGAGCTGGGCTCTGTTTTGAAGAAGGAGAAAATCAAGAACAGGTTAAATACCAAGCGGCTCACCATGAGTTGGTGGCTTCAGCCCTTGCGACGAAAATTGCCCACGAAATTGACCCAGAAAACAAGGTTGGATGTATGTTGGCAGCAGGGCAATACTATCCCAACACAGCCCATCCGAGAGACTACTGGGCAGCCATGGAGGAAGAACGCAAGAGTTACTTCTTCATTGACGTTCAAGCGCGTGGGGAATACCCAAATTATGCCAAGAAGCAGTGGGAACGTGAAGGAATTGAGCTTGAAATGACCACAGAAGATTTAGATTTGTTAAAGAATCACACTGTTGACTTTGTTTCCTTCTCTTACTATGCAAGTCGAGTAGCCTCAGGAGATCCAGAAGTGAGGGATCTGACCGCTGGAAATGTCTTTGCCTCTATCAAAAATCCTTATCTCGAATCATCAGAATGGGGGTGGCAGATTGACCCACTTGGTCTTCGTATCACCCTCAATGCCATCTGGGATCGTTATCAAAAGCCTATGTTTATCGTGGAAAACGGTCTCGGTGCTATGGATACGCCAGATGAGAATGGTTATGTAGCAGATGACTATCGGATTGCTTACTTAGAGGCTCATATCAAGGCCATGCGAGATGCTATTTACAACGATGGAGTTGACTTGCTTGGTTATACGACTTGGGGCTGTATCGATCTGGTTTCAGCTGGAACAGGCGAAATGAATAAGCGCTATGGCTTTATCTATGTAGATCGAGATAATGCAGGAAATGGGACTCTCAAACGGAGCAAGAAGAAATCCTTCTACTGGTATAAGGATGTCATTGCCAGCAATGGTGCAAGTATTAAGTAGAGCACATTTGTTTACTATTTTTATAAAATCTTCTCCCTACTTTATAAGATGTGAAAAAGAGTTCAATTGAAACTCTTTTTTTGCTATAATGAAAGGAGAAAACAGACAGGAGATTGACATGTCAGAACCATTATTTTTACAATCAGTTATGCAAGAAAAAATTTGGGGTGGAACCAAGCTACGTGATGAGTTTGGCTACGACATCCCAAGAGAAAAAATAGGGGAATACTGGGCCATCTCAGCTCATCCAAATGGAGTTTCAAAGGTGGCAAATGGTCGTTACGAGGGAACAGACCTAGCAACTTTGTATGCAGAACACCGTGAATTGTTTGGCAATCGTCCAGAACCTGTATTTCCGCTTTTGACCAAAATCCTCGATGCCAACGACTGGCTCAGCGTCCAAGTTCACCCAGACGATGCTTACGGACTCGAGCATGAAGGCGAACTTGGAAAAACAGAATGCTGGTACATCATCGCTGCGGATGAAGGTTCAGAGATTATCTACGGTCACAATGCCAAGTCAAAAGAAGAACTCCGTCAGCAAATTGAGGACAAGAATTGGGATGCTTTGTTGACAAAAGTACCAGTTAAAGCTGGAGATTTCTTCTATGTGCCAAGTGGCACCATGCATGCTATCGGTGCAGGTATTTTAATCCTTGAAACACAACAATCTAGTGACACAACCTACCGTGTCTATGACTTTGACCGTAGGGATGATAATGGCAACTTGCGTGAGCTTCATCTTGAAAAATCCATTGATGTCTTGAACATTGGTGAGCCTGCAAATAGCCGTCCTGTAACTGTCAAAGCTGATGATTTATGCTCAACTCTCCTTGTATCCAATGATTTTTTTGCAGTTTACAAGTGGGAAATTACTGGAAAAGTTGACTTCGAAAAGACAGCTGATTACAGCTTATTCAGTGTCTTAGCTGGTCAAGGTCAGCTAACTGCTGATGGAAAAAACTATTCAATTCAAAAAGGTAGCCACTTTATCCTACCTAGTGATGTTGAGGCTTGGACTCTGGAAGGGAAAGGTTTGGAATTGATTGTTAGCCATCCATAAAAAAGAAAGGGCCTGAGTTTACTACTCAAGTCCTTTTTGATTACATAAATTGGGCGATGAAGACCACGATGATGATGATTGGAATGATGAAACGAAGAAGGAAGAGCCAGACTTGGAAAAGTCCTTGTTTCCATGCCGTTTCATCGAGATGGAGTTCCTCCATTGCAAGAGCCTTTTTAAAGATATAGCCTGTAAAAAGTGAAAGGCAGAGAGCTCCAAATGGCATGAGGAGATTGGAAACCAAGAAGTCCATAGCGTCAAAGAAGGTCTTCCCAAAGATGTGAGCATCCGCCATAACACCGTAAGATAGGGCTGAAGGAATTCCAAAGACAAAGGTCAAAATTCCTAAAATAACACTCCATTTAGCACGCTTGCTGTTGTCCTGATTGGTGATATTGCCCACATTGATTTCCAGCATAACAACGGAAGAAGTGACCGTCGCAAAGAGGAAGAGCAAGAGGAAGAGGATGTAGAAAATGGTTCCAAAAGGCATCTTGTCAAAGAGTTGAGGCAAGACGATAAAGAGCAGGCTCGGTCCCCCTTCAGACTGGATATTGAAGGCTGACATGGCTGGGAAAATAGCTAGCCCTGCCATGATGGATACCGAGATATTCATGGCTACGATGGAGATTCCTGATTGGACCAGATTGGTTTTCTTATCCAAATAAGAAGCATAGGTCAGCATGGCTGTAACCCCTAGTGAGAGGGCAAAGAAAGATTGTCCCAGAGCATAGAGGAGGCCAGCACTGGTCAGTTTTGAAAAGTCTGGTTTGAGGAAGTAAAGAACCCCTTCCATGGCATTTGGCAAACTGAGAGAACGACCGATGATGACGACAAAGATGATAAAGAGCAGGGGCATCATGACTTTCGAAGCTCTTTCAATCCCTTTTTGAACCCCACGTGATACAATGAAGATATTCAATAAGATAAAGGCTACTTGAGCTCCAAGCGCAATGGCTGGATTTGAAATGATTGAAGTAAATAACTGAGCATAATCATCCGTTCCGCTAAGTTGGAACAATTTTCCAAACTCAATGCCTAGATAGACTAAAATCCATCCCCCAATAACACTGTAGAAAGAGAGAAGGATAAAAAGGGCAAAGGCACCAATCCAACCGATAAAGTTGTACTTGCTATTCTTGCCCAGTTTTCCAAAGGTTTTGATAGCTGAGACACCAGCGCTTCGGCCGAGGGCAAATTCTGCAAGCAAAAGAGGGAAACCGATTAGAATAGTGGAGATGAGAAAGACTAGTAAAAAGCCTCCTCCACCGTTAGCAGCAGTCATATAAGGGAATTTCCAAACGGCACCAAGTCCGATGGCTGAACCAGCAGATGCTAGGATAAAGCCCAGTTTAGAACCCCATTGCGATTTTTCAGACATAGTTAAACTCCTAAAATTAGTGTTACAAAAGAAAAAGCTACTGCCCTTGGCAAATAGCCTCATCAGTACTCAAAGTGAGTGTTTCTTTTGATTGATAGACTTGACTATCCTATCATGTTTTCTAAGGTCTGTCAAGAAAACCATTTTCATGTTATGATAAAGTAAAAAATTTCGCAAAAACGCTTGACTCTGACCTAAGGGGAGGGGTTATACTATCAATGTAATACTCTTCGAAAATCTCTTCAAACCGCGTCAGCGTCGCCTTGGATTATATATGTGACTGACTTCGTCAGTCTTATCTACAACCTCAAAGCAGTGCTTTGAGCAACCCGCGGATAGCTTTCTAGTTTGCTATTTGATTTTCATTGAGTATAAGGAGGAAATCATGTACCATATAAAAGAAGCTGCGCAGCTTTCGGGCGTCTCTGTCAAGACCCTGCACCACTATGACAAGATAGGACTCTTAGTTCCTTTAAAGTCAGAAAACGGTTATCGAATCTACAGTAAAGAAGATTTGGAACGTCTTCAGGTCATTCTTTACTATAAATATCTAGGCTTTTCCTTAGAAAAAATAGCAGAGCTATTAAAGGGAGATAGATCAGATTTGTTGCCTCACTTGACCAGACAGTTGGACTATTTGACTCGAGAAAGGGAACATCTGGATACCTTGATTTCAACCTTGCAAAAAACCATTCAAGAACAAAAAGGAGAAAGAGAAATGAGCATTCAAGAGAAATTCGCTGGATTTAACTACCAAGATCATCAAAAATACCACCAAGAGGCGGTAGAGAAATATGGTCAAGAAGTCATGGACCAAGCGCTGGAGCGCCAGAAAGGTCACGAAGACGAAGCTACGGCTGCCTTCAACCAAGTTTTTCGAGCCTTGTCACAAAATCTTCAAGCTGGTATACCTGTAACAGCAACAGAAAACCAAGAAGAAGCTGCTAAACTCTTGCAAGCCATCCGTACTTATGGATTTGACTGCTCTATTGAGGTATTCGGTCATATCGGTAAAGGCTACGTCTACAACCCAGAATTTAAGGAAAACATTGACAAATTTGGTACTGGAACAGCCCAGTACACATCAGATGTGATTGCCCACTATGTCCAAACTCAGACAAAATAAAATCGGAGGAGTATTCTTCCGATTTTTACTAAATTCAAGTACTACTTGCTTAATAATTTTTCTACTACATTTAGTTTTCGCATTGTCAAATCTACATTAAAAAGCTTTTCAAGATAGTTGGTATGGAGTTTCTTTTGTTTTGCAGTTCTAGGGAGATAGAGGTAAAGACAATGGTTACCGATACAAATTTCTTCTTCACCGTAATCGATTTTCAATTTGTCTAAAGGGAGGCTTTGAATAGATTCTTGATAAAAAATCACGTGTATACGGTCATAAAGATAGTGTTCTCCAAACGGGTTTTCTTGGACAATGTTTTCAAAATCATCCTTATTCTTAATGATTATTTTGAGATTGGCTCCAATCTTTTCCTTTATTAGAGTATGAACCTGTTCTCGTATTTCTTCGAGAGCTAAGTTACTTTCAAGAATAATATTTCCACTTTGAATATAGGTTCGAACTTGTTGAAAACCGGCTTCTGTTAAGATATCTACTAGATAAGACATTTTAGGGATAGCATTTTTTCCATTAGGAGTAACTCCCCTTAACAAGATAATATGTTCCAAAGGACTTCCTTTCTTTTGGGGCTGATTTAGCCATTAAATAATTCAGATTTAGATTGGGTTTGATCCCGCCACCCAACCAGTACAGAGGGCAGAAGTGATGTTAAACCCACCCGTGTGGGCATTGATATCCATGACCTCGCCAGCAAAGTGGAGTCCAGGTACCAGCTTACTTTCTAGAGTTTTGGGATTGATTTCCTTGAGACTGACGCCCCCTTTGGTAACAAAGGACTTGGCAAGAGACATTTTACCAGTTACAGGAATTTTAAGTCCTTTAATGGACTGGACAAGTTGTTCTCGTTCTTTTTCAGTAAGCTGTTTGACTTTTTCTGGATAGCCTTGTACAAAAAATTCTGCCAAACGCTCAGGTAATAAAGTTCTTAAAGCGTTTTTCAAGGATTTTTCACGATTTTCTTCTAGGAATACCGCCAAGTCCTTTTCAGAAAGTTGAGGCAAAACATCCAGTGAGAGAACCTCCCCACCCTTTACAAAACTAGACATACGCAGGGCAGCAGGGCCTGACAAACCAAAGTGGGTAAAGAGTAAATCGTGAGTGATGACATGTTTGCCATAACTTAGGGTCACATCGTCCAGTGAAATTCCTTGAAGCGCCTTGTGTGGAAAATCTGTCAACAAAGGACTTTCAGCTGCTTCAAGCTCGGTAATGGTGTGTTTAAAATGACGGGCAATCTCGTGACCGAACCCAGTCGAACCAGTAGAAGGATAGGATTTACCACCAGTTGTGACAATGAGTTTATCGCAAGTGAAGGTTTGGTCTGCGGACTTAAGGACAAACTGGTTGTCGATTTTTTTAACCGAAACAATTTCGGTTTGAGTAGCAACTTGGCCACCTAGCTCAGTGATTTTCTTTTCTAAAGCTTCGATAATGGTACGAGACTTGTCACTAGCAGGAAAGACGCGTCCGTGGTCTTCGACCTTAAGTTTAACACCATTTTCTGTAAAAAAGTTAATGATATCATGGTTATCAAACTGGGAGAAGACACTGTAGAGAAAGCGTCCGTTCCCAGGGATTCCAGCTAGTAGGTCGTCCAAGCTACCATTGTTGGTCACATTGCAACGTCCTCCACCAGTCCCAGCCAATTTTTTCCCAAGTTTCCGATTTTTTTCGATGAGGAGGGTTTTCTGACCATAAAAGCTACTGGAAATCGTAGCCATCATGCCAGCAGGTCCTCCACCGATGACAATAGTATCAAAATGTTTCATAGCTCTATTGTACCACAAAAAAACAAGAGATGAAGTCACCTCTTGTCAAGAATGCAATTAATCAATTTCATATCCCATCAGCAGACCGCCATCTTCTGCATAGAAACTGCAGAGACCAGATGTTGGGAGAATTTTAATATCCGCCTGTGGGAAATTTTCACGGATTCGGTCTGAAAGCTGTTGGCAACATTTTTCGTTATTGCGTTGAGCCATGACAATACGACCGCCAGCATATCCTGCTTTTACTAACTCATCATAGGCGGCTTGAACTGATTTCTTTGGTCCTCGTGCTTTTTGTAGCAATTCGAGGGTTCCAGTTTCACTAGCTTCTCCGACCATACGGATATTTAGAAGGCCAACGACCGTACCGATAAGCTTGCTCAAACGGCCGTTCTTCACCAAGTTATCGACTTTAGCTAGGACAAAGAGCAACTTGGTTTTTTCTTGATAGGCGGTGATAGCTTCAACCACTTCTTCAAAAGACAAGCCCTGGTCAATCAAATCATTCAATTTTTCTACGAGCAAGTCAACTTCCCCACCAGCAGACAAACTATCAATTACATGAATCTTAGTATCAGGATGTTCTTCCAGATAAATATTCTTAGCTAGTTGAGCACTATTGTGACTGCCAGAAAGAGTACCAGTGATGGTTACTAGGAAAATGTTTTTGGCTCCTTCAAATGCTCGCAAATAATCATCTGGGCTTGGACAAGCTGATTTTGAAGCTTCTGCAGTTGCATACATGGTTTCCATCATTTGGTCAATGTCAAGACTGGCATCATCAACAAAGACCTGATCAGCTACTTGAATGGTTAAGGGAACACTCACAAAGGTCGTATCAATAGCTGGTGTTGCCAGCTGACGATAATCACAACCAGAGTCAGCAATAATCTTCCAAGTCATAGAAATTCTCCATCTTTGTCAGTTATACATTGACAAAGGTTCTGTCTTTTTTTACAATTATATCATGAAAGCCCTTGAAACAAAAGCCTCATCCATCTGTTGTGACAAGTAGAAAGAAAATGTTATGTCTGAACGTAGAATCTCTGAAAAGTCTCTTGAAAATCTCAGAAAATCAAACCAAGAATCGAATTTATTAACTAGAGAAGCCATCGAAACAGCCCTCTTGCAGCTCTTGGAAAAAAAGGACCTGACCAAGATTAGTATTTCTGAATTGGTCAAACGTGCAGGCGTTTCGCGTGCGGCCTTTTACCGCAATTATGATTCCAAAGAGGAGATTTTAGAAAGTGTCTTTAAACGAACTGTCCACAATATTATGGAACAGTTGCATCATTATGATTTAAAGACAGACCTTTATCTGGTCTGGGTTCACCTTTTCCGAGAGGCCAGAAAGGAAGCCAGAGTGATTCAACTGGCCTTGGATTACCATCTGGAAAAAATCTTTGTCCAAGCCATGCAGGAGTTTCTGGAAAAATACCATGGAAAATCAAAAGGTGTCAGCTCTTATCTTCATTCCTTCTGGAGCTCGGCTATCGTCTCTGTCCTTCTAAAATGGATTAAGGATGGCATGAAGGTACCTGCTGAAAAGATTGCAGATTTACGGTTACCATTTTTTAAAAAATAGAGAAAAAGGAGAAGAGATATGACTGAAAAAAGACTGGCCTGGGATGAGTATTTTGCAGCCCAAGCATTACTAATTGCCAATCGTTCCACTTGTAAACGCGCTAAAGTGGGTGCAATTCTGGTTAAGGATAATAAGGTGATTTCCACTGGTTACAATGGTTCGGTGTCAGGTACCGAGCATTGTATTGACCACGAATGTCTGGTCATTGAAGGTCACTGTGTTCGCACCCTTCACGCTGAGGTCAATGCTATCCTTCAAGGTGCAGAACGTGGTGTTCCTAAAGGCTTTACAGCCTATGTAACCCATTTTCCTTGTCTCAACTGTACAAAACAATTGCTTCAGGTCGGTTGTAAGCGTGTGGTTTATATCAACCAGTACCGAATGGATGACTACGCCCAATACCTCTATCAAGAAAAGGGAACAGAATTGACTCATTTACCACTTGAGACCGTACAGACAGCTCTTAAAGAGGCTGATCTAATGTAAAAAATATCAAAAATAAATGGTTTAGAAAGATTTTTAAACCGTTTTTTGGTATAATAAGAAGAATAAATTGAAAGAAGGAATTCCAAAAATGGGAAAAATTGAAGTTATTAATCACCCGCTGATTCAACACAAATTGTCAATCTTGCGTCGTACAGATACTTCCACAAAAGCTTTTCGTGAGCTAGTAGATGAGATTGCAATGTTGATGGGGTATGAAGTACTTCGTGATCTTCCACTAGAAGATGTGGAAATCGAAACACCAATTACAAAAACAGTTCAAAAACAATTGGTAGGTAAGAAATTGGCCATCGTTCCAATCTTGCGCGCAGGTATCGGGATGGTCGATGGACTCTTGAGCTTGGTTCCAGCTGCTAAGGTTGGTCACATCGGTATGTACCGTGATGAAGAAACGCTTCAACCAGTTGAGTATTTGGTGAAATTGCCTGAAGATATTGACCAACGTCAAATTTTTGTCGTAGACCCAATGTTGGCAACAGGTGGTTCAGCAATCTTGGCTGTTGATTCTCTTAAAAAACGTGGCGCATCAAATATCAAATTTGTCTGCCTTGTATCTGCTCCAGAAGGTGTAAAAGCCCTTCAAGAAGCTCATCCAGATGTAGAAATCTTTACAGCAGCCTTGGATGAACGTTTGAACGAACACGGTTATATCGTTCCAGGTCTTGGAGATGCTGGAGACCGCTTGTTCGGTACAAAATAAAATTAAAAAGAGATTGACTTGGAAAAGAAGTTCCAGTCACGAAAGGAGGTTGAATTTTTGTTTCTGTCTAATGAAAACAGAGCAAAAATTTGACCTTTTTTGACCAAGATATTATAATAGTCTTATCTTCAGTCATTTGACCAACAAAATTAAAACTCAAAAGGAGAAATAAATGATTCCTGTAGTTATTGAACAAACAAGCCGTGGAGAACGTTCATACGATATTTACTCACGTCTTCTCAAAGACCGCATCATTATGCTGACAGGTCCAGTTGAAGACAACATGGCCAACTCTGTTATTGCCCAATTGCTTTTCTTAGATGCCCAAGATAGTACAAAAGATATTTACCTTTATGTCAATACACCTGGTGGTTCTGTATCAGCTGGTTTGGCAATCGTTGATACCATGAACTTTATCAAGGCAGATGTCCAAACCATCGTTATGGGAATGGCTGCATCTATGGGTACAGTCATTGCATCAAGTGGAGCAAAAGGCAAACGTTTCATGCTTCCAAATGCAGAGTATATGATTCACCAACCAATGGGTGGTACAGGTGGTGGTACCCAACAAACTGATATGGCTATCGCTGCAGAACACTTGCTTAAAACTCGTAACACCTTGGAAAAAATCTTGGCTGAAAATTCAGGTCAGTCAATCGAAAAAGTTCACGCAGATGCAGAACGCGATAACTGGATGAGTGCCCAAGAAACACTTGAATATGGCTTTATTGATGAAATCATGGCCAACAATTCATTGAACTAATAATCAAAGGAGGCAAACTCGACTGGGTTTGCTTTTTTTGGTATAATAGGGAGAGATTTCTTAGAAAGAGGATTTACCATGTTTGAAAAAGTCAATCGATCTGGCTTGATTATCTATCTTTACTATAATCGTGATGCCAAAAAACTGCAGGATTATGGAGATATTACCTATCATTCCAAGAAACATCGTTACTTACAACTCTATGTTCCAACTCAAGAAATGGAGCAATTAGTCGGGCGCTTGGGCAAGGAAAAGTTTATCAAAAAAGTCAGAGTTTGTCATATCCAAGAGCTGGAAACACCCTTTGTGGGCAATCTTTATCGAGAGGAAAACGTTATCAGATAAAAATTTAAAGAAAAGTGTTGACAATTTTCTGATAATTCGGTATATTCTTAACAGACTATTTAAGAAATAAGGAGACAAAAAAGATGAAGAAAAAATTTGCCCTATCCTTTGTGGCGCTTGCAAGTGTAGCACTTCTTGCAGCCTGTGGAGAAGTGAAGTCTGGAGCAGTTAACACTGCTGGTAACTCAGTAGAGGAAAAGACAATTAAAATCGGATTTAACTTCGAAGAAACTGGTGCCGTAGCTGCCTACGGAACATCTGAACAAAAAGGTGCCCAATTGGCTGTTGACGAAATCAATGCCGCAGGTGGTATCGATGGAAAACAAATCGAAGTAGTCGATAAAGATAACAAGTCTGAAACAGCAGAGGCTGCTTCAGTAACAACTAACCTTGTAACTCAATCTAAAGTATCAGCAATCGTAGGACCTGCGACATCTGGTGCAACTGCAGCTGCGGTAGCGAATGCTACAAAAGCAGGTGTTCCATTGATCTCACCAAGTGCGACGCAAGATGGGTTGACTAAAGGTCAAGATTACCTCTTTATCGGAACTTTTCAAGATAGCTTCCAAGGAAAAATTATCTCAAACTATGTTTCTGAAAAATTAAATGCTAAGAAAGTGGTTCTTTACACTGACAATGCCAGTGACTATGCTAAAGGGATTGCTAAATCTTTCCGAGAATCCTACAAGGGTGAAATCGTTGCAGATGAAACTTTCGTAGCAGGTGACACAGACTTCCAAGCAGCCCTTACAAAAATGAAAGGGAAAGACTTTGATGCTATCATCGTCCCTGGTTACTACACTGAAGCTGGTAAAATTGTAAACCAAGCGCGTGGTATGGGAATTGACAAACCAATCGTTGGTGGTGATGGATTCAACGGTGAAGAGTTTGTACAACAAGCAACTGCTGAAAAAGCATCAAACATCTACTTTATCTCAGGCTTCTCAACTACTGTAGAAGTTTCAGCTAAAGCAAAAGCCTTCCTTGATGCATACCGTGCTAAGTACAATGAAGAGCCTTCAACATTTGCAGCCTTGGCTTATGACTCAGTTCACCTTGTAGCAAATGCAGCAAAAGGTGCTAAAAACTCTGGTGAAATCAAGGATAACCTTGCTAAAACAAAAGATTTTGAAGGTGTAACTGGTCAAACAAGCTTCGATGCAGACCACAACACAGTCAAAACTGCTTACATGATGACCATGAACAATGGTAAGGTTGAAGCAGCAGAAGTTGTAAAACCATAATAGAAAAATGTTGAAATAGGGAATGAGCCTCGGACTCACTCCCTGTTTCGATGTTTAAGAACCTATCAAAAGTGAGGGGCAACCCTCGGAATTATAAATAGAAAGAGTGAATCCTATGCTCCAACAACTAGTAAATGGTTTGATTCTAGGTAGTGTATACGCGCTGTTAGCCCTAGGATATACCATGGTTTACGGAATTATCAAGCTCATCAACTTCGCCCACGGTGATATTTATATGATGGGAGCCTTTATCGGTTATTTCTTGATCAATTCTTTCCAAATGAATTTCTTTGTAGCGCTTATTGTAGCGATGCTAGCGACAGCCATTCTTGGTGTCGTGATTGAGTTCCTTGCTTACCGACCTTTGCGCCACTCTACGCGTATTGCTGTTTTGATTACGGCTATTGGGGTTTCTTTCCTACTGGAGTATGGCATGGTCTATCTGGTTGGTGCCAATACTCGCGCCTTCCCTCAAGCGATTCAAACAGTTCGCTATGATTTGGGACCAGTTAGCCTAACAAACGTGCAGTTAATGATTTTGGCCATTTCCTTGATTTTGATGATTTTGTTACAAGTCATTGTCCAAAAGACTAAGATGGGGAAAGCCATGCGTGCTGTATCTGTAGATAGCGATGCAGCGCAATTGATGGGGATCAATGTAAATCGTACTATCAGCTTTACCTTTGCTTTAGGTTCAGCTCTTGCGGGTGCGGCTGGTGTTCTGATTGCCCTCTACTATAACTCTCTTGAGCCTTTGATGGGGGTTACTCCAGGTCTTAAGTCTTTCGTTGCCGCAGTACTTGGCGGTATCGGAATCATTCCTGGTGCGGCTCTTGGTGGCTTTGTGATTGGTCTATTGGAAACCTTTGCGACAGCCTTTGGAATGTCAGACTTCCGTGATGCCATTGTTTATGGAATCTTGTTGTTGATCTTGATTGTCCGCCCAGCTGGTATCCTTGGTAAAAATGTGAAAGAGAAGGTGTAAACGATGAAGGAAAATTTAAAAGTTAATATTCTATGGTTACTCCTTTTGTTAGCTGGCTATGGCTTGATTAGTGTACTGGTTTCAGTCGGAGTACTCAACCTATTCTATGTACAGATTTTACAACAAATCGGAATCAATATTATTCTGGCTGTTGGTCTCAACTTAATCGTTGGTTTTTCAGGACAATTTTCACTTGGTCATGCTGGTTTCATGGCGATTGGTGCCTATGCAGCAGCTATTATTGGTTCTAAATCACCAACCTACGGTGCCTTCTTTGGAGCCATGCTGGTAGGAGCTTTGCTTTCAGGAGCAGTTGCCTTGCTTGTCGGAATTCCAACCTTGCGCTTGAAGGGGGACTATCTTGCGGTAGCAACTCTTGGTGTTTCTGAAATTATCCGTATCTTTATCATCAATGGTGGAAGCCTTACAAATGGTGCGGCAGGTATCTTGGGAATTCCAAACTTTACAACTTGGCAAATGGTATACTTCTTTGTCGTGATTACAACCATTGCAACCTTGAATTTCTTGCGTAGTCCAATTGGTCGTTCAACCCTCTCTGTTCGTGAGGATGAAATCGCTGCTGAGTCAGTTGGGGTTAATACGACTAAAATTAAAATCATCGCTTTTGTCTTTGGTGCCATTACTGCAAGTATTGCAGGGTCACTTCAGGCAGGATTTATCGGGTCTGTTGTACCGAAAGATTACACTTTCATCAACTCAATCAACGTTTTGATTATTGTTGTATTTGGTGGACTTGGTTCCATTACAGGTTCCATTGTTTCAGCTATTGTTCTGGGGATTTTGAATATGCTTCTCCAAGATGTTGCTAGCGTGCGTATGATTATCTACGCTTTGGCCTTGGTATTGGTAATGATTTTCAGACCAGGTGGACTCCTTGGAACATGGGAATTGAGCCTATCACGTTTCTTTAAAAAATCTAAGAAGGAGGAACAAAACTAATGGCATTACTTGAAGTAAAACAGTTAACCAAACATTTTGGCGGTCTAACAGCTGTTGGAGATGTGACTCTTGAATTGAACGAAGGGGAACTGGTTGGACTAATCGGTCCAAACGGAGCTGGGAAAACCACTCTTTTCAACCTCTTGACGGGTGTTTATGAACCAAGCGAGGGAACAGTAACCCTAGATGGTCACCTTTTGAATGGAAAGGCACCTTATAAGATTGCCTCTTTGGGACTTGGACGTACTTTCCAAAATATTCGTCTCTTTAAAGATTTAACCGTTTTGGACAATGTTTTAATTGCTTTTGGCAACCATCATAAACAACATGTTTTTGCTAGTTTCTTACGCTTACCAGCTTTTTACAAGAGTGAAAAAGAATTAAAGGCTAAAGCTTTGGAATTGCTGAAAATCTTTGATTTGGATGGTGATGCAGAAACTCTTGCTAAAAATCTTGCCTACGGACAACAACGTCGTTTGGAAATTGTTCGTGCCCTCGCTACGGAACCTAAAATTCTCTTCTTAGATGAACCAGCAGCGGGTATGAACCCACAGGAAACAGCTGAATTGACTGAGTTAATTCGTCGTATCAAAGATGAATTTAAGATTACGATCATGCTGATTGAACACGATATGAATCTGGTCATGGAAGTAACAGAACGTATCTACGTACTTGAATATGGTCGTTTAATTGCTCAAGGAACTCCAGATGAAATTAAGACTAATAAACGCGTTATCGAAGCTTATCTAGGAGGTGAAGCCTAATGTCTATGTTAAAAGTTGATAATCTTTCTGTGCATTACGGTATGATCCAAGCAGTCCGTGATGTAAGCTTTGAAGTTAATGAAGGAGAAGTTGTTTCCCTTATCGGTGCCAATGGTGCTGGTAAGACAACTATTCTCCGTACCTTGTCTGGTTTAGTTAGACCAAGCTCAGGAAAGATTGAATTTTTAGGTCAAGAAATCCAAAAGATGCCAGCGCAGAAAATCGTAGCAGGTGGGCTTTCACAAGTTCCAGAAGGACGCCACGTCTTTCCTGGCTTGACTGTTATGGAAAATCTTGAAATGGGAGCTTTCTTAAAGAAAAATCGTGAAGAAAATCAAGCTAACTTGAAGAAAGTTTTCTCACGCTTCCCACGTCTTGAAGAGCGGAAGAACCAGGACGCAGCCACTCTTTCAGGAGGGGAACAACAAATGCTTGCCATGGGACGCGCTCTTATGTCAACACCAAAACTTCTTCTCTTAGATGAACCATCAATGGGACTTGCTCCAATATTTATTCAAGAGATTTTTGATATCATTCAAGATATTCAGAAGCAAGGGACAACTGTCCTCTTGATTGAACAAAATGCCAATAAAGCACTCGCAATCTCTGACCGAGGATATGTATTGGAAACAGGGAAAATCGTCCTATCCGGAACAGGAAAAGAACTCGCCTCATCAGAAGAAGTCAGAAAAGCATATCTGGGTGGTTAAAAAGGTCCGGGGGACCTTTTTAATCGGTGGATAGAGATTGCGAAGCAATCATCGCATAGTCTGGGAGACTAGTTTAGGTTGCAGATGGAGATTACGAAGTAATCATCATTATAGTCCAGGGGACCTTTTTAGTCGGCGGATGAAGATTGCGAAGCAATCATCAAATCCAGTGGATTGTTTTAGTCAGAAGATGAAGATTGCGAAGTAATCATCATCTACATCAAAAGGTTAATTTCTAATAATTGAAAAAATCGAATGAAACGTTTCTAACCTTCATTCACAGAGCTCGATTTTAGAGCTCTTTTTGCTAGCTTATTCATACTTTTCTGAATTTTGAAAAAGAAATGTAAGCGTTTGATAGATTTACAAAAAGATTGTATAATAGGGATAAGAATAGAAAAGGAGAAGTCTCATGGCAGTTAAAGATTTTATGACCCGCAAGGTAGTGTACATTAGTCCAGATACAACAGTATCTCATGCAGCAGATTTGATGAGAGAGCAAGGCTTGCACCGTTTGCCCGTTATCGAAAATGATCAATTAGTTGGTTTGGTGACTGAGGGAACCATTGCACAAGCAAGTCCATCCAAAGCAACAAGTCTTTCTATCTATGAGATGAATTATCTTCTGAATAAGACAAAAGTAAAAGATGTCATGATTCGCGATGTTGTCACTGTCTCAGGCTATGCCAGTCTTGAGGATGCAACTTATCTGATGTTGAAAAACAAGATTGGTATTCTTCCTGTCGTAGATAACCATCAAGTCTACGGAGTTATTACAGACCGTGACGTTTTCCAAGCCTTTCTTGAAATTGCTGGCTATGGAGAAGAAGGAATTCGTGTGCGCTTTGTTACGGAAAATGAAGTTGGCGTTCTTGGTAAGATTGTTTCTCTAATCGTTGAAGAAAATTTGAATATCTCCCATACAGTCAATATTCCGCGTAAGGATGGTAAGGTCATTATCGAAGTTCAAATCGATGGATCAATTGATTTACCAGCCTTGAAAGAAAAATTTGAATCAGAGAATATTCAAGTAGAAGAGATTACTCGTACTTCAGCAAAAGTCTTGTAAGAAGGGAAGCCGAAAGGCTTCTTTTTACGTGTAATAAGGGATTAGAGCAAAAGATGGAAAGAAATGATAAAATATGCTATAATGAAATAATGTAAAAAAGGAGTATTTATGGACATTTCAGAAATTCGTCAGAAAATTGACGCAAATCGTGAAAAATTAGCTTCTTTCAGGGGGTCTCTTTGACCTCGAAGGTTTAGAGGAAGAGATTGCCATCTTGGAAAACAAGATGACAGAACCTGATTTTTGGAACGATAATATCGCGGCCCAAAAAACGTCGCAAGAATTAAATGAATTAAAAAACACCTATAACACCTTTCACAAAATGGAAGAGTTGCAGGATGAAGTTGAAATTTTATTAGACTTTTTAGCTGAAGATGAGTCGGTACATGAAGAATTGGTTGAACAGTTATCCGAACTTGATAAGATGATGACCAGTTACGAGATGACCTTGCTCTTGTCAGAACCTTATGACCATAATAATGCCATCTTGGAAATCCATCCAGGATCCGGTGGTACTGAGGCTCAGGACTGGGGTGATATGTTGCTTCGTATGTACACTCGCTATGGAAATGCTAAAGGCTTTAAAGTGGAAGTATTGGATTACCAAGCAGGAGATGAAGCTGGTATCAAGTCAGTAACCTTATCTTTTGAAGGACCTAATGCCTATGGTCTTCTCAAGTCAGAAATGGGTGTACACCGTTTGGTACGAATTTCACCATTTGACTCTGCTAAACGTCGCCACACCTCTTTCACATCTGTAGAAGTGATGCCAGAATTGGATGATACTATTGAAGTAGAAATCCGTGAAGATGATATCAAGATGGATACTTTCCGTTCAGGTGGTGCTGGTGGACAAAACGTCAACAAGGTTTCCACAGGTGTGCGTTTGACACACATTCCTACGGGAACTGTCGTTCAGTCAACAGTCGATCGTACCCAGTATGGAAATAGAGATCGTGCCATGAAGATGTTGCAGGCTAAGCTCTATCAAATGGAGCAGGAGAAGAAAGCTGCGGAAGTCGATTCCCTCAAGGGTGAGAAAAAGGAAATCACATGGGGAAGTCAAATTCGTTCTTATGTTTTCACGCCATATACTATGGTAAAAGACCATCGAACTAACTTTGAAGTTGCACAAGTAGATAAGGTTATGGATGGAGACCTAGATGGTTTTATTGATGCCTATCTCAAGTGGAGAATCAGCTAAGATAGAAAGGAACTCACATGTCAATTATTGAAATGAGAGATGTCGTCAAAAAATACGACAACGGAACGACTGCCCTACGTGGTGTTTCGGTAAGCGTTCAACCAGGGGAATTTGTTTACATCGTAGGACCTTCAGGAGCTGGGAAATCAACCTTTATTCGTTCTTTGTATCGCGAAGTAAAAATCGAAAAAGGAAGCTTATCTGTTGCTGGTTTTAATCTGGTTAAAATTAAAAAGAAAGATGTTCCTCTCCTACGTCGTAGTGTTGGGGTTGTCTTCCAAGATTATAAACTGTTACCAAAGAAAACCGTTTATGAAAATATTGCTTATGCAATGGAGGTAATTGGAGAAAGTCGCCGTAATATCAAAAAACGTGTTATGGAAGTCTTAGACTTGGTTGGATTGAAGCATAAGGTTCGTTCTTTCCCAAATGAACTTTCAGGGGGAGAACAGCAACGGATTGCAATTGCACGTGCCATTGTAAACAATCCAAAAGTATTGATTGCGGACGAACCAACAGGAAACTTGGACCCAGATAATTCATGGGAAATTATGAACTTGCTGGAACGCATCAATCTCCAAGGTACAACTGTCTTGATGGCTACCCACAACAGTCAGATTGTAAATACCTTGCGCCACCGTGTCATTGCCATTGAAAATGGCCGTGTCGTTCGTGACGAAGCTAAAGGAGAATATGGATACGATGATTAGTAGATTTTTTCGTCATTTATTTGAATCGTTAAAAAGTTTGAAACGAAATGGCTGGATGACAGTAGCTGCTGTTAGTTCAGTTATGATTACTTTGACCTTGGTTGCAATATTTGCATCTGTTATCTTTAATACGGCTAAACTAGCTACAGATATCGAAAATAATGTCCGAGTAATGGTATACATTCGTAAGGACGTAGCTGATAATAGTGAGACGATTGAAAAAGAAGGTCAAACTGTTACAAATAACGACTACCATAAGGTATATGATGCTTTGAAAGGTATGTCAACCGTTAAAAGTGTTACGTTTTCAAGTAAAGAAGAACAATATGAAAAGTTGACAGAAACAATGGGGGACAACTGGAAAATCTTTGAGGGCGATGCCAATCCACTCTATGATGCATATATCGTTGATACAAATACACCAAGTGATGTAAAGACGGTAGCAGAAGAGGCTAAGAAAATCGAAGGTGTATCAGAAGTTCAAGATGGTGGTGCTAATACAGAACGCTTGTTTAAGTTAGCTTCATTTATTCGTGTTTGGGGACTAGTTATCGCTGGATTATTGATTTTCATTGCGGTGTTCTTGATTTCTAATACTATACGTATCACCATTATTTCACGAAGCCGTGAAATTCAAATCATGCGTTTAGTAGGTGCTAAGAATGGCTATATCCGCGGACCTTTCTTGCTTGAAGGTGCCTTCATTGGTTTGCTTGGAGCAACACTTCCATCAGTTCTGGTATTTATTGTCTATAAAATGGTTTACCAATCTGTTAATAAGTCATTGGTTGGTCAGAACCTTTCAATGATATCACCAGAAGTATTCAGTCCACTGATGATTGCCTTATTATTTGTGATTGGAATTTTTATCGGTTCAATCGGATCAGGAATTTCAATGCGCCGATTCCTGAAAATCTAAAATAGAAGTATATTTGAGGAGATTTTAATATCTCCTTTTTTACTACAAAAATTTTAGAAAAAAGTCTACTTTTTTTTATAAAAGCCTTTACAAAAAAAATTAAAGTGGTATAATTGAATTATAGAAAGTGCAAACGTTTTCGTAAAACGTTTGCCTAAATAAAAATAAAGGAGATTTGAATGATGAAAGATACATTCAAAAATGTCTTGTCTTTCGAGTTTTGGCAAAAATTCGGTAAGGCTTTGATGGTGGTTATCGCGGTTATGCCGGCTGCTGGTTTGATGATTTCAATCGGTAAGTCTATCGTAATGATTAACCCAACTTTTGCACCACTTGTAGTTACAGGTGGAATTCTTGAGCAAATTGGTTGGGGGGTTATCGGTAACCTTCACATTTTGTTTGCCCTAGCAATTGGAGGAAGCTGGGCTAAAGAACGTGCTGGTGGTGCTTTCGCCGCTGGTCTTGCCTTCATCTTGATTAACCGTATCACTGGTACAATCTTTGGTGTATCAGGAGATATGTTGAAAAATCCAGATGCTATGGTCACAACTCTCTTTGGTGGTTCAATCAAAGTTGCTGATTACTTCATTAGTGTTCTTGAAGCTCCAGCATTGAACATGGGTGTGTTTGTAGGGATTATCTCAGGTTTTGTAGGGGCAACTGCTTACAATAAATACTACAACTTCCGTAAACTTCCTGATGCACTTTCATTCTTCAACGGGAAACGTTTCGTACCATTTGTAGTTATTCTTCGTTCAGCAATCGCTGCAATTCTACTTGCTGCCTTCTGGCCAGTAGTTCAAACAGGTATCAATAGCTTTGGTATCTGGATTGCCAACTCACAAGAAACTGCTCCAATCCTTGCACCATTCTTGTATGGTACTTTGGAACGTTTGCTCTTGCCATTTGGTCTTCACCATATGTTGACTATCCCAATGAACTACACAGCTCTTGGTGGTACTTATGACATTTTAACTGGTGCAGCTAAAGGTACTCAAGTATTTGGTCAAGACCCACTATGGCTTGCATGGGTAACAGACCTTGTTAACCTTAAAGGTACAGATGCAAGTCACTACCAACAATTGTTAGATACTGTTCACCCAGCTCGTTTCAAAGTTGGACAAATGATCGGTTCATTCGGTATCTTGATGGGTATGATCGTTGCTATCTACCGTAATGTCGATGCTGATAAGAAACATCAATATAAAGGTATGATGATTGCGACAGCTCTTGCAACATTCTTGACAGGGGTTACTGAACCAATCGAATACATGTTCATGTTTGTAGCAACACCTATGTATCTTGTTTACTCACTTGTTCAAGGTGCTGCCTTCGCTATGGCTGACGTAGTAAACCTACGTGTCCACTCATTCGGTTCAATTGAATTCTTGACTCGTACACCACTAGCAATTAATGCTGGTATTGGTATGGATATCGTTAACTTTATCTGGGTAACTGTTCTCTTTGCCGTAATCATGTACTTTATCGCAAACTTCATGATTCAAAAATTCAACTACGCCACTCCAGGACGTAACGGAAACTACGAAACTGCTGAAGGTTCAGAAGAAGCTAGCAGCGAAGTGAAAGTTGCAGCAGGTTCTCAAGCTGTAAACATTATCAACCTTCTTGGTGGACGTGCAAACATCGTTGATGTTGATGCATGTATGACTCGTCTTCGTGTAACTGTAAAAGATGCTGATAAAGTCGGTGATGCAGAACAATGGAAAGCAGAAGGAGCTATGGGTCTTGTCATGAAAGGACAAGGAGTTCAAGCTATCTACGGTCCAAAAGCAGACGTATTGAAATCTGATATCCAAGATATCCTTGATTCAGGTGAAATCATTCCTGAAACTCTTCCAAGTCAAATGACGGAAGCGCAACAAAACACTGTACACTTCAAAGGTCTTACTGAGGAAGTTTACTCAGTAGCAGATGGTCAAGTTGTTGCTTTGGAACAAGTGAAAGATCCAGTATTTGCTCAAAAAATGATGGGTGATGGATTTGCTGTAGAACCTGCAAATGGAAACATTGTATCTCCAGTTTCAGGTACTGTATCAAGCATCTTCCCTACAAAACATGCTCTTGGTCTTGTGACTGAAGCAGGTCTTGAAGTATTGGTTCACATTGGTTTGGACACAGTAAGTCTTGAAGGTAAACCATTTACAGTTCATGTTGCTGAAGGACAAAAAGTTGCAGCAGGAGATCTCCTTGTCACAGCTGACTTGGATGCTATCCGTGCAGCAGGACGTGAAACTTCAACAGTAGTTGTCTTCACAAATGGTGATGCAATTAAATCAGTTAAATTAGAAAAAACAGGTTCTCTTGCAGCTAAAACAGCAGTTGCTAAAGTAGAATTGTAATATACTTGAGGTTGGAAGCTGTATTCCAACCTCTTATTTTGGGAGAAAAGAATGAAATTTTTAACACTCAATACTCATAGTTGGATGGAAAAAGAAGCTGAGGAAAAATTCCAGATTTTGCTTGAGGATATCCTTGAAAAAGACTATGATTTGATTTGTTTCCAAGAAATCAATCAGGAGATCACATCTCCAGAGGTAGAGGTCAATGATCTTTATCAAGCTTTGCCAGCAGCTGAGCCTATTCACCAAGATCACTATGTTAGACTCTTGGTTGAAAAGTTATCTGAGCAAGGGAAAAATTACTACTGGACTTGGGCCTATAACCATATCGGTTATGATCGCTACCATGAAGGTGTGGCTATCTTGTCTAAAACACCTATTGAAGCAAGAGAAATTTTGGTTTCAGATGTGGATGATCCAACAGACTATCATACTCGTCGTGTTGCCTTGGCTGAAACTGTAGTTGATGGTAAGGAGCTTGCAGTTGCCAGTGTCCACCTTTCTTGGTGGGATAAAGGTTTCCAAGAAGAATGGGCACGATTTGAAGCTGTCTTGAAAGAATTGAACAAGCCGCTTTTGCTAGCTGGAGATTTCAACAATCCAGCTGGTCAGGAAGGTTACCAAGCTATTTTAGCTAGTCCATTAGGCTTACAAGACGCATTTGAAGTTGCTCAAGATAAAAGTGGTAGCTATACTGTTCCACCAGAAATTGATGGATGGAAGGGGAACACTGAACCCCTTCGAATCGACTATGTTTTTACTACCAAGGAGTTAGCGGTGGAAAATTTACATGTCGTATTTGATGGTAACAAGAGTCCACAAGTGAGTGATCACTATGGCTTGAATGCTATTTTAAACTGGAAATAATGACTGAAAAGAGGTTGGGATTCACAAATTCCAGCCTTTTTTACTAGAGAAGCTACTAGAAATAGCCTAAATAAGTGAGACTACTGAAATGGAATAAAATATGGTATAATTGATAGGATAGATAGAATCGAGGATATTATGTCATTTACGAAATTTCAATTTAAAAAATATATTAGTGAAGCCTTGGAGGAGTTGAAATTTACAACTCCAACAGAGGTGCAAGACAAGTTGATTCCTATTGTTTTGACAGGTCGTGACCTAGTCGGTGAATCAAAAACAGGTTCGGGTAAGACTCACACTTTCCTATTGCCGATTTTCCAGCAATTAGATGAAGCCGACGATAGTGTTCAAGCAGTCATTACTGCACCGAGCCGTGAATTAGCTACTCAAATTTACCAAGCAGCCCGTCAGATTGCAGCCCACTCAGATGTCGAAGTTCGTGTGGTTAATTATGTGGGTGGTACGGATAAGGCTCGCCAGATTGACAAATTGGCAAGTAACCAGCCTCATATTGTTATCGGAACGCCTGGCCGTATTTATGACTTAGTTAAGTCTGGTGACCTAGCTATTCACAAGGCAAAGACCTTTGTGGTCGATGAGGCAGACATGACCTTGGATATGGGATTCTTAGAAACTGTTGATAAGATTGCTGGAAGCCTTCCAAAAGACCTGCAATTCATGGTCTTCTCAGCGACTATTCCACAAAAACTGCAACCATTCTTGAAAAAATACTTATCAAATCCTGTTATGGAGAAAATCAAGACCAAAACGGTCATTTCTGACACTATTGATAATTGGTTGATTTCAACTAAGGGACGTGACAAGAACGCTCAAATTTACCAGTTGACTCAGTTGATGCACCCATATTTGGCAATGATTTTTGTTAACACTAAAACGCGTGCTGATGAATTGCATTCATATCTGACTGCTCAAGGCTTGAAGGTAGCGAAGATTCATGGAGATATTGCCCCTCGTGAACGTAAGCGAATCATGAATCAGGTGAAAAATCTGGATTTTGAGTACATTGTCGCAACAGATTTGGCAGCGCGTGGGATTGACATTGAAGGTGTCAGCCATGTCATCAATGATGCCATTCCGCAAGACTTATCCTTCTTCGTGCACCGTGTTGGTCGTACCGGACGCAATGGCCTACCAGGTACAGCTATTACCCTTTATCAGCCAAGTGATGACTCAGATATCCGTGAGTTGGAGAAATTAGGAATTAAGTTTACTCCTAAGATGGTCAAAGACGGGGAATTTCAAGATACTTATGACCGTGATCGTCGTGCTAACCGTGAGAAAAAACAAGATAAACTTGATATCGAAATGATTGGCTTGGTCAAAAAGAAAAAGAAAAAAGTCAAACCAGGTTATAAGAAGAAGATTCAATGGGCGGTTGATGAAAAGCGCCGCAAGACCAAGCGTGCTGAAAATCGCGCTCGAGGTCGTGCAGAGCGTAAAGCTAAACGCCAAACATTTTAATAGTAATTGTTGGAGTGCTGAGCTCCAACTTTTTGATTTATGAGAACGAACTATCGGTAAATTCCCAAACTAAGTTCCACCGCTAGTAGAAGTGGAAGTTAATCTGATAAAAATTGTAAAAACCAGTGGAAATCCATGTCAGGGTAAGTTCCACTGGTTTTACTAATGCTTGATTTTATTGCTTTTGTAGCCAAAATGAATCGAAAAAAAGAGCGCACAAAATCCTCTTATCTGAAAGCGTTTCAGATTAAGTTCCGCTATGGTGGAAGTTAGTGTGAGACGTTTGAATAGGGTTTTAGGTTAGTTTTTAGAACTTATGTTGGAGTAATTTAGAAGACTGACAGACGTCTTCTGCAGGTATTTTAGAAATACCGAGAAGCTTAGGAATTTCTTCTCCATAAGTAAAGGCAAAGAGTTCATAAGCTGACTTTCCATTCAAAGCAGCACGTTTGACGCTGTTGACATGAGAGCAGACGAGATTGATGTCCTCTTGAGTTAAATTGTCAAAAGAAGTTCCTTTAGGTAGAATGTCGCGAATCAGCGTGTGATTTTTCTCAATTCTCCCTTTCTGGTCAGAGCGATTAGGGTCACAAAAGAAGAGTTTACTCTCTCCTCGCACATCCATTTCGATGTCATCAACCCTGGCAAACTCTCCACCATTATCGGTAAGAATGACAGGGAAGAGTTGGAAGAAATCTTTGTCCGCTTGGTGAAGAGTGTTCTTGATGTCATAGAGATGTTTGGTAACCTCAAGGGCAGTTTTATTATCCAGAAGTCTAGCGAAGATAAAGTTACAGAAAGATAGATTGAAGGTGAGTAGGACTTTACCTCCCATTCTCCCCATAACTGTGTCCATTTCCAGCCAAGAGTCTAGTTGATTCAGTGCTAAATAGTTTTGGAAATCCTCATAGGAACGGCCTTTTTTAGCTTCTTTAGGGATGGAAGGTAGCTTACTTTTTCGTCTTTCTTTGAATTTAACGGCTCTGGCAAGATCAATCGGAGCGATAGATAGGTACCCTTTTCGGATGTGTCGATAGACAGTTGAGGAGCTGACATCAAGGTTATGAGTTTTGAGAATATGATAGATGTGTTGTCCTTTTTTAACCCCATCAGAAATGACTTTGTCCATGTCCCAGAAGGTCTTGGAATTGAGGGGAGTTCCTTCACGAGCTTCGCCAAGAGTTTGTTCGTATTGTTTTTGAGCTTGC
Source organism: Streptococcus nakanonensis (assembly GCF_059738785.1). NCBI lineage: Bacteria > Bacillati > Bacillota > Bacilli > Lactobacillales > Streptococcaceae > Streptococcus > Streptococcus nakanonensis. The sequence goes on along the minus strand of NZ_AP027139.1, from coordinate 1,444,677 downwards.
TTAGCGAGGTAGAAGATCTTCTTATAGCCACAATTCTGTCTTCTTTTAGGGCAGCCGTTACAGACAAAGGGAGCTTTGTCGAGTAGAGGGCAAGGAAGGTTATGGCATGTAGACTCTCGGACTTGTCTGTTTCGTTTGACTTCTTTAGAAACAGTAGTCGGGTCTTTTAGAATGGATTGTCCAATAGCTTTGAAGGTTTCACTGCGCTCTAAACCTAATTGGATATCATTACGGTCTGAAAGGGTAAGGTGTTTATGTTTTGTCATAGTAGACCTCGTTTCTAACTCAAACGTCTCACACTTAATTCCACCATAAAAATCCGTTTTAGACTAATTTCCACTTTGGTCAGGCAAGTGGAAGTTACTTTGAGAAGTTACAAGAACGAACTATCTAAACAGAAACACTACATTAAAGACTGCAAATTGCGCTAAAAAATGGTATAATGATAAAGTTATATAGTCCCGATAAGATGGTAGGTATTCATTACTAAGAGTTTTCAGTAGTTTGCAATTCGCAAAGACTGACGGCTCCAAAGTAGTCGCTCGTCATTCTACGGTTGCCGCTATAAGGTGGTCACCCTATGCGCCTTACTAGCTTCAGAAATAAAAAAGTATTGTTTTTATTTCTTTCGCGTCGCAACTCGTAGATGATAGGGATTCCTATCAGTACTTTGTAACTCTATAACACTATTTTTAAGGGGGGACATTTTTATGTCAGAACGTAAATTATTCACGTCTGAGTCTGTATCTGAGGGGCATCCAGATAAGATTGCAGACCAAATTTCAGATGCGATTTTGGATGCTATTTTAGCTAAGGATCCAGAAGCGCACGTTGCTGCTGAGACAGCTGTATATACTGGTTCTGTTCACGTTTTTGGTGAAATATCTACAAATGCCTATGTGGATATTAACCGTGTGGTTCGTGATACCATTGCAGAGATTGGCTACACTAATACAGAATATGGTTTTTCTGCTGAGACTGTAGGAGTACATCCATCTTTGGTGGAACAATCTCCTGACATTGCCCAAGGTGTTAACGAAGCCTTGGAGGTTCGTGGAAATGCAGACCAAGATCCGCTGGACTTAATTGGTGCTGGAGACCAAGGTCTCATGTTTGGCTTTGCAGTGGATGAAACAGAAGAGCTCATGCCTTTACCAATTTCACTCAGTCATAAATTGGTTCGTCGTCTGGCAGAACTTCGTAAGTCTGGGGAAATTAGCTATCTTCGCCCAGATGCTAAATCACAAGTTACGGTTGAGTATGATGAAAATGACCGTCCAGTACGTGTGGACACAGTTGTTATTTCAACTCAGCACGATCCAGAAGTCAGCAACGAACAAATTCACAATGATGTCATTAACAAGGTTATCAAAGAGGTTATTCCAGCTTCCTACTTGGATGAGCAAACAAAATTCTTCATCAATCCTACTGGTCGTTTTGTAATCGGTGGACCTCAAGGGGACTCAGGTTTGACTGGTCGTAAGATTATCGTAGATACTTATGGTGGCTACTCTCGTCACGGTGGTGGTGCCTTCTCTGGTAAAGATGCGACTAAGGTAGACCGTTCAGCCTCTTATGCGGCTCGCTATATTGCAAAGAATATTGTTGCAGCAGGCCTTGCTAAGAAGGCAGAAGTGCAATTGGCCTACGCTATCGGTGTTGCCCAACCTGTTTCTGTTCGTATCGATACTTTCGGTACAGGAACAGTAGCTGAAAGCAAGCTTGAAAAAGCAGCCCGTCAAATCTTTGACCTTCGCCCTGCAGGAATTATCCAAATGCTGGACCTCAAGCGTCCAATTTACCGTCAAACATCGGCTTACGGTCACATGGGACGTACAGATATTGACCTTCCATGGGAACGTTTGGATAAGGTAGATGCTTTAAAAGAAGCAGTAAAATAAATGAATTGAAGAAAGAGGGGCCTCCCTCTTTTTTATAGTTTTTAACTATACTGGGATACTGTTCTGAAAATCCATTTTGCGAAAGTAGAGATTTACATGTATTTCTTTAAAAATGATAAAGGTTGAGATTTCTCCTCGTAATAGATAATCATGGGGATATTTCAATCCAAAGTTTTATTCGTTATCACTTGACTATTGCAAGGTTTTCTAGAGCAACAGAGTCATGGAATGGACTCATGGTTGAGATTTCTCCTTGTTGCTTGGACTTCATTCAAAAGTCTGTTATCCAAGTCTTGTTCAAACTTCCAATACACTAGCTGTTTCCATAGCATGACTTCTGCACTAGACTTTCTTTTCCGAATAAATAGATAGAACCATAGAATCTAGTAAACCTAGAATTAAAACTGTGGTATAATATTAGCAATAAAAGGAATCTGGAGGATCAGAATCATGGTATCAACGAAAACGCAAATTGCTGGTTTTGAGTTTGACAATTGTTTGATGAATGCAGCAGGTGTGGCTTGTATGACGATAGAGGAGCTGGAAGGGGTTAAAAACTCAGCGGCAGGAACCTTTGTCACAAAGACTGCGACTTTGGACTTTCGTCAGGGTAACCCTGAACCACGTTATCAGGATGTTCCACTTGGTTCTATCAACTCTATGGGCTTGCCAAATAATGGCTTAGACTATTATTTGGACTACCTTTTGGATCTGCAGGAAAAAGAGCCAAACCGAACTTTCTTCTTATCTCTAGTCGGCATGTCTCCAGAGGAAACCCATACTATCTTGAAAAAAGTCCAAGAGAGTGACTTCCGTGGTCTGACTGAGCTAAATCTTTCTTGCCCAAATGTTCCAGGAAAACCACAGATTGCCTATGATTTTGAGACAACTGACCTGATTTTGTCAGAGGTGTTTGCCTACTTTACCAAACCTCTTGGAATTAAGCTCCCACCTTATTTTGATATTGTTCACTTTGATCAAGCAGCTGCTATTTTCAACAAGTATCCACTCAAGTTTGTCAACTGTGTCAACTCTATCGGGAACGGCCTCTATATAGAAGATGAGTCTGTCGTTATTCGTCCTAAAAATGGTTTCGGTGGCATTGGTGGGGAGTATATTAAACCAACTGCTCTAGCTAATGTTCATGCCTTTTATCAACGCTTAAATCCTCAAATTCAAATCATCGGAACAGGTGGCGTGTTGACTGGTCGTGATGCCTTTGAACATATCCTCTGTGGAGCAAGTATGGTGCAGGTGGGAACCACCCTTCATAAGGAAGGTGTCAGTGCCTTTGATCGCATTACCAATGAACTGAAAGAAATCATGGCGGAAAAAGGGTACGAGAGCCTAGAAGATTTCCGTGGGAAATTGCGCTATATTGACTAAATTAAATCTAAAAATCAGAAGAAAGGAGAGACGATGCTAGCCATTGAAGAAAGTCAGAAGTTGACTTTATCAAATTTACCTAGTCTGAGCCTATTTACAGGGACAGATCAGGGTCAGTTTGAAGTGATGAAGAGTCAAGTATTGAAACAGATTGGCTATGATTCTGCTGCCCTCAACTTTGCCTACTTTGATATGAAAGAAGTAGTTTACAAGGATGTGGAACTGGAGTTAGTCAGTCTTCCTTTCTTTGCGGATGAAAAAATCGTGATATTAGACCATTTTGTTGATGTCACGACTGCTAAAAAGCGCTTTTTAACAGATGATGAGCTTAAGTCGTTTGAGGAATACCTTGATAACCCTTCGTCAACAACTAAGTTGTTGATCTTTGCTGAAGGAAAGCTGGATAGCAAAAGACGGTTGGTTAAATTACTTAAGCGTGATGCCAAGGTCTTTGATGCAGTAGAAGCCAAAGAACAAGAATTGCGCCAGTATTTCCAAAAGTGGAGCCAGAAACAAGATCTGCAGTTTACCAATCATTCTTTTGAAAATCTCCTCATCAAATCGGGTTTTCAATTTAGCGAAATCCAGAAAAATCTCCTCTTTTTACAGTCCTATAAGCAAGACTCTGTTATCGAGGAGGAGGATATTGTTAACGCAATTCCCAAGACCTTGCAGGACAATATTTTTGATTTAACTCAGTTTATTCTGACTAAAAAGATGGACCAGGCGCGCGATTTGGTTAGAGACTTGACCTTGCAAGGTGAAGATGAAATTAAACTGATTGCAGTCATGCTAGGGCAATTTCGAACTTTTACTCAGGTGAAGATTTTGGCGGAGTCTGGGCAAACAGAATCGCAGATTGCAAGTAGTCTAGGAAGTTTTCTCGGACGCAATCCTAATCCCTATCAAATCAAGTTTGCGCTGAGGGATTCACGAGGACTTTCCTTGAACTTTTTGAAGCAAGCTATTTCTTATTTGATTGAGACAGACTATCAGATTAAAACAGGCCTTTATGAAAAAGGTTTCCTTTTTGAAAAGGCACTCCTACAGATTGCTAGTCAGATCAATTGACATTTTTTTGAAACTACAACTCGCGTCAACATTATCTTGTCGTGGGTTTCTTGCTGATTTGCTTGTTTTATACTCAATGAAAATCAAAGAGCAAACTAGGAAACTAGCCGCAGGTTGCTTAAAGCACTGCTTTGAGGTTGTAGATAAGACTGACGAAGTCAGCTCAAAACACTGTTTTGAGGTTGTGGATAGAACTGACGAAGTCAGTTACATATATCTACTACAAGGCGACGTTGACGCGGTTTGAAGAGATTTTCGAAGAGTATGATTAGAAAGTATTTCAGTGATTTCTTCATCTATAAGCAAAAAACTTGAAAAAAGTAAATGTTTGCGTTATCATTTTCATATAGAAAGAAAAAGAGGTATTACAGATGGCTATTATCTTACCAGATCTTCCATATGCATACGACGCTTTGGAACCATACATCGATGCGGAAACAATGCACTTGCACCATGACAAACACCATCAAACTTATGTCAACAATGCTAATGCAGCTCTTGAAAAACACCCTGAAATAGGTGAAGACCTTGAAGCCTTGCTTGCTGATGTAGAATTTATCCCAGCTGATATCCGTCAAGCACTTATCAACAATGGTGGTGGACACTTGAACCATGCTCTTTTCTGGGAATTGATGACTCCAGAGAAAACAGCTCCTTCAGCAGAACTTGCAACAGCAATCGATGCAACATTTGGTTCATTTGAAGAATTCCAAGCAGCCTTCACTGCAGCAGCAACAACTCGTTTCGGTTCTGGCTGGGCATGGTTGGTTGTCAACAAAGAAGGGAAGCTTGAAGTGACTTCAACAGCAAACCAAGACACACCAATCTCAGAAGGTAAAAAACCAATCTTGGGCTTGGACGTTTGGGAACATGCTTACTACGTGAAATACCGCAACGTGCGTCCTGACTACATCAAAGCTTTCTTCTCAGTGATCAACTGGAACAAAGTAGATGAATTGTACGCAGCTGCTAAATAATGATAGTTGGAGGGAAGAATTGTTCTTCTCTTTTTAAGGTTATATTATTTTGGTCTGACAAAATCGTCAGACTTTTTTCATTTTTATGAGAAACGTGCTAACTGCTAGAAATTATGGTAGAATAAAGTATTAAGTAATCGTGAAAAAGGATATCTATGCGAAAAGAAATTGCACCTGAATTATACAACTATAACAAGTTTCCTGGTCCTGAGTTCCATTTACATGGGGACAAGGTTGAAACGGAAGGGATAGCTTTTTCCTTGGTGGAAAATATCAAGGATGCCTTTGATGTGACGGCTTTTAATCAGCGTTTTTCAGAAGTCTTAACCAAGTTTGATTTTATCGTGGGGGACTGGAGCAACGAACAGCTTCGCCTACGAGGTTTTTACAAGGATGACCGAACAGAGGAAAATCTTGAAAAAATCAGTCGTTTACAAGACTACCTTTTAGAGTATTGTAGTTATGGTTGTGCCTATTTTGTCTTAGAAAATGAAGCCCCTAAGCGCGCATCATTTGACAAGAAAATGCGTAAGAAGGAAGAAGAAACACCTTCTAAAAAAGGAAAGAAACCGACTCAAACCAAACGAAAACCGAATGCAGATAAGAAAAATAGACGTCGTCAGAAAGACCAGCATTCTCAGAAAGAGGACAAGGGACAACGTCATTTTGTCATTCGTCAGAAGTGAGTAGAGAATAAGGAGAAGAAATGAAACCGTCAATTTATAGTTTAACACGTCAAACCATGCAGGAATGGGTTTTGGAGCAAGGAGAAAAGAAATTCCGTGCAGATCAAATCTGGGAATGGCTCTACCGTAAACGTGTCCAGTCATTTGAAGAAATGACCAACCTTTCAAAAGATTTGATTGCTAAGCTTAATGACCAATTTGTAGTCAATCCCTTGAAACAACGTATTGTGCAAGAGTCTGCTGATGGGACAGTTAAATATCTTTTTGAATTGCCAGATGGTATGTTGATTGAGACGGTACTTATGCGTCAACACTACGGTTTATCTGTCTGTGTGACCACTCAGGTCGGCTGTAATATTGGTTGTACCTTCTGTGCCTCTGGTTTGATTAAGAAACAACGTGACCTTAATAATGGGGAAATAGTAGCGCAAATCATGCTGGTTCAGAAATACTTTGATGAGCGTGGTCAGGACGAACGCGTCAGCCATATCGTTGTCATGGGAATTGGTGAACCATTTGATAACTACAACAATGTCTTAAATTTCGTTCGTACTATCAATGATGACAAGGGAATGGCAATCGGTGCTCGTCACATTACGGTTTCAACCTCAGGTTTGGCCCATAAAATTCGTGATTTTGCTAATGAAGGGGTTCAGGTTAATCTTGCCGTTTCCCTTCACGCACCTAACAATGAATTGCGCTCAAGCATCATGAAGATTAACCGTGCCTTTCCGATTGAAAAACTCTTTGCGGCTATTGAGTACTACATTGAGACAACTAATCGTCGTGTGACCTTTGAGTATATCATGCTCAATGAAGTCAATGACGGTGTAGAACAAGCCTTGGAATTGGCTGAATTGCTCAAGAACATCAAGAAATTGTCTTATGTAAACTTGATTCCTTATAACCCAGTTAGTGAGCATGACCAATATAGCCGTAGTCCTAAAGAGCGCGTCCTGGCCTTCTATGATACGCTTAAGAAAAAAGGGGTTAACTGTGTTGTTCGTCAAGAGCATGGTACTGATATTGATGCAGCTTGTGGACAATTGCGTTCCAATACAATGAAACGTGACCGCCAGAAAGCAGTCGCAGCAGTCAATCCTTAATTATGAAGAAGACTTATAATCATATTTTGGTCTGGGGAGTTATTTTCTATAGCATTTGCATTGTCTATTTTTGCTTTACTCCTCAAGAACAATCTCCCGTGGGGGTGGAAACTCCAGGTATTCAGCATCTTGGACGCCTGGTTTTTCTTTTGACTCCTTTCAATTCTCTTTGGAAACTGGGCGAAGTGAGTGATGTAGGACAATTATCTTGGATTTTTTTACAAAATATCCTCAATGTCTTCTTACTTTTTCCTTTGATATTCCAACTCCTTTATCTCCTTCCAAACTTGCGAAAAACAAAAAAGGTGCTACTTTTTAGCTTTCTAGTGAGTCTTGGAATTGAGTGTACGCAGTTAGTCTTGGATTTTTTCTTTGATTTCAATCGCGTCTTTGAGATTGATGATTTGTGGACTAATACCTTGGGTGGCTATCTGGCTTGGTTTCTCTATAAACAATTACATAAAAACAAGATAAGGAATTAAAATGAGTATTTTAGAAGTTAAAAATCTGAGTCATGGTTTTGGTGACCGTGCAATTTTTGAAGATGTGTCCTTCCGTCTCCTCAAGGGAGAACATATCGGCCTGGTCGGTGCCAATGGTGAAGGGAAATCAACCTTTATGAGCATTGTGACTGGTAAAATGCTGCCAGATGAAGGGAAGGTTGAGTGGTCCAAATATGTGACCGCTGGTTACTTGGATCAGCACTCCGTCCTTGCTGAAGGGCAGTCGGTACGCGATGTTCTCCGTACAGCCTTTGATGAGCTTTTCAAAGCGGAAGCCCGGATCAATGACCTCTATATGGAAATGGCTGAAGACGGAGCAGATGTTGATGCTCTCATGGAAGAAGTGGGAGAACTTCAAGACCGTCTGGAGAGTCGTGATTTCTATACCTTGGATGCTAAGATTGACGAAGTAGCGCGTGCCCTTGGTGTCATGGACTTTGGCATGGATACAGATGTAACCTCTTTGTCAGGTGGGCAAAGAACCAAGGTGCTTTTGGCTAAACTCCTCCTTGAAAAGCCCGATATCTTGCTTTTGGACGAGCCGACCAACTACTTGGATGCTGAGCATATTGACTGGCTCAAGCGCTATCTCCAAAACTATGAGAATGCCTTTGTCCTTATTTCGCATGATATTCCATTCTTGAACGACGTGATTAATATTGTCTACCATGTGGAGAATCAACAGCTGACGCGTTATTCTGGTGATTACTACCAGTTCCAAGAAGTCTATGCTATGAAGAAATCTCAGCTAGAGGCAGCCTACGAACGTCAGCAGAAAGAGATTGCGGACCTCAAGGACTTCGTCGCTCGAAACAAAGCGCGTGTTGCAACACGAAATATGGCCATGTCTCGTCAGAAGAAATTGGATAAGATGGATATTATCGAACTGCAAAGTGAGAAACCAAAACCATCCTTTGATTTCAAACCGGCTCGTACACCAGGGCGCTTTATTTTCCAAGCCAAGGATTTGCAAATTGGTTATGATCGTCCTCTGACCAAGCCTTTAAATCTTACCTTTGAACGTAATCAAAAGGTTGCTATTATCGGGGCAAATGGTATCGGGAAAACAACTCTCTTGAAGTCTCTCTTGGGAATTATCCCGCCAATAGCTGGGGAAGTGGAACGCGGTGACTACCTAGAACTCGGTTATTTTGAACAAGAAGTAGAAGGTGGTAATCGTCAAACACCACTAGAGGCTGTTTGGAATGCATTTCCAGCTCTCAACCAAGCTGAAGTCCGTGCAGCCCTTGCCCGTTGTGGTCTGACAACTAAGCATATTGAAAGCCAAATTCAGGTCTTGTCAGGAGGGGAACAAGCCAAGGTTCGTTTCTGTCTCTTGATGAATCGTGAAAACAACGTTTTAGTGTTGGATGAGCCGACCAACCATTTGGATGTGGATGCCAAGGATGAACTCAAACGCGCTCTTAAAGAGTACAAGGGATCTATTCTTATGGTCTGCCACGAACCAGACTTCTATGAAGGCTGGATGGACCAAATCTGGGATTTTAATAATCTAACTTAAAAATGAGGATAAAAGAAATACAGTACCGAATGTGGATACTGTATTTTTTGGTTTTTAAGATTTAAAATCGTAGTCTTTCACCACTTCGATGCTATCGATAGTAATAGCAGTAGTTGGCTTGTCTTTTTCATCTTTTTCGGCTTTGGCAATCTTATCCACAACATCCATACCGTCAATCACTTGGCCAAAGACTGGGTGTTTTCCATCTAGACTAGGGTTTCCCCCTTCTTTATAGGCTTCGATAATTTTCTTTGGATACTTGCTTGTAGGGAGTTTAGCAGAGGTATCTGTAGAGTTTTGGTTGATGAAGAACTGGCTGCCATTGGTGTTTGGTTGACCAGTATTAGCCATAGAAAGAGCACCACGGATGTTATAGAGATAAGGAGTAATCTCGTTTTTGAAACCAGTTCCCTTGTCTTTAGCCTTATCCTTGTCATGCCAGATGGACTGACCACCTGTACCGTCCCCTTTTGGATCTCCAGTTTGAACCATGAAGCCATCGATGACACGGTGGAAGGTAATGCCGTTATAGTAGCCTTCTTTGGCATGAGTTAGGAAGTTTTCAACCGCTAGAGGAGCGAGTTTAGGGAAGAGTTTGATACGGATATCTCCTTGACTTGTGTGGAGAATCACTTCAGCCTCGTTTTCAGCAACTTCTTTAGATAGTTGTGGGAAATTGGCGTTTTCGTTTGTTAAAGCATCGTTTAGCTCCTTGGCAGATTGGGCTGCTGCTTTGGAGCTTTCCTCAGCGGCCAAGCTAGAATCTACATAGTCATCACCACGCAAACTACGTTGGATGTTGCTACATCCAGCTAGAGCTACAGTGGATAGTAAAAGAAGAGTTGCTAGTTTTTTCATTCTGTTCCTCTCAAAAATTCATTTCTACCATTGTACCCTAAAAGGAAGGGGATTTCAAATATTAGTGACAAGGTGGTTTTAGAGAAAGTCAACTAAAAAGTCACTTGCTTTGGGGCATCAATGCCATAAGTGTACTCAAAGTATTTAGGAAACCAGGTCATAAGAAAGCTCGTAAAGCATCACAATTAGCAAACGTTAATTCGAAAGAATTACTATATTTTAAAAGAGCACATTTTCAAAGGATTTTTTCTTTTGGCTTCGATTCCTAATGAATCAATGAACTGAATACTAGGTCTCGAAAAGAATTATGCTTCCTCTTGCTGTCTGAGTTCAAAGAGGTCTTCTACTTTCAGATTAAAAACTTGAGCAATTTTAAGAGCCATCTCCAGCGAAGGATTGTAACGGTTATTTTCCAAGTGCAGAATTGTCTCGCGTCGAATGCCGATGCGGTCGGCTAACTCCTGCTGGGTCATGCCTGTGGACTCACGAACAGATTTAAGCTTAGTAATAATATTGCTTTCTTTGGCCATGCTTATCCTCTACGTTCCAAGATAAAATAGACAACCGCAAAGATGCAAATCAAGGCAGCTATGCTAATAAATATCTGGCCCATGTAAAGAGTGAGAGACCCCATATACCCAATGATAACTGCTAGGATCATCAGTGCGCCTAGTATAAAAACAAACATCAAGCTAGCTGCCTTGGCTAAATTAGCATAAAAGCGTTCGTCCGGAGTTTCCTTGACATTTTTCAAAGAGAAAAAACCAAATACAATCACTTCAATAACGAGGCCAATTCCCAAAATCCATTCTTTAATACCAGAACTTTCGCTTGGGGTCGCAACCCAAATTCCTACTGTATAAAAAATGCTTGCTGCAAACACAAGTATCGTGTAAAGCTTAGCAGACAAGTCAAAAATAATCTTTCCCTTACCTTTCTGACTCTTATGTATCCAGCCCCAAATAGCCACAATTTGACCTAACACTGAAATACCAGTAATAACTAACTTGGGTCCCCAACTAAGATTAGAACCAAATAAAACAATAAAATCAATAAAGAGAGCTACGGCAATCATTGCAATGAGGCCACGCATTTTTTGACTTTTTTTCATGATAGACTCCTTTTTTATGTTATAAATATATAACACTTAAATTTTATGTTATAAATATATCACATTTAAATTTAGAAAGCAAGAATTTATGTGCCAAGGTGGCAATTATTTGAAAAAATTTTTTAATAAAAATCCTCGCTAGTCAAACAACTAAAGAATTCTTTGAAGCAATGCATCGGATTTGGTTTGGATAGTTTCGTTAATAATATTTGATGATAAAGAATTTTTGGAAAATCTAGATACTGTATGAATCTCTACTTTTTCTTAGACTGTTATAAAGTCTTTCAGAATAAGCTTTGTAGGTGTAGAAGTTAATTTTTACAGAACTAAATTATTCTCCTATTTAGAATCTATTAATTCATATTTTATAAATTAATTAGTAGATATCGTTCTTAAAATCCTTGATATTTCGTTTGGGAACGGGCTTGGGATTTAGAAGTCAAGCATCCAAATCACGTTCAGGAGAGATGAAGGGCTTAACTTGGTGGTCTTTATAAAATGTTTCTAATACTCTTCGAAAATCTCTTCAAACTACGTCAGCTTTACCTTGCCGTACTCAAGTACAGGCTGCGGCTAGCTTCCTAGTTTGTTCTTTGATTTTCATTGAGTATAAAATAGTATTCACGGATAGCTTCTTTCAAACATTTATTTCCTACTTCTAACAAATTTCTAAATGGTTTAAGAATTTTATAGTCTGTCAAGTTTTTTTCTTGACACCTGTCAGAAATCTGCTATAATAGAACATGTGCTAAATAGCTCAGCTATTTCACCGAAATAAAAAATAAGAAAAGAGACTTTAAAAATGGCAGTTAAAATCCGTTTGACTCGTATGGGTTCTAAGAAAAAACCTTTCTACCGTATCAACGTAGCAGATTCACGTTCACCACGTGACGGACGTTTCATCGAAACAGTTGGAACTTACAACCCACTTGTTGCTGAAAACCAAGTAACTTTGAAAGAAGACCGCGTTCTTGCATGGTTGGCTGATGGAGCTCAACCTTCAGATACAGTTCGCAACATCCTTTCAAAAGAAGGCGTATTGAAAAAATTCCACGATTCTAAATTCGCAAAATAAGTTTAAAGTAGGTTGACAAATGGATACGATTGAAAATCTCATTATTGCGATTGTGAAACCCTTGATTTCACAACCAGATGCCTTAACTATCAAGATTGAAGATACACCAGAATTTTTGGAATATCATTTGAATCTTGATCAAAGCGATGTGGGTCGTGTAATCGGTCGTAAGGGTCGCACTATTTCTGCGATAAGAACGATTGTCTACTCTGTTCCAACTGAAGACAAAAAAGTAAGAATCGTTATTGATGAAAAATAAGAAGAGCGGGACGAATGTCTCGCTTTTTTGCGAGAAGTGTAAAATTGCATCCATTAAGTACCAACATGAACGTGATTTGGAAGGATTTTTGAATGGAAAGTAGAGATGTTGTCCCCTTCCTCCAACTTGAGAAAATCTTTGGAACGTGATAAAATAAAGGATAAGGATTTTTAATAATTCATTATATAGAATGAGTGGATTTCTTTATGAAGAGGATTGAAGTATCTACAGAAATTGGTAGTCTCTCTGTTACTTATCAAAAGCAAAAGAAAATGCTAGTTTGTTTAAGTGGCGCAGGTTTGCTACCAAGTTATGAAAATTTTTCACTTATACTTGAAAAACTTCCTCCTACAATTGGTTATTTGACAATTGATTTTCCGAACACAGGTAGGAGTCCGATTCATGACCAATCTGACAAAAATCTGGATAATCTTGTAGATGCAGTTTATGAAGTACTTGAAGAATTAGGGATTTCTGAATATATACTTTGTGTACATAGTTTGAGTGGAATTTTAGCTTGTAAATTGCTCAACAAACCAATTAAGTGTCAGGCTTTAGTAGCAATTGAACCGACAACTAAAAACGTCATGTTTGCTGATTTTTCAGAAAATCCTTATCCAGAATGGAAGAGCAGATGAGGCTGATTGAGGAGTGTGGTCCTGAACTTTATTTTAAGAACTTAACTCAAGCAACATTTAGTCCTGAAATCAATAAAGAAATCTGGGAAATAATGCAAGAAAAAGGCTTAGAGTTAGAAAAGCAAAATCCAGGATTTCAGATATCTGGAGAGATTACTGAGGAAGATTTTGAGGATGTATCAATACCAGATTGTATCCCTGTATTTGTTTTTTGTCAGCCTTATAGAGAAAAAGAGTACAGAGAATCAGAATATTGGACTTCCAATACTAAACTCATTTTAGGAGGGAATCACCATTATTTACAGTGGTCTGAATCCGAAAAAATTGCGACTATTATTCGAGAATTGTCAGAATAAGATGGAAAGAAGGAGACTACAGGAGACAAGATGAACTACTTTAATGTTGGGAAAATCGTCAATACGCAAGGGTTGCAGGGTGAGATGCGAGTCTTGTCTGTGACGGATTTTGCAGAAGAACGGTTTAAAAAAGGTACTGGGCTGGCTTTGTTTGATGAAAAAGATCAGTTTGTTCAAACAGTGACCATCGCTAGTCACCGTAAACAGAAGAACTTTGACATTATTAAATTCAAAGATATGTACCATATCAATGCTATCGAAAAGTATAAGGGATACAGTCTTAAGGTCGCTGAGGAAGATTTAAACGATTTAGACGATGGTGAATTCTACTATCACGAGATTATCGGTTTGGAAGTTTATGAGGGTGATAACTTGATTGGAACCATCAACGAAATCCTGCAACCAGGTGCTAACGATGTCTGGGTGGTCAAGCGAAAAGGCAAGCGTGACTTGCTCTTGCCTTATATCCCACCAGTGGTTCTCAATGTTGATATTCCAAATAACCGCGTCGATGTGGAAATCTTAGAAGGGTTAGACGATGAAGATTGATATTTTAACCCTCTTTCCAGAGATGTTTTCTCCACTGGAGCACTCAATCGTTGGAAAGGCTCGAGAAAAAGGGCTCTTGGATATCCAGTATCATAACTTCCGAGAAAATGCTGAAAAGGCCCGTCATGTAGATGATGAGCCCTACGGAGGCGGTCAGGGGATGTTGCTCCGAGCCCAACCCATTTTCGATGCCTTTGATGATATTGAAAAGAAAAATCCGCGCGTCATTCTCCTCGATCCTGCTGGAAAGCAGTTTGATCAGGCTTATGCTGAGGATTTGGCTCAAGAGGAAGAGATAATCTTTATCTGTGGGCACTACGAGGGTTATGATGAGCGTATTAAGACCTTGGTGACAGATGAGATTTCCCTGGGGGACTATGTCTTGACTGGTGGAGAGTTGGCGGCTATGACCATGATTGATGCGACGGTTCGCCTGATTCCAGAAGTGATTGGTAAGGAGTCCAGCCACCAAGATGATAGTTTTTCTTCAGGCCTTCTCGAATATCCTCAGTACACACGTCCCTATGATTATCGAGGCATGGTTGTCCCAGATGTACTGATGAGTGGACACCATGAAAAGATTCGTCAGTGGCGATTGTATGAGAGTTTAAAGAAAACCTACGAGCGCAGACCAGATTTGTTAGAAAATTATCAACTGACAGCAGAAGAAGAAAAAATGCTGGCAGAAATCAAAGAAAACAAAGAATAAAGGAGAAACCTATGCAAGTAATCAAACGTAATGGCGAAATTGCTGAATTTAATCCAGATAAGATTTACCAAGCTATCTTAAAGGCAGCCCAGACTGTCTATGTATTGACAGATGATTTACGTCAAAACCTTGCACAAGTCACTAAGAAAGTGGTTTTGGATTTGGAAGAAGCCAAGGTGGAACGTGCTACTATTAGCATGATTCAATCTATGGTTGAACATCGTTTATTGGGTGCAGGTTACATTACCATTGCAGAACACTACATTTCTTATCGTTTACAACGTGACTTGGAGAGAAGTGGTTATGGAGACCATATCGCTGTTCATTTACATTTTGAACAAGTTCGCTAAGAAAAAAGAGTGGGATGAAGTAACTACATCTCACTCTTTCTTAAATCTATTTTTTTGGGCTGTTTGGACAGTTGAAGGGACAAATCGCAGGCGTTGAATATCGCTTATGCGGATAATACGGCTTACATTTTTGGCAAAATTTTTAACTATAATTTGCTGGCCTTGTTGATCGTATTTGATGATGTCACCTGTAAAACTTGTCTCAGACAAGATAAGGTGAACAGCGGTTTGTTTCTGTATAGCCTCTTCAATAGTGGCTGTAAGGGAGTTGCTTTCAGTCTGGTCAGGTTGGTCATGTCCATTTAAAAAGTCATGTATTTTATCTAGAACTTGCTGGAATTTATGTCTCATAGTGGCCTCCCTTCTTTTATATCAATATTATATAAAATTTTCCTAAAATCTACAAGATTTTACGAATAATCAAATGAAAGCTAAAAAAGGAGAAGAAAATGGCAGAATTTACATTTGAAATCGAAGAGCACTTGTTGACTCTTTCTGAAAACGAAAAAGGTTGGACCAAGGAAATCAACCGTGTGAGCTTTAATGGTGCTCCTGCAAAGTTTGATATTCGTGCTTGGAGTCCAGATCATACTAAAATGGGCAAAGGGATTACTCTCTCCAATGAAGAATTTCAAACAATGGTGGATGCCTTTAAAGGCAACTAAGTTTTCAAAATGAAAGAAAAGGATACTGAGTCATGATAACTCGATATCCTTTTTTAGTTAGTAAAGTAAGCCTGATTTTTAAGGCGCTGAAGTAGTGGACGACTAATAAGACTAATAGCAAGAAGTTTACCAAGGTCTGGGATAATAAAGGGAAGAACTCCCACAACAAGAGCTTTTTCAAATGCCATTCCAGCAAGGAAATGCAAGCTGAGAATCCCTCCGACAAAGACAAGGGCATCACCCAAGAGGTTTGCAAGAAAAATCTTGACAACACCACTTTTGCTGTTAGTTAGGAAAGAAGTAAGTCCAGAGTAAACGAGATAAAACCAAAGATAGCCTGCAGTAGGGCCAACTAAAGCCTGAAATCCAGCTCCGCCTCCTGCAAAGACAGGAAGACCGATAGCACCTAGAAGAAGATAGAGTCCAACAGAAAGTACAGCCTCCCTCGGTCTAAAGACAGTAGCAATCAAGCCGATTGCAAAGTTTTGCAGAGTGAAGGGGACAGGTCCAATTGGAAGACTGATTTGTGCCAAAACAGCAATGAGAGCAGCCCCAATAGCAGGGATAGCATAAACGTGAGCTTTTTTCAAAATAGTTAACCTCTTTTCTGATGTATAGTAACTATTATACTCGTAGGAAAATTATTGTCAACCGATTTTTGAAAACAAGATAACAAAGAGTGTAACGGCCGATTTGATTCACAAGAGAAGTTGGATAATTGTTTTTTATCGATTTGTAAATCGCCTTTATAGATAATCCCATTTTATCAATAAAAAATATACTATAAATACTTGACAAACTAAAATATTAGTATTAAATTAATATTGTAAACACTTACAAAAAAATGTGTTCAATTTTAAAATAGAGAATTATTACTGAGTTTTTGTCAAATATTATAATTCAAGGAGAAGTAAAATACAAAAAATTTACTAAGAAGAAGTTCATTTTGCTGGCTACAAGTTTTTTCAGTTTTGGATTTGCTATTACAGCTAGTGTTGGTAGTGCAACTACAGCAATCCCAGTTCTATATCCGATTATTGATTTATGGAAGTATGGTGTAAGTGATAGCTATGGTTATTCGAATTGCTTTGTTAGTTCTTCAAATAATATTAGTTCAGAGTCATCAGTAACGAATATTTTGGGAACGTTAAAGTTCACGATAAAAAAGATTATAGATGGACATTTTCAAGCAAAAAATTTGAAATGATGTTCGATTAAATGCACATTGGGATTATTATAGATTTTAAAAAATAATTTATGAAAACAAGAGACCCAATTATAAAATAGAGTCTTTTGTCATATGGTAATTGCTTATGAAATTAAAATTATGTATCATTGGATTCTTCTTTTGTTTGATTGCTACAATTGGTCTGGTCACTATTAGTGATACCGAAATCCCCATACCTTTGCCAATTGATGGTGCTTTTTCTATCCAAGGAAAAAGTAATCTTTCTAATAACGAAATATACGAAATGATTCGTGACTTATCAAAAACGGAAAAGGTTACCATTTACAAGCCAATCGTTCAGAGTTCGGGTCAGTTGAAGTATGTAAACTTTGATGATGTAAATAATGAACAATTAAAGTCAGCACCAATAGTAGGGATGTATTACACACTTGGGAAAATAGATGTAGATAGTTTGAAACCACTTACGATGACTGGACTACAAACAGTATATATGGCTTATCCTTGGTATATAGGAGGAATATTACAATTTACTGGAACTTTAAGAATACTGTTAATGGGTTCAATTTACTTAACTTTATTAGTTGTTTTATTTGTTGTTAGGACGAGGCAGATCAAAGAAGGAGTGATACGACGTTCTTTGGGCTTGCCTGTATACGACCTTAGAAGAGAGTATGTCATTTCTCTTATTTTTGAACTGATTATGATGGCTTTATTGATGATTTCTTACAGTTCTTTTTTGGGTAATGGTTTCTTCACCTATAGTTCTAAGTTATTTTTCTCTCTGCTTTTAACGAATTTTATACTATTTCAAATCATTGATCTTATTACTTTTGTTTTATTTTGGTTGACGATTCAGATTGAAAAGCCCATTGAAATTATCAAAAACAAGGCGAAAAATAAACTTATTTTTGTAGTATGGCTTGTCATCATTTCGATTATCATTCTTGTCTCAGGAATTTTTTTACAAGAAACAAAGAGTAGTCAATCTAGTATTAACATACAAATACAGAATTTAGTACCATGGGACACAGTAAAAGACTGGAGAAGGATTGAGTTCCTTGGAATTGAAAGTAACTCTGCTAAAAATGGAGAAGTTAGTGATTCAGATGGTCAGTATCTACAAATAGTTGCTGCCTTAAAAAACTTAGATTTTTTATATATAGAACGATCTTCGGCATATGTTCCAGATTTCATGAAAACTTCGCATGTTATAGAAAATTTTTCTAAACAATTAGAAAATGACGGGATAACGAATCCAGAAATAAATAAAGAGTTGATTTATATTAATCAAACAGGTGCTAACCTACAAAATAAAGTGAATGGAACAAACTATCATCTTTTAGATAATAAAATAGCAACCATCTATATTCCTGAGAAGTGGAAAGAAAACCAGAAATCTATTGAGAATACAGTTGTAGCAGAACAATTTATTGGAACAAACTATACAAAAGAACAGCTTGCAGTACAAATAATTCCTGATGGGGAAAAATTTTTTATTTTAATGAGGATGCTGATAATAATCTTAAAATGAAAGATATTTTACCGCTGGCAAATGTAGCAGATAGTAAAGATAATATAGTTGTTGTTTTAGATACGGACAAAATGATGGAAAATAATAAGTTTTCTTTGGCTAGTAACATACTATATAAATCTCTTTTTAGTCCTGAAGCGGTAAAAAAAATAAATGAGATGACTGTCCCGTTGAATTTCTCAATGAATCCAGTAGATGTTTACCAAATTGTGAAATTAAAGATCCAATCCTTAGAGCACCAAATTTTACTTTCACAAATCTTGCAGAAGATAATTTACAGTATTGTCTTTATACTCATTTATCAATATGTCCAACTTTTTATTACTCTAAAACAGAATGAATATGTGAAAAAAATCATTTTGGGTCTGTCAAAAACATATATAGCAATTTCAAGTCTCAAATATTTTATGATGACTATTACAATGGTTATTCTATTTACATTTCTTATGACAGGGCAAATAGAGTTGCTATATATTGGAGTGGCTTCTCTGCTAGTTTTGATGTTGTCAATCATAATGAGTTTTAGGAAATTATCTGAAAGCTACACTAAAATTTTAAAAGGAGATGAATCATGACAATTGACCTTTTGAACGTTTCAAAGAGTTTCGGCTCAAAGAAGATCTTTACAGACTTAAATTTAATATTTGAATCTGGAAAAAGCTATGCATTGATTGGAGGTTCTGGCTCCGGTAAAAGTACCCTTCTTAATATTATAGGAAGATTAGAAAAAATTGACAGTGGGAATGTTTTAGTTGATAAACAAGATATTTGGAATATAAAAGAAAGAACTTTTTTTAAAAATACTGTTGGATATGTATTTCAGAATTATTCTTTAATAGATAACAAAACAGTATATGATAATCTGAGCCTTATCACTAAAGACAAAAAAACAATAACTGACGTACTTGAAAAAGTAGGACTGTCAAGTGACTATTTACATCAAAAAATATACGAATTGTCTGGTGGGCAGGCTCAACGTGTAGCTATTGCCAGAATGTTAATGAAACCACGTAAAATTATTTTAGCAGATGAGCCCACAGGAGCTTTAGATGGTGAGATTGGAAAAGAAATCATTCGTTTGTTATTAAATGAAAAAGATGAAGACAAATATGTTATAATAGCGACGCATGATCCAGCTGTCTATAACGAAGTTGATGTGATAATTGACATGAAAGATATAGGGTATAATGTATGAAAAAGATAATTTATATTGCTTTGATCTTTGTAGCTGGGTTACTTGCCTTCTTCTTTTTTGGAAAACAAATGATTACAAAAGAAAATATCAATAAGCCAACGGTAGAGTTAACAGTCTATACGCTTTCTTCTAGTGATACAGAAAAATGGAATAAAGTGAGACAAGTAGAAACGGAAGAGGCTATATACTTCATAACTGTGAAAGAAGCAGAGTCTTCTGAAGAAGTATTTTCAAACATCATTGCAAATGGAGCTGCTACGGGGTTCGGAGTTCGTGAAGAAGAAGTGAAGAAATTCAATAATGGTTTAGGAGACACTCTAGAGGACTCTAAGCATAATAAACTAATTGAAATAGAATTTTTTACTTTTTCTGATGATGGCGAGGGATTTGTGGTAGCAAACTTTGACTACGGTAAAGAAGACTTGAATTCTCAGAAAAAAGATATAAAAGAGTTATATAAAAAAATATATGAATCTTTTAAAGAAAAGAATAAATGATTGTATTATAATCCGTGTATTTTGCTATGGTTTGTTAATTGATTTTTGCATATCTTACTTCAACATACTATAAAATAAGACATAAGAAAACGAGTATCTCCAACTACGGAAATACTCGCTTTTTGATATTTAGAAGTGTTTTTTGCTCTGCTTCTTTTATTTCGATTAACGCATGGTTACAAATTCTTCGGATGCAGTTGGGTGAATCGCCACAGTTGCATCAAAGTCAGCCTTGGTTGCTCCCATTTTGATAGCAACGGCAAATCCCTGAATCATTTCATCAACGCCGTAGCCAATTCCATGAAGTCCGACAACTTTTTCTTCTGAACCAGCTGTGATCAATTTGAAACGAGTTTCTTGACGGTTGCAAGTGCAAGCAGAGTACATAGAAGTAAAGCTTGATTTATAAACCTTGATTTGGTCTTGACCGTATTCTTTAATAGCTTGTTCTTCTGTCAAACCAACAGTTCCGATAGCAGGGTGTGAAAAGACAACAGTTGGAATAGTTGAGTAGTCCATTTTAGCAGTTGTTTTTCCGTTAAAGAGACGTTCAGACAAAGTACGTCCAGCTTTGATAGCAACTGGAGTTAGTTCTTTTTCGCCTGTTACATCACCTAGAGCGTAGATTCCTTCAATAACAGTATTTTGGTATTCATCCACTTGGATAAAGCCACGTTCGTTCAGAGTTACTCCAGCTTTTTCAAGTTGCAATCCCTTAACGTTTGGACGTCGGCCTGTAGCCCAGATAACTTGGCTAGCTGTGTGACTAGTACCATCTTCGAAATGAATGGTAATGCCTTCAGCAGTTTTTTCTAACTTAACAGGGACTTTGTGAGTGTGAAGTGGTAAGTTTGTTCTTTCCATTTCCTTGACCAGACCTTCAACGATGTAAGAATCAAAACCACGTAAAGGACGATCACGACGAACAAAGAGGTCTGTCTTGACACCAAAGGTGTGGAGTACGCCAGCCAATTCAACGGCAATATAACCAGCGCCTAGAATAGCAACTGACTCTGGCAATTCTTCCCAAGCAAATACATCATCAGAAGAGCCACCTAGTTCAGCACCAGGAACGTCTGGAATACTTGGATGGGCACCAGTAGCAATCACGATATGTTTAGCACGAATCAGTTCACCATTTACGCTGACAGTATGAGAATCTACAAATTCAGCATGGCCTTCAATTAAGTCTACACCGTTGCGTTTAAAACTGCCATCATAAGAAGAACGAGCGCGATCGATGTAGGCTTCACGATTACGACGTAGGGTTGCAAAGTCAAAGTTAAGATCAGTAGTCTTAAAGCCGTAGTCTTCTCCAAATTGATGGAAAGTCTCAGCAATTTGTGCTCCGTACCACATGATTTTTTTAGGAACACAGCCGACGTTGACGCAGGTTCCACCTAGTTTCTTTTCCTCAATAACGGCCGCTTTGGCTCCATGTTCACCAGCACGGTTCATGGTGGCAATTCCTCCGCTACCTCCACCGATAGCAATGATATCGTATTCTCTCATTGAAAACTCCTTTGTACTCTTTTAAATAGTAGAGTGTCATTTTTTGATAGTCATATTCTATCTTTTTTTTGATTTGATTGCAAAAATCTGCTACGTTCAAAAAAATTCAAGAAAAGGCTTGCAAAAAAGAAAAATAAAGTGTATTATATAACTAGTACAATGATTGTAAAATAAATTCCGAACAATAATTAAATCCTGAAATGTCATTATTTCGTTCTGAAATGTTATTGTTTCAAATTGATAATTTTTGTATAATATTGTTAAGAACTTTAAATCAAAAAGGAGTTTCATTATGAAAAAGAATGGTAAAGCTAAAAAGTGGCAATTGTATGCAGCAATCGGTGCTGCCAGTGTAGTTGTATTGGGTGCCGGGGGGATTTTACTCTTTAGACAACCCTCGCAAACCGATGTTAAGGATGAAATACCACATCTAGTAGTGGCAAAAGAGGGAACTGTTGCTTCGTCGGTTTTATTGTCAGGAACAGTAACGGCAAAAAATGAACAATACGTTTATTTTGATGCTAGCAAGGGAGATTTAGATGAAATCCTTGTTTCTGTGGGCGATAAGGTTAGTGAAGGGCAGGCTCTAGTCAAGTACAGTAGTTCAGAAGCGCAGGCGGCCTATGATTCAGCGAGTCGAGCAGTAGCTAAGGCAGATCGTCATATCAATGAACTCAATCAAGCACGAAATGAAGCCGCTTCAGCTCCGGCTCCTCAAGCCTCTGCGCCAGCAGGAGGAGAAGATGCAACGGTGCAAAGTCCAACTCCAGTGGCTGGAAATTCTCTTGCTTCTATTGACGCTCAGTTGGGTGATGCCCGTGATGCTCGTGCAGATGCAGCAGCACAATTAAGTAAGTCTCAAAGTCAGTTAGATGCAATGACGGTTCTCAGTACCCTAGAGGGAACTGTGGTCGAAGTCAACCACAATGTTTCTAAATCTCCAACAGGAGCTAGCCAAGTAGTCGTTCATGTCGTAAGTAATGAAAACTTGCAAGTTAAGGGAGAATTGTCTGAATATAACCTCGCCAACCTATCTGTAGGTCAAGAAGTAAGCTTTACTTCTAAAGTGTATCCTGATAAAAAATGGACTGGGAAATTAAGCTATATTTCTGACTATCCTAAAAACAATGGTGAAGCAGCTAGTCCAGCTGCCGCAGCTTCTGGTAATTCTGGTTCTAAATATCCATACACTATTGATGTTACAAGTGAAATCGGTGATTTGAAACAAGGATTCTCAGTAAGTGTTGAGGTCAAAAATAAGAGTAAAGCCATTTTGGTTCCTCTAACAAGTGTTGTGACTGAAAATGATAAGAACTATGTCTGGGTGCTTGACGAGCAGAAAAATGCCAAGAAAGTGGAAGTTGGTTTGGGTAATGCTGATGCAGACAACCAAGAAATCACTTCAGGTCTGACAAATGGAGTCAAGGTCATCAGTAACCCAACGTCTTCTCTAGAGGAAGGAAAAGAGGTGAAGGCTGATGAAGCAACTAATTAGTCTAAAAAATATCTGCAGAAGTTACCGTAACGGTGACCAAGAACTGCAGGTTCTCAAAAATATCAACCTAGAAGTGAATGAGGGTGAATTTGTTGCCATCATGGGACCATCTGGTTCGGGTAAGTCTACTCTGATGAATACGATTGGCATGTTGGATACACCAAGTAGTGGAGAGTATTATCTTGAAGGCCAAGAAGTGGCTGGACTTGGTGAAAAACAACTAGCCAAGGTCCGCAACCAACAAATCGGTTTTGTTTTTCAGCAGTTCTTTCTTCTATCTAAACTCAATGCTCTGCAAAATGTAGAATTGCCCTTGATTTACGCAGGAGTTTCGGCTTCAAAACGGCGCAAGTTAGCTGAGGAATATCTAGATAAGGTTGAATTGACTGAGCGTAGTCACCATTTACCTTCGGAATTATCTGGTGGTCAAAAGCAACGTGTGGCTATTGCGCGTGCCTTGGTAAACAATCCTTCTATTATCCTAGCAGACGAACCGACAGGAGCCTTGGATACCAAAACAGGTAACCAAATCATGCAACTATTGGTTGACTTGAACAAAGAAGGAAAAACTATTATCATGGTAACGCATGAGCCTGAAATCGCTTCTTATGCTAAACGCCAGATTGTCATTCGAGATGGAGTTATTTCATCTGATAGTGCACAGTTAGAAAAGGAGGAAAACTAAGATGCAGAATCTGAAATTTGCCTTTTCATCTATCATGGCTCATAAGATGCGTTCTTTGCTTACCATGATTGGGATTATTATAGGTGTTTCATCAGTTGTTGTGATTATGGCTCTAGGTGACTCCCTATCTCGTCAACTCAACAAAGATATGACCAAATCTCAGAAGAATATTAGTGTCTTTTTCTCTTCTAAAAAAAGTAAAGATGGGTCTTTTACTCAGAAACAATCAGCTTTTACGGTTTCTGGAAAAGAAGAGGAAGTTCATGTTGAACCACCAAAACCGCAAGAATCTTGGGTCAAGGAGGCAGCCAAACTCAAGGGAGTGGATAATTACTATGTAACCAACTCAACGAACGCCATCTTGACTTATAAAGATAAAAAAGTTGAAAATGCCAATTTGACAGGTGGAAACAGAACTTACATGGACGCTGTTAAGAATGAAATTATTGCAGGTCGTAGTCTAAGAGAGCAAGATTTCAAAGAGTTTGCAAGTGTCATTTTGCTAGATGAGGAATTGTCCATTAGTTTATTTGGCTCTCCACAAGAGGCTATTAACAAGGTTGTAGAAGTCAATGATTTTAGTTACCGAGTCATTGGGGTTTATACTAGTCCAGAGGCTAAAAGGTCAAAAATATATGGGTTTGGTGGCTTGCCTATTACTACCAATATCTCCCTTGCTGCGAATTTTAATGTAGATGAAATAGCTAGTATTGTCTTTCGAGTGAATGATACCAGTTTAACTCCAACTCTGGGTCCAGAACTGGCACGAAAAATGACAGAACTTGCAGGCTTGCAACAGGG
Organism: Streptococcus nakanonensis; assembly: GCF_059738785.1. NCBI lineage: Bacteria > Bacillati > Bacillota > Bacilli > Lactobacillales > Streptococcaceae > Streptococcus > Streptococcus nakanonensis. The sequence continues at coordinate 1,420,050 of NZ_AP027139.1, read as the reverse complement.
AGAATATCAGGTGGCAGATGAGTCGCTTACATTTGCAGAAATTCAACAATCGTTTAGTTTTATGACGACGATTATCAGTTCCATCGCAGGGATTTCCCTCTTTGTTGGAGGAACTGGTGTTATGAACATCATGCTGGTTTCTGTTACAGAGCGTACCCGTGAGATTGGTCTCCGTAAGGCTTTGGGTGCAACGCGTGCCAATATTTTAATCCAGTTTTTGATTGAATCCATGATTTTGACCTTGTTAGGTGGCTTAATTGGTTTGACAATTGCAAGTGGTTTAACTGCCTTAGCAGGTTTGTTACTGCAAGGCTTGATTACGGGTATAGAAGTTGGAGTATCAATCCCAGTTGCCCTATTTAGTCTTGCAGTTTCGGCTAGCGTGGGTATGATCTTTGGAGTCTTGCCAGCCAACAAGGCATCGAAACTTGACCCAATCGAAGCCCTTCGTTATGAATAAGATCAACAAGATGGACACTCGTCTATCTTGTTTTTGTATAGATTTCCCTATCGAAAATCCTTAAAAATGTGATATAATGAAGTGTTAGAAAAACAGGTTTCATTTGCCTGGAAAGGAAAAATTATGTCTGAAAAGAATTTTTATATTACAACGCCGATTTACTATCCATCTGGGAAACTTCATATCGGTTCTGCCTACACAACCATCGCCTGTGATGTCCTAGCCCGTTACAAACGCCTAATGGGCTACGATGTCTTTTATCTGACAGGTCTTGATGAGCATGGTCAAAAGATTCAACAAAAAGCGGAAGAAGCTGGCATTACACCACAAGCCTATGTTGATGGAATGGCAGTTGGAGTTAAAGAACTCTGGCAATTACTAAATATTTCATACGATAAATTTATCCGTACAACTGATGACTACCACGAAAAAGTTGTCGCACAGGTCTTTGAGCGCTTGCTGGCTCAAGATGATATTTACTTGGGTGAATACTCTGGCTGGTATTCAGTATCAGATGAAGAATTCTTTACAGAAAGCCAGCTTGCAGAAGTATTTCGTGATGAAGCTGGAAATGTGACTGGCGGTATTGCTCCATCAGGTCACGAGGTTGAATGGGTATCCGAAGAATCATACTTCCTTCGCCTCAGCAAATACCAAGACCGTTTGGTAGACTTTTTCAAGTCCCATCCTGAATTTATCACTCCAGATGGTCGTCTCAATGAAATGCTACGTAACTTCATCGAGCCAGGTTTGGAAGATTTGGCGGTATCTCGTACAACCTTTACATGGGGAGTGCCTGTCCCATCAAATCCAAAACACGTTGTCTACGTTTGGATTGATGCCCTTCTTAACTATGCGACAGCTCTTGGCTACGGTCAAGACGAACATGGTAACTTTGATAAGTTCTGGAATGGAACAGTCTTCCACATGGTAGGGAAAGACATCCTTCGTTTTCACTCCATCTACTGGCCAATCCTTCTTATGATGTTGGATGTTAAATTACCTGATCGTTTGATTGCCCATGGTTGGTTCGTCATGAAAGACGGCAAGATGTCTAAATCTAAAGGGAATGTGGTTTACCCTGAAATGTTGGTAGAGCGTTATGGACTAGATCCACTTCGTTACTATCTCATGCGTAGCCTTCCAGTTGGTTCAGACGGAACCTTCACTCCAGAAGACTATGTAGGCCGTATCAACTATGAATTGGCCAATGACCTTGGGAATCTCCTTAACCGTACGGTTTCTATGATTAACAAGTATTTTGATGGTCAAATCCCTGCCTATGTAGAAAGTGTGACTAAATTTGACAATGCTCTTGCTCAAGTAGCTGCTGAATCAATTGCTGATTACCATAAATACATGGAAGCAGTTGACTACCCACGTGCCCTTGAAGCAGTCTGGACCCTTATCTCTCGTACTAATAAATACATCGACGAGACAACTCCATGGGTCTTGGCTAAGGATGAAGCACTTCGTGACCAATTAGCAAGTGTCATGAGCCACTTGGCAGCCAGCCTCCGCGTCGTAGCACACTTGATTGAGCCATTTATGATGGAAACCAGTCGTGCAGTTTTGAATCAACTTGGTCTAGCAGAAGTTTCTAGCCTTGAAAACTTAAATCTAGCAGACTTTCCTGCAGGTGTAACAGTAGTTGCTAAAGGAACACCAATCTTCCCACGTCTCGATATGGAAGAAGAAATCGCCTATATCAAGGAACAAATGGAAGGCAACAAGCCAGCTGTCGAAAAAGAATGGAATCCAGATGAAGTTGAACTCAAACTAAACAAGGAAGAAATCAAGTTTGAAGACTTTGATAAGATTGAAATCCGTGTCGCAGAAGTCAAAGAAGTGTCTAAAGTAGAAGGTTCAGATAAGTTGCTTCAATTCCGCTTGGATGCTGGTGATGGTGAAGACCGTCAAATTCTCTCAGGGATTGCTAAGTACTATCCAAATGAACAAGAATTGGTTGGTAAGAAAGTTCAAATCGTTGCTAACCTCAAACCTCGTAAAATGATGAAGAAATATGTCAGTCAAGGGATGATCCTCTCAGCTGAATATGATGGAAAATTAACCCTTCTCACAGTTGATCCAGCTGTACCAAACGGAAGTGTGATTGGGTAAAAGTAGACAGGACTAGTTCATGCTAGTTCTGTTTTTTTATGTACACTCAATGAAAATCAAAGAGCAAACTAGGAAGCTAGCCGCAGGTTTCTCAAAGCACCGTTTTGAGGTTGTAGATAGAACTGACGAAGTCAGCTCAAAACACTGTTTTGAGGTTGTGGATAGAACTGACGAAGTCAGCTCAAAACACTGTTTTGAGGTTGTGGATAGAACTGACGAAGTCAGTAACCATATCTACGGTAAGACGACGCTGACTTTGTTTGAAGAGATTTTCTAAGAGTATCAACTATTATGCTTTACAAACTAGTGTGAAGTGGTATATTATAGATGAAGCTACTAGTAAGTATTACAAAATAGATAGAAGGGGGAAGGGATGAAAGAAACTCAACTATTAAAAGGTGTTCTTGAAGGTTGTGTCTTGGATATGATAGGTCAAAAAGAGCGATATGGTTATGAGTTGGTTCAGACTTTGCGAGAGGCTGGATTTGATACTATCGTTCCAGGAACTATTTATCCTTTGTTGCAAAAGTTAGAAAAAAATCAATGGATAAGAGGCGACATGCGCCCGTCGCCAGATGGTCCAGATCGGAAGTATTTTTCATTAACGAAAGAAGGAGAAGAGCGTGTCTCAGTCTTTTGGCAACAATGGGATGATTTGAGTCAAAAAGTAGAAGGAATTAAGAATGGGGATTAAATCATGAAGAAAATGAAGTATTACGAAGAAACAAGCGCTTTGCTACATGAATTTTCTGAGGACAATCAGCAGTATTTTGAGGAACTGTGGGATAGTTTTAATCTTGCTGGATTTCTCTATGATGAAGACTATCTCAGAGAGCAGGTTTATTTGATGATGTTAGATTTCTCAGAAGCAGAACGAGATGGCATGAGTGCAGAGGATTATTTAGGTAAGAATCCTAAAAAAATAATGAAAGAGATTCTCAAGGAAGCACCACGCAGTTCTATCAAGGAGTCCCTTTTAACACCAATTTTTGTCCTAGCGATATTACGTTATTATCAACTACTAAGTGATTTTTCTAAAGGTCCTCTCTTAACAGTCAATTTGCTCACATTTTTAGGGCAACTTCTTCTTTTTTTGATTGGATTTTGGCTTGTAGCCACAATCTTACGATGGAGTTTAGTCCAAGATTCTTCTAAAATGAAAATTGGCACTTATATTGTCGTTGGGATTCTTGTCCTTCTAGTTGTTCTGGGATATGTAGGAATAGGAAGTTTCATACAAGAAGGAGCATTTTATCTTCCTGCTCCCTGGGATAGTTTCCTTGTCTTTACGCTTTCTCTAGTCATCAGTATTTGGAATTGGAAAGAAGCGGTCTTTCGTCCCTTTGTCAGTATGATTGTTGCCCATCTTATTGTAGGCTCTCTGCTCCGTTATTATGCGTGGATGGGCATTTCAAATGTTTTCCTTACAAAATTCATTCCTTTAGCTGTTCTTTTTATTGGCATTTTTCTCTTGTTCCGTGGGTTTAAGAAGATAAAATGGAGTGAAATATAGTCAAAAAGCCGTTGCAAAGCGGTTTTTTGTTATAATGAAGGGAAGAATGTTAGAAATTAAAGGAGAAAAATTTGATGAGATACATAACTCTTGGTCAAGATGACAAAGAATTATCAGAAATTGTTCTCGGAATGATGAGAATAAAAGATAAGTCTGTAAAAGAAGTTGAAGAGCTTGTAGAAACAGCACTTTCTGTTGGAATCAATGCTTTCGACTTGGCTGATATATATGGTCGTGGTCGTTGTGAAGAACTGTTAGGTCTTGTCCTAAAAAATCGTCCAGATTTAAGAGAAAAGATGTGGATTCAGTCCAAATGTGGCATTCGCATAGAAGAATTTACCTATTTTGATTTTTCTAAGGACTATATTATAAAATCAGTAGACGGTATTTTGCAAAGATTGAAGATTGATCATCTGGACAGCTTGCTTCTTCATCGACCAGATGCTTTGATGGAATCTGACCAAGTAGCAGAAGCCTTTGATCTTCTTTATAAACAAGGTAAGGTTCGAGATTTTGGAGTTTCTAATCAAAATCCTATGATGATGGAGTTGCTTAAAAAAGATGTCAAGCAGCCGTTAGCTGTTAATCAGCTACAATTGAGTGCGGCTTTTACTCCAGGATTTGAATCAGGTTTTCATGTTAATATGGAAGATAGTCAAGCAGCTATGCGAGATGGCAGCATTTTTGAATATTGCCAATTACACGATGTGGTCATTCAAGCATGGTCTGTCTTACAATTTGGGTATTTTAAAGGGAATTTTGTTGGAAATGAGAAATTTCAAGCTTTAAATCAAGTACTTGATCGTTTAGCTATTAAATATGGAGTAACCTCTTCAACTATTGCCATTTCTTGGATATTGCGTTATCCAGCAAAAATGCAGGCAGTCGTAGGTACCGCAAATCCTAATCACTTGAGAGAAGTTAGCCAAGCGGCAAACTTTAGCTTAACAAGAAAAGAATGGTATGAAATTTATCTTGCAGCAGGGAATAATTTGCCGTAAGTAGAAGCAGATGTAAATAAATCACAGTCAAAAAGCCGTTACAAAGCGGTTTTTTTGTTATAATGAAGGGAAGAATTATTGATTTTAAAGGAGAAAAACATGACATTTGAAGAAATTCTACCTGGGTTAAAGGCTAAGAAAAAATATGTACGAACTGGTTGGGGAGGTGCTGAAAACTATGTCCAACTTTTTGACACTATCGAGCAAAATGGGGTTGCACTTGAAGTGACACCTTATTTCCTAATCAACGTTTCTGGGGAGGGAGAAGGTTTTTCCATGTGGAGTCCGACACCTTGTGATGTTTTGGCGACGGATTGGGTAGAAGCGCATGACTAAACGTGTACTCATTACAGGAGTGAGTTCAGGGATTGGTCTGGCTCAAGCTCGACTCTTGTTAGAGAAGGGCTATCAAGTTTATGGAGTTGACCAAGGTGAAAATCCACTCTTAGAGGGTGATTTTCACTTTTTACAGAGAGATTTGACCTTGGACTTGGAGCCTATTTTTGACTGGTGCCCTCAGGTAGATATTTTGTGCAATACTGCTGGAGTGTTGGATGCTTATAAACCCCTATTGGAACAATCAGCGCAGGAAATTCAAGAGATTTTTGAAATCAACTATATGACTCCTGTTGAGTTGACTCGCTATTACTTGACACAAATGCTGGAGAATAAAAAAGGTACCATTATCAATATGTGCTCCATTGCTTCGAGCCTAGCAGGTGGCGGTGGACACGCCTATACTTCTTCGAAGCACGCCTTGGCAGGCTTTACCAAGCAGTTGGCTCTAGACTATGCTGAAACCGGGATTCAGGTATTTGGTATCGCTCCAGGAGCAGTCAAGACAGCTATGACTGCTGCGGACTTTGAGCCAGGTGGATTGGCTACCTGGGTTGCTAGTGAAACACCAATCAAACGCTGGATTGAACCAGAGGAAGTAGCAGAGCTTAGTCTTTTCTTAGCAAGTGGAAAAGCGAGCGCCATGCAAGGACAAATTTTGACAATAGATGGTGGCTGGTCTTTGAAGTAGGAGGATCTGATGGAAATCAAAAGACACTTTGGTGTCTACGCTGTTTGCTTTGAAAATGGGAAGTTACTCTGCATTGAAAAAACGAGAGGCCCTTATCAACATCGGTATGACCTACCTGGAGGCAGTCAGCAACTTGGTGAAGGCCTGACGGAAACGCTGACTAGAGAAGTTATGGAAGAGACGGGATTTACTGTTAGAAGCTACTCTAATCCTCGAATCTACGATGTTTTCGTCAGGGAAGAGTTAAAAAATTTTATGGTTCACCATATCATGGCCTTGTATGATGTTGAAATGAATGAGAGTGCACCTCAAGTTACGATTTCGGAAGCTGTGTCTGATGGTGCGAACGATTCACTTGGATATATTTGGATAGATATTCAAGAGATAACAGAAGAAAATGCATCGCCATTAGTCTTGAAGGTTAAGTCTGAATTATTAGGATTTACAGAACTGGGCAATACTTCTTACATGAATTGGAAGGTGAAGTAGGGGGATAATGGAACTATTTAAAACATGGAAGAAAAATATGGTTCTCTATGGTCTTAAATCTCAAATTGGAACTGTCTACCGAAACAATGATAGGGCAACAAGCTTTTATGATGTTGGGAATTTTCTATACCTAGCAGGGGAGTTGGATTCCAGATTTTGGGAAGATTTTGTTAGAAAATATGGTTTAGATTATAAGATTATTATTTCAGAAAATACTAATTGGCAAGATTTTCTGCATCGGAAAGTGGGGCTAAATTCTTTTACTCGCTATTCTTTTAAAGATAAGGCAAATTTTCAAGTCAAATTTCTAAATGATCTAGTTACTCATTTAGAGGAAGGCTACAATATTGTGCCTATTGATAATCATATTTATAACTGCTTTTCTACGGAAGAATGGTCACAGGATTTACAGGGGGATTTTGAGTCCTATCAGGATTTTGTTTTAAAAGGTGGATTTGGCTTTGTGATTCTTAAAAATAATGAACTGATTGCTGGGATTTCCTCAGGGTTAGTTTACAGTGAAGCAGTTGAAGTGGAAGTTGCAACTAGACCAAACGAACAAGGAAATGGATTTGCTAAAAAGCTTGGTGCTGCAATGATTCTAGAGAGTTTAAATAGAGATATGTTTCCACTTTGGGATGCTCATAACGAGGCTTCCAAAAAAGTAGCAGAATTTTTAGGATATGAGTTAATTGGACCTTATGTAGCTTTTGAACTAGAGAAAAGTGTCATATAATGATAGCTGATATTATATCTTTTAAGATGAGGTGAATGGACATGCAAAATTAACTTGCTCTTAGTGGCGAAAAAATTCTTGAAAAAGTTTATCCTCAACTATTTCACTACATTGGAATGATTCGTGGGGAATACTTGTTGAGAGAGCTTAATCAAAACATCCTATTACCCAGTTGTCAGCAATTTGTAAAAGATTATCTAGAGACTATCTGCTCCCTGTACTCAAATGAAGAAGTTTGGTATCGTTTTTCTGAATTAACGAATATAGAAGCTAATTGTCTAAAGGGGACTAAAGAGTATTTTGATGAACGCCATCCTTTGTTTGGTTATAGAGGGACTAGGCGTTTACTGGCGTGTCTGGATGAATTTCAGGCTGAAGCACATGTCGTTACAGAAGTTTATCAAATCAATCCCAATCTGTCTGTTATCTTTCCTTTTGTCAATGATGCCGATCAATTAAAACAAGCTATTACAGTATTGCGTCGGCATGGCTTTACTGGGAAAATTGCCACGATGATTGAATTACCGTCAGCATATTTTGACTTGGACAGAATAATGGAAACGGGCATTTTAAAGATTGTAGTTGGAATGAATGATTTGACTTCTTTTATTTTTGCCACTGTGAGAAACAGTCAATGGCATGATATGGAAAATCCAATTATGTTAGATATGTTGAGACAGATGCAGAATAAAGCAAGAAAGAACAAGATTGATTTTGCTGTAGCAGGCTATCTGAATACTTCTTTCATACAAAAAATGAATCAGATGGGTATCGAATGCATTCTCCATTACAGCTCTATTCCGGAGATTTTTGATTTAGAAATTGACCATCCAGACCACCTCAAACGTGTAAAAGAAGAAAGTAAAAAATTACAAAGGAGAAACCCATGACACCGCGAGAAATGTGGAATGAATACAAACAAATCAATCCTTCTATCGGAGATGAAATCGATGCTTGGGCTTTTGGAGTGGAAGCCGATCTCTTGGCAGATTTGGTTTTAGAAGGAGAAAAGACGGCAACAGCTTCAGCCTACGACCTCTACGCACTAGAAGATGAACCCCTTCCGCAAGAAGGGACATTTGATGTCATTTTAGACAGTCAAAATCAGGCTGTCTGCATTGTCGAAATTACAAAGGTTTCCGTTCAGTCCTTTAATCAAGTTTCTGCTGACCATGCCTACAAGGAAGGCGAGGGAGACAAATCTTTAGCCTATTGGCGTCAGGTTCATGAGGACTTTTTCACCGAGTGGATGAGGGAGGCAGGACAGACTTTTACACCTGACAGCAAGGTTGTTTTAGAAGAATTTCGCAAGGTCTACCCTCTGTAGACTGTTAGACGGAAGAAAGTTTTGGAAATCGCTGTCCAATCCTTTTTTCTTAGACAAAACATGATATAATAAGTTTGTTTGAAGAAGAGCAGCAGCTCTTAAACTTAGAATAGGAGAAAACTATGCAAGCAGTTGAACATTTTATTAAGCAATTTGTTCCTGAACATTATGATTTATTTTTAGACTTGAGTCGTGAGACCAAGACTTTTTCTGGGAAAGTGACCATCACTGGTCAAGCACAGAGTGACCGCATTTCCCTTCATCAAAAAGACTTGGAAATAGCTTCTGTAGAAGTTGCAGGGGTAGCTCGCCCATTTACTGTTGACCATGACAATGAAGCCCTTCATATCGAATTGGCTGAGGCTGGTCAAGTTGAAGTGGTTATCGCTTTCTCAGGAAAAATCACAGACAACATGACAGGGATTTACCCTTCTTATTACACAGTTGATGGAGTCAAGAAGGAAGTCTTGTCTACTCAATTTGAGAGCCATTTTGCGCGCGAAGCCTTCCCATGTGTGGATGAGCCAGAAGCCAAAGCAACTTTTGACCTCTCTCTACGTTTTGACCAAGTAGAAGGTGAATTGGCCTTGTCTAACATGCCAGAAATCGATGTTGAAAACCGTGAGGAAACAGGTATCTGGAAGTTTGAAACAACACCTCGTATGTCTTCTTACTTGTTAGCCTTTGTTGCGGGTGATTTGCAAGGTGTAACGGCTAAAACTAAAAACGGTACCCTTGTTGGTGTTTACTCAACCAAAGCCCACCCACTATCTAACCTTGATTTTTCACTGGACATCGCTGTTCGCTCTATCGAGTTTTACGAAGATTACTATGGAGTTAAGTACCCAATCCCTCAATCTCTCCACATCGCCCTTCCTGACTTCTCGGCTGGTGCTATGGAAAACTGGGGTCTTGTGACCTACCGTGAAGTTTACTTGGTTGTGGATGAGAACTCAACATTTGCTAGCCGTCAACAAGTTGCCCTTGTTGTGGCACATGAATTGGCTCACCAATGGTTTGGAAATCTCGTTACTATGAAATGGTGGGATGACCTTTGGCTTAATGAAAGCTTTGCGAACATGATGGAGTACGTCTGTGTGGATGCTATTGAACCAAGCTGGAATATCTTTGAAGATTTCCAAACAGGTGGTGTTCCGTCTGCCTTGAAACGTGATGCGACTGATGGTGTTCAATCTGTTCACGTCGAAGTGAAACATCCAGATGAAATCAATACGCTCTTTGACGGAGCTATCGTCTATGCCAAAGGAAGTCGCCTCATGCACATGCTTCGTCGTTGGCTAGGTGATGCCGATTTTGCCAAAGGTTTGCACGCTTACTTTGAAAAACACCAATACAACAACACCATTGGTAGTGACCTTTGGGATGCCCTTGGTCAAGCATCTGGCCGTGATGTCGCAGCTTTCATGGATTCTTGGTTGGAACAGCCTGGTTACCCAGTTCTTACTGTCAAAGTTGAAAATGATGTTTTGAAGATTTCACAAAAACAATTCTTCATCGGTGAGCACGAGGATAAGAACCGTCTCTGGGTTGTGCCACTAAACAGCAACTGGAAAGGCTTGCCTGATACACTTGAAACTGAAAGCATCGAAATTCCAGGCTACGCAGCTCTTCTTGCTGAAAACAAAGGAGCTCTTCGTCTCAACACAGAAAATACAGCCCACTACATTACAGACTATCAAGGAGACTTGTTGGATGCAGTTCTTGCTGACCTAGTTGAGCTTGATAACACAAGTAAACTGCAAATCGTCCAAGAACGTCGTTTACTTGCTGAAGCAGGGCACATTTCTTATGCTGACTTGCTCCCAGTCCTTGATAAACTTGCTAAGGAAGAGTCTTACCTTGTCGTTTCCGCTGTTTCTCAAGTGATTTCTGCTCTTGAGCGCTTTATCGATGAAGGAACAGAAGCTGAAAGAGCCTTCAAAGCCTTGGTTGCTAAATTAGCTCGTCACAACTATGACCGTCTTGGTTTTGAAGCTAAAGATGGCGAATCGGATGAGGATGAATTGGTTCGTCAGTTGGCTGTTTCGATGATGATTCGCTCAAATGATGCAGAAGCTAGTCAAGTCGCTAGCCAAATCTTCGCGGCTCACAAGGAGAATCTTGCAGGACTTCCAGCAGCAATTCGCTCACAAGTTCTGATCAATGAGATGAAACATCATGAGACTAAAGACTTGTTAGCACTTTATCTTGATACTTATACTCACGCAACAGATGCTGTCTTTAAACGTCAGTTGGCAGCAGCTCTTGCCTACAGTAAAGATGCGGACAATATCCAAACCTTGATTGCTGCTTGGAAGGACAAATTTGTGGTCAAACCACAAGACTTGTCTGCTTGGTATTACCAATTCCTAGCTCACAAAGCAACTCAGGAAACAGCTTGGTCTTGGGCGCGTGAAAACTGGGCTTGGATTAAGGCAGCTCTTGGTGGTGATATGAGCTTTGATAGCTTTGTTATCCTTCCTGCACACGTATTTAAGACTCAGCAACGCTTGGCAGAGTACAAGGAATTCTTTGAGCCACAACTTTCTGACCTTGCTCTTAGCCGTAATATCGGTATGGGAATCAAGGAAATTGCAGCGCGTGTTGACTTGATTAACCGTGAAAAAGCTGCAGTGGAAGCAGTCGTTCTTCAATATGGAACTAAATAATTAAGACTAAATAAAAAGAAAACTCAGCTATCTCATATAAAATGCAGAGAGTTGAGTTTTTTTTAAGGCAAATTTGGTATAATGGTTTTAATAAGGAGGAGTTTCTCATGATAAAAATCTTATTGGTTGAGGATGACCTAGGCCTGTCAAATTCAGTATTTGACTTTTTAGACGATTTTGCGGATGTCATGCAGGTATTTGATGGGGAAGAAGGTCTCTACGAAGCTGAAAGTGGTGTCTATGACTTGATTTTGCTCGATTTGATGTTGCCAGAAAAAAATGGTTTCCAAGTCTTAAAAGAATTGCGTGAAAAGGGAATTACGACACCAGTTCTGATTATGACTGCCAAGGAAAGTTTGGATGACAAGGGACATGGATTTGAACTGGGAGCGGATGATTATCTGACCAAGCCTTTCTACCTAGAAGAACTCAAAATGCGGATTCAGGCCCTTCTCAAACGTTCAGGTAAGTTTAATGAAAATACGCTATCTTATGGAGATATTCTCATCAATTTATCAACAAATACCGTTAAGGTTGAAGATACTACTGTCGAATTGCTGGGGAAAGAGTTCGATTTACTAGTTTATTTCCTTCAAAATCAAAATGTTATTTTGCCTAAGACGCAGATTTTTGATCGTCTATGGGGATTTGATAGTGACACAACGATTTCAGTTGTCGAAGTCTATGTTTCAAAAGTCCGTAAGAAATTAAAAGGAACCACTTTTGCAGAGAATTTGCAAACCTTGCGCAGTGTTGGGTATATTTTAAAAGATGTTCAGTAAACTAAAAAAAACATGGTATGCGGATGACTTTAGTTATTTTATCCGCAACTTCGGTGTCTTCACTCTGATTTTCTCCACCATGACTCTGATTATTTTGCAGGTCATGCATTCGAGTCTTTATACTTCGGTGGATGATAAGCTTCATGGATTGAGTGAAAATCCTCAAGCAGTTATTCAGCTGGCAGTAAATAGGGCAACAGAAGAGATTAAAGATTTAGAAAATGCCGCTACAGATACTAGCAAGACTGAGGTGAAACCCAATGTCAGTTCCAATACGGAAGTCATTCTTTTTGATAAGAATTTTACCCAACTCCTTTCTGGAAATCGATTTTTGGGATTGGATAAGATTAAGTTAGAAAAGAAAGAACTAGGCCATATCTATCAGATTCAAGTTTTTAATAGCTATGGACAAGAAGAAATCTATCGCATGATTTTGATGGAAACGAATATCAGTTCGGTTTCAACCAATATCAAGTATGCTGCTGTCTTGATTAACACCAGTCAGTTGGAGCAGGCCAGTCAAAAGCATGAGCAATTGATTGTGGTCGTGATGGCTAGTTTCTGGATTTTGTCTTTACTTGCCAGTCTCTATCTAGCTAGGGTCAGTGTTCGTCCTTTGCTTGAGAGCATGCAGAAGCAACAGTCCTTTGTGGAAAATGCCAGTCATGAGTTACGAACTCCACTTGCAGTTTTGCAAAATCGCTTAGAGACCCTTTTCCGTAAGCCAGAAGCAACCATTATGGATGTGAGCGAAAGCATTGCATCGAGTTTGGAAGAAGTCCGAAATATGCGTTTTTTGACGACAAACTTGCTGAACTTAGCTCGGAGAGATGATGGGATTAAGCCGGAGCTTGCAGAAGTTCCAACTAGTTTTTTCAATACGACTTTCACAAACTATGAGATGATTGCTTCGGAAAATGATCGTGTCTTCCGTTTTGAAAATCGGATCCATCGTCCGATTGTGACGGATCAACTGCTCTTGAAGCAGTTGATGACTATCTTATTTGATAATGCTGTCAAGTATACTGAAGAGGATGGTGAAATTGATTTTCTTATCTCGGCGACCGATCGTAATCTTTATTTGCTAGTTTCCGATAATGGAGTCGGTATTTCGACAGAAGATAAAAAGAAAATTTTTGATCGTTTTTATCGAGTCGACAAGGCTAGAACCCGGCAAAAAGGTGGCTTTGGTTTAGGATTGTCCCTAGCCAAGCAAATTGTAGATGCGCTAAAAGGAACCATTACTGTTAAAGATAATAAGCCAAAGGGAACAATCTTTGAAGTGAAGATTGCCATTCACACACCATCTAAAAAGAAAAAATAAACATATCGCTCCAGACGGGGCGATATGTTTATTTTTTAAGTTTTCGTTTGATAATAGAGCGTTGGACTTTTAAAACAAGTAAGCTGGATACTATTGCTGCAGGTAAGGCGAGCACAGTTGTTAATTTTAATGATAAAAAGATAAAACTAAAGATAGCAATGCAGATACAAAAAACAGCGATATTGACAAAAAATAAAATTTCTTTGAGATTGCTATCAGCTTGTGCTTCAGGTGTATAAGCTTGATAATGAGGAAGTTGCTGGTTTAATTCTTCTTGATAGTCTACTTCATAGGATTGTAATTTTCTTACGGGCATGATTCTCTCCTTAACAGTACATACCTATTTTATCATTTTTTCAGCAGAGAATTATTACAGAAAGGTTACAAAAAGAATAAGGTCCCTTTTCATTTTCAAAGAATAGCTGATTTTGGAGAAATATGGTATAATTTTTCCTATGGAAAAGATTATCATTACAGCAACTGCTGAAAGTATTGAACAAGTTAAACAATTGCTCGAAGCTGGCGTAGACCGTATCTATGTCGGTGAGAAAGATTTTGGCCTTCGTCTGCCAACGATCTTTAGTCATGACCAATTACGTGAAATCGCTAAGCTGGTTCATGATGCTGGTAAGGAATTGATCGTTGCGGTTAACGCCCTCATGCACCAAGATATGATGGACCGTATCAAGCCTTTCTTAGACTTTTTGGAAGAAATTAAGACAGACTACATTACGATTGGGGATGCAGGCGTCTTTTACGTGGTCAACCGTGATGGTTATTCCTTTAAGACCATCTACGATGCATCGACTATGGTAACTAGCAGTCGCCAGATTAACTTCTGGGGACAAAAGGCTGGCGCATCTGAGGCTGTTTTAGCGCGTGAAATTCCATCAGCTGAACTTTTCAAAATGCCAGAGATTTTGGAAATTCCTGCTGAAGTTTTGGTGTATGGTGCTAGTGTGATTCACCATTCTAAACGTCCGCTCTTGCAAAACTACTATAACTTTACGCATATCGATGATGAAAAGACGCGTAAACGTGACCTCTTTTTGGCTGAACCAAGTGACCCAGAGAGCCATTACTCTATCTTTGAAGACAATCATGGGACCCACATCTTTGCCAACAATGACCTTGATTTGATGACCAAATTGACAGAATTGGTGGAGCACGGTTTCACTCACTGGAAACTAGAAGGGCTCTATACTCCTGGTCAGAACTTTGTTGAGATTGCAAAACTCTTTATCCAAGCGCGTAGCTTGATCCAAGAGGGCAACTTTAGCCATGACCAAGCCTTCTTGCTGGATGAAGAAGTACGTAAACTTCACCCTAAAAACCGATTCCTTGATACAGGATTCTATGATTACGATCCTGATATGGTTAAATAAAGTAAATGATTCGTTGAGAGAAGGAAGATGCAAACATTTCTTCTCTCAATTTTTCGTATTTCTTCATCATTTTCAAAAAAATCAGTATGCTAGGATGCTCTGTTTGTTGGGATTTTTAAGGCAAGTGACCTTCTTGTGTTTGAAAATTATCCCATGTTTGCAGGTGCCAAATGGCCCTTTTTTTGGTATAATTTTTTATAATGAAAACGATTGGTAATCGCTATGTTGTGGTTGATTTAGAGGCAACTAGCACAGGTAGTAAGGCTAAAATTATCCAAGTGGGAATTGTGGTGATTGAGGATGGGAAAATCGTCGATCACTATACGACGGATGTCAATCCCCATGAACCCTTAGATACTCATATCAAAGAACTGACAGGGCTGACTGACCAACGTCTGGCGCAAGCACCTGATTTTTCGCAGGTTGCCAGAAAAATCTTTGACTTGGTGGAGGATGGGATTTTTGTAGCCCATAATGTTCAGTTTGATGCTAATCTCTTGGCGGAAAACTTATTTTTTGAAGGTTATGAGCTAAGAAACCCTCGTGTTGATACGGTCGAATTGGCCCAGGTCTTTTTCCCTGAACTGGAAAAATATAGCTTGCCGATATTGTGTCGAGAATTAGGAATTCCTCTTAAACACGCTCACACAGCCCTTTCAGATGCTCAAGCTACTGCGGAATTACTCCTTTTTCTACGGGAAAAGATGGCCCAGCTTCCTAAAGGTCTCTTGGAACGCTTGCTGGAAATGGCTGATGCACTCTTATATGAGTCCTACCTGGTTATTGAAGAAATTTATCGCAACCAATCTATTCTGAGTTCTTCAGATTTGGTCCAAGTTCAAGGGTTGTATTTCAAGAAAAGTGCAGCTCCCCTGGAGTCACGAAAATTATCTCAGGATTTTTCTAAAAATATTTCTCTGTTGAACCTTGAAGTGAGGGAACGACAAGAAAGTTTTGCTAAAGAGGTTGGCTTGCTATTGAAAGATGAGCCTGTATCATTAATTCAAGCACCGACAGGAATTGGGAAAACATATGGCTATCTCTTACCCGCTTTGTCCCAAGTAAAAGAGCGTCAGATTGTCCTTAGCGTTCCGACAAAGATTCTTCAAAATCAAATAATGGAAGAAGAAGGTAAACGTCTCAAGGAAGTGTTCCATACAGATATTCATTCTTTAAAGGGGCCACAAAATTACCTGAAGTTGGATGCCTTTTATCGTTCCTTGCAGGAAAATGATGAAAATCGCTTATTTAGACGCTTTAAAATGCAACTCTTGGTCTGGTTGACAGAGACAGAAACGGGGGATTTGGATGAGATTGGCCAACTCTACCGTTACCAACATTTTCTGACAAACCTTCGTCATGATGGGAATTTATCATCCCAGAGCTTATTTGTGACGGAAGATTTTTGGAAACGTAGTCAAGAAAGGGCAGAGACATGCAAGCTTTTAGTGACCAATCATGCCTATCTTGTAACTAGACTTGAAGATAATCCTGAATTTGTCAGTGACCGTTTACTGATTATTGATGAAGTCCAAAAAGTTTTGTTGGCTTTAGAAAATCTGCTTCAAGAGACCTACGATATCCAGTCTATTGTCGATTTGATTGATAAGGCTTTAATAGGAGAAGAAAACAGGGTTCAACAACGAATACTAGAAAGTATTCGCTTTGAGTGTCTTTACTTGATAGAACAATTTCAGTCTGGCAAATCTAGGAAAAATATCTTAGATTCTCTTGCCAATCTCCACCAGTATTTTTCAGAATTAGAGGTAGAAGGCTTTGAGGAACTGGTTCGCTATTTTACGGCTGAAGGTGATTACTGGCTTGAAGCAACTGAAACGAGTCAAAAGAAAATTCAGATTTCTTCTACAAAATCAGGCCGTATTCTTCTATCTTCTTTAGTGCCTGATTCATGTCAAGTCTTGGGAGTGTCGGCTACTCTTGAGATTAGTCAGAGAGTTTCTTTGGCAGACCTTTTAGGTTACCCTGAAGCCAGATTTGTCAAGATTGAATCTAATAAAAAACAGGATCAAGAAGTGGTCTTGGTCAAAGATTTTCCCTTGGTAACAGAAACCTCCTTAGAAGTCTACGCCAAAGAGGTAGCTGATTTGCTGATGGATGTTCAAGCTTTCCAGCAACCGATTTTGGCTCTCTTTACTGCCAAAGACATGCTTCTAGCAGTATCAGATTTACTTCCAGTTAGCCACTTGGCCCAGTATAAAAATGGGGATGTTCATCAGCTAAAGAAACGCTTTGAAAAAGGTGAACAACAAATCCTGCTTGGAGCAGCAAGTTTCTGGGAGGGAGTTGATTTTTCAAGTCATCCTTTTGTAATTCAAGTTGTACCAAGACTTCCTTTCCAAAATCCCCAAGAACCCTTGACGAAAAAGATCAATCAGGAACTAATTCAAGAAGGGAAAAATGCCTTTTATGATTATCAATTGCCCATGGCTATTATTCGTTTAAAACAGGCTTTGGGAAGAAGTATGAGACGCGAACACCAGCGTTCCTTAACTCTTATTTTGGATAGGAGAATTGTCGGAAAGCGATATGGCAAACAAATTGTGACTTCTCTAGCAAAAGAAGCGACTGTTAAAACCGTCTCTCGATCCGAAGTTGATGAGGCTGTTGATAAATTTTTAAATGAACTTTGATAAATAGTATTGTATGAAAGTATAAGGTTAGTGTATATGAAACGTTCTCTCGACTCTAGAGTCGATTATAGTTTGCTATTGCCAGTATTTTTTCTACTGGTTATTGGCGTGGTGGCTATTTATATAGCTGTTAGTCATGATTATCCAAACAATATTCTGCCCATTTTAGGGCAGCAGGTCGCCTGGATCGCCTTGGGGCTTGTGATTGGTTTTATCGTCATGCTCTTTAATACAGAATTTCTTTGGAAGGTGACACCCTTTCTGTATATTTTAGGCTTGGGACTCATGGTCTTGCCGATCGTCTTTTATAATCCAAGCCTAGTTGCATCAACGGGTGCCAAAAACTGGGTATCAATAAATGGAATTACCCTATTCCAACCGTCAGAATTTATGAAGATATCCTATATTCTCATGTTGGCTCGTGTGATTGTTCAATTTACAAAGAAACATAAGGAATGGAGACGCACAGTTCCGCTGGACTTTTTATTAATTTTTTGGATGATTGTCTTTACCATTCCAGTCCTAGTTCTTTTAGCACTTCAAAGTGACTTGGGGACGGCTTTGGTTTTTGTAGCCATTTTCTCAGGCATCGTCTTGCTATCAGGAGTTTCTTGGAAAATTATTATCCCAGTATTTGTGACTGCTGTAACAGGAGTTGCTGGTTTCTTAGCTATCTTTATTAGCAAGGACGGACGAGCTTTTCTTCACCAGATTGGAATGCCGACCTACCAAATCAATCGGATTTTGGCTTGGCTCAATCCCTTTGAGTTTGCCCAAACAACGACTTACCAGCAGGCTCAAGGGCAGATTGCCATTGGGAGTGGTGGCTTATTTGGTCAAGGTTTTAATGCTTCGAATCTGCTTATTCCGGTTCGAGAGTCGGATATGATTTTCACGGTGATCGCAGAAGATTTTGGCTTTATTGGCTCTGTCCTTGTTATCGCCCTTTATCTCATGCTCATTTATCGTATGTTGAAGATTACTCTCAAATCAAATAACCAGTTCTACACCTATATTTCCACAGGTTTGATTATGATGTTGCTCTTCCACATCTTTGAGAATATCGGTGCTGTAACGGGCTTGCTTCCTTTGACCGGGATTCCACTGCCTTTCATTTCTCAAGGAGGATCAGCTATTATCAGTAATCTGATTGGTGTTGGCTTGCTTTTATCGATGAGTTACCAGACCAATCTAGCTGAAGAAAAGAGCGGAAAAGTCCCATTCAAGCGGAAAAAGGTTGTATTAAAACAAATCAAATAAGGAGAAAATCATGGTAAAAGTAGCAGTTATGTTGGCTCAGGGCTTTGAAGAAATTGAAGCTTTGACAGTTGTGGATGTCTTGCGTCGGGCAAATATTACTTGTGATATGGTTGGTTTTGAGGAGCAAGTGACAGGTTCGCACGCAATCCAAGTAAGAGCAGATCGTGTCTTTGATGGTGATTTATCAGACTATGATATGGTTGTTCTTCCTGGCGGCATGCCTGGTTCTGCACATTTACGGGACAATCAGGCCTTGATGCAAGAATTGCAAAGCTTCGAGCAAGAAGGGAAGAAACTGGCAGCCATTTGTGCGGCACCAATTGCCCTCAATCAAGCAGGAGTGTTGAAAAACAAGAAGTTTACTTGTTATGACGGCGTTCAAGAGCAAATCCTTGATGGTCAATATGTCAAGGAAACAGTAGTGGTAGATGGTCAGTTGACAACCAGTCGAGGCCCTTCGACAGCTCTTGCCTTTGCCTACGAGTTGGTGGAGCAACTAGGAGGGGACGAAGAGAGTTTACGAACAGGAATGCTCTATCGAGATGTCTTTGGTAAAAATCAGTAAAACGGGAGTTATTCTCTCGTTTTTTATGTGGAAAAATCAGGGAAATCATCGCTTTTTTCATAAAAAAATGCTATAATGAAGGGTATGAAATATCACGATTATATCTGGGATTTAGGTGGAACTTTACTGGATAATTATGAAACTTCAACAGCCGCATTTGTTGAAACATTGGCACTGTATGGCGTCACACAAGACCATGACAGTGTCTATCAAGCTTTAAAGGTTTCTACTCCTTTTGCGATTGAGACATTCGCTCCCAATTTAGAGAATTTTTTAGAAAAATACAAGGAAAATGAAGCCAGAGAGCTTGAACACCCGATTTTGTTTGAAGGAGTTTCTGAATTATTGGAAGACATTTCAAATCAAGGTGGCCGTCATTTTTTGGTCTCTCATCGAAATAATCAGGTCTTAGAAATTTTAGAAAAAACTTCTATAGCAACCTATTTTACGGAAGTAGTGACTTCTAGCTCAGGTTTTAAGAGAAAGCCAAATCCTGAGTCTATGATTTATTTAAGAGAAAAATATCAGATTGGCTCTGGTCTTGTCATTGGTGATCGACCGATTGATATCGAAGCAGGTCAAGCTGCAAGACTCGATACCCACTTGTTTACCAGTATCGTGAATTTAAGACAAGTATTAGACATATAAGAAAAAGGAATAAGATGACAGAAGAAATCAAAAATCTGCAGGCACAGGATTATGATGCCAGTCAAATTCAAGTTTTAGAGGGCTTAGAGGCTGTTCGTATGCGTCCAGGGATGTACATTGGATCAACCTCAAAAGAAGGTCTTCACCATCTAGTCTGGGAAATTGTTGATAACTCAATTGACGAGGCCTTGGCAGGATTTGCCAGCCATATCCAAGTCTTTATTGAGCCAGATAATTCGATTACTGTTGTCGATGATGGGCGTGGTATCCCAGTCGATATTCAGGAAAAAACAGGCCGTCCTGCTGTTGAGACCGTCTTTACAGTCCTTCACGCTGGAGGAAAGTTCGGCGGTGGCGGATACAAGGTTTCAGGTGGTCTTCACGGAGTAGGGTCATCAGTCGTTAATGCTCTTTCCACTCAATTAGACGTCCATGTCCACAAAAACGGTAAAATTCATTACCAAGAATACCGTCGTGGTCATGTTGTCGCAGACCTTGAGGTGGTTGGGAATACAGATAGAACTGGAACAACGGTTCACTTCACACCAGATCCAGAAATCTTTACTGAAACAACAACTTTTGATTTTGATAAATTAAATAAACGGATTCAAGAGTTGGCCTTTCTAAATCGCGGTCTTCAAATTTCAATTACAGATAAGCGCCAAGGTTTGGAACAAACCAAGCATTACCATTATGAGGGTGGGATTGCTAGTTATGTTGAATATATCAACGAGAACAAGGATGTAATCTTTGATACACCAATCTACACAGATGGTGAGATGGATGATATCACAGTTGAGGTAGCCATGCAGTACACAACAGGTTACCATGAAAATGTCATGAGTTTCGCCAATAATATTCATACCCATGAAGGTGGAACGCATGAACAAGGTTTCCGTACAGCCTTAACACGTGTCATCAACGATTATGCTCGTAAGAATAAGTTACTAAAAGACAATGAAGACAACCTAACAGGGGAAGATGTTCGTGAAGGATTAACTGCAGTTATCTCAGTTAAACACCCAAATCCACAGTTTGAAGGACAAACTAAGACCAAACTGGGGAATAGCGAAGTGGTCAAGATTACCAATCGCCTCTTCAGTGATGCCTTCTCCGATTTCCTCATGGAAAATCCACAGATTGCCAAACGTATCGTGGAAAAAGGGATTTTAGCTGCTAAGGCTCGTGTGGCTGCCAAGCGTGCGCGTGAAGTCACTCGTAAAAAATCTGGTTTGGAAATTTCCAACCTTCCAGGGAAACTAGCAGACTGCTCTTCTAACAATCCTGCTGAAACAGAACTCTTCATCGTCGAAGGAGACTCAGCTGGTGGATCAGCCAAATCTGGTCGTAACCGTGAGTTTCAGGCTATCCTTCCAATTCGCGGTAAGATTTTGAACGTTGAAAAAGCAAGTATGGATAAGATTCTAGCTAACGAAGAAATTCGTAGTCTTTTCACAGCCATGGGAACAGGATTTGGCGCAGAATTTGATGTTTCGAAAGCCCGTTACCAAAAACTCGTTTTGATGACGGATGCCGATGTCGATGGAGCCCACATTCGTACCCTTCTTTTGACCTTGATTTATCGTTATATGAAACCAATCCTAGAAGCTGGATATGTTTATATCGCCCAACCACCAATCTATGGTGTCAAGGTTGGAAGCGAGATTAAAGAATATATTCAGCCAGGAGCAGATCAAGAAATTAAACTCCAAGAAGCCTTGGCTCGCCATAGTGAAGGACGTGCCAAACCAACCATTCAGCGTTATAAAGGTCTGGGTGAAATGGATGATCACCAATTATGGGAAACAACCATGGATCCCGAACATCGCTTGATGGCCAGAGTTTCTGTGGACGATGCTGCAGAAGCAGATAAAATCTTTGATATGTTGATGGGGGATCGAGTAGAACCTCGTCGTGAGTTTATCGAAGAAAATGCCGTTTATAGTACACTTGATGTCTAAAAAATCGGGAGAAGTAGTTCCCTTGGTCTAAAAAATATGATATAATCATTACGATTGTTTCAAGTAAAAAAGGAGTTTGATATGTCTAATGGACAACTAATTTATTTAATGGTTGCAATTGCAGTCATTTTAGTTCTGGCTTATGTAGTGGCAATCTTTCTACGTAAGCGAAATGAGGGAAGATTAGAGGCGCTAGAAGAAAGAAAAGAAGAACTATACAATCTTCCAGTAAATGATGAAGTAGAAGCTGTAAAAAATATGCACTTGATTGGACAAAGTCAAGTGGCTTTCCGTGAATGGAATCAAAAATGGGTCGATTTATCTCTCAACTCTTTTGCCGATATTGAAAATAATCTCTTTGAAGCAGAAGGCTATAACCATTCATTTCGTTTTCTCAAGGCCAGTCATCAAATTGACCAAATTGAGAGTCAAATTACTTTGATTGAAGAAGATATTGCTGAAATTCGCAATGCTTTGGCAGACTTAGAGAAGCAAGAATCTAAAAATAGTGGTCGTGTTCTTCATGCTTTGGATTTATTTGAGGAACTTCAGCATAGAGTTGCTGAAAATTCAGAACAGTATGGTCAAGCCTTGGATGAAATTGAAAAACAATTAGAAAATATCCAATCTGAATTTTCACAATTTGTAACCTTGAATTCATCGGGTGACCCTGTGGAAGCCGCAGTGATTTTGGATAATGCTGAAAATCATATCTTGGCTTTGACACATATTGTTGATCGTATACCAGCAATTGTAACAACATTATCTAAAGAGCTACCAGATCAACTAGAAGATTTAGAAGATGGTTATCGTAAACTAATTGATGCTAATTATCATTTTGTTGAAACGGATATTGAAGCACGTTTCCACTTGCTTTATGAAGCATTCAAGAAAAACCAAGAGAATATTCGTCAGTTGGAATTGGATAATGCCGAATATGAGAATGGACAGGCACAAGAGGAAATCAATGCCTTGTATGATATTTTTACTCGAGAAATTGCTGCTCAGAAAGTAGTGGAAAATCTACTTGCAACTCTTCCAACTTACCTTCAACATATGAAAGAGAATAATACTTTATTGGGAGAAGATATTGCACGTTTGAGCAAGACCTATTTACTTCCTGAGACAGCTGCAAGCCATGTTCGTCGTATTCAGACAGAATTAGAGAATTTTGAGGCAGCTATTGTTGAGGTAACTTCAAATCAAGAAGAACCAACCCAAGCTTATTCAGTTCTTGAAGAAAATCTTGAGGATTTACAAACTCAACTAAAAGATATTGAAGATGAGCAAATTTCAGTTAGTGAGCGCCTGACACAAATTGAGAAAGATGATATCAATGCACGTCAAAAGGCCAATGTTTATGTCAATCGTCTCCATACTATCAAGCGATACATGGAAAAACGCAATCTGCCAGGTATTCCACAAACTTTCTTGAAGTTATTCTTTACGGCAAGCAATAATACCGAGGATTTAATGGTTGAGTTAGAACAGAAAATGATTAACATTGAATCTGTTACCCGAGTTCTTGAAATTGCAACGAATGATATGGAAGCTTTAGAAACGGAAACTTATAATATTGTACAATATGCAACTTTGACAGAACAATTATTACAGTATTCTAACCGTTACCGCTCATTTGATGAACGCATTCAAGAAGCATTTAACGAAGCTTTAGATATTTTTGAAAAAGAATTTGATTATCATGCTTCATTTGACAAGATTTCTCAAGCATTGGAAGTGGCAGAGCCTGGTGTAACCAATCGCTTTGTTACCTCATATGAGAAAACACGTGAAACGATTCGTTTTTAATAAAAGAAAAAGATTTGATTGTGTGAGGAGCAGAATCAAATCTTTTTCTATAGTAATATCGTGAGCAAAAGGATTCAAAATGATAAAAACGCATAATAGCGGGTTTAGGAACTCTTGCTACTATGCGTTTTATTATGGAAAGACTTATTGGACTTTCTCTCAAATCGAGTTTTTACTCAAGTTCTTTACTTGATTGGGATTGAAATTCCAATCAATTTTTCTGAGTAGAGTGTCTTGATATTGGCCTCATCAATAGATTCCTTATCAATTTTACGTTTCAAGAAAAATTCTTGAATGGTTTCGATTTCAGGCTCACGAATAGCACGGTGTTTATTTGAGATGAGGATTTCATAGTGAAGCGGAGCTTGGGTAAAAATAACATCTGTATTCCCTGCAGAATAAACCTCAACAAGGGTTGCATCGGTACTTTCTAGCTGACTTTTTACAAGTTGCGAGTGTGAGTTTGTCGTATTGATAAGCTTCATAATATTTCCTCCGATTTTCTAATTCTATTATAGCACTTTTTGAATAAAGTCGCTTGATTTATACTCAATGAAAATCAAAGAGCAAACTAGGAAGCTAGCCGCGGGTTGCTCAAAACACAGTTTTGAGATTGTAGATAAGACTGACGAAGTCAGTGACCATATCTAAGGTAAGGCGACGCTGACGTAGTTTGAAGAGATTTTCGAAGAGTATTAGTCAATCTTATGCTGTTTTTTCCAAGATTGGATGGCCCATTTATGACTACCACGTTTGAGATTTTCAATAGCCTCGTCAATAGGGAACCAAGCAATATGATTAAAGTCTTCTAGTGGCTCTTGTACTTCTTTGAAAGAAGTCGCTTCATAGAGGTAGGCAGGATTGTAGTAGTAGGTGTCACGGTGACGAGAGTAGAAATATTCGTCAGCTTGTCCGTAGTAGGTACCAATTTCAGCTGTGAATCCAAGCTCTTCAATCAATTCACGCTTTAGGGCTTCCTGATGATTTTCACCTGATTCAATTTCGCCACCTGGTAAGAACCAAGCACCATTAGGAGCTTGAACTAAAACTATTTGTTTTTGTTCAGCGTCAGGGATAACTGCATACACTCCGTAACGTGAAACATAGTCTGTATTCGCTTTTTTTTCTCCGAAAGTTGGGTTTGCCATTGCATTTTCCTCATTATCTAGTATCGTTATTATTATCATAATGGACAAAGGCCAAGCTGTCAAGAAATTACAGTTATTTTAGTAAAAAAGAGCAGAAAATTTTCATTTTCTACTCCTTTTCTATAGGATTTATTTTTCTTTTTCAGAAGTTTTAATTTCAGCTTTTTTGGCAGATTTAATTTGAATGTTTCCCTTGCTAGTCATAACTGCCTTGAGGTCTTTTTCGCTTGGATTTTCAAGGTAGTAGTCAGTGATTGCGTCCTCAATATAGTCTTGAATAGTGCGGCGAAGTGGGCGTGCTCCCATTTTTGGATCATAGCCGAGGTCAACTAATTTTTCCTTGACCTTGTCTGTCACATCGAGATGGATATTGTTGCTAGAGAGGCGCTTGTTAACATCTGCTAGCATGAGCTCGACAATCTGAAGGAGATTATCTTTGCTGAGAGCCTTAAATTCGATAATGCCATCAAAACGGTTCATAAACTCTGGGCTAAAGAAGTTACCGAGTTCACCGAGAACAGAGTTGGTACGTCCTTCTCTAGCAGCCCCAAAACCAACGCTGGCTTCGGCCTTACCTGTCCCTGCATTTGAAGTCATGATGATGATGGCATCCTTGAAGCTGACGGTACGTCCTTGCCCATCTGTCAAACGACCATCGTCCAAGACTTGAAGGAACATGTGCATAACATCTGGGTGAGCTTTTTCCACTTCATCGAGAAGGATGAGAGAATATGGATTGCGGCGAACTTTTTCAGTTAATTGCCCAGCCTCATCGTAGCCAACATAACCTGGAGGGGCACCAACTAATTTAGCTACACTGTGTTTTTCCATGTATTCGCTCATGTCAAAGCGTATCATACTGTCAGCAGAACCAAAGAGTTCGATAGCTAGTTGTTTGGAAAGTTCTGTCTTACCGACACCAGTTGGGCCGACGAAGAGGAAGCTTCCGATTGGGCGGTTAGGGGTCCCAAGTCCAACCCGATTACGGCGAATAGCCTTGGCAATCTTATCGACTGCATCATCTTGTCCAATAACATGAGACTTGAGGTCTTCAGCTAGATGGATAAGTTGAGATTGTTCTTTCTCTTTCAAATCCCCAACAGGGATGTTGGTTTTCTGCTCAATAATGTGCTCAATGGTTTTCTCACTGATGATAGGAGTATCTTGGTCTGTGACCTTTTTCTTTTGCATTTCCTTATACTTGGCAATCTGGTCGCGGAAATAAGCCGCCTTCTCAAAATCTTCCTCTCGTGTAGCTTGAGATTTAAGATTTTCAGCCTCAATCAAGCGCTGATCAATGACTTTAGGATCCACAAAATTCAAGGTCAAGTTCATCTTAGAACCAGCTTCATCTAGGAGGTCAATGGCCTTGTCAGGTAAGAAGCGATCTTGTATGTAGCGATTGGAAAGAGTTGCAGCTGCTTCAATTGCAGCATCAGTATATTGAACGTGGTGATAGTCTTCGTATTTCTTTTGAATCCCTTTGAGGATAGTGATTGTTTCGTCCACCGTTGGTTCATCGACTTTGACAGGCTGCATACGACGCTCTAAGGCAGCATCCTTTTCAATGATACGGTATTCATTGAGGGTAGTAGCACCGACCAGTTGCAGTTCTCCACGAGCAAGGGCTGGCTTGAGGATATTTCCTGCGTCCATATTACCATCACTCGCAGAACCTGCACCAACAATTTCATGGATTTCATCGATAAAGAGGATAATATCCTCACGTTTGCGAATTTCTTCCATGAGTTTTTGCATGCGTTCTTCAAATTGTCCACGAATA
Source organism: Streptococcus nakanonensis (assembly GCF_059738785.1). Lineage (NCBI taxonomy): Bacteria > Bacillati > Bacillota > Bacilli > Lactobacillales > Streptococcaceae > Streptococcus > Streptococcus nakanonensis. Next base: position 1,393,391 of record NZ_AP027139.1, on the reverse strand, counting down.
CCCGTTCCTTGAACTAAGCTAACCACATCCAGACGGATGACTTGTTTACCTTGGAGTTTATGTGGAACATCGCCATCAACGATTTTCTGAGCTAGGCCTTCGACAACGGCCGTTTTTCCGACACCTGGTTCACCGATAAGGACAGGATTATTCTTGGTTCTACGATTGAGAATCTCGATGACACGGATAATCTCATCGTCGCGCCCGATAACGGGGTCAATGTCTCCACGACGGGCAATCTCAGTTACGTTGATACCAAATTCTTCTAGCAGGCCTTTTTCTTGGCTTGGGGGCGGAGTTTGAGCAGATCCACGATTTTGGGAACCATAACCGCCGTTTCCACCGTAACCTCCACCTGATTGGGTTGGGGGAATAGGAGGAGTATTGCTAGAAGGTCTGAAATTGTTTAGATCATTGAAGAAATCACCAAAAGGATCGAAATCACGATTGTTCAAATCTGTCATTCCTTTAAAGAGACTGTTATTAGGATCTGTTTTGATAATCTTGTAGCAGTTTTGACAGAGGTCAATTTGTTTTTGTTTTCCATTGAGATTGGTGTAAAGATGAATTGTTGAGTCGTTGATTTTACAGTTTTGACAAAGCATACATCTACCTCATTTCTTTCTTTAGCCTGACCTGTTCAAAGGTCAAAAATAGTCAAATTCCTATACTCTCATTATAACAGGATTGGGGTGTAAAGCAAGTAAAAAGATTGAAGCTTTGAGAAGTTGTTACAATGAAAATTTTTGTGAATTTGGACTAAAAAAAATCCTATTTGTGAGACAAAAAGGATTTTGGTTAGACATGCAGGGGCAATCCCAGCTTGCTTTAGATTAGTAGAGGAGTTCGTAAATCTCCATTGCAATTAAGTCAATGCTATCAAAAGTATAAGTTTCGCGAGCTTCTACATCACGAAGGGTAAAGATTGATCCGTTTTCTTCGTCGTGGCTGTATGCAACTTCTGCAACAACAACTCCTTCGCGTTCAAAATTACGTTTTAAATTTCCGCCATCGTTTGCCATTGCTTCAAGGCGGTTGATGATTCTAACCAAATGTGATTCCATTTTGATTCTCCTTCATTTCTTATCGTTACTATTTTACCATAAAGGAGGCCAACTTGACTAGAAAAAACTAAGATTTCTCGCTAATTCTGCTAGTTTAAAGATTTTTAAATAAATTGGATAAAAGATTTGAATTTTAATTCAATGCATGTTATAATCATACAGTACTCTATTTTAGAAAGCAGTGTGACTATGAATTTTTCTTTTTTACCTAAGTATTTACCTTATTTTAACTATGGGGCTGTTGTGACGGTTCTCATTTCTATCTGTGTTGTCTTTTTGGGAACTATTTTGGGTGTTGTCTTGGCTTTTGGGCAACGTTCAAAGTTTAAACCGCTTGTTTGGCTGGCCAACTTGTACGTTTGGATTTTCCGCGGGACACCGATGATGGTTCAGATTATGATTGCCTTTGCTCTAATGCATATCAATGCTCCGACTATTCAGGTTGGAATTTTGGGTGTTGACCTTTCTCGTCTGATTCCAGGGATTTTGATTATTTCTATGAACAGTGGTGCTTATGTTTCTGAGACTGTTCGTGCCGGAATCAATGCAGTTCCAAAAGGTCAGCTAGAAGCGGCTTATTCGCTAGGGATTCGTCCTAAAAATGCGATGCGGTATGTGATTTTGCCACAAGCAATCAAAAATATTTTGCCAGCATTGGGGAACGAATTTATCACCATTATCAAGGACAGCTCCCTCTTATCAGCTATTGGGGTTATGGAGTTGTGGAACGGTGCTACAACAGTTTCTACAACAACCTATCTACCTTTAACACCACTTTTATTTGCAGCCTTTTATTACTTGATTATGACTTCTATTTTGACAGTAGCCTTGAAAGCTTTTGAAAAACGTATGGGACAAGGAGATAAGAAATAATGACAGAAACCTTGATAAAAATTGAAAATTTACATAAATCCTTTGGAAAGAATGAAGTATTGAAGGGCATCAACCTCGAGATTAAAAGAGGAGAAGTTGTTGTTATCATCGGTCCTTCGGGGAGCGGGAAATCTACCTTGCTTCGCTCTATGAATTTGTTGGAAGAAGCAACAAAGGGGAAGGTTATCTTTGAGGGAGTCGATATTACGGACAAGAAGAATGACCTGTTTGCCATGCGTGAGAAGATGGGCATGGTTTTCCAACAATTTAATCTCTTTCCTAATATGACTGTGATGGAAAATATCACCTTGTCACCTATCAAGACCAAAGGTGAGAGCAAGACAGTGGCTGAGAAGAGAGCCCAAGAGCTTTTGGAAAAAGTTGGTTTGCCAGATAAGGCAGACGCTTATCCACAGAGTTTGTCAGGTGGTCAGCAACAACGGATTGCCATCGCGCGTGGTTTGGCTATGGAACCAGATGTTTTGCTCTTTGACGAACCAACTTCAGCCTTGGATCCTGAGATGGTAGGTGAGGTATTGGCTGTTATGCAAGACCTTGCCAAGTCAGGAATGACCATGGTTATCGTAACACATGAGATGGGATTTGCCCGCGAGGTGGCAGATCGTGTTATCTTTATGGCAGACGGTGTGGTTGTTGAAGACGGAACACCTGAACAGATTTTTGAACAAACCCAAGAACAACGGACTAAGGACTTCTTGAGTAAGGTTTTATAATCTATTTTAAAATTTCAAGACAAGATTAGTGAAAAGCTCAACCAGAGCTTTTTCTTATAGTTTGAAACTATAGGATTGCCTAGGAAAGAAGTGTTAGAGGGTACTAGCAGTTTTTGGTATAATGGAAGATATTTGAAAGAAAAGAAAAGAGAAGTGATATGACACAGATTATTGATGGGAAAGCTTTAGCTGCCAAATTGCAGGGGCAGTTGGCTGAAAAGACTGCAAAATTAAAGGAAGAAACAGGTCTAGTGCCTGGTTTGGTAGTGATTTTGGTTGGGGACAATCCAGCCAGCCAAGTCTACGTTCGCAACAAGGAGAGGTCAGCTCTTGCGGCTGGTTTCCGTAGCGAAGTAGTGCGAGTTCCAGAGACCATTACTCAAGAGGAATTGTTAGACTTGATTGCCAAATACAATCAAGATCCAGCTTGGCATGGGATTTTGGTTCAGTTGCCATTACCAAAACATATCGATGAAGAGGCGGTTCTATTGGCTATTGACCCAGAAAAGGATGTGGATGGTTTCCATCCTCTAAATATGGGACGCCTTTGGTCTGGACATCCAGTTATGATTCCATCAACACCTGCAGGAATTATGGAAATGTTTCATGAATATGGGATTGACTTGGAAGGTAAAAATGCGGTCGTCATCGGTCGTTCTAATATCGTTGGAAAACCCATGGCCCAGCTTCTTTTGGCAAAGAATGCTACAGTGACCTTGACTCACTCACGCACCCATAATCTCGCTAAGGTGGCTGCAAAAGCGGATATTCTTGTAGTAGCAATCGGTCGCGCCAAGTTTGTTACTGCTGACTTTGTGAAACCCGGTGCGGTAGTCATTGACGTTGGGATGAACCGAGATGAAAATGGTAAGCTCTGTGGGGATGTGGATTATGAGGCAGTTGCCCCACTTGCTAGCCATATTACGCCAGTCCCTGGAGGTGTCGGTCCTATGACCATTACTATGCTGATGGAGCAAACTTATCAAGCAGCACTTCGGACATTGGATAGAAAATAAGAGAAAAATCGCTGAAGAGAGTGTATTTTCTATAGCTATATCTGAAATGGCAGAAATGAGTATTAAATTTTAGAAATAAGTTTATAAAAGGAGGTCTGCGCCTCCTTTTTGTTGTATAATGGAGTGAGGTGATTAGATGATATTAAAAATTTATAATGGGGAATATAGTTTACAATGGGATGGAATATACTACTTAGCACTAATTGATTATCCAAATATTCAAGAATGGGAATTAGAAAAAATTGCTAAATTTATAGCTTACGAAAAACTTCATAAACGTCAAACAAGTATTGAGTGTGCTGATTCTTGTTTAAAAAAAGAGATTTTAGATTACATCTTTCAGAATCCCTTTCTGCCACCATTTATCCCTACAAATAAAATAGTAGCCTCGACTTATGATCTACATAAGAGGTTAGTGACTTCAGACTACTGTAGTCATACTACGACTATAGATGCAGCGATTTCTATCTTTAAAACAGGTCAGCTCTTATCTGCTGTGAAAGCCTTTGGGCGAGATGCTGAGGAGTTGGTTTTGGATAGTAGAAATGCTGCATCGGATCCGATAGATTATTTTGACTATGTCATGTTAGGGTGGTCAAATACAAGTTCTGGTTATCGATTAGCGATGGAGCGTTTATTAGGTCGAGCTCCTTCAGAGAAAGAATTACAAGACAAGTTTATTCCTGGAGTGAGTTTTCATTTTATCTATACAGATTTGATTAAAGTTACTGGTTATATTTTTGATGGCTACCATGTTGCAAAAATTAAGGACATGTTGAATTTATTTAGTGAGTTGTATATTTGTGTTATTCCAACTCATAATAAGAGCCAATTTGAAAATATTATTCCAACTAAAATACAAGATAGAGTGCATTATCTTGACTATGCTGGAGAAGACTTAGAAGAGTGGACTAAGAAAGTCTATCAAGTTGTTTTAAAACAATCAGATAAAGGATAGTTGAGGAAAAAATGATGAAAGTGATTGATCAAGCCTTACCAAAAAAAGTTATTATTGAACGTTCTCGTTCAAGTCATAAAGGAGATTATGGTCGTCTGCTGCTACTTGGTGGTACTTATCCTTATGGAGGTGCCATCATCATGGCTGCTTTGGCAGCTGTTAAAAGTGGAGCTGGTTTGGTGACTGTTGGAACGGACAGGGAAAATATTCCAGCTCTGCACAGCCATTTACCTGAGGCTATGGCCTTTTCTCTTCAAGACCAGCAGTTGTTACAAGAGCAATTGGAGAAGGCAGAAGTTGTCTTGCTGGGTCCTGGTTTAGGAGACGATGCTTTTGGAGAAGATCTAGTAAAACAAGTCTTTGCTAGCTTAAGCCAAAATCAGATTTTGATTGTAGACGGAGGTGCCTTGACCATTCTTGCTAGGACAAGTTTATCATTTCCATCTAACCCGCTTATCCTAACTCCTCACCAAAAAGAATGGGAAAAATTATCTGGAATTACGATTGAAAAGCAAAAGGAAGATGCAACGGCTAGTATCCTGCCTTCCTTTCCTCAAGGAACAATTTTGGTAGAGAAAGGTCCAGCGACTCGTATTTGGCAAGCTGGTCAGTCTGATTATTACCAGTTACAGGTTGGTGGTCCTTATCAGGCGACTGGTGGTATGGGAGATACTTTGGCTGGAATGATTGCAGGATTTGTGGGCCAATTCCGACAGGCCAGTCTTTACGAGCGTGTGGCAGTAGCGACCCATCTTCATTCAGCCATAGCCCAAGAACTAGCTCAAGAACAGTATGTGGTTTTGCCAACGGAGATTAGTAATTGTATTCCTAAAGTAATGAAAATTATTTGTCAAAAAGAGAGGGTAAGCAAAGATAAACTTGTTTAAAATAGATAGATAAACCTACTTCCTTCTCTTAATTTATGATTCTTGAAATGCGCCTGCTTTAATGCTAAACTAGACGTATCAAAGATAAGGTCTTGTTTTTGGAACTGGAAAGAGATGAACAAATCAAATACATAAAAGATAAACTCATTTTTATTCGTTTAGTAAAAAGAAAATGCATATTTTTAAAGAAAGATTGATGAAAAATGTAAATTTGATCTTTTTACTTGAATAAAAAGCGGTTTCATAGTAGAATAAGAACTGAGAATGATGGAGGTAAATCGGTGGAAAATCTGAAGAAAATGGCAGGTATCAAGGCTGCTGAGTTCGTGAGCGATGGAATGGTTGTCGGACTGGGAACGGGTTCTACTGCCTATTATTTTGTAGAAGAAATCGGTCGTCGGATCAAGGAAGAAGGGTTACAGATTACAGCTGTAACGACTTCTAGTGTGACTAGTAAACAGGCTGAAGGGCTTAATATCCCGCTCAAGTCTATTGACCAAGTAGATGTTGTCGATGTGACGGTTGATGGAGCGGATGAAGTGGATAGCCAGTTTAACGGAATCAAAGGCGGTGGTGGTGCCCTTCTGATGGAAAAGGTTGTAGCAACACCCTCAAAAGAATACATTTGGGTAGTGGATGAAAGCAAGCTAGTCGAGAAACTGGGTGCTTTTAAATTGCCAGTAGAAGTGGTTCAGTATGGCGCAGAACAGGTCTTTCGTCGTTTCGAACGAGCTGGCTACAAACCAAGTTTCCGTGAAAAAGATAGCCAACGTTTTGTGACCGATATGCAGAACTTTATCATTGACCTTGCCTTGGATGTCATCGAAGATCCAATTGCCTTCGGACAAGAATTGGACCATGTCGTTGGCGTCGTGGAGCACGGCTTATTCAACCAAATGGTGGATAAGGTCATCGTTGCTGGACGAGACGGGGTTCAGATTTTAACTTCAACAAAAGCAAGATAACTAAAATAATAAGGAGATACACTATGTCAAAATTTAATCGTATTCACTTGGTGGTACTAGATTCTGTAGGAATCGGTGCTGCACCAGATGCTAATAACTTTGTCAATGCAGGAGTTCCAGATGGAGCTTCTGACACATTAGGACACATTTCAAAAGCAGTTGGTTTGAATGTCCCAAACATGGCTAAAATTGGTCTTGGAAATATTCCTCGAGAAACTCCTCTTAAGACTGTACCAGCTGAAAGTAATCCAACAGGTTATGCAACAAAATTAGAAGAAGTATCTCTTGGTAAGGATACGATGACTGGACACTGGGAAATCATGGGACTCAATATTACTGAGCCTTTCGATACTTTTTGGAACGGATTCCCAGAAGAAATCCTGACAAAAATAGAAGAATTTTCAGGACGTAAGGTCATTCGTGAAGCCAACAAACCTTACTCAGGTACAGCTGTTATCGATGATTTTGGACCACGTCAGATGGAAACTGGAGAGTTGATTATCTATACTTCAGCTGATCCTGTTTTGCAAATTGCTGCCCACGAAGATATTATTCCTTTGGACGAATTGTACCGTATCTGTGAATACGCTCGTTCAATTACTCTTGAGCGCCCAGCCCTTCTAGGACGTATCATTGCTCGGCCTTATGTAGGTGAACCAGGTAACTTCACTCGTACTGCAAACCGTCGTGACTTGGCGGTATCTCCATTTGCACCAACTGTTTTGGATAAATTGAATGAAGCTGGTATCGATACTTATGCTGTTGGTAAAATCAACGATATCTTTAACGGTGCTGGTATCAACCACGACATGGGCCATAACAAGTCAAATAGCCATGGAATTGATACACTATTGAAGACCATGGGCCTTGCTGAGTTTGAAAAAGGATTCTCGTTCACAAACTTGGTTGACTTTGATGCCCTTTATGGCCACCGTCGTAATGCTCATGGCTACCGTGATTGTTTGCATGAGTTTGATGAACGCTTACCTGAAATTATCGCAGCCATGAGAGAGAATGACCTCCTCTTGATTACTGCGGATCACGGGAACGACCCAACTTACGCAGGAACAGACCATACTCGCGAATATATCCCACTTTTGGCTTACAGTCCTGCTTTTAAAGGAAATGGTGTCATTCCAGTAGGACATTTTGCAGATATTTCAGCGACTGTTGCCGATAACTTTGGTGTTGAAACTGCCATGATTGGTGAAAGTTTCTTAGATAAATTGGTATAAGATGACGAGATATGCTTTACTTGTTCGGGGCATTAATGTAGGTGGGAAAAATAAAGTTGTTATGGCGCAGCTTCGGCAAGAATTGACAGAGTTGGGAATTGAAAAGGTTGAAAGCTACATCAACAGTGGCAATATTTTCTTTACTTCGACAGAACCAAAAGCTCGATTGGTTGAAAAATTAGAGACTTTCTTTGCAGTCAATTATCCATTTATTCAAAGCTTTTCTTTACTGAGTCAAGAAGACTATGAAGACGAACTTGAGAGTCTACCAGCTTGGTGGAATGAAGACTTGGCAAGAAAAGACGTTCTCTTTTACACGGAGGGTTTGGATGTGGAGCAAGTCATCACGACAGTTGAGAGTTTAGAGATGAAAGATGAGGTCGTTCATTTTGGAAAACTTGGTATTTTCTGGGGGAAATTCTCTGAGGAAACCTACTCTAAGACTGCCTATCACAAGTACTTGCTCAAGATGCCTTTCTACCGCCACATTACTATTCGCAATGCTAAAACTTTTGACAAAATCGGTCAAATGCTAAAAAATAATAGAGGAGACACACAATGACATTTTTAGATAAGATCAAGGAAACAGCTACTTTCCTGAAAGAAAAAGGAATCCAAGCGCCTGAGTTTGGTTTAATCCTTGGATCAGGGCTTGGAGAATTGGCAGAAGAAATCGAAAATCCAGTTGTAGTAGACTATGCTGAGATTCCAAACTGGGGCCGCTCTACAGTAGTTGGTCACGCTGGGAAATTGGTATATGGTGAACTGGCAGGTCGCAAGGTCTTGGCTCTTCAAGGTCGCTTCCATTTCTACGAAGGGAACCCTCTGGAAGTGGTGACTTTCCCAGTTCGTGTCATGAAAGTTCTTGGATGTGAAGGTGTCATTGTAACCAATGCAGCTGGTGGTATTGGTTATGGCCCTGGTACTTTGATGGCTATCTCAGACCATATCAATATGACGGGGCAAAATCCATTGATGGGTGAAAACTTGGATGACTTTGGTCCACGTTTTCCAGATATGTCTAAGGCCTACACACCAGAATACCGTGCTACTGCCCATGAAGTGGCCCAAAAACTTGGTATCAAGCTTGATGAAGGTGTCTATATCGGCGTTACTGGTCCAACTTATGAAACACCAGCAGAGATTCGTGCCTATAAGACACTGGGAGCAGATGCAGTTGGTATGTCTACGGTTCCTGAAGTGATCGTGGCAGCCCACTCAGGCTTGAAAGTTCTAGGAATTTCATGTATTACTAACTTTGCGGCTGGTTTCCAAGAAGAACTCAACCACGAAGAAGTTGTAGAAGTAACCGAACGTGTCAAAGGTGATTTCAAAGGCTTGCTTAAAGCTATTCTTGCTGAATTGTAAGAAAAAAGATTTAAAAGGGGGAATACCTCTACCTTTTCATAATTGACTATTCGGAACAAAGAAGAAACATAGGTAGACTATGGGTTTCTTCCTACTCTTGTAACTGAAAGAGTCTGATAGTTAGCATTGTGAAAGACAAGATTCTAGGATACTAGCATTAGCTTCCTAGCCAAGCAGACTAGTATGATAAGAAGAGATAAGAATGAATTTACTTTCTGAATTTCTCAGTCTTATCATATATAGCACAATGAGATTTTGCTTGAGTCTGCTTACAAATAAACGAAAAGAAAGATAAGAAATAATGAAAATTGGTCAACGAATTATGCGCTTTGGCATAAAAAAATTAAGTATCGGAGTTGTATCTGTTGCAGTCGGCTTCGCATTTCTAGCTCCAGCTGGAATTTCAGCCAATGAACTAAAACAAGATGTAACATCTGAAGTGGCAACAAGAGTGCTAGATTCTAAGGAGGAATTGAGAGAGCCGGAAAATGTTGCTCCAAAACTAGAAACTCCTCTTAGAGAGGAGCCAAGACTAACTCCTCAAACGCTTCCAGAAGCAAGTGAAGTTCTTGAAAACAAAAGGGAAGAGTCAAAAGTAGAGATAACAGAGCCAGCTCAAGACTCACCTATTCATGCTCCTGTAGAAGAAACTAAAGAAGAAGTTGTGACAGAAAAACCAACAAATACTCGTTCTTTAACAGCAGAAGATTTGGTGAAGATTTCCAAAGGGGAATTGCATTTAGAAAATGATTTGATTGATGAATCTCTCTATGGTGAAAAAGTTCTTGATTTGGAAGGGGATGATGACCAAGATGGCATCAAAAACAAAGATGAACTTTATGTGTACAACAAAGATGGTAAGGATTATCTAGGATATAACAGTCATCCCTTGCTAGCAGACAGTGATGGGGATGGTTTGTCAGATGGAGAAGATGACAATAAGAAAGAATGGTATGTCACAGACCGTGATTCTCTTCTCTTTATGGAGTTAGCCTATCGAGACGATGATTATATTGAGAAAATTTTAGATCATAAGAATCCTTTCCCTAGTCTCTATCTTGACCGTCAAGAATACAAACTCATGCACAATGAATTGGCTCCTTTCTGGAAGATGAAAAAAGCCTACCATACAGATAGTGGTCTGGATGCTTTCTTATTTGAGACCAAGAGCGACCTTCCTTATCTCAAAGATGGAACGGTGCACATGTTGGCTATTCGTGGAACGCGAGTTAATGACGCCAAGGACTTAAGTGCAGATTTGGTTTTATTAGGTGGAAATAAACCAGCTCAAGCGGATGATATCCGCAAGGTTGTTGGGGAATTAGCTAAGGATACAAGTATTACCAAGTTGTATATGACAGGTCATTCTCTTGGAGGCTACCTAGCTCAGATTGCAGCGGTTGAAGCTTACCAAAAATATCCTGACTTTTATAACCATGTATTGAGGAAAGTGACGACTTTCAGTGCGCCTAAAGTGATTACTTCCAGAACTGTTTGGAATGCTAAGAATGGTTTCTGGGATGTTGGTTTGGAAAGCCGTAAATTAGCTGTTAGTGGAAAAATTAAGCATTATGTAGTTGATAATGATAATGTTGTGACTCCATTGATTCATAATGATCGTGATATTGTTACATTTACAGGTAATTCACGCTTTAAACACCGTTCTCGTGGCTATTTTGAAAGTCGAATGAATGATATTCCTAACTTTAATATTGGTAAACGAGCTACCTTGGATAAACATGGTTATCGTGATCCGAAATTGGATAAAGTGCGATTCTTTAAGAAACAGGCTCTGCCTCAATCTTCTAGTCAACCAAGCGCTGAACCAATGGAAAATATTGCCTTAGGGAAACAGGTTACTCAAAGTTCGACAGCTTTCGGAGGAGATGCTAGAAGAGCTGTGGATGGCAAAGTTGATGGTAACTATGGTCACAATTCTGTCACTCATACCAACTTCCAATCCAAGCCTTGGTGGCAAGTAGATTTGGCTAAAGAAGAAACCATTCGCCAAATCAATATTTACAACCGAACAGACACTGCCCAGGATAGATTGGCAAACTTTGATGTCATTCTTTTAGACAGTTCTGGTAAAGAAATTGAGAGAAAACGAATAACATCTCTTAAAGATGTGTCAGCACAAATTGCGATTAACCATAAAAAAGCGCGCTATGTTCGGATTGAGCTAGAAGGCTATAATGCCCTCAGTCTTGCAGAAGTCCAAGTATATCGTGCTGAGAATATCGCTTGGAAAAAACAAGCTAAGCAAAGTTCTACTGATTTTGGTGGAGATGCTAGTCGAGCCTTGGATGGCAATACCAATAGTAGTTATAGCCAGCAATCAATTACCCATACAAAATTTGAAAACCAGCCTTGGTGGGAAGTTGATTTAGGTCGTACAGAACAGGTAGGACTTGTTCGCCTTCATAACCGTGGGGATGGTGAGCTTTCTAAACGTCTGTCAGACTTTGATGTGATTTTGTATGATGAAAAAGGAACAGAAGTTGCTAGACAGTATGTTTCTAAACTTGACGGAACGAGCTTGGATGTTCAATTAAATGGGAAATTGGGACGCCGTGTTCGTGTGCAACTACGTAAGAACAATCAAGCCCTCAGTCTTGCAGAAGTAGAAGTTTTCCGCTTTATCGCTACGAATGGTGAGACGGCGACACAAGTTTCTAAGCCAGTTCAACCAATCAGTCAGACTCCTGTGAAAGATAAAACATTGACAATTCAACATAGTGGAGCTTACATTGCCCGCTACTCTATAACTTGGGAAGAAGTTACAGTAGATAAAGATGGAAACCAAGTTGTTCGTAGTCGTTCTTGGGAAGGAAACGGTCGCAACCAGACTGCAGGTTTTGTCCTCAACCTCCCAATCAAAGAGAATATGAGAAATCTGCGAATTAAGATTGAGAAAAAGACAGGTCTACTATGGAATAGATGGCAAACAATCTATGAAAACAGACCAATTTTAGCTCAACCCCACCGTAAAATTACCCATTGGGGAACAACATTAAATTCTAAGATTTCTGATGATGATGTCTTGTAAAAAATCCTACTATTCAATACTGAGATGATTTAGTTTATAAGAAAGTACTACCTGAGCTTGAATAGAACTCAGGTAGCTCTCTGTGAAAGAACAAAATTAATACTCAATGAAAATCAAAGAGCAAACTAGGAAACTAGCCGCAGGCTGCTCAAAGCACTGCTTTGAGGTTGTAGATATAACTGACGAAGTCAGTAACATATATACGGCAAGGCGACGTTGACGTGGTTTGAAGAGATTTTCGAAGAGTATAAACAGAAAGGTAGAGCGCGTGTTCTAATTTGAACATGAGTAGAAATTTGTACCTATAAGATGCTTGGAAAAGATGTGGTCGGAATGTCAACTGCTCCTGAAGTTATTGTTGTAGCCTATCAGGTTTGAGACTTCTAGGAATTTTATGTATTACTAACTATACTACTGGTTTCAAAGAAGAGATTAACCGTGAAAAGGCTATAGAAGTAACTGAGTGTGTTAAAGGTGATTTTAAAGGCGTACTTAAAGCCATTTTTGCTGAATTATTACTATGTTAAAAGAATTGAGGAGTATTTTTCAGAAAATCCCTTATAATCTTAAATTATTCCTAGCAGTCATTTTGCAAGGAATAGTTTCAGTTTTATCTGGTATTTTTCTACATTATCTTTTAAAGATAATAGAGGAGATAGCTTTTGGTCAATCAGAGCATCAAACTGTATTCTTGACAGATGGAGTTTCCTCGTCGCGGATAGGATTAAGTTTAATAATCGTGGGTGCCAGCTCATCCTTGGTCTGGTATTTCTTGCAAAAAAAATCACAGATTTTTTCCATTAAAGCGCAGATGAAGGATGAGACTTCACAATACAAACTTCATTTTTTAAAACAGCTATTTCATTCAATTTGGCAGATTATTGCAGTTGTAGGGGGAGCACCTATTGGTAAAGAAGCTGCGCCACGAGAGATTGGGACTCTATTTGCAGGACCAATTGGAAAAATATGTTCTCTCTCTCTAAGAAGGATCAAATTTTTCTCCTTGCTTGTGGTGCTGGTGCTGGTTTAGCAGCTGTCTATCAGGTTCCATTAACAAGTGTCTTCTTTGTTTTTGAAACTCTAGGAATTGCTCTATCTATTAAACGAGTTGTCTTAGTCGGTTTGACTACCTATGTCTCAACCTATACAGCAGGCTTGGTTATTTCAGATCAGGCTCTCTACCAGATTCCAGCCATCGCATGGTCATTAAAGGAAATGTGGATTATTCCCTTGCTACTTCTTTTCTTAACCCCACTAGCTTGGTTTTTTGGTTGCTTAAGTAAAGAAGTGTCTTCAAACAGGATAAAAGATAAACGAGTACTTCTCACATTGCCTACAGCTTTTCTTTTTCTTGCTGGGTTGGCAAGTTATTTTCCACATCTACTTGGAAATGGACGTATGATGGCTCAGGAAGTATTGAATGCTAGCAATGGTAAAACAGTATTCCTCTTGTTTATCCTAAAAGCACTGGTCGTTCTTATTACTCTGTGGGCAGGGACCTATGGTGGTACTCTTACGCCATCTTTTGCCTTGGGGATGGCTGGAGCTGCTCTCTTTGGAATGATTCTAGGTGGGGATAACCAGCCAAGCATTTTGCTTTTGGGATCGGTTTGCTTTTTGTCTGTGACCTTGAGGGCTCCCTGGTCTGCAACTGGATTAGTAATAGGGTTCACTGGGCTAGCTTTAGATTCTCTTCCGTATCTCTTAGTAACAGCTGTTTTAGCCTATGAATTTGCAAAAATATTAGACCGTTTTTCTTGGGCTAACATACTGTGTCAGAAGTCAAAGAATAAAGAATAGAGTAATAAGATAGAGAACGATCGTTTCTTCTAATCAAAGATTTATCTTAAAAGATTAAAAACTATTGTCAATTTATCAATAACTGTTTGAAATAAAAAAGAAGTAGGCTTATCGGAGTCATGATTGAATCCGATTTTTCCTAGCTATGAAATATAAAAAAAGAAAGGTAGAGCGAGATGTTCTGATTTGAACACGAGCGGAGAACTTTTCTAAAAACTTAGAGAGGGTAGTTTGGTTTTGAATTGAACCCGTGCTATTCTCCTATTTGTCATCAAAATTAAGAAAGAAAGGAATTGAACCCACCCTAAAAGCAGTGGGAAAAAGATAGTTGGTCTAACGAGCATCGCTCACTGAACCCAACTCCTATTTTCCCTTTGCTTTTTGACGGGTTTGGTATCTTTCTGATTATAAATTTTAGAATAAAGAAAGGATGGGTTAACTGTATTCATTGAACTGAATACGGGCGGAGAACTGTGTAAAAAAGATAAACTGTCTAGCATCTGCGATGCGTCGTCAGTTTCCTATTTTTACTTTGTTCTCTGTCGCCCTTTATATCTTAACTATGTCTATCCATATTGCTGCTCAGCAGGGTAAAATTGCTGATAAAATTCTTCTTCCTGGGGATCCTCTTCGTGCTAAGTTTATTGCGGAGAATTTCCTTGAAGATGCTGTTTGTTTTAACGAAGTACGTAACATGTTGGGTTATACTGGTACTTACAAGGGTCACCGTGTATCTGTCATGGGAACTGGGATGGGTATGCCCTCTATTTCGATTTATGCGAGTGAGTTGATTGTTGACTACGGTGTGAAGAAATTGATTCGTGTTGGAACTGCGGGTTCTTTGAATGAAGATGTACACGTTCGTGAATTGGTTTTGGCGCAAGCAGCTGCAACTAATTCAAACATCGTCCGTAATGACTGGCCACAGTATGATTTCCCACAAATCGCTAGCTTTGACTTGCTGGACAAGGCCTACCATATCGCCAAAGAACTTGGTATGACAACCCACGTTGGGAACGTTTTGTCATCTGATGTCTTTTACTCAAACTACTTTGAAAAGAATATCGAGCTTGGTAAATGGGGAGTTAAGGCTGTGGAAATGGAAGCGGCAGCTCTTTACTATTTGGCGGCTCAGCACCATGTTGATGCTCTTGCTATCATGACCATCTCTGATAGTTTGGTTAATCCAGACGAAGACACAACTGCAGAAGAACGCCAAAATACCTTCACCGATATGATGAAGGTTGGTTTGGCAACCTTGATTGCAGAATAATTATAGCCAAAAAAGGAAGCCCTTCTTTATGAATTGGAGGACTTCCTTTTCTTATCCAGAAATTGATCTAGTTCTTTCTGATTTCGAAGAATAGTGACTTTATGTGAGTATTCTTGGCAAAGTTTTTGGTAATTCTCTTTTTGAGCTTTAGTCCGCCCATCCCAGAGAATCCAACGAATAAATTCCCAGTTGAATTGCTCGGGGCATCCCTTAGCCATACTTTCTCTGACTTTTCCTCGGTATTTAAGATAACGCTTAAAGGCCCGAAAGAGACAGGTAAATGGTGAAAAATTGAGAAAGATGATTTGGTCAGATTCCTGCATTCTTTCCTCATAGAAACACCAAGAATAATTACCATCGATGACCCAAGCTTCATGCTTGGTGAGAAAATTTTTCATCTCGGTTAACATCCAATCACGGTCACTGTCTTGCCAACCAGGTTGAAATTGGAGTGTGTCCATGTGAAGTTTTGGGATGGAGTAGTAGAGAGATAACTTTTCAGCTAGCGTTGACTTACCAGCACCAGAATATCCGATAATTGCGATTTTCATTTTCTACCCTTTCCTATTTGGAGACAAAAAAACAGCCTCTATGGACTGTTTCTTATTTAGCAAGTTTAGCTGAAAGACGAGCTTTATCGCGGCTTGCTTTGTTTTTGTGAATCAAACCTTTAGTTTCTGCTTTATCGATAGCTGAGCTAGCAGCACGGAAAAGTTCTTCAGATGGGTTTGCTTCGAAAGCTTTGATAGCAGTACGCATAGCTGATTTTTGAGCTGAGTTCTTTTCGTTTTGTTTAACGTTCAATTCAGCGCGTTTGATAGCTGATTTAATGTTTGCCAATGTTCTTACCTCCATATTTACTAACTATACCATTATATCTGAAAACTTACGTTTTGACAAGGGAAAATTACTTTTTTAAGTAAATTTCATCGATTTCATGGTTCTTACTTTTATGTAGAATCACTTCCGCACGATTTCTGGTTGGTTCAATATAATTTTGTAGATTTGTGAGATTGATACTGGTCCAGACCTGATGGGCAAAGGACTCCACTTCCCCAATCGGCATTTGTGTAAAACGATAATAGTAGCTATTAGGGTCATTTTGGGCTAGGCTCAGCATTTTCAAGAAACGGTCCAGATACCAACTCTCGATGTCATCGACTGCAGCATCAACATAGATGGAAAAGTCAAAGAAGTCAGTAATGTAGAGACGCTCGTTTTGTGGATTTTGAAAGACATTGATTCCTTCAACAATCACAAAATCAGCAGCTTTGACGCTTTGCTTTTCCTCGGGTACGATGTCGTAGACTTCATGAGAATAGACAGGAATATCTACATCTTGTCCATTTTTGATGCGGTCCAAGAAGTTGAGAAGAGCTTCCATATCATAGCTTTCAGGAAATCCTTTACGATTTAAAATCCCCTGCTCAATCAAGGTCTGGTTGGGATAGAGAAAGCCATCAGTTGTAACCAACTCAACACTAGCATCAGTTACAGTTCTAGAAAGCAGGATTTGAAGTAGGCGACTGGTTGTGGATTTTCCAACGGCAACACTCCCAGAAACCCCAATAATAAAAGGCTGAGATTTACTTTCACGTTGGAGGAAAATTCCTTTTGAAAAGGCTAAATCTTCCTTAGTTCGCTTGTAAATCTGAATCAGATGAGCCAAGGGGAGATAGATATCTGTAACGTCTTGAAGACTGATTTGGTCATTAAAACTCTTGATAGATTCCAATTCTTCTTCTGTCAAAGGAGGTGTTGTCTTTCGATGTAAAGATTGCCAAGTCTGGCGGCTGATTTTTTCAAAATGTAAAAATTCGTTGGTCATTTGTTTTCCCCTAGATATTTTGTCTATCATACCATAAAAAGCTAAAAAAATAAAGCGGTTTCTTGAATGTGGTAAGTCAATAGTATATAATATAAGTAGATAGAGGATGAACAATTTATTGATGAAGTAGGAGCTGCTTTATAGCTGACTTATCAGCTATAAAGGGGGCTTTGGGGTTTATAACTTATAGGAGGTGTACTATGAAAATCTTGAAACCTTACCTATTGGAACTCTGTTTTATTTTAAGTTTTGCCTTACCTTTTATAAAAGGAGTCAATGCGGATAATGGTAGACGCTTTGTGGAAATCTATTACGGTTTTACTTTTTTGATGGAGCATGCCATTATAACAACTGTCTTTATCTGTTCGCTCTTGATTGCTTGGCTACTCAAAAAACGGTGGACGAAACGACTTGCTGCTGGAAGTTATCTATTT
This sequence comes from Streptococcus nakanonensis, assembly GCF_059738785.1. Classification (NCBI taxonomy): domain Bacteria; kingdom Bacillati; phylum Bacillota; class Bacilli; order Lactobacillales; family Streptococcaceae; genus Streptococcus; species Streptococcus nakanonensis. Next base: position 1,375,907 of record NZ_AP027139.1, on the reverse strand, counting down.
TTGATTTTGTGGATTGCGACAGAGGGTTATTTCTTCCGCATGTCGATAGAAGATTTGCTACGACTTTGGACAAGTTCAGAAATCTTGACACAAACTTATCAGTTGGGTTTTTATTTAAACATTTTGTTGGGAATCCTATTGATAGTGAAATATTTAAAAGTAAAGAAATAGCGCTGACAATGCGTCTGATGATAGACAATAAACTTTGTGTTATGTGTTTTATCGTGGCAATGATAACTGTAGTCCTAGATGAAATACAATTTGCTTATAAAAGTTGAAAGAGATTGAAGGGGAGCTATTGTAAAGCAACTTCCTTCAATCTTTTTGTCTCATTCTGGATATGTAAACGATTTACAATTTAAGTCAAATTATGGTAAAATAGTTTCATGAGTAAAATGTATTATGCAGAAAATCCTGACGCTGCTCACGATATTCATGAGTTGAGAGTAGAATTGTTGGGAGAAAAAATGACCTTTTTGACGGATGCAGGTGTTTTTAGCAAAAAGATGGTTGATTTTGGAAGTCAACTCTTGCTCAAGTGTCTTGAGGTCAACCAAGGAGAGACAGTCCTAGATGTAGGCTGTGGTTACGGTCCATTAGGATTGTCCTTGGTCAAGGTTTACGGAGTTCAGGCGACCATGGTTGATATCAATAATCGTGCCTTGGATTTGGCGCGACAAAATGCTGAACGAAATAAAGTAGAAGCGACGATTTTCCAGTCCAACATCTATGAACAAGTTGAAGGGAATTTTGACCACGTCATTTCTAATCCTCCTATCCGTGCAGGAAAGCAAGTGGTTCATGAAATCATTGAGAAAAGTAAAGATTTCTTGGAAATTGGTGGTGATTTGACAATCGTCATCCAGAAGAAACAAGGGGCTCCAAGTGCTAAGTCTAAGATGGAAGATGTGTTTGGAAATTGTGAAATCCTTAAAAAAGACAAGGGATACTATATCCTTAGAAGTGTGAAAGAATGAGAGCAGTTGATTTAATCCAAAAAAAACGAGACGGTCAAGAACTGACTTCGAGTGAAATTGAATGGTTAGTTGAAGGCTATGTGTCAGGAACGGTTCCTGATTATCAGATGTCTGCCTTTGCTATGGCTGTCTATTTCAAAGGAATGACGACTCGTGAAATTTCTGATTTAACGATGAATATGGTTAAGACTGGGCAAGAGTTTGACCTGTCTGTCATTGATGGTGTGAAAGTTGACAAGCATTCTACGGGTGGTGTTGGTGATAAGGTGACCTTGATTTTGGCTCCTCTTGTTGCTAGCTTTGGTGTGCCTGTGGCAAAAATGAGTGGTCGTGGTCTCGGCCATACTGGTGGAACAATTGATAAATTGGAGTCCATTAAGGGCTATCAAGTGGAACGCAGTCAAGAGGATTTTATTCGTCAGGTTCAGGATATTGGTGTATCTGTCATTGGGCAATCAGACCAGCTGGTCAAAGCGGATAAGCTTCTCTACGCCCTTCGTGATGTGACCGCAACTGTCGACACGATTCCTTTGATTGCAAGTTCGGTGATGAGCAAGAAAATTGCGGCAGGGGCGGATGCTATTTTGCTAGACGTGACTGTCGGTGAGGGTGCCTTCATGAAGACGGTTGATGAGGCGCGTGAATTGGCTCAAACCATGGTGGAACTTGGTAAGGCAGTTGGTCGAAAGACGGTAGCAGTGATTACCGATATGAGCCAGCCTTTAGGGCGTGCTATTGGAAATCGTTTGGAAATCCTTGAAGCATTGGAGATTTTACAAGGTCAAGGCCGTCAGGATATTACCCACTTCATCTGTGAACTAGCTCAAATTATGCTTGGTTTGGCAAATGTAAATAAAACAGTTGAAGAAGTTCGCCAACATCTTGAAAATGGTCAAGCACTGGCTAAGTTTGAGGAGATGGTCCAAGCCCAAGGTGGAGACTTGGAAGACCTCTATCGCCCAGTCAATGTTGCCCATGTGGTGGAAATCCCTGCTCAGGAAACGGGTGTCATTTCAGCTCTTCCAGCTATGGAATTTGGGCTTTATGCCATGAGACTGGGAGCTGGTCGTGCAGTCAAGTCTGATGCCTTGGACTATGAGACAGGAATTGTTTTTGAAAAGAAAGTTGGAGATTCCGTTCAAAAGGGAGAAATTGTTGCAAAAGTATACACAAATGGAAAAATTTCTCCTCAGCTAGTTACAGATTTTCAAAAATATGTTAAAATAAATGATAGGGTGCAAAGTTTACGAGAAATTATAGAAATTATCTCATAAACTGCAGGAGAATCCGAACATGAAATTAAATAAATATATCGATCATACGCTTTTAAAGCAAGATGCGACAGAAAATCAAATTGATTGTTTGTTGTCTGAAGCTAGAGAGTATGATTTTGCCAGTGTTTGCGTTAATCCGACCTGGGTTGAACATGCCAAAAAAGGGCTTGAAGGCACAGATGTCAAGGTCTGCACAGTAGTAGGTTTCCCTTTGGGGGCAACAACTTCAACTGTGAAAGCTTTTGAGACAAAAGAAGCTATCCAAAATGGTGCAGATGAGATTGATATGGTGATCAATGTTGGGGCTCTCAAATCAGGTAATTTAGCCTTGGTTGAATCGGACATCCGTGCTGTTGTAGAAGCAAGTGGTGACAAGTTAGTGAAAGTCATTATTGAAGCTTGCCTTCTGACAGATCAAGAAAAAGTTGTGGCTTGTCAATTAGCCCAAAAAGCAGGAGCTGATTTTGTTAAAACATCTACTGGCTTTTCAACTGGTGGCGCTACGATAGCAGATGTTCAATTGATGCGTGAAACAGTTGGGCCTGATATGGGTGTCAAGGCTGCTGGTGGAGCTCGTTCTTATGAGGATGCTCTTGCCTTTGTCGAAGCAGGTGCGACCCGTATCGGAACGTCAGCTGGAGTAGCAATTCTAAAAGGAGAATTGGCAGATGGCGACTACTGAGTTGATTGAACTGGCAATTGAAACCAGCAAGAAAGCCTATGTCCCTTATTCTCACTTTCCTATCGGAGCAGTTTTAGTAGCCAAAGACGGCAGTGTTTACACGGGAGTGAATATCGAAAATGCTAGCTATCCTTTGACAAACTGCGGAGAGCGTACAGCGATTTTTAAAGCAGTTTCTGAAGGGCAAAGAGAATTTTCAGAGCTGATTGTTTATGGTCAAACTGAAAAACCAATCTCACCATGTGGTGCTTGTCGCCAAGTAATGGTCGAATTTTTTGAACAAGATCTAAAAGTGACCTTAGTCGCAAAAGATAAATCGACGGTCGAGATGACGGTCGGGGAATTACTTCCATATTCTTTTACAGACTTAAATTAGTCTGAGTCGCTCTTTGAGTGGCACGGTCCTTGTGGCCAACCAATCCATACTTGCAACATCGTTGCACATCTTATTTAGGAGGTTCAGTAATGAACAAGAAACAATGGCTAGGTCTTGGCCTAGTAGCAGTGGCAGCAGTTGGACTTGCTGCATGTGGTAACCGCTCTTCTCGTAAGGCAGATTCATCTTCTGATGTGAAGACAAAAGCAGCAATCGTCACTGATACTGGTGGTGTTGATGATAAATCATTCAACCAATCAGCTTGGGAAGGTTTGCAGGCTTGGGGTAAAGAACACAATCTTTCAAAAGATAACGGTTTCACTTACTTCCAATCAACAAGTGAAGCTGACTACGCTAACAACTTGCAACAAGCGGCTGGAAGTTACAACCTAATCTTCGGAGTTGGTTTTGCCCTTCACAATGCAGTTAAAGATGCAGCAGAAGAGCACACTGATTTGAACTATGTCTTGATTGATGATGTGATTAAAGATAAAAAGAATGTTGCTAGCGTAACATTTGCTGATAACGAAGCTGCTTACCTTGCAGGTGTTGCAGCAGCTAAAACAACTAAAACAAAACAAGTTGGTTTTGTAGGTGGTATCGAATCTGAAGTTATCTCACGTTTTGCAGCTGGATTTAAAGCTGGTGTTGAGTCAGTAGACCCATCTATCAAAGTACAAGTTGACTATGCTGGTTCATTTGGTGATGCTGCTAAAGGTAAAACAATTGCAGCAGCACAATACGCAGCTGGTGCAGACGTTGTTTACCAAGCAGCTGGTGGTACAGGTGCTGGTGTCTTTGCAGAAGCAAAATCACTCAACGAAAGCCGTCCTGAAAATGAAAAAGTTTGGGTTATCGGTGTTGACCGTGACCAAGAAGCAGAAGGTAAATACACTTCTAAAGATGGCAAAGAATCAAACTTTGTTCTTGTATCTACATTGAAACAAGTTGGTACAACTGTAAAAGATATTGCTAACAAGGCAGAAAAAGGTGAATTCCCTGGTGGTCAAATCATTGTCTACTCATTGAAAGATAAAGGGGTTGACTTGGTAACAACTAACCTTTCTGAAGAAGGTAAAAAAGCTGTTGAAGACGCTAAAGCTAAAATCCTTGATGGAAGCGTAAAAGTTCCTGAAAAATAATGGATGAAAGTCATTTCTTAGGAAGCGGCCCTCGGCCGCTTTTTAAGAGTTGAGACAAAGTCATTTTGTCTCAGTAAAGCTTGCTACTAGACAAACTAGCAAGTTTTATTGAAATAAAATAAGACTCTGAAAGGAAGAGCACATGGCACACGAAAATGTCATTGAGATGCGTGATATTACCAAGGTGTTTGGTGAATTTGTTGCCAACGACAAAATCAACCTGCACCTACGAAAAGGTGAAATTCATGCACTTTTAGGAGAAAATGGGGCTGGTAAGTCCACGCTCATGAACATGTTAGCAGGCCTTCTTGAACCAACTAGTGGTGAAATCGCGGTCAACGGTCAAGTTGTTAACCTCGACTCGCCATCTAAAGCAGCTGGCTTGGGAATCGGAATGGTTCACCAGCACTTTATGTTGGTAGAGGCTTTCACGGTGGCTGAAAACATTATTTTAGGAAGTGAATTGACTAAAAATGGTGTGCTAGATATCGCTGGAGCTAGTAAAGAAATCAAGGCTCTTTCTGAACGTTATGGCTTAGCTGTGGACCCTTCTGCCAAGGTGGCAGATATCTCAGTTGGGGCCCAACAACGTGTAGAAATTTTAAAAACCCTTTATCGGGGGGCTGATATTCTTATCTTTGACGAACCAACGGCTGTTTTGACTCCATCAGAAATTGAGGAGTTAATGGCTATTATGAAAAATCTTGTCAAAGAAGGAAAATCAATTATCTTGATTACCCACAAGTTGGATGAGATTCGTGCAGTTTCTGACCGCGTTACAGTTATCCGTCGTGGGAAATCAATTGAAACCGTCGAAATTGCAGGGGCTACCAATGCTGATTTGGCTGAAATGATGGTAGGACGTTCTGTTTCCTTTAAAACAGAGAAACAAGCCTCTCAACCAAAAGAAGTGGTCTTGTCAATCAAAGATTTGGTGGTCAATGAAAACCGTGGAGTCCCAGCTGTCAAAAATCTGTCCTTGGATGTTCGTGCTGGAGAGATTGTTGGTATTGCGGGGATTGATGGAAATGGTCAGTCTGAACTGATTCAAGCCATTACAGGTCTTCGCAAGGTTGAATCTGGTAGCATTGAGCTAAAAGGAGATTCAATTGTAGGCTTGCACCCACGTCAGATTACAGAGTTGAGTGTTGGGCACGTTCCAGAAGACCGTCACCGTGATGGTTTGATTTTGGAAATGATGATTTCTGAAAATATTGCCCTTCAAACCTACTACAAAGAACCACATAGTAAAAATGGAATTTTGAACTATTCAAATATTACTTCGTATGCTAAAAAGCTAATGGAAGAATTTGATGTTCGTGCTGCCAGCGAATTTGTGCCTGCAGCTGCACTCTCAGGAGGAAATCAACAAAAAGCAATTATTGCTCGTGAAATTGATCGAGATCCTGATCTCCTTATCGTCAGCCAACCAACTCGTGGTTTGGATGTCGGTGCCATTGAATATATCCACAAACGCTTGATTGAAGAGCGTGATAATGGAAAGGCTGTCCTTGTTGTCAGCTTTGAACTAGATGAGATTTTAAACGTCTCAGACCGTATTGCCGTTATTCACGATGGTAAGATTCAAGGTATTGTATCACCAGAAACAACCAATAAACAAGAACTTGGTGTCTTGATGGCTGGTGGAAACTTGGGAAAGGAGAAGAGTGATGTCTAAAAAATTACAACAAATTTCGGTTCCCTTGATTTCTGTCTTCCTAGGAATTTTGCTCGGAGCCATTGTCATGTGGATCTTCGGTTATGATGCTATTTGGGGCTATGAAGAATTGTTCTATACAGCCTTTGGTAGTCTACGCGGGATTGGGGAAATCTTCCGTGCTATGGGACCTTTGGTCTTGATTGGTCTTGGTTTTGCCGTTGCCAGTCGTGCTGGTTTCTTTAACGTCGGACTTCCTGGTCAGGCTTTAGCAGGTTGGATTCTCAGTGGTTGGTTTGCCTTGTCGCATCCAGATATGCCACGTCCCTTGATGATTCTAGCAACTATTGTGATTGCCTTGATTGCCGGTGGGATTGTCGGTGCCATTCCGGGTATTCTTAGAGCTTATCTAGGGACGTCAGAGGTTATCGTAACCATCATGATGAACTACATTGTCTTGTATGTAGGAAATGCCTTTATCCATGCCTTTCCTAAAGACTTCATGCAAAGTACAGATTCGACGATTCGTGTTGGGGCTAATGCAACCTACCAGACACCTTGGTTAGCTGAGTTGACTGGTAATTCGCGGATGAATATTGGTATTTTCTTTGCCATCATTGCCGTTGCAGTTATTTGGTTTATGCTCAAGAAAACGACTCTTGGTTTTGAAATCCGTGCAGTTGGTCTTAATCCACATGCTTCAGAATATGCTGGTATTTCTGCCAAACGAACAATTATCCTCTCAATGATTATCTCAGGTGCCTTAGCTGGTCTTGGTGGAGCCGTTGAAGGACTTGGAACCTTCCAGAACGTCTATGTTCAAGGGGCGTCATTGGCTGTCGGGTTTAACGGGATGGCGGTTAGTCTGCTTGCGGCAAATTCACCAATTGGTATTCTCTTTGCAGCCTTCCTATTTGGTGTTCTCCAAGTTGGAGCTCCTGGTATGAATGCGGCGCAGGTACCGTCTGAGCTTGTCAGCATTGTAACAGCGTCTATTATCTTCTTTGTCAGTGTTCATTATCTTATCGAACGCTTTGTCAAACCGAAAAAACAAGTTAAAGGAGGTAAGTAAAGATGTCTATTACAACCTTGCTCACCCTCTTGGTGTCTTCTATGCTGATTTACTCAGCACCCCTCATCTTTACAAGTATCGGTGGTGTTTTCTCTGAACGTGGTGGTGTCGTAAACGTCGGCCTTGAAGGAATTATGGTTATGGGTGCCTTTTCTGGAGTTGTCTTTAACCTTGAATTTGCAGAACAATTTGGAGCAGCAACTCCATGGCTATCTTTGCTAGTTGCAGGATTGGTTGGTGGTGTCTTCTCTATCATCCACGCAGCAGCAACGGTTCATTTCCGTGCAGACCATGTTGTCAGCGGTACGGTATTGAACTTGATGGCGCCAGCCTTGGCTGTTTTCTTAGTGAAAGTACTTTATAATAAAGGTCAAACCGACAACCTAAGTCAGACTTTTGGACGCTTTGACTTCCCAGTCTTGGCAAATATCCCAGTGATTGGTGACATCTTCTTCAAATCAACAAGTTTGCTAGGTTATATCGCGATTGCCTTCTCATTCCTTGCTTGGTTTATCCTCTTCAAGACTCGCTTTGGTCTTCGTCTCCGCTCTGTTGGTGAACATCCTCAAGCAGCGGACACGTTGGGAATCAACGTCTACAAAATGAGATATTTAGGAGTTATCATTTCAGGTTTCCTAGGTGGAATTGGCGGAGCGATTTATGCTCAATCAATCTCAGTTAACTTCTCAGTGACAACTATTGTTGGACCTGGATTTATCGCTCTTGCTGCGATGATCTTCGGAAAATGGAATCCAATTGGAGCCATGCTATCTAGTCTCTTCTTTGGACTTTCACAAAGTTTGGCCGTTATCGGTTCTCAATTGCCGTTCCTACAAGGTGTGCCTGCGGTTTACCTTCAAATCGCACCTTATGTTTTGACAATTCTTGTCTTGGCAGCCTTCTTTGGAAAAGCAGTTGCCCCCAAGGCAGATGGTATCAATTATATCAAATCAAAATAAGCATACAAAAAACGTCAGTTCTGTTCAAACTGGCGTTTTATTTTTTAGGATTTTGATGAGTCAAGTTCAATCCCCAAGGGACAAGATTTTCAGTCTTATTCTGGATACGTGTGATATTATCCTTATGACGAATGATAATCAAACTAGCAAGAGCTAGGATAATGGCGATGAAGAGAGGGTCATAGTTACTCAAAATAAAACCAAAAAGTGGAAAGAGTAGAACTCCGATGACGGCTGCGATAGATGCTGTGACACTGGAAAGTGAAATCATACTGCCTAGATAGAGGGTCCCAAAGAAAACAACCGCAAGGTAGAGACAGAAGACAGGCGCAAATCCGAAAATCACACCAGCACTGGTTGCGACAGCCTTACCACCCTTAAATCCTGCAAAGATAGGGAAGGTATGGCCAATAACAGCCAAAAGTCCAAAGATGAGAGGCGAAACACCTTGTAGATGAAAAATAATTGGAAGAAGCGTTGCTAGAGTTCCTTTGAAAAAGTCAATGACAAAGGTCGCCATACCCGCTTTCTTACCTAAAATGCGGAAGGTATTGGTTGTTCCAGTGTTACCAGAACCATGCTCGCGCAGATTGATTTGAAAGAATACTTGTCCAATCCAGAGACCAGACGGAATCGAACCCAGCAGATAAGCTAGGATTAATAAAACTATTGTAATCATACTCCTATTATATCATGAAATGGAGAAGAAAGGCAGAGAATCTCTTCTGAAATTGTCACACCGGAGAAAGAAAAATTTTGCAAAATCCTTAGAAAACCTGTAGAATAGTAAAGATGAACGAATAGGAGGTTCCTTGTGTCAAAAAAGGAAATCAATATTAACAATTATAATGATGATGCCATTCAGGTGCTAGAAGGGTTGGATGCGGTTCGAAAACGTCCGGGGATGTATATCGGATCGACTGATGGTGCTGGTCTCCACCACCTAGTCTGGGAAATCGTCGATAATGCGGTCGATGAAGCCCTGTCTGGGTTTGGCGATCGTATTGATGTGACCATCAATAAAGATGGGAGTTTAACGGTTCAAGACCATGGTCGTGGGATGCCGACGGGTATGCACGCTATGGGAATTCCAACTGTTGAGGTTATCTTTACCATCCTTCATGCCGGAGGAAAATTTGGTCAAGGTGGTTATAAGACATCAGGTGGACTTCACGGGGTGGGTTCTTCCGTTGTTAATGCCCTTTCTAGCTGGTTAGAAGTTGAAATTACTCGTGATGGCGCAGTTTACAAGCAACGTTTTGAAAATGGTGGAAAACCTGTCACGACCTTGAAGAAAATTGGTACAGCACCCAAGTCTAAAACAGGTACCAAGGTTACCTTCATGCCGGATGCGACTATCTTTTCTACGACAGACTTCAAGTACAATACCATTTCAGAACGTCTCAATGAATCAGCCTTTCTCTTGAAAAATGTGACCTTGTCTTTGACAGATAAGCGAACAGATGAAGCAATCGAATTCCATTATGAGAATGGGGTACAAGACTTTGTTTCTTATCTCAACGAAGACAAGGAGACCTTAACGCCAGTTCTTTACTTTGAAGGGGAAGATAATGGTTTCCAAGTGGAAGTAGCTCTTCAGTATAATGACGGATTTTCAGATAATATTTTGTCCTTTGTCAATAACGTTCGCACCAAGGACGGTGGAACGCACGAGACTGGACTTAAGTCTGCCATTACCAAGGTCATGAATGACTATGCGCGTAAGACGGGGCTTCTCAAGGAAAAAGATAAAAACCTTGAAGGGTCAGACTATCGTGAGGGACTAGCAGCCGTTCTTTCTATTCTGGTTCCTGAAGAACACCTCCAGTTTGAAGGACAGACCAAGGACAAACTAGGAAGTCCACTAGCTCGCCCAGTTGTGGATGGCATTGTGGCGGATAAGTTGACCTTCTTCCTTATGGAAAATGGGGAATTGGCTTCTAATCTCATCCGCAAGGCTATCAAGGCTCGTGATGCTCGCGAGGCGGCTCGCAAGGCGCGTGATGAAAGCCGAAATGGCAAAAAGAATAAGAAAGACAAGGGCTTACTTTCTGGTAAATTAACGCCAGCCCAGTCTAAGAATCCAGCTAAGAATGAACTCTATCTAGTAGAGGGGGATTCTGCCGGTGGCTCTGCCAAACAAGGCCGTGATCGCAAGTTCCAGGCTATTCTACCTCTTCGTGGTAAGGTTATCAATACAGCCAAGGCCAAGATGGCGGATATCCTCAAAAATGAGGAAATCAACACTATGATTTATACTATAGGTGCGGGTGTTGGGGCAGACTTCTCCATTGAAGATGCCAACTATGATAAGATCATTATCATGACCGATGCGGACACAGATGGTGCCCATATCCAGACCTTGCTCTTGACATTTTTCTACCGTTACATGCGTCCGCTAGTTGAGACAGGACATGTTTATATCGCCCTTCCGCCTCTTTACAAGATGTCAAAAGGTAAAGGCAAGAAAGAAGAAGTGGCCTACGCTTGGACGGACGGAGAGCTAGAAGAACTCCGTAAGCAGTTCGGTAAAGGCGCTACCCTCCAACGCTACAAAGGTCTTGGTGAGATGAATGCCGACCAGCTCTGGGAAACAACCATGAATCCAGAAACCCGTACCCTTATCCGTGTCACCATTGAAGACCTAGCTCGCGCCGAACGTCGTGTCAATGTCCTTATGGGAGACAAGGTTGAACCACGCCGTAAGTGGATTGAAGATAATGTCAAGTTTACGCTGGAAGAAGCGACAGTGTTTTAAGTCACTTTTTAATGAATGGGTATCAACATGAGAGCTGAAACAGAAATGCTAGATCTGATTTTACAGACTGCCAAAACTTTACAAGTCAAAGCTGTCGCTATGTCTGGTTCACGGACAGACCCAAAGGCCCTAAAAGATGAATTTCAAGACTATGACGTGGTCTATATTGTGGATGATTTAGATAATCTGACGAGTGACCTTTCTTGGTTGGAGCAGTTTGGGAAACGCATTATCGAGCAAGAAGTTAGTCTTGGTAATCGTCGCCTTTATCTCATGCTCTTTGAAGATGGCAATCGTATCGATTTGACTCTTTGTCCTAAAGAACACATTCAAGAATGGGTGGACAGTGAAGCAGGATTCACTGTTTTAGAAGATGAGAAGGGATTGTTTGAGTCCTATTCTCCCAGTCCAAAGCGTTTCTGGATATATCCAGCTACTGAGACAGATTTTGAAAAAGCCTGCAATGAATTTTGGTGGGTATCATCTTACGTGGTTAAAGGGATTTGTCGCAAACAAGTCATCTACGCGGCCGACCATCTCTACGGTATTTGTCAGCAAGAATTGCTCAAGCTTTTAGCTTGGCAAGTGGCGGCAGATAAGGGAACAGTAGACGTTGGTAAGAATTATAAGTATCTTTTTAGCTATTTACCCACTGAGAAAGAAAAGGAATTCTCAGATTTGCTTGATTTTTCAAGTATAGATAAAATCACTCAGTCTTTGTTTGCTACGATGCAACTTTTCCATAGAGAAGCTCAAAGACTTGCTCAAAAGCTGGGCTTTGACTACGATAAAGAAGTGGCTGAGAAGATGATTGAGTATGCTGAGGAAAGAGTGAAGAAGTTTGGGAATAACTAGAAAAATGAAAAAGCGAGAGGAGAAGACTCATGATTGAAAAAGTGGAACGCCTTATTACAGAGATTAATCGTATTCATCGAGAATATTCTAAAGATTATTTTGAAACGGGTAAGGTGGAAAAAATCAATCTCAAGCATACCTTTTCAAAAGTTCCGACGAAAGCGATTTTGGCCTACCGTCTGAATTTACATGAGTCAATTAATGACTATCTGATGAAAGCGGATGTCCAAGATATTGCCTATGTTTATCGTGTCAAAACTTCTGAGTCTATTTTAGATAAAATTACACGTTTTTCAGAGCGTCAAGAGGGCTATCCAGTTAATTCAATTCTTAATGATGTTTTTGGTGCTCGTATGATTTTAAGTTCCAAAGAGATAGCTCAAGTCATGGATAAATTAGATGATTGGCAAGAGATTTACGGACTAAAAAACTGGTATTTACGTGATAAAGATGGCTATGTCGGTATTCATATCTATTTTAAAAATAAAAGTAATTTTTATTACCCATGGGAACTCCAACTTTGGGATAAGAAAGATGTAGATAGTAATATCGCCAGCCATATCAAGTATAAACGAGGATTTGTGGAGTAGACTTTTCAAGTGGAAACGACGATACAGGAATTGGATGGAAGTGACTTACTCTATATTTTTTCTTTTTTCATAGTATTTACTCTACATTCTTCGAAAGGAGTTAAACGTGCCCTGAATGCTATGTGAAATTTCTTATTAACTGAAGCAACGCATTTTAAACACATTAAACTACAGAAAGGGTCGTTTGGTTATTTGTAGTAACTGAACACGGGACTAATTTTATTCGGAAAAAAGTCAAATCGTCTTGACTTCATCGAGCCCTACATCGATTTTCTATTTTTCTACAGACATTTTTGGCAAGCCAAATCGTCCCTTTATATCTTAACTGAACACCTTTTCTGTAAAAACCTACTCTATATTCTTTGAAAGGAGTTGAACACGCCCTAGATACTGTGTGAAAAAGATAAATTCTCTTGTGAGCTTGCTTACTTCAAGAATTTTCTATTTTCACTTGGTATTTTACGGGCTCTGTATCCTATATGAGTAACATTCAAAATATGTCCCTGGAGGACATCATGGGAGAGCGCTTTGGTCGCTACTCCAAGTATATTATTCAAGATCGGGCTTTGCCAGATATTCGTGATGGCTTGAAGCCGGTTCAGCGTCGTATTCTTTATTCGATGAATAAGGATGGCAATACTTTTGACAAGAGTTACCGCAAGTCGGCCAAGTCTGTCGGGAATATCATGGGGAATTTTCACCCACACGGAGATTATTCTATCTATGATGCCATGGTCCGTATGTCACAGGACTGGAAAAATCGTGAGATTTTGGTCGAAATGCACGGTAATAATGGTTCTATGGACGGAGATCCACCTGCGGCCATGCGTTATACCGAGGCTCGTTTGTCTGAGATTGCTGGTTATCTTCTTCAAGATATCGAGAAAAAGACAGTCCCTTTTGCATGGAACTTTGACGATACCGAGAAAGAACCAACTGTCTTGCCAGCAGCCTTTCCAAACCTTTTGGTCAATGGTTCTACTGGGATTTCGGCTGGTTATGCCACTGACATTCCACCTCATAATTTGGCTGAGGTTATCGATGCGGCGATTTACATGATTGACCACCCAACAGCCAAGGTTGACAAGTTGATGGAATTCTTGCCTGGACCAGACTTTCCTACAGGAGCTATCATCCAAGGTCGTGATGAAATCAAGAAGGCCTATGAAACTGGGAAAGGGCGTGTGGTCGTTCGTTCTAAGACTGAAATTGAAAAGCTAAAAGGTGGTAAGGAACAAATCGTTATCACTGAGATTCCTTATGAAATCAATAAAGCCAATCTAGTCAAGAAAATCGATGATGTCCGTGTCAATAACAAGGTGGCAGGTATTGCTGAGGTTCGTGATGAGTCTGACCGTGATGGTCTTCGCATTGCTATCGAACTCAAGAAAGATGCTAACACCGAGCTCGTTCTTAACTATCTCTTCAAATACACTGACCTGCAAATTAACTACAATTTTAACATGGTGGCGATTGACAATTTCACGCCTCGTCAGGTTGGGATCGTTCCAATTTTGTCTAGCTACATCGCACATCGTCGTGAAGTGATTTTGGCGCGTTCACGCTTTGACAAGGAAAAGGCAGAGAAACGTCTCCATATCGTAGAAGGTTTGATTCGCGTGATTTCGATTTTGGACGAAGTCATTGCCCTTATCCGCGCTTCTGAGAATAAGGCGGACGCCAAGGAAAACCTTGAGGTCAGCTATGACTTTACAGAAGAGCAGGCTGAGGCTATCGTAACCTTGCAACTGTACCGTTTGACCAATACAGACGTAGTTGTCTTGCAGGAAGAAGAAGCAGAACTTCGTGAAAAGATTGCTATGCTTGCGGCGATTATCGGTGATGAACGGACCATGTACAATCTCATGAAGAAAGAACTTCGTGAGGTCAAGAAGAAATTTGCGACTCCACGTTTGAGTACTTTAGAAGACACTGCGAAAGCAATCGAGATTGATACAGCTAGTCTGATCGCCGAGGAAGATACCTACGTCAGCGTGACCAAGGCAGGTTATATCAAGCGTACCAGCCCACGTTCCTTTGCAGCTTCCACTCTGGAAGAAATTGGCAAACGTGATGATGACCGTTTAATCTTTGTTCAATCTGCCAAGACCACCCAGCATCTTTTGATGTTCACGACCCTTGGAAATGTCATTTATCGACCAATCCATGAATTGGCAGATATTCGTTGGAAGGACATCGGCGAGCATCTGAGCCAGACCATTACAAACTTTGAAACTAACGAAGAAATCCTTTATGTTGAAGTAGTGGATCAGTTTGATGATGCGACAACTTATTTTGCAGCGACTCGTCTCGGTCAAATCAAGCGTGTAGAACGAAAAGAATTCACTCCGTGGCGGACCTACAAGTCTAAGTCAGTTAAGTATGCTAAGCTCAAAGACGATACAGACCAGATTGTAGCAGTGGCTCCGATTAAACTAGATGATGTTGTCTTGATTAGCCAAAATGGTTATGCCCTTCGTTTCAACATCGAAGAGGTTCCAGTTGTCGGTGCCAAGGCGGCAGGGGTCAAGGCTATGAACTTGAAAGAAGATGATGTCCTCCAATCGACCTTTATCTGTAATACCTCGTCCTTCTACCTCTTGACTCAGCGTGGAAGTTTGAAACGTGTTTCTATTGACGAAATTCCAGCAACCAGCCGTGCCAAACGTGGTTTACAAGTCTTGCGTGAGTTGAAAAACAAACCGCACCGTGTCTTCTTGGCAGGAGCAGTTGCAGAACAAGGCTTCGTTGGTGACCTATTTAGTACAGAAGTGGACGTGAACGACCAAATTCTACTTGTTCAATCCAATAAAGGAACAATCTATGAAAGCCGATTGCAAGACTTGAGTCTGTCAGAACGCACAAGTAACGGTAGCTTCATCTCTGACACGATTTCTGATGAAGAAGTTTTTGACGCTTATCTTAAAGAAGTATTTACTGAAGCTAAATAAGTGAAATGAAGAATCAGTTCTAAGAGCTGGTTCTTTTTATTGAAGAAATTTTCTGAAAATTACAAAATATACTTGCTATTTTAGAAAAATAGTGTAGAATATAAGAAATAGGTTTTTAGAATAAGGAGTGGAATATGACAGTAACGATTGATTGGGAAAACCTTGGTTTCTCCTATATGAAATTACCTTATCGCTATATTGCTCATTTTAAAAATGGACAATGGAATCAAGGAGAGCTTACAGAGGATGCAACTTTGCATATTTCAGAGTCTTCTCCAAGTCTCCACTATGGACAACAAGCATTTGAAGGTTTGAAAGCTTATCGTACTAAGGATGGCAGTGTTCAACTGTTCCGTCCTGATGAAAATGCCAAACGTCTGCAACGTACATGTGACCGTCTCTTGATGCCACAAGTTCCGACAGACATGTTTGTAGAAGCTTGTAAAGCAGTTGTCCGTGCGAATGAAGAATACGTACCACCATACGGAACAGGTGGAACCCTCTATCTTCGCCCTCTTTTGATTGGTGTCGGAGATATTATCGGGGTAAAACCAGCAGAGGAGTATATTTTTACTATCTTTGCTATGCCAGTTGGAAATTACTTTAAGGGTGGCTTGGTTCCAACCAACTTCTTGATTCAGGATGAATACGATCGTGCGGCTCCAAATGGTACAGGTGCGGCTAAGGTTGGTGGGAACTATGCTGCCAGCCTCTTGCCAGGGAAATTGGCCAAGTCACGTCATTTCTCAGATGTTATTTACCTAGATCCATCAACACATACAAAGATTGAAGAAGTTGGATCAGCTAACTTCTTTGGAATTACAGCTGATAATGAATTTGTAACGCCATTGAGTCCATCTATCTTGCCATCTATTACCAAGTATTCCTTACTTTATTTGGCAGAACATCGCTTGGGCTTAACTCCTATTGAAGGAGATGTTCCAATTGATAACCTTGACCGTTTTGTAGAGGCAGGTGCCTGTGGTACAGCAGCGGTTATTTCTCCAATTGGAGGTATTCAACACGGTGATGATTTCCATGTTTTCTATAGTGAAACAGAAGTAGGACCTGTGACTCGTAAACTCTATGATGAACTGACAGGAATTCAGTTTGGTGATATTCCAGCGCCAGAAGGTTGGATTGTAAAAGTAGATTAAAAATATATTAAAGGAGATTTTTATGAAATCGAAAAAGTGGCTCTTAACAGCAGGAGTGGTCCTGAGCACAACAGCTCTTTTAGCAGCCTGTGGAAAAGCTGATAAAGAAGCAGATGCTCCGACAACATTTTCTTATGTCTATGCAGTGGATCCAGCATCCTTGGACTACAGCATAGCAACGCGTACATCCACAACAGATATTATCGGGAATGTCGTTGATGGTTTGATGGAAAATGATAAATATGGTAATGTTATTCCTTCTTTGGCTGAAGATTGGTCCGTGTCAAAAGATGGTCTGACTTATACCTATAAACTTCGTAAAGGAGTGAAATGGTACACTTCTGAAGGTGAAGAATACGCAGAAGTAACAGCCCATGACTTTGTAACAGGATTGAAACACGTTGCTGACGGTAAGTCAGACGGTGTCTCTCTCATCCAAAATTCAATCAAAGGCTTGGACGCCTATATGACTGGTGAAACCAATGATTTCTCTACAGTTGGTGTTAAAGCTTTGGATGACTACACAGTTGAGTATACATTGAATGCGCCAGAAAGTTTCTGGAATTCAAAAGTGACTACAGCGACGATGTTGCCTGTAAATGAAGAGTTTTTAAAGGCATCAGGAAAGAATTACGGAGAGGTTAGCCCAGCAGGTATTCTCTACAATGGTCCTTATTTCTTAAAAACATTGACTTCTAAATCGTTGATTGAATATGAAAAAAATCCAAATTACTGGGATAAAGAAAATGTTAAAATTGAGAAGATTAAATTGACCTACTACGATGGTTCAGATCAGGAGTCTTTGATCCGTAGCTTCTCCTCTGGTGCTTATACGACAGCCCGTCTCTTCCCAAGCAGCTCAAACTTTGCTTCAACTTTGGAACAATACGGAGATAAAATCACTTATAGCCCACAGGACTCAAGTAGTTATTACTTTACTTTTAACGTAAATCGTCAGTCATACAATAAAACTGCGAAAACAAGTGAGGAGCAAAAGACTTCTACAAAAGAAGCTATGCTTAATAAGGACTTCCGTCAGGCTATTAACTTTGCCTTCAACCGTCATTCGTATGCTGCCCAGCTAAACGGTGAAGATGGTGCGGACAAGATTATTCGTAACAGCCTTGTTCCAGATAACTTCGTACAAGCAGGTGGTAAGAACTTTGGTCAAATTGCTCAAGCAGAGTTGGTGAACTATGGTGACCAATGGAAAGGCGTTGAGCTAGTTGACGGTAAGGATTCTATCTACAACCCTGACAAGGCTAAAGCTGCGTTCGAAAAAGCTAAGAAAGACTTGGAATCTAAAGGGGTAACCTTCCCAATTCACTTGGATGTCCCGGTTGAACAAACAGATACTATCGCCGTGCAACAAAGCAACTCTTTCAAACAGTCTATTGAATCAACTCTTGGTGCTGAAAATGTTATCATCGATGTACTTCAAATGACAGATAATGAAAAAGAAACGATTACATCACAAGCGCGTGTTCCTTCTCAAAAAGACTATGATTTGAACAGTACAGGATGGGCTCCAAGCTATCAAGATCCAGCGTCTTACTTGAATATTATGGATCCAAAATCTGGTTCTGCCATGAAACACCTTGGTATTACGAAAGGAAAAGATAAGGATGTTGTCGCTAAACTTGGTTTGGATCAATATAAGAAGTTGTTAGAAGATGCTGTTTCTGAGACCACTGACTTAGAGAAGAGATATGAAAAATATGCCAAAGCTCAAGCTTGGTTGACAGATAGTTCATTATTGATGCCAACAGCTTCATCTGGTGGTTCTCCAGTTGTAAGTAACGTAGTACCATTCTCAAAACCATACTCACAAGTTGGTATTAAGGGGGATCCATATATCTTTAAAGGAATGAAATTGCAAAAAGATATTGTTACAACAAAAGAATATGACGAAGCTCTTAAAAAATGGCAAAAAGAAAAATTGGAATCCAATAGCAAATACCAAAAAGAACTAGAAAAACACATTAAATAAAGCAGAAAACTCTATGTCAGACAAGCCTGATATAGAGTTTTTTTCTTGCTAGTTTTAGGATTTTCTTGTAAAATAGAAAAAGTGAAGAGAGGTATGAAATGAGTAAGAAAGATAAAAAAATCGAAATTCAAGTAGCAGATGCCAAAGTTAATGTAGGAAAAGACAGTTTTGAAGGCTATACCTTGACTATTGGTAAAAAAGTTATCGGAGAAATTGCCGAATTAGACGGACAATTTGCCATCATAAAGAATGGGAATGTCGATAGTTTTTATAAAAAATTGGAAAAAGCTGTAGAAATTTTGATTGAAAATTATAATTTAGCAAAATAAGTCTTGTTTTTTTGAAATTTTCATGATATAATAGTCCATGTTGATTGTAGGAGAGATAGCGAAGAGGCTAAACGCGGCGGACTGTAAATCCGCTCCTTCGGGTTCGGGGGTTCGAATCCCTCTCTCTCCATTTTATCAATGGGGTATAGCCAAGCGGTAAGGCAAGGGACTTTGACTCCCTCATGCGTTGGTTCGAATCCAGCTACCCCAGTTCTTAGGTAATAATCAAGATAAAAAGCAAAATATCTTAGGGTATTTTATTTTTATAATTGAAAGACGTGAATGATATGAACATGTCCTTGCGGGTGCTTAGGAAAAAAATTATAAGTATGTCAAGTTTAAGAAAAACTTGATTGTTGGAGGATTTTTTAGATGAACGAATTTGAAGATTTGCTAAATAGCGTTAGCCAAGTTGAGACTGGTGATGTTGTTAGTGCTGAAGTATTGACAGTTGATGCGACTCAAGCTAACGTTGCAATCTCTGGAACTGGTGTTGAAGGTGTCTTGACTCTTCGCGAATTGACAAACGATCGCGATGCAGATATCAATGACTTTGTTAAAGTAGGAGAAGTATTGGATGTTCTTGTACTTCGTCAAGTAGTTGGTAAAGATACTGATACAGTTACATACCTTGTATCTAAAAAACGCCTTGAAGCTCGCAAAGCATGGGACAAACTTGTTGGTCGCGAAGAAGAAGTTGTTACTGTTAAAGGAACTCGTGCCGTTAAAGGTGGACTTTCAGTAGAATTTGAAGGTGTTCGTGGATTTATCCCAGCTTCAATGTTGGATACTCGTTTCGTACGTAACACTGAACGTTTTGTAGGTCAAGAATTTGACGCTAAAATCAAAGAAGTTGACGCTAAAGAAAACCGCTTCATCCTTTCACGTCGTGAAGTTGTTGAAGCAGCTACAGCAGCAGCTCGCGCTGAAGTATTCGGTAAATTGGCTGTTGGTGATGTAGTAACTGGTAAAGTTGCACGTATCACAAGCTTCGGTGCTTTCATCGACCTTGGTGGTGTTGACGGATTGGTTCACTTGACGGAATTGTCACATGAACGTAACGTATCACCAAAATCAGTTGTAACTGTTGGTGAAGAAATTGAAGTGAAAATCCTTGATCTTAACGAAGAAGAAGGACGTGTATCACTTTCACTTAAGGCAACAGTACCAGGACCATGGGATGGTGTTGAGCAAAAATTGGCTAAAGGTGATGTAGTAGAAGGAACAGTTAAACGTTTGACTGACTTCGGTGCATTTGTTGAAGTATTGCCAGGTATTGATGGACTTGTTCACGTATCACAAATTTCACACAAACGTATTGAAAATCCAAAAGAAGCTCTTAAAGTAGGTCAAGAAGTTCAAGTTAAAGTTCTTGAAGTTAACTCAGATGCAGAGCGCGTATCACTTTCTATTAAAGCTCTTGAAGAGCGTCCAGCTCAAGAAGAAGGACAAAAAGAAGAAAAACGTGCTGCTCGTCCACGTCGTCCAAAACGTCAAGAAAAACGTGATTTTGAACTTCCAGAAACACAAACAGGATTCTCAATGGCTGATTTGTTTGGTGATATCGAACTTTAATCAAATTGAAAACCCACAAAATCCTTTGTTTACTAAACAAGGGATTTTTCTTTTGTCTCTGCTCCTTTTTTGATATAATAGTTCTATGTTAAAATCAGAAAAACAATCACGTTATCAAATGTTAAATGAAGAATTGTCCTTCCTATTGGAAGGCGAGACCAATGTTTTGGCTAATCTTTCCAACGCCAGTGCTCTCATAAAATCACGTTTTCCTAATACCGTATTTGCAGGTTTTTATTTGTTCGATGGAAAGGAATTGGTTTTAGGTCCCTTCCAAGGAGGTGTTTCCTGCATCCGTATTGCACTAGGCAAGGGTGTTTGTGGTGAAGCTGCTGAGTTTCAGGAAACAGTTCTGGTTGGTGATGTAAGTACCTATCCCAACTATATTTCTTGTGATAGTCTAGCTAAAAGTGAAATTGTGGTGCCGATGATGAATAATGGTCAGTTACTTGGAGTTCTGGATCTTGATTCTTCAGAGTTTGATGATTATGATGCTATGGATCGAGATTATTTGGAACAATTTGTCGCTATTTTGCTTGAAAAGACAGAATGGGACTTTACAATGTTTGGGGAAAAATCTTAATGTATCAAGCACTTTATCGAAAATATAGAAGTCAAAACTTCTCCCAGTTAGTTGGTCAAGAAGTTGTAGCTAAGACTCTTAAACAAGCAGTAGAACAAGAGAAAATAAGTCATGCCTATCTTTTTTCTGGTCCACGTGGAACAGGAAAAACCAGTGTAGCTAAGATCTTTGCCAAGGCTATGAACTGCCCAAATCAAGTGGGTGGTGAACCTTGTAATAACTGCTATATTTGTCAGGCAGTGACGGACGGTAGTTTAGAAGATGTCATCGAAATGGATGCGGCCTCTAATAATGGGGTGGATGAAATCCGTGAAATTCGTGATAAATCTACCTATGCCCCTAGCCTTGCTCGTTATAAGGTTTATATCATAGATGAGGTTCACATGCTGTCTACAGGGGCTTTTAATGCCCTCCTAAAGACGCTGGAAGAGCCAACACAGAATGTAGTCTTTATTTTGGCCACTACTGAATTGCACAAGATTCCTGCGACTATTCTATCCCGTGTGCAACGTTTTGAATTTAAATCAATTAAGACACAGGATATTAAGGAACATATCCACTATATCTTAGAAAAAGAAAATATTAGTTCTGAACCAGAGGCTGTGGAAATCATTGCCAGACGGGCGGAAGGTGGAATGCGGGACGCCTTGTCTATTTTGGATCAAGCCCTGAGTTTGACACAGGGAAATGAATTGACGACTGCCATCTCTGAAGAAATTACTGGCACCATTAGCCTATCAGCCTTGGATGATTATGTGGTTGCCTTGTCTCAACAGGATGTTACCAAGGCCTTGTCTTGCTTAAATCTTCTTTTTGACAATGGCAAGAGCATGACCCGTTTTGTGACCGACCTTTTGCACTATTTAAGAGACTTGTTAATTGTTCAAACAGGTGGAGAAAACACTCATCATAGTCCAGTCTTTGTAGAAAATTTGGCACTTCCTCAAGAAAATCTGTTTGAAATGATTCGCTTAGCAACAGTGAGTTTAGCAGATATTAAGTCTAGTTTGCAGCCCAAGATTTATGCTGAGATGATGACCATCCGTTTGGCGGAGATTAAGCCTGAACCAGCTCTTTCTGGGGCAGTTGAACATGAAATTGCTACGCTGAGACAGGAAGTGATACGTCTCAAACAAGAACTCGCAAATGTGGGAACTGTGCCCAAGCCAACAAATCCAGCTCCTAGTCGCCCAGCAACAGGCAAGACAGTCTATCGTGTGGATCGCAATAAAGTTCAATCTATCTTACAAGAGGCTGTCGAAAATCCTGATTTAGCACGTCAAAACCTGATTCGTTTGCAGAATGCTTGGGGAGAGGTAATTGAAAGTTTAGGTGGGCCGGATAAGGCTTTGCTGGTTGGTTCTCAACCGGTTGCGGCCAATGAACACCATGCAATTCTTGCTTTTGAGTCTAACTTTAATGCTGGTCAAACCATGAAACGGGACAATCTCAACACTATGTTTGGCAACATCCTCAGTCAGGCAGCAGGTTTTTCACCTGAGATTTTAGCTATTTCCATGGAGGAATGGAAAGAAGTTCGCGCAGCCTTTTCAGCAAAAGCCAAATCTTCTCAAACTGAAAAAGAAGCAGAAGAAAGTCTGATTCCAGAAGGATTTGAATTTTTGGCTGATAAAGTGAAGGTAGAGGAAGACTAAAGAAAGATTTCATGATACAATAAGTTTATGAATAGACAACAATTTATTATCATCGCGCTGTTTACAGCTGCTGAGACCTATTTTTTCAATGAAGCTTGGATGACTGGTCGTTATATTATGGCAGCCTTTTGGGCAATTTTACTCTTTAGAAATTTCCGAGTCAGTTATGTGATGGGCAAAATCGTTGATGTCATCGATCAGCATTTTAATAGGAAAGACTAGCCCTCAGCTTCCAGACAAAATCAAAGCCTTTTAGGCTTTTTTTTGTTATACTATAAAAGTATATTTATTGACCTTTTATACTCTTCGAAAATCTCTTCAAACCACGTCAGCTTTATCTGCAACCTCAAAGCGGTACTTTGAGCAACCTGCGGCTAGCTTCCTAGTTTGCTCTTTGATTTTCATTGAGTATTACCGTATTTTCTAGAGACAACTAGTATGTTTCTAGTAAGCACTGTAAAGGTCTTGAAAAAGAAAGGAACTATCATGTCAGTATTAGAGATCAAAGATCTTCACGTTGAGATTGAAGGAAAAGAAATTTTAAAAGGGGTTAACCTGACCCTGAAAACAGGAGAAATCGCCGCTATCATGGGACCAAATGGTACTGGTAAATCGACTCTTTCTGCTGCTATCATGGGAAATCCAAACTATGAAGTTACCAAAGGTGAAGTCTTGTTTGATGGCGTAAACATTCTTGAGTTGGAAGTGGACGAGCGTGCGCGTATGGGACTTTTCCTTGCTATGCAATACCCATCAGAAATTCCTGGAATTACCAATGCTGAGTTTCTTCGTGCAGCTATGAATGCTGGTAAAGAAGATGATGAAAAAATTTCAGTTCGCGAGTTCATCACTAAGCTAGATGAAAAAATGGAATTGCTCAACATGAAAGAAGAAATGGCAGAGCGTTACCTCAACGAAGGTTTCTCTGGTGGTGAGAAAAAACGTAATGAAATTCTTCAACTCTTGATGTTGGAACCAACTTTTGCCCTTTTGGATGAGATTGACTCTGGTCTTGATATTGACGCTCTTAAAGTTGTTTCTAAAGGTGTCAATGCCATGCGTGGTGAAGGCTTTGGTGCTATGATTATTACTCACTACCAACGTCTTTTGAACTACATCACACCTGATGTGGTACACGTCATGATGGAAGGTCGTGTTGTCCTTTCTGGTGGTCCAGAATTGGCTGCGCGTTTGGAACGTGAAGGATACGCAAAACTAGCTGAAGAACTTGGCTACGACTATAAGGAAGAATTGTAATTCCCTCGTATCTTTTAGGAGAAGTAAATGACTAAAGAAAATATTAAACTTTTTTCAGAAATGCACGCTGAACCAAGCTGGTTGGCTGACCTCCGTCAAAAAGCTTTTGATAAGATTGAGAGTTTGGAATTACCAGTTATTGAGCGTGTCAAATTTCACCGTTGGAATCTGGGTGATGGAACGATTACAGAAAGTGAGCCATCAGCAAATGTTCCAGATTTCACTGCACTAGATAATCACTTGAAGTTGGTGCAAGTAGGAACTCAAACTGTTTTTGAGCAAACTCCAGTTGAATTAGCTGAACAGGGTGTTGTCTTTACAGACTTTCACTCAGCTTTAGAAGAAATTCCAGAGCTTATTGAGGAATTCTTCATGTCATCAGTTAAATATGATGATGATAAGTTGGCAGCCTACCATACAGCTTACTTTAACAGTGGTGCTGTTCTCTACATTCCCGATAATGTTGAGATTGCTGAGCCAATCGAAGGTGTTTTCTACCAAGACAGCGATAGTGATGTGCCGTTTAACAAGCATATTATGATTATCGCTGGTAAAAACTCTAAGATTAGTTATCTAGAACGTTTAGAGTCACGAGGTGGAGGTAGTGTAAAAGCAACTGCCAATATCACAGTAGAAGTAATTGCACGTTCTGGTGCTCAAGTGAAGTTTGCTGCGATTGATCGTCTAGGTGAAAACGTCACTGCTTACATTAGCCGTCGTGGTAAATTAGGCAACGATGCAAGTATTGACTGGGCGATTGGTGTTATGAACGAAGGAAATGTTGTTGCTGACTTTGATAGCGATTTGATTGGTAACGGTAGCCATGCTGACCTGAAAGTTGTAGCTCTTTCAAGCGGTCGTCAGGTACAAGGGATTGATACTCGAGTAACTAACTATGGTTGCAACTCAATCGGAAACATTCTACAACATGGGGTTATTCTTGAAAAAGCAACCTTGACCTTCAATGGTATTGGCCACATTATCAAGGGGGCCAAGGGAGCAGATGCGCAACAAGAAAGTCGTGTTCTCATGCTTTCAGACCAGGCTCGTTCAGATGCTAACCCAATTCTTTTGATTGATGAAAATGACGTAACTGCAGGACACGCGGCTTCTATCGGTCAGGTAGATCCAGAAGATATGTATTACCTCATGAGTCGTGGTTTGGACAAGGCAACTGCAGAACGCTTGGTTGTCCGTGGTTTTCTTGGCTCCGTTATCGTTGAGATTCCAGTCAAGGAAGTTCGTGATGAAATGATTGCAACGATCGAAGAGAAATTGTCAAAACGCTAAGGGGTAGCCTATGTTAGATGTAGAAGCGATTCGCAAGGATTTTCCAATTTTAGACCAGATTGTCAACGATGAACCGTTGGTTTATTTGGACAATGCTGCGACGACACAAAAACCACTAGCAGTTCTTGAAACGATTAACCGCTACTATGAGAACGACAATGCCAATGTTCACCGTGGTGTTCATACCTTGGCAGAGCGTGCGACAGCTTCCTATGAAGCCGCTCGTGAATCCATTCGTAAGTTTATCAATGCAGGCTCTACAAAGGAAGTTCTCTTTACCAGAGGAACGACAACCAGTCTTAACTGGGTAGCACGCTTTGCTGAGGAAATTCTGACTGAGGGAGATCAAGTTTTGATTTCCGTCATGGAACACCATTCCAACATCATTCCTTGGCAGGAAGCCTGCCGTAAGACTGGGGCAGAGCTTGTTTATGTCTATCTTAAGGACGGTGCCTTGGATATGGAGGATTTGCGAGTTAAATTGACTGATAAGGTGAAATTTGTCTCCCTAGCTCATGCCTCAAATGTTCTTGGAGTGGTTAATCCTATCAAGGAAATCACTCAAATAGCCCACCAAGTTGGAGCCATCATGGTAGTTGATGGAGCACAATCTACGCCTCATATGAAGATTGATGTCCAGGACTTGGATGTGGACTTCTTTGCCTTTTCAGGTCACAAGATGGCTGGTCCAACTGGTATCGGTGTTCTTTACGGCAAAGAAAAGTATCTGGAACAAATGTCACCAGTTGAATTTGGCGGCGAAATGATTGATTTCGTTTATGAACAATCTGCTAGTTGGAAGGAATTGCCTTGGAAATTCGAGGCTGGAACTCCTAACATGGCTGGTGCAATCGGACTTGCTGCTGTAGTTGATTATCTGGAAAAGATTGGTATGGATGCCATTGAAGCCCATGAACAGGAATTGATCGCCTATGTCTATCCAAAATTGCAGGCGATTGAAGGATTGACTATTTACGGTTCTCAGGACTTGACTCAACGTTCAGGTGTCATTGCTTTTAACCTAGGCGACCTTCATCCTCACGACCTTGCGACTGCTTTGGATTATGAAGGAGTGGCTGTTCGTGCAGGTCACCATTGTGCGCAACCCTTGCTCCAGTATTTGGGTGTTCCAGCAACAGCTCGTGCAAGTTTTTATATCTACAATACCAAGGCAGATTGCGACAAGCTAGTTGATGCCTTACAAAAGACAAAGGAGTTTTTCAATGGCACTTTCTAAACTAGATAGCCTTTATATGGCAGTGGTAGCGGACCATTCGAAAAATCCACATCACCAAGGGAAGTTGGAAGATGCTGAACAAATCAGTCTCAACAATCCGACCTGTGGCGATGTTATCAATCTCTCTGTCAAGTTTGATGTAAATGACCGTTTGGAAGATATCGCTTTTCTAAACTCAGGTTGTACCATCTCAACTGCCTCTGCTAGCATGATGACAGATGCAGTTTTAGGAAAAACCAAGCAAGAAATCTTAGAACTTGCGACCATTTTTTCTGAAATGGTTCAAGGGCAAAAAGATGACAGACAAGATAGTCTTGGTGATGCAGCTTTCTTGTCAGGTGTTGCCAAATTCCCTCAACGAATCAAGTGTGCGACCCTAGCTTGGAACGCCCTGAAGAAAACAATTGAAAATCAAGAAAACAAGTAAGGCAAGTTTCTTTTGTCTTATGAATCAGTAGAAATGAAGAATGAAAGAAAGGATATTATGGCTGAAGAAAGAGTAGAACCAAAACCAATTGATCTTGGTGAATATAAATTTGGTTTCCATGATGATGTAGAGCCTGTCCTATCGACAGGAAAAGGATTGAATGAAGATGTCATTCGTGAACTATCAGCTGCCAAGGGAGAACCTGAGTGGATGTTAGAATTCCGTTTGAAGTCTTATGAAACCTTCAAAAAAATGCCCATGCAAACTTGGGGAGCAGATTTGTCAGAGATTGATTTTGATGACTTGATCTACTACCAAAAACCATCTGATAAACCAGCTCGTTCTTGGGATGATGTGCCTGAAAAAATCAAGGAAACATTTGAACGTATCGGAATTCCAGAAGCTGAGCGTGCTTATCTAGCTGGTGCCTCTGCCCAGTACGAGTCAGAAGTAGTTTACCACAACATGAAGGAAGAATTTGAGAAGTTAGGTATCATCTTTACAGATACAGATTCTGCCCTCAAGGAATACCCAGACTTGTTTAAACAATACTTCGCTAAGTTGGTACCGCCGACAGATAACAAGTTGGCTGCCCTTAACTCAGCAGTATGGTCAGGTGGAACCTTTATCTACGTACCAAAAGGGGTCAAAGTGGATATTCCACTTCAAACCTACTTCCGTATCAACAACGAGAATACTGGTCAGTTTGAACGTACTTTGATTATCGTTGATGAGGGAGCAAGTGTCCACTACGTAGAGGGCTGTACAGCACCAACTTATTCAAGTAACAGCTTGCATGCGGCCATCGTAGAAATCTTTGCCTTGGATGGAGCTTATATGCGTTATACAACCATCCAAAACTGGTCTGATAACGTCTATAACTTGGTTACAAAACGCGCTAAGGCTCAAAAAGATGCTACTGTTGAGTGGATTGATGGAAACTTGGGTGCCAAGACAACTATGAAATACCCATCTGTTTACCTTGATGGAGAAGGTGCGCGTGGTACCATGCTTTCTATTGCCTTTGCTAATGCAGGGCAACACCAAGATACGGGAGCTAAGATGATCCACAACGCTCCACATACAAGCTCGTCTATCGTGTCTAAATCCATCGCTAAAGGTGGAGGTAAGGTTGACTACCGTGGACAAGTAACCTTTAACAAGAACTCTAAGAAATCTGTTTCTCACATCGAGTGTGATACCATTATCATGGATGACTTGTCAGCATCAGATACTATTCCATTTAATGAAATTCATAACTCGCAAGTCGCTTTGGAACATGAAGCTAAGGTTTCTAAGATTT
The DNA here is from genome assembly GCF_059738785.1 of Streptococcus nakanonensis. Classification (NCBI taxonomy): domain Bacteria; kingdom Bacillati; phylum Bacillota; class Bacilli; order Lactobacillales; family Streptococcaceae; genus Streptococcus; species Streptococcus nakanonensis. The sequence goes on along the minus strand of NZ_AP027139.1, from coordinate 1,347,811 downwards.
CAGAAGAGCAACTCTATTACCTCATGAGCCGTGGATTGTCAGAATCAGAAGCGACAGAAATGATTGTCATGGGATTTGTGGAGCCCTTCACAAAAGAACTTCCAATGGAGTATGCTGTTGAGCTGAACCGCTTGATTAGCTATGAAATGGAAGGATCAGTCGGGTAAAATTTGTTTTTATACTCTTCGAAAATCTCTCCAAACACGTCAGCTTTATCTACAACCTCAAAGCGGTGCTTTGAGCAACCTGCGGCTAGCTTCCTAGTTTGCTCTTTGATTTTCATTGAGTATTAGATTTATTCAAAATCAAAGATTTTGCAGATGAACTTGTAACAAAAAAATCGCGGTTTAAATCGCGATTTTTTTATAATTTCTCATTAACAAATCGGATAAACTGATTCCACCAAACTTTTAAGAAGAAGGCTTTTTCAATTTTCTTTTCTGCAACCATTTCGAAACTAGGGCGCTCTGTGGTGATGTAACCTTGACCAATCAAGTCCTTGTCTTCATAAGTCAGATGGCCAACCACTGTTCCGGCTTCAAGTGGTGCTGGGATTGCTTTAGAATCGGGAGTGAATTGAACAGATTGGGAAGATTGATTTCCAACACGTTCAATTAGATAGATATCCTCTGGGGCCACTGCAGTGACCGTATCTTCTTTTCCATCTTGTACAGGGGCTTTGCTATCTTGATAGGCATCGCCTTTCTGAACGATTTTGCGAAGTGTAAATGTAGAAGAAATATAATCCATTAGGGACGATGTAGCTGTAAACCGAGCGTAGGGATTATTGTCTTGATGGTCTGCATTTAAAACAACTGTGATAACCCTCATCCCTTTTTCGACAGTAGTACCAACAAAAGATTCTCCAGCTTTGTCTGTTGTTCCTGTTTTTAGCCCATCAAAACCACCACGGTAAGCAGGCATACCTTCTAACATGTAGTTGGTTGAAGTAATTGTCATTCCAGCAAAAGTAGAAGAAGGTTTTTTGGTGATTTCCAAGACTTGTGGGTATTTTTTGATGAGGTTGCGGGCAACGATGGCAACATCATAAGCACTGAGCTTATTTTCATCATCTTTATTAGAACCTGGGTAAATGTTATCTCCTAGAGTCTCGTTGTTAAGACCAGTTGTATTGACAACCGTGGCATCTTTGATTCCCCATTCCAAGAGTTTTGCCCTCATCCTATCGACGAAATCTTTTTCTGAGCCAGCAATTTTCTCAGCTAGGGCAATAGCGGCGCTGTTGGCACTAGATACCAGAGTTGCTTCAAGTAACTCTTCGACAGTATAATTACGGGCCTCCATAGGAACATTACTGGCTTCAGAATTTGTCGTCAATTGATAAGGATAATCAGAAATATCTACTGGGGTGGATAGTGTGATACTTCCATTTTCCAGAGCTTCATAGACTAGATAAACAGTAATCAATTTTGTTATGGAAGCAATTTCGACAGGTTGCGTTGCATCCTTCTCATAGAGAATTTTACCAGTATTTGCCTCAACAGCAATGGCATGTTTAGCGGCAACGGTAAAATCTTGAGCAGCAACAGTAGAAGCACCTCCTAAAAGGGAGACAGTTAATAAAGTTAAAAATATTTTTTTCATAGTAGTCTTATTCTATCATAAAGAAAAAAAATATTCTTGCTTTAATAATTCATCCGTTAAGCTTTTTGAAAATATGGTAAAATAGAGTGAGGGAGGTAACTCATGTTTCGTAGAAATAAATTATTTTTTTGGACCACAGAAATTTTACTCTTAACCATCATCTTTTACCTATGGAGACAGATGGGGTCTTTGATTAACCCTTTTGTTAGTGTGCTTAATACAATTATGATTCCATTTTTATTAGGGGGCTTTCTTTATTATTTGACAAACCCTATTGTTACTTTCTTAAATAAAGTCTGTAAACTCAATCGTTTACTTGGTATTTTAATTACCTTGTGTGCTTTGGTCTGGGGAATGGTCATAGGTGTTGTCTATCTCTTACCTATTTTGATTAATCAGTTATCTAGTTTGATTATATCTAGTCAAACTATTTATAGTCGAGTACAAGACTTAATCATAGACTTATCTAATTATCCTGCGCTCCAGAATTTGGATGTAGAAGCTACAATTCAGCAACTAAACTTATCCTATGTTGATATTCTTCAAAATATCCTAAATAGCGTATCAAATAGTGTGGGGAGCGTCTTGTCAGCTCTTATCAGTACTGTTTTGATTTTGATTATGACTCCAGTTTTTTTGGTTTATTTCTTACTAGATGGACATAAATTCTTGCCCATGCTTGAAAGAACAATTCTAAAGAGGGATCGCTTGCATATTGCAGGCTTATTAAAGAATTTAAATGCGACGATTGCTCGCTATATTAGTGGAGTTTCGATTGACGCAATCATTATAGGTTGTTTGGCTTATATTGGCTATAGTATTATTGGTTTAAAATATGCTTTAGTTTTCGCTATTTTTTCTGGTGTAGCCAATTTAATTCCTTATGTGGGGCCAAGTATTGGTTTGATTCCTATGATCATCGCAAATATATTCACTGATCCCCATAGAATGCTGATTGCAGTGATTTATATGCTTGTTGTTCAGCAGGTAGATGGCAATATCTTATATCCTCGAATCGTAGGAAGTGTTATGAAGGTTCATCCAATCACGATTTTGGTTTTACTTTTGTTGTCAAGCAATATCTATGGTGTAGTTGGAATGATTGTCGCAGTGCCAACCTATTCTATCTTAAAAGAAATTTCTAAGTTCTTATCCCGTTTGTATGAAAATCATAAAATCATGAAAGAACGAGAAAGAGAATTAGCTAAGTAAAAGTCAGGAGAACCCTGATTTTTCTTTACTGGAAGTGGCCTTTAGATTAGAAGATTGAAAATAAGTTAAAGTCCTAAACTAATTTTCACAGCTAAAAATAGTAGAAGTTAATCTGATAAAAATCGAAAAAACCAGTGGAATTCCGTGTCAGGGTAAGTTCCACTGGTTTTCATAGTCTATTAAAGTTCGAATGAAACTTATTTATTTTAGCACAGCAAATGAAACGTAGTTCGAATAATATAAGGATTGATTTTATAGTTTTTAAACTCAAATGAATTGAAACAAAGAGAGTAGGAAACTTCTCATCTGAAAGTATTTTAGAATAATTCTCTTCGTGAATTTCTTAAAAACAGATAGCTTCATCTTAGGTATGTGTTAATTGGATTTCGTAAGCTCTATTCACAATCGTAAAGTTATGCACTGAGAAAGTTGTAGTTAGTCTCCCAGTTTGCTAAATTTCTCGAATAGTATCTTTTTTAGGTACGTGATTTCCTTTTTGCATTTTTGTGTTAGATAAGGTATAATGGTTTTATTGTCTTTTGGGGTCGTTACGGATTCGACAGGCATTATGAGGCATATTTTGCGACTCGTGTGGCGACGTAAACGCTCAGTTAAATATAACTGCAAAAAATAACACTTCTTACGCTCTAGCTGCCTAAAAACCAGCAGGCGTGACCCGATTTGGATTGCTCGTGTTCAATGACAGGTCTTATTATTAGCGAGATACGATCAAGTCTTGTCTAGCGGCTTGATAAGAGATTGATAGACTCGCGGTTTCTAGGCTTGAGTTATGTGTCGAGGGACTGTTAAACGAATACATAACCTATGGTTGTAGACAAATATGTTAGCAGATGTTTGGACGTGGGTTCGACTCCCACCGGCTCCATTGATAATTTACATTGTTTTGTAAATCTTTCTAAAACGTTGTTTTTACAACGTTTTTTATTTTATTCTTTGGTATTCTTTTGCAAAAAAAGAATACAACATTTTGTTGTATCCTAAATATTAAATCAAGTCCTGAATTTTCTTAAGTTTTTATCATATTTTCTGTTATAATTAAGGTGCCTTAAGAAAAATATTAAGGTGCCTTAAGAAAAATAATGAAAAAACTAAATGTTTTTCATATAGTTTTCATTGTTTTAATAGTTTAAAGTCAATCTTATTTTTCTCTAATAGAAAATAATGAAAAAGTAGGTTTAGAAAGAGGTAAGTATCTATGTCTTCTCATAAAAAAGTGTCACTCTCTGAGATTAATCAATCTATCGATACTCCAAATAACAATCATTTCTGGCAAAATTTAAATGCCTTTTTAGGTCCGGGTGCTCTTGTCGCAGTTGGTTATATGGATCCAGGAAACTGGATTACCAGTGTAGTCGGTGGTGCTTCCTATAAGTATAGTCTCTTGTTTGTTATCTTGATTTCATCTCTCATTGCCATGCAACTTCAGCAGATGGCAGGAAAGCTTGGTATTGTAACCCAGATGGACCTGGCTCAAGCAACGGCTCATCATTCACCTAAATGGCTTCGTTATAGTCTATGGGTGATTTTAGAATTAGCCTTGATGGCGACAGATCTGGCAGAAGTTCTAGGTTCAGCGATTGCTCTCAATCTTCTCTTTAAGATTCCGATTATGATAGCAATTCTCTTGACCGTGTTGGATGTTTTTCTCTTATTGCTTCTGATGAAATTTGGCTTTAAGAAGATTGAAGCTATTGTGACAACACTGATTTTAACCATTCTAGCAATTTTTACCTATCTGGTAGCTTTGTCACATCCAAGCTTCCAAGGAATCGTTGAGGGTTATCTACCGAATGCAACCTTATTTGAAAGTCCCTTGCCAGGGCATGAAAGTCAATTAACCTTGGCACTAGGGATCGTGGGAGCAACGGTTATGCCCCATAACCTCTATTTGCATTCTTCCTTGTCACAAACTCGGAAAATCAATCACAAGGACAAGAATGATGTTCGAAAAGCCGTGCGCTTTATGACCTGGGATTCAAATCTCCAATTATCCTTGGCCTTTGTGGTTAACTCCCTTCTATTAATTCTCGGGGCGGCTCTCTTTTTCGGCCATGCATCTGAGATTTCTGCCTTCTCTCAAATGTATAATGCCTTGCAGGATTCTACTATTGCAGGAGCTATAGCTAGCTCGACCTTATCAACCTTGTTTGCCTTGGCTTTATTAGCCAGTGGTCAAAATTCGACAATTACGGGTACCTTGACTGGACAAATCGTTATGGAAGGTTTCTTGCATATGAGATTACCTCAATGGTTCATTCGTTTGGCAACTCGTCTCTTTGCCTTGTTGCCTGTCATGATTGTAGCGGTTCTGTTTGGTCATCAGGAAAAAACATTGGATCAGTTATTGGTTTATTCACAAGTCTTTCTTTCGATTGCTCTTCCATTTTCAATCTTCCCACTGATTTATCTAACTTCTAAGAAATCACTGATGGGAGAATTTACCAATGCCAAATGGAATACCATCCTTGGCTATATCGTTTCCATTATCTTAACAATTCTCAATGTGAAATTGTTATTTGATATTTTCTAAGAAATTCACCCGAGTTATAAAACAAGCATATAAGAAAAAAGATACCCAAGATTTCTTGGGTATCTTTTTTAAAATAAACGGAAGACATGGGATTCGAACCCACGCACGCTGTTACACGCCTACCGCGTTTCCAACACGGCCTCTTAAGCCTCTTGAGTAATCTTCCAATACTTACTCAAATAGTCTACCATAAAGGCCCCTATCTTGCAATAAAAATTCTAGAAATAAGAAAAATGATAGATTTTGAAAGAAAATGATAAAAAATGCTTGACTTCGAAAGAAAGTGTGATAGAATGAATAGTGTAAACGATAACAGGAGGTGATTCAGTGTTAAAAACAGAGCGGAAACAACTGATTTTAGAGGAGTTAAATCAACATCATGTAGTTTCTCTAGAAAAATTAGTTAGTTTGCTAGAGACCTCAGAATCAACGGTTCGAAGAGACTTGGATGAGTTGGAAGCGGAAAACAAGCTTCGTCGCGTGCATGGTGGAGCAGAATTGCCCCATTCCTTGCAGGAAGAAGAAACCATTCAAGAAAAATCTGTCAAAAACCTTCAAGAAAAGAAGTTGCTGGCTCAGAAAGCAGCCTCTCTCATTAAGGAACAAGATGTCATCTTTATCGATGCTGGAACAACAACTGCTTTTTTGATCCATGAATTGGTCAATAAGAATATTACTGTTGTGACAAATTCGATTCATCATGCCGCACAGTTGGTTGAAAAGCAGATTCCAACTGTCATGGTTGGAGGAAGTGTCAAGATGGCAACAGATGCTAGCATCGGGGGCGTTGCTCTTAACCAAATTAACCAATTGCACTTTGACCGTGCCTTTATCGGGATGAATGGTGTGGACGATGGCTATTATACGACTCCTGATATGGAGGAGGGAGCTGTGAAGCGAGCTATTTTGGAGAATGCCAAACAGACCTATGTCTTGGTGGATTCATCAAAAATTGGACAAACTTGCTTTGCTAAGGTAGCACCACTCAAACGAGCTATTGTTATCACAAGTCAAGGGCATGAGCTCTTGCAGGCTATTAAGGAGAAAACGGAGGTAATAGAAGTATGATTTATACAGTCACACTCAATCCATCCATTGACTATATCGTTCGTTTGGACCAAGTTCAAGTCGGTAGTGTCAATCGTATGGACAGTGATGATAAGTTTGCTGGTGGGAAAGGAATCAATGTCAGTCGTGTCTTGAAACGCTTGGGTATTCCAAATACAGCGACGGGATTTATCGGAGGTTTTACTGGTAAATTTATCACAGATACTTTGGCAGAGGAAAAAATTGAAACACGCTTTGTCCAATTGGCAGAAGATACGCGTATCAATGTCAAGATTAAAGCAGACCAAGAAACAGAAATCAACGGAACCGGTCCAAATGTTGACGCAGCTCAGCTAGAAGAATTGAAAGCTATTTTATCTAGTCTGACAGCAGAAGACACGGTTGTGTTTGCTGGTTCAAGTGCTAAAAATCTAGGCAATGTCATCTATAAGGATTTGATTTCCTTGACGCGCCAGACTGGTGCGCAAGTGGTCTGTGACTTTGAAGGACAGACCTTAATTGATAGTTTGGACTACCAACCTCTTCTTGTAAAACCAAACAATCATGAACTTGGAGCGATTTTTGGGGTTAAACTCGAAAGTTTAGATGAAATTGAGAAATACGCTCGTGAGTTACTGGCTAAAGGTGCTCAAAATGTTATTATCTCTATGGCTGGGGACGGTGCCCTTCTTGTCACATCTGAGGGAGCTTACTTCGCTAAACCAATCAAGGGAACAGTCAAAAATTCAGTCGGAGCTGGTGATTCTATGGTTGCTGGATTTACAGGTGAATTTGTCAAATCAAAAGACGCAGTAGAATCCTTCAAATGGGGAGTGGCTTGCGGAACAGCAACTACTTTCTCGGATGACTTGGCAACGGCAGAATTTATTAAAGAAACATATGAAAAAGTTGAGGTAGAAAACGATGAAAATTCAAGACTTATTGAGAAAAGATGTCATGTTGCTGGATTTGCAGGCAACTGAAAAAACAGCTGTCATCGACGAGATGATTAAAAATTTGACAGACCACGGTTATGTAACAGATTTTGAAACTTTTAAAGAAGGCATTTTGGCGCGTGAAGCCTTGACTTCTACTGGTTTGGGTGACGGTATCGCAATGCCTCACAGCAAAAACGCTGCTGTCAAAGAAGCGACAGTTCTATTTGCTAAGTCAAATAAGGGTGTTGATTATGAGAGCTTGGATGGACAAGCAACTGACCTCTTCTTCATGATTGCGGCTCCAGAAGGTGCCAATGATACTCACTTAGCAGCCTTGGCAGAATTGTCTCAATACTTGATGAAAGACGGTTTTGCTGACAAACTTCGTCAAGCAACATCAGCTGACCAAGTTATCGAACTTTTTAACCAAGCTTCAGAAAAAGCTGAGGAGCCAGTTCAAGCACCTACCAATGACTCTGGTGACTTTATCGTTGCTGTTACAGCTTGTACAACAGGTATCGCCCACACTTATATGGCCCAAGAAGCTCTTCAAAAAGTGGCTGCTGAAATGGGTGTTGGAATTAAGGTCGAAACCAACGGTGCTAGCGGTGTTGGTAACCAACTAACTGCGGAAGACATTCGTAAGGCTAAAGCTGTTATCATCGCGGCAGACAAGGCAGTTGAAATGGATCGTTTCGATGGCAAACCATTGATCAATCGTCCAGTTGCTGACGGTATCCGTAAAACAGAAGAGTTAATTAACTTGGCTCTTTCAGGAGATGCTGAAGTTTATCGTGCTGCTAATGGAACAAAAGCTACAACAGCCTCTAACGAAAAACAAAGTCTTGGTGGTGCCTTCTACAAACACTTGATGAGTGGTGTATCGCAAATGTTGCCATTTGTTATTGGCGGTGGTATCATGATTGCCCTTGCCTTCTTGATTGACGGTGCTTTGGGTGTTCCAAATGAAAATCTTGGTAATCTTGGTTCCTACCATGAGCTAGCTTCTATGTTCATGAAAATTGGTGGAGCTGCCTTTGGTTTGATGCTTCCAGTCTTTGCAGGTTATGTTGCCTACTCTATCGCTGAAAAACCAGGTTTGGTAGCAGGTTTCGTGGCTGGTGCTATTGCCAAAGAAGGTTTTGCCTTTGGTAAAATTCCTTATGCCGCAGGTGGTGAAGCAACTTCAACTCTTGCAGGTGTCTCATCTGGTTTCCTAGGTGCCCTTGTTGGTGGATTTATCGCAGGTGCTTTAGTTCTTGCTATCAAGAAATACGTTAAAGTTCCTCGTTCACTTGAAGGTGCAAAATCAATCCTTCTTTTGCCACTTCTTGGAACAATCTTGACTGGATTTGTCATGCTAGCTGTTAATATCCCAATGGCAGCAATCAACACTGCTATGAATGACTTCCTAGGTGGTCTTGGAGGAGGTTCAGCTGTCCTTCTTGGTATCGTCCTTGGTGGAATGATGGCTGTTGACATGGGTGGACCAGTTAACAAAGCGGCTTATGTCTTTGGTACAGGTACGCTTGCAGCGTCTGTTTCTTCAGGTGGTTCTGTAGCCATGGCAGCAGTTATGGCTGGAGGAATGGTGCCACCACTTGCAATCTTTGTCGCAACTCTTCTTTTCAAAGATAAATTTACTAAGGAAGAACGCAACTCAGGTTTGACAAACATCATCATGGGCTTGTCATTTATCACTGAGGGAGCAATTCCATTTGGTGCCGCTGACCCAGCTCGTGCGATCCCAAGTTTCATCCTTGGTTCAGCAGTAGCAGGTGGACTCGTTGGTCTTACTGGTATCAAACTTATGGCGCCACACGGAGGAATCTTCGTGATTGCCCTTACTTCAAATGCTCTTCTTTACCTCGTTTCTGTATTGGTAGGAGCAATCGTAAGTGGTGTGGTTTATGGTTACCTACGCAAACCCCAAGCAGTGAAATAAAAGGGAACTATATACCAGTTTAAACTAACCACAAACTGTAGTATTTCAACAATATCGAAAAAGACGATTTCCGTTTGGAAATCGTCTTCTCACTATTTCAATAGTTCATACTCAAATACTTTACTTTCAAGTTCATTTTCGTAGTATTCAGCTAACCTTGTTTTAAGTTCTTTTAGTTTAGTGTTAACTTTTTCATTGTTGAATATCTTTTTATCATTACCATCTTTGTATGATGTATTTATGTCCAATTCAATTTGATAAGTACCATAATTGTATTTTGGATTATATTCTTGAGTATTTTTAGCTAGTTCAAGTAATTCATCGAAGACACCTAGCAACATTAAGTCAGTTCTATCAAGTTTTCCATATTTTTCTTGTTCGACCAATTCTTTACGAACTAGAGAGTTCTTATCTAGGCACATTTCGTTACTATAAAACTTTCCATCAGAACCATCAAAGCTCAAACAATGATTTTTTTGAGAGATACAAGTCCATAATGTAGCTTTTCTAAGAAAATCTGTATCCTCTGTATACAAATCCCCTTTATCAGCAGTTGTATAGTAAATATCCCTTTCATACCAGTTTTTTTGAGGGTATTGCTTGGCAACAAATAAAGCAGTTTGCTCTGCGTAATTATTCGTTCTAACTTGACTACCTCGTCCATGATAAATAGCAATTCTAGTCATTCTTATGTCCTGCGGAGTAGTACCAAAACCACTGGCTTCTATAACCGCTAAAATATTGTCATTATAAACAGGTTTTCCATAGCTTTTTAATGGCACTTCTTTACCATCGTAGCCAGTAGCAATTTTAGATAACACATCTGTTTTTAACTTTTTAGAATAGTATTCTCCTAGCGTTTTGTATACTTTTTTTATAGTGACATGCTTCACATCTTTAAGAATAGCATCCTCAGGTACATCAATGACTGCTGCTCCTTTCCCAGTTCCCCATTTTTTATTATCTCTCCATATTTCTTTAGCAGTTACAGTAATACTTTCAGTTTCGTTATCTTGATTGTTTTTCCAAAGTGCTACCAAAACGGAACTTTCTTGTGCTTTAAAGTTCCCTCTGTTTGCTAGAAAACCATTAATAAAGATTTTTTGCATTAGACCAACTGATTTCCAATACTTAACAGGAGCAAATAAAATATAATAGTCGTTTTCATCTCTCATAAAGTATTTCTCAAAAGACCAAACGAATTGATTTAGCAAATCTTTTGCATGGTTACTATCACCAACAAATTCATCGGACATCAATTTCCTTATATAGCTAAATTTATCTATCGATTTGACATTTCCTTCTTGAGCACGGGCTAATTCGCTAGAATAAGGGGGATTTTCAAAACCAATAATCGCAACATTTTTGTCATCTATGACTTCTTGTAATGTATTATGTTTTCCATCTGTTTCCATTGGAATTGATAAAAACTCTTCTGCTAAAGCATCCCCACCTGTTACTAAGTTCCCCTTGTTTTCTTGTACCATTGAAAGTGGTGGTATGATAGCCCGTACCTTCCCAATATATTTGTTATACAAAACAAGCCATTCTTTTATTTCATAAGTATTCAAGATAACATGGCTTAACTCTTCTTCAGTTAAATAATGCTCCAATGCTCCTGTACCAGCACATCTGTCCAAAATAACATAGTCCATGCCTTTAGGAAGATTGCTAATAGCTTGACGAACAAGTTTAGTTGCTTCTTTAACATAAGGTAGTGGTGTATAAAATGCTCCTAAATCTTTTCTATTTGCGGGGTCATTTAATGCGTCCATCACGGTGTCAAAATCACTTTCGTCTCCACACCAAGGTAAGATATAGTTTTCGACTATTGAATTAGATGGTTGTTTGAGCATCTCAAACATTTGAGATTTTGTTGTTGTTTTATCGTGACGGTATATATAGTTCGCCCACCCTAAAATGTTTGGAAAATCAATTTCAAACTTTTGATACTCGTCTATTTGGAATAATTCACACAATTCACGATTTTTAGGGCTTTTTGGTTGAAGAACATCAAATTCAATTACTTTTTCAGGAGTAGTAGCATTTTTTAAAGTGGTCTGATTTACATTTTTTGATGCACTATTCGTATAATTTTGTAAAATTTCTAAACGATATTGAGTTGCATCATAAACACTAGCACGATTTTTATTAATATCAACTAAAACGATTTTGCTTGGTATAGGAATACCACCTTTTATCCTTAATTTAGACAGATAGTGGATAGCTTGAACAAGCACAGCATTAAGATCAGCAATGCTATTTTTAAATTCAAACAGAGCTCCGTTAATGATACCATCAGTATTTTCGATTAAAATATCTTTTTCATCAAAACCGAAATTTCTCCAGAAAAATAAATTGTCAGCTCTTTCATTTCCAGATTGCCAACTTCTATCAATAGCTAGAGGTGTCATTTTACACCTCCAACAATCAACTCATGGAGTTGATAAACAACAGAAAAGACTTCCTCACAAAAATGTGAAAAAGTCTGTTTTAGTGCTTGACAAAAAACACGTCCGATTACATAATCAGCGTGAGCTGTGAGCTGTGAGCTGTGAGCTGTGAGCTGTGAGCTGTGAGCTGTGAGCTGTGAGCTGTGAGCTGTGAGCTGTGAGCTGTGAGCTGTGAGCTGTGAGCTGTGAGCTGTGAGCTGTGAGCTGTGAGCTGTGAGCTGTGAGCTGTGAGCTGTGAGCTGTGAGCTGTGAGCTGTGAGCTGTGAGCTGTGATTGCGTTCATACCAATCATTCCTTTACTTTTTGATAGTTTTATTATATCAAAATTTCAAAATTTTGCATATCTTCTTTTTTTGATGAACAGTCAGCTGGATTATAAAGGCTATCAAAAAGATGTTCTGAAATTGCTTAGAGAGGGAAACTATGGATAAGAAAATTTTATTTGAATATCTTAATACTGAACTATCCAAGGAGAATATTGATCTTTTCCGAAATGTTTGTGAAATATGGTATAATAGAAGAATGGCAAACAAGAATACAAGTAAAACAAGACGGAGACCGTCTAAAGCAGAACTCGAAAGAAAAGAAGCGATTCAACGAATGTTGATTTCGTTGGGAATCGCGCTTTTATTGATTTTCGCAGCCTTCAAATTAGGGGCTGCAGGTATAACACTTTACAATTTAATTCGCTTGTTGGTGGGTAGCCTAGCTTATCTGGCAATATTCGGTATCCTGCTCTACCTCTTCTTTTTCAAGTGGATCCGAAAACAGGAAGGGCTCTTGTCAGGATTTTTCACCATATTTGCAGGTTTGCTCTTGATTTTTGAAGCCTACTTAGTTTGGAAATATGGTTTAGACAAGTCCGTTCTAAAAGGGACCATGGCTCAGGTTGTGACGGATCTGACTAGTTTTCGAACGACCAGTTTTGCTGGAGGGGGCTTGATTGGGGTCGCTCTTTATATTCCAACCGCCTTTCTCTTTTCAAATATCGGTACTTACTTTATTGGTTCTATCTTGATTTTAGTGGGTGCCCTCCTAGTCAGTCCTTGGTCTGTTTATGATATTGCTGAATTTTTCAGTAGAGGCTTTGCCAAATGGAGGGAAGGACATGAGCTTCGAAAAGAGGAACGCTTTGTCAAACAAGAAGAAAAAGCTCGCCAAAAGGCTGAGGAAGAGGCTAGATTAGAAAAAGAAAAGACCGAAAAATCCTTACTCGATATGCCTCCTGTTGATATGGAAACGGGTGAAATTCTGACTGATGATGTTGTGCTTGACGTTCCACCTGTTCCGGAAGAAGAGTGGGTGGAACCAGAAATCATCCTACCTCAACCGGAGCTTGAATTCCCTGAAAAGGAAGATGGCTCTGATGATGAAGACGTACAGGTTGATTTTTCAGCCAAAGAAGCCCTTGAATACAAACTTCCAAGCTTACAACTCTTTGCCCCAGATAAACCAAAAGACCAGTCTAAAGAGAAGAAAATTGTTCGAGAAAACATCAAAATCCTAGAAGAAACCTTTGCTAGCTTTGGTATCAAGGTAACAGTTGAACGGGCTGAAATTGGGCCATCAGTGACCAAGTATGAAGTCAAGCCAGCAGTAGGTGTAAGGGTCAACCGCATTTCCAATCTAGCAGATGACCTCGCTCTAGCCTTGGCGGCCAAGGATGTCCGAATCGAAGCACCAATTCCTGGGAAATCCCTGGTCGGAATCGAAGTACCCAACTCTGAGATTGCCACTGTGTCTTTCCGCGAACTATGGGAACAATCTCAAACGAAAGCAGAAAATCTCTTGGAAATTCCTTTAGGGAAGGCTGTTAATGGAACCGCAAGAGCTTTTGACCTTTCTAAAATGCCCCACTTGCTCGTCGCAGGTTCGACGGGTTCAGGGAAGTCAGTAGCGGTTAACGGCATTATCGCCAGCATTCTCATGAAGGCGAGACCTGACCAAGTTAAATTTATGATGGTCGACCCTAAGATGGTTGAGTTATCTGTTTACAATGATATTCCCCATCTCTTGATTCCAGTTGTGACCAATCCACGCAAAGCCAGCAAGGCCCTGCAAAAGGTTGTGGATGAGATGGAAAATCGTTATGAACTCTTTGCCAAGGTGGGGGTTCGTAACATTGCAGGCTTTAATGCCAAGGTAGAAGAGTTTAATGCCCAGTCTGAGTACAAGCAGGTTCCGCTACCGCTCATTGTCGTGATTGTGGATGAGTTGGCTGACCTTATGATGGTGGCCAGCAAGGAAGTAGAAGATGCTATTATCCGTCTTGGACAGAAGGCGCGGGCTGCAGGTATCCACATGATTCTTGCAACCCAGCGTCCATCTGTTGATGTCATCTCTGGTTTGATCAAGGCTAATGTCCCATCTCGTGTCGCATTTGCGGTTTCATCAGGGACAGACTCCCGTACGATTTTGGATGAAAATGGAGCTGAGAAACTGCTTGGTCGAGGAGATATGCTCTTTAAACCGATTGATGAAAATCATCCAGTTCGTCTCCAAGGATCCTTTATCTCGGATGATGATGTCGAGCGCATCGTAAACTTCATCAAGGCTCAGGCAGATGCGGACTACGATGATAGTTTTGATCCAGGTGAGGTTTCTGAAAATGACGGTGAATTTTCAGATGGTGAAGCTGGTGGAGATCCGCTTTTTGAAGAAGCCAAGGCTTTGGTGATAGAAACCCAGAAAGCCAGCGCCTCCATGATTCAGCGTCGTTTGTCAGTTGGATTTAACCGTGCGACTCGTCTCATGGAAGAACTGGAGATGGCAGGTGTTATCGGTCCAGCTGAAGGTACCAAACCAAGAAAAGTATTGCAACAATAAAAATGGCTTCTTTCCAAGTTTGGAGAGAAGCTATTTTAGTGATTATTGATTAGTTTTATTTTCTGAAGTTGGGGTATTGGACTGTTTTTCATTTTCAGTAGCAGGTTTACTTGGAGTAGGAGTAGAAGAATCCTGAGTTGATGCTTTCTGCTCTTCTTTTTTCTCTTCCTTGACGCTAGCTTTTGGTGTTTCCTCTTGCTGTGTTTTTTCTTGAGAAGTGTTATTTTCCTTATTGGGACTAGTGTTTTCCTGAGGGGATTCCTTTTGAATTTCTTTGACAATTGTTGTCGTCTGGCTTGTCGTAGGTTCTTTTTTAGTATTTTTGTTATTGTCCAAGGCGTTCATGATCGTGATACTTGCGGTAATTAAGCCAAGGATACTACCGATAGTAGCGACGGTTTTTTGAAAGACCGTAAAGCCTTTTTTGATGTGTTCTGTTTTTGGTTTTGAAGTTCTACGATAATTAGACATACATTCTCTCCTTTAATTAAAATTTATTATACCGCATTTCTTTAAAAAAATCTTAAAAAAAGAGGAATTGCCCTTTCTTGTCGCAAGCTCCGTTTCATGATACAATAGAGGGAGTGATTTTAGAAAGCGTAAGAAAACATGATTTACTTTGATAATTCGGCAACGACCAAGCCTTATCCTGAAGCACTTGAAACTTATATGCAGGTCGCTTCAAAAATTTTAGGAAATCCATCTAGTCTCCATCGTTTGGGAGACCAGGCAACACGAATTTTAGATGCTTCCCGGCAACAGATTGCAGATTTAATCGGTAAGAAAAGTGAGGAAATCTTCTTTACTTCTGGTGGAACAGAAGGGGATAACTGGGTCATCAAGGGAGTAGCATTTGAAAAAGCCCAGTTTGGCAAGCACATCATCGTATCAGCCGTTGAACATCCGGCAGTCAAAGAGTCAGCCCTTTGGTTGAAAAGTCAAGGATTTGAAGTGGATTTTGCTCCAGTTGATAACAAAGGATTTGTGGATGTTGAAGCGTTAGCAGATTTGATACGACCGGATACGACCCTTGTTTCCATCATGGCAGTTAACAATGAAATTGGCTCTATTCAGCCCATTGAGGCTATTTCAAAACTATTGGCAGACAAGCCGACTATTTCCTTCCACGTTGATGCGGTTCAGGCGCTTGCCAAGATTCCGACTGAAAAGTATCTGACAGAACGAGTGGATTTTGCGACTTTCTCTGGTCACAAGTTCCACGGAGTTCGTGGTGTTGGTTTTGCCTATATCAAGTCTGGCAAGAAGATTACACCTCTTTTAACAGGTGGTGGTCAGGAGAGTGACTATCGGTCGACTACTGAAAATGTAGCAGGGATAGCAGCGACAGCCAAGGCTCTCCGTTTGTCCATGGAAAAGCTAGATTTCTTTACTAGCAAGACTGGGCAGATGAAAGCTGTTATTCGCCAAGCACTTCTGGACTATCCAGATATTTTTGTCTTTTCAGATGAGGAAGACTTCGCACCTCATATTCTGACTTTTGGAATCAAGGGTGTTCGTGGTGAAGTCATCGTTCACGCCTTTGAAGACTATGATATTTTCATCTCAACGACCTCTGCTTGTTCATCCAAGGCTGGGAAACCTGCAGGAACTCTTATTGCTATGGGAGTGGATAAAGATAAGGCTCGGTCAGCTGTGCGTCTAAGCCTAGACCTTGAAAATGATATGAGTCAGGTCGAGCAGTTTTTGACCAAGTTAAAATTGATTTACAATCAAACTAGAAAAGTAAGATAGGAGCATTCATGCAGTATTCAGAAATTATGATTCGCTACGGTGAGCTGTCAACCAAGGGTAAAAACCGTATGCGTTTCATCAATAAACTTCGTAATAATATTTCAGACGTTTTGTCTATCTATCCCCAAGTTAAGGTAACAGCAGATCGCGACCGTGCCCATGCTTACCTCAATGGAGCAGATTACACGGCAGTTGCAGAATCTCTCAAACAAGTATTTGGAATTCAAAACTTTTCCCCTGTTTATAAGGTTGAAAAATCTGTAGAAGTTCTGAAGTCTGCTGTCCAAGAGATTATGCAGGACATCTACAAGGAAGGCATGACCTTTAAGATTTCTAGCAAGCGTAGCGACCACAACTTTGAGTTGGATAGTCGTGAACTCAACCAAACACTTGGAGGAGCTGTTTTTGAAGCCATTCCAAATGTGCAAGCTCAAATGAAAAGTCCTGACATCAATCTTCAGGTGGAGATCCGTGAAGAAGCTGCCTATCTTTCTTATGAAACTATTCGTGGGGCTGGTGGTTTGCCAGTTGGAACTTCAGGTAAAGGTATGCTTATGTTGTCGGGAGGGATTGACTCACCTGTAGCAGGTTATCTTGCTCTTAAGCGTGGGGTGGATATTGAGGCTGTTCACTTTGCTAGTCCACCATATACTAGTCCCGGTGCCCTCAAGAAAGCGCAGGACTTGACCCGTAAATTGACCAAGTTTGGGGGTAATATCCAGTTTATCGAAGTGCCTTTCACTGAGATTCAAGAGGAAATCAAGGCCAAGGCGCCAGAAGCCTATCTCATGACCTTGACCCGTCGTTTTATGATGCGGATTACCGATCGTATTCGTGAGGTACGAAATGGTTTGGTTATCATCAATGGGGAAAGCCTTGGTCAAGTAGCTAGCCAGACCTTGGAAAGCATGCAGGCTATTAACGCTGTGACCAACACTCCCATCATCCGTCCAGTTGTGACCATGGATAAGTTGGAAATCATCGATATTTCACAAGAAATTGATACCTTTGACATTTCAATCCAACCGTTTGAAGACTGTTGTACGATTTTTGCGCCAGATCGTCCAAAGACTAATCCTAAGATTAAGAATGCGGAGCAGTACGAAGCGCGTATGGATGTTGAAGGCTTAGTTGAGCGAGCAGTGGCTGGAATTATGATTACTGAGATTACACCGCAAGCTGAAAAAGATGAAGTTGATGACTTGATTGACAATCTGCTCTAATCAGAAAATCCAAAAGAATTTAGAAAATTAAATGAAAAAGTTAGTTTTTAATCCAAAAATGGAAGAAAAACTGACTTTTTTTCTTAAACTGTGATATAATAAGAATAAATTTTGAATATAGAGAGTTTTCTGACAATGAATCAATCCTACTTTTATCTAAAAATGAAAGAACACAAACTCAAGGTTCCTTATACAGGTAAGGAGCGCCGTGTGCGTGTTCTTCTGCCTAAAGATTATGAGAAAGACACGAATCGTTCCTATCCTGTTGTATACTTTCATGACGGGCAAAATGTTTTTTATAGCAAGGAGTCTTTCATTGGTCACTCATGGAAGATTATCCCAGCTATCAAACGAAATCCCGATATCAGTCGCATGATTGTAGTTGCTATTGACAATGATGGCATGGGGCGGATGAATGAGTATGCGGCATGGAAGTTCCAAGAATCTCCCATCCCAGGCCAGCAGTTTGGCGGTAAGGGTGTGGAGTATGCCGAGTTTGTCATGGAGGTGGTCAAGCCTTTTATCGATGAAACTTATCGTACAAAAGCAGACCGCCAGCATACAGCTATGATTGGTTCCTCACTAGGAGGCAATATTACCCAGTTTATCGGTTTAGAATACCAAGACCAAATTGGTTGCTTGGGCGTCTTTTCATCTGCCAACTGGCTCCACCAAGAAGCCTTTAACCGCTATATCGAGCGTCAGCAACTATCGCCTGACCAGCGCATCTTCATCTATGTGGGAACGGAAGAAGCGGATGATACAGACAAGACCTTGATGGCTGGTAATATCAAACAAGCCTATATTGACTCATCGCTTCGCTATTACCATGATTTAATAGCAGGGGGGGTACATCTGGATAATCTTGTGCTGAAAGTTCAGTCTGGTGCCATCCATAGTGAAATCCCTTGGTCAGAAAATCTACCAGATTGTTTGAGATTTTTTGCAGAAAAATGGTAAGTTAAGAAAGGAAAAAACGAAATGCATATTGAACATCTTAGCCATTGGAGTGGCCATCTCAACCGTGAAATGTACCTCAATCGTTATGGACATGCTGGGATTCCAGTTGTGGTCTTTGCTTCATCAGGTGGTAGTCACAACGAATACTATGATTTTGGCATGATTGATGCCTGTGCCTCTTTTATCGAGGAAGGCCGTGTCCAGTTCTTTACCCTCTCCAGTGTAGACAGTGAGAGCTGGTTGGCCACTTGGAAAAACGGTCACGACCAAGCAGAGATGCACCGTACCTACGAACGCTATGTGATTGAGGAGGCCATTCCTTTTATTAAGCACAAGACAGGCTGGTTTGATGGTATGATGACAACAGGTTGCTCCATGGGAGCCTACCATGCTGTCAATTTCTTCCTCCAGCATCCAGATGTCTTTACCAAAGTGATAGCTCTTAGTGGTGTTTACGACGCACGTTTCTTTGTCGGCGATTACTATAATGACGATGCTATTTACCAAAACTCGCCAGTAGATTATATCTGGAACCAGAACGACGGCTGGTTTATTGATCGTTATCGTCAGGCAGAGATTGTGCTGTGTACGGGTCTTGGTGCCTGGGAACAAGACGGTCTACCATCTTTCTACAAGCTCAAAGAAGCCTTTGACCAGAAACAAATTCCAGCCTGGTTTGCTGAATGGGGACATGATGTCGCCCACGACTGGGAATGGTGGCGTAAACAAATGCCTTATTTCCTCGGCAATCTCTATTTATAAAAGGAGTTATCTATGAATTACCTTGTTATTTCTCCCTACTATCCACAAAACTTTCAACAGTTTACCATTGAACTAGCCAATAAAGGCATCACCGTCTTGGGAATTGGTCAAGAGCCTTACGAGCAATTGGATGAGCCCTTGCGCAATAGCCTGACCGAGTATTTCCGTGTAGATAATCTTGAAAATATAGATGAAGTCAAACGTGCAGTTGCTTTTCTCTTTTATAAACATGGACCAATTGACCGCATTGAATCCCATAATGAATACTGGCTTGAGCTGGACGCAGCTCTCCGTGAACAATTCAATGTTTTTGGTGCTAAACCAGAGGATCTCAAAAAGACGAAATTTAAGTCTGAAATGAAGAAACTGTTCAAAAAAGCAGGTGTCCCCGTGGTACCTGGAGCTGTTATCAAGACGGAAGCAGATGTTGATCAAGCAGTGAACGAAATCGGTCTTCCAATGATTGCCAAACCTGACAATGGAGTTGGAGCAGCCGCGACCTTTAAGCTTGAAACAGAAGACGATGTCAATCACTTCAAGCAAGAATGGGACCATTCAACTATTTATTTCTTTGAGAAATTTGTCACGTCTAGTGAAATCTGTACCTTTGATGGTCTAGTGGATAAGGATGGAAAGATTGTCTTTTCAACAACCTTTGACTACGCCTATACACCGCTTGATCTCATGATTTACAAGATGGATAATTCTTATTACGTGCTCAAGGATATGGATCCTAAATTACGTAAATATGGTGAGGCAATTGTCAAAGAATTTGGTATGAAAGAACGTTTCTTCCATATTGAGTTCTTCCGTGAGGGGGACGATTACATTGCCATTGAGTACAATAACCGTCCTGCAGGTGGTTTCACCATTGATGTTTATAACTTTGCTCATTCCTTGGATCTCTATCGTGGATATGCAGCCATTGTCGCAGGAGAAGAGTTCCCAATGTCAGAGTTTGAACCTCAGTATTGTTTGGCTACTTCTCGCCGTGCAAATGCTCACTATGTTTATTCTGAGGAGGACTTGCTTGACAAATATAGTCAGCAGTTCAAGGTTAAAAAAATCATGCCAGCTGCCTTTGCGGAACTTCAAGGGGATTACCTTTATATGCTGACAACTCCGAGTCGACAAGAAATGGATCAGATGATTGCTGATTTCGGACAACGTCAAGAATAAGAACTATCGGATTAAGGAAATTCACTCCCTTAATCCTTTTGTTTTGTCTGATAAAAAGTAAGAGCATCCTAATAAGGTAGCTATCATAAAACTTGTTCGATAACTATTTGAAGCAGGATTAGGTGGTCAGAAATTGAATTTTAATACTTCAATTGAGTCATAGTATTGTGCTTTCGTATCCTTAAATCAGCTAAAAGGATCCATGACGACACCTATACGATATAGTTTTCAAGTCTATTAATACTCAATGAAAATTAAAGATCAAATTAGGAAACTAGCTGCCGGCTGCTCAAAACACTGTTTTGAGGTTGTAGATGAAACTGACGAAGTCAGTAACCATACCTACGGCAAGACGATGTTGACGCGGACTGAAGAGATTTTCGAAGAGTATAAATCTTCCTAGGATAAAGCAAAACGCATAATATCAAGGGTTTTAAATACTTGATACTATGCGTTTTCTGATGTTAAAGACTTTCTACTAGGTTTTTTTAAAGCATAATTGTTAGTTGTAGTCATTTATTATTCTTCAAAGAAAAATGGTGGAGCGAATTTTTTCAGTTCTTCAAAGCACTTTTGAGCAGCATCTGTATCTTCACAGATGATAAGGCAAACATCATCACCACAAAGGGTTGCGATAATATATTGGAAATCAAGAGCATCAATAATTGTAGCGAACGATTGTGCTAGACCAGGAAGAGTTTTGAGTAGGACTTGGTGCTGAATAGGTCGCAACATGATGAGGGCATCTTCCATATAGTTTTCCAAACGTTTTTCCCATTTTGAGATGGAACCATTATTAAGAACATAATAAGCGTTATCTTCTTCGCGGACTTTTGATAGGTTCATATTTTTGATGTCGCGTGAGAGGGTTGCCTGGGTCACTTGAATGTCGTTCTCAGCAAGAAGGGACTGCAATTCAGCCTGTGTATGAATCTTGTTTTTTGCGACAAGAGCGCGTATGAGTTGGTGGCGGTGTTCTGATTTATTCATAATAATGTAACTCCTTTCAGCAAGGTATGGTAAGCGTGGACTGAGCGAGGTCGACAGTCAGGTGGTAGTCAGTATTGTCACGTATGGTGATTTCAAAGTCAGTCGTATAGAGGACTAAACGAAGAGTATCTCCTTCTTTTAACTTGTAAATAGTAGGTTGTAGTTCAAATTGCACATCCATCCATTTATCTGCAGTAATATCCTCTACTAATAGTAAATCATTTCTATTCTGTAAATTAAGGTAACCTTTTGTCACGACTCGTTGTGCCTCTGGTCTAAATGGCAATTCACAGAGATTTTCCAACATGTGGTAGCGTCCATTATCAATGGTTCTAGCACTTAAAACAGCTGGATAAGGTTGTAGGTATTTCTTTTGTCCAAGTTCCAGTAGTTGAGCAGATAAGAGCCCCTTGTTCGTGCTGGATTTGATACGAAGATTAAGTTGAACTCGACCGTTCAAGTGAAGATCCTTGGTCACAGGAAGGTCAATAGTAATCTGATTGGCTTTCCCTTGATGGAGTTCCGTATTGAAGGTCTGGTATGTCTTACCATAACGCTCAAAATCCTTATTTAAATACTGGTTTTGAATGACTTTCTCTTCTTGACCAAGTGAGAAGGTTTCAAAGTTTTCTTGTCCACCGAAGTTATCAAGTGATAACCAAGTCTGAGGAGCTGTATTGTCTTGCCAAATGACAATAGGAAGTTGAAAATCTGTTTCTTGCCCCAGTAATTTCTTAGTCAATAAGGCATTCATGGACTCACGGAAGTCAATGGACTGCCAGTTGTTCATGTAAACATGTGCTCCATTATGGAAAAAGAGGTGCTTATTTCTATGAGTAGGAAGCGCATGGAACATCTGGTAAACATGAAGCGGTTTGACATTCCAATCCTGAGAACCATGAGTAAAGACAACCTCTGATTTTACATTATGGGCATTGAGCAGATAGTTGCGATCATGCCAAAACTGGTTATAGTCGCCGGTCTTGCGATCCAGTTGCTCTTTTACTTTTTCTAAGTCAGCTTGGTGAGCTTCATTGCCACGGATATAGTCGCCAGCCAAGAGATTACGAGAGTAGGTTAGTTCAGCAAGGGAGTCAAAGTCCTCACCTGGATAACCACCTGGGCTAGTTACCAGACCGTTTTCACGATAGTAATTGTACCATGAAGAAATGCCAGCCTCAGCGATGATAACCTCTAAACCATCGACGCCTGTAGTCGCAAGTCCATTGGACATGGTTCCAAGATAGGAAAGTCCAGTTGTGGCTACTTTTCCATTTGACCAGTCAGCCTTGACTTGACGCTGGCGCGTGTGGTCGGTAAAGGCACGGCAACGACCATTGAGCCAGTCGATGACATTTTTATAAGCTTCGATTTGTTGGTAGTCTCCGTTAGTCATGAAACCAGTAGAGTCTTTGGTACCAACACCTGACACATAGAGATTGGCAAAACCTCGTGGAAGGAAGTAGTCGTTGAGTGAATAGCTAGAGTTGATGTGACTTAGCTTTTCCTCAGCTTCAGCCACAAGCTCAGCTTGGCCTTGAGGTTGGACGAGAATGAGTTGAGGTTCCTCTAGTTCAATCTTATGAGCAGGTTTCACCTCAAGCTCGCCCTCCATCTTGTAGAGAGCCTTATCGCTTGCCTTGTCATTTGTTCCCTGATGATAGGGACTGGCTGTCATGATGGCAGGGATTTGCCCCTCATAACGTGGACGAATAATGCTGACCTTGACTAGATCTGGAAAGCCTTTTTGGTCAGTATCGACACGAGACTCAACGTAAACGACTTCACGAATGACATCATGGCTAGAAAAAGTAGCCAAACTCTTGCCGTTAAAGTAGTGATAGTCATTATCCTCAGGGATAAGACCATCGCTAACAAGTTGGTCGATAAGAGTATTTCCCTTTTTGGTGCGAGTATTGAGTAACTGATAGAGATTTTCAATCAAGTCACCATATACAATAGGAAATCCAGTCTCTTTACGAAAAGCTTCACTGTCTTCGAAGTCAATCAAATAAGAAAAGCCTAAAAGTTGAAAGGCGACAGTATAAAAAATAGCTGCTGTCAAGTCTTTATCAGATTTGAAAAAAGTTAATATGTTAGTTTCTTTGTCTATAGCCAAGCAGGAGAGTGGATAGTCGGTGTTCTCATAAGTGAAAAAGAAGCGACGTAAAAAAGTTTCCAGTAATTCCTTGGGATTGGCTGTGTTTTGTAAATCAAAGCCACATTTTTTTAGTTCAGATAAGATATTTTCTTTTGGAAAAGTGATATAACTATATTGATTAAAACGCATAGAACCTCCATATAGAATGATAGTTAAGGTTATTATATCAAAAAAAAAGCAGAAAGGGAATTGTTAACTGCAAAAGGAAATAATCCAATAAAAATGAATAAAGTGCTAAATTCAATATAGAGAACAGTGTAATAATAGACATAATAGGTATAATATAAAAATTCTAGGAGATTTATATTGTATGTTTTCTATTTTATATATAATATAGTATAAATATAAAAAAATAATGACAAAAATACAAATGAATAAAAAATAAATTAGTAAGCTGATGAAATTTTTCTCAAGAGAAGCCTTTTATATGTGAAAATGGTATAATATAGTGAGAAGGATAGAGGAGAAGTGTAAATTGATCGCACAACTAGATACAAAAACAGTCTATAGTTTTATGGAAAGCGTCATTTCGATTGAAAAGTATGTGAGAGCAGCTAAAGAATTCGGCTACACTCATCTGGCTATAATGGATATTGACAATCTTTATGGTGCTTTTGACTTTCTAGAGGTTACAAAAAAATATGGCATTCATCCTTTATTAGGGCTTGAAATGACTGTGTTTGTGGATGCTCAGGAAGTGAATCTGCGCTTTTTAGCTTTATCTAGTGTGGGCTATCAGCAGTTGATGAAGCTTTCGACAGCCAAGATGCAGGGGGAGAAAAATTGGTCGGTTTTATCTCAGTACTTAAATGATATTGCGGTAATTGTGCCTTATTTTGATGGACTGGAGTCGTTAGAACTAGGCTGTGATTATTATATTGGAGTTTATCCAGAAACACTGACAAGCGAATTTCATCATCCTATTTTGCCTCTTTATCGGGTCAACGCTTTTGAAAGCAGGGATAGAGAAGTTCTTCAAGTTTTAACAGCGATTAAAGAAAACCTACCGTTCAGAGAAGTTCCCTTGCGCTCACGACAAGATGTCCTTATATCAGCAAGTTCTTTAGAGAAATTATTCCTAGAACGATTTCCGCAAGCCTTAGACAATTTAGAAAAGCTGATTTCAGGTATTTCTTACGACTTGGATACGAGTTTGAAACTGCCTCGTTTTAACCCAGCTAGACCAGCAGTAGAAGAGTTGAGAGAACGCGCTGAGCTTGGGCTTGCCCAGAAGGGATTGTCTAGTAAAGAATATCAAGATCGACTAGACCAAGAATTGGCTGTTATTCATGATATGGGCTTTGATGATTATTTCTTGGTTGTCTGGGATTTGCTGCGTTTTGGACGTTCGAATGGCTATTATATGGGAATGGGACGAGGTTCCGCAGTTGGTAGCTTGGTTTCCTATGCTTTGAATATCACAGGGATTGACCCAGTAGAGAAAAATCTGATTTTTGAACGCTTTCTCAATCGTGAACGCTATACCATGCCTGATATTGATATAGATATCCCTGATATTTATCGTCCAGATTTTATCAGATATGTTGGCAATAAATATGGTAGTAAACATGCGGCTCAAATCGTTACTTTTTCAACCTTTGGAGCCAAGCAAGCTCTACGAGATGTCTTGAAACGCTTTGGTGTTCCAGAATATGAATTATCCGCAATTACCAAGAAAATCAGTTTCCGTGATAATCTCAAGTCAGCCTATGAGGGCAATCTCCAGTTTCGTCAGCAAATAAATAGTAAGTTAGAATACCAAAAAGCTTTTGAGATTGCCTGCAAGATAGAGGGCTATCCAAGACAAACCTCTGTCCATGCGGCTGGTGTTGTAATCAGTGACCAAGATTTGACCAATTACATCCCTCTAAAGCATGGAGATGAAATTCCACTGACTCAGTATGATGCTCATGGAGTTGAGGCTAGCGGACTTTTGAAGATGGACTTTCTGGGACTACGAAATCTGACCTTTGTCCAGAAGATGCAAGAATTGCTTGCTGAAACAGAAGATATTCACCTTAAAATCGAAGAAATAGATTTAGAAGACAAAGAAACGTTAGCTTTATTTGCTTCTGGTAATACAAAAGGTATCTTTCAATTTGAGCAACCTGGTGCTATTCGCCTGCTCAAACGTGTGCAACCAGTCTGTTTTGAAGATGTCGTAGCAACTACTTCCCTAAATCGACCAGGTGCTAGTGACTACATCAATAATTTTGTGGCAAGAAAGCATGGGCAGGAAGAAGTGACTGTTCTGGATCCAGTACTGGAGGATATTTTGGCTCCAACTTACGGAATTATGCTCTATCAGGAGCAGGTTATGCAGGTTGCTCAGCGTTTTGCTGGATTTAGTCTTGGGAAGGCTGATATTTTGCGTCGAGCTATGGGGAAAAAGGATGCCTCTGCCATGCATGAGATGAGGGCTTCTTTTATTCAAGGTTCATTAGAAGCTGGACATACTGCGGAAAAGGCAGAGCAGGTCTTTGATGTCATGGAGAAGTTTGCAGGTTATGGTTTTAACAGGTCACATGCCTATGCCTACTCAGCCTTGGCCTTCCAGTTGGCTTATTTCAAAACACATTATCCAGACATTTTTTATCAGGTCATGTTGAATTCTGCCAACAGTGATTACTTAACAGATGCCTTAGAAGCAGGCTTTGAAGTAGCGCCTCTGTCCATCAACACCATTCCCTATCACGATAAAATTGCTAACAAGTCCATCTATCTAGGTCTGAAATCGATTAAGGGAGTCAGTAATGATTTAGCTCTCTGGATTATTGAAAATAGACCCTATTCTAACATTGAAGATTTTATAGCTAAATTACCTGAAAATTATTTGAAACTTCCTCTGCTAGAACCTTTGGTAAAAGTTGGTCTTTTCGATTTATTTGAAAAAAATCGTCAAAAAGTATTCAATAATTTAGCTAATCTATTTGAATTTGTGAAAGAGTTAGGAAGTTTGTTTGGGGATACCATTTATAGTTGGCAGGAATCGGAAGATTGGACGGAACAAGAAAAATTCTATATGGAACAAGAGCTTTTAGGGATAGGTGTCAGCAAACATCCCCTACAAGCTATTGCAAGTAAGGCTATTTACCCGATTACCCCAATTGGGAATTTGTCAGAAAATAGCTACGCTATTATTTTGGTTGAAGTTCAGAAAATAAAAGTAATTCGTACCAAAAAGGGCGAAAATATGGCTTTCTTACAGGTAGATGACAGTAAGAAAAAATTGGATGTCACTCTCTTTTCAGACTTATATCGACAGGTTGGACAAGAAGTAAAAGAGGGAGCCTTCTACTATATAAAAGGAAAAATCCAGTCACGTGATGGTCGTCTGCAAATGATTGCACAAGAAATAAGAGAAGCAGTTGCTGAACGCTTTTGGATACAGGTGAAAAATCATGAATCGGATCAAGAAATTTCACGTATTTTAGACCAATATAAAGGCCCAATCCCAGTCATCATCAGGTATGAAGAGGAACAGAAAACAATCGTTTCCCCTCATCATTTTGTAGCTAAATCCAATGAATTAGAAGCGAAATTGAATGAAATGGTTATGAAAACGATTTATCGCTAAAAATACGGAAAATAGAAGAATTTTAAAATCAAATGTGGTATAATCAATAAGAATGTTAAAAGAAAAAGGAGCATAAACCAATATGAAACGTATTGCTGTTTTGACTAGTGGTGGAGACGCCCCTGGTATGAACGCTGCTATCCGTGCAGTTGTTCGTCAAGCAATTTCAGAAGGAATGGAAGTGTTTGGTATTTATGACGGATATGCTGGTATGGTTGCCGGTGAAATTCATCCCCTAGATGCAGCTTCAGTAGGAGACATCATTTCTCGTGGTGGTACTTTCCTTCACTCAGCTCGTTACCCAGAATTCGCTCAACTTGAAGGGCAACTTAAAGGGATTGAGCAATTGAAAAAACACGGAATTGAAGGTGTAGTTGTTATCGGTGGTGACGGATCTTACCACGGCGCTATGCGTTTGACTGAACATGGCTTCCCAGCTATCGGTCTTCCAGGTACAATCGATAACGATATCGTTGGTACTGACTTCACAATCGGTTTTGACACAGCGGTCACAACTGCTATGGACGCTATCGATAAGATTCGTGATACGTCATCAAGTCACCGTCGTACTTTTGTTATTGAAGTTATGGGACGTAACGCTGGTGATATCGCTCTTTGGGCTGGTATTGCAACTGGTGCTGATGAAATCATCATTCCTGAAGAAGGATTCAAGATTGAAGATATCGTAGAAAGCATTAAATGTGGTTATGAGTGTGGAAAAAAACACAATATCATCGTCTTGGCAGAAGGTGTGATGTCAGCAGCTGAATTTGGTAAAAAATTAAAAGAAGCTGGGGATACAAGCGACCTTCGTGTGACAGAACTTGGACATATTCAACGTGGTGGTTCTCCAACTGCGCGTGACCGTGTATTGGCGTCACGTATGGGTGCGCATGCTGTTAAACTTCTTAAAGAAGGTATCGGTGGTGTTGCGGTTGGTATCCGTAACGAGAAAATGGTTGAAAATCCAATTCTTGGTACTGCAGAAGAAGGAGCATTGTTTAGCCTTACTGCAGAAGGTAAGATTGTTGTTAACAACCCACACAAAGCTGACATTGAGCTATCTAGCTTGAATAAGAGCTTGTCATAATTTACAATTTAGTTAATAAGACCAAAAAGGTCATATATATAAAGGAGTCACAAAAATCATGAACAAACGTGTAAAAATCGTTGCAACTTTGGGTCCTGCGGTAGAAATCCGTGGTGGTAAAAAATTCGGTGAGGACGGATACTGGGGTGAAAAACTTGATGTTGAAGCTTCAGCTAAAAACATTGCTAAATTGATTGAAGCTGGTGCTAACACATTCCGTTTCAACTTCTCACACGGTGACCACCAAGAACAAGGTGAGCGTATGGCAACTGTTAAACTTGCAGAAAAACTTGCAGGTAAAAAAGTTGGTTTCCTTCTTGATACAAAAGGACCAGAAATCCGTACAGAATTGTTTGAAGGTGAAGCTAAAGAATATTCATATAAAACTGGTGAAAAAATCCATGTTGCAACTAAACAAGGAATCAAATCAACTCGTGAACTGATTGCATTGAACGTTGCTGGTGCTCTTGATATCTATGATGATGTTGAAGTTGGTCGTCAAGTTTTGGTTGACGATGGTAAACTTGGTCTTCGTGTTGTTGCTAAAGATGATGCAACTCGTGAATTTGAAGTTGAAGTTGAAAACGATGGTATCATCGCTAAACAAAAAGGTGTGAACATTCCTAACACTAAAATTCCTTTCCCAGCTCTTGCTGAACGTGATAACGACGATATCCGCTTCGGTCTTGAACAAGGTATCAACTTCATCGCTATTTCATTCGTACGTACTGCAAAAGACGTGAACGAAGTTCGTGCAATCTGTGAAGAAACTGGAAATGGCCATGTTCAATTGTTCGCTAAAATCGAAAACCAACAAGGTATCGATAACTTGGATGAAATCATCGAAGCTGCTGATGGTATCATGATCGCTCGTGGTGACATGGGTATCGAAGTACCATTCGAAATGGTTCCAGTTTACCAAAAAATGATCATCACTAAAGTCAATGCTGCAGGTAAAGTTGTTATCACTGCAACAAACATGCTTGAAACAATGACTGAAAAACCACGTGCAACTCGTTCAGAAGTATCAGACGTATTCAACGCTGTTATCGACGGAACTGACGCTACAATGCTATCAGGTGAGTCTGCAAACGGTAAATACCCACTCGAGTCAGTAACTACAATGGCTACAATCGACAAGAACGCTCAAACTCTTCTTAATGAATACGGACGTTTGGATTCAGATTCATTTGAGCGTAACTCTAAGACAGAAGTAATGGCTTCAGCTGTTAAAGATGCTACTAACTCAATGGACATTAAATTGGTTGTAACTCTTACTAAGACAGGTCACACTGCACGTTTGATCTCTAAATACCGTCCAAATGCTGACATCTTGGCATTGACATTCGACGAATTGACAGAACGTGGATTGATGTTGAACTGGGGTGTTATCCCAATGTTGACAGATGCTCCATCTTCAACTGACGATATGTTCGAAATCGCTGAACGTAAAGCGGTAGAAGCAGGTCTCGTTGAGTCAGGCGATGATATCGTTATCGTTGCTGGTGTACCAGTAGGAGAAGCTGTTCGCACAAACACAATGCGTATCCGCACAGTACGTTAAGAAAAATATAAAAACCTATCATATCCAGCTTTAGAGCTTGTGTGATAGGCTTTTTTTGTATAGAGGGTAAGAAAGAGGCAAAACTTTCATAATGGATTGATACTCTTCGAAAATCTCTTCAAACCACGTCAGCGTCGCCTTGCCGTATATATGTGACTGACTTTGTCAGTCTTATCTACAACCTCAAAACAGTATTTTGAGCAGCCTGCGGCTAGCTTCCTAGTTTGCTCTTTGATTTTCATTGAGTATGAAATAAGATATGCACAAATTGATTAGGAAAGTCAAATGAATTTCTACAAATGTTTTAGCAATCGTAATGTACTTGTCTAGATTCGATCTGATATATTTTTGATTTAATGATATGGTATTTAAAACCTCCAAAGCAGCTTGCTCCATTCTTTTACTTACGTGAGTGCAGATATTATTTATTGTTTTAGCGTCTTTGTGTTCCACTCTAACCATTATAGTATTCTTCTCAGCTAGTATACTAAGGAGTGTGTGCCTGAAAATATGGGAACTAAGGGGCTGGTTTATCGGTTTTGCTAGTTTAGTATTTGCCTTTTACAAAGTGATCTTAAATGCCTTTCTCTAAATTTACATATCACTATTGTTTAACAAAATCTAATCTGCTTTAGGTCACTTATTCTTTTTTTGAAATGTAGAATGAACTTTTTCAAAGTTTTTTGAATTCTTTAAAATCTGTTTGTTTTATATCGTCATTCTCCCCCTTTTTTAATTCTCCCTATACAGCCTGACAACTTTCCCGATGGTATGAATATGGTTGCTTTCGTCTAGGTGGATGTTGGGGTATTCGGGATTGAGTTTTTTTGAGGTAGCCTTGGCGGAGTTTCTTGACATAGTTTCTTGACATAGTTAGCACCGTCTACTTGGAAGATGCCGATGGTATTATAGTCAATCTGTGGGGGATTTTTGATAAATAGGTAGTCGCTGTTTCTTATCTTTGACTCCATGGACCTGCTGACGACATAAGCGATTGTGTCGTAGTCGTCTGGGATTTCATCCTCATAGAATGGAAACTCCATGTCTAAATCGTCATCCTGCATCAAGTGGCTACCTGCAGAGATAAACTACCTAAAACGAGAGTAAGTAGTCGTCCAGTCTGATGATTTTTACGATACTTCGTTTATCTTCGCTTTTTCTTCGTTTTTCTGCTCATACAGTTGCATCTCGGCATAGGTCAGGAATTTACCTTGTCTGGGTGATGCCCGTTGGTCGTAGATAGATTGGATATCGCTAGGAGAATCCTTTTGAACTGGAGGAAAGAGGCATCAATCAAGCTACTGAATACTTTAGCTAAGTCAAATATAGTATTTTTCTTAGTAGTGCTAACCCTTTTTTCATAATTTCCAATGGTGTTTTTACTTATACCTATCTTAGTACCCAATTTTTATTGAGTCCAACCATTTACTAGTCTATATTGTTTTATTTTTAGACTGTAACAATCGCAATCTCTTCTTTATCCACAAATGAAATCGCTTTCTATTTTTATAAGTAAAGCATAACACGAAATCCACGAAAATGAAAACTTTGTTGTGTTTTCGTAAAAAATTTGTTGACAGAGCACGAAACGCCTACTATAATTAAATCAAGCTTAAGGAAATAACAAAAAAACAAATCAGAGGGAAAGACGATGAACACACTAAATGAGAAAGTAATCAATATTTGTAAAGCAGTAGTTAAAGAAACTTTAATCCAAGACATTTAGGAGAAAAGATGAAGAAATCAAGAAAATTAGCCACATTAGGACTCTGTTCAGCCTTGTTTTTAGGCTTGGCAGCTTGTCAACAAGATGCTACAATTTCGAATGGGACGAGTCAAAGGCAAAGTAGTTCAACGAAAGTGCCATGGAAAGCTTCATACACCAACCTAAACAACCAGGTAAGTACAGAAGAGGTCAAATCTGTCTTATCAGCTCACTTGGATCCAAATAGTGTTGATGCCTTTTTTAATCTTGTAAATGATTATAATACCATTGTTGGCTCAACTGGCTTATCAGGAGATTTCACTTCCTTTACTCACACAGAATACGATGTTGAAAAAATCAGTCATCTCTGGAATCAAAA
Organism: Streptococcus nakanonensis; assembly: GCF_059738785.1. NCBI lineage: Bacteria > Bacillati > Bacillota > Bacilli > Lactobacillales > Streptococcaceae > Streptococcus > Streptococcus nakanonensis. The sequence continues at coordinate 1,315,892 of NZ_AP027139.1, read as the reverse complement.
GAAGGGTGATTTTGTTGGAACCAACTGCCGTATCAATAGTTATTGTCTTTTGAAAAATTCAGTCACCATTCCCAAGCTTGAAAAAAATGACCAATTGCTTTTCCTAGATAACGATGCGATTGATAAGGGAAAGGTCTTTGATTCACAAGATAAGGAAGAGTTTGATATTCTATTTTCGAGAGTTCCAACTGAGGCAACTACAGATGTCAAGGTTCACGCTGAAAAGATGGAAACATTCTTCTCACAATTTCAATTCAATGAAAAAGCTCGAATGTTATCTGTAGTCTTGCATGACAATCTGGATGGTGAGTATCTGTTTGTTGGACATGTTGGAGTCTTAGTGCCTGCTGCTGATGGCTTCTTATTTGTAGAGAAATTGACTTTCGAAGAGCCCTACCAAGCGATTAAATTTGCCAGCAAGGAAGATTGTTACAAGTATTTAGGCACCAAGTATGCGGATTATACAGGCGAGGGACTGGCTAAGCCTTTTATCATGGATAATGATAAGTGGGTTAAACTTTAATGGTGGTATGATATGACAGTAATCCTAGGATTTTTATTTCTATTTTTGATGAGTTGGTGGGTTATTTCAATCGTTAATAGCCAGAAACCAGGAAAAAATGAAACATTTATTGGCTATATCCAAAGATACGATATTGATGGGAATGGCTATCAATCAGAAGTATGGGAAGTGACTGAGGAGGAAGATTTATAATTAAAGAACAGAGTCGTCTTTACAGTATTGTACCTATTTCCAGACAGTCCATTTGTAGTTTTATCTGGATTGGTTTATAATTTAAGGTAGAGAAAATAGGAGGACTAATCGAATGGAATTAAAAGATTTTACAGAAAAAGAACAGGAAATGATTAAGAAGGGGCTGACTACGTCTAAGATTAGTGACAAGGAAACTGCTGAGAAGATTCTTGCGCTTGTCTCACAAGACTTGATTAAGCGAATCCCATTTTTCGTCAGAAAACATGCTACGACACGTACGATTAAACGCATTTCAATCGAACACCCTGAGCTTTACGCTGCAGCTCAAACAAGTGGTGAGATTCCAGAAAAAGAACGCGAAGAATTGCGTCAAATTATCACGACTATCTTTGAACAAAAGATGAATAAGCATAGTATTAAGTAGAGAATGAAAATGTATTTGATTTGTGAATTGTTCACTAGTTATATATCATTTTAAAAATCGCAATTTATATTCTACTATACAATACTCAACAAAAAACGAACAGGATCTTTTCTGTTATTCAGAAGAGAACTTGTTCGTTTTTATATTGATTTCCTTAAAAAGCTCGATAAACATAGGGATTTTCTGGTTTATCGACTTTGGTAAAGCTTTCGATTTCCAAGGTTGGAAGGTTTTGTTTGAGTTCTTTATGGTAGTGATTGACCAGTTTTCCTTTGGCTGTTATCCAGGTATTGTTCTCGTACTGCCGGTTATTTCCCTTGGTCAGCAATCCATACACACCAGAATCTGCGATACAGTGGATAATGCCGAAGCGGAACAAAAATTGGCTATTGGCATGACTGGGGTCGTTATAGACAAAGCCTGTGAACTGGACTGTCTTACCCTCAAACTCATCTGGATAGTCGTAGATAGCTTCCATGACTTCCATATAGTTTTCGTTAGTAATGTTAATGCTATCTTGGGATAAGTATTTATCCGCCGCCGTTCGCATTTCCTTTTCATAGGCTGATTTTGAAAAATAAGAACTGGTATCTGGTTTCAAATATTGGCTTGTCGTCCCTTCACTTGTCTGAATGGCTAGATTCGTTCCTTCCGATAGAGGGAAATGATAGCCTTTAGCTGAAACGGTCTGAGAATCCAAGCTAACAGTTGGGAAAGTTAAGCCGACGACAAGTGGAATAGCCAGAAGAGAAATACTCGTCATCTTGGCCAATCGGCTGTTCAGATGACTGTGGGTTTTGACTTGCTTCATCCAGATATACAGTTGAACAATTGCCAAGATAAATGAAAGCACCATGGAGATATAGGCCAGATAGGAATAGTGCATGTTGATGTACTGGTTTAATTTGCCTGACAGATGGAGGTAAATAGTCAGTTCAAAATAGCCAGCTAAAACTAAAAATCGAATCATAGGATGACTCCAATCAAGAGAGAATAGACTAAGACGACAAGAGTTACAATCGTTATGAAGTGACTGATAAATCGTGCTTTCAAGTAATTTTTCATCATGAGAATATTTTTGATATCCAGCATTGGGCCAATCACCAGAAAGGCCAGAACTGGTGCCAAACCGAAACTCGAGAGAAGAGAAGCACCGATAAAGGCATCCGCCTCACTGCAGAGAGAGAGAAGAAAGGCCAAAAGCATCAAGAGCAGGATGGCAAAAATAGGGGTTGCACTGATAGAGGTCAGAATCCGAGTTGGAACGTAGACCTGTATAACAGAGGCAAAGAGACAGCCGAATACCAAATAACGCCCCGTATCAAAAAATTCATCAATTGCTTGCACAAAAACCTGAAAAACCTTTTTTGCAGGGCTTAAGTGAGAAAAATCATGCTCATGACAGGCCAACCGATTTTCTTTCTGAATCGGTTCTTGCCAGAAAAATCCTAGAAAAATTCCTAGTATTACAGCCACAACGATGGAACCCAGAGCTCGTAACAGCGCGATATGGAAGGAGTTGCCAAAGGCAGAATAGGTCGCAAAGAGAACAATGGGATTGATAACAGGTGCTGTCACAAGAAAGGGAACGGCTGTGTAACTGGGAACCTTTTTTTCAAGAAAACGATTGATAATGGGGACGATTCCACATTCACAAGAGGGGAAAAGAATCCCTACGAAGGTGCCAAAAAAGATTCTCCCCCAACGATTTCGAGGGAGAAAATGATAAACTTTGTCAGGTGTGATATAGACCTCAATCAGCCCTGAGACAATGCTTCCTATCAGAACGAAGGGGAGGGCTTCAATTATAATGGAGAGAAAAATAGCCCCAGTCTGAAGCACACTAGATGGGAGTTGTTGAAAAGCAGTCATCTAGTTTTTCTTTTCTGTTTTGGCTTTTTTCTCTTTGTCATCAGGGAAAGTGACTTGTTTCAAATCTGGAAGTTTAGCAAACTCTTCAAACATCTTGTCCAAGTCGTCTCGTTTTGTAAATTTTACAGCCATAGGTGTACCTCGATTCTAAATTCTACCTCTATTATACTATTATTTTGAGGAAAAGGGAGTTTTTTAATTTGTTTTCGATAGTTGATACTCTTCGAAAATCTCTTCAAACCACGTCAGCTTCGTCTTGCCGTATATATGTGACTGACTTTGTCAGTCTTATCTACAACCTCAAAACAGTATTTTGAGCAGCCTGCGGCTAGCTTCCTAGTTTGCTTTTTGATTTTTATTGAGTATGAAAAGGATTGGAGAAAGCCTTCCAGCTTGTGGTATAATAGATTCATGGATAAAAAATATGAAAAAATCTCCCAAGATTTGGGAGTGACGTTAAAGCAAATTGATACCGTTCTAAGTTTGACAGCTGAAGGGGCGACTATTCCCTTTATCGCGCGTTATCGTAAGGACATGACTGGTAGTCTGGATGAGGTGGCGATTAAGGCCATTATTGACTTGGATAAAAGTCTGACCAATCTTAACGACCGCAAGGAAGCTGTTTTAGCTAAGATTCAAGAGCAAGGCAAGCTGACCAAGGAGTTGGAAGAAGCTATCTTAGTTGCCGAAAAATTAGCAGACGTAGAAGAACTCTATCTTCCATATAAGGAAAAACGTCGAACCAAGGCAACCATTGCCCGTGAAGCTGGCCTCTTCCCACTTGCTCGCTTAATCTTGCAGAATGTAACTGACTTAGAGAAGGAAGCTGAGAAGTTTGTCTGTGAAGGATTTGTGACTGGTAAGGAAGCTTTAGTTGGTGCAGTTGATATCTTGGTTGAAGCCTTATCGGAGGATGTGACCTTGCGTTCCATGACTTATCAGGAGGTGCTGAGACACTCCAAACTCACTTCTCAAGTCAAGGATGAAAGTCTTGATGAAAAGCAGGTTTTTCAGATTTATTATGATTTTTCAGAGACGGTTGGAAATATGCAGGGTTATCGTACCTTAGCCCTCAATCGTGGGGAGAAGCTAGGTATCTTGAAGGTCGGTTTTGAACATGCAACGGACCGTATTCTTGCCTTCTTTGCTGCTCGTTTCAAGGTCAAAAACACCTATATAGATGAAGTGGTTCAGCAATCTGTTAAGAAAAAAGTCTTGCCTGCTATTGAGCGACGCATTCGGACAGAATTAACTGAGAAAGCAGAAGAAGGAGCTATCCAACTCTTTTCTGACAATCTGCGCAGTCTCCTCTTGGTTGCTCCGCTGAAAGGGCGTGTGGTTTTAGGATTTGACCCTGCCTTTCGTACAGGTGCCAAGCTAGCTGTCGTGGATGCAACAGGGAAAATGCTGACAACTCAGGTCATTTATCCTGTCAAACCAGCGTCAGCTCGTCAAATCGAAGAAGCCAAGAAAGATCTGGCAGATTTGATTGGTCAATACAGTGTAGAAATTATTGCCATAGGAAATGGGACGGCCAGTCGTGAAAGTGAAGCCTTTGTGGCGGAAGTTCTGAAAGATTTTCCTGAGGTTAGTTATGTCATCGTAAACGAAAGTGGTGCTTCGGTCTACTCTGCCAGCGAACTTGCTCGTCAGGAGTTCCCAGACTTGACCGTTGAAAAACGCTCTGCTATTTCTATCGCCCGTCGTTTGCAGGACCCCCTTGCTGAATTGGTCAAAATCGATCCTAAGTCAATCGGTGTCGGTCAATACCAGCATGATGTCAGTCAGAAGAAACTATCTGAGAGTCTGGACTTTGTTGTCGATACAGTGGTAAACCAAGTCGGTGTCAATGTCAATACGGCCAGTCCAGCTCTTCTTTCACACGTAGCTGGACTCAATAAAACCATTTCTGAAAATATTGTCAAATACCGTGAGGAAGAAGGAAAAATCACTTCACGCGCTCAAATCAAGAAAGTTCCGCGTCTGGGGGCCAAGGCTTTTGAACAGGCAGCTGGTTTCCTTCGTATCCCTGAAAGTAGCAATATCCTTGATAATACAGGAGTTCACCCAGAAAACTATTCTGCTGTTAAGGAACTCTTTAAACGTTTAGATATTAAAGACCTAAACGAGGAAGCCCAAAGCAAACTCAAGTCGCTTTCAGTCAAAGATATGGCGGTAGAGCTAGACCTTGGTCCAGAAACCCTTAAAGATATCATTGCAGATCTTCTCAAACCAGGTCGAGATTTCCGTGATTCCTTTGATGCACCTGTACTTCGCCAAGATGTCCTAGATATCAAAGACTTAGTGGTCGGACAGAAGCTGGAAGGTGTGGTGCGTAACGTCGTTGACTTTGGTGCCTTCGTTGACATTGGGATTCATGAGGACGGCCTGATTCATATTTCACATATGAGTCGTAAATTTATCAAACATCCTAGCCAAGTGGTATCCGTTGGTGATTTGGTGACCGTTTGGGTCAAGAAAATCGATACTGAACGTGAAAAAGTCAATCTGTCGCTCCTCGCTCCAAATGAAACTGACTGATTACGTCAAGCAGGTTTCACTAGAAGACTTCGGCAGACCTTTTATCCATCATGTCCAGTGGAATTCTCGTCTACGTTCGACAGGTGGGCGATTTTTCCCCAAAGATGGGCATTTGGATTTTAATCCTAAGGTTTATAAAGAACTGGGGTTGGATGTTTTTAGGAAAATTGTTCGCCATGAACTCTGTCACTATCACCTCTATTTTCAAGGGAAGGGCTATCAACACAAGGATCGGGATTTTAAGGACCTTTTGAAAGCAGTGGATGGATTACGCTTTGTGCCCTCCTTGACAAATAGCCACTCTAAACCACTCAAGCTTTATCGTTGTCAATCCTGCCAACAAAGGTATCAGCGCAAGCGTAGGATTGATACCAAACGCTATCGCTGTGGACTTTGTCGAGGTAAATTGCTACTAATAAATCAGCCTGAGGACTGATGAAAGCCGAGCCTACCCGTGATATACTATGTCTAACCTAGCAGAAAGAGGAAATATCATGAACAGTAAATTTTATAAAATGAGACGAAATCGCATGATTTCAGGAGTTCTGGCAGGTCTGTCAGACAAGTGGAACTTTGATGTTACCCTGGTTCGTTTTCTATTTGCTATTTTTACAGTCGCAAACTTTGGACTTGGCGTGATTATCTATATCATCCTAGCTTCTATCATGCCAACCAAGGAAGAAATCGAAGCAGAAATGTATGGAACAGGTCCACGCAAACGCAAAGAAGCCCAAGCTATTGACGACAATGAAGGCTGGTTTTGGTGAGGTTTAACAAAAGATTTTGAATAAGCAAAAAGCTTTAAATCAATAGTCTAAACTGCTTGATTTAAAGCTTTTTTACTTTTAATAATATTTCGCCAGTCTCATCTGTAAACTAAAAATATTATTTTGAACTTAGATTTCTAATCTGATTTTTCATGCTGAGACAATACATTTTTTGATAAATGATGGATACTGATAACAACTGATAGCCAGCAAATAGCATAAGCAGTAGCTGTAGATTGTGTACCGATAAAGTGTGTCTTTTCAACTAAGAGCTGACCGATGAATGGAGAGAGGAGATAGAGAAGTCCGATGAGTATATGTTCTTTGTGTTTCATTAAGGCGCACCTTCTTTCCTTATAGGTTGAACAACTTGCAAGTGTTCAATTTAATGGTATGTTATCTAGGTAAGCTTACTCAAATGTTAGTTCCCGCTTCCTCCTTTCCAAAGTAAGCCTTTTCACACTTATATTTTACAATTTTAAAAATAGAAAATCAAATCATTTTATAAGTAATTTTGCCTACATTTCCCCCAATCTTACAAAAATGTAAGATTAAAGTCTCTTTTGTAAGGTTAGGTTATGGCAAGCAGTCTTTTTTTGATGTAAACTAGACTCATAAAGAACAAAGGAGTAACATCATGAAACAAATCTTACATAAGAAAACAAGAAAACCAAGCCACAAAGATATCGAGCGTGTTCAACTGGGATGCGCTATGATGCAAGCAACATTTCATTTGATGGGATATTAAGAAAGGAGATTCTCATGACACTTTTAGATGTAAAACACGTTCAAAAAATTTACAAAACACGTTTTCAGGGCAACCAAGTAGAGGCCCTCAAGGATATTCACTTTACCGTCGAAAAGGGTGACTACGTTGCCATCATGGGTGAGTCTGGTTCTGGTAAATCAACTCTTCTCAATATCCTAGCTATGCTGGATAAACCAAGTCGTGGACAGGTTTACTTAAATGGAACTGATACCGCAACCATTAAAAATTCACAGGCTTCTAGCTTCCGTCGTGAAAAATTAGGCTTTGTCTTCCAAGACTTTAACTTGCTAGATACTCTGTCTGTTAAGGACAATATCTTGCTTCCGCTTGTCTTGTCAAGAAGACCCATTACGGAAATGATGAAGAAATTGGTGGTGACAGCTGAGAATCTAGGCATCAACCAATTGCAAGAGAAGTACCCTTACGAGATTTCTGGTGGTCAGAAACAGCGTGTAGCAGTAGCCCGCGCCATCATCACAGAACCTGAAATTCTCCTTGCGGATGAGCCAACAGGAGCCCTTGATTCCAAGTCATCTGCAGCCTTACTTGATGTCTTTGATGAAATCAATGAGCGCGGCCAAACCATTCTTATGGTAACCCACTCAACAGCAGCAGCTAGCAGAGCTAAACGTGTACTCTTTATCAAGGACGGCATTCTTTACAACCAAATCTACCGTGGAGAGAAGACAGAGCGTCAGATGTTCCAAGAAATCTCTGATACCTTGACTGTCATGGCAAGCGAGGTGAATTAGTATGTTTCGATTAACCAATAAGTTAGCGGTATCGAACTTGATTAAAAACCGCAAACTCTACTATCCCTTTGCTCTGGCTGTTCTCTTGGCAGTCACCGTCACCTATCTCTTTTACTCTCTAACCTTCAATCCCAAGATTTCGGAAATCCGTGGAGGGACAACCATTCAAGCTACTCTAGGATTTGGTATGTTTGTCGTCACCCTTGCGTCAGCCATTATCGTCCTCTATGCCAATAGTTTTGTTATGAAAAATCGTTCCAAGGAACTAGGAATTTATGGCATGCTGGGTTTGGAGAAGCGTCATCTAATCAGTATGACCTTTAAGGAGTTAGTGCTATTTGGGATTCTAACTGTTGGAGCGGGTATCGGTATTGGAGCCTTGTTTGACAAGTTAATTTTCGCTTTCTTGCTCAAACTGATGAAATTGAAGGTTGAGCTGGTCGCTACCTTCCAGATGAAAGTTGTCATTACAGTACTTGTTGTCTTTGGTTTGATTTTCCTAGGCCTCATGTTCCTGAATGCCCTTCGAATCGCCCGTATGAATGCCCTCCAGCTCTCGCGTGAGAAAGCAAGCGGAGAGAAAAAAGGTCGTTTCCTACCTCTCCAAACCATTCTTGGTTCCATTAGTTTAGGGATTGGCTATTATCTTGCCCTTACAGTAAAAGATCCTCTTACAGCCTTAACAACCTTCTTCATAGCTGTTTTGCTGGTTATCTTTGGTACTTATCTCTTGTTCAATGCAGGTATTACCGTTTTCCTTCAAATCTTAAAGAAAAACAAGAAATACTATTACCAACCTAATAACCTCATATCTGTTTCCAACTTGATTTTCCGTATGAAGAAAAATGCAGTTGGACTAGCAACCATCGCTATTTTGTCAACAATGGTTTTAGTAACCATGTCAGCAGCGACAAGCATTTTCAATTCCGCAGAATCCTTTAAAAAAGTTCTAAATCCTCATGATTTTGGAGTTTCAGGGCAAAATGTTGAAAAAGAAGATTTGGACAAACTCTTGAGCCAGTTTGCAAGTGACAAAGGTTATAAGATTAAAGAAAAAGAAGTGTTTCGTTACACTTACTTCGGTGTTGCGAACCAAGAAGGAAATAAGTTAACCCTTTTTGAAAAAGGACAAAATCGTGTCCAACCCACAACAGTTTTCATGGTATTTGACCAAAAAGATTATGAAAATATGACTGGTCAAAAACTGTCTCTATCAGGAAATGAGGTCGGACTCTTTGCCAAGAATGAGGGAGTTAAAGAACAGAAAACTCTAATTCTGAATGATCATCAATTTTCTGTCAAAGAAGAATTTAATAAAGATTTCATTGTGAACCACGTTCCAAATCAGTTTAATATTTTGACTGCTGATTACAATTATCTTGTTGTACCTGATTTACAAGCCTTTTTGGATCAATTCCCAGATTCGGCTATCTATAATCAGTTTTACGGTGGTATGAATGTAAATGCCAGTGAAGAAGAACAACTCAAGGTCGCTGAGGAGTATGATAAATACCTCGATCAATTTAATGCTCAATTAAACACGGAAGGTAGCTATGTTTATGGTAGTAATTTATCAGATGCTAGTACTCAGATGAGTGCCCTCTTTGGTGGTGTCTTCTTTATCGGTATTTTCCTATCCATTATCTTTATGGTCGGAACTGTTCTGGTCATCTACTACAAACAAATTTCTGAAGGCTACGAAGACCGTGAACGCTTTATTATCTTGCAGAAAGTCGGTTTAGATCAAAAGCAAATCAAGCAAACCATCAACAAACAGGTTTTAACTGTTTTCTTCCTTCCTTTGCTTTTTGCCTTCATACATCTAGCCTTTGCCTACCATATGCTTAGTCTGATTTTAAAAGTGATTGGTGTAATAGATACGACTATGATGTTGACTGTGACCTTGTCTATCTGCGCTATCTTCCTTATCGCCTATGTATTGATTTTCATGATTACTTCAAGAAGTTATCGCAAAATTGTGCAAATGTAAAAAAAGATACCTCGACTTCAAAATCGAGGTATTTCTTGTATTTTATACTCAATGAAAATCAAAAAGCAAACTAGGAAGCTAGCCGCAGGTTGCTCAAAGCACTGCTTTGAGGTTGTAGATAGAACTGACGAAGTCAGCTCAAAGCACTGCTTTGAGGTTGCAGATAGAACTGACGAAGTCAGCTCAAAACACTGTTTTGAGGTTGCAGATAGAACTGACGAAGTCAGCTCAAAACACTGTTTTGAGGTTGCAGATAGAACTGACGAAGTCAGCTCAAAACACCGTTTTGAGGTTGCAGATAGAACTGACGAAGTCAGTAACATATATACGGCAAGGCGAAGCTGACGTGGTTTGAAGAGATTTTCAAAGAGTATTAAATGCTGAAAAGTTGTCCTAGCAGAAAGGTAACTCCCATAGTTAAGAGACCAATAGCAAGGTTCCGAATCATAGCCGTTTTGGTTGGGGCTTTTCCAAGTCTGGCACTAGTGTAACCAGTGAGAAGAAGGGCTACACCGACAATCAGGACAGTAGCAGGGATGCGGTATTCACTTGGGAAAATGGTAATTGAAAGCATTGGTGGTAAGCTACCAAGGAAAAAAGAAATAAAGCTAGAGATGGCAGCATGCCAAGGATTGGTAAACTCTTCATACTCAATCCCATATTTTTCCTCTACCAAAGCCTTGAGTGGATTATTTAAAAAGGCTTTGTTGGTGAGAAGTTGGGCTGATGTTTCACACTCGCCATTTTGAATATAGGCAGCATAGAGGGATTTTTTGGCTAGTTCCATATCTTGGTCTAGCAAGAGCTGCTCACGCGCAACGGCTGCTTCCTCGGTATCTTTTTGAGTTGAAACGGATACATATTCTCCACCAGCCATTGAAAAGGCACCAGCTAAGATAGCTGCAAAACCTGATAAAAAAATAATCCAGATATTGCTGGTAGCACTGGCAACCCCGATAACCACACCAGCGATGGAAATAATTCCATCATTGGCACCAAGAACACCAGCACGCAGGATATTTAAACGACCTGCAAAATTTGAATCGATTTCGTGATTTGTTTCTGACATACTAATCTCCTTTTTATCCAGTATAAAGGAAAGAGGTAATGAAATCAATCTTTTAAAAGTATCTGAAAAAAGTTGCACGATTTTAATGATATAAAAATGTCGACATCTTCTCTAATAGATCAAACACCGAAGGTAAAGAGTATAGAATTTTTAAATTAAATACGATAAACATTTTGTTCACTTTATAATCGTTTACAAGAGAATAATGAGTATTAAATCAAATAAAATCCAAATATTTTGCGAACTTTTTTATATTTTTTTCGTAAAAGGCTTTACAAGTTCTTAAAAACATGATATAGTAATGGAGCTTAGAAAATGAGATGATGTTTTCTAGCAAATATAAACCCGAGTAAAAAATGCCTACGGACAGGCAGGGTTGAATGCCGAAGCGTGGTTGAAAAACCACATTATTGATAGGGTTAAAAGCCTACTTTTATAAGTTGATGTTAGGACACTTGTCCTAATTCATAAATTTTTAGTGTGGTGAAAGCACACGTCATCTTGTGAAACGATCAATAAAGTACGTAATATTTGCTACTAGAGAGTTAGGAAACATCGGGAACAGACATACTCAACAGAAACAAACATAAAAACGTCAGAAGATTGCAGAGCAGGTGAAATCCTGCTCTTTTTTCATGAGTCAACCTTTAGTTCCTTAGTTTTCATAAGGTACTAAAAATATGGAAAGGAGTATGTCTTGAAAGAGTTAGATCAAAACCAAGCCCCAATTTATGAGGCCTTGGTGAAGTTACGCAAGAAAAGGATTGTTCCCTTTGATGTTCCAGGTCACAAGCGCGGACGGGGAAATCCAGAACTTGTCGAACTGTTAGGTGAAAAATGTGTTGGCATTGATGTCAATTCGATGAAACCCTTGGATAATCTTGGTCACCCTATTTCGATTATTCGGGATGCAGAGGAGCTAGCGGCGGATGCTTTTGGAGCTAACCATGCCTTTCTCATGATTGGTGGAACAACTTCATCGGTGCAGACTATGATTCTGTCAACCTGCAAGGCTGGAGATAAGATTATTCTGCCACGAAATGTCCATAAATCTGCCATCAATGCGCTGGTTCTATGTGGTGCCATTCCCATCTATATCGAGATGAGTGTAGATCCTAAGATTGGTATCGCTTTAGGTCTTGAAAATGACCGAGTAGCCCAGGCCATAAAGGACCATCCAGATGCCAAGGCCATTTTGATTAACAATCCCACTTACTACGGAATCTGTTCAGACCTAAAGGGTTTGACAGAAATGGCTCATGAAGCTGGCATGATGGTTTTAGTAGATGAAGCCCACGGAGCGCATTTGCATTTCACTGATAAACTTCCAATTTCTGCTATGGATGCAGGTGCTGATATGGCAGCAGTTTCTATGCATAAGTCTGGTGGGAGTTTGACACAAAGTTCGCTTCTTTTAATCGGGGAGCAGATGAATCCCGAGTACGTACGTCAGATTATCAATCTGACCCAGTCAACATCCGCCTCTTACTTGTTGATGGCTAGTTTGGATATTTCACGTAGGAATTTAGCCCTTCGTGGTAAAGAGTCTTTTGAGAAGGTCATCGAGCTATCCGAGTACGCTCGTCGTGAAATCAATGCCATAGGTGGCTACTATGCCTACTCAAAAGAGTTAATAGACGGAGTGTCCGTTTGCGATTTTGACGTGACCAAGTTGTCAGTTTACACTCAGGGTATTGGCTTAACAGGTATCGAGGTTTACGACCTCTTGCGAGACGAATACGACATTCAGATTGAGTTTGGTGATATTGGCAATATCTTGGCCTATATTTCGATTGGTGACCGTATCCAAGACATCGAGCGCTTGGTCGGTGCTTTGGCTGATATCAAGAGACTCTATTCACGAGATGGGAAGGACTTGATAGCTGGAGAATATATCCAGCCCGAGTTGGTCCTTTCTCCTCAGGAAGCCTTCTATTCAGAGAGAAAAAGTTTGTCTTTAGACGAATCTGTTGGACAGGTCTGTGGGGAATTTGTCATGTGCTATCCTCCAGGTATTCCTGTCTTGGCTCCTGGAGAACGCATTACACGAGAAATTGTCGACTATATCCAATTTGCCAAGGAACGTGGTTGCTCCCTCCAAGGGACGGAAGATCCAGAGGTCAATCACATCAACGTCATTAAGAGAAAGGAGAACTAGATGGATTTATGGTTTTCTGAAGTTCATACTCCAGATGTGAAATTGTCCCTGAGAACAGCCAAGCAACTCTACGCTGGTAAAAGTGAATGGCAGGATATCGAAGTCTTGGATACACCAGCTTTTGGGAAAATACTAATTTTAAATGGGCACGTCTTGTTCTCAGATGCGGATGATTTTGTCTACAATGAAATGACCGTTCATGTTCCCATGGCTGTCCACCCAAATCCCAAGAAAGTCTTGGTTATTGGGGGTGGTGACGGTGGTGTTGCCCAAGTATTAACCCTCTATCCTGAACTGGAGCAAATCGATATTGTGGAACCAGATGAGATGTTGGTTGAGGTCTGTCGTGAGTATTTCCCAGACTTTGCTTCGGGACTTGATGACCCTCGTGTTACCATTTACTATCAAAATGGGCTACGCTTTTTGCGAAACTGCGAAGATGACTACGATATTATCATCAACGATGCGACAGATCCATTTGGACATACGGAAGGGCTCTTTACCAAGGAATTTTACGGTAACAGTTACAGAGCCTTGAAAGAAGACGGCATCATGATTTACCAGCATGGGAGTCCCTTCTTTGACGAGGATGAGTCAGCTTGTCGAAGCATGCACCGCAAGGTCAATCAAGCCTTTCCAATCAGTCGGGTCTATCAGGCCCATATCCCAACCAGCCCTGCTGGTTATTGGTTGTTTGGATTTGCATCGAAAAAATACCACCCTGTTAAAGATTTTGACAAGGAAGGCTGGAAAAAACGCCAGCTTTTCACAGAATACTACACTGCAAACTTACACGTGGGAGCCTTTATGTTACCCAAGTATGTTGAGGACATTTTAGAAGAAGAGGAAGGAAAAAAATGAGTCGTTTATTAGTTATTGGATGTGGGGGCGTTGCCCAAGTTGCTATTTCAAAGATTTGTCAAGATAGCAAAACCTTTACAGAAATTATGATTGCTAGCCGTACCAAGTCAAAATGTGATGACTTGAAAGCTAAATTGGAAGGCAAAACAAGTACAAAGATTGAGACAGCTGCTCTTGATGCTGACAAGGTTCAAGAAGTGATTGCCCTGATTGAAAGCTACAAACCAGAAGCTGTTTTGAACGTAGCTTTACCATATCAAGATTTAACCATTATGGATGCTTGTTTGGAAACAGGTGTTCACTATATCGATACGGCTAACTATGAAGCAGAAGACACAGAAGACCCTGAGTGGCGTGCTATCTACGAAAAACGTTGCAAAGAACTTGGTTTTACCGCCTACTTTGACTACTCATGGCAATGGGCTTATCAGGAAAAATTCAAAGAAGCAGGTTTGACTGCTCTGCTTGGTTCTGGATTTGACCCAGGTGTGACTAGTGTCTTTTCTGCCTATGCTCTCAAACATTATTTTGATGAAATCCACTATATCGACATTTTAGACTGTAATGGTGGTGACCACGGTTATCCATTTGCGACCAACTTCAACCCAGAAATCAATCTACGCGAGGTTTCTGCGCCAGGTTCTTACTGGGAAGATGGAAAATGGGTTGAAGTCGAAGCTATGTCTATCAAGCGTGAGTACGATTTCCCTCAAGTTGGACAAAAAGACATGTATCTCCTTCACCATGAAGAAATTGAATCATTGGCCAAAAACATTCCTGGAGTCAAACGCATTCGTTTCTTTATGACTTTTGGTCAATCATACTTGACGCACATGAAATGTCTTGAAAATGTTGGGCTCCTTCGTACGGATACCATTAACTTTAACGGTCAAGAAATTGTTCCAATCCAATTTTTAAAAGCGCTACTTCCAGATCCTGCAAGCCTTGGTCCACGTACAGTCGGAAAAACCAATATTGGATGTATCTTTACAGGTGTAAAAGATGGCGTTGAAAAGACCATCTACATCTACAATGTCTGCGACCATCAGGAATGTTACACAGAAGTTGGTTCACAAGCTATTTCTTACACGACAGGCGTTCCAGCCATGATTGGGACAAAATTGGTTATGAACGGTACTTGGAAACAAGCTGGAGTGTATAACCTTGAAGAATTGGATCCAGATCCATTTATGGAAGCTTTGAATGAGTACGGTTTGCCTTGGGTTGTGGTTGAAAATCCACAAATGGTGGACTAATGAAGCTAGAACAAGTACCAACACCAGCTTACGTCATTGACTTGGCAAAGTTAGAATCAAACTGCCGCATTCTACAATATGTACAAGAAGAAGCTGGTTGCAAGGTTTTGCTTGCCCAGAAGGCCTATTCCCTCTATAAAACCTATCCCTTGATTAGCCAGTATCTATCAGGTACGACAGCTAGTGGACTCTATGAAGCTAAGCTAGCTAGAGAGGAATTTCAAGGGGAAGTCCATGTCTTTGCGCCAGCTTTCAAGGATGCAGACTTGGAGGAATTGCTTGAGATAACAGACCATATCGTTTTTAACTCTGAGAGACAGTTGCGTAAACATGGGGCTCGTTGTCGGAAAGCTGGTATCAGTGTAGGTTTACGTCTCAATCCTCAGTGTTCAACTCAGGGTGATCACGCGCTCTATGACCCTTGTGCACCAGGCTCTCGTTTTGGAGTCACTCTAGACAAGATTCCTAGTGATTTACTAGATTTGGTGGACGGTCTTCATTTTCACACCCTTTGCGAGCAGGGAGCAGATGATTTACAAACAACTTTGAAAGCAGTAGAAGCGCAATTTGGTTCGTACTTACATGAGGTAAAGTGGCTCAATATGGGGGGCGGACACCACATCACAAGAGAAGGTTACGATGTGGATTTGCTGATTTCTGAAATCAAACGTATCCGAGAAACTTACAATCTTGAAATCTATATCGAGCCGGGTGAAGCCATTGCGCTCAATGCAGGTTATCTAGCAACTGAGGTATTAGATATTGTCGAAAACGGTATGGAAATCTTGGTTTTAGACGCCTCCGCGACCTGCCATATGCCTGACGTACTTGAGATGCCCTATCGTCCACCTTTGAGAAATGGCTCTGAGGCACAGGAAAAAGCCCATACCTATAGACTTTCTTCTAATACCTGTCTGACAGGCGATGTGATTGGTGATTATAGCTTTGAAAATCCAGTTCAAATCGGTGATAGACTTTATTTTGAAGACATGGCTATTTATTCTTTTGTCAAAAATAATACCTTTAATGGTATTGGATTGCCAAGTCTCTATCTCATGGACGAACAGGGAGACTGCAACTTAGTCAAATCTTTTGGTTATCAAGACTTTAAAGGGAGATTATCATGATGGACAGTCCAAAAAAATTAGGCTATCACATGCCAGCAGAGTACGAACCCCATCATGGTACCCTCATGATATGGCCGACTCGACCAGGTTCATGGCCTTTTCAAGGAAAAGCTGCTAAAAGAGCATTTAGTCAGATTATCAAAACCATAGCAGAAGGAGAAAGAGTCTATCTTTTGGTGGACCAAGACTACTTAGCTGAAGCCCAAGACTACCTTGGAGATAGCGCTGTTTATTTAGACATTCCTACCAATGATGCCTGGGCGCGTGATACAGGTCCAACTATTCTTGTCAATGATAAAAGAGAAAAGTTGGCAGTCGATTGGGCTTTTAATGCCTGGGGTGGCACCTATGATGGTCTTTATCAAGATTATGAAGATGATGACCAAGTAGCCAGTCGTTTTGCTGAGGCCTTGGAAATGCCTGTTTACGATGCTAAGCCTTTCGTCCTTGAAGGCGGAGCCATTCATAGCGATGGTCAAGGAACCATTCTTGTGACTGAAAGTTGCCTTCTAAGCCCTGGACGCAATCCTCATCTAAGTAAAGAGGAAATCGAGAGTACCTTATTAGAGAGCCTTGGTGCTGAAAAAGTTATCTGGCTTCCTTATGGTATTTATCAGGATGAAACCAATGAACACGTTGACAATGTTGCTGCCTTTGTTGGTCCTGCAGAACTTGTCTTGTCTTGGACGGACGACGAAAGTGATCCTCAATATGCCATGTCAAAAGCAGATCTCGAACTCTTAGAGCAAGAGACAGATGCAAAAGGACGGAAGTTTACCATTCATAAACTTCCAATTCCAGCTCTTCATCAAGTTGTAACCGAAGAGGATCTGCCAGGCTACATCTATGAAGAAGGAGAAGAAGAGCGATACGCAGGTGAACGACTAGCAGCTTCCTACGTAAACTTTTATATCGCCAACAAGGCAGTCTTGGTTCCACAGTTCGAGGATGTCAATGACCAAGTGGCCTTAGATATCCTCAGTAAGTGTTTCCCAGACCGTAAAGTTGTCGGAATACCAGCCAGAGATATTCTTTTAGGTGGTGGCAATATCCACTGTATCACCCAACAAATCCCAGAATAGGAGAAAAAGATGAGAAATGTAAGAGTTGCAGCCATTCAGATGCAATGTGCCAAGGATGTGGCAACAAATATTCAAACAGCGGAGCGTTTAGTACGTCAGGCTGCAGAACAAGGTGCACAAATTATTCTCTTGCCAGAGTTGTTTGAACGTCCTTATTTTTGTCAGGAACGTCAGTATGACTACTACCAGCATGCTCAGTCGGTGACAGAAAATACAGCTATTCAGCATTTTAAATTGCTTGCCAAGGAACTACAAGTTGTTTTACCGATTAGTTTCTATGAAAAAGATGGCAATGTCTTGTATAACTCTATTGCCGTTATTGATGCAGATGGGGAAGTGCTGGGTGTTTATCGAAAGACCCACATACCAGATGATCATTATTATCAAGAAAAGTTTTATTTCACGCCTGGTAACACTGGTTTCAAGGTCTGGGATACTCGGTATGCCAAGATTGGGATCGGTATCTGTTGGGATCAATGGTTCCCCGAAACAGCGCGCTGTCTTGCATTGAATGGGGCTGATTTGCTCTTTTATCCAACAGCCATCGGTTCAGAGCCGATTTTGGATACAGATAGTTGTGGTCATTGGCAACGTACCATGCAAGGGCACGCAGCAGCAAATATTGTCCCAGTTATTACAGCCAATCGTTATGGATTAGAGGAAGTCACTCCAAGTGAGGAAAATGGCGGACAGAGTTCCAGTCTTGACTTCTACGGTTCATCCTTTATGACGGATGAAACAGGAGCTATTCTAGAGCGAGCTGAAAGACAAGGAGAAGCTGTTCTGTTAGCAACTTATGACCTTGATAAGGGAGCAAGCGAACGCCTAAACTGGGGCTTGTTTCGAGATAGAAGACCAGAAATGTATCAACGTATTACGGACTAGTAGGGGAGAAATGAGAGATTCATTCTGCTAGACTAACTTCTTATTAGCAACTATAAGGATACTAGGTCATCTAGCAAGTGGATTTTATATTTTAATCCTCTAAGGCTTTCTCGCGCTTTGATGCGAGGAGCTTTTCTGTTTAAGCTTTATCCATAAAACATGCTATAATAGTTTCAGAAAGGTTGGTATTTATGGCTAGGATATTGGTTATTGAAGATAATAGTGACATTCAAGAGATTTTACGAACACTTCTTACTGAGGAGCATGAGGTGATTCAAGCCTTTTCTGGTACAGAAGGAATCATGCGTTTTGACCAAGGTGGGATTGACCTTGTTTTGCTAGATATCATGCTTCCTGGGAAAAATGGGGATCAGGTTTTAAAAGCCATCAGGGAACAAAGTCAAACTCCAGTCATTATGCTAACGGCTTTGAGCGATAAGAAGCTAATCAGTCAATATCTCTTAGATGGTGCCAATGATTACATAGTGAAACCTTTTGATTTGGACGAAGTCTTTGCCAGAGTCACTGTTCAATTACGTCAAAGCGTAGAAAAACAGCCTATGGAAATAGGAAAAACTGAAAATCTGCCACAAAACTTGAAAAATATCCAGTTTGATGCAGAAAGTTTTGAAATCAAAAATAGCCAGGAAACGATTCGCCTTGCCAAGAAAGAATGCTTGATTCTTCAAACTCTCCTCAAACATCCTAAGAAAATTTTTACAAAAGAAGAACTTTATGAATTGGTCTGGGAGGATAGCTACCTACCTGGAGATAATACCCTCAATACGCATTTGAGTAATCTTCGTAAAAAATTAAACCAGCTTGACCCAAATCAAGAATATATTGAAACCATCTGGGGAGTTGGGGTAAGATTAAAAGGAGACAAGCAATGACCTACATGATAATCTTTATCCTATTGGTACCCCTAATCATTTTATCGATTACATTGATTCGTTACCATCTAGCACTTAAAAACTTGAGTCAACAGATTGAGGATAAGATTCTCACAAGTAGTATGAAAAGAGTCGGGATCAGCATTTTTTCCAAACATTTTTTACATCTCTACCAGCAGATTGAGAATCTATTTCAGGAAGTGGAACAATCTCGATTGGTTATGAAAAGGGAAAAGCAGACTCTGGATATGGCCATCAGCAATATCGCCCATGATATTCGGACGCCTCTGACTATCGCTTCAGGCTACACCCAACAATTGATAAAATCTCCTGAAAACCAAGCAGAAACCTTACAAAAAATCGCCCAGCATCTTGATTTAGTTTCCAAACGTTTAGAGGCACTCCTAGAATACCGTCGGTTGATGGAAGGAGCTGTCAAACCGAAACTGCAAGAAGTGGATTTTTCAGCTTTTATCACCAAAAAAACTCTGGCTTATTATGATGTTTTTCAGGCGGCAAATATCACGCTTGATTTTAAGGTTGAAGCTGGTCTGAAAATAAGGACTGATGAAGACTTGCTGGATCGAATTTTACAAAATTTGCTCGGAAATGTCCTCAAGCATGGTAAGGAAGAAGCGCGTCTATCTTTGAGAAAGGAAAAGGAACAGCTTGTCTTAGAGATTGCAAACCTTGTCAAACAGCCCATCAAAAAAATAGAAAATCTCAGCAACCGTTTTTATTCTGAAAATCTATCAGATACTGAAGAATCCTCTGGTTTAGGCCTTTATATCACTGAGGAATTATGCCATCTTCTCGGTGCAGAGATGAAACTAAGCACAGATGGGCAGTGGTTGTCGGTTTTCATTTACTTTTAACGAAAGAAACCTCCTCTGTAGGCCAGAGGAGGTCTTTTTTTATAGACTTTTCTTTTTGAAAACTATCAGTCCACTTAGATTAAAGATTACAATAACAGCTAAGCTAACTATAAGTGTGTAGAAAATTGACTCACTATTAGCAGTCATAGCATAGGAAAATTGCAAGGAAAAATATGGTAAAAATTTGATATTTGGAAAAAAGAGCATTGGCATAGAAAGTAAGATAGAGCTGACAAAATAACCAATAAATACTGCAAGATAAGAATGACTCACATAGAGAATAAAGGAAACAATGGAAAGCCAAGCAAGGAGGCAAAGGAATTGAAGGAAAATGGTTACCAGTAGATTGCCAATAAAGCCATCAGGCATGGTTCCAAATCCATTTAAGATCGTTGCTGGAATAAAAGCAATCACAAGACCGATGATGAGTTGAGAAAGTCCAATGCAAGCCAATACAAAGGCTTTGGCAAGGAAAAACTCGGTACGAGAAACACCCACTGTTAAATTATTTTTATAGAGTTTGCCGATTAAATCAACTCCAAGCACGAGGCAGGCTAGGACGATGCAGAGAAAAACGAGGTTTGAACCTTGACTAGATGCGTTGATCAGGGCTTGTATACCATTCCAACCTTGGATTGGTATATCTGGTTCTTCTGTCTGGATTGCCATTAGTTGACCCGTAGCCCCAAAAATAGCCCCCATTAACATGAGTAAAAAGAGAATGAACTCTGTAATCCAGAATCCTTTGGAACGGAAAAGACGGTAAAAGTCTGCTTGAATGGTATGTATCATGATTTTTCTCCTATTGAACCAATTGAGTGAAATATTCTTCTAGGTTTTGACGGGCATAGTAAATCTCGTCAATGGCAACATCTGCCAAGGTTAATTCCTTAAGAATCTGTTTGACATCTTGTTCCTGACCAAAGATATGAATTTCGTTTTCAGGATTGACAACCTTGAACTGGAGTTGGATTTGTTCTTTCAATACTTGACAAGCTCTCTCTTGATCAGCTGTCTTAAGAACAATGTAATCCTCACTTAGTGTTTCAAATTCAGCTTTGCTGATTTCACGGATAATCTTGCCTTGATCTAAAATACCAAAGCGATTTGCTAGGAGATAAAGTTCTGACAAGATATGGCTAGAGATGAGAATGGTGATCCCTTTTTCTTGATTGAGCCGTTGAATCATGAGTCGAAATTCTTTGATACCGATTGGATCGAGACCGTTGATAGGTTCATCTAAAATCAGGAAGTCTGGTTTAGATAGAAGGGCAATGGCGATACCAAGTCTTTGTTTCATTCCAAGAGAGAAATCACGAAAGACTTTCTTACCTGTATCTGGCAAACCTACATAGTCCAGCGTTTCTCGAATGACTTGATCAGCATTTGGAATATGGCGAATCATACAGTAATATTTCAGATTTTGGTAGGCTGTTAAGTGATTATGGGCCACAGGTGATTCGATCACTGAACCTACTCGAGATAGAGCCTTGCTCCACTCATTTTCCGTTTGGCTAGAGAAGAGGGAAACAGTCCCTTTATCCGCAAACAGTAGTTGCGTAATGATTTTGATTAAGGTGGTTTTCCCAGCTCCGTTCTTCCCAATAAGTCCATAAATATCTCCCTCTCTTATCGTTAGATGAAGATCCTGAAGGATAGCTTGTTTGTCAAAGTTTTTGGACAATCCATGAATATCAAGTACTGTTTTCATGATTCTCTCCTTTTGATTTATTTTGATAATTTTAGTATAAAGCATAGAAATCAAAGAAAGCTCAAGCATTTCTAAAGAGTTTCTAAAGTTTTAGGAATTCTTAAATATCAAAACCCAGTTGATATGAACTGGGCTTCTTAATTATAAAATATATTTCTCAATCGCACGCGCAACGCCGTCTTCTTCGTTGCTGGCTGTAACGGCATCCGCAAGAGATTTGACATAATCGCTAGCATTTCCCATTGCAACACCAAGCCCTGCAAACCGGAGCATTTCGATATCATTATTAGCATCGCCCATAGCCATGATTTCTGAGGAATCAATCTTCAAAATATCTGCTAGTCGAGAAAGAGCGGTAGCCTTTGTCGTTCCAAGTGGCATGGCTTCATAAATGACAGGCTGCGAACGAACTCCACTAAATCGTTGGCAAAGCTCCTCAGCAAAACGCTCTTCAAAATCATCTGTTTGCTCTTTTGTACCCAAAAACATACCTTGGAACATACGGTACTTACCACTGGTAGCTTCTTCGAGGGAAATTTCAGTCAGGTCTGAAAAGACTAGCTTAGCATCATTTTGGATGACTTGATTAGGCTTACCACCGAGGACAAAATAATGCTCCTCATCAAAAAGAGTCAACTGAACCTCACTTTTTTCAGCTAGGTCATAGAGGTACTCGATGTCTGCTGGACTGAGTTCTTTCCAATCAACTAGCCCCCAGTCACTTGTCTGGTGAGTTGAACAACCGTTGTTAACAATGACATACTCATTCTGGAGGTCGAGCCCCAGTTTTTGATAGTAGGGGAGAACACCGAAAAGCGGGCGACCTGTACAGAGAACCAGTTTGACACCTTTTTCAATAGCTTGGTGAATAGCAGTAATGTGAGCTTGTGGGATTTCCTTGGCTTCATTGAGGAGGGTTCCGTCCATATCCAAGGCTAGTAGTTTAATCATAGGTCTTCCTTCTTTATCTTTTGGTATTATTATAGCATATTTTGGAGAAGAAAATGGTAAAAGGAACGAGACTAATTGATTTTACAGTTTAGGATGTTTGGAGAACAATTCATGATTTGAAGAGGATATTTGGAAAAGATATGCTATACTATGTTTGTCAATGTTGCAACTAGACAAATTAAAAAACCAACTTAATATAATAGTTTTTTGTAAGTAGGTATGAGTATCAGATTACTCAACTAATCTAAACAATAACGGAGGAAATATATCATGATTTTAATGACAAAAAATATAAATCTAACAAATGAAGAATTAGAGATGATCCAAGGTGGAGCAGATCCCTATGGTAAAGAACCTAATGGTTATTATGCTTGGCAAATGGAACCAGTATTAACTATGCCGGTTCATGGATTTTGTCCCAGAGGAACCTATGATTTAGGATATATTGGAGGAGGTAACCATCTTTGCAAAGGAAGTGCCGCGAGATTTTAAGTAAAATTTAGTAGGAATATGAAGAAACAAGGGGAGAAAGCAGAGGATTTAATATGAAAAAACGGATTATTCAGATTTTACTAGCATTATCCTTAATTTTTTACAAATCAACTTGGTTTTGGGGAATTTTCAATCACCTCGCAAAGCCTTATCTACCAGCAAGTCGTGAATTTTTTCAGATTCTGCTTTGGATGGAGAGTGGAGGTCTTTTATTAGCGGTCATCTATCTACTAGTTTTTGCAGGAAAGAAAACTTTTCATTTCAAGTGGCAGCTGAGGTACTTTATCTACCTTTTACTGGCCTACATCATTTCGTATATGTCGGACTTCTTCTTGTCTTATTTCATACCCTCGTCTTCAAATCAAATTTCTTTGAATGAAACGATAGAAATGATAGGGAGACAGGAATTACCCTATTTCTTGCTCATAGCTTGCTTCATCGGCCCTATTGCTGAGGAATTGATTTATCGCGGTGTGCTTATGACAACCTTTTTCAAAAACTCGCCTTGGTACGGAGATGTCTTGCTTTCTGCTATTATTTTCGGTTATATTCATATCAATTTTGCTTTAACTCCTCTTGCTTTTTTCATTTATGCTAGTGGAGGTCTCATTTTAGCTCTACTGTATCGCATGACAAAAAATCTCTACTATCCAATACTAGTTCATATTTTCATTAATATCACTGCCTTCTGGGATGTGTGGATACTCCTATTTTCAGGAAGTTAGCTTACTAAAAAAATGTCGGAACTTTCCGGCATTTTCTTTTTTTCACAAATAGTCATCGTTTTTCTTTCCTATACTAAAGTGGTGTGTATCCAGTTATTTTTTTGAATTGATTTTGAAAATAAGATTAGCTTGAGAAAGGCAGATAGTGAAGATAGTGAAGAAGAATAGGATGTTTTTTTCCTTTTTGGAAAACTTCTAAAATATGGTATAATGAAAAGATAAAGAAGTTGGGGGTAGAAGATGAACATTCAACAATTACGCTATGTTGTTGCCATTGCCAATAGTGGTACTTTCCGTGAAGCTGCTGAAAAGATGTATGTTAGTCAGCCGAGTCTGTCTATTTCTGTTCGTGATTTGGAAAAAGAGTTGGGGTTTAAGATTTTCCGTCGGACCAGCTCAGGGACTTTCTTGACCCGTCGTGGTATGGAATTCTATGAAAAAGCGCAAGAATTGGTTAAAGGATTTGATATTTTTCAAAATCAGTATGCCAATTCTGAGGAAGAAAAGGATGAATTTTCCATTGCCAGTCAGCACTATGACTTCTTGCCACCAACTATTACGGCCTTTTCAGAGCGCTATCCTGACTATAAGAACTTCCGTATTTTTGAATCAACTACTGTTCAAATTTTAGACGAAGTAGCGCAAGGGCACAGTGAGATTGGGATTATCTACCTCAACAATCAAAATAAAAAGGGGATCATGCAACGGGTTGAAAAGCTGGGTCTTGAGGTCATTGAATTGATTCCCTTCCATACTCACATTTATCTCCGTGAGGGGCATCCTTTGGCTCAGAAAGAGGAATTGGTCATGGAGGATTTAGCGGATTTACCGACAGTTCGTTTTACTCAAGAGAAAGACGAGTACCTTTATTATTCAGAGAACTTTGTCGACACCAGCGCTAGCTCACAGATGTTTAATGTGACAGACCGTGCTACCTTGAATGGTATTTTGGAGCGGACGGACGCCTATGCGACAGGTTCTGGATTTTTAGATAGTGACAGTGTTAATGGCATCACAGTTATTCGTCTCGAGGATAACCTAGATAATCGCATGGTCTATGTTAAACGTGAAGAAGTGGAGCTGAGTCAGGCTGGAACTCTTTTCGTAGAAGTCATGCAAGAATATTTTGATCAGAAGAGGAAATCATGAAAAAAAGAGGAATAGTGGCAGTCATTGTACTGCTTTTGATTGGGCTGGATCAGTTAGTCAAATCCTATATCGTCCAGCAAATTCCACTGGGTGAAGTGCGCTCTTGGATTCCCAATTTCGTTAGCTTGACCTACCTGCAAAATCGAGGTGCAGCCTTTTCTATCTTACAAGATCAGCAGTTGTTATTCGCTGTCATTACTCTGGTTGTCGTGGTAGGTGCCATTTGGTATCTACATAAACACATGGAGGACTCACTCTGGATGGTCTTGGGTTTGACCTTGATTATTGCAGGTGGCCTTGGGAACTTTATTGACAGAATAAGTCAGGGCTTTGTTGTGGATATGATCCACCTTGACTTTATCAACTTTGCAATTTTCAATGTGGCAGATAGCTATCTGACGGTTGGAGTGATTATTTTATTGATTGCAATGCTAAAAGAGGAAATAAATGGAAATTAAAATTGAAACTGGTTGCCTGCGTTTAGATAAGGCTTTGTCAGATTTGACAGAATTATCACGCAGTCTCGCGAATGAACAAATCAAATTAGGCCAGGTCTTGGTCAATGGTCAAGTCAAGAAAGCTAAGTACACGGTCCAAGAGGGTGATGTTGTCACTTACCATGTGCCAGAACCAGAGGTATTAGAGTATGTGGCTGAGGATATTCCGCTAGAAATAGTCTACCAAGATGAGGATGTGGCTGTCGTTAACAAACCTCAGGGGATGGTTGTGCATCCGAGTGCTGGTCATACTAGTGGAACCCTAGTAAATGCCCTTATGTATCATATTAAGGACTTGTCGGGTATCAATGGGGTTCTGCGTCCGGGAATTGTTCACCGTATTGATAAGAATACGTCAGGTCTTCTCATGATTGCTAAAAACGATGAGGCGCATCTAGCACTTGCTCAAGAACTTAAGGATAAAAAGTCTTTACGCAAATATTGGGCGATTGTTCATGGAAATCTACCCAATGATCGCGGTGTGATTGAAGCGCCGATTGGCCGTAGTGAAAAAGACCGTAAGAAACAGGCTGTGACTGCTAAAGGTAAGCCTGCAGTTACCCGTTTCCACGTTTTGGAACGCTTTGGCGATTATAGCTTAGTGGAGTTACAACTGGAGACAGGCCGTACCCACCAAATCCGTGTTCACATGGCTTATATTGGTCATCCAGTCGCTGGGGATGAAGTCTATGGTCCACGTAAGACTCTGAAAGGACATGGGCAATTTCTTCATGCCAAGACTTTAGGTTTTACTCATCCGAGAACAGGTGAGATTTTGGAATTTACAGCAGATATCCCAGAGATTTTAAAGGAAACATTGGAGAAATTAAGGAGGTAAGAATGAAAAAGAAATTAACTAGTTTAGTACTTGTGGGCGCTTTTTTAGGCTTGTCATGGTATGGAAATGTTCAAGCTCAAGAAAGCTCAGGAAATAAAATTCACTTTATCAATGTTCAAGAAGGTGGCAGTGATGCGATTATTCTTGAAAGCAATGGGCATTTTGCCATGGTGGATACAGGAGAAGATTATGACTTCCCAGATGGAAGTGATTCTCGCTATCCATGGAGAGAAGGAATTGAAACGTCTTATAAGCATGTTCTAACAGACCGTGTCTTTCGTCGTTTGAAGGAATTGGGTGTCCAAAAACTTGATTTTATTTTGGTGACCCATACCCACAGTGATCATATTGGAAATGTTGATGAATTACTGTCTACCTACCCAGTTGACCGAGTCTATCTTAAAAAATATAGTGATAATCGTATTACTAATTCTGAACGTCTATGGGATAATCTGTATGGCTATGATAAGGTTTTACAGACTGCCGCTGAAAAAGGTGTTTCAGTTATTCAAAATATCACACAAGGGGATGCTCATTTTCAGTTTGGAGACATGGATATTCAACTCTATAACTATGAAAATGAAACTGATTCATCAGGTGAATTAAAGAAAATTTGGGATGACAATTCTAATTCCTTGATTAGCGTGGTAAAAGTCAATGGTAAGAAAATTTACCTTGGGGGCGACTTAGATAATGTTCATGGAGCAGAAGACAAGTATGGTCCTCTCATTGGAAAAGTTGATTTGATGAAGTTTAATCATCACCATGATACCAACAAATCAAATACCAAGGAATTCATTAAAAATTTGAGTCCGAGTTTGATTGTTCAAACTTCGGATAGTTTACCTTGGAAAAATAGTGTTGATAGTGAGTATGTTAATTGGCTCAAAGAACGAGGAATTGAGAGAATCAACGCAGCCAGCAAAGACTATGATGCAACAGTTTTTGATATTCGACAAGACGGTTTTGTCAATATTTCAACTTCCTACAAGCCGATTCCAAGTTTTCAAGCTGGCTGGCATAAGAGTGCGTATGGGAATTGGTGGTATCAAGCACCTGATTCTACAGGAGAGTATGCTGTCGGTTGGAATGAAATCGAAGGTGAATGGTATTACTTTAACCAAGCGGGTATCTTGTTACAGAATCAATGGAAAAAATGGAACAATCATTGGTTCTATTTGACAGACTCTGGTGCTTCTTCTAAAAATTGGAAGAAAATTGATGGAATCTGGTATTATTTCAACAAAGAAAATCAGATGGAAATTGGTTGGGTAAATACTGGAGGTCAGTCCTATTATTTATCAAACGATGGCTCTATGAAGACAGGTTGGCTTCAATATAAGGGGCAATGGTATTACTTTGCTCAATCAGGAGAAATGAAAACGGGTTGGGTAAAAGATAAAGAAATCTGGTACTATATGGATTCTACAGGTATCATGAAGACAGGTGAGATAGAAGTTGCAGGTCAACATTATTATCTGGAAGATTCAGGAGCTATGAAGCAAGGCTGGCTTAAAAAGGCAAATGCTTGGTACTTCTACAAGGCAGACGGTTCACGAGCTGTGGGTTGGATCAAAGACAAGGATAAATGGTACTTCTTGAAAGAAAATGGTCAATTACTTGTGAATGGTAAGACACCAGAAGGCTATACTGTTGACTCAAGTGGTGCCTGGTTAGTGGATGTTCCGGTCGAGAAATCTGTTACAACTAAAGTCACAAGTCACTCAGAAATAAAAGAATCGAAAGAAGTAGTGAAAAAAGATCTTGAAAGTAAAGAAATTAGACAGAATGAAGGTGTTACAAGCGCTTCAACTAGTCAAGATTTGACTTCTTCAACCTCAAAAAGCTCTGAGACGAGTACAAATAAATCGGAATCAGAACAGTAGTAGAAAAGAAGGTTTTAAGGCCTTCTTTTTCCTATCAACTCTTTTCTATTTCCTGCTATTCATGTTATAATGGATAAATATGAAGAATCGGAGTGAGACTATGAAATACAAACGGATTGTCTTTAAGGTGGGGACTTCTTCTTTGACGAATGAGGATGGAAGTTTATCACGTAGTAAAGTAAAAGCTATTACCCAACAGTTGGCTATGCTGCACGAGGCTGGTCATGAATTGATTTTGGTGTCGTCGGGTGCTATTGCGGCAGGTTTTGGAGCCTTAGGATTTAAAAAGCGTCCGACTAAGATTGCTGATAAGCAGGCTTCAGCAGCGGTAGGGCAAGGGCTTTTGTTGGAAGAATACACGATTAATCTTCTCTTGCGTCAAATTGTTTCTGCACAAATCTTACTGACCCAGGATGACTTTGTGGATAAGCGCCGTTATAAAAATGCCCATCAGGCTTTGTCAGTTCTACTTAGCCGTGGGGCGATTCCTATCATCAATGAGAATGACAGTGTCGTCATTGATGAGCTCAAGGTCGGGGACAATGACACTCTGAGTGCTCAGGTAGCTGCCATGGTCCAAGCAGACCTCTTGGTTCTCTTGACAGATGTGGACGGTCTCTATACTGGAAATCCTAATTCAGATCCAAGAGCCAAACGCTTGGAGCGAATCGAGACCATCAATTGTGAGATTATTGATATGGCAGGTGGAGCAGGTTCGTCTAATGGTACAGGTGGCATGTTAACCAAAATCAAAGCTGCAACTATTGCGACAGAATCAGGAGTTCCTGTTTATATCTGCTCATCCTTGAAGGCAGATGCCATGATTGAGGCGGCTGAGGAGACCAAGGATGGTTCTTACTTTGTTGCGCAAGAGAAGGGACTTCGTACCCAGAAACAATGGCTGGCCTTTTATGCTCAGAGTCAGGGTTCTATTTGGGTTGATAAAGGAGCTGCAGAAGCTCTCTCTCAACATGGCAAGAGTCTCCTTTTATCTGGTGTTGTTGAAGCAGAAGGAGCCTTTTCTTACGGTGATATTGTGACAGTATTTGACAAGGAAAGTGGAAAATCACTTGGAAAAGGGCGTGTGCAATTTGGTGCATCTGCTTTGGAGGATATGTTGCGTTCTCAAAAAGCCAAGGGTGTCCTGATTCACCGTGATGACTGGATTTCCATTACTCCTGAAATCCAACTACTCTTTACAGAATTTTAGAGGTAAACTATGGTAAGTACACAAGAACAATTTGAACAGGTACAGGCTGTTAAAAAATCGATCAACACAGCTAGTGAAGAGGTGAAAAACCAAGCCTTGCTAGCCATGGCTGATCACTTAGTGGCTGCTACTGAGGAAATTTTAGCAGCCAATGCCCTCGATATGGAAGCGGCCAAAGGTAAAATCTCAGATGTGATGCTGGATCGTCTTTATTTGGATGCAAGTCGTATAGAAGCGATGGCAACTGGGATTCGTGAAGTGGTTGCTTTACCAGATCCAATCGGTGAAGTTTTAGAAACCAATCAGCTTGAAAATGGTTTGGTTATCACAAAGAAACGTGTAGCTATGGGAGTTATTGGTATTATCTATGAAAGCCGTCCAAATGTGACGTCTGACGCGGCTGCTCTGGCTCTCAAGAGTGGAAATGCAGTTGTTCTTCGTAGTGGGAAGGATACCTATCAAACAGCTCATGCTATTGTCACAGCCTTGAAAAAGGGCTTGGAGACGACTACTATTCACCCAGATGTGATTCAGCTGGTGGAAGATACCAGCCGTGAAAGTAGTTATGCTATGATGAAGGCCAAGGGCTATCTGGATCTGCTCATCCCTCGTGGAGGAGCTGGTTTGATCAATGCAGTGGTTGAGAATGCTATCGTACCTGTTATCGAGACCGGGACAGGGATTGTCCATGTTTATGTCGATAAGGATGCAGACGAAGACAAGGCTCTGTCTATCATCAACAATGCCAAAACCAGTCGTCCTTCTGTATGTAATGCCATGGAGGTTCTACTTGTTCATGAAGACAAGGCAGCAAGCTTCCTTCCTCGTTTGGAGCAAGTTTTAGTTGCAGATCGAAAAGAAGCTGGACTGGAAGCAATTCAATTCCGCCTAGATAGCCAAGCAAGTCAGTTTGTTTTAGGTCAAGCAGCTGAAGCACAAGACTTTGACACCGAGTTTTTAGACTATGTATTAGCTGTTAAGGCTGTGAGCAGTTTAGAAGAAGCGGTTGAGCATATTGAAGCCCACAGTACCCATCATTCGGATGCCATTGTGACGGAAAATGCTGAAGCTGCAGCTTACTTTACAGATCAGGTGGACTCAGCAGCGGTTTATGTTAATGCCTCAACTCGTTTTACTGATGGAGGTCAATTTGGTCTGGGTTGTGAAATGGGGATTTCTACTCAGAAACTGCACGCGCGTGGTCCAATGGGCTTGAAGGAGTTGACTAGCTACAAGTATGTGGTTACTGGTGACGGACAGATAAGGGAGTAAGAGATGAAGATTGGATTTATCGGTTTGGGGAATATGGGAGCTAGCTTGGCTAAGGCTGTTTTGCAGGCTAAGACGGGAGATGACCTTCTCCTTGCCAATCGTAGTCAAGCCAAGGTAGATGCTTTCATTGCAGACTTTGGTGGTCAGGCTTCAAGCAATGACGAAATCTTTGCAGAAGCAGATGTGATTTTTCTAGGAGTCAAGCCTGCTCAGTTCTCAGATTTGCTTTCTCAATGTCAGACCATCCTTGAAAAACGAGAGAGTCTTCTTTTGATTTCGATGGCAGCTGGATTGACCTTGGAAAAACTAGCAAGTCTTATCCCAAGTCAACACCGAATTATTCGCATGATGCCTAATACCCCTGCTTCTATCGGGCAAGGAGTGATTAGTTATGCCTTGTCTCCTAATTGCAGGGCTGAGGACAGTGAGCTCTTTTGTCAGCTTTTAACTAAGGCTGGTCTCTTGGTTGAACTTGGGGAAGGCTTAATAGATGCAGCGACAGGTCTTGCAGGTTGTGGACCAGCCTTTGTCTATCTTTTTATCGAGGCCTTGGCAGATGCAGGTGTTCAGACTGGATTGCCACGAGAAACAGCATTGAAAATGGCAGCTCAAACTGTGGTAGGAGCTGGACAATTGGTTCTTGAAAGTCAGCAACATCCTGGAGTATTGAAAGACCAAGTCTGTAGCCCAGGCGGTTCGACTATCGCTGGTGTAGCAAGCCTAGAAGCGCATGCTTTTCGAGGAACGGTCATGGATGCAGTTGGTCAAGCCTACATGCGAACACAAGAATTAGGTAAATAAGAGGTAGTTTTATCTGCCTCTTTTATGGTGGTTGAAATGAGAAGAAAAAAAGATTGTCACAAACCCCTATTTTTTTGATAGAATAGAAGTAGTAAAAAAGAAATGAGTTAGACATGTCAAAAGGATTTTTAGTCTCTCTTGAGGGACCAGAGGGAGCAGGAAAGACCAGTGTTTTAGAGGCTCTGCTACCAATTTTAGAGGAAAAAGGGGTAGAGGTGCTGACGACCCGTGAACCTGGCGGAGTCTTGATTGGGGAGAAGATTAGGGAAGTGATTTTGGACCCAAGTCATACTCAGATGGATGCTAAGACAGAACTCCTTCTCTATATCGCCAGTCGCAGACAGCACTTGGTGGAAAAAGTTCTTCCAGCACTTGAAGATGGCAAGTTGGTCATTATGGACCGCTTCATCGATAGTTCCGTTGCCTATCAGGGATTTGGTCGTGGCTTGGATATTGACGCCATTGATTGGCTCAATCAGTTTGCGACAGATGGCCTTAAACCCGATTTGACACTCTATTTTGATATTGAGGTGGAAGAAGGACTGGCTCGCATTGCTGCTAATAGCAATCGCGAGGTCAATCGTCTGGACTTGGAAGGGTTGGACTTGCATAAAAAAGTCCGTCACGGTTACCTTTCTCTTCTGGATAAAGAGGGAAATCGCATTGTCAAGATTGATGCTAGTCTCCCTTTGGAGCAGGTTGTGGAAACTACCAAGGCTGTCTTGTTTGACAGAATGGGATTAGCTAAATGAAACAAGATCAACTAAAGGCTTGGCAACCAGCCCAGTTTGACCGCTTTGTCCGTATTTTGGAACAAGACCAGCTCAATCATGCCTACCTCTTTTCAGGTTTCTTTGGAAGCTTGGAAATGGCGCACTTTTTGGCTAAGAGTCTCTTTTGTACGGATAAGGTAGGTGTTTTACCATGTGAGAAATGCCGAAATTGTAAGCTGATTGAACAGGGAGAGTTTCCAGATGTTACCTTGATTAAGCCAGTCAATCAGGTCATCAAGACAGAACGGATTCGAGAATTGGTGGGACAGTTTTCTCAAGCAGGGATTGAAAGTCAGCAACAGGTCTTTATTATCGAGCAAGCTGAGAAAATGCATCCCAACGCAGCTAATTCTCTGCTCAAGGTTATCGAAGAACCCCAGAGTGAGGTTTACATTTTCTTCTTGACCAGCGATGAGGAAAAGATTTTGCCGACAATCCGAAGTCGGACTCAGATTTTCCACTTTAAAAAGCAAGAAGAAAAGCTCATCCATCAATTAGAACAAGCAGGTCTGGTCAAGAAAAAAGCAACTCTTTTAGCCCAGTTTAGTCAATCGCGAGCTGAAGCAGAAAAGTTAGCTAATCAGGCAAGTTTTTGGACATTGGTCGATGAAAGTGAACGCCTGCTGACTTGGTTAGTAGCTAATAAAAAAGAAAGTTATTTGCAAGTTGCCAAACTAGCTAGCTTGGCAGATGATAAGGAAAAACAAGATCAGGTTTTACGGATTCTTGAAGTTCTCTGTGGACAAGATATTCTACAAGCAAGAGTAAGAGTGATTTTACAAGATTTGCTAGAAGCTAGAAAAATGTGGCAAGCTAATGTCAGCTTTCAAAATGCCATAGAATATCTTGTCTTGAAAGAAATATAAACTTAAAAATGATTGATAAAGAAAGGAAAGGGCTGGTTTATGGACAAAAAAGAATTATTTGACGCGCTGGATGATTTTTCCCAACAGTTATTGGTAACCTTGGCCGATGTGGAAGCCATCAAGAAAAATCTCAAGAGCCTGGTAGAGGAAAATACAGCTCTTCGTTTGGAAAATAGTAAATTGCGCGAACGCTTGGGTGAGGTGGAAGCAGACGCTCCTGTCAAGGCTAAGCATGTTCGTGAAAGTGTCCGTCGAATTTATAAAGATGGATTTCACGTATGTAATGATTTTTATGGACAACGTCGAGAGCAGGACGAGGAATGTATGTTCTGTGACGAGTTGTTGTACAGGGAGTAGGCATGCAGATTCAAAAAAGTTTTAAGGGGCAGTCTCCCTATGGCAAGCTGTACCTAGTGGCAACGCCGATTGGCAATCTAGATGATATGACCTTTCGTGCTATTCAGACCTTGAAAGAAGTGGACTGGATTGCTGCTGAGGACACGCGCAATACAGGTCTATTGCTCAAGCATTTTGACATTTCTACCAAGCAGATTAGTTTTCATGAGCACAATGCCAAGGAAAAGATTCCTGATTTGATTGGTTTCTTGAAAGCAGGGCAAAGTATTGCTCAGGTCTCCGATGCGGGTTTGCCTAGTATCTCAGACCCTGGGCATGATTTGGTTAAGGCAGCTATTGAGGAAGAAATTGCAGTTGTCACCGTTCCAGGTGCCTCTGCAGGGATTTCTGCCTTGATTGCAAGTGGTTTAGTGCCGCAGCCACATATCTTTTATGGCTTTTTACCGAGAAAATCAGGCCAGCAAAAGCAATTTTTCGACTCAAAAAAAGATTATCCTGAAACTCAGATTTTCTATGAATCTCCCCATCGTGTGTCAGATACGTTAGAAAATATGCTAGAAGTCTATGGTGACCGCTCGGTCGTATTGGTCAGAGAATTGACCAAAATCTATGAAGAATACCAAAGAGGTACCATTTTAGAGTTATTAGAAAGCATAGCTGAAACGCCACTTAAGGGAGAATGCCTTCTCATCGTTGAAGGTGCCAGTCAGGATGTGGAGGAAAAAGACGAGGAAGACTTATTCTTAGAAATTAAAGCCCGTATCCATCAAGGCATGAAGAAAAATCAAGCTATCAAGGAAGTCGCTAAGATTTACCAGTGGAATAAAAGCCAGCTTTACGCTGCCTACCACGACTGGGAAGAAAATCAAGAAAATGACTAAACAGGGAAGTTTGCCTTCTTCCCTTTTTTTGTTATACTAGTAGAAGAAAAAATTAGAAAGATTTGTGGGTGTCAAACAGTCCAGTGGGGTGTTTTGATATGGACTTACGTCCCACCCAAAGAGGTATTAGTGTCGTGTCTCAATCTTATATCAATGTTATCGGTGCTGGTTTGGCAGGTTCTGAAGCAGCCTACCAAATTGCAGAACGTGGTATTCCAGTTAAACTTTATGAAATGCGTGGTGTCAAGTCAACACCTCAACACAAAACAGACAATTTTGCTGAGTTGGTTTGTTCCAATTCCCTACGTGGGGATGCTTTGACCAATGCTGTCGGGCTACTCAAGGAAGAAATGCGCCGCTTGGGTTCTGTCATTTTGGAATCAGCAGAAGCTACACGTGTTCCTGCAGGCGGTGCCCTTGCGGTGGATCGCGATGGTTTCTCCCAAACGGTGACCGAAAAAGTAGCCAATCATCCCTTAATCGAAGTAGTGCGTGATGAGATTACAGAATTGCCGACGGATATTATTACGGTTGTCGCGACTGGTCCTTTGACTAGTGATACCCTAGCTGAAAAGATTCATGCCCTTAATGATGGCGATGGCTTCTATTTCTACGATGCGGCAGCGCCTATTATCGACGTCAACACCATTGATATGAGCAAGGTCTATCTCAAGTCTCGGTATGACAAGGGAGAAGCGGCCTACCTTAATGCCCCTATGACCAAGCAAGAGTTTATGGATTTTCATGAAGCCTTGGTTAATGCAGAAGAAGCACCGCTCAATTCTTTTGAAAAAGAAAAGTACTTTGAAGGATGTATGCCAATCGAAGTTATGGCCAAACGTGGCATTAAAACTATGCTTTATGGTCCTATGAAACCAGTCGGTCTTGAGTATCCAGACGACTACACAGGACCTCGTGATGGAGAATTCAAAACACCTTATGCGGTTGTCCAGCTTCGTCAGGACAATGCGGCTGGTAGCCTCTACAATATCGTTGGTTTCCAGACCCACCTCAAATGGGGAGAACAAAAGCGTGTCTTCCAAATGATTCCAGGCCTTGAAAATGCGGAGTTTGTTCGTTATGGTGTCATGCACCGCAATTCTTACATGGATTCACCAAATCTTCTTGAGCAGACTTACCGTTCTAAGAAACAACTAAATCTCTTCTTTGCTGGTCAGATGACGGGTGTAGAGGGTTATGTTGAATCAGCGGCGTCAGGCTTAGTTGCGGGAATTAACGCGGCTCGTCTTTTCAAGGGAGAAAGCGAGGCTATTTTCCCAGAAACAACAGCGATTGGAAGTCTGGCTCATTACATCACCCATGCCGATAGCAAACATTTCCAACCAATGAATGTCAATTTTGGAATCATCAAGGAGTTGGAAGGCGAACGTATTCGTGATAAGAAGGCTCGTTATGAAAAAATTGCAGAGCGTGCCCTCAGCGATTTAGAGGAATTTTTAACTGTCTAATTTTTGGTAAATTCCCAAACTAAGTTCTACTGCTAATCCAAGTGGAAGTTAGTCTGATAAAAATCGTAAAAACCAGTGAACATCCGTGTCAGGGTAAGTTCCACTGGTTTTAAACATGCTTGATTTTATAGCTTTTGTAGCCGAAAGGAATCGAAAAAAAGAGCGCACAAAATCCCCTCATCTGAAAGCGTTTCAGATTAAGTTCCGCTAGGGTGGAAGTTAGTGTGAGACGTTTGAATGGGGTTAAAGATTAGTTTTTAGAACTTATGTTGAAGTAATGTAGACGACTGGCAGACGTCTTCTGCAGGTATTTTAGAAATACCGAGAAGCTTAGGAATCTCTTCTCCATAGGTAAAGGTAAAGAGTTCATAGGATGACTTTCCATTTAAAGCAGCACGTTTGACGCTGTTGACATGAGAGCAGACGAGATTGATGTCCTCTTGAGTTAAATTGTCAAAAGAAGTTCCTTTAGGTAGAATGTCGCGAATCAGCGTGTGATTTTTCTCAATTCTCCCTTTCTGGTCAGAGCGATTAGGGTCACAAAAGAAGAGTTTACTCTCTCCTCGCACATCCATTTCGATGTCATCAACCCTGGCAAACTCTCCACCATTATCGGTAAGAATGACAGGGAAGAGTTGGAAGAAATCTTTGTCCGCTTGGTGAAGAGTGTTCTTGATGTCATAGAGATGTTTGGTAACCTCAAGGGCAGTTTTATTATCCAGAAGTCTAGCGAAGATAAAGTTACAGAAAGATAGATTGAAGGTGAGTAGGACTTTACCTCCCATTCTCCCCATAACTGTGTCCATTTCCAGCCAAGAGTCTAGTTGATTCAGTGCTAAATAGTTTTGGAAATCCTCATAGGAACGGCCTTTTTTAGCTTCTTTAGGGATGGAAGGTAGCTTACTTTTTCGTCTTTCTTTGAATTTAACGGCTCTGGCAAGATCAATCGGAGCGATAGATAGGTACCCTTTTCGGATGTGTCGATAGACAGTTGAGGAGCTGACATCAAGGTTATGAGTTTTGAGAATATGATAGATGTGTTGTCCTTTTTTAACCCCATCAGAAATGACTTTGTCCATGTCCCAGAAGGTCTTGGAATTGAGGGGAGTTCCTTCACGAGCTTCGCCAAGAGTTTGTTCGTATTGTTTTTGAGCTTGCTTAGCGAGGTAGAAGATCTTCTTATAGCCACAATTCTGTCTTCTTTTAGGGCAGCCGTTACAGACAAAGGGAGCTTTGTCGAGTAGAGGGCAAGGAAGGTTATGGCATGTAGACTCTCGGACTTGTCTGTTTCGTTTGACTTCTTTAGAAACAGTAGTCGGGTCTTTTAGAATGGATTGTCCAATAGCTTTGAAGGTTTCACTGCGCTCTAAACCTAATTGGATATCATTACGGTCTGAAAGGGTAAGGTGTTTATGTTTTGTCATAGTAGACCTCGTTTCTAACTCAAACGTCTCACACTTAATTCCACCATAAAAATCCGTTTTAGACTAATTTCCACTTTGGTCAGGCAAGTGGAAGTTACTTTGAGAAGTTACCCTGTCTAATTTTTTTGAAAGAATTGCTCATGATACTATAAAAATCTTAGAAATTGTGATAAAATAGGTAGGATAAAAAAAGGAGAGTGAAAATGGCGAATCCCAAGTATAAACGTATTTTAATCAAGTTATCAGGTGAAGCCCTTGCCGGTGAACGTGGCGTAGGGATTGATATCCAAACAGTTCAAACAATCGCAAAAGAGATTCAAGAAGTTCATAGTTTAGGTATCGAAATTGCCCTTGTTATTGGTGGAGGAAATCTCTGGCGTGGTGAACCTGCTGCAGAAGCAGGAATGGATCGCGTTCAGGCAGATTACACAGGAATGCTTGGGACTGTTATGAATGCTCTTGTGATGGCAGATTCATTGCAACAAGTTGGGGTTGATACGCGCGTACAAACAGCTATTGCTATGCAACAAGTGGCAGAGCCTTATGTCCGTGGACGTGCCCTTCGTCACCTTGAAAAAGGCCGTATCGTTATCTTTGGTGCTGGTATTGGTTCACCTTACTTCTCAACCGATACAACAGCGGCTCTTCGTGCAGCTGAAATCGAAGCGGATGCCATCCTTATGGCTAAAAATGGTGTAGATGGTGTGTACAATGCCGATCCTAAGAAAGACAAGACAGCTGTTAAGTTTGAAGAATTGACCCACCGTGACGTTATCAATAAAGGTCTTCGTATCATGGACTCAACAGCTTCAACCCTCTCAATGGATAACGATATTGACTTGGTTGTCTTCAACATGAACCAACCAGGCAACATTAAACGTGTCGTATTTGGTGAAAATATCGGAACAACAGTTTCAAATAATATAGAAGAAAAGGAATAAGAAAGATTATGGCTAACGCAATTATTGAAAAAGCTAAAGAGAGAATGACCCAGTCTCACCAATCACTTGCTCGTGAATTTGGTGGTATCCGTGCTGGTCGTGCCAATGCAAGTTTGCTCGACCGTGTACATGTAGAATATTATGGAGTAGAAACTCCTCTTAACCAAATCGCTTCAATTACGATTCCAGAAGCGCGTGTTTTGTTGGTAACACCATTTGACAAGTCTTCATTGAAAGACATCGAACGTGCCTTGAACGCTTCTGATCTTGGTATCACACCAGCTAACGACGGTTCTGTTATTCGTTTGGTTATCCCTGCTCTTACAGAAGAAACTCGTCGTGACCTTGCTAAAGAAGTGAAGAAGGTTGGTGAGAATGCTAAGGTGGCTGTCCGCAATATCCGTCGCGATGCTATGGACGAAGCTAAGAAACAAGAAAAAGCAAAAGAAATCACTGAAGACGAATTGAAGACTCTTGAAAAAGACATTCAAAAAGTAACAGACGATGCTGTCAAACACATCGACGACATGACTTCCAATAAAGAGAAAGAACTTTTGGAAGTCTAAGAAATAAACAGAAAAACTCAGTTGGCATTGCTGGCTGAGTTTTATTCGAAAGAAGGAAATATGAATACAAATCTTGCAAGTTTTATCGTTGGACTCATCATCGATGAAAATGACCGTTTTTACTTTGTGCAAAAGGATGGTCAAACCTATGCTCTTGCTAAGGAAGAAGGTCAACATACAGTAGGGGATACGGTCAAAGGTTTTGCCTACACGGATATGAAGCAAAAACTCCGCCTGACAACCTTAGAAGTGACTGCCACTCAGGACCAATTTGGTTGGAGTCGTGTCACAGAAGTACGCAAGGACTTGGGTGTCTTTGTGGATACAGGCCTTCCTGACAAGGAAATCGTTGTGTCACTCGATATTCTCCCTGAACTTAAGGAACTCTGGCCTAAGAAGGGTGACCAACTCTACATACGTCTTGAAGTGGACAAGAAAGATCGTATCTGGGGCCTCTTGGCCTATCAAGAAGACTTCCAACGTCTGGCTCGTCCTGCCTACAACAATATGCAGAACCAAAACTGGCCAGCCATTGTTTACCGTCTCAAGCTGTCAGGAACCTTTGTCTACCTACCAGAAAATAACATGCTTGGTTTTATCCATCCTAGCGAGCGTTACGCAGAGCCACGTTTGGGGCAAGTATTAGATGCGCGCGTTATTGGATTCCGTGAGGTTGATAGAACGCTGAATCTCTCTCTCAAACCGCGTTCATTTGAAATGTTGGAAAATGATGCCCAGATGATTTTGACATACTTGGAAAGCAATGGCGGTTTCATGACCTTAAATGATAAGTCATCTCCAGACGACATCAAAGCAACCTTTGGAATTTCTAAAGGTCAGTTCAAGAAAGCACTCGGTGGCTTGATGAAGACTGGCAAAATCAAGCAAGACCAGTTTGGGACAGAATTGATTTAGGGAGACTTATGAGAAAATCATTTTACACTTGGCTCATGACCGAGCGCAATCCTAAAAGTGACAGTCCAAAGGCTATATTGGCAGACCTAGCTTTTGAGGAGTCTTCCTTCCCAAAACACACAGATGATTTTGATGAGGTGAGTCGCTTTTTGGAAGAACATGCCAGTTTCTCTTTCAATCTAGGAGACTTTGACGCTATCTGGCAAGAATACTTAGAACACTAGCATGATTCATTGGGTTTGGGCTAGTAATTTCTCCGCCCCTTTGCTATAATAAAAAGAAATAAAAGGATTAGAGAGGTTCTTTATTTGAAGGAACATTCAATTGACATTCAACTGAGTCATCCAGATGACCTGTTTCATCTTTTTGGTTCCAATGAACGCCATCTTCGTTTGATGGAAGAAGAGCTTGATGTGGTGATTCATGCTCGTACTGAGATTGTCCAGGTTTTGGGAGAAGAGGCTGCCTGTGAGGAAGCCCGTCAGGTTATTCAGGCTTTGATGGTCTTGGTCAATCGTGGGATGACCGTTGGCACGCCAGATGTGGTGACTGCGATTAGCATGGTCAAAAACGATGAAATCGACAAGTTTGTCGCCCTTTACGAAGAAGAAATCATCAAAGATAATACAGGGAAGCCTATCCGTGTCAAAACACTGGGGCAAAAACTTTATGTGGACAGTGTCAAACAGCATGATGTGACCTTTGGAATCGGACCCGCAGGGACAGGGAAGACCTTTCTTGCAGTGACCTTGGCAGTGACTGCCCTTAAACGTGGGCAAGTCAAACGGATTATCTTAACACGTCCAGCAGTAGAAGCAGGAGAGAGTCTAGGTTTTCTTCCGGGTGATCTTAAGGAGAAGGTAGATCCTTACCTTAGACCTGTTTATGATGCCTTGTATCAGATTCTGGGGAAAGACCAAACGACTCGTCTCATGGAGCGTGAAATTATTGAAATTGCGCCCCTTGCCTATATGCGTGGCCGGACCTTGGATGATGCCTTTGTCATTCTCGATGAGGCGCAAAATACGACTATCATGCAGATGAAGATGTTTTTGACTCGTTTAGGTTTTAATTCTAAGATGATTGTCAATGGAGATATCAGTCAGATTGACCTTCCGCGTAACGTCAAGTCCGGTTTGATTGACGCTCAAGAAAAACTCAAGAACATTCACCAGATTGACTTTGTTCATTTTTCAGCTAAGGATGTGGTTCGCCATCCAGTTGTCGCTCAGATTATCCGAGCTTATGAACCAGCTCCAGTTAAGGTTGAAGAAAAGAACCAAGAAACAGAATAGAAAAAAAGCAGTTCAGATGTGAACTGCTCTTTTTTAATGAGTGTCTAGCTTTAAACAAGTTCGTCGATAGACGTATGATCTTTATCGAGTCCTTGAGCAACTGGTAGGCTAGTTAAGTAACCTTGATAAGTGGTCACACCTTGACGCAAGCCCTCATCTTCAGCAATTGCTTGTGCGAATCCTTTGCCAGCCAAGGATTCTATATATGGAAGTGTGACATTGGTTAGGGCAATGGTAGAAGTACGAGCTACAGCACCTGGGATGTTGGCAACTGCATAGTGGAGCACACCGTGTTTTTCATAGACAGGTTCATCGTGGGTTGTCACACGGTCAGCTGTCTCGATAACACCACCTTGGTCAACGGCAACGTCAACGATGACAGAGCCTGGACGCATTTGTTTGACCATCTCATCTGTCACCAATTTTGGTGCTTTGGCACCTGGAATGAGAACTGCCCCAATCACCACATCCGCATCTCTCACACTGGCTTCGATGTTAAATGAATTGGACATGAGAGTTTGAATTTGGTGACCAAAGACCTCCTCTAAAACGGAGAGACGTTTAGCACTGATATCAAGGATTGTTACTTGAGCACCAAGACCAAGCGCAATTCGAGCAGCATGGGTTCCTACGACACCGCCACCGATGATGGTTACTTTTCCTTTAGGTACACCCGGTACACCACCCAGTAGAACGCCAGAACCTCCTGCTTGCTTAGTTAGGAAATGAGCACCGATTTGGACTGCCATACGGCCTGCAACCTCACTCATAGGTACGAGGAGTGGTAATTGACCTTGGGAATCACGGACAGTTTCATAGGCAATCCCAGTTGTTTTTGCTTCCAACATAGCATCTGCTAATTCTGGAGCAGCGGCCATGTGCAAGTAGGTGAAGAGAAGCAGGTCGTCACGTAAGTAACCATATTCAGAAGCTAATGGTTCTTTTACTTTCACGACCAACTCAGCTGCCCAGGCTTCACCAGCAGTAGCGACAATTTCAGCTCCTTGCTTTTGATAGTCAGCATCAGTAAAGCCAGAACCGAGACCAGCATTTGTTTCGATAAGGATGCGATGACCACGACCGACTAAGCTGTGGACACCAGCAGGTGTGAGGGCAACACGGTTTTCATTATTCTTAATTTCTTTTGGAATTCCGATTAACATAGAGAAAAACTCACTTTCTATTGACGGGTTGTAAATGATTTATCACAATTATCTATAAAATAAGGTGATGATTTTATTCTATATGAAACCGCTTTAAAAAGCAAGAAAAATTTGTTATCACTTCTTTTTTATGCTAGACTGGTAGAAAATATTTTTAAATGGAGGAGAAGTATGGAATCAATCTTTTTAAAACTAGCCCAGTATCCCATAGTGGAGACAGAGCGTTTATTGCTTAGACCTGTAACTTTGGATGATGCGGAAGAAATGTTTGCCTATGCCTCGGACAGAGAAAATACGCGCTACACTTTTCCAACCAATCAAAATGTAGAAGAAACCAAAAATAATATTGCCCAGTTCTACTTGGCTAATCCCTTGGGACGTTGGGGAATAGAACTAAAAAGCAATGGTCAGTTTATTGGAACCATTGACTTGTACAAGATTGATCCTGTTCTTAAGAAGGCAGCTATTGGCTACATTATCAATAAAAAGTATTGGAATCAAGGATTGACGACAGAAGCCAATCGTGCCGTAATTGAGCTAGCTTTTGAGAAGATAGGGATGAATAAGTTGATTGCCCTTCACGATAAGGACAATCCTGCATCTGGAAAGGTTATGGAGAAATCAGGCATGCATTTTTCACATGCAGAACCATATGCTTGTATGGACCAGCATGAAGAAGGCCGAATCGTTACAAGAGTTCATTATGTCTTGACCAAGGAAGACTATTTTGCAAATAAATAAGCAGTTGAAAAGAAATTTTCGACTGTTTTTTCTTTCTCTTACGAATAATCTAAGAGAGGAGAAAATATGGAAGCAATTATCGAGAAAATCAAAGAGTATAAAATCATTGTCATCTGTACTGGTCTGGGCTTGCTTGTAGGCGGATTTTTCCTACTAAAGCCAGCTCCACAAACACCTGTAAAAGAAACGAATTTGCAGGCTGAAGTTGCAGCTGTTTCCAAGGATTCGGTATCCGAAAAGGAAGAACCTGTTGAACAAGATCTAATCACAGTAGATGTAAAAGGTGCTGTTAAAGCACCTGGAATTTATGATTTGCCGGTAGGTAGTAGAGTCAATGACGCTGTTCAGAAGGCTGGTGGCTTGACAGAGCAAGCAGACAGTAAGGCACTCAATCTAGCTCAGAAAGTTAGTGACGAGGCTCTGGTTTACGTTCCCACTAAGGGAGAAGAATCAGCTAGTCAGCAGGCAGGTTCTGGGACGGCT
Source organism: Streptococcus nakanonensis (assembly GCF_059738785.1). Lineage (NCBI taxonomy): Bacteria > Bacillati > Bacillota > Bacilli > Lactobacillales > Streptococcaceae > Streptococcus > Streptococcus nakanonensis. The sequence continues at coordinate 1,272,450 of NZ_AP027139.1, read as the reverse complement.
TCTTCAACAAGCAAGGAAAAGAAGGTCAATCTCAACAAGGCCAGTCTGGAAGAACTCAAGCAGGTCAAGGGACTGGGAGGAAAACGAGCTCAGGACATTATCGATCATCGTGAGGCAAATGGGAAATTTAAGTCGGTTGATGAACTCAAGAAGATCTCTGGCATTGGTGCCAAGACTATAGAAAAGTTAAAAGACTATGTTACAGTGGATTAAAAACATCTCTATTCTCCTAATTTACCTGAGTTTTCTATTGCTATGGCTTTACTACACCATTTTCTCAGCATCCTATCTTGCTTTATTGAGCTTCGTTTTTCTGCTAATCTGTCTCTTTATCCAATTTCCTTGGAAATCAGCAGGCAAAGTTCTAGTGATTTGTGGAATCTTTGGTTTCTGGTTTCTCTTTCAAACTTGGCAACAGAGTCAAGCGAGTCAAAATTTGGCGGATTCTGTTGAGAGGGTACGGATTTTGCCTGACACTATTAAGGTCAATGGTGACAGTCTATCCTTTCGTGGCAAGTCTGATGGACGCATTTTCCAAGTCTATTATAAACTACAGTCCGAGGAGGAGAAAGAAGCCTTTCAAGCTTTAACAGATCTTCATGACTTGGAACTAGAAGGAAAACTTTCAGAGCCAGAAGGGCAAAGAAATTTTGGTGGCTTTGACTACCAAGCTTATCTGAAGACTCAGGGAATTTACCAGACACTCAATATCAAAAAAATCCAGTCACTTCAAAAGGTTGGCAGTTGGGATATAGGAGAAAATCTATCCAGTTTACGCCGAAAGACTGTGGTTTGGATTAAGACACATTTTCCAGACCCTATGCGCAATTACATGACGGGTCTCTTGCTGGGACATCTGGATACAGACTTTGAGGAGATGAATGAGCTTTATTCTAGTTTAGGAATTATCCACCTTTTTGCTTTGTCTGGTATGCAGGTAGGATTTTTCATGAATGGATTTAAGAAACTTCTCTTGCGATTGGGCTTGACCCAAGAAAAGTTGAAATGGCTGACTTATCCCTTTTCCCTTCTCTATGCGGGCCTGACTGGATTTTCAGCCTCGGTCATTCGCAGTCTTTTGCAGAAGCTACTGGCTCAACATGGGGTTAAGGGCTTGGATAATTTTGCCTTAACGGTGCTTGTCCTCTTTATCATCATGCCAAACTTTTTCTTGACTGCAGGAGGAGTTTTGTCCTGCGCTTATGCTTTTATCCTGACCATGACCAGCAAAGAAGAGGAGGGGCTTAAGGCTATTGCCAGAGAAAGTCTGGTTATTTCTTTGGGAATATTACCCATTCTATCCTTTTATTTTGCGGAATTTCAGCCTTGGTCCATCCTTTTGACCTTTGTCTTTTCCTTTCTTTTTGACTTGGTCTTCTTACCGCTCTTGTCCATCTTATTTGCCCTTTCCTTTCTCTATCCAGTTATTCAGCTTAATTTTATTTTTGAATGGTTGGAGGGGATGATTCGCTTGGTATCACAGGTGGCAAGTAGGCCTCTAGTCTTTGGACAACCTAATGCGTGGCTTTTAATTTTATTGTTAATTTCCTTGGCTTTAGTCTATGATTTGAGGAAAAGCATAAAAAGGCTAGCAGTATTGAGCTTATTGATTACAGGTCTTTTTTTCCTTACCAAGCATCCACTGGAAAATGAAATCACCATGCTGGATGTGGGGCAAGGCGAAAGTATTTTTCTAAGGGATGTAACTGGTAAAACTCTTCTCATAGATGTAGGCGGCAAGGCAGAGTCTAGTAAGAAAATAGAAAAATGGCAAGTAAAGGCGACGACCAGCAATGCCCAGCGAACCTTGATTCCCTATCTAAAAAGTCGAGGAGTGGCCAAGATTGACCAGCTGATTTTGACAAATACGGACAAGGAACATATTGGAGATTTGTTAGAGGTGACCAAGGCTTTCCATGTAGGCGAAATTTTAGTGTCCAAAGGCAGTTTGAAACAGAAGGAATTTGTGGTAGAACTACAGGCGACTCAAACCAAAGTACGCAGTGTGACAGCAGGAGAGAAGTTGCCAATTTTTGGAAGTGAGTTAGAAGTCTTATCTCCAAGGAAAATTGGAGATGGAGGTCATGAAGATTCCCTGGTTCTTTATGGGAAACTCTTGGATAAGCACTTTCTTTTCACTGGAAATTTGGAGGAGAAAGGAGAGAAGGACTTGCTGAATCAATATTCTGACCTAGAGGTGGATGTTTTGAAAGCTAGCCAACATGGCTCTAAAAAATCATTAAGTTCAGCCTTTCTAGAAAAACTCAAACCAGAGATGACTCTCATCTCAGTTGGAAAGAACAATCGAACGAAACTACCCCATCAGGAAACCTTGACCCGACTGGAAACTATCAATAGCAAAGTATATCGAACTGACCAGCAAGGAGCTATACGCTTTAAGGGGTGGAAAAGTTGGAAAATCGAAAGCGTTCGATAGGAAGAACAAATATTATATATTAGTAAAATAAACTAAAAATCTGTTGCATAATAATGATAAAAACGATATAATGAAAACGTATTCAATGTTAATGATATAAAATCATTAAAAATTAGCAAAAATCGTTTAATTAGTTAGTTTATAATCTATGGGTCTTTTTAGTCCAGTGTATCTGCTGTGAGCGTTCTTAAAACTTATCGGTATGATTGGAATATCTTCTATAGGTCTAGTATGAATTATCACAGACATAGATATAGTGATATTCCGGAATGGTCTCGTTATTACAGCTATTCTGAGTATAAAGTTGGCGGAGGCTGGAACTATGATCGTTATGAGGTAATAAACTACTACAGCGGAGGCTATTAATCCTTAAAGAGTGATAAAAAGGAGGGTTAGGTATGTTGCAGCTTACTCATGTGACCTTAAAAACGCGACAAGTCATCTTACAAGATGTTGATTTTACATTTGAAAAGGGTAGGATTTATGGTATTCTTGCTATCAATGGTTCTGGAAAGACGACACTATTCCGCGCCATTAGCAATTTAATTCCTATAAGTAGCGGAAATATTGCAGCCCCTCCTTCTTTGTTTTATTATGAGAGTATTGAATGGCTGGATGGAAACTTAAGTGGGATAGACTATCTTCGCCTTATCAAAAATATCTGGAAGTCAGGTCTGAACTTGAGGGATGAAATTGCCTATTGGGAAATGTCTGACTATATCAGTCTTCCCATTCGCAAGTATTCCTTAGGCATGAAGCAACGCTTGGTGATTGCCATGTATTTCTTCAGTCAGGCCAAATGTTGGCTCATGGATGAGATTACAAATGGCTTAGATGAGTATTATAGACAGAAGTTTTTTGATAGGCTTGCACAAATCGATAGGCAAGAACAGCTGGTTCTTTTAAGTTCCCACTATAAGGAAGAGTTGGTTGATGTCTGCGATAGAGTAGTAACCATTCATCAGGGGCAAATAGAAGAGGTTTAGTTTATGAAAGATGTTAGTCTATTTTTATTAAAAAAAGTTTTCAAAAGTCGCTTAAACTGGATTATCTTAGCTTTATTTGCATCTGGACTCGGTGTTACCTTTTATTTTAATAGTCAGACTGCAAACTCCGTCAGCTTGAAGAGCGAGTTGGAAACCCGTCTTGTAAAAGATGAGAGAGTCATCAATGAATATGAAGAGGAACTCTCCCAAATTTCTGATACCAACTCGGAGGAATACCAGATTGCTAAAATTAATTTAGAATCGCAAAAAAATCTTTTGACTCAAAAGAAAGAAATTCTGGATTTGTTAAAAGAAGGACGCTGGAAAGAAGCCTACTATTTGCAGTGGCAAGATGAAGAGAAGAATTATGAAGTTATGTCAAATCAACCGACTGCTAGCTCTGACTTTAAAATGGCGGTTGACCGCCAACGAAAGATTTACCAAGCCCTGTATCCCTTGAATATAAAAGCACATACTTTGGAGTTTCCGACCCACGGGATTGATCAGATTGTCTGGATTTTAGAGGCTATCATCCCAAGCTTGTTTGTGGTTGCTATTATTTTTATGCTAACGCAACTATTTGCAGAAAGATATCAAAATCATCTGGATACAGCTCAATTATATCCTTTTTCAAAAGTGGCATTTGCCATGTCCTCCCTTGGAGTTGGAGTGGGCTATGTAACTGTGCTGTTTATCGGAATCAGCGGATTTTCTTTTCTAGTGGGAAGTCTGATAAGTGGTTTTGGACAGTTAGATTATCCCTACCCGATTTATAGCTTAGTGAATCAAGAGGTAACTATTGGAAAGATACAAGATGTGTTATTTCCTGGCTTGTTCTTAGCTTTCTTATCCTTTATCGTCATTGTGGAAGTAGTGTACTTGATTGCTTACTTTTTCAAGCAAAAAATGCCTGTCCTTTTTCTTTCACTCATTGGGATTGTTGGCTTATTGTTTGGCATCCAAACAATTCAGCCTCTTCAAAGGATTGCACATCTGATTCCCTTTACTTACTTGCGTTCAGTGGAGATTTTGTCTGGAAGATTACCTAAGCAAATTGATAATGTCAATCTGAATTGGGGTATGGGGCTGGTCTTACTTCCTTGCCTGATTCTCCTTTTGTTAGTGGGGATTCTATTTATCGAAAGATGGGGAAGTTCAGGGAAAAAGGAAGTTTTTAATAGATTCTAGCTTTCCTATACGGAAAATAAGTAAAAACTAACATAGAGAGGGAATCAACTTGATTCTCTCTTTTTGATTCGAAAACCAAGTCAAAATATAAACACAAACTTTTCAAAAAAATAACTTTTTATCTTGACAAGGGCTAGAAAACTTGGTATCATATAAAAGTTGAGAAAAGCAGAAGTGAGAGCTTCTCGCCTTGTGACATTAAGTTGCCTGGCCCTACGGATGAAAAGTTTCTAAGAAACGCTATCATAACGTGCGGGCTTGTATCTTTACGAGTCCGCTATTGTTTTTCTCTAATAAAACAAAAGAGGTGAAAACCATAGCAAAGCAAGACTTATTCATCAATGATGAGATTCGTGTACGTGAAGTTCGCTTGATTGGTCTTGAAGGAGAACAGCTAGGCATCAAGCCACTCAGTGAAGCGCAAGCTTTGGCTGATAACGCTAATGTTGATCTAGTATTGATTCAACCCCAAGCCAAACCGCCTGTTGCAAAAATTATGGACTACGGTAAGTTCAAATTTGAGTACCAGAAGAAGCAAAAAGAACAACGCAAAAAACAAAGTGTTGTTACTGTGAAAGAAGTTCGTCTAAGTCCAACGATTGACAAGGGTGACTTTGATACAAAACTTCGCAATGCACGCAAATTCCTTGAAAAAGGAAATAAAGTTAAGGTATCTATTCGCTTTAAGGGTCGTATGATTACCCATAAAGAGATTGGTGCAAAAGTTTTAGCCGAGTTTGCTGAAGCAACTCAAGATATTGCCATCATCGAACAACGTGCTAAAATGGATGGACGTCAAATGTTCATGCAATTGGCGCCAGCGACTGACAAAAAATAATTGTCAGAAAGTTAAATAAAGGAGAAAAAATCATGCCAAAACAAAAAACACACCGCGCATCAGCTAAACGTTTCAAACGTACAGGTTCTGGTGGACTTAAACGTTTCCGTGCTTACACTTCTCACCGTTTCCACGGAAAAACTAAGAAACAACGTCGTCATCTTCGTAAAGCATCTATGGTGCATTCAGGAGATTACAAACGTATCAAAGCAATGCTTACTCGCTTGAAATAATAGCTTGACTGTAAGTAAACAATTCTAGGAAATATTTGGAGGAAATAAAATATGGCACGTGTTAAAGGTGGCGTTGTATCACGCAAACGTCGTAAACGTATTCTTAAATTAGCAAAAGGTTACTATGGAGCTAAACACATCTTGTTCCGTACTGCAAAAGAACAAGTAATGAACTCTTACTACTATGCATACCGTGACCGTCGTCAGAAAAAACGTGACTTCCGCAAATTGTGGATCACTCGTATCAACGCGGCAGCTCGTATGAACGGACTTTCATACTCACAATTGATGCATGGTTTGAAATTGGCTGAGATCGAAGTTAACCGTAAAATGCTTGCTGACTTGGCTGTTAACGATGCAGCAGCTTTCACAGCTCTTGCAGATGCAGCTAAAGCAAAACTTGGTAAATAATAACAGATAAGGCTGGAACAGGATTGTCCCAGTCTTTTTAAAAATTAAGGAGAAAAATATGGCTTCAAAAATGCTACATACTTGCTTGCGAGTAGAAAATCTTGAAAAATCAATCGCATTCTATCAAGATGCTTTTGGTTTTAAAGAATTGCGTCGCAGAGATTTTCCAGACCATGCCTTCACGATTGTCTATCTAGGTCTTGAAGGTGACGACTATGAGTTGGAGTTGACTTATAACTACGATCATGGTCCTTATGTGGTTGGGGATGGATGTGCCCATATCGCCCTCAGTACACCTGATCTTGAGGCGCTTCATCAAGAGCACAGTGCCAAAGGATATGAAGTGACTGAGCCAAATGGTCTACCAGGAACTGCACCTAACTATTACTTTGTTAAAGACCCTGATGGCTACAAGGTCGAAGTCATTCGTGAAAAATAATCTCGTGAAGTCAAGTAGAATGTTCGTTTTCTACTTGACTTTTTTTAGCTGAAAGAGTATACTAATAAAAATTTAACCTTTAAGGGGAGTCCAGAGAGACTCACAAGGTGTCAGATAAAAGAATAGTACAATTTTCTAGAGGAGACTTTTTGAGTGTGCTCTCTTATCTTGTACGATTTTAACTGAGGCCTTGCACTAGCAAGGTCTTTTCTTTATCTGGTCCCCTTAAAATTTAAGGAGGAAAAGTCATGAATCCCACATGTAAGAAACGCTTGGGTGCCATTCGTTTGGAAACCATGAAGGTGGTTGTACAAGAGGAAATTGCGCCAGCAATCTTTGAATTAGTCCTAGAGGGGGAAATGGTTGAAGCCATGCGAGCAGGTCAATTTCTTCATCTGCGTGTGCCTGATGATGCCCATCTCTTGCGTCGCCCTATTTCAATTTCTTCTATCGATAAGGTTAAGAAGCAGTGTCATCTCATTTATAGGATTGAGGGAACTGGGACAGCTATTTTCTCAACCTTAAGTCAGGGGGATACTCTTGATGTGATGGGGCCTCAGGGGAATGGTTTTGACTTGTCTGACCTAGATGAGCTGAGCCAGGTTCTCCTCGTTGGTGGTGGAATTGGTGTTCCGCCCTTGCTTGAAGTGGCCAAGGAATTGCATGCGCGTGGTGCGAAGGTAGTGACAGTTCTTGGTTTTGCTAACAAGGCTGCTGTTATCCTTGAAAAAGAATTAGCCCAATATGGTCAAGTATTTGTAACGACAGATGATGGTTCTTATGGTATCAAGGGAAATGTTTCCGTTGTTATCAAGGATTTAGACAATCAATTTGATGCTGTTTACTCATGTGGGGCGCCTGGAATGATGAAGTATATCAATCAAACCTTTTATGACCACCCAAGAGCCTATCTATCTCTGGAATCTCGTATGGCGTGTGGGATGGGGGCTTGCTATGCCTGCGTCCTAAAAGTGCCAGAAAGCGAGACGGTTAGCCAACGAGTCTGTGAAGATGGCCCTGTTTTCCGCACAGGAACAGTTGTATTATAAGGAGAAAATTATGACTACAAATCGTTTACAAGTTTCTCTACCTGGTTTGGATTTGAAAAATCCGATTATTCCAGCATCAGGCTGTTTTGGTTTTGGTCAAGAGTATGCCAAGTACTATGATTTAGACCTTTTGGGTTCTATTATGATCAAGGCGACAACTCTTGAACCCCGTTTTGGCAATCCAACTCCAAGGGTGGCAGAAACACCTGCTGGCATGCTCAATGCAATCGGTTTGCAAAATCCTGGTTTGGAAGTTGTTTTGGCTGAAAAGTTACCTTGGCTGGAAAGAGAATATCCAAATCTTCCTATTATTGCTAATGTGGCCGGTTTTTCAAAACAAGAGTATGCGGCTGTTTCTCATGGGATTTCCAAGGCAGCTAATATAAAGGCTATTGAGCTCAATATTTCTTGCCCCAATGTTGACCACTGTAATCACGGACTTTTGATTGGTCAAGATCCAGATTTGGCTTATGATGTAGTAAAGGCAGCTGTAGAGGCGTCAGATGTACCAGTTTATGTCAAACTAACCCCTAGTGTGACGGATATCGTCACTGTCGCAAAAGCTGCAGAAGATGCGGGAGCAAGTGGATTAACTATGATCAATACTCTAGTTGGTATGCGCTTTGACCTCAAAACCAGAAAACCAATCTTGGCCAATGGAACAGGTGGAATGTCTGGTCCAGCAGTCTTTCCAGTAGCCCTCAAACTCATCCGCCAAGTCGCCCAAACAACAGACCTGCCCATCATTGGAATGGGAGGAGTGGATTCGGCTGAAGCTGCCTTAGAAATGTATCTGGCCGGGGCATCTGCAATCGGAGTTGGAACAGCCAACTTTACCAATCCCTATGCCTGTCCTGATATCATCGAAAATTTACCAAAAGTTATGGACAAATACGGCATTAGTAGTCTGGAAAATCTCCGCAAGGAAGTAAAAGAGTCTCTGAGGTAAACTGCAATCAATCTGTTCTTGATTTTTTATTAGTTTGTAATATGAATTTAGGAGAATTTTGGTACAATAAAATAAATAAGAACAGAGGAAGAAGGTTAATGAAGAAAGTAAGATTTATTTTTTTAGCCCTGCTATTTTTCTTAGCTAGTCCAGAGGGTGTAATGGCCAGTGATGGTACTTGGCAAGGAAAACAATACCTGAAAGCAGACGGCAGTCAAGCAGCCAATGAATGGGTTTTTGATGCTCACTATCAATCTTGGTTTTATATAAAAGCAGATGCTAACTATGCTGAAAATGAATGGCTGAAACAAGGTGATGACTATTTTTATCTCAAATCTGGTGGCTATATGGCTAAGTCAGAATGGATAGAAGACAAGGGAGTCTTCTATTATCTTGACCAAAATGGAAAGATGAAAAGAACTGCTTGGCTAGGAGCTTCCTATGTCGGTGCATCAGGTGCCAAAGTAATAGAAGACTGGGTCTATGATTCTCAATATGATGCTTGGTTTTATATAAAAGCAGATGGCCAGCACGCAGAGAAAGAATGGCTTCAAATTAAAGGTAAGGACTATTATTTTAAATCTGGCGGTTATTTGCTGACAAGTCAGTGGATTGATCAGGCTTATGTGAATGCTAGTGGTGCAAAAGTACAGCAAGGTTGGCTTTATGACAAACAATACCAATCTTGGTTTTACATAAAAGAAAATGGGAATCATGCTGATAAAGAATGGATTTTCGAAAATGGTCACTATTATTATCTAAAATCCGGTGGCTATATGGCAACCAATGAATGGATTTGGGATAAGGAATCTTGGTTTTATATAAAATCTGATGGTAAAATGGCAGATAAAGAATGGCTATACGATGCTAAAAGTCAAGCTTGGTACTACTTCAAATCTGGTGGCTACATGGCGAAAAATGAGACAGTAGATGGTTATCAGCTTGGAAGCGATGGTAAATGGCTTGGAGAAAAAGCTACAAATGAAAATGCTGCTTATTATCAAGTAGTACCTGTCACAGCAAATGTTTATAATGCAGATGGTGAAAAGCTCTCCTATATATCACAAGGTAGTGTTGTCTGGCTAGATAAGGATAGAAAAAGTGATGACAAGCTCCTGGCTATTACTATTTCTGGTTTGTCAGGCTATATGAAAACAGAAGATTTACAAGCGCTAGATGCTAGTAAGGACTTTATCCCTTATTATGAGAGTGATGGACACCGTTTTTATCACTATGTGGCTCAGAATGCTAGTATTCCAGTAGCTGCTCATCTTTCTGATATGGAAGTAGGCAAGAAATATTATTCGGCAGATGGGCTGCATTTTGATGGTTTTAAGCTTGAGAATCCCTTCCTTTTCAAAGACTTGACAGAGGCTACAAACTATAGTGCTGAGGATTTGGATAAGGTATTTAGTCTGCTAAATATTAATAATAGTCTCTTGGAAAATAAGGGAGCCACCTTTAAGGAAGCCGAAGAACATTACCATATCAATGCCCTCTATCTCCTTGCTCATAGTGCCTTAGAAAGCGACTGGGGACGTAGCAAGATTGCCAAAGATAAGAATAATTTCTTTGGAATTACAGCCTATGATACGACACCTTACCTTTCTGCTAAGACATTTGATGATGTGGATAAGGGAATTTTAGGTGCAACAAAGTGGATTAAGGAAAATTATATCGATAGGGGCAGAACTTTCCTTGGAAATAAGGCGTCTGGTATGAATGTGGAATATGCCTCAGACCCTTATTGGGGCGAAAAAATTGCTAGTGTGATGATGAAAATCAACGAGAAACTAGGTGGCAAAGATTAGTCCTATAATTGAATATGATTTGAGTATAAGCTAAAAATCCTGATTTCAAGTAAAATCAGGATTTTTTCATGGATGCGATTTTTTCTGGATCTGGTGTGACACGGAGAGTCTTTTGTCCTGTGTAGGTGACAAAGCCTGGTTTTCCACCAGTTGGTTTGTTGAGTTTCTTGACTTCAATCATATCTACCTGAACCAGATTTGACAGGCGACCTTGAGAGAAGTAAGCGGCCAACTCTGCTGCGTCTGTCTTGACTTCATCAGATGGGTCAAGATTGCCTGAGATGACAACGTGGCTTCCAGGAATATCCTTGGCATGGAACCAAAGTTCCTCCTTGCGGGCTATTTTAAAGGTTAGCTCTTCATTTTGAAGGTTATTGCGTCCGACATAGATGATGGTTTTGCCATCGCTTGCTAGATATTGTTCTGGTTTTTTGCGTTTCTGGATTTTCTCCCGCTGTCTTCTGCGGATAAAGCCAGTTTGAATCAATTCTTCACGGATTTCAGCGATTTCTTCCAGCCCAGCTTGGTTGAGGACGGTTTCTACACTTTCCAGATAGAGAATGGTTGCCTTGGTTTCCTCAATCAGATCAGTCAAGTATTTGACAGCTTCTTTTAATTTCTGATAACGTTTAAAATAGCGTTGGGCATTCTGGTTGGGAGTCAGAGCCTTATCAAGCGTAATCGTGATAGGTTGGTTGGTATAGTAGTTGTCTAGGATAACCTGGTCTTGGTCGTTAGGCACTTGATGGAGGAAGGTTGTTAGCAATTCCCCTTTTTGACGAAATTCCTCCGCATTGTCTGTCGCCAGTAACTCTTTTTCTTGTTTTTTCAGCTTATGGCGATTTTTTTGAAGTTCATTTTCAACACGACGAATGAGTTCACTGGCTTGCTGTTTGACGCGGTCGCGTTCAGCCTTATCCTTATAGTAGGTATCCAACAAATCAGAAAGACTGGCAAAAGGCTCTCCCACCTGATTTGCAAAAGGAACTGGACTGAAGGATGTCTCTGTCAAGCAGGGCTTGGTTTCTTGATTGAAAAAGTTTCGGAAAGTAGATAGTTTATCACTAACCAGTATGCTTTCCAATTCATTTGCCGTATCGCGTCCCAGACCTTGAAAGAGGCTTTGAAGGTTTTTAGCTGTCGTTTCCTGTGTTTGCAGGATTTCAAAGAGTTTCTCGTCCTTGATAGTAAAAGGATTGAGAGATTCCGTACTTGGCGGAGCGATGTAGGTCGACCCAGGAAGCAAGGTGCGGTAGCTATTTTGTGAAAAACCAACATGTTTGATAACTTCGAGGATTTTGTGGCTACTTTTATCAACCAGTAGAATATTACTATGTTTACCCATAATCTCGATAATCAAGGTAGCCTGGATATGATCTCCAATCTCGTTTTTATTGGAAACCGTAATTTCCACGATACGGTCATTTTCCACCTGCTCAATCGACTCAATCAGGGCACCCTGCAAATACTTTCTCAAAACCATGATAAAGGTAGAAGGTTGGGCTGGGTTTTCAAAAGTTGTTTGGGTCAGCTGAATGCGTCCAAAAACTGGATGTGCAGAAAGGAGCAGGCGATGACTTTGGCGATTGCTGCGGATTTGCAAGACCAACTCTTGTTCAAAAGGTTGATTGATTTTCTGGATGCGACCGTTCACTAACTCTCTTCGCAATTCCTCAACCATGTGGTGTAAAAAAAATCCGTCAAATGACATCGTTCTCTCCTTGTGATTGTATTCCATAGTATTATATCAAAAAGGTAGAATAAAATCATGGAAATGTGGTATAATAAAGCCAAGTAAAGAGAAACGAGAAGCACATGTATATTGAAATGGTAGATGAAACTGGTCAAGTTTCAAAAGAAATGTTGCAACAAACCCAAGAAATTTTGGAATTTGCAGCCCAAAAATTAGGCAAAGAAGACAAGGAGATGGCGGTTACCTTTGTGACCAATGAACGTAGTCATGAACTCAATCTGGAGTACCGTGACACCGACCGTCCGACAGATGTTATCAGCCTTGAATATAAGCCAGAGTTGGAAATTGCCTTTGACGAAGAGGATTTACTTGAAAATCCAGAATTGGCAGAGATGATGTCTGAGTTTGATGCCTATATTGGGGAACTGTTCATCTCTATCGATAAGGCTCATGAGCAGGCCGAGGAATACGGCCATAGCTTTGAGCGTGAGATGGGCTTCTTGGCAGTACACGGCTTTTTACATATTAACGGCTATGATCACTACACTCCGGAAGAAGAAGCGGAGATGTTCGGTTTACAAGAAGAAATTTTGACAGCCTATGGACTCACAAGACAATAAACGAAAATGGAAAAATCGTGACCTGATATCCAGTTTAGAATTTGCTCTCACAGGAATTTTTACTGCCATCAAGGAAGAACGCAATATGCGAAAACATGCAGTGACGGCTCTTGTAGTCATTCTTGCAGGTTTTGTTTTTCAGGTGTCACGAATCGAATGGCTCTTTCTCCTATTGAGCATTTTCTTGGTAGTAGCTTTTGAAATTATCAATTCTGCTATTGAAAATGTGGTGGATTTGGCCAGTCACTATCACTTTTCCATGCTGGCTAAAAATGCCAAGGATATGGCGGCTGGCGCGGTATTAGTGGTCTCTCTTTTCGCAGCATTAACAGGCGCATTGATTTTTCTCCCACGAATCTGGGATTTATTATTTTAAATAGCAAGAGGAAATTATGACTTTTAAATCAGGCTTTGTAGCCATTTTAGGACGTCCCAATGTTGGGAAGTCAACTTTTTTAAATCATGTCATGGGGCAAAAGATTGCCATCATGAGTGACAAGGCGCAGACAACGCGCAACAAAATCATGGGAATTTACACGACTGATAAGGAACAAATCGTCTTTATCGACACACCAGGGATTCACAAGCCTAAAACAGCTCTTGGAGATTTCATGGTTGAATCTGCATATAGTACCCTTCGCGAAGTGGATACCGTTCTTTTCATGGTGCCTGCTGATGAAGCGCGTGGTAAGGGAGACGACATGATTATCGAGCGTCTCAAGGCTGCTAAGGTTCCTGTGATTTTGGTGGTGAACAAGATTGATAAGGTTCATCCAGACCAGCTTTTGTCCCAGATTGATGATTTCCGTAATCAGATGGACTTTAAGGAAATCGTTCCAATCTCAGCTCTTCAAGGGAATAACGTCTCTCGTCTAGTGGATATTTTGAGTGAAAATCTGGACGAAGGATTCCAGTATTTCCCAGCTGATCAAATCACAGACCATCCAGAACGTTTCTTGGTTTCAGAAATGGTTCGCGAGAAAGTCTTGCACCTAACTCGTGAAGAGATTCCGCATTCTGTTGCAGTAGTTGTGGATTCTATGAAACGAGATGAAGAGACAGACAAGGTTCACATCCGTGCAACCATCATGGTCGAGCGCGATAGCCAAAAAGGGATTATCATCGGTAAAGGTGGCGCTATGCTTAAGAAAATCGGTAGCATGGCCCGTCGTGATATCGAACTCATGCTAGGGGACAAGGTTTTCCTAGAAACTTGGGTCAAGGTCAAGAAAAACTGGCGCGATAAAAAGTTAGATTTGGCTGACTTTGGCTATAATGAAAAAGAATACTAAGTAGAGGTGGGCTCATGCCTGCTTCTTGTTTTTACAGAAGGAGGACTTATGCCTGAATTACCTGAGGTTGAAACCGTTCGTCGTGGCTTAGAAAAATTGATTTTGGGAAAGAAGATTTCGAGTGTAGAAATTCGCTATCCCAAGATGATTAAGACAGATTTGGACGAGTTTCAAAAGGAAGTGCCTGATCAGATTGTTGAGTCAATGGGACGTCGTGGAAAATATTTGCTTTTCTGCCTGACAAACAAGGTCTTGATTTCCCATCTACGGATGGAGGGTAAGTATTTTTACTATCCAGACCAAGCACCTGAACGCAAGCATGCCCATGTTTTCTTCCAATTTGAGGATGGTGGCACGCTTGTTTATGAGGATGTTCGCAAGTTTGGTACTATGGAACTCTTGGCTCCTGACCTTTTAGACGCCTACTTTATTTCTAAAAAATTAGGTCCTGAACCAAGCGAACAAGACTTTGATTTACAGGTCTTTCAATCTGCCCTATCCAAGTCTAAAAAGCCTATCAAATCCCATCTTTTGGACCAGACTTTGGTAGCTGGACTTGGCAATATCTATGTGGATGAGGTTCTCTGGCGAGCTCAGGTTCATCCGGCTAGACCTTCCCAGACTTTGACAGCAGCAGAAGTGACTGCCATTCATGACCAGACCATTGCTGTATTGGGACAGGCTGTTGAAAAAGGCGGTTCCACCATTCGGACCTATACCAATGCCTTTGGGGAAGATGGAACCATGCAGGATTTTCATCAGGTCTATGATAAGGCTGGTCAAGAATGTTCACGTTGTGGCACCATCATTGAGAAAATACAACTAGGCGGACGTGGAACCCACTTTTGTCCTCAGTGTCAAAGGAGGGACTGATGGGAAAAATCATCGGAATCACTGGGGGAATTGCCTCTGGTAAGTCAACCGTGACAAATTTTCTAAGAAAGCAAGGCTTTCAAGTAGTGGATGCCGACGCAGTCGTCCACCAACTACAGAAACCTAGTGGTCGTTTGTTTCAGGCTCTAGTCCAGCATTTTGGGCAAGAAATCATCCTTGAAAACGGAGAACTTAATCGCCCTATCCTAGCTAGTCTTATCTTTTCAAATCCTGAAGAACAGGAATGGTCTAAGCGAATCCAAGGAAAGATTATCCGTGAGGAGCTAGCTACGTTGAGAGACCAGTTGGCTCAGACAGAAGAGATTTTCTTCATGGATATTCCCTTGCTTTTTGAGCAGGACTACGTCTCTTGGTTTGATGAGACTTGGTTGGTCTATGTGGACCGAGATGTCCAAGTAGAACGTCTAATGAAAAGGGATCAGCTATCCAAGGATGAAGCTGAGTCTCGTCTGGCAGCCCAGTGGCCTTTAGAAAAAAAGAAAGATTTGGCCAGCCAGGTTCTTGATAATAATGGCAATCAGAACCAGCTTCTTAATCAAGTGCATATCCTTCTTGAGGGAGGTAGGCAAGATGACAGAGATTAACTGGAAGGATAATCTGCGCATTGCCTGGTTTGGTAATTTTCTGACAGGAGCCAGTATTTCTTTGGTAGTGCCCTTTATGCCCATCTTTGTGGAAAATCTGGGTGTAGGGAGTGATCAAGCTGCTTTTTATGCAGGTTTAGCTATTTCTGTCTCTGCCATTTCTGCGGCGCTCTTTTCTCCTATATGGGGAATCCTTGCTGATAAATACGGCCGAAAACCCATGATGATTCGTGCTGGTCTGGCCATGACTATTACTATGGGAGGCTTGGCCTTTGTCCCAAATATCTATTGGTTAATCTTTCTTCGTTTATTAAACGGTGTATTTGCAGGATTTGTTCCTAATGCAACTGCCTTGATAGCCAGTCAGGTTCCCAAGGAAAAATCAGGCTCTGCCTTAGGTACTTTGTCTACAGGCGTAGTTGCAGGTACTCTAACTGGTCCCTTTATTGGTGGCTTTATCGCAGAATTATTTGGTATTCGTACAGTTTTCTTACTGGTTGGTAGTTTTCTATTTTTAGCTGCTGTTTTGACTATTTGCTTTATCAAGGAAGATTTTCAACCAGTAGCCAAGGAAAAGGCTATTCCAACAAAGGAATTGTTTACCTCAGTTAAATATCCCTATCTTTTGGTCAACCTCTTTCTGACCAGTCTTGTCATCCAATTTTCAGCTCAATCGATTGGCCCTATTTTGGCTCTGTATGTGCGCGACTTAGGCCAGACAGAGAATCTTCTCTTTGTATCTGGTTTGATTGTATCCAGTATGGGCTTTTCCAGTATGATGAGTGCAGGAGTCATGGGAAAGCTAGGTGACAAGGTGGGCAACCATCGTCTCTTGGTTGTAGCTCAGTTTTATTCAGTTATCATCTATCTCCTCTGTGCCAATGCCTCTAGTCCGCTTCAACTAGGACTCTATCGATTCCTCTTTGGCTTGGGAACCGGTGCGCTGATACCTGGCGTTAATGCTCTTCTTAGCAAGATGACCCCCAAAGCCGGTATTTCTAGGGTCTTTGCCTTTAATCAGGTATTCTTTTATCTGGGAGGTGTCGTTGGGCCTATGGCAGGTTCTGCAGTAGCAGGTCAATTTGGCTATCATGCAGTCTTTTATGCGACAAGCATTTGTGTTGCCTTTAGTTGTCTCTTTAACCTGCTTCAATTTCGAACATTATTAAAAGTAAAGGAAATCTAGTGCGAGTAAAAATTAATCTCAAATGCTCCTCTTGTGGCAGTATCAATTACCTAACCAGTAAAAATTCAAAAACCCATCCAGACAAGATCGAGGTTTTAAAGTATTGTCCCAAGGAAAGAAAAGTAACCCTACATCTTGAATCTAAGTAGATTTTATGGTAAAATAATAGGGATTTTAAGGAGTTTGATATGTATAACCTATTATTAACCATTTTATTAGTATTATCTGTTGTAATTGTGATTGCGATTTTCATGCAACCAACCAAAAACCAATCCAGCAATGTATTTGATGCCAGCTCAGGTGATTTGTTTGAACGCAGTAAAGCACGCGGTTTTGAAGCTGTAATGCAGCGTTTGACAGGGATTTTAGTCTTTTTCTGGCTAGCCATTGCCTTAGCATTGACGGTATTATCAAGTAGATAAGAAAATAATGGGCAGGACTAGGTCTTTGCCTCTTTTTATTTTTAAAGGATATTTGAGAAGGTTTTACAGTAAAAGAAAATAAAAAATCTAGAAAGAAAATATGAAAGATAGAATAAAAGAATATTTACAAGACAAGGGAAAGGTAACTGTCAATGACTTGGCTCAGGCTTTGGGAAAAGATGGTTCCAAGGATTTTCGTGAGTTGATTAAAACCTTATCCCTAATGGAAAGAAGGCATCAGATTCGTTTTGAAGAAGATGGCAGTCTGACCTTGGAAGTTAAGAAAAAACATGAGATTACTCTCAAGGGGATTTTTCATGCCCATAAAAATGGCTTTGGCTTTGTCAGTCTGGAAGGCGAGGAGGACGACCTTTTTGTAGGAAAAAACGATGTCAACTATGCTATTGATGGTGATACCGTCGAGGTAGTGATTAAGAAAGTCGCTGACCGCAATAAGGGAACAGCAGCGGAAGCCAAAATTATTGATATCCTAGAACACAGTTTGACAACAGTTGTCGGGCAAATCGTTCTGGATCAGGAAAAGCCTAAGTATGCTGGCTACATCCGTTCGAAAAATCAGAAAATCAGTCAACCTATTTATGTTAAGAAACCAGCCCTAAAACTAGAAGGAACAGAAGTTCTCAAGGTCCTTATCGATAAATACCCAAGCAAGAAACATGATTTCTTTGTCGCTAGTGTCCTCGATGTGGTGGGGCACTCAACGGATGTCGGAATTGATGTTCTTGAGGTTTTGGAGTCTATGGACATTGTCTCCGAGTTTCCAGAGGCTGTTCTTAAGGAAGCAGAAAGTGTTCCTGATGCTCCGTCTCAAAAGGATATGGAAGGTCGTCTGGATCTAAGAGATGAGATTACCTTTACCATTGATGGTGCGGACGCCAAGGACTTGGACGACGCAGTGCATATTAAGCCTATGAAAAATGGAAATATCGAACTCGGAGTTCACATAGCAGATGTTTCCTACTATGTGACCGAGGGTTCTGCCCTGGACAAGGAAGCCCTTAACCGCGCGACTTCAGTCTATGTGACAGACCGAGTGGTGCCAATGCTTCCAGAGCGTTTGTCAAATGGCATCTGCTCCCTCAATCCTCAAGTTGACCGCTTGACCCAGTCAGCCATTATGGAAATTGATAAACATGGTCATGTGGTCAACTACACCATCACACAAACAGTTATCAAGACCAGTTTTCGTATGACCTATAGCGATGTCAATGATATCTTAGAGGGCGACGAGGAAAAGAGACAAGAGTATCAGAAAATTGTTCCAAGTATCGAACTTATGGCCAAGCTCCATGAAACTTTAGAAAACATGCGAGTGAAACGTGGAGCCCTCAATTTTGATACCAATGAGGCGAAGATTTTAGTAGATAAACAAGGAAAGCCTGTTGATATCGTTCTTCGTCAGCGTGGTGTTGCCGAGCGCATGATTGAGTCCTTCATGTTGATGGCCAATGAAACAGTTGCTGAGCATTTTAGCAAGCTGGATTCGCCTTTCATCTATCGAATTCACGAGGAGCCAAAGGCTGAAAAGGTTCAGAAATTTATTGATTATGCTTCGAGTTTTGGTTTGCACATTTATGGGACTGCCAGTGAGATGAGCCAGGAGGCTCTCCAAGACATCATGCGTGCTGTTGAGGGAGAACCTTATGCAGATGTATTGTCCATGATGCTTCTTCGCTCTATGCAGCAGGCTCGCTATTCAGAGCACAATCACGGCCACTATGGATTAGCGGCTGATTATTATACTCACTTTACCAGTCCGATTCGTCGTTATCCGGACCTCCTTGTTCACCGTATGATTCGGGACTACGGCTGTTCTAAGGAAATAGCCGAGCATTTTGAGCAAGTGATCCCAGAGATTGCGACCCAGTCCTCAAACCGTGAACGTCGTGCTATCGAGGCTGAGCGTGAAGTCGAAGCCATGAAAAAGGCTGAGTATATGGAAGAATACGTGGGCGAAGAGTACGATGCGGTTGTGTCTAGCATCGTTAAATTCGGTCTCTTTGTTGAATTGCCAAACACAGTTGAAGGCTTGATTCACATCACCAATCTACCTGAATTTTATCATTTCAATGAGCGTGATTTGACCCTGCGTGGGGAGAAATCAGGAACAACCTTCCGTGTAGGTCAACAAATTCGTATTCGGGTTGAAAGAGCCGACAAGATGACGGGGGAAATTGACTTCTCTTACATTCCAAGTGAGTTTGATGTGATCGAAAAAGGCTTGAAACAGTCTAGTCGTAGTGACAGAGGGCGTGGTTCCAGTCGTCGTTCAGATAAGAAGGAAGACAAGAGAAAATCAGGACGCTCAAATGATAAGCGCAAGCATTCACAGAAAGATAAGAAGAAAAAAGGAAAGAAACCTTTTTATAAGGAAGTAGCTAAGAAAGGAGCCAAGCATGGCAAAGGGCGAGGGAAAGGTCGTCGCACAAAATAAAAAGGCGCGGCACGACTATACAATCGTAGATACGCTAGAAGCAGGAATGGTCCTGACTGGAACTGAAATCAAGAGTGTACGAGCTGCTCGAATCAATCTCAAGGATGGCTTTGCCCAAGTGAAAAATGGGGAGGTCTGGTTGAGCAATGTTCATATCGCTCCTTACGAAGAGGGAAATATCTGGAATCAAGAACCAGAACGTCGTCGCAAACTCCTGCTCCATAAAAAGCAAATCCAAAAGTTGGAACAAGAGACCAAAGGGACAGGAATGACCCTGGTTCCCCTTAAGGTCTATATCAAAGATGGTTATGCCAAGCTCCTTTTAGGTTTAGCTAAAGGGAAGCATGACTATGATAAACGGGAGTCAATCAAACGACGTGAGCAAAATCGCGACATTGCGCGCGTGATGAAAGCTGTTAATCAGCGATAAAAAGAGGAATGAAAATGGAAAAACTAATTGCCTATAAACGTATGCCCTTGTGGACTAAAGAAACCATGCCAGAGGCTGTTCAGCAGAAACACAATACCAAGGTTGGGACTTGGGGCAAGATTACTGTTTTAAAAGGAACTCTCAAGTTTATTGAATTGACAGAGGATGGTGAGGTTCTAGCTGAGCATCTCTTTGAAGCGGGGGCTGACAATCCAATGGCACAACCACAAGCCTGGCACCGAGTGGAGGCTGTAACAGACGATGTAGAATGGTACTTGGAATTTTATTGTAAACCTGAGGATTATTTCCCTAAGAAATACAATACCAATCCTGTTCATTCAGAGGTCCTAGAGGCTATGCAGACAGTAAAACCAGGGAAAGCCTTGGATTTGGGCTGTGGTCAGGGGCGTAATTCCCTCTTTCTAGCCCAGCAAGGTTTTGATGTGACAGCTGTGGATCAAAATGAACTGTCCCTTGAAATCTTGCAAAGCATTGTGGAGCAGGAAGATTTGGATATGCCTGTTGGTTTTTAAGATATCAATTCAGCTAGCATTGGGCAAGCTTATGATTTCATCGTATCGACAGTTGTTTTGATGTTTTTGCAAGCAGACCGCATTCCTGCAATTATCAAAAATATGCAGGAGCATACCACGGTCGGTGGCTATAATCTTATCGTTTGTGCTATGGATACGGAAGATTACCCTTGCTCTGTGAACTTCCCATTTACCTTTAAAGAAGGGGAATTGGCATACTATTACAAGGACTGGGAATTGGTCAAGTACAATGAAAATCCAGGCCATTTGCACCGTCGCGATGAGAATGGCAATCGTATTCAACTACGCTTTGCGACCATGCTAGCCAAGAAAATCAAGTAAACACACATGAAGATTAGGAAATTTCCTGATCTTTTTTCTTTTTTTACGAATAGATAAGATAGAAGAATTGACAAAAATACGCATTATAAGTATAATTTTAGCTAGAAAGGTGACCATACATGCCAATCACAGGTAAGGAAATGGTAAAATTAGCTCTTGCAAATGGATGGATTGAAGTTCGTAAGAGAGGAAGTCATCATCATTTTAAGAAAGAAGGGGTTCCCTATCTTGTCACTATTCCAGTTCACGGTAATGATGATCTAGGAAAAGGTTTAGAGAGAAAAATATTAAAAGATTTGGGATTGTAGTTGATTTGGAAATTGTGGAGGTGTATTATGCTAAAATCTTATCCTGCTATTTTTCATAAAGAAGGTACTGGATACTGGGTTGAATTTCCGGAGTTTCGAGGCGGGACTGAAGGAGCAACGCTTGAACTTGCAATGAAAAATGCTCGGGAAATGCTTGAGAGTGTTTTAGCTTCTTATATTGATGAAGGATTGGCTCTACCTACTCCTAGTGACATTTCTATGTTGAAGGCTCCCGATGGATTTGTGACTTTGATTCAGGTCAATCCCTTGCCTTTCGTAAAGAATAATAAAGCGATTCGAAAAAATGTTACGGTTCCAGAGTGGCTAGTCAGACTTGCGGATCGTGAGAAAGTGAACTATTCTGAAGTGTTGACACAAGCTCTTGAAAGTCGCTTGCAACTCTAAAATTATAGAGTGATGAAGATTAGGAATTTTCCTGATCTTTTTTCTTTTTTACGAATAATATAGAAAAGGAGGGAAATCATGTTTGTTGCGAGAGATGCTAGGGGAGAATTGGTAAATGTGTTAGAGGATAAGCTTGAGAAGCAAGCCTACACCTGCCCAGCTTGTGGAGGTCAGCTCCGTTTGCGGCAAGGACCAAGTGTCCGAACCCATTTTGCCCATAAATCCTTAAAAGACTGTGGTTACTCCTTTGAAAATGAAAGCCCAGAACATTTGACAAATAAGGAAGTCCTCTATCACTGGTTGAAAACAGAGACTGAGGTGCAATTAGAATACCCTCTTCCAGAGCTTAAACAGATTGCGGATGTATTTGTAAATGGCAATCTAGCTTTAGAGGTTCAATGTAGTCCCTTGCCTCAAAAAGTTCTTAAAGAGCGTAGTGAGGGTTATCGTAGTGAGGGTTACCAAGTACTGTGGTTGCTGGGTCAAAAACTGTGGCTCAAGGAGCGGTTGACTCGTCTGCAACAAGGGTTTCTCTATTTCAGTCAAAACATGGGCTTTTATGTTTGGGAATTAGACAGTGAAAAACAAGTTTTAAGACTCAAATACCTGATTCACCAGGATCTCCGTGGCAAACTCCATTATCAAATCAAGGAATTTCCCTATGGTCAAAGTAGTCTACTGGAGATATTACGTCTTCCCTATAAGAAACAAAAAATATCTCGTTTTACAGTTTCTCAAGATAAGGACATCTGTCGCTATATCCGGCAACAACTGTACTATCAAAATCCCATTTGGATGAGAGAACAAGCAGAAGCCTATCAAAAGGGAGTAAATCTCCTGACTTATGGACTGAAAGAATGGTATCCACAAATTCGACCACTAGTAGGTGATTTTTGCCAGATTGAGAAGGAGTTGACCAGCTATTATCAGTATTTTCAAATCTATTACCAAGAAAATCCTCAAAATGATTGGCAAAAGCTCTATCCACCAGCCTTTTATCAGCAATATTTCTTGAAAAATATGGTAGAATAGAAAGGATGGAGGAATCTAATGGTATTACAAAGAAATGAAATAAATGAAAAAGATACATGGGATCTATCAACGATCTACCCAACTGACCAGGCTTGGGAAGAAGCCTTAAAAGATTTAACAGAAAAATTGGAGACAGTAGCCCAGTATGAAGGCCATCTCCTAGATAGTGCGGATAGCCTACTGGAAATTACTGAATTTTCTCTTGAAATGGAACGCCAGATGGAGAAGCTTTACGTTTATGCTCATATGAAGAATGACCAAGACACACGTGAAGCCAAGTACCAAGAGTACTATGCCAAGGCAATGACTCTCTACAGCCAGCTAGACCAAGCCTTTTCATTCTATGAACCTGAATTTATGGAAATTAGCGAAAAGCAGTATGCTGACTTTTTAGAAGCTCAACCAAAGCTGCAGGTTTATCAACACTATTTTGACAAGCTTTTGCAAGGCAAGGATCACGTTCTATCACAACGTGAAGAAGAATTATTGGCTGGAGCTGGGGAAATCTTTGGTTCAGCAAGTGAAACCTTCGCTATCTTGGACAATGCGGATATTGTGTTCCCTTATGTCCTCGACGATGATGGTAAGGAAGTGCAGCTCTCTCATGGGACTTACACACGTCTGATGGAGTCTAAAAATCGTGAGGTGCGTCGTGGTGCTTATCAAGCTCTTTATGCGACTTACGAACAATTCCAACATACATATGCCAAAACCTTGCAAACCAATGTTAAGGTCCAAAACTATCGTGCCAAAGTTCGCAACTACAAGAGTGCTCGTCATGCAGCCCTAGCGGCTAATTTTGTTCCAGAAAGTGTTTATGACAATTTGGTAGCAGCAGTTCGCAAGCATTTGCCACTCTTGCATCGTTACCTTGAACTTCGTTCAAAAATCTTGGGAATTTCAGACCTCAAGATGTACGATGTCTATACACCGCTTTCATCTGTTGAATATAGTTTTACCTACCAAGAAGCCTTGAAAAAAGCAGAAGAAGCCTTGTCAGTCTTGGGTGAGGATTACTTGAGCCGTGTTAAACGTGCCTTCAGCGAGCGTTGGATTGATGTTTACGAAAATCAAGGAAAGCGTTCAGGTGCCTACTCTGGTGGTTCTTACGATACCAATGCCTTTATGCTTCTTAACTGGCAGGACAATCTAGACAATCTCTTTACCCTTGTTCATGAAACAGGTCACAGTATGCATTCCAGCTATACTCGCGAGACTCAGCCTTATGTTTATGGAGATTACTCTATCTTCTTGGCTGAGATTGCCTCAACTACCAATGAAAATATCTTGACGGAGAAATTATTGGAAGAAGTGGAAGACGATGCAACGCGTTTTGCTATTCTAAATAACTTCCTAGACGGTTTCCGTGGAACAGTTTTCCGCCAAACTCAATTTGCTGAGTTTGAACACGCGATTCACCAAGCGGATCAAAATGGTGAAGTCTTGACAAGCGATTTCTTAAATAAAGTCTACGCAGACTTGAACCAAGAATATTATGGTTTGAGTAAGGAAGACAATCCTGAAATCCAATACGAGTGGGCTCGCATTCCACACTTCTACTATAACTACTATGTATATCAATATTCAACAGGCTTTGCAGCAGCTTCAGCCCTGGCTGAAAAAATTGTCCATGGTAGTCAAGAAGACCGTGACCGCTATATCGACTACCTCAAGGCAGGTAAATCTGACTATCCACTTAATGTCATGAGAAAAGCTGGTGTTGATATGGAGAAGGAAGACTACCTCAACGATGCCTTTGCAGTCTTTGAACGTCGTTTGAATGAGTTTGAAGCCCTTGTTGAAAAATTGGGATTGGCATAAGATGGTTGAATCATATAGTAAAAATGCCAACCATAACATGCGTCGCCCTGTTGTCAAGGAAGAAATTGTGGACTTGATGCGTCAGCGTCAAAAGCAAGTCACAGGATATTTGAAAGAATTAGAAGACTTTGCCCGTAAGGAAAATATTCCCATCATTCCCCATGAAACGGTAGCTTATTTCCGTTTTCTCATGGAAACCATGCAACCTAAAAACATACTGGAAATTGGGACGGCTATCGGTTTTTCAGCCCTTTTGATGGCTGAACATGCGCCAAAGGCCAAGATTACAACCATTGATCGCAATCCAGAGATGATTGGCTTTGCCAAGGAAAATTTTGCTCAGTTTGACAGTCGCAAACAAATCACGCTTTTAGAAGGAGATGCGGTGGATGTCTTATCTACACTGACAGAGTCTTATGATTTCGTCTTTATGGATTCTGCCAAGTCTAAATACATCGTCTTTCTGCCAGAAATCCTCAAACATTTGGAAGTTGGTGGTGTGGTTGTCTTGGATGATATTTTCCAAGGCGGTGATGTTGCCAAGGACATTATGGAAGTCCGTCGAGGTCAGCGAACCATCTATCGAGGCCTTCAAAGACTATTTGATGCAACCTTAGACAATCCAGGGCTCACCGCAACACTAGTACCTCTGGGAGACGGCATTCTCATGCTTCGTAAAAATGTAGCAGATGTTCAATTGCCTGACAGCGAATGATTTTCAGAAAAATTTAAGAAAATATAGTAAAATAGATAGAGTAACACTTATCTCAAAGGAGTAGACATGAAGAAAAAACTATTGGCAGGTGCCATTACACTATTATCAGTAGCAACTTTAGCAGCTTGTTCGAAAGGTTCAGAAGGGGCAGACCTTATCAGCATGAAAGGGGATGTCATCACAGAACATCAATTTTATGAGCAAGTGAAAAGCAACCCTTCAGCCCAACAAGTCTTGTTAAATATGACCATCCAAAAAGTTTTTGAAAAACAATATGGCTCAGAGCTTGATGATAAAGAGGTTGATGATACTATTGCCGAAGAAGAAAAACAATATGGCGAAAACTACCAACGTGTCTTGTCACAAGCAGGTATGACTCTTGAAACACGTAAAGCTCAAATTCGTACAAGTAAATTAGTTGAGTTGGCAGTTAAGAAGGCAGCAGAAGCTGAATTGACAGATGATGCTTATAAGAAGGCCTTTGACGAATACACTCCAGATGTAACGGTTCAAATCATCCGTCTTGATAATGAAGATAAGGCTAAAGAAGTTCTCGAAAAAGCCAAGGCAGAAGGTGCTGATTTTGCTCAATTAGCCAAAGATAACTCAACTGATGAGAAAACTAAAGCAAATGGTGGAGAAATTACCTTTGATTCTGCTTCAACGGAAGTACCTGAGCAAGTCAAGAAAGCCGCTTTCGCTTTAGATGTAAATGGCATTTCTGATGTGATTACAGCAACTGGAACACAAGCTTACAGTAGCCAATATTACATTGTAAAACTCATTAAGAAAACAGAAAAATCATCTAATATTGATGACTACAAAGAAAAATTAAAAACTGTTATCTTAACTCAAAAACAAAATGATTCAACATTTGTTCAAAGCATTATCGGAAAAGAATTGCAAGCAGCCAATATCAAGGTTAAGGACCAAGCCTTCCAAAATATCTTTACCCAATATATCGGTGGTGGAGATTCCAGCTCAAGCAGTAGTGCATCAAACGAATAGTCCAAATCAATAAGTCAGGGAAAAAACTCGACTTCAGGAAAAAATGAAGTAAATCTTCCCACAATAAAACGCATAGTACAAGGTTTTCAATACCTGATATTATGCGTTTTTTGATTTTAAAGACTTTTTGACCAGCCTCATTTTTTTAACTTGCTACTCAGTGAAAAGCAAAGATTAAACTAGAAAGCTAGCTGTAGGCTTCTCAAAGAACAGCTTTGAGGTTGCAGATAAGACTTATGAGATCACCAACATATATAATGTGAAGCTGACGTGGTTTGAATAGACTTTAGAAGAGTATGAGTCTGGAAGTTTTAATGGATAATGCAAGATTCCATAGAATGGGTAAGCTAGAGTTCTTATGTGAAGAGTTTGGGCATAAACTTTTACCTCTTCCTCCCTACTCATCTTATACTCAATGAAAATCAAAGAGCAAACTAGGAAACTAGCCGCAGGTTGCTCAAAGCACTGCTTTGAGGTTGTAGATAGAACTGACGAAGTCAGCTCAAAACACTGTTTTGAGGTTGCAGATAGAACTGACGAAGTCAGTAACATATATACAGCAAGGCGACGTTGACGCGGTTTGAAGAGATTTTAGAAGAGTATTAGTATAGAAAAGTGAATCTGAAATAGTACATCACTGCTTCTAAAACATTCTTATAAATTGATTTAAATTCTCAAATCACATTATTCAGTTCTTATTTCATTTTGCTCTACAATTCTGTTGAGAAGACACGTGTTCATATCAAAAAGGTATTGGCAAGTTGCAATACCTTTTTACGAGGCTCTTTTGTCTTATTTTTGTTTCAACTGACTATATCTCCTATGGTTCTAGTTCAGAAGGCTAGGCTATAATTATGATTGATAAGAAGTATCATTCCAAGTATCGAGAGTGAATGTTTCAAAATCATGGGTTTCTAGAATTGTCAGGCTGGCATTTGCTAGACCGCCATCTTTACGAAGAAGTGGTTCTTTATAACCTAGAAGAGTACGAATACTGGCAGTAAGATTAGCGCCATGCCCGACAATTAGAATATGCTCAGCTGGACTATCTTTGAGTGATTTGATAAATTGGATGGTCCGTTGAGTTGTACTATAGAGGGATTCAGCTCCAAACATTTGAGTGTCAAATTGAGCAAGATTAGATCGGAAAGCTTTGATTTGTTGCGGGTAAATAGCTTCCAAGGTTGCGATTTTCAAACCTTCTAACTTCCCCAGTTGCTTAGGGACGCTTTCTAAAGGACAGGGAGTCTGGAGTTGACTTTGGATAATCTCAGCAGATTTGACCGCTCGAGGTAAATCACTTGAATAAATCTGATCAAAAGGAATGTCCTTGAGATACTGACCAAGTCGTTTTAGGGTTTCAATGGATTCAGGAAGAAGGGGAGAATCTCCACTAGCGCCTTGAAAACGACCTTCTTGGTTCCAGACAGTACGACCGTGGCGGACAAAGTAGAGTTTCATTACTTGCTGTCCTCCAAAATATCGGCAAAGTCTGCCTTTACAAAGCTAGCTAAGTCTTGTGGCGCGATGATAATGCTGTGACCGACCTCTCCTGCAGAAACAATCATTTGATTCAAGTCGAGAGCAATTTTATCGATAAAAATGGGATAATTGTGTTTCTGACGAATTCCGACAGGATTATTGGCTCCATGAATGTAACCAGTTGTTTTTTCCAAGTCCTTTTGTGGAATCATGCTCACTTTTTTATTGCCAGAAATTTTAGCTAGTTTCTTTTCCGACAAGTGTTGAGTGATAGGTACAATTCCGATAATCGGTCCTGTCTTGTCTCCCAGAAGCGCCAAGGTTTTGAAAATCTGATCTCGTCCATAACCTTGAGGCAGCTCTCCTTCCAGGGCATTGATTTGAATTCCCTGATGTGGGATACCTGCTTTAGACAGGATTTGTTCCACCAATGTTTTTTTGATTTTAACTTTTTTTGCCATTATTTATATTTATCCTCCAATTGACTCATCCAAATACCAAGCCAGATTCCCAGTGCAAAGAAGAAGGCGATGATGACATAACCGACAAGTGAAAGTCCTGTGTATTGGATACTTTCAGCGTTTCCTGCATTTGGAATCAAGATCAAAAGGGTACTTGATAGGACGATACCGATGATGAAATGATAGACGCGTGAGTGGTAGTTGTTTAAGGCATAATCCATCAATTTTGAAAAAGCGATGAGAGTGGCACCTGCTCCGATTCCAATCGGGAAGAAGGTTCCCAAGAGGTCAAAGGTTTTAAAACCAGTCAACATAGGAGCATAGAGACCCAAAATCAAAAGTAGATTTGATGGGCTGAGGCCAGGAACCAATACGCCAAGAGCTAGCAGCGCACCTGCTAGGACCAAATTAAGAAAGCTGGCACTTAAGGTTCCAACGACAAAATTTAAGGCATAGAGTCCTAATCCAGAAATGATAAAGGTTATCCAGAACCAAGCTAAATCAATCTTGTCTCGGTCAGATTCTCGAGTTGATTCTTTGAGAAGGCTAGGAACTGTACCAATGATGGCACCCGCAAAGCTCCATAAGACAAAGACCTGATAATTTTCAAGCAGGTATTCAATCGGATAGGAAAATAAGCCGATTCCCAGAAGCATACCAATCGCAACTGGAATAAAGTACAAAACATTTTCTTTAAAGTCTTTAAAAGGATGGGCCAGAAAACCAATCATTCGTTCATAAATTCCTAAGATTGCTGCTAGAACCCCTCCGGAAATTCCCGGTAGGATAAATCCAAGAGCAATGACAATCCCTTTAATAAGGCGTGCTAACCATGAGAGCATATAGTTCCTCCAACTATTTCTATTTCAAAAAATCCTTACTATATTGTATCACAATCAAACACAAAAAGAAAAAGCAAATGCTAAACAAATGCTTTTAAGGTTTTAAAAAGAGTTTTCTAAAGGTTTCTTCTTTGTTTTTTAAGGAAGAGATGACGTTGATATCTAAATCGTGGTCAAAGCCAGCAATTTTTCCTTTAGAAGTGTACTGGTGGATGTCATAATCTAAGTCCGTATTAGGTTTGCTTTCGAAAAATCCAGTATTTGAACCATAGGAAGGAATCCAAACAGACGTAAACTTGTCCGTATCAATACTGTGTTCTTCCATGAAGTAGACCCCAACGTAGATGCCGATATTTTTTGCACCTAGTGATTCTAGTTTTGCACGAAAGGCTTCAACACCTTCGTTCATATTGGACATGGTTTTATCTTCCACGTCTAGCCAATAGTAACTAGGGCTGTAAGGGGAGGCAGCATTGTAGAAAACTTCAGCGGCTTTTTCCATTTCTTGGACACTTTTTCCAGCTACATAAGCGTAGACCCCAACGGGGACATTCCGCTTTTGAAGTTCAGTGATATGACTCTTATAGGCTTTGTCTATTCCATTGATAAAGGAAGCATCATTTTCTTTTGTCGTTTGAGCACCGCTGTGAACACGAACAATAGCGCCTGAAATATTTTGTGAGAGGGCGTCATAGTTGATTTCCTCAGGACGCTGCCAGCCAGAGAGGTCAATAATCGGTTTGTCTAAGTGTTTCAAAGCCTGTGCTTCAATCTGCGCTATGTTGGATTTTGTTTTAAAGGATTGGTTGTCATTAAGTGGGCGATTGATGATTAAAATGAAAATTATAATCCCAAAAAAACTAAATAAAATAAGTGGATGAATTTGTTTTCTCATATCTCATAATTTTACCCTAAAAATCAAAAAAAATCAAAAAAATGGGTTAAGGAAAGGACTTTGGAGCATTTTTTCATTCAAGGGCGCGGAATGATTTGAAATATGGTATAATAAAAGGGAATTTCTACAGAAAAGAGAAGATTATGTCAAATTTTGCCATTATTTTAGCAGCGGGTAAAGGGACTCGCATGAAATCTGATTTGCCAAAAGTGTTGCACAAGGTTGCGGGTATTTCTATGCTGGAACATGTTTTCCGTAGTGTGGGAGCTATCCAACCTGAAAAGACAGTAACAGTTGTCGGACACAAGGCAGAATTGGTTGAGGAGGTCTTGGCTGGACAGACAGAATTTGTGACTCAATCTGAACAGTTGGGTACTGGGCATGCGGTTATGATGACAGAGCCTATTTTAGAAGGTTTGTCAGGTCACACCTTGGTCATTGCAGGAGATACTCCTTTAATCACAGGTGAAAGCTTGAAAAACTTGATTGATTTCCACATCAATCATAAAAATGTGGCCACTATCTTGACTGCTGAAACGGATAATCCTTTTGGCTATGGGCGAATTGTACGTAATGACAATGCTGAAGTTCTTCGCATTGTTGAACAAAAGGATGCCACAGATTTTGAAAAACAAATCAAGGAAATCAACACTGGAACTTACGTTTTTGACAACGAGCGTTTGTTTGAGGCTTTGAAAAATATCAACACCAACAATGCTCAAGGTGAATACTATATTACAGATGTCATTGGTATTTTCCGTGAAGCTGGTGAAAAAGTTGGTGCTTATACTTTGAAAGATTTTGATGAGAGTCTTGGTGTAAATGACCGTGTGGCTCTTGCGACAGCTGAGTCAGTTATGCGTCGTCGCATCAATCATCAACACATGGTCAATGGTGTTAGCTTTGTCAATCCAGAGGCAACTTATATCGATATTGATGTTGAGATTGCTCCCGAAGTTCAAATCGAAGCCAATGTTACCTTGAAAGGGCAAACGAAAATTGGTGCTGAGACTGTTTTGACAAATGGTACTTATGTAGTGGATAGCACTATCGGAGCAGGAGCTGTCATTACCAATTCTATGATTGAGGAAAGTAGTGTTGCAGACGGTGTGACAGTCGGTCCGTATGCCCACATTCGTCCAGGTTCAAGTCTGGGTGCCCAAGTCCATATTGGAAACTTTGTTGAGGTGAAAGGTTCTTCTATCGGCGAGAATACTAAGGCTGGTCATTTGACTTATATCGGAAACTGTGAAGTGGGTAGCCATGTTAACTTTGGTGCAGGAACCATTACAGTCAACTATGATGGCAAAAACAAATACAAGACAGTCATTGGCAACAATGTCTTTGTTGGTTCGAATTCAACCATTATTGCGCCAGTAGAACTTGGTGATAATTCCCTCGTTGGTGCTGGTTCAACTATTACCAAAGACGTGCCAGCGGATGCGATTGCTATTGGTCGTGGTCGTCAGGTCAATAAAGATGAATATGCAACACGCCTTCCTCATCATCCTAAGAATCAGTAGGAGTCTGTCATGGAATTTGAAGAAAAAACGCTTAGTCGAAAAGAAATCTATCAAGGTCCAATTTTTAAATTGGTTCAAGATCAGGTTGAATTACCGGAAGGCAAGGGAATTGCCCAACGTGATTTGATTTTCCACAATGGAGCTGTCTGTGTTTTAGCCGTAACGGATGAGCAAAAACTCATCTTGGTCAAGCAGTACCGCAAAGCTATCGAGGCTGTCTCTTACGAAATTCCAGCTGGAAAATTGGAGGTAGGAGAAAACACAGACCCTGTCGCAGCAGCCCTGCGTGAATTAGAGGAAGAAACAGCCTATACAGGGAAGTTAGAACTTTTATATGATTTTTATTCAGCCATTGGCTTTTGTAATGAAAAGTTAAAACTATACCTAGCGAGTGACTTGACAAAGGTTGAAAATCCGCGTCCTCAGGATGAAGATGAAACCTTGGAAGTCCTTGAAGTGAGCTTAGAAGAAGCCAAGGAATTAATCCAATCAGGTCATATCTGTGATGCCAAGACAATTATGGCTGTTCAATATTGGGAATTGCACAAAAAATAGAGGAGGTCAGTATGGGTAAACCTTTATTAACGGATGAAATGATTGAAAGAGCTAATAGAGGCGAAAAAATTTCAGGTCCTCCTTTGCTAGATGATAATGAGGAGACTAAGATTTTACCAACCTCTTCTTACCGTTTTGGTTATGCCAATCCTAAGGATCATGGATTTAGCCAGGAAACCTTGAAGATTCAGGTCGAACCATCTATTCATAAAAGCCGTCGCATTGAAAATACCAAGAGAAATGTCTTCAATTCTAAGTTGAATAAGATTTTATTTGCAGTCATCTTTCTCTTGATTTTGCTTGTCTTAGCAATGAAACTTTTGTAATGGAAAAGGAATTGAAATGAAAATAGGAATTATTGCGGCTATGCCAGAAGAACTGGCTTATTTGGTCCAGCATTTAGACAATGCCCAGGAGCAAGTTGTTTTAGGGAATACCTATCATACAGGCACCATTGCCTCTCATGAAGTCGTTCTTGTAGAAAGTGGAATTGGTAAGGTCATGTCTGCTATGAGTGTGGCGATTTTGGCTGATCATTTCCAAGTGGATGCTCTAATTAACACGGGATCAGCTGGGGCAGTAGCAGAAGGGATTGCTGTTGGGGATGTCGTGATTGCTGACAAATTAGCCTATCATGACGTGGATGTTACAGCTTTTGGCTATGCTTATGGACAAATGGCGCAACAACCGCTTTATTTCGAATCAGATAAAACCTTTGTTGCCAAAATCCAAGAGAGTTTATCTCAATTGGACCAGAACTGGCATCTTGGTTTGATTGCTACAGGAGATAGTTTTGTTGCAGGAAATGACAAGATAGAAGCGATTAAGTCTCATTTTCCAGATGTTTTGGCTGTTGAGATGGAGGGGGCAGCTATTGCTCAGGCAGCACATGCCCTTAATCTTCCAGTTTTAGTCATTCGAGCTATGAGTGACAATGCCAACCATGAAGCAAACATCTCTTTTGATGAGTTTATTATCGAAGCTGGACGTCGTTCTGCCCAAGTCTTACTAGCCTTTTTGAAGGCTTTAGATTAAGCGAAAATTTGACAGTTTTTCTAGCTTATGATAAGATTTAAGTAAAGAAAAGCTAGAAAACGTTTCAGAGGATATTATGAGTATTGAAATGACCGTCAGTGAGATTGCAGAGGTCTTAGGATTATCTCGCCAAGCAATCAATAACCGTGTCAAAGAATTACCAGAAGAAGACACAGATAAAAATGACAAAGGGGTAACAGTCGTTACCAGAAGTGGCTTGATTAAGCTAGAAGAAATCTATAAAAAAACGATTTTTGAAGATGAGCCTGTCAGTGAAGATGTCAAGCAACGTGAACTGATGGAGATTTTGGTTGATGAGAAGAATGCAGAAATTCTCCGTCTTTATGAACAATTAAAAGCCAAGGATCGTCAGTTATCAGAAAAAGACGAGCAAATGCGCATCAAAGACCGTCAGATTGCTGAGAAAGACAAACAACTCGATCAGCAGCAACAATTGACTCTTCAAGCAATGAAGGATCAAGAAAATCTTAAGCTAGAGCTGGACCAAGCAAAAGAAGAAGTCCAATCCACTAAGAAAGGCTTTTTTGCTCGTTTATTTGGAGGATAATCAAGGAGCTGTTTAGGTTACATGCTAACCTGATGGCTTCTTTTGTTTGTGAATAGTATAGTTGCTCAAGTAATACTCAATGAAAATTAAAGAGCAAACTAGGAAGCTAGCCGCAGGTTGCTCAAAGCACTGCTTTGAGGTTGTAGATAAGACTGACGAAGTCAGCTCAAAACATGTTTTTGAGGTTGCGGATGAAACTGACGAAGTCAGTAACTATATCTACGGCAAGGCGAAGCTGACGCGGTTTGAAGAGATTTTCGAAGAGTATAAAATAACAGTATAGGAGAGGTAGAAAATGGAACGATTAGAAGATTACATTGCTTTCGATTTAGAATTTAATCAGCACGAAGGACAAACACACCTGATTCAAGTATCGGCAGTGCGTTTTAGAGATGGTCAGGAAATCGATGCCTATGATTCCTATGTTCATACCAGTGTTCCCTTAAAAAGTTTTATCAATGGTTTGACAGGGATTACAGCTGAGACCTTAAAAGATGCTCCTCCAGTGGAGAAAGTTATCAAAGATTTTCAAGAGTTTGTGGGTTCTTTGCCGATGGTTGGATACAATGCTGCTAAAAGTGATTTGCCTATTCTAGCAGAGCATGGTTTAGACTACAGCCAGCAGTACAAGGTGGATTTGTATGATGAAGCTTTTGAACGTCGTAGTTCAGATTTACATGGTATTGCCAATCTCAAGTTGCAAACTGTTGCCTCATTTCTTGGATTTCAAGGTCAGTCCCATAATAGTTTAGAAGATGCTCGGATGACGGCGCGTGTTTACGAGTCCTTCTTAGAGTCAGATCAAGCTAGAGAATTGTTAGAGACAGAAAGTAGCTTATCAAACAATCCTTTTGGAGGCTTGGACTTATCTCAATTATTTGACTAGGAGTGCCTATGAAACCTGAAAAACCTAAAAAATTGGGTTTTAAACAGATTTACCTCAATCTTGATAAAATCCTCTTTCTCTTTTTCTTAATTTTTATGATAGTGGAGTATTTGTGGGTACCATTCAATTCATGGTTGGCTAGCTTCTTATTAGATCAGACAGGTTATCTTTTTATTTCCTATAACAATGTCTTAGCCATCCTCACTCATTCTCCATTGATTAGTCTAGCTTTTTTGGCCTTGATTATCATTAACCTGCTGGTCGCTTATTTTCAAATAGGACTCCTCTTTATTGGTGCTCGTCATCTCCTCTATCATGAAAAGCGAAGGCTAATTGAGTATATCCGCAAGGTTTTCCATGAAAGTTTTGGATTTATGAAAAAGCTAACTTGCGCCAAAGCCTTGTTTATCTTTTTCTATATAGCTATGCTTTTTCCTTTTATACGGAAAATGCTGAAGATTTATTATCTCAATAAAATCGTCATTCCAGAGTTTATCCAAGATTATTTAGAAGATAAATATTGGATATGGTGGCTGAGCATCCTACTTCTATCTCTTATCTTTCTCTATGTCTCTGTCAGATTGATGTTTGCCCTTCCGAAGATTGTATATGATCAGCTGACTGTTCGAGAAGCAGTGATGTTTAGCTTGGAGAAAACCAAGAAAAGAGTTGCTTTTTATGCTTGGAATTTATTTTATATCTTGCTCAAGGCAAATTTATTATTTTATCTTCCTTTGATTCCTTTGTTATTGGCTCAAACTTTGGTAGATGATATCACTCAGAGAGAGTCTCTGATTCTTGGTATTTTGAATTTTGTCGTGATTAAAAATCTCTATTATATGGCTCTGACTTACTTTTTGGTTAAATTTGTTTCATTTTTGACAGGAAAGGAGCTGGATATGCTTCCTCGGAGAGAAAAAGATCACATCATGCGATGGGGAGTCATGACTTGTGCTAGTCTTTTCTTTGCCTTAGAAGGTTATATTTATCTGGAGGCTCCCATGGTTCATCTACCTCAGCTTATTTCTCACCGAGGGGTTTCCAATGCAAATGGGATTCAAAATACAGTAGAATCCTTGGAAACTACAGCACAACTCAAACCAGACTTGGTGGAGACGGACGTGCAGGAGACAAAAGATGGGCAGTTTGTCATGATGCATGATGCTAACTTGAAAAATCTAGCAGGTATCAATAAAAGGCCTCAAGACTTAAACTTGGAGGAGCTTAAAGGGATTGATATTTTTGAAAATGGCTACCAGACTAAAATTTCAAGCTTTGAAGATTATCTCAGTCGAGCCAACGAACTTGGTCAAAAATTACTAATTGAAATCAAAACCAGTAAAAAAGATAGTCCAGACATGATGGATCGCTTTTTAGCCCGTTATGCTGCAAAGCTCAAGATTTATGGACATCAAATCCAATCTTTAGACTACCATGTTGTCGAAAAAGTAAGACAGTATGATGCCGAACTGCCAGTTTATTTCATCATGCCCTACAATTCTGTCTTTCCTAAAACAAGGGCGACAGGATATACTATGGAGTACTCGACCTTGGATGAATATTTTGTAAGCAAACTATGGACAACGGACCAGAAACTTTATGTCTGGACTGTCAATGATTCAGAAGCTATCAATAAATCGCTTCACTTAGGAGTAGATGGAGTGATTACAGATGATTTGGAAAAAGTTCAGTGGGAAATAGAAGTAGCCCAAGAAGATCCAGAATATACGGATTTGCTCTTGAAAAAAGCTCTGGAATTCTTTGAATTTTAGTAATAAAAAAGAGGAACAACTATTCCTTCCATGATAGGTAAGTATTCTTGTGAATACTTGCTTTTTTGTGGTTGCAATCCGTTTACGAGAATTGTTTGTATTGTTCTTGTTTCAATTGATTTTATGGTGCTTTGAAGTTGGAATGCTACACTATAACTTCTAAAATAGTACTAGAAATTGGAAAGCTTCCTTTATTCTATATATCCATTAGAAAGAATTGATTAAAAATTAGGAGATTTTTAATTTCTTTTCCGAATAAATAGATAGAAGCATCAAATCTAGTAAACCTAGATTAAAAAATGTGCTATAATGAAAGGAGAAGAAATATGACTGTACGTCATCCGGGCATCAGCCCGACCAATGACTTGGTTGCTAAGAAAATTTTCAGCAATCCAGAAATCACTTGTCAATTTATCCGCGATATGCTGGACTTGCCAGCCAAAAATGTAACCATTTTGGAGGGGAGCAATATTCATGTCTTGCCTTCCATGCCGTACTCAGCGCAGGATTTCTATACCAGTATAGATGTTTTGGCGGAGTTGGACAACGGCACTCAAGTTATCATTGAGATTCAGGTTCACCATCAGAATTTTTTCATCAATCGTTTATGGGCTTACCTGTGCAGTCAGGTCAATCAAAATCTTGAAAAAATTCGCCAACGTGAAGGTGATACACACCAGAGTTACAAACATATCGCACCTGTTTACGCTATCGCAATTGTGGATAGTAACTACTTCTCAGATGACTTGGCTTTTCATAGTTTTAGCATGCGAGAGGATACGACGGGAGAGGCTTTAACAATTACAAACAATGGACAAGAAAATCATCTGGTCAAGATGGCATTCTTGGAATTAAAAAAATACAGAGAAACCAGCAAAGACAAGGTTCGTAAACCATGGTTGGAGTTTTTCGGCAACAAGCCCTTTACCCAAGAACCCGAGCGAGCCATCAGCCAAGCAGACCAACTGCTGGACTACAAGAGCTGGTCCGAGGAGGACAGGAAAATGTTTAGTCAACTACGTATGCGAGAAGAACAAGCCTTGTTAGCACAGGACTATGCTTTGGAACAAGCTGAGGAAAAGGGCTTAGAACGTGGTCTTGAACGTGGTCGTGCAGAGGGGATTGAACAAGGCATCGAAAAAGGTTTAGCACAAGGACTTGAACGTGGACGAGCTGAAGGCATCGAACAGGGATTAAAAGTAGGTTTAGTAAATCTAGTACGTCAAGGTCTTCTAACACCTGAGGTTGCCAGCCGGCAGTTAGGCATGACCGTGGCTGAGTTTGAAGCGCTATTGAAGAACCATCATAAATAAGACCTAAAAAAATACAGGGAAACCAGCAAAGACAAGGTTCGTAAACCATGGTTGGAGTTTTTCGGCAACAAGCCCTTTACCCAAGAACCCGAGCGAGCCATCAGCCAAGCAGACCAACTTCTGGACTACAAGAGCTGGTCCGAGGAGGACAGGAAAATGTTTAGCCAACTACGTATGCGAGAAGAACAAGCCTTGTTAGCACAGGACTATGCTTTGGAGCAAGCTGAGGAAAAAGGGTTGGAACGTGGTCGTGCAGAGGGTATTGAACAAGGTTTAGAGCGTGGACTTGAACGTGGCCGTGCAGAAGGTATTGAAAAAGGGCGAGAAGAAGGCTTGGAGCGTGGGAAAGTTGAAGGAAGGGAAGAAGGGAAACTTTTTGCCTTCCTAGATATGGTTCGTCAAGGTCTTCTGACTTCTGAGGTTGCCAGTCAGCAATTGGAAATGACTGTCACTGAGTTTGAGACATTGTTGTAAAATCAGCAATAATGGTCAAGCACACCATCTAGCCAAGGTGTGCTTTTTGTACTAAAAGACAGGCAAGCGTTTTTGCTTTAGTTTCTTTATCCTTTATCTCTCCTTTGACTTCTATGGTATTTGCAGGAATTTTGGAGAGACTTTGGGTATGATTTTGCTATCGGCCTTTCTCTTTGCTTCTTTCCTATATTTATCTGGGCTTTTACGAGTCTGGCTATGGCTGATTTTTGTCATGGTTAGTCTACCTCTGCTACTTGACAAAACTGGGAGAGCCTACATCAAGTGATTTGGGATAGGAGTTATATCAAATAATATCTCAGGATTTCTGATTTTTCGGAGAGCCTGTTTTTTTATTTGCTGAGTCTAGTATAGGTTTTTCTGGCGATAGATAGCAAAACAAGCAGTTCTGTTTGAATGTCATATAAATTTAAAATTTCTGAAAATAACGAAAAATATACTAAATTTACAAATAAGAAGCCTCTAAATCCTTTAAAATAAGCAACATGCATATATATATATATATATAATTATCGATTTTCTAAAACAAAGTGAGGTTGAGGAAAGGGGACTAAGTTGATATAATTAAGTGTTAGTAAACAATGGGCTTTTTGTCATTTGTTTAAGATGAAAAAGGTCATGTTTTCCTGTTTTTATTGCGAGTTGATGCCTGCATGAACATGGCTAGAGGAGCAAAGACAGGGTAGAAAGAAAGGAAAAACTATGAAACAGTTTAAAATGAATGAGCGCCAACGCTTTTCTATACGCAAGTTTTCAATCGGAGCAGCCTCAGTCTTGCTAGGGTCTGTCTTTTTTGCGGCTAATCCAGCGACAGAAGTCCAGGCGGCGGAAGCAAATACAGAAGTGGTCACTCCGGATAGGGATGTCAAGCCTGACAATTCATCTGCCCTAAGCTCATCAGAGACAAGCAATCAAAATCTTAACGTAGAACAAGAAGGAGCTAAAGCAAACACTCAAGAGACAGAGAAAAAAGAGCCAGGAGCTCCATCTAAAGATGATGAAGGAAAAGCTAGCTCGATAGTAGATAAGCCAGATGAAGAAAAAGGCGGTAGTGGAGCTAAACCTGTATCTGACGAATCATCTCCCGTGTCTGAGGCAGAAAAAGATAAAAAAGAAGCTCAACCAGAGTTGGAAGAGGAAACAGTATCCATAGATCGCCGAAGCAAATCACCTCAATCTCAAGATAGAAGTGTAGAGAATCAGGAAGAGGAAAGTGTTGCAAGCAGTACAAGTTATATAAATGGTGAAGGAAGTTACTCTCTATCAGATGATATACACAAGCTTCTTCAAAATCTCAAGAACAGTGCTGGAAATCAAGAACAAGTCCAAAAACTCAATGAAGCATACGAAAAATTCAATGCAGCATTGGGAACATCGGAAACTGGACTTGTTGATCAGGAGATTTTTAATGCGGCACTTGAAGAGTATAGAAAGGCTAGTCAACTTCAGCAGGGAGGAGCGGCTAATTTAGATGGAAATCTAAGACATTCTAGGGAAACTTCAAGTTTGAGGGTGGGATTAGCTACTGGAAGAAGCTCTGACCCTCAGTATTCTACTAATAAAGTCGTACCAGTACTGACGGGAGAAGCGGTCGGGAATAATATTCGATTGATAGCTGAGTCTTTAAGTGGTCGTACTATTACAAATATAGATGTGCAAGGACTAGATGGCTTGGGATTGACGAAGTCAAGTTTGAAAACTATAGGATCAAGGGGATATGTAGATTTAACAGGTCGTATTCCTGGAAATAAACATGGTTTATCTAATATCGTTGTCACAGCTACAGATAGCGCAGGTCATAGTGAACATACCACAGTAAGTATTGCTCGTCCTCTACCTACCCCAAGATTTACAACAACTAGTAAAAATTTAGAAGGACAAGCTAATGAGAAACCAGTAGTTTCTGGTACTATTGGCACAAAGGCGGAGCCTAACAATCTTCCATCTGATGCTGAGTTAAAAGCTTATTTAGTAACCGGAGGACGGCAAAATCCTTATAGTTACTTACCAGAGGCAGATGGTTATCATGTTGTTGCGGAAGCCCCAGTAAAGACAGATGGGAGCTTTGATTTTGTTCCTCCTAAATATAGTGATCAAACAAAAGGAATAGGAACGGATAATCTTAGACTTGTAGTGGCGTATGTTCGTAAGGGAACAAATACTACATATTACGAAGGATTGAAGACGGACTTTTCAGCAAATAGTATTCAGGCGACAGCGCCTGCACCGAAGTTAGATAAGGCTGGTGCAATAGAAGCAATTGATACTGAAGAAAGAACTCAAAAAGGTAATATTACCAATAATGCAGGATTAACTTCAGATGAAAAAGCTAGTCTAACAGCAGCTGTTACCGCAGCAGCAACAACAGCAAGAAATGAAATCAATAAGGCTGATACGGATACGGACGCTAAAGTAACAGCTGCAAAAGATAAAGGAATAAGTAATATCCAAGCAGCAGCAACCAAAGCGAAAAGTAACAAAGCCGCAGCTGTAGAAGCAATTGATACTGAAGAAAGAACTCAAAAAGGTAATATTACCAATAATGGAGGATTGACTTCAGATGAAAAAGCTAGTCTAACAGCAGCTGTTACCGCAGCAGCAACAACAGCAAGAAATGAAATCAATAAGGCTGATACGGATACGGACGCTAAAGTAACAGCTGCAAAAGATAAAGGAATAAGTAATATCCAAGCAGCAGCAACCAAAGCGAAAAGTAACAAAGCCGCAGCTGTAGAAGCAATTGATACTGAAGAAAGAACTCAAAAAGGCAATATTACCAATAATGCAGGATTAACTTCAGATGAAAAAGCTAGTCTAACAGCAGCTGTTACCGCAGCAGCAACAACAGCAAGAAATGAAATCAATAAGGCTGATACGGATACGGACGCTAAAGTAACAGCTGCAAAAGATAAAGGAATAAGTAATATCCAAGCAGCAGCAACCAAAGCGAAAAGTAACAAAGCCGCAGCTGTAGAAGCAATTGATACTGAAGAAAGAACTCAAAAAGGCAATATTACCAATAATGCAGGATTAACTTCAGATGAAAAAGCTAGTCTAACAGCAGCTGTTACCGCAGCAGCAACAACAGCAAGAAATGAAATCAATAAGGCTGATACGGATACGGACGCTAAAGTAACAGCTGCAAAAGATAAAGGAATAAGTAATATCCAAGCAGCAGCAACCAAAGCGAAAAGTAACAAAGCCGCAGCTGTAGAAGCAATTGATACTGAAGAAAGAACTCAAAAAGGTAATATTACCAATAATGGAGGATTGACTTCAGATGAAAAAGCTAGTCTAACAGCAGCTGTTACCGCAGCAGCAACAACAGCAAGAAATGAAATCAATAAGGCTGATACGGATACGGACGCTAAAGTAACAGCTGCAAAAGATAAAGGAATAAGTAATATCCAAGCAGCAGCAACCAAAGCGAAAAGTAACAAAGCCGCAGCTGTAGAAGCAATTGATACTGAAGAAAGAACTCAAAAAGGCAATATTACCAATAATGCAGGATTAACTTCAGATGAAAAAGCTAGTCTAACAGCAGCTGTTACCGCAGCAGCAACAACAGCAAGAAATGAAATCAATAAGGCTGATACGGATACGGACGCTAAAGTAACAGCTGCAAAAGATAAAGGAATAAGTAATATCCAAGCAGCAGCAACCAAAGCGAAAAGTAACAAAGCCGCAGCTGTAGAAGCAATTGATACTGAAGAAAGAACTCAAAAAGGTAATATTACCAATAATGGAGGATTGACTTCAGATGAAAAAGCTAGTCTAACAGCAGCTGTTACCGCAGCAGCAACAACAGCAAGAAATGAAATCAATAAGGCTGATACGGATACGGACGCTAAAGTAACAGCTGCAAAAGATAAAGGAATAAGTAATATCCAAGCAGCAGCAACCAAAGCGAAAAGTAACAAAGCCGCAGCTGTAGAAGCAATTGATACTGAAGAAAGAACTCAAAAAGGTAATATTACCAATAATGGAGGATTGACTTCAGATGAAAAAGCTAGTCTAACAGCAGCTGTTACCGCAGCAGCAACAACAGCAAGAAATGAAATCAATAAGGCTGATACGGATACGGACGCTAAAGTAACAGCTGCAAAAGATAAAGGAATAAGTAATATCCAAGCAGCAGCAACCAAAGCGAAAAGTAACAAAGCCGCAGCTGTAGAAGCAATTGATACTGAAGAAAGAACTCAAAAAGGTAATATTACCAATAATGGAGGATTAACTTCAGATGAAAAAGCTAGTCTAACAGCAGCTGTTACCGCAGCAGCAACAACAGCAAGAAATGAAATCAATAAGGCTGATACGGATACGGACGCTAAAGTAACAGCTGCAAAAGATAAAGGAATAAGTAATATCCAAGCAGCAGCAACCAAAGCGAAAAGTAACAAAGCCGCAGCTGTAGAAGCAATTGATACTGAAGAAAGAACTCAAAAAGGCAATATTACCAATAATGCAGGATTAACTTCAGATGAAAAAGCTAGTCTAACAGCAGCTGTTACCGCAGCAGCAACAACAGCAAGAAATGAAATCAATAAGGCTGATACGGATACGGACGCTAAAGTAACAGCTGCAAAAGATAAAGGAATAAGTAATATCCAAGCAGCAGCAACCAAAGCGAAAAGTAACAAAGCCGCAGCTGTAGAAGCAATTGATACTGAAGAAAGAACTCAAAAAGGTAATATTACCAATAATGGAGGATTGACTTCAGATGAAAAAGCTAGTCTAACAGCAGCTGTTACCGCAGCAGCAACAACAGCAAGAAATGAAATCAATAAGGCTGATACGGATACGGACGCTAAAGTAACAGCTGCAAAAGATAAAGGAATAAGTAATATCCAAGCAGCAGCAACCAAAGCGAAAAGTAACAAAGCCGCAGCTGTAGAAGCAATTGATACTGAAGAAAGAACTCAAAAAGGTAATATTACCAATAATGGAGGATTGACTTCAGATGAAAAAGCTAGTCTAACAGCAGCTGTTACCGCAGCAGCAACAACAGCAAGAAATGAAATCAATAAGGCTGATACGGATACGGACGCTAAAGTAACAGCTGCAAAAGATAAAGGAATAAGTAATATCCAAGCAGCAGCAACCAAAGCGAAAAGTAACAAAGCCGCAGCTGTAGAAGCAATTGATACTGAAGAAAGAACTCAAAAAGGTAATATTACCAATAATGGAGGATTAACTTCAGATGAAAAAGCTAGTCTAACAGCAGCTGTTACCGCAGCAGCAACAACAGCAAGAAATGAAATCAATAAGGCTGATACGGATACGGACGCTAAAGTAACAGCTGCAAAAGATAAAGGAATAAGTAATATCCAAGC
This sequence comes from Streptococcus nakanonensis, assembly GCF_059738785.1. NCBI lineage: Bacteria > Bacillati > Bacillota > Bacilli > Lactobacillales > Streptococcaceae > Streptococcus > Streptococcus nakanonensis. Next base: position 1,229,212 of record NZ_AP027139.1, on the reverse strand, counting down.
AGCAGCAACCAAAGCGAAAAGTAACAAAGCCGCAGCTGTAGAAGCAATCAATGCTGCTGCATTTGCTAAGAAAACAGAAATTTCGAATCGTTTTGATTTGACAACTGAGGACAAGTCAAGAGCATTGCAACAGGTGGATCAAGAAGCTAAGGATGCTAAGATTGCGGTGGACAAGGGTGTAACAAATAAGGATGTAGAACAGGCAAAAGTGGCAGGAATCGATGCTATCAAGAACATCAATCCACAACCATCTCCACGTCCGCTTCCTACGCCTCAACCTCAACCTTCTACCCCTACTCAGCCAGATCAAGGAGCTACTGAGACTCCAACAGCTCCATCTGAGCCAGCTCCACAACCGTCTCAACCAACTGCTCCGAGTCAACCTGCAAGTCCTGCTCCAGCTCCAGGTTCAGCTCCGACTCAAGCTCCTAGAGTAGCAGCAAGCGCTCCAGCTAGCTCAACGAGCACGCAAGCTCCAGCTCAAGAGCAAGTCGACAAGTCTGAACTTCGTGCCTTGACTCAAGAGTTAGACCAACGCTTGAAAGCTTTGGCAACAGTATCTGATGCGAAAATCGATGCAGCCAAAACTGTCCTCCTAGATGCTCAAAAAGCTCTGGAAGATAGTGCCTTGACAGAGCAAGGTCTGCGTACTGCAGTAGAGTCTGTGAAGGCTGCCTTGGACTCTCTCAAAGATGTGAAAGCAAATGCTAGCGACAGCAAGCCTACACAGGACAAGAAGGATGCCAAACAAGGAACGGAAGATAGTAAGGATTCAGATAAGATGACTGAAACAAACTCAGTTCCAGCAGGAGTGATTGTAGTCGGTCTACTTGCTCTTCTAGGTGTGATTGCCTTCTGGTTGGTTCGCCGTAAGAAAGAGTCAGAAATCCAGCAATTAAGCACGGAATTGACAAAAGTTCTTGGACAGCTAGATGTAGAAAAAGCGGATAAAAAAGTCCTTGCCAAAGCCCAAAACCTTCTCCAAGAAACCCTTGATTTCGTGAAAGAGGAAAATGGCTCAGCAGAGACAGAAGCTAAACTAGTAGAGGAGCTTAAAGCAATCCTTGCCAAACTCAAGTAAAACATGATTTATGAAATGTCAACTCTAAAAGACGTTTCCGTTCACAAAAGCAGCGACGAGTAACCCTTGTCGTTGCTTTTTGGCTATTTTGGGGGATAAAATCCACCTTGACTAGCAAAAGAAAAGATTAGTCCAATAGTTCCCGATACGATTTTGCGTAGCAGAAAGCATACAAATTAAATTGAATATAGTAAAATAGGATTAGAAATCTTAAGAAAGTTGGTTCTTTATTGGAAACGCTAGTATTTTCAATCTCCGTTTTTTTAGCAGGGGTCTTGTCCTTCTTTTCTCCTTGTATTTTTCCACTTCTGCCAGTTTATGCTGGAATTTTGCTGGATGATCAGGAAAGCGCAAAAAGTTTTTCTTTGTTTGGGAGAAAGGTTCTCTGGTCAGGTTTGATTCGGACGCTTTGCTTTATCGCAGGTATCTCTCTTATTTTCTTTATTCTAGGATTTGGTGCTGGTTACTTTGGTAATATTCTCTATGCCAATTGGTTTCGCTATACCATGGGCACAATTATCATCATTTTAGGCCTTCACCAGATGGAAATTTTTCATTTTAAGAAATTAGAGGTTCAAAAAAGCTTTACTTTCAAGAAATCAGCAGCCAATCGTTATTGGTCAGCATTTTTACTTGGTATTACCTTTAGCTTTGGTTGGACACCTTGTATTGGTCCGGTTTTAAGTTCTGTTTTAGCGCTTGCGGCTTCTGGGGGCAATGGTGCTTGGCAAGGAGCTATCTATACCTTGATTTACACTCTGGGCATGGCCCTTCCTTTCTTGGTCTTGGCCCTAGCTTCAGGAGTTGTGATGCCTTATTTTAGTAAAATCAAGCGTCATATGATGCTACTGAAGAAAATTGGTGGTTTGCTCATTATTTTAATGGGAATTTTGTTAATACTAGGACAAGTAAATGTTCTAGCTGGAATTTTTGAATAAAGGAGAACAAATGAAAAAAGTAATGTTTGCTGGCTTAAGTCTCTTGTCATTAGTTGTATTGATGGCCTGTGGTGAGGAAGAGACTAAAAAAACTCAAGCCCCACAACAGCCAAAACAACAAACGACTGTACAACAAATCGCTGTTGGAAAAGAGGCTCCAGACTTCACCTTGCAATCCATGGATGGCAAAGAAGTCAAGTTATCTGATTATAAGGGTAAAAAAGTCTACTTGAAGTTTTGGGCTTCATGGTGTGGTCCATGTAAAAAAAGTATGCCTGAGTTGATGGAATTGGCTGCAAAACCAGATCGCGATTTTGAAATTCTTAGTGTCATTGCACCGGGAATTCAAGGTGAAAAAACCGTTGAGCAATTCCCACAATGGTTCCAGGAACAAGGTTATAAGGATATCCCAGTTCTTTATGATACCAAAGCAACGACCTTCCAAGCTTATCAAATTCGAAGTATTCCTACAGAATACCTAATTGATAGCCAAGGAAAGATTGGAAAGATTCAATTTGGTGCTATCAGCAATGCGGATGCAGAAGCAGCTTTTAAAGAAATGAACTAGAATCGATAAAATCTGATTACAAGATGTAGTCAGATTTTTTTAGGAAAATGTTTTATAAATATTCACAAATCTCCTATATTTATGGTAAAATAGAATTATCATTTTATTTTGGAGTCAAAGATGAATATATTTAGAACAAAGAACGTTAGTTTAGATAAAACAGAGATGCACAGGCATTTGAAGTTATGGGATTTGATTTTGCTGGGTATTGGAGCCATGGTAGGGACAGGTGTCTTTACAATTACAGGTACTGCAGCTGCAACGCTTGCTGGTCCAGCCCTAGTGATTTCAATCGTCATTTCTGCCTTGTGTGTGGGATTATCAGCCCTCTTTTTTGCAGAATTTGCTTCACGAGTACCTGCTACAGGTGGTGCCTACAGTTATCTCTATGCTATTTTAGGAGAATTTCCAGCTTGGTTGGCTGGCTGGTTAACCATGATGGAATTCATGACAGCTATATCTGGTGTGGCTTCGGGTTGGGCAGCTTATTTTAAAGGCTTGCTTTCTCAATACGGGATAGCCCTTCCTCAGGCATTAAATGGTACCTTTAATCCTCAAGCAGGGACATTTGTTGATTTATTGCCTATTCTTGTCTTGGTCTTGGTGACTTCGCTTGTTTTACTAAATGCTAAGGCAGCCTTACGCTTTAATTCGATTCTAGTCATTTTGAAATTTTCCGCTTTAGCTCTCTTTGTTTTAGTAGGGATTTGGAATATTAAGCTTGATAATTGGAGCAATTTTGCTCCTTATGGTTTTGGACAAATCTATGGTGCTAGTACTGGTATTATGGCTGGTGCGTCCTTGATGTTCTTCGGTTTTTTGGGATTTGAATCCATCTCTATGGCTGTAGATGAGGTCAAGACTCCTCAAAAAAATATTCCTAGAGGGATTGTCTTATCGCTTTCTATCGTAACTATTCTCTATGCCTTGGTGACGCTTGTCTTGACTGGTGTGGTTCACTATAGTCATTTAAATGTCGATGACGCCGTTGCCTTTGCACTTCGTAGCATTGGGATTAGTTGGGCAGCCAACTATGTGTCATTAGTGGCTATCTTGACCTTGATTACAGTTTGTATTTCGATGACCTATGCCCTATCGCGTATGATTTACAGTTTAGCGCGTGACGGCTTAATGCCTGCTGCCTTTAAAGAACTGACCAAAACAAGCAAGGTACCCAAAAATGCGACTATCTTGACAGGTCTAGCTTCAGCAGTAGCAGCAGGAATGTTCCCACTAGCTAGTATTGCAGCCTTCTTAAATATTTGTACCTTGGCCTACTTGATTATGCTGGCTTACGGTCTGATTCGCTTACGGAAAGAAAAAGGAATGCCAAAAGCTGGGGAATTTAAAACTCCCTTGGTACCCCTGTTACCGATTTTATCAATCATCATTTGTTTATCCTTTATGTTACAGTATAATATGGAAACCTGGATTGCTTTCTTGATTGCCTTGTTGATAGGAAGTATTATTTACTTCACTTATGGTTATAAGCATTCTACCATAGAAGAATAATACTCTTCGAAAATCTCTTCAAACTACGTCAGCTTCGCCTTGCCGTATGTATGGTTACTGACTTCGTCAGTTTCATCTACAACCTCAAAAACATGTTTTGAGCTGACTTCGTCAGTTTCATCTACAACCTCAAAAACATGTTTTGAGCTGACTTCGTCAGTTCTATCTGCAACCTCAAAGTCGTGCTTTGAGCAGCCTGCGGCTAGCTTCCTAATTTGCTCTTTGATTTTCATTGAGTATATAAAGTGAAAATCTGTTGAGTTGTTGAAACTCAGCAGATTTTTATATGTGAAAGAAATTTCAATTTTTTTCTAAAAATATCTTGACAGATTAAATTTTTAGGAGTAGAATGTTTACTAGTTAATTAAACGGTTAAGGAGTTGTTCATGAAGAAACAAAATTTATTTTTAGTCTTGTTAAGTGTTTTTCTTTTATTGCTAGGAGCCTGTAGTCAAAAGGAAAGCCAGACAGGAAAGGGGATGAAAATTGTGACCAGTTTTTATCCTATCTACGCTATGGTTAAGGAAGTATCTGGTGACTTGAATGATGTTCGGATGATTCAGTCAAGTAGTGGGATTCACTCCTTTGAGCCTTCGGCAAATGACATCGCGGCCATCTATGATGCAGATGTCTTTGTTTACCATTCGCATACGCTCGAATCTTGGGCAGGAAGTTTAGATCCCAATCTAAAAAAATCTAAAGTGAAGGTCTTAGAGGCTTCAGAGGGAATGACTTTAGACCGCGTCCCAGGGCTAGAAGATGTGGAAGCAGGGGATGGAGTTGATGAAAAAACGCTCTATGATCCTCACACTTGGCTAGATCCTGAAAAAGCTGGCGAAGAAGCTCAGATTATCGCTGATAAACTTTCAGAGGTGGATAGTGAGCATAAAGAAACTTACCAGAAAAATGCGCAAGCCTTTATCAAAAAAGCTCAAGAACTAACTAAGAAATTCCAGCCTAAATTTGAAAAAGCGAGTCAGAAAACCTTTGTAACACAACATACAGCCTTTTCTTATTTAGCGAAGCGATTTGGACTTCATCAACTTGGTATTGCAGGCATCTCTCCTGAACAAGAACCAAGTCCACGACAACTAACAGAAATTCAGGAATTTGTTAAAACCTATAAGGTTAAAACGATTTTTACAGAAAGTAATGCTTCTTCAAAAGTAGCTGAAACTCTTGTTAAATCAACAGGTGTAGGTCTTAAAACTCTGAATCCTTTAGAGGCAGACCCACAAAATGACAAGACTTATTTAGAAAATCTTGAAGAAAATATAAGTGTTTTAGCAGAAGAATTAAAGTGAGGAAAGAATGAAAATCAATAAAAAATATGTAGCAGGTTCAGTGGCAGTTCTTGCCCTAAGTGTTTGTTCCTATGAACTTGGTCGTTACCAAGCTGGTCAGGCTAAGAAAGAGTCTAATCGAGTTGCTTATATAGACGGTGATCAGGCTGGTCAAAAGGCAGAAAATTTGACACCAGATGAAGTCAGTAAGAGAGAGGGAATCAACGCCGAACAAATTGTTATCAAGATTACGGATCAAGGTTATGTGACCTCTCATGGAGACCATTATCATTACTATAATGGTAAGGTTCCTTATGATGCCATCATCAGTGAAGAACTTCTCATGAAAGATCCGAATTATCAGTTGAAGGATGCAGACATTGTCAATGAAATCAAGGGTGGCTATGTCATTAAGGTAAACGGTAAATACTATGTTTACCTTAAAGATGCGGCTCATGCGGACAATATTCGTACAAAAGAAGAGATTAAACGTCAGAAGCAGGAACATAGTCATAATCATAATGCAAGCACAGATAATGCTGTTGCTGCAGCCAGAGCGCAGGGACGCTATACAACGGATGATGGTTATATCTTTAATGCCTCTGATATCATTGAGGACACGGGTGATGCTTATATCGTTCCTCATGGCAATCACTTCCACTATATTCCGAAGAGTGATTTGTCTGCCAGTGAATTAGCTGCTGCCCAAGCCTTCTTATCTGGAAAAGGTGGCCAATTAAGTACGGTTGAATATCGTTCAAGTAGAGCTGAAACAAGATCTAGTGTGAGAACGAGTCAATCTGAGACACCTCAAAATCTTGCAACAGATTCTGAAAGTCAAAGTGAGGATTTAGCTAGTCTTCTTCAAGAATTGTACGCTTTGCCACTTAGCCAACGTCATGTGGAGTCTGATGGATTAGTATTTGACCCAGCACAGATTACAAAACGTACTGCCAATGGTGTGGCAGTGCCTCACGGGGATCATTTCCATTTCATTCCTTATTCGCAAATGTCTGCCTTGGAAGAAAAATTGGCTCGAAATCTTCCAATTGGAGGTCAGCCAGTTCAAAAGCATTCTGATAATACGAAACCAAGCAGTACAGATAAACTAAGTTCAACCATTAAACCAAACTTTAATCTCAATACGCCGGCATCGAATAGATCAACTGGAGGCGCCTATACAACGGATGATGGGTATGTCTTTAGTCCGTCAGATGTGATTGAAGATACAGGTGACGCTTTTATTGTACCGCATGGAAATCATTTCCACTATATACCAAAAGGCGCTTTGTCTGCAGGGGAATTAGCTGCAGCCCAAGCCTATTGGAATGGGAAGCAGGGGTCTCGTCCTTCTTCAAGTTTTAGTCATAATGCAAATCTAGCTCAACCAAGCTTGTCAGAGAACCACAATCTAACTGTCACTCCAACTTATCATCAGAATCAAGGGGAAGATATTTCAAGCCTTTTACGTGAATTGTATGCCAAACCTTTGTCAGAACGACATGTGGAATCGGATGGCTTGGTATTTGACCCAGCACAAATAACAGATCGTACAGCAAATGGTGTTGCTGTGCCTCACGGAAATCATTATCACTTTATCCCTTATTCACAAATGTCTGATTTAGAGCAGAAGATTGCAAGAATGATTCTGTTAAAAGGGCAAAATGGTGCAGTCGTGCCAGGAATGCATTATTTGAAACCAGCACCAAAACCGCAAGCTCAACCGTCAACTGAGAAAAAACAAACTAATTTTGCAGTAGAACAGGTTGTTAGAAAAGTTGGAAAAGGATATGTTGTGGAAATTGCTGGTGTCAGTCACTATGTTTTTGCTAAAGACTTGGCTAAGGATAAGATTGATGCTATTGAAAATCTCTTGTCTAAGAAAACTCAAGAGACACATGCTCTAGTTGCGAAGAAAGAAAACGTCTCTTCTCGTGACAAAGAATTTTATGATAAAGCTTATAATCTGTTAACCCAGGCTCATAAAGCCTTGTCTGAAAATAAGGGGCGTGCTGTTGATTTCCAAGCCTTAGACAAATTAGCAGAACGCTTGAATAATGAATCTTCTAATAATAAAGTAAAATTGGTAGATGATTTATTGGCATTTCTAGCACCAATTACCCACCCAGAACGCCTTGGCAAACCAAATGCTCAAATTGCCTATACAAACGATGAAATTAAATTAGCGAAATTAGCAGGTAAATATACAACCTCAGATGGCTACATTTTTGACGAACATGATATTGAAAGTGATGCAGGAAATGCCTACGTCACTCCACACTTGAACCATAGCCACTGGATTAAAAAAGACAGCTTATCTGAAGCTGAAAGGGCAGCAGCTCAGGCTTATGCTAAAGAAAAAGGCTTACAAGCTCCAAATTCTACTGAAGCAAAACCAGAGGCAACAGGGACAGAAGCTATCTATAACCGCGTAACAGCTGAGAACAAGGTACCATTAGAAAAAATACCAAATCATTTACAGTATACTGTAGCTGTACAGAATGGTTACTTTATAATTCCTCACTTTGATCACTATCATAATCTTAAGTTTGCATGGTTTGACGAAGGACTCTATAAGGCACCTGAGGGTTATACCTTAGAAGATTTATTTGCGACTGTAAAATACTACGTTGAACATCCGGACCAACGTCCTCATTCAGATAATGGTTGGGGTAATGCTAGCGACCATGTTCGTAAAAATAAGGCAGACCAAGACGGTAAACCTGATGAAAATAAGGAACATGATGAAGTAAGTGAGCCAACTCGCTCTGAATCTGATGAAAAAGAGAATCACGCTGGTTTAAATCCTTCAGCAGATAATCTTTATAAACCGAGCACTGATGAAGACGAGACAGAGGAAGAAGCTGAAGATACTACAGAAGAGCCAGAAGTCCATCAAGTAGAGACTGCAAAAGTAGAAGCTAAACTCAAAGAAGTAGAAGCTTTACTTGATAAAGTAACGGATGCTAGTCTGAAAGCTACTGCGACTGAAACCCTGGCTAGTTTACGAGGTAACTTGAGCCTGCAAACCATGGATAATAATGACATCATGACAGAGGCAGAAAAATTACTTGCTTTGTTAAAAGGTAGTGAGTCAATTGAGACGAAGCCAGAAGCATAAGTTTATCCTATTAAATCGATATAATGTAAGAGTCAGTAGTAATACTGGCTTTTATTTTTTTAAATGATATAAAAATCTTGACAGATAAACTTAAAAAAGGTAAACTATTTACTGGTTAATTAAATGGTTAAATAACCAGTTTAGAAAAAATGTTTAACCGAGAAAAAGAAGTTAAGAAAAAGCTTCATCATTTATTGAAATGAGGGATTTATGAAATTCAGTAAAAAGTATATAGCAGCTGGATCAGCTGTTATCGTATCCTTGAGTCTATGTGCATATGCACTAAACCAGCATCGTTCGCAGGAAAATAAGGACAATAATCGTGTCTCTTATGTGGATGGCAGTCAGTCAAGTCAGAAAACTGAAAACTTGACACCAGACCAGGTTAGCCAAAAAGAAGGAATTCAGGCTGAGCAAATTGTCATTAAGATTACAGATCAGGGCTATGTAACGTCACACGGTGATCACTATCATTACTATAATGGGAAAGTTCCTTATGATGCCCTCTTTAGTGAAGAACTTTTGATGAAGGACCCAAACTATCAACTTAAAGACGCTGATATTGTCAATGAGGTCAAGGGTGGTTATATCATCAAGATCGATGGAAAATATTATGTCTACCTGAAAGATGCAGCTCATGCTGATAATATTCGAACCAAAGATGAAATCAATCGTCAAAAACAAGAACATGTCAAAGATAATGAGAAGGTCAGCTCAGATGTCGCTGTAGCAAGGTCTCAGGGACGTTATACGACAGATGATGGTTATGTCTTTAATCCAGCTGATATTATCGAAGATACGGGTGATGCTTATATCGTTCCTCACGGAGGTCACTATCACTACATTCCAAAAAGTGATTTGTCTGCTAGTGAATTAGCAGCAGCAAAAGCTTATTTAGCTGGGAAAAATACGCAACCGAGCCAGTTAAGCTATTCTTCAACAGCTAGTGACAATAACACGCAATCTGTAGCACAAGGCTCAACTAGCAAGCCAGCAAATAAAGCTGAAAATCTCCAGAGTCTATTGAAAGAACTCTATGATTTACCTAGCGACCAACGTTACAGTGAATCAGATGGCTTGGTCTTTGACCCTGCTAAGATTATCAGTCGTACACCAAATGGAGTTGCGATTCCACATGGCGACCATTATCACTTTATTCCTTACAGCAAACTCTCTCCTTTAGAAGAAAAGATTGCTAGAATGGTGCCTATCGGTGGAACTGGTTCTACGGTCTCTACAAATGAAAAACCTCATGAAGCAGCGTCTAGTCTAGGAAGTCTTTCAAGTAGTCCATCTACTTTGAATCATGCCTCATTACTTACAAATAAGCCTATCTCTTCAACATCTGATGGTTATATCTTTAATCCTAAAGATATTGTCGAGGAAACAGCAACAGCTTATATTGTAAGACATGGTGATCATTTCCATTACATTCCAAAATCGACCGTAATTGGGCAACCGACTCTTCCAAACAATGGTCTAGTAGCACCTTCGCCGTCTCTTGCAGCCAATCCTAGTGTTTCACATGAGGAACATGAAGAAGGTGGACACGGCTTTGATGCCAATCGTATTATTGCTGAAGATGAGCAAGGCTTTATTATGAGTCATGGTAACCACAATCATTATTTCTTCAAGAAGGACTTGTCAGCAGAGCAAATTAAGGCAGCGCAAGACCACTTGAAAGGGGCAAATACAGCTACACCAAATCCAGCTCATGATGACGATCACGATGGCGATGAGCATGACCACCATCATGGTGAAGATCACGATCACGGTTTTGATGCCGATCGTGTCATTAGTGAGGATGATCAAGGATTTGTCATGAGTCACGGAGACCACAATCATTACTTCTTCAAGAAGGACTTGACACCAGAACAAATTAAGGAAGCTCAGGATCATTTGAAAACACATCATGATGCAGAGCCTGTTCAACCACTTGCAAAATCTGTTGAATCATTCTCTAAAGATGCTAGTGATGAAGAAAAAATAGCTTATATTTCTAAGACCTATGGGGTTCCACTTGAAGCTATTAGAATTTCAAAAGGTTTCTTTGTATTTAATAATCCTGACCAAGCCTACGATCCAACTCATATCCATCCCTATGCTGTTCGTAAGGAACACGTTCGACTTCCACTCCAAACTGGAAATCCTGAACTTGATTTCCTAAATGAACTTTATACGACTGCCTTACGTGATCGCGTATCACCTTATCGTTTGCAGGTTGAAAACGGCAGTTTTGTGATCCCTCATGGAGACCACAATCACTACATCAAGGTTCAAACTAAGGGCTATGAAGTAGCCTTGAAAAACAAGATTCCAGCCCTGAAATCCAACTATCAGCCTGGGGCCTTTGATGAGAAAACAGTTTTAGCAAAAGTAGATCAACTTCTTGCTGAAAGTCGAAACGTCTATAAAGACGATCCAATCAAACAAAGACAGATTGAGTTAGCCTTAGGACAGTTTACTGAAAATATGAAGAAACTAGCAACTAACTCTACAGCAGGTTATCTTGCGACACTTGATCTCTTTGATAAGCAATATATCCATATTGATGAAAGTGTCAAACCTGTTGAAACAAGTGCTTTAGATAAGAAATATCAATCCTTGATTGATAAAATCAATACGCTAGATACAGACACTTATGGACTTCCTAAGAAAGACCTTCTCGTTCGACTCCAGGAAGCTAAGTTGGCTAAAGATGAGGCTGGTTTAGCAGCGGTTGAATCACAACTTCAAGCTCTTCAAGACTTTAATGATCGTACTGGCGATACAACAGTGGAATATATCAAGTACTTCTATGAGAATGTAAATGATGGTCGTTTAAGTGATGAGCTTCGTAATAAAGTAGCTAATTTGACTTTTACTTTATATCAATCCCAATCCTTCCGTAAGGCTGTGGACTTGAATAAACTGTTCCCAAGCATTTATCAAACAAAACAAGAAGTAGAAGAGGCTTTGAAAAATCAGCCAGCTTCTACAAAAGTAAATGAAACAGTTCTAGATAAAGAAACAGTTGATAACCAATCTGCTAAGCAAGCGATTTATGAATTTTTGAAAGATCTTTATCCTGATCTTAAAAAAGAAGAGCATGTCAATCATGTTAGCAAGGAAGAAGTAGAAAGCCTCTTGAGCAAGGCAAATCAACTCTTGGAGCAAATCCAAGAAGAAGGAATCAGACAATCCTTGGCAGAAGAAGTAGAAAATCTCAAAGCTGCCACAAACAAGGCTGATGCAGACTTGGATGAAGTAAATAGCCAGGTAAAAGATGTCTTGACTCGTATCGCTAGCGCCCTTCAACAAGAGAAGGAAAATGCTGAACAAGATCCTCAGACACTTGTACTCTATCAAAAACTCTACGATATTCTCATATCGCTTCACTCTTATTTAGAAAGTAATAATGGTTCTGATGATGACTTTGATAAAGTGGATGCATTACTAGATCAACTTTCTGCTAAGAGTAAAGACAAAGCAGCTTTACTTGAATTGACAAAAGCTATTCTAGTTTTGAATCACCAAATCCAGTCAAAAGCTAGCGCAAGTGAAGAAACAAGTCCAGCAAGAAATGCCGAGGCAAATGGTGATAATACCAGTGCTGAGAACCAACCAAACGCAACTGCAGAATCTAACAGTGAAACTGCTAGCGACGAAAACAAACCAACCAATACAAGAGATTCTAAACCTGTTGAATCAACTTCAAAAAATGAAACAACAGAATCTTCTACAGCTACTGGAAATCAAGAAAAACCAGCAGAATAAAAAGAAAGGCGAAGTAGCTGAGCTACCTCGTCTTTTTAGTCTTTATAAGCTACGATGCCAATAATTGTATCAACTGCACGTTCCATAGTCTGAAGGCTGACGTATTCAAAACGACCGTGCATGTTCTCGCCACCAGCAAAGATATTGGGAGTTGGGATTCCCATAAAGGAAATCTTAGAGCCGTCTGTCCCTCCACGGATTGGTTCGATAATAGGAGTGATACCTAGATCTTCCATAACGGCTTTGGCAATGGTAATTGGAGTCATATCTTTCTCAATGACTTCTTTCATATTGTAGTACTGGTCTGTCAAGTTGAGGGTGATACGGTCGCTACCAAGTTCTTGATTCATCTTATCAGCGATAGACTGCATAGTTGTTTTACGAGCTTCAAAGGCATCTTTTTCAAAATCGCGAATGATGTAGCTTGCACGCGCTTCCTCGACACTACCTGTCACATCCATAAGATGATAGAAACCTTGGTAACCATCCGTTAACTCAGGTCGGTCATTTTCTGGAAGTTGATTGTGAAAATCAATTGCTAGCTGAAGGGCGTTGACCATTTGCCCTTTGGCAGTACCAGGGTGGACATTACGGCCTTGGAAATGCAATTCAGCACCCGCTGCTGAAAAGGTCTCGTACTGAAGCTCACCTAGTGGGCCACCATCAACAGTGTAAGCAAAATCAACATCAAAATCTTCTGCATCAAATTTATTAGCACCAACACCGATTTCCTCATCTGGACCAAAACCAACACGAATCTCACAGTGTTTGATTTCAGGATGGGCAGTCAGATATTCAATAGCAGTCATAATTTCAGCAATTCCTGACTTATCATCAGCACCTAGTAAGGTTGTTCCATCGGTTGTGATGAGCGTTTGTCCTGGATATTTCTCAAGACTCTTAAAGTCAGCTGGATCGAGTTTGAAACCAGAATTTCCAAGTTCAATCACACCACCATCGTAGTTTTCAATTACCTGTGGATTGACTCCTTCGGCATTAAAATCAGCAGTATCCATGTGGGAGATGAAGCCAATTTTACGTGTTAAAGATGGATCATTGGCTGGCAAGGTACCAATCGCAAAACCATTTGGTAGATAATAAACATTTTGTAATCCAACACGTTTCATTTCTGGAATAAGGACATTGGTTGCAAAGTCAACCTGACTCTGTGTACTTGGAGTAGTAGTAGAGTGTTCATCAGAGCGCGTGTTGACCTTAACGTAGGTTAAGAAGCGGTCCAAGAGATTGGGATAAGTCATAAAAAAACTCCTTTTGAATTCATTTTTTCCATTGTATCATAGAAAGAAGAGAAAAACAAAATACAGAAGTTCGGGAAATTCACTATGTTGGCGTTTACTTATTAGTGGATAAATGATAAAATAAACTTGATAAAAATATCACAAGGAAGCGATTATGAAAAAAGCAATTTTAATGATGACCTTCGGTTCGCCAGAAGAGATTACCTTTGAAGGTGTAGCTGACTTTTTCACAAATATTCGTCGTGGAGTGAGACCTCAAGACCACGAGATTCAAACTCTCTATGATAATTATGTGCGAATTGGAGGTACTCCTCTGCAAAAAATTACCCGTGAAGAGGTTGCCTTGGTAGAAGCTAGGCTAGGAAATGAATATAGTGTCTATTTTGCCAATAAGTTTTCCAGCCCTTTTATTCCAGATGTGATTGGTCAGATGGAAGCAGACGGCATTGAACAGTGTATTTGCTTGATTTTGGAGCCTCATTATTCTTTTTACTCTGTCATGGGCTATGAAAAATTTTTAGAAAGCAAACAAATTCAATTTTTGGTTATTAAGGACTGGTATCAAGAAGAAGCGCTATTAAATTATTGGGCAGATGAAATTGCTAAGATTTTAAAAGAAGAAGTAAAGCAGGATAGCTTTAAAGTCATCTTTTCTGCCCATAGTGTGCCCATTTTTGCCTTGGATTTTGGCGATCCTTATATCGATCAAATTTTTGAAAATAGCAAGTTAGTCGCTGAAAAACTAGGTTTGAGTTCCGAGCAATATACAAATACCTGGCAAAGTGAGAGTGATATTGGGATTCCATGGATTAAGCCAGATGTATTAGAATATCTCAGAGAACAGACAGAACATCCAGACCATTATATTTTTGTTCCAATTAGCTTTATCAGTGAGCACATTGAAGTCTTGTTTGATAATGATGTGGAATGTTATGACTTGTGTCAGGAATTGGGTGTCAACTACCATCGTCCACCAATGCCAAATACAGATTCTCGTTTGATTGATACCTTGGTCAACACAGTCAGAGCTAATGAACATCAGGAGTTTAAGGAATTTCTTCCAGAAGAAGAAACCTTTGATGAATTGGTTCCTTCAGACGAGACGAAAAACATTTTGGCCGAATCTCAAGATTTACAAATGCCTGAATTTGTGAAAAAACTGATTGAGAAAAAAGGTCGGGAGAATGTCAAGATGCCTTATCTTATCAAGAAGATGCTAGAAAAAGCAGGCAAGTTACCCAAAGAGTAAAGAAAAAAGGATTTAGCTTTGTGCTAGATCCTTTTAAACGATTATTTTTTCTCAAGAAGAGCTTTGATTTCTTGAAGGACTTCCAATTCGGTTGGTTTTTTTTCGTCAGTTTTTTCTTCCTTTATACCAGTCAGTTTCTGTGCTTTTTCAATACCCTTGATAATAAAGAAGAGGGCGGTACCGACAAAGATAAAATTGATAATAGCACTTAAAAAGTTACCATAGCCGACTCCATGCCAAGACAGTTGAGCGATACGTTCGACTTTAGCAGCTTTCAAAGCGGGATTTAAAATAAGAGGAGTGATAATGTCGTTTACAAGTGAAGTAACGATAGCACCAAAAGCAGAGGCAATGACAACACCGACAGCAAGGTCAATAACATTTCCTCGAAGCAAGAATGATTTTAGATTTTTTAACATATTGTTTTCCTTTCAACGTTTCGTGTTTCATTGTATCCTAAATCATTATAGAAGGCAATTAAAAGGCTCATAAATGGAGCATTATTTTCTAAAAATATAGATCTTGCTCAAGATATAATTGATGATAATAATGAGTATTTGTGCAATTATTGTTTCAATAGTATTTATCTTATCAATGTCTTCATTTACAAATTGCCCTATGATATGAGGGAATTGAGTCACAAACAGAAAAGTAAATAGTAAATCTAACAGAAAAGTAGAAAGGCGAGCAAGAGAAAATTTCACTAAACGAATAAGCCGATTCTTCCTTGCTTGCTTAAATACAATCGTATCATTTGTGATAAAGGCAAATAGGATACCAATACTATTTGCTAGGGCAGTAGCAAGAAGTTCCTGATGACTTAGTTGATAAATGACCAATCGCGAGAGAATCGAAACTAGAGTTGTTGTAAGGCCAAAAAAGAGATAGGCTAAGATTTCATTGTTAAAAATTTTTTGAATAGGAATTTTCATGCTTTAAGTATAGCATAAAGCAGGCTATTGTGCTATACTAGTAAGGTTGATTCAAGCAACCCTTGGTGCTTAGCTTCTTTCACCAAGCATATTTTACGCGGATAACCGCCAAAGGAGAAAAGATGAAAAAATTAACTATTCGTGATGTTGCAGATATTGCAATCGTCGCTGCTATCTATGTCGTTTTGACTGTCACACCGCCTCTAAATGCCATTAGCTATGGTGCTTATCAGTTCCGTATTTCAGAAATGATGAACTTTATGGCTTTTTACAATCCCAAGTACATCATCGGAGTTACTATCGGTTGTATGATTGCTAATTTCTTTAGCTTCGGACTGCTAGATGTCTTTGTTGGTGGCGGATCAACCTTGGTATTCCTCAGTTTAGGTGTTTGGCTTTTTGCAAAATACAGCAAGGATTACCTCTTTAACGGATTGATTCGAAAAGATCATTTCTTCTTTTCAATCCTCTTTTCAATTTCCATGTTTACTATCGCTGCAGAGTTAAATATTGTAGCAGAATTACCATTTTTCCTTACTTGGTTTACAACAGGGATCGGTGAATTTGCCTCATTGATTATTGGAGCGATTATTATCGGTAAAATTGGTCGTCGAATTGATTTAAGCAAATAGAAGAAGACAAGCTAGGTAGCCTTTACCTGGCTTTTTCTTATAGAAAATTTCTAAGGAAACTTGACAAGCTTTTCTGATTATAGTATACTTTTTAAGTAAGCTGATTTAGCTCAGTTGGCAGAGCGCATCCATGGTAAGGATGAGGTCGCCGGTTCAATCCCGGCAATTAGCATGAAATAAACAGAAAAGCCCTTGATTTACAAGGGGTTTTGTTATGTCTGCCCTAAATCTTTCAAAGATATTTCTTATTAAGCTGTGTAAATAAAACTAATACTTAATGAAAATCAAAGAGCAAACTAGGAAGCTAGCCACAGGTTTCAAAGCACTGCTTTGAGGTTGTAGATGAAACTGACGAAGTCAGTAAGCATACATACAGTAAGACGATGCTGACGAAGTTTGAAGAGATTTTCGAAGAGTATAAAGAGTTTCGTCTGTTGACAAAAGTCATTCTCTTTAGTAGAATAGAATATGCGATGAGTCGATAGGTAGTCCTCGGACTACTATTGAGCATAAGGAGGTCATAACGCAGGAGCGGACCTTGATGAGTTGTGTGAACCTGCTCATCACATGAAGATGCCTCTTAGTCCCTGGTCTAGCGACTGGGGATTTTTATTTTTCAAAAAATGGTAAATTCCCAAACTAAGTTCCACCGCTAGTAGAAGTGGAAGTTAATCTGATAAAAATTGTAAAAACCAGTGGAAATCCATGTCAGGGTAAGTTCCACTGGTTTTACTAATGCTTGATTTTATTGCTTTTGTAGCCAAAATGAATCGAAAAAAAGAGCGCACAAAATCCTCTTATCTGAAAGCGTTTCAGATTAAGTTCCGCTATGGTGGAAGTTAGTGTGAGACGTTTGAATAGGGTTTTAGGTTAGTTTTTAGAACTTATGTTGGAGTAATTTAGAAGACTGACAGACGTCTTCTGCAGGTATTTTAGAAATACCGAGAAGCTTAGGAATTTCTTCTCCATAAGTAAAGGCAAAGAGTTCATAAGCTGACTTTCCATTCAAAGCAGCACGTTTGACGCTGTTGACATGAGAGCAGACGAGATTGATGTCCTCTTGAGTTAAATTGTCAAAAGAAGTTCCTTTAGGTAGAATGTCGCGAATCAGCGTGTGATTTTTCTCAATTCTCCCTTTCTGGTCAGAGCGATTAGGGTCACAAAAGAAGAGTTTACTCTCTCCTCGCACATCCATTTCGATGTCATCAACCCTGGCAAACTCTCCACCATTATCGGTAAGAATGACAGGGAAGAGTTGGAAGAAATCTTTGTCCGCTTGGTGAAGAGTGTTCTTGATGTCATAGAGATGTTTGGTAACCTCAAGGGCAGTTTTATTATCCAGAAGTCTAGCGAAGATAAAGTTACAGAAAGATAGATTGAAGGTGAGTAGGACTTTACCTCCCATTCTCCCCATAACTGTGTCCATTTCCAGCCAAGAGTCTAGTTGATTCAGTGCTAAATAGTTTTGGAAATCCTCATAGGAACGGCCTTTTTTAGCTTCTTTAGGGATGGAAGGTAGCTTACTTTTTCGTCTTTCTTTGAATTTAACGGCTCTGGCAAGATCAATCGGAGCGATAGATAGGTACCCTTTTCGGATGTGTCGATAGACAGTTGAGGAGCTGACATCAAGGTTATGAGTTTTGAGAATATGATAGATGTGTTGTCCTTTTTTAACCCCATCAGAAATGACTTTGTCCATGTCCCAGAAGGTCTTGGAATTGAGGGGAGTTCCTTCACGAGCTTCGCCAAGAGTTTGTTCGTATTGTTTTTGAGCTTGCTTAGCGAGGTAGAAGATCTTCTTATAGCCACAATTCTGTCTTCTTTTAGGGCAGCCGTTACAGACAAAGGGAGCTTTGTCGAGTAGAGGGCAAGGAAGGTTATGGCATGTAGACTCTCGGACTTGTCTGTTTCGTTTGACTTCTTTAGAAACAGTAGTCGGGTCTTTTAGAATGGATTGTCCAATAGCTTTGAAGGTTTCACTGCGCTCTAAACCTAATTGGATATCATTACGGTCTGAAAGGGTAAGGTGTTTATGTTTTGTCATAGTAGACCTCGTTTCTAACTCAAACGTCTCACACTTAATTCCACCATAAAAATCCGTTTTAGACTAATTTCCACTTTGGTCAGGCAAGTGGAAGTTACTTTGAGAAGTTACATTTTTCAAAAAATGATGAAAAAGCTTTGCAATTCATGGAAAAAGTAGTATAATACTTCTATTATAGAAATTTTTAGAAAATTCCGAAAGAGGTTATTTATGGGATATACAGTTGCTGTAGTCGGCGCGACAGGTGCTGTCGGAGCTCAGATGATAAAAATGTTGGAAGAATCAACACTTCCAATCGATAAAATTCGTTTACTTGCTTCTGCACGTTCAGCGGGTAAGACTTTGAAATTTAAAGACCAAGATATTACGATTGAAGAAACGACTGAAACAGCTTTTGAAGGAGTTGACATTGCTCTCTTTTCAGCAGGTGGTTCTACATCAGCTAAGTATGCACCATACGCAGTTAAAGCTGGAGCGGTAGTAGTAGATAATACATCTTACTTCCGTCAAAATCCAGACGTTCCTTTGGTTGTTCCAGAGGTCAATGCTCACGCACTTGATGCCCATAACGGAATCATCGCCTGCCCTAACTGTTCAACAATTCAAATGATGGTGGCGCTTGAACCAGTTCGTCAAAAATGGGGCTTGGATCGTATCATCGTTTCAACTTATCAGGCTGTTTCAGGTGCTGGTATGGGAGCGATTCTTGAAACACAACGTGAACTTCGTGAAGTGTTGAATGATGGTGTGAAACCACGTGATTTACATGCCGAAATCTTGCCTTCAGGTGGGGACAAGAAACATTATCCTATCGCCTTCAATGCTCTTCCACAAATCGATGTCTTCACTGATAATGATTACACTTACGAAGAGATGAAGATGACTAAGGAAACTAAGAAAATTATGGAAGATGACAGCATTGCAGTATCTGCAACATGTGTGCGTATTCCAGTCTTGTCAGCTCACTCTGAGTCTGTTTACATCGAAACAAAAGAAGTGGCTCCAATCGAAGAAGTAAAAGCAGCTATCGCAGCCTTCCCAGGTGCTGTCCTTGAAGATGATGTAGCTCATCAAATCTATCCGCAAGCCATCAATGCAGTTGGTTCACGTGATACCTTTGTTGGTCGTATCCGTAAAGACTTGGATGCAGAAAAAGGAATTCACATGTGGGTTGTTTCAGATAACCTTCTCAAAGGTGCTGCTTGGAACTCAGTTCAGATTGCAGAAACTTTGCACGAACGTGGATTGGTTCGTCCAACTGCCGAATTGAAATTTGAATTAAAATAGTCATATTGTTTAGGAGTTCAGATGAACTCCTTCTTTGAAATAGAGAGGTGTTTTCATGTCTTATCAAGATTTAAAAGAGTGTAAAATCATCACAGCCTTTATTACCCCCTTCCACGAGGATGGTTCCATCAACTTTGATGCTATTCCAGCCTTGATTGAGCATTTATTGGCCCATCATACGGATGGAATTCTTCTCGCAGGGACCACTGCTGAGAGTCCAACCTTGACCCACGATGAGGAGTTGGAACTCTTTGCGGCTGTACAAAAGATTGTCAATGGACGCGTTCCTTTGATTGCGGGTGTAGGTACCAATGATACGCGCGACTCTATTGAGTTTGTCAAAGAAGTAGCAGAATTTGGTGGTTTCGCAGCTGGGCTTGCTATTGTTCCTTACTACAACAAACCTTCTCAAGAAGGAATGTATCAGCACTTTAAAGCTATTGCAGATGCTTCTGACCTACCAATTATCATCTATAACATTCCGGGGCGTGTAGTTGTCGAGTTGACTCCAGAAACCATGCTTCGCTTGGCTGACCATCCAAATATCATTGGCGTAAAAGAATGTACCAGCTTGGCCAATATGGCTTACTTGATTGAGCACAAGCCAGAAGAGTTCTTGATTTATACAGGTGAGGATGGAGATGCTTTCCATGCCATGAACCTTGGTGCGGATGGGGTTATTTCTGTTGCCTCTCATACAAATGGGGATGAAATGCACGAGATGTTTACTGCCATTGCAGAAAGCGATATGAAGAAAGCTGCAGCTATTCAACGTAAATTCATTCCTAAGGTCAATGCCCTCTTCTCTTATCCAAGTCCTGCTCCAGTTAAGGCAGTTCTGAACTATATGGGATTTGCAGCTGGCCCAACTCGTCTACCTCTTGTTCCAGCACCAGAAGAAGATGCCAAACGCATTATCAAGGTTGTTGTAGATGGCGACTACGAAGCGACCAAGGCAACTGTAACAGGGGTTTTAAGACCAGATTACTAATAAGACAATAAAATCCATGACCGAATGAAGGATCATGGATTTTTCTTATTTTCCTAAACAGAATTGGCTAAAGAGTTGGGTAATGAGTTCATCAGGAGCAGCATCCCCAGTGATTTCTCCGAGGATTTCCCAAGTACGAGTCAAGTCAACTTGAAGCAAGTCAACTGGCATACCTAGTTCCAGCCCTTGGTTAACAGCTTGTAGGCTTTCAACTGCTTTTTCAATCAAGGAAATATGACGGGCGTTGGACAAGTAGGTTGCATCTTGCTCGACTAGACCAGCATTTTCAAAGAAGAGGTCATTAATGCGTTCTTCAATCTTATCAATGTTTTGGTTTTTAAGAATTGAAATACGGATGACATCTTCTGGAAGTTCCGAAGTTTCAATCGCTTCAGGCAAGTCGGTTTTATTAAGAAGAATAATGCGGTTTGTATCTTGGCTAATCTCAAGAAGTTGTCGGTCTTGGGCTGTCAGCGGTTCACTAGCATTTAACACTAGTAGAACCAAGTCAGCTTCTTTAAGGGCTTTTTTCGAACGCTCAACTCCAATTTGTTCAACGATATCATCCGTTTCACGAATACCTGCTGTGTCAATCAATTTTAGGGGAACGCCGTTGATGTTGACGTATTCTTCAATGACATCACGTGTTGTCCCAGCAATGTCTGTGACGATGGCCTTGTCCTCACGTAAGAGGTTGTTGAGAAGGCTAGATTTCCCAACGTTGGGGCGTCCGATGATAGCCGTTGAAATTCCTTCACGAAGGATTTTACCGCGACGGGCTGTTCTAAGAAGATTGGTTAGTAATTGCTCAAACTCCATTGTCTTCTCTCGGACAACAGCAGTAGTGGCTTCCTCAACATCGTCATACTCAGGATAGTCGATATTGACCTCGACTTGGGCAAGTGTATTGAGGATTTCTTGACGGGTATTATTGATGAGATCAGAAAGTGAACCATCTAATTGTTTGATTGCAATGTTCATGGCCTTGTCAGTCTTAGCGCGGATGATATCCATCACCGCCTCGGCCTGTGTCAAATCCACACGACCATTTAGGAAGGCACGTTTAGTAAATTCACCAGGTTCTGCCAACCGAGCTCCTTCACGGATAGCCAGCTGGAGAATCTCATTGGTCACCGCAATCCCACCGTGGGTGTTAATCTCGATAATATCTTCACGAGTGAAGGTCTTTGGAGACTTCATAGCCCCAACCATAACCTCGTCCATGACCTTACCAGTTTGAGGGTCAACGATGTGACCGTAGTTAAGAGTGTGGCTGGCAACCTGATTCAAGTCTTTTCCTTTAAAAATCTTTTGCGCAATTGCAAAACTGTCCGTTCCGCTCAGGCGGACAATACCAATAGCTCCTTCGCCTAGTGGAGTCGAGATAGCAGCGATGGTATCAAATTCACGTGTAATCATAATGTTTCCTTTAATTAATTGCTCTTTTCTTGGAATATTCCAAGTCTCTTTTCAAATTGTAACAAATTTAGGCTATTTCTTCAATGGATGCTACTTGGAGATTGAAAAAGCCTAAGCATTTCTGCTTAAGCTAGCTTATTTGGTGCGCATTTCCCCTTGTGGGAAATAAGTTCCTTCTGGCATGTCGTTGATGATAACATGGACAGCAGATTGAGGGGCTCCAGTGTTACGGACCACAGCTTCTGTTACTTCCTTAGCAAGAGCTTTCTTTTGCTCGAGCGTGCGTCCTTCAAATAAATCGATGCGTACAAATGGCATAATAGCTTCCTCCACTAGTTTTTGATTTCTTCTATTTTACCACATTTTGCCGTTTAAAGCTTAAGAAAATTATGATATACTAGAATGTAGCAAAAATTTAGAAATGGACGTGAAGCAAGAAACATGGCACAGTTGTATTATCGTTATGGGACCATGAACTCTGGTAAGACGATTGAGATTCTCAAGGTGGCCTATAACTATGAGGAGCAAGGAAAAGGTGTTGTCATTATGACCTCGGCTCTGGATACGCGTGACGGTGTTGGCTATGTGTCGAGTCGAATCGGTATGAAACGCCCTGCTCTTGCGATTGAGGAGACGACGGATATCTTTGGCTATATCCGAGACCTACCAGAAAAGCCTTACTGTGTTTTGGTTGATGAAGCCCAGTTTCTCAAGCGTCACCATGTTTACGATCTAGCTCGTGTTGTTGATGAGTTAGACATACCTGTCATGGCTTTTGGGTTGAAAAATGACTTTCGCAATGAACTGTTCGAAGGTTCCAAATATCTCTTGCTTTTAGCAGACAAGATTGATGAGATTAAGACCATCTGTCAGTATTGTAAGAAAAAGGCGACTATGGTCTTGCGTACACAGGATGGATTGCCTGTTTATGATGGAGAACAGATCCAGATTGGTGGTAATGAAACCTATATCTCAGTTTGCCGTAAACATTATTTTGCCCCTGAAATCAATAAGGAGAATGGAGAAAAAATGAACATCTATGATCAACTACAAGCTGTAGAAGACCGTTATGAAGAATTAGGAGAATTGCTAAGTGACCCAGATGTAGTATCTGATACTAAACGTTTCATGGAGCTTTCAAAAGAGGAGTCTTCAAGTCGTGATACGGTAACAGCCTACCGTGAGTATAAGCAAGTCCTTCAAAACATCGTTGATGCTGAAGAGATGATTAAGGAATCAGGTGGAGACGCGGACTTGGAAGAAATGGCCAAGCAAGAACTCAAAGATGCCAAGGCTGAAAAAGAAGAATACGAAGAAAAACTCAAAATTTTGCTCCTTCCAAAGGATCCAAACGATGATAAGAACATCATCCTTGAAATTCGTGGAGCGGCTGGTGGTGACGAAGCGGCACTTTTCGCCGGAGACCTTCTAACTATGTACCAAAAGTATGCAGAAGCCCAAGGCTGGCGCTTTGAAGTCATGGAAGCTTCTATGAACGGTGTCGGTGGTTTTAAAGAAGTGGTTGCCATGGTTTCAGGTCAATCTGTTTACTCTAAACTCAAGTACGAATCTGGTGCCCACCGAGTACAGCGTGTCCCTGTGACTGAAAGCCAAGGTCGTGTTCATACTTCCACAGCGACAGTTCTTGTCATGCCTGAAGTTGAAGAGGTTGAATACGACATTGATCCAAAAGACCTTCGTGTTGACATCTACCACGCATCAGGTGCTGGTGGACAGAACGTCAATAAGGTTGCGACAGCCGTTCGTATCGTTCACTTGCCAACCAATATCAAGGTTGAGATGCAGGAAGAACGTACCCAGCAGAAGAACCGTGAGAAAGCCATGAAAATCATCCGTGCGCGTGTTGCTGACCACTTTGCTCAGATTGCTCAGGATGAACAAGACGCTGAGCGTAAGTCGACAATCGGTACTGGTGACCGTTCAGAACGAATCCGTACTTATAATTTCCCACAAAACCGTGTCACAGACCACCGTATCGGCTTAACCCTCCAAAAACTAGATACGATTTTATCTGGTAAATTGGACGAAGTTGTGGACGCCTTGGTACTTTATGACCAAACGCAAAAATTAGAAGAATTAAACAAATAATGAAATTAGCTCAATTATTTTCAGATTTTGAAGAAGAGTTGATAAGACAAGGAGAGGAAGCTGAAAGCCTCTCTTTTGTCTATCGTAGCCTGAAAAATCTATCTTTTACAGATTTCGTTTTTGCCCTCCAGCAAGAGGTAACAGAGAAAGAAAAACAATTTGTAGAAGAGATTTACCAGCAGTTAGCGGCTCATAAACCAGCCCAGTATATCATCGGTCATACAGATTTTTATGACATGCAGTTAAAAGTTGATGAGCGGGTTTTGATTCCTCGACCTGAAACAGAGGAGTTGGTGGAGCTTATCCTGGATGAAAATCCTGAGACGAATCTTTCAGTTCTTGATATTGGAACAGGAAGTGGAGCTATAGCTCTTGCACTCTCTAAAAATAGACCAGATTGGTCAGTGACAGCAGCAGATATTTCTCGAGAGGCTTTAGAATTAGCTAGCGAAAATGCTAAAAATCAAAATCTTCAAATATTTTTAAAAAAATCTGACTGTTTTACAGAAATTTCTGAAAAATATGATATAATTGTTTCCAATCCACCCTATATCTCTCGTGAAGATGAGTCAGAGGTAGGCTTGAATGTCTTGTATTCGGAGCCTCATCTAGCTCTCTTTGCAGACGAGGATGGCCTAGCTATTTACCGTAGAATTGCGGAAGATGCAAAAGACTATCTCAAAGATGGTGGTAAGATTTACCTTGAAATTGGATACAAGCAAGGTCAAAGTGTTTCTGAACTTTTTAGGAAGCATCTTCCTGAAAAACGTGTAAGAACACTTAAGGACCAATTTGGTCAAGATAGGATGGTCGTGGTTGATGATGGACAGGATTAAACAAGAGTTGGAAAATGGCGGAGCTGTCGTTCTGCCTACAGAGACAGTTTACGGTCTTTTTGCCAAGGCTCTAGACGAAAAAGCAGTTGATCACGTATACCAGCTCAAACGTCGTCCTAGAGATAAGGCGCTCAATCTCAATATCGCTTCTCTCGAGGACATCTTGCACTTTTCAAAGAATCAGCCAGCTTATCTACCAAAACTTGTCGAGACCTTTTTACCAGGTCCATTGACCATTATTCTCGAAGCCAATGCCAGAGTTCCCTATTGGGTCAATTCTGGCCTTGAAACTGTTGGATTTCGGATGCCCAGTCACCCCATTACACTTGATTTGATTCGAGAGACAGGTCCCTTGATTGGGCCGTCTGCCAATATCTCAGGTCAGGCAAGTGGGGTAACCTTTAATCAAATTCTAGAGGATTTTGACCAAGAGGTTCTAGGTCTGGAAGACGATGCTTTTCTAACTGGACAGGATTCAACTATTTTGGATTTGTCTGGAGACAAGGTGAAAATTTTACGTCAAGGGGCCATTAAGCGAGAGGATATTCTTGCTCAGTTGCCAGAGATTTCTTTTGAGGAGGAATGATATGCTAAGAGATTTGCAAGAAACAGATGTGAAAGCTATATGTGACATCAACCAAGAGGCTTTGGGTTATTCTTTTAGTCCAGAGGAAACGGCTAGCCAACTAGCTAGACTGTCTCAGGATTCCCATCATTTCCTACTTGGCTATGAGGATGCAGCTAGTCATGCCTTGCTTGGATATGTCCATGCTGAGGTTTACGAATCCCTTTATTCCAAAGCAGGATTTAATATTTTAGCCTTAGCAGTTTCACCTCAAGCGCAAGGTCAAGGTATTGGTAAAAGCTTATTACAAGGGTTGGATCAAGAAGCAAAAAGACGTGGTTATGGGTTTATCCGCTTAAACTCTGCCGATCATCGTCTGGGTGCTCATGCATTTTATGAAAAAGTTGGTTATACTTGTGATAAAATGCAGAAACGGTTTATTCGCATCTTTTAGTTTGTTTTCGTATTGAAAAACCAAACTAAAGGACCAGTCACACTATAAAGGAGAAGACCTATGATTTTTGACAAAGATGATTTTAAAGCATATGATGCTGATCTCTGGAATGCTATTGCCAAAGAAGAAGAACGACAACAAAACAACATTGAGTTGATTGCTTCGGAAAACGTAGTTTCCAAGGCTGTTATGGCAGCTCAAGGGTCTATCTTGACGAATAAATACGCCGAAGGCTACCCAGGACGCCGTTATTATGGTGGAACAGATGTAGTAGACGTGGTAGAATCTCTAGCCATTGAACGCGCAAAAGAAATTTTCGGTGCAAAATTTGCCAATGTCCAACCTCACTCAGGAAGCCAAGCTAACTGTGCGGCTTACATGGCCTTGATTGAGCCGGGTGATACGGTTATGGGGATGGATTTGGCAGCAGGTGGACATTTGACCCACGGAGCTCCTGTCAGCTTCTCTGGTCAAACCTACAACTTTGTTTCTTACAGTGTTGATCCTGAAACGGAACTCTTAGATTTTGATGCTATCTTGAAACAAGCCCAAGAAGTAAAACCAAAATTGATCGTAGCAGGTGCTTCAGCCTATTCTCAAATTATCGACTTTTCAAAATTCCGTGAAATTGCAGACGCTGTTGGGGCTAAACTTATGGTAGATATGGCTCATATCGCTGGTTTGGTTGCTGCTGGTCTACATCCTAGCCCAGTGCCATACGCTCATATCACGACAACAACGACCCACAAAACCCTTCGTGGCCCTCGTGGTGGTTTGATTTTGACCAATGATGAAGACTTAGCTAAGAAAATCAATTCAGCTATTTTCCCTGGTATTCAGGGTGGTCCTTTGGAGCACGTTGTGGCGGCTAAAGCTGTTTCCTTCAAAGAAGTTTTGGATCCAGCCTTCAAGGAATATGCTGCTAATGTTATCAAGAACAGCAAGGCTATGGCAGATGTCTTCTTGCAAGACCCTGATTTCCGTATTATTTCTGGCGGAACTGAAAACCACCTCTTCCTAGTAGATGTAACCAAGGTTGTAGAAAACGGAAAAGTTGCTCAAAACTTGCTTGATGAGGTCAATATTACCCTGAATAAAAACTCAATCCCTTACGAAACCTTGTCACCATTCAAGACAAGTGGGATTCGTATCGGATCTGCAGCCATTACTGCACGTGGATTTGGTGAAGAAGAAAGTCGCAAAGTGGCTGAATTGATTATTAAAACCCTTAAGAATGCAGAAAATGAAGCTGTCTTAGAAGAAGTGAGAAGTGAAGTTAAAGAATTGACAGATGCCTTCCCACTATACGAGGACTAAAACTTTTATGGACATTTATATTAAGAAAGCCATTATTCACCAGTTCAGTCCGGATGATACCGAGCTGTTCCTAGCGGATAAGTTTCT
This sequence comes from Streptococcus nakanonensis, assembly GCF_059738785.1. Classification (NCBI taxonomy): domain Bacteria; kingdom Bacillati; phylum Bacillota; class Bacilli; order Lactobacillales; family Streptococcaceae; genus Streptococcus; species Streptococcus nakanonensis. The sequence goes on along the minus strand of NZ_AP027139.1, from coordinate 1,201,772 downwards.
CAATATTACTCCAAAAATCGAAGAATACCTGCGTAGAAAAATTGAATGTGTGTATTCAGATGAAGCCAAGACTGGGATTTTCGAGGAAGAAAATCCCTTCTTCAATCATATCACAGACGATTTGTTGGAGACATCAGTAACACTGGCTAATCTCTGGAAAGAAGAGTTCAGTATTTCTGAAAACCTCAAGACCAATGATTTGATTTTTGTGCAATTTTCTAAAGAAGGTGTAGAACATTTCGCTTTCTTACGAATTGCCCTGCGTGAGACCCTGACCCACCTCGGTGGAGAAGTTGAGAATCCAATCAAGCTGACTCAGAATAACCTACCTGGATTTGGAACAGGTGCTGACGAAGCCTTGGTGGTCAATCTTCAGAGTCGCAAGTACCATCTGATTGAAAAACGAATCAAGTACAACGGGACTTTTTTGAACTATTTTTCAGATAATCTTCTTGCTGTCGCTCCTAAAATTTCTCCCAAGAAATCCATCAAGGAACTGGAAAAAACGGCCCAGAGAATTGCTGAATCTTTTAACACAGATGACTTTCAATTTCAATCCAAGGTCAAATCAGCCATTTTCAACAACCTAGAAGAAAGCAATGAATTGTCACCTGAAAAATTGGCCAATGACCTTTTTGACAACAATCTGACGGCTCGTTTGAACTTTATTGACCAAGTTAAAGAAACTGTACCAGAGCCTGTTCAATTTGATGAAATTGATGCCAGTCGCCAATTAAAGAAATTTGAAAACCAAAAACTCTCCTTGTCAAATGGAATTGAGCTCATCGTTCCCAATAACGTCTATCAAGACGCCGAGTCTGTTGAGTTTATTCAAAATGATAATGGAACCTACTCTATCTTAATCAAAAATATCGAGGATATCCAAAGTAAATAATGTTTAAACGAATTCGAAGAGTGCTTGTACTAGCAGTCTTCCTTTTTGCTGGCTATAAAGCTTACCGCGTTCACCAAGATGTCAAGCAAGTCATGACCTATCAACCCATGGTGCGAGAAATCTTGAGTGAAAAAGACACCCCAGCAAACGAAGAGCTTGTGCTCGCTATGATTTATACCGAAACAAAAGGAAAAGAAGGCGATGTTATGCAGTCTAGTGAGTCTGCAAGTGGTTCCACCAATACCATCAATGATAATGCCTCTAGCATTCGGCAAGGCGTTCAAACTCTGACAGACAATCTCTATCTGGCCCAGAAGAAGGGTGTTGATGTCTGGACAGCTGTTCAAGCCTATAATTTTGGACCTGCCTATATCGATTTTATCGCCCAAAATGGCAAGGAAAACACCCTAGCACTGGCCAAACAGTACTCTCGTGAGACTGTTGCTCCCTTGCTTGGCAATACCACTGGAAAGACTTATAGTTATATTCACCCCATTTCCATTTTTCATGGAGCCGAACTCTATGTAAATGGAGGAAACTATTATTATTCTAGACAGGTGCAACTCAACCTTTACATCATCAAATGCTTCACTCTCTTTTCGACATCTGGCTAGCCCAGGTGTTTTTGTTATAAGTTTTCTTTAAGATAGATATATTACTCTAGAAAGGGAAAGGAGGAAAATCCCTATGAGAAAGAAACTCTTTCTGACCAGTGCTGCGGTCTTGTGGGCAGTAACAGCTATGAATAGCGTCCATGCAGCAACAGATGTTCAAAAAGTCATCGATGAAACCTATGTTCAACCTGAATATGTCCTAGGTTCTTCATTGTCTGAAGACCAAAAAAATCAAACCCTTAAAAAACTAGGCTACAATGCCTCAACAGACACCAAAGAACTCAAGACCATGACACCTGATGTCTATTCTAAAATCATGAATGTGGCCAATGACTCTAGTTTACAGTTGTATTCATCAGCCAAGATTCAAAAGCTAGGGGACAAGTCGCCACTTGAGGTCAAGATTGAAACACCAGAAAACATCACTAAGGTGACTCAGGATATGTACCGCAATGCGGCCGTAACTTTGGGTGTGGAACACGCAAAAATCACTGTAGCAGCACCTATTCCCGTTACAGGAGAAAGTGCTTTAGCAGGGATTTATTATTCGCTAGAAGCTAATGGAGCCAAGGTGCCACAAGCCAACAAAGATTTGGCTCAAGAAGAGCTAAAGGCTTTGTTGGATATCAATGCTGAAAACAAGGACAAAACTGGCTATGATGCTAATAAATTAAACGTTGCCCTAGCCGATATCAAGTCAGGACTCGCCAAAGCTAAAGAAAGCAAGGGAAATCTGACAGAAGAAGATGTCCGCAAAATCGTTGAAGATACCTTAAAAAATTACAAACTTGATCAGGTTATAACAGGAAACCAGATCAATATCATCATCAATTTTGCTTTGAATCTCTCAAAGAGTGATATCCTCAGCAATACAGACTTCACTAAAACCCTGAATGACCTTAAACAAAGTATTGTTTCACAAGCTGGCGACAGTTTTAAAAATATTAACCTTAACTTTGATGCTGATAAGGCGCTAGAGGACGGCGGTAATTTTCTAAGCTCCCTCTGGCAAGCCATTGTCAACTTCTTCAAGAGTTTTGGTTCTTAAGAAATTTCATGGTATAATAGATGGTAACCGTAACGTTGCCGTCTTTTTTGTCGGTCAATAGAAAGAGAAGAGAATGTTAAAGAAAAATGATATTGTAGAAGTTGAAATTGTTGACTTGACCCATGAAGGTTCTGGCGTGGCCAAGGTAGATGGTTTGGTCTTTTTTGTAGAGAATGCTTTACAGAGTGAAAAAATCCTCATGCGTGTCCTCAAGGTCAATAAAAAGATTGGTTTTGGGAAGGTTGAAGAATACCTTGTTCAATCACCACACCGTAATCAAGATCTAGATTTGGATTACCTGCGTTCAGGAATCGCGGATTTGGGTCATCTTGCCTATTCAGAACAGCTCAAATTTAAAACCAAGCAAGTTAAGGACAGTATATATAAGATTTCTGGAATTGATGATATAGAGGTTCCTGAAACGCTTGGTATGCAAAATCCAGTCAAGTACCGTAACAAGGCGCAGGTGCCTGTTCGTCGTGTTAATGGTGTCTTGGAAACTGGCTTTTTCCGTAAGAATTCCCATGACCTCATGCCTCTAGAAGATTTCTTTATCCAAGATCCTGTGATTGATGAGGTAGTTGTAGCCCTACGCGACTTGCTCCGTCGTTATGATTTGAAACCTTATGATGAAAAGGAACAATCTGGCTTGATTCGGAATCTTGTGGTGCGTCGCGGACACTATTCAGGTCAAATTATGGTTATTTTGGTAACGACTCGTCCCAAAGTTTTTCGTGTTGACCAATTGATTGAACAACTCATCAAGCAGTTTCCAGAGATTGTGTCTGTTATGCAAAATATCAATGACCAGAACACCAATGCTATTTTTGGTAAGGAATGGCACACACTTTATGGACAAGACTTTATCACTGACCAGATGTTGGGAAATAACTACCAAATCGCTGGTCCAGCCTTTTACCAAGTCAATACTGAAATGGCTGAAAAACTTTATCAAACAGCCATTAACTTTGCAGCATTAAAATCAGATGACGTGGTCATTGATGCCTATTCTGGTATCGGGACGATTGGCCTCTCTGTTGCCAAACATGTCAAAGAAGTTTATGGTGTTGAAGTAATTCCAGAAGCGGTTGAGAATAGCAAGAAGAATGCTCAGCTGAACAATATTTCAAATGCCTACTATGTCTGTGATACAGCCGAAAATGCCATGAAAAATTGGCTTAAAAATGGAATTCAACCAAGCCTTATCCTAGTGGACCCACCAAGAAAAGGACTCACAGAAAGCTTTATCAAGGCAAGTAGCCAAACAGGAGCCGACCGCATCGCCTATATCTCATGTAATGTCGCCACCATGGCGCGTGATATCAAACTCTACCAAGAATTGGGATATGAGTTGAAGAAAGTTCAGCCAGTGGATTTATTTCCTCAAACGCATCATGTTGAGGCGGTAAGTTTGCTAGTCAAGGAGTAAAACGACGAAGATTAGCATTTACTTCCGCCCATGCGATAGCTGTCCGTGATTGACAAGTGCTAGCACGCAGACAGAACGGAGATAGCGAACCGCTGAGTGTGTCGCTCTGCTCGTAAAAGCTTAGAAACCTTTGAACGAAAGGGATAATGAAAGCCTTGATTGCAAGGCTTTTTGCTTTATGGTGGGTAAGTATCAGAGTGAGAAAATTTTTGGAATGAGTAGAAGTGATAGCTAGAAATTATCAGTTTCTATTTCCATTTACCCTGTGGGTACGTGTTTGTTTCCATTGACAAGGAGTTTGTGGGAATAGAAATGTACCCACCTTGTTTGAATCAAGTGAAGTGTAGTTGAAGGAAATCTGTTGAAAGCAATACTTCATTTTACCGAATAAGTAATAATTTAGGCAACTTCAAATCGATTAAAAAAAACTATTTTAAAGGTTAAGAGTAGACAAAAATTGTCCACTCTTTTTTGCAAACTCAATTTATCAATAAATGAAATGAGGGAATGTAAAATGAAATATTTTGAGGTTGAGTTAGAAAATCCTGATGAATTTTTAAAACTACAAACAGAAGATTTTGTGAAAGCTAATCGCTTGCTACTAAGGAAGATAATCCAGAGCGTTACAGTCTATGAAGAAAACTTCGTCATATCCTTTAAATCTGGCATCGAATTGGAAGTATGAGTCTCATTCCATAACTTTTATATTGAACATATCATCTTGTTGTGTTATACTATAAATTGATATAAACAAAGATGTAGGAGGAACCGAAACTATGACAGCCTCAATGCGTTTAAGATAAGCTGGCAATAAAAAAAGCAGAATCTATACCCGATGATAGGCTTTTTTGTTGTGCTTATTTATACGATATTGAGCATTCATTAGTTACGGTGAGGATATTGGTTATTTAACTATACCTTTATTTAACTATGTCTTTAATATGAATGTTTCCAAATTGTATGTATGCAGACCAAAAGCCACATTGTGGGGTTTGGCCTGCATTTTTTATTGCCTAGAATGCTATTCAAAATAGAAATTCAAGCAAAATAATATGCAGGAGATAATATAAATGGAAAAATACAACAATTGGAAACGAAAATTTTATGCAATATGGGCAGGGCAAGCAGTATCATTAATCACTAGTGCCATCCTGCAAATGGCGATTATTTTTTACCTTACAGAAAAAACAGGATCTGCGATGGTCTTGTCTATGGCTTCATTAGTAGGTTTTTTACCCTATGCGATTTTGGGACCTGCCATTGGTGTGCTAGTGGATCGTCATGATAGGAAGAAGATAATGATTGGTGCCGATTTAATTATCGCAGCAGCTGGTGCAGTGCTTGCTATTGTTGCATTCTGTATGGAGCTACCTGTCTGGATGATTATGATAGTATTGTTTATCCGTAGCATTGGAACAGCTTTTCATACCCCAGCACTCAATGCGGTTACACCACTTTTAGTACCAGAAGAACAGCTAACGAAATGCGCAGGCTATAGTCAGTCTTTGCAGTCTATAAGCTATATTGTTAGTCCGGCAGTTGCAGCACTCTTATACTCCGTTTGGGATTTAAATGCTATTATTGCCATCGACGTATTGGGTGCTGTGATTGCATCTATTACGGTAGCAATTGTACGTATACCTAAGCTGGGTAATCAAGTGCAAAGTTTAGAACCAAATTTCATAAGGGAGATGAAAGAAGGAGTTGTGGTTCTGAGACAAAACAAAGGATTGTTTGCCTTATTACTCTTAGGAACACTATATACTTTTGTTTATATGCCAATCAATGCACTATTTCCTTTAATAAGCATGGAACACTTTAATGGAACGCCTGTGCATATTTCTATTACGGAAATTTCCTTTGCATTTGGGATGCTAGCAGGAGGCTTATTATTAGGAAGATTAGGGGGCTTCGAAAAGCATGTATTACTAATAACAAGTTCATTTTTTATAATGGGGACCAGTTTAGCCGTTTCGGGAATACTTCCTCCAAATGGATTTGTAATATTCGTAGTTTGCTGTGCAATAATGGGGCTTTCGGTGCCATTTTATAGCGGTGTGCAAACAGCTCTTTTTCAGGAGAAAATTAAGCCTGAATATTTAGGACGTGTATTTTCTTTGATCGGAAGTATCATGTCACTTGCTATGCCAATTGGGTTAATTCTTTCTGGATTCTTTGCTGATAAAATCGGTGTAAATCATTGGTTTTTACTATCAGGTATTTTAATTATTGGCATTGCTATAGTTTGCCAAATGATAACTGAGGTTAGAAAATTAGATTTAAAATAAACAATATTGGAGGAATATTTATGTATCTTATTTTCATGTAACTCTTCCTGCTAAAATCGCAGGGGTTTCCCTGCATACAAGCAAATGAAAGCATGCGATTATAGACAGGAGGAAATGTTATGGAATTAATATTAAAAGCAAAAGACATTCGTGTGGAATTCAAAGGACGCGATGTTTTAGATATAAATGAATTAGAAGTATATGATTATGACCGTATTGGTTTAGTAGGAGCAAATGGTGCTGGAAAAAGCACTTTACTCAGGGTACTTTTAGGAGAATTAACTCCCCCAGGATGTAAAATGAATCGTCTGGGTGAACTTGCCTATATTCCCCAGTTGGACGAAGTAACTCTGCAGGAGGAAAAAGATTTTGCACTTGTAGGCAAGCTAGGTGTTGAGCAATTAAATATACAGACTATGAGCGGTGGTGAAGAAACAAGGCTTAAAATAGCACAGGCCTTATCGGCACAGGTTCATGGTATTTTAGCGGATGAACCTACGAGCCATTTAGACCGTGAAGGAATTGATTTTCTAATAGGACAGCTAAAATATTTTACAGGTGCACTGTTAGTTATTAGCCATGACCGCTATTTTCTTGATGAAATAGTAGATAAAATATGGGAACTGAAAGATGGCAAAATCACTGAGTATTGGGGAAACTATTCTGATTATCTTCGTCAGAAAGAGGAAGAACGTAAGAGCCAAGCTGCAGAATACGAACAATTTATTGCGGAACGTGCCCGATTGGAAAGGGCTGCGGAGGAAAAGCGAAAACAGGCTCGTAAAATAGAACAGAAGGCAAAAGGTTCTTCAAAGAAAAAAAGTACTGAAGACGGAGGGCGTTTAGCTCATCAAAAATCAATAGGAAGTAAGGAAAAAAAGATGTATAATGCTGCTAAAACCCTAGAGCACAGGATTGCGGCCTTAGGAAAAGTAGAAGCTCCGGAAGGCATTCGCAGAATTCGTTTCAGGCAAAGTAAAGCATTGGAGCTCCATAATCCATACCCTATAGTCGGTGCAGAAATTAATAAAGTATTTGGGGATAAGGCTCTGTTTGAAAATGCATCTTTTCAAATTCCGTTAGGAGCAAAAGTGGCGTTAACTGGTGGTAATGGAATCGGAAAAACAACTTTAATCCAAATGATCTTAAACCATGAAGAAGGAATTTCTATTTCGCCTAAGGCAAAAATAGGTTACTTTGCACAGAATGGTTACAAGTACAACAGTAATCAGAATGTTATGGAGTTTATGCAGAAGGATTGTGACTACAATATATCAGAAATTCGTTCAGTGCTAGCATCTATGGGGTTCAAACAGAACGATATTGGAAAAAGTTTATCTGTTTTAAGCGGTGGAGAAATTATAAAATTGTTGCTTGCTAAAATGCTCATGGGTAGATATAACATCCTAATAATGGATGAACCCAGTAACTTCCTTGACATACCAAGTTTAGAGGCTTTGGAAATACTAATGAAGGAGTACACCGGAACTATCGTGTTTATCACCCACGATAAACGATTACTCGAAAATGTAGCAGATGTAGTTTATGAAATTAGAGATAAGAAAATAAATCTGAAACATTAAATTTAAGGTAGTCGCTGGTCAGTATAGTCTGTTCTGGTTGGCGACTCCATTGTTAAAGAGTATAAAGACTTTAGATTTTATGAATATTAAAAATAGGAACAGTCAATTGAACTGCTCCTATTTTTCTGCTAAATATATTGTAGTTTTCTTATATGTATAATGATAGATTAGCGGATTCTCATCTACGGTACTTACTTCAAATATGAAGAAGTGATCGCGGTTATCTCTGGACTTTTCCTTATTGAGGACAAAGTAATTCTTACGTGAAGTCGCCATTGTTTTTAGGATATCATCAGTTAGGAAGGTCAATGGAATATTCATGTTAGAGTAGCGGTAGAAGTCACGTTCAAAATCTTGGTAGCTCTCGCTATAATAGTCCATTTGTAGGTGATTACGCTGAAACTCAAGCTGATTCATAGAGCACCTCCTCGACAAGTTCAATACTAATAATGTCTTTTAATTTCAAATTGATGTGACCTGTTGTAGTTTTTATCAAAATGAAATCTTTGGTCAGACTTGGTATTGTTCCAGTGTAGGAAACACGCTTGTTTTTTTCAATCACTTGAATGCGTGTGCGTAGCTGCCCGGCGTATACTTGACTGAGGAGTAATAATTTCTTCTCTAGTGATAAGTCAGACATGTACGTTACTTTGTTTGTATCATCAGAGAGTGCTGATGCATGTTCAGATAGGAAAAAGCCCATCCATTTTTGCATCTTTGTATCCTGGTACTCTCTTGCTGATTGAAATGGTAAATATGAACGGTCAATCATATCAAATCCTTTCTATGCAGAGGCAAGGGTATTTTTATCAAATTGAATCGTAAAACCTTGAATTCCCCCACCTGTGTAACATTCTTTAAAGCGATTGATTACCTCAGTATAGATTATCACAGATGAGCTTGTTGGCTTAATGCTAAATGTAAATTCCAATGGTAATCGGTTTTCAGATTTAGCATGTACTAGTCGTATCGATATTTCAGTTGTTTTGAGTTTTCTCTGACGAAGTTTTGAAGTTGCTGTTTCAACGATTCCATGTAAAAATCTTTCAAGCATTTCAATATCATTACATCCTTTGCTACGGATTTCTGAAAATTGTACTGTATTTTTTTCTTGTTTCATTTTAATCCCTCCAATCCACCCGCGGAATGACCACCGATAAGTTTACTGCGTTCAATATTTCTGGAACCTTCAGTTAGGACGGTTCCTTTTTGTATGGCTAAAAAACCAAACTGTTCTCTGACAACATCAATAGCTGTCTGAAGTCTATTATCTTTTTCAATTTGTTCTACATCATCAAAGAGTGATAGTAGAGTATAGCTTTCATCTACGAAGCCACTATAAGATACACCAATTTGTCTCACTGCACCAGAGGTGTATTTTTTCGGAATAATACAAGTACATGACTCACCATTGTTTTGGGGAGATTTGCGGGTTCAATTTTATTCTGAGCATTTATAGATTTTTTCATCTCAGTCCTAGAATAGCCAATATGAATAGAAACGACAGTAGTCAATACTAGGGCTACTGTTCCGTTCCACAGTATCATTTAAAAATCATTTTCACACCCTTTCGTCTATTAGTATAGAAGAAAGCTCTCAGCACATGTCGAGTGTGTAAGCTTGTTAGTGAAACGTAGCTAATCCTCAAAAGGTTCACCCAAACCTTTTGAGTCCCACAAACGCATCACGTTGAGGCGGTATCACTGCTTGTACGAGCTGAAGCATCAGCGAAGTAGAAGCAGATGCTCCGCCCATGGGATAGGACTCGGAGAATGAGGAGGGAATATGATGAGATGATACAGAAAGCCTGAACTGATCAGGTGACGTGCTTATTTACATTAGCCTAATGATGAAAATAGAAAGATTATCGATGGTTATATTGGAATTGTACCAAAATGATTATTCTAAAGATATAGTCGCGTTTGATTCAATAAAAGAGGGGAAAACTTTTGTAGCTCAAATCCCTGGATATACTTTAGAAACAGAAGATGGATTTGAAGTAGAGTTTTTTAATCCTACAAATCTACCAGACTATCTGGAAATTATCTATAACGGAAACATTGTACCTTTGTCTAAATTTATGTTTGATCCTGAGGAAAATGTTGACATTATTTGGAAAGAAATCTCGAATCTATCCGAACCAAACGAAAAAGTAATTGAAGGCTATTCCAAAATCGATGCCTATGTTGTTAACAACGATGAAGTTAAAACCTAAGTGGAAGCAAGAGAAGCGAACTATCGGCAGGCAAAAGACTTTCTAGAATGCAGTGGATATGAAGTAGACAGAAGCTTTTTCAGAAGTGAAGACGGTGAAGCGATTCTCTACAGAAAAAAAGGTGCAGAAGATTGGCATTTCTTGTGTTACTTAGACCCAATATTTTTAGAGATTGAAGATGTAGAGGGATATGTTAAAGAAGAGGTTGGAGAAATTCAATAGTCAACCAAAGTTCCTTATCAGCATGTAGATTTGCTAGTAAAATCGTCAAATCCTTGTAACAAAGGGGGTTAAGAGAACCCTTGAGTGTAAGCCGTTTTCTTGTTTAGAGGGGACGTATTAGAGTATCCGCTCATAATTTATACTAGACCTGATAACTTATTTGAGATAGATTTTATTTCTATAAATACTGTGGAAATTTTTTAATACCAAAGATTTAAAGTTACTGTGTTAAAAAACCTCCCCACTTTTAAACTAATGTATTATAAAAATCAGTTGACATAAGTGTTACACCTGTGATAGAATTGACTTGAGGTGAAGAAAATGGCAACAGATAAAAATAGAATAATGATTAGCTTGGATGATAAAAATTTAGAGAAACTTGAAAATTTAGTAGAAGATGCTAGAGATAGAAGAGGAATGCGACTAACAAAGTCCCAAGTTATTGAATTACTCCTAAATACCGTTGATTATTTCGATGATATTATGGGAGCTATTTACTCAAAAAAATAACAGCGAAAATGCTATTATTTTTTTTACAAATAGGTGCAACACTAGTGATATAGGAGTGATAAAATGGTTGTTTATATTAGACAAAGTAAATTACCAAATGAGGTTTCAATTAATAAATACAATGCTCAAGTAGGTGCCTACTTACAAGGAGAAGAAGTTGTTTTATATCAATCTTTTTCTGAAATAAAACAGTTAACAAGCGATGATGCAGTTATAGATTATATAACGGAGACCAGAGCATTACTAAAAATGATGGGGTTAAACGTTCCGGTTTACGACTATCCTATTGAGCTTAAAGAGTTTTATGGTCGAAAGATTTATGCAGGTGTTTTAGGAGAGATTGTAAATATACCTGATAATTGGGGAAAATTTATTAAGCCTAAAGCTGGTTCAAAAGTCTTTACTGGAAGAGTTGTTAACGGAACCCGTGATTTGATAGGTATTGGTCTACCTTTTGACTATCCTATATGGATTAGTGAGGTTGCAGAATTCATAGCAGAATGGCGTTGTTTTGTTTTAGATGGTAGCGTATTAGATGTTCGACCCTATACAGGTGATTATCATGCACAATTTGATCCTAGTGTAATTGATAAAGCCATATCATGTTGGAAAGATGCGCCAATAGCTTATGGACTAGATATTGGTGTTACTAGTGATGGCAGAACACTTGTTGTTGAAGTAAATGATGGTTATGCATTGGGAAATTATGGCCTATCTCCTTTAAACTCAATCAACTTTCATAAAGCTAGATGGAAAGAAATGGTAAAACCTTATTTTGAAAAAAACGATGTCTTTACTATGCCTGAAAATGAAAATATAAGTTTCTAAAAAGAACAGAATTAAATCTGTGTATCTGCAACGAGTAAGTTGCAGTTTTTTGTTTTGAATAATGATATAATAGATTAAGAAAATAATGAAAACGCTATATATTTGAAAATTGTTTAGAAAGTAGAAAGTATGAAAACAATCGACATGATTATTAAATCATCAACTTGAATTATAAAAAAAGGAGTACTAACATGCCGAAATATACCGACGAAGATATTAGAAAATTAAATAAAATCACATTAAAAATTGCTGGTGATTATTTAGGTATAAGTTCACAGGCAGTTGCTATAGGTCTTAGAAATAATTTTCTCCCAATTGGTTTTGCTATTCATAACGAAGAAAGAGACAGACGTTTCACTGAGAGTTGGTCATATCATATTATTGCTGAAAGAATGATTTCATACAATCACGGTAAGCTATCTGAGATCCGTGTTGAAAATATTGAAACTAGTTTAGATAAAATTATAGAGGAATTTAACGGTTTAAAACAAGATTTACTTTTTATATTAAGCGAAAATGCAGAAGTGAAGAATTAGAAGTTTTTGAATTTGCGTTTTCGCTTGGTAAATATAAAAATGGTGATGTGAAATATAAGGGTAAAGGTGTTTCAAATGAAGATGATAAAGACCTTTTCTAGAGAAGAACTCTATGAAGTAATCTGGGAAATAAGTGCAAAACAAGTTTCATTGAAATATGATTTAAGCTATTCAGACTTACTCAAGAAATGCAAAGAATTTGAAATCCCAATTCCAAATGGTAGTTATTGGTATCGTAAGAATACTGGACAAGATTTAAGTGAACTTATTATTCCATTACCACAAAATGACGTAAATGAGGTTCATATTGATAGAAAAAGTCTAAAGAACAATAGAATAAAACCTAGTAAACATAAAGAAGATAGTACGGAGGATAAAAACGAAGATACTGTTAAACTTGATACAACTAGTATAAGAAGTTCATTATCATTTATAGAGGACGATAAAATAGAACGTATTATTGAAGCAGTTTTAAACCTAAACCAGGCTCCAAATAAGAGATTACATAAATCTGTAGCTAATCTAAGAGATAAAATCGCAGAGTGGAATAAGAGGGAAACAGCTGCTTCTTATCCTTACTTTGATCCTAGACACAGATATAATGATTTAAAAGAACCTAAATTTGTAAAAAATATTTCACTCAATTCTCTTCCACGTTTATATCGCTTTTTAGATACACTAGTTACTGTAATTGAAAGAATTGGTGATAATGTAATTTCAAATTGGGATATTCAAATTGATAAGGATATTGTTCGTTTTGAAGTTATAGAATCAACAGACAAAGTAAGTCATGAATTAACAAAAGAAGAAGCTAAAGAACTAGCAGAGTACAATGATAGCGTTAAGTTTAATGGATATGCTTTTAAACCAAGAATAAAGAAGTATGACTATATACCAAATGGAAAATTCCGATTTAAGATAATAGATGGTAAATACATTAAAGATACTAAAGAATTCACACTTGAACAATCAATCCCAGAAATAATTGTTTTAATTTACCAAGAGCATTATAAAGTTAAGAACTTACGCCTTGAACGTGAAGAGAAAGCAAGACTATACGAAGAGGAGCAAGAGCGAAAAAGAAAATTACAAAATAGAATCGAAGAAGAGAAGAAGCGGACAATGTCTCTTCTGAATATGCTAGAAGATTTTCAAACAGCAAATGATTTAAGACTGATGGCTGATAAACTGGAGATAGTAGGGAAACTTAGTAAAGAGGAAATTGATTGGATTAGATCCAAGGCTGACTGGATCGACCCAATAGTTTCTTCATCAGATGAATTATTAGGAATCAGAAATCATGAAAATTCTAGAGAAGAAAAAGAACAATATCTAAGTGAGAAAAGGTACTACTGGTAAATTTGTGTTTTTAGTTTTTCACAGAGTGTAGTGTTATTAGAGTAAATGATTAACTAAACTAATAATAAATCATTTTACACATTTATTATAAATAGGTCTTTAATACAAGATAGTATATACTTTCGTTCTATAATTTAGAAGTTTTCTTGCACTATGTTTAGTCACTATCACTGCTTGTTATTTCTATAAATTAAAATAGTAAGATTTTTTGAAAACAAAATTTTTATTGTTCAGGAACAATTTGTATCAAAGTGGTTGTTCAAGTTGAACTTCTTAATGGCTAAGGTCTTTTTATAGTTTTAGTGGTATAATAAACAATATGAATAAGCTGTTTTTGGGGGACAAAATGATTGATAGTATTAAAGTGAAGAAAGTTGAAATAGACTCTAAAAAAATTCCCTTAGACAGCTCAACAAACCTCTCTGAAAAGATAAAATTGGGACAAAATACTACACCTATTTCTGTTTTGGCTGATACCTTTAGTAGCTTTCAAGCAACTGTAAATGCTAACATTATTTCAGAATTAACTGCAACTTCAAATGTATTAAGTTCAGCTAAATTAGTGAATATTACTAATTTGACAACTTCTTTACTAAGTCTGCCTTCATCAATTCAAGTGGACAAAAGCGTTATTAATGTTATGTTAGAAGTGATTGATTCGTACAATAAGATGTTGTCAAGCACACACTTGCAAGCAATTCAAAACATTGCAGAGTCTGCTAAAAATTTAATTGCTAGCTATCAAATTGATTATTCAAAGACTTTTAGTGGCATTAATGAACTTTTAAAGTCACTGCCTTCGATTTACACACAAGAAGAAATTGAGCAGATTATTTCTCGAGTTCAACTGCTGGCAGAAAATGGATGGGTTATTTATTTTCGTGATAGAAATGTTTATCAACGTTTACTTGCTGAGGAATGGAATACCTTGGAGGACGAATGGTTAGAGCTGCTTAGGGATAAACTAAAAAATGAGGATTTTATTATTGACTTACAAAATTCAGCGTGTTATTCAGCTCCTCTTGTAAAATCAATGGTTGATTGCTACTTTAATCGAAACTTTTATGCAGCATACACTCTGGGAAGTTTGGCAATTGATGGTGCACTAAATAGAATTTCAGAAATGACTTCATTAGAGAAAAAAATACCAGTAGGTCACCGAGCGATTAAAGAAATTGATAATATATTTATTGATAAGTCGTTTAGCGATGTAGGACTGATGCACTGGCTGTATAGTTTCTTCAAAGATACTAATAGATTTACACTTGATGAACCAAATCGACATATGATTAGTCATGGTCGGTGGGAGAAAGAAATCGAAGAACAAGAGTTTTTGAAGTTATTTAATGCAATGTTGTATATTTGTGATGAGTATGATTATTGGGAAGAAGTTATTCGTTATGAACAAGACAACTAAATATTTTTGGAGGTTAAACACCTATGCTTGAAATATATCCTTTTATTCAGGAGCTAGTTAAGTGTGAAACGACCATACAGAAAATAGAAGTTTTCAATAGATGGAACCTTCATGAGTGTAGAGTTTTTCTATTTGATGAAGAAAAGTCAAATTTTGGTAATATAGGCAAATCATTTAGCTATGGAAAGTTTAATCTGATTGGTTTGGGAGATTACCAAAAAATTTGGGTTATTGATAAAAATACTGTGAATGCTAAGGATAATTTCTTACCCGTTGCCAGAATTATCAATTATGACTTAAACATTTTTACCTACATACATGATTTATATAGAGGAAGAAATGTCCCAGATAAGGAGAATTTAATTAAATTTTTACACGAAATTAAATCGTTGCGTCTAACAAATAATATTTCAAATGCTTTAATGGAAAGATATACCACCCCAATAAATCGTGAATTATTAGCCAAAATGATTGAAAGTTATGTTTATTTTGATAGCACTAATTTTGAAGTATTTCAATCTAATGTGCCTCAGACTCTAAAACCAGATAAATATATTTGGATGAAAGAAATCTGGGAAGATGCAGAAAACTACCTAAGCAATGATGAGGTGATACAACAGTATGAGGCAGTATGTTGCTATATATTGAAAGCATTCGTTTTGAAAAATACAAAAAATCTTTCTACAAAAGCTAAAGTAGCTGAGTTTAAACGCTATTGTTTTGAGGATTTATGCGTATTTTTAGAATTGGAAATGACTTTATTAATACTTTTTTTGAAAAATGATAGTGCTGTTCAAGAAATATTTAAAAAGTTACAGCTAGGGGCTAAGAAGTTAATTGATAAAATACATAATACAGCATGGGATATTTTTCATATAAGACTATTGGAACAAAGTACTTTATTCAATTGTATTGAAAATTCAGATGTGATTTATCTCCATTATTTCGCAACTGCGGATTCTGGAGTAGCTGAGGTATTACGAGTCAATCCGATTAAAATGCTGGTTTATTATAATGAAAAACTTATACCTATACGTCGATATGATGCACTAGATTTCTTCACTCAAGATGAATTAGATTTTTATACTACTGCAGAAAAAATTACATTACGTGAGACGAAAGTTCAGAGTATTGATTTCTGTTCTATAAAGCAAGGATTGGTCAGTGAGTTAGGGGATTTCCTTACTAAATAAATTTTAATAGTTCCGTTCTATAGTATTATTCCAAAATCACTTTTACATACTTTCGTTCTATAATATAGAAGTTTGCTAGCACCACACGTGGAGTGTGTAGGATTGCTTGAAAAAGCGTAAAAACCTTGGAACGAAAGGGATAATAGACTTTCTGCGGAACAAAAATACAAGACAATAAAACTATGGATGATGAAGCAAGTAAACAATTAAGCGATATCCGTTTCAAGAGCCTTGTAGGTGTTCAGCGCACGACTTTTGAAGAGATGTTATCTGTGTTAAAAACAGCTTATCAACGTAAACGCGCAAAAGGTGGACGAAAATCCAAATTAAGCCTAGACGATCTCCTCAAGGTAACTATTCAATACATGCGAGAATAGCGCACTTATGAACAAATTTCGGCTGATTTTGGCATTCACGAAAGCAACATAATTAGTCGGAGTCAATGGATTGAAGCAACTCTTATTCAAAATGGTTTTACGATTTCAAATTCTGCCTTAATTCTGTAAAAACAGTAAAATTCGAAGGATTGTAAGGTAAGAGTTTTTTTCTTTCTGAAAAAATGGTATAATAGCAATCAAAACTAGAAAATAAAACGGAATTTGGAACAGATTTGTCTGTATCCTACTAGAGTGGTGATACTATGAAGATTAGTAAGAGGCACTTATTAAATTATTCCATCTTGATTCCCTACTTGCTTTTATCTATTTTGGGCTTGATTGTGGTCTATTCGACCACCAGCGCTATTTTAATTGAAGAAGGCAAGAGCGCCTTGCAATTGGTTCGAAACCAAGGAATCTTTTGGATTGTTAGTTTGATACTGATTGCCTTAATTTATAAATTGAGACTAGATTTTTTGAGAAATGAGCGACTAATCATTTTAGTTATATTGATAGAAATGCTTTTATTGTTCTTAGCTCGTTTTATTGGTATTTCCGTAAACGGGGCATACGGTTGGATTTCGGTTGCAGGAGTAACTATTCAGCCAGCTGAGTACTTAAAAATCATTATTATTTGGTATTTGGCTCACCGCTTCTCCAAACAGCAAGAAGAAATAGCTATTTATGATTTTCAAGTTTTGACTCAAAATCAATGGCTTCCCCGTGCTTTTAATGATTGGCGATTCGTTCTCCTAGTTCTGATTGGAAGTTTGGGAATTTTCCCTGATTTAGGAAATGCGACTATTTTAGTCTTAGTTTCCTTGATTATGTATACAGTTAGTGGAATCGCTTATCGCTGGTTTTCAACCATTCTGGCGCTCGTATCTGCCGCTTCTGTCTTTGTCTTGACCACTATCAGTCTAATCGGTGTTGAGACCTTTTCAAAAATTCCAGTATTTGGCTATGTAGCCAAGCGCTTTAGTGCCTTTTTTAATCCTTTTGCGGATCGTGCTGATGCGGGTCACCAGTTATCTAATTCTTATTTTGCCATGGTCAATGGCGGTTGGTTTGGTCTAGGTCTTGGAAACTCGATTGAAAAACGAGGTTATTTACCAGAAGCTCATACAGACTTTGTCTTTTCTATCGTGATTGAAGAATTTGGCTTTGTTGGTGCCAGTCTCATTTTAGCTCTCTTGTTTTTCATGATTCTGCGGATTATCTTGGTCGGTATCCGAGCGGAGAATCCTTTCAATGCCATGGTTGCACTCGGTGTCGGAGGGATGATGTTGGTTCAGGTATTTGTCAATATCGGAGGGATTTCGGGCTTGATTCCATCTACAGGAGTGACTTTCCCCTTCTTATCCCAGGGGGGGAATAGTCTTCTAGTCTTATCAGTGGCAGTGGCCTTTGTCTTAAATATTGACGCCAGTGAAAAACGCGCTAAGTTGTACCGAGAATTGGAAAATCAACCAATGAACCTTCTGTGAAGTAGAATAAAGAAAGGATAGTCTATGTCTCTTCAAAAATTAGAAAATTATAGTAATAAAAGTGTTGTGCAAGAAGAAGTATTGATTCTAACAGAATTGCTGGAAGATATTACTAAAAATATGCTTGCACCAGAGACCTTTGAAAAAATCATGCAGTTGAAAGAATTATCAACGCAGGAAGATTATCAAGGTCTAAACCGTCTAGTGACTAGCTTATCAAATGATGAAATGGTCTATATTTCACGCTATTTTTCAATCTTACCTCTTTTGATTAATATTTCAGAGGATGTGGATTTAGCTTATGAAATCAATCATCAAAATAATATTGATCAGGACTATTTAGGTAAATTATCTACAACGATCAAAATGGTTGCTGAAAAAGAAAATGCCGTTGAGATCCTAGAACACTTGAATGTTGTTCCTGTTTTGACAGCCCATCCAACACAAGTGCAACGCAAAAGTATGTTGGATTTAACAAATCATATTCATAGTCTTTTGCGTAAATACCGTGATGTTAAGTTGGGGTTGATCAATAAAGAAAAATGGCACAATGATTTGCGTCGTTACATCGAAATTATCATGCAGACAGACATGATTCGTGAGAAAAAATTAAAAGTGACTAACGAAATCACGAATGCTATGGAATATTACAACAGCTCCTTTTTGAAAGCTGTACCTCACTTGACGACGGAGTATAAGCGCTTAGCGCAAGCACATGGTCTGAATTTAAAACAGGCTAAACCAATCACCATGGGTATGTGGATAGGTGGTGACCGTGATGGAAATCCATTTGTTACTGCAGATACCTTGAAGCAGTCTGCACTCACTCAGTGTGAAGTCATCATGAACTACTATGATGAAAAGATTTACCAACTTTATCGTGAGTTTTCTCTTTCAACTAGCATTGTCAATGTAAGTAAGCAAGTCAGAGAAATGGCTCGTCAGTCCAAGGATAACTCGATTTACCGCGAAAAAGAGCTTTACCGTCGTGCCTTGTTTGATATTCAATCAAAAATTCAAGCAACAAAAACCTATCTGATTGAGGATAAGGAAGTTGGGACTCGTTATGAAACCGCCAATGATTTTTACAAGGATTTGATTGCCATTCGAGATTCTCTACTAGAAAATAAGGGCGAGTCCTTGATTTCAGGTGATTTTGTGGAATTATTGCAGGCAGTAGAGATATTTGGTTTTTACCTAGCATCAATTGATATGCGACAAGACTCTAGCGTCTATGAAGCCTGTGTGGCAGAACTCTTGAAATCAGCAGGAATTCATTCTCGCTATAGCGAGTTGAGCGAAGAAGAAAAGTGCGATCTTCTCTTGAAAGAGTTAGAAGAAGATCCCCGAATTCTTTCTGCGACTCACGCAGAAAAATCAGAATTATTAGCAAAAGAACTAGCTATTTTTAAGACGGCTCGTGTTTTGAAAGATAAGTTGGGAGATGATGTCATCCGTCAGACTATCATTTCACATGCAACCAGCCTTTCTGATATGCTAGAATTAGCTATTCTATTAAAAGAAGTAGGACTGGTGGATACGGAAAGGGCGCGTGTTCAGATTGTTCCCCTTTTTGAAACAATTGAAGACTTGGATCATTCAGAGGAAACAATGAGACAATATCTTTCTCTTCCTCTTGCCAAAAAATGGATTGCTTCACGTAATAACTACCAAGAAATCATGCTTGGCTACTCTGACAGTAATAAAGATGGTGGTTACCTATCATCATGTTGGACTCTCTACAAGGCTCAACAACAATTGACTGCTATTGGAGATGAATTTGGCGTTAAGGTTACCTTCTTCCATGGTCGTGGTGGTACTGTCGGTCGTGGTGGTGGGCCAACCTATGAAGCCATCACCTCTCAACCGCTCAAGTCTATCAAGGATCGTATCCGCTTGACGGAGCAGGGTGAAGTAATTGGCAATAAATATGGTAACAAAGACGCCGCTTACTATAACCTTGAAATGCTAGTATCGGCAGCTATTAACCGTATGATTACGCAGAAAAAGAGCGATACCAATACCTCAAATCGTTATGAAGCCATTATGGATCAAGTAGTGGATCGTAGTTACGATATCTACCGTGATTTGGTCTTTGGTAATGAGCATTTCTATGATTATTTCTTCGAGTCAAGTCCAATCAAGGCTATTTCAAGCTTTAATATTGGTTCTCGTCCAGCTGCTCGTAAGACGATTACTGAAATCGGTGGTTTGCGTGCCATCCCTTGGGTATTCTCATGGTCACAGAGTCGTGTTATGTTCCCTGGATGGTACGGGGTTGGTTCAAGCTTCAAGGAATTTATCGATAAAAATCCAGAAAATATCGCTATCCTACGAGATATGTACCAAAATTGGCCTTTCTTCCAATCGCTTCTTTCAAATGTTGATATGGTTTTATCAAAATCAAATATGAATATTGCTTTTGAATATGCTAAACTTTGTGAAGACGAGCAAGTTAAGGCCATCTATGAGACTATTTTAAATGAATGGCAAGTTACTAAGAACGTTATCTTGGCTATTGAAGGACATGACGAACTCTTAGCTGACAATCCATATCTAAAAGCTAGTCTGGATTACCGTATGCCTTACTTTAATATTCTCAACTATATTCAGTTGGAGTTGATCAAACGCCAACGTCGTGGAGAATTGTCCAGTGATCAAGAACGATTGATTCATATCACCATCAACGGAATTGCAACAGGATTGCGTAATTCAGGTTAATCATTTTCAAAAGTGAAGATCAAAAAAATTCTAATAGACTATTGACAAGTAGTTTAAAAATGATATAATTTAACCATTCAGAAAAGTAATCGTACAAACTTTCAAGAGAGTCTGTGGTAGCTGAAAACAGATAAGTGGCGATGATGAAAATTGGGCTGAATGCTGTTTAGAATTTGAAATCATAAAAATTCGGTGAGCACACCTTACAGTGCATCTCGTTATTGCGAGACAGAGCGATAGGGAAATTCCCTATAATTGAGGTGGTACCGCGCATCGACGTCCTCACACAAGTTTTTTGTGTGAGGATTTTTTTGATGGAGGTTAGTATGGAAAGAAAACGATGGCGTCGCTTGTTTAGATAAGTGAAGTATTTTAAAGGAATTAAAAAGGAGAAATAGAATGAAAAATAAACGTTTAATTGGAATTATCGCTGCATTAGCAGTCTTAGTAGCAGGAAGCTTGATTTACTCTTCAATGAATAAACCAGAAGCTAAGAATGAGAAGAAAGTTGCCAAAGTTGGTGTTCTTCAGTTTGTGAGCCATCCATCTCTTGACTTGATTTATAAAGGAATCCAAGATGGACTTGCAGAAGAAGGATATAAAGATGATCAAGTTAAAATCGATTTTATGAACTCAGAAGGTGACCAAAGTAAGGTTGCGACAATGAGCAAACAGTTGGTTGCAAATGGGAATGACCTTGTGGTTGGTATTGCAACGCCAGCTGCTCAAGGCTTGGCTAGTGCCACAAAAGACCTACCGGTTATCATGGCCGCTATTACAGACCCAATTGGTGCTAACTTGGTCAAAGATTTGAAAAAACCAGGTGGCAACATTACAGGGGTATCTGACCATAATCCAGCTCAACAACAAGTTGAACTTATTAAGGCTCTTACACCAAATGTGAAAACAATCGGAGCTCTTTACTCAAGTAGCGAAGATAATTCCAAAACTCAGGTTGAAGAATTTAAGGCTTATGCTGAAAAAGCAGGTTTGACAGTGGAAACATTTGCAGTTCCTTCAACAAATGAAATTGCTTCAACAGTTAACGTTATGACTAGTAAGGTTGATGCTATCTGGGTTCCAATTGATAACACTATTGCCTCAGCCTTCTCAACTGTTGTATCAAGCAACCAATCAGCTAAAAAACCAATCTACCCAAGCGCAACTGCCATGGTAGAAGCAGGTGGCTTGGCATCCGTTGTAGTTGACCAACACGACCTTGGTGTGGCAACTGGTAAAATGATTGCACAAGTCTTGAAAGGTGCAAAACCAGCCGATACTCCAGTAAATGTCTTTTCAACTGGTAAATCAGTAATCAACAAAAAAATGGCACAAGAGCTAGGTATTACGATTCCTGAATCTGTTCTAAAAGAAGCAGGGCAAGTGATCGAATAATCTGTAATGGAGGAGTTGGGGACATCTCCTCTAATTTTTTACAATAGACATCATATAGAAAAAGGTTAAGAAACAGATGATATTATCTATTATTTCTCAAGGATTTGTCTGGGCTATTCTAGGTCTGGGAATCTTTATGACATTTAGGATTTTGAACTTTCCAGATATGACGACAGAAGGTTCCTTCCCTCTTGGGGGGGCTGTTGCTGTCACTTTGATAACCAAAGGTGTGAATCCCTTTTTAGCGACACTTGTTGCTGTTGGAGCTGGTTGTTTGGCTGGAATGGCAGCAGGACTTCTTTATACAAAAGGGAAGATTCCAACTTTGCTCTCAGGGATTTTGGTGATGACTTCTTGTCACTCTATCATGCTCTTAATTATGGGACGTGCGAATTTAGGCCTGCTTGGAACCAAGCAAATTCAGGATGTTTTGCCTTTTGATTCAGATTTGAACCAACTTTTGACTGGTCTTATCTTTGTCAGTCTTGTTATTGCTCTCATGCTCTTTTTCTTGGATACCAAACTCGGACAGGCCTATATTGCTACAGGTGACAATCCTGATATGGCTAGAAGTTTCGGGATTCATACTGGTCGCATGGAGCTTATGGGCTTGGTCTTATCAAATGGTGTGATTGCCCTTGCAGGTGCTCTTATTGCCCAGCAAGAAGGTTATGCCGATGTATCTCGAGGAATCGGGGTTATCGTTGTAGGTCTTGCAAGTTTGATTATTGGAGAAGTTATTTTCAAGAGTTTGAGCTTGGCAGAGCGTCTGGTTGCCATCGTTGTAGGTTCTATCGCTTATCAATTCTTAGTGTGGGCAGTTATTGCGCTTGGCTTTAATACAAGTTACCTTCGTTTGTACAGCGCCGTGATTTTAGCAGTCTGCCTCATGATTCCAACATTTAAGCAAACAATCTTGAAAGGAGCCAAATTAAGCAAATGACAGCAATTGTAGAATTAAAAAATGCAACCAAAGTCGTTAAAAATGGCTTTGATGAAGAAAAGATTATCTTAAATGATGTTTCCTTAGAAATTTTTGAACAGGATTTCATCACGATTTTAGGTGGAAATGGTGCTGGGAAATCAACTCTCTTTAACACTATTGCAGGAACCTTGTCATTAACCAGTGGAACCATCCGTATTTTGGGTGAAGATGTTACCAAGTTTTCACCAGAGAAGCGGGCTAAGTATCTGTCTCGAGTCTTCCAAGATCCCAAGATGGGGACAGCTCCTCGTATGACGGTGGCTGAAAATCTTTTGATTGCCAAGTTTCGTGGTGAAAAGCGTGGACTGTTTCCGAGACGTCTGGCTAGCTATAAGGATGAGTTTCAGGCAACTATTGAAAAAGTGGGAAACGGTCTTGAGAAACACTTGAATACACCGATTGAGTTCTTATCTGGTGGACAAAGACAGGCTTTGAGTCTCTTGATGGCAACCTTGAAGCGACCTGAGTTGCTCTTGTTAGACGAGCATACTGCAGCCCTTGATCCAAAGACAAGTGTCGCACTCATGGAGTTGACAGATGAATTTGTCAAGAAAGACCAGCTGACAGCGCTTATGATTACCCACCATATGGAAGATGCTCTCAAATATGGCAATCGTTTAATTGTCATGAAAGAAGGACGAATCATCCAAGATTTGAAACAAGAAGAAAAAGCAAAAATGAAAATCTCTGATTATTATCAACTCTTTGAATAAAGTAGGGAAAATGAGTGAAATGGTTTACTTTTTTTCTGAAATAAAGTATACTATATAAAGTAAACTATGATAACATGGAGGTATTGTGTATGGTTGACAAACAAGTCATTGAAGAAATCAAAAACAATGCCAACATTGTGGAAGTCATAGGAGATGTGATTTCTTTACAAAAGGCAGGACGGAACTATCTAGGGCTCTGTCCTTTTCATGGTGAAAAAACACCTTCTTTCAACGTTGTAGAGGACAAGCAGTTTTACCACTGTTTTGGTTGTGGTCGCTCAGGTGATGTCTTTAAGTTCATCGAGGAGTACCAAGGAGTTCCCTTTATGGAGGCTGTCCAAATCTTAGGTCAGCGTGTCGGGATAGAGGTGGAAAAACCGCTTTATAGTGAGCAGAAGCCAGCTTCACCCCACCAAGCTCTTTATGATATGCATGAAGATGCTGCCAAATTTTATCATGCTATTCTCATGACAACTACCATGGGGGAAGAGGCCAGAAACTACCTTTATCAGCGTGGTTTGACAGATGAAGTGCTCAAGCATTTTCGGATTGGTTTAGCACCTCCAGAACGAAACTATCTCTATCAACGTTTGTCTGGTCAGTATCGTGATGAGGATTTTCTAGATTCAGGGCTATTTTACCTATCAGATGCCAATCAATTTGTAGACACTTTTCACAATCGGATCATGTTTCCCCTGACAAATGACCAAGGAAAGGTTATTGCCTTCTCAGGTCGTATCTGGCAGAAAACGGATTCACAAACTTCTAAGTATAAAAATAGCCGATCGACTGCAATTTTTAACAAAAGTTACGAATTATATCATATGGATAGGGCTAAAAAATCTTCTGGAAAAGCCAGTGAGATTTATCTGATGGAAGGATTCATGGATGTCATCGCAGCCTATCGGGCTGGAATAGAAAATGCTGTAGCGTCTATGGGAACGGCCTTAAGTCGTGAGCATGTTGAGCATCTGAAAAGGTTAACCAAGAAGTTGGTTCTTGTTTATGATGGTGATAAGGCTGGGCAAGCCGCGACATTGAAAGCGCTGGACGAAATTGGTGATATGCCTGTGCAAATCGTTAGCATGCCTGATAACTTGGATCCAGATGAGTATCTACAAAAAAATGGACCAGAAGACTTGGCCTATCTGTTAACGAAAACTCGTATTAGTCCGATTGAGTTTTACATTCATCAGTATAAGCCTGAAAACAGTGAAAATCTGCAGGCACAGATTGAGTTTATTGAAAAAATAGCTCCCTTGATTGTTCAAGAAAAATCTATTACTGCTCAAAACAGCTATATACATATTTTAGCTGACAGTCTGGCGTCCTTTGATTATGCCCAGATTGAGCAGATTGTTAATGAGAGTCGTCAGGCGCAAAGGCAGAATCGTATGGAAGGAATTTCCAGACCGATGCCAATCACTATGCCTGTCACCAAGCAGTTATCGGCTATTATGAGGGCAGAAGCCCATCTACTTTATCGAATGATGGAATCTCCCCTTGTTTTGAATGATTACCGTTTGCGAGAAGACTTTGCATTTGACACTCCTGAATTTCAGGTTTTATATGACTTGCTTGGCCAGTATGGAAATCTTCCTCCAGAAGTTCTAGCGGAGCAGACAGAGGAAGTTGAAAGAGCATGGTATCAAGTTTTAGCTCAGGATTTACCATCTGAGATGTCACCTCAGGAACTTAGTGAAGTAGAAATGACTCGAAACAAGGCTCTCTTGAATCAGGACAATATGAGAATCAAAAAGAAGGTGCAGGAAGCTAGCCATGTAGGAGATACAGACACAGCCTTAGAAGAATTGGAACGTTTAATTTCCCAAAAGAGAAGAATGGAGTAATAATGGCAACAAAACAAAAAGAAGTAACAACATTTGACGTACAAGTAGCAGAATTTATCCGTAATCATAAACAAAAAGGGACAGCAACTGATGATGAAATTAATGCAAGTCTGGTGATTCCTTTTACCTTGGATGCTGATGGAATTGAAGATCTCTTGCAACGAATTCAGGATGCAGGAATTTCTATCACAGATAACGAAGGAAATCCGAGTGCTCGTGTTCTTAGCTCTGAAGAAGAACCAGAACTCAGCGATGAGGACTTGATTGGGTCAACTTCGGCTAAGGTCAATGACCCTGTTCGTATGTACTTGAAAGAAATCGGAGTCGTTCCTCTCTTGACCAATGAAGAGGAAAAAGAATTGGCACTAGCTGTTGAAGCGGGTGATATCGAAGCCAAACAACGTCTTGCGGAAGCCAACCTTCGTTTGGTTGTTTCTATTGCTAAACGCTATGTCGGCCGTGGTATGCAGTTCCTTGACTTGATTCAAGAAGGGAACATGGGCTTAATGAAGGCGGTTGACAAGTTTGACTATTCTAAAGGATTTAAGTTCTCAACTTACGCAACTTGGTGGATTCGTCAGGCTATCACTCGTGCTATTGCGGATCAAGCTCGTACTATTCGTATCCCAGTCCACATGGTTGAAACGATTAACAAGCTTGTTCGTGAACAGCGTAACCTTCTTCAAGAATTGGGGCAAGATCCGACACCAGAACAAATCGCTGAACGTATGGATATGACCCCTGACAAGGTTCGTGAAATCTTGAAGATTGCCCAAGAACCGGTATCCCTTGAAACTCCAATCGGTGAAGAGGATGATAGCCACCTTGGGGACTTTATCGAAGATGAAGTGATTGAAAATCCAGTGGACTATACAACTCGTATTGTCTTGCGTGAGCAGTTGGATGAGGTCTTGGATACTCTTACAGACCGTGAAGAAAATGTTTTGCGTCTGCGTTTTGGGCTAGATGATGGTAAAATGCGTACCCTTGAAGATGTTGGTAAAGTCTTTAACGTGACTCGCGAGCGTATCCGTCAGATTGAAGCTAAAGCTTTGAGAAAACTACGCCAACCAAGTCGCAGCAAACCGCTTCGTGATTTTATTGAAGACTAAGAGTGAGGATGAATATGGCTTATACAGAAGAGCAAATTGAAAATATCAAAACACGAATTTTATCAGCCTTGGAAGAAGTGATTGACCCTGAGTTGGGAATCGATATTGTCAATCTTGGTTTGATTTATGAGATTCGTTTTGACGGCGACACAGGGCAAACAGAGATTGATATGACGTTGACAACTATGGGTTGTCCCCTGGCAGATCTTTTGACAGACCAGATTTATGATGCCATGACAGAGGTGCCAGAAGTAACGGATACTGAGGTCAAATTGGTTTGGTATCCAGCCTGGACTGTTGAAAAAATGAGTCGCTATGCACGCATTGCCCTAGGAATTAAATAAACATATAAAAGCATGTGAGAGATTATTGGAAAAGCGAGGAAATTTCCTCTCTTTTCCCTAGTCTCTCCTTTCTTTTGCTGATTTTATTCAAAGAAAATGATATAATAGTAGTTATGGAAAAAAAGAAATTACGCATCAATATGTTGAGTTCAAGTGAGAAAGTAGCAGGACAAGGAGTTTCAGGTGCCTACCGTGAATTAGTTCGTCTTCTTCACCGTGATGCCAAGGACCAATTGATTGTTACAGAAAATCTTCCAATAGAGGCAGATGTGACTCACTTTCATACAATTGATTTCCCCTATTATTTATCGACATTCCAGAAAAAACGCTCAGGAAGGAAAATTGGCTATGTGCACTTCTTGCCTGATACACTTGAGGGGAGTTTGAAAATTCCATTTTTCTTAAAGGGAATTGTGAAACGCTATGTATTTTCTTTTTACAAACGGATGGAGCACTTGGTGGTGGTCAATCCTATGTTTATCGAGGATTTGGTGGCAGCTGGTATTCCACGTGAAAAAGTGACCTATATTCCTAACTTTGTAAACAAGGAAAAATGGCATCCTCTTCCGCAAGAAGAGGTAGCGAGACTGCGTACAGAGCTAGGTCTTAGTAACAATCAGTTTATCGTAGTAGGTGCTGGTCAAGTTCAGAAGCGCAAAGGGATTGACGATTTTATCCGTCTGGCTGAGGAATTGCCGCAGATTACCTTTATCTGGGCTGGTGGTTTTTCTTTTGGTGGCATGACAGATGGTTATGAACGCTACAAGAAAATCATGGAGAATCCCCCTAAAAATTTGATTTTTCCAGGTATTGTATCGCCAGAGCGGATGCGCGAATTGTATGCCCTAGCGGATCTTTTCTTGCTTCCTAGTTACAATGAACTCTTTCCTATGACTATCCTAGAAGCTGCCAGTTGTGAAGCTCCGATTATGTTGCGTGATTTAGATCTTTATAAGGTAATTTTGGAGGGAGATTATCGGGCGACAGCAGATAGAGAAGAGATGAAAGAAGCTATTCTGGAATATCAAGCGAATCCTGTTGCTTTAAAAGATTTGAAAGAAAAAGCTAAGAATATTTCTAGAGAGTATTCTGAAGAGCATCTGTTACAAATCTGGTTGGACTTTTATGAGAAACAAGCCGCTTTAGGGAGAAAGTAAAAAGTGAGGTAATCTATGCGAATTGGTTTATTTACAGATACCTATTTTCCTCAGGTTTCAGGTGTTGCGACCAGTATTCGAACCTTGAAAACCGAACTTGAAAAGCAGGGGCACGCTGTTTTTATCTTTACGACAACAGATAAGGATGTCAATCGTTATGAAGATTGGCAAATTATCCGCATTCCAAGTGTTCCCTTCTTTGCTTTTAAGGATCGCCGCTTTGCCTACCGAGGTTTTAGCAAGGCACTTGAAATTGCTAAACAATATCAGCTAGATATTATCCACACTCAGACAGAATTTTCTCTTGGCCTGTTGGGGATTTGGATTGCGCGTGAATTGAAGATTCCAGTCATCCATACCTATCACACCCAATACGAAGACTATGTGCATTATATTGCCAAGGGGATGTTGATTCGTCCTAGTATGGTCAAGTATCTGGTTAGAGGTTTTCTGCATGATGTGGATGGGGTTATTTGTCCTAGTGAGATTGTCCATGATTTGCTATCTGACTATAAGGTCAAGGTTGAAAAACGGGTCATTCCAACTGGGATTGAATTAGCTAAGTTTGACCGTCCAGAAATCAAGCAAGAAAATCTGCAAGAACTACGTAGTAAACTAGGGATTCAAGATGATGAAAAGATGTTGCTTAGTCTTTCCAGAATTTCCTATGAAAAAAATATTCAAGCAGTATTAGCAGCCTTTGCAGAAGTTCTGAGAGAGGAAGACAAGGTGAAACTGGTGGTAGCTGGGGATGGACCTTATCTGGATGACCTCAAAGAGCAAGCCAAGAAACTAGAGATTCAAGACTCCGTCATCTTTACAGGCATGATTGCTCCTAGTGAGACAGCTCTTTATTATAAGGCGGCGGATTTCTTCATCTCGGCATCGACAAGTGAAACCCAAGGCTTGACCTACTTAGAAAGTTTGGCCAGTGGAACACCTGTCATTGCTCACGGAAATCCTTATCTGGACAATCTTATCAGTGATAAAATGTTTGGAACCTTGTACTATGGAGAACATGACTTGGCTGGAGCTATTCTGGAGGCCCTGATTGCAACGCCAGATATGAATGAGCATACCTTATCAGAGAAATTGTACGAGATTTCAGCTGAGAACTTTGGGAAACGAGTGCATGAGTTTTATCTGGATGCCATAATTTCAAATAACTTCCAGAAAGATTTAGCAAAAGATGATACGGTCAGTCAGCGTATCTTTAAGACAGTTTTGTATCTACCGCAAAAAGTGGTCGCTGTACCGGTAAAAGGCTCTAGACGCATGCTGAAAGCTTCAAAAACACAGTTGATCAGTATAAGAGATTATTGGAAAGACCATGAAGAATAGAAAGAGGAACAGCTATGAAAAAACAATTAATGAGAAGTGGGCGTGACAAAAAGATTGCGGGTGTTTGTGCTGGAGTGGCCCATTATCTTGATATGGATCCAACTATCGTTCGCGTAATATGGGGTGTTCTTGCTTGCTGTTACGGAGCGGGAATTGTAGCTTATATCATTTTATGGATGATTGCACCAGTAGCAAGTGACTATTGAAAACTAGCTCAATTCATGCTAAGATAATAGAAAATAGAATGTAACGAAGGAGAAAAAAATGGCATTTGGAGATAATGGAAATCGTAAAAAAACTATGTTTGAGAAAATAACCTTGTTTATCGTGATTATCATGCTAGTAGCAAGTTTATTGGGAATTTTTGCAACTGCAATTGGTGCCCTCAGTAATCTATAAAATAGATTCAAGAAAATTTAGTGACTGGGATTTCCCAGCCCTTTTTTAAAGTGAGAAGAAATAATGAGTATGTTTTTAGATACAGCCAAGATTAAGGTCAAGGCTGGTAATGGTGGTGATGGCATGGTTGCCTTTCGCCGTGAAAAATATGTCCCCAATGGTGGTCCTTGGGGTGGTGACGGAGGTCGTGGAGGCAATGTCATCTTCATTGTAGATGAAGGTCTACGTACCCTCATGGATTTCCGCTATAATCGCCATTTCAAGGCTGATTCTGGTGAGAAAGGAATGACCAAAGGGATGCATGGTCGTGGTGCTGAGGACCTTAGAGTTCGAGTACCACAAGGTACGACTGTTCGTGATGCTGAGACAGGCAAGGTCTTGACAGATTTGATTGAACACGGGCAAGAATTTATCGTTGCCCACGGTGGTCGTGGTGGACGTGGAAATATTCGTTTCGCGACACCAAAAAATCCTGCACCTGAAATCTCTGAAAATGGAGAACCAGGTCAGGAACGTGAGTTACAATTGGAACTAAAAATCTTGGCAGATGTTGGTTTGGTTGGATTCCCATCTGTTGGGAAATCAACACTGCTCAGTGTTATTACCTCAGCTAAACCTAAAATCGGTGCCTACCACTTTACGACCATTGTGCCAAATCTAGGTATGGTTCGTACCCAATCAGGTGAATCCTTTGCAGTAGCCGATCTGCCAGGTTTGATTGAAGGGGCTAGTCAAGGAGTTGGTTTGGGAACCCAGTTCCTCCGCCACATTGAGCGTACACGTGTCATCCTCCATATCATTGATATGTCAGCTAGCGAAGGTCGTGACCCTTATGAGGACTACTTAGCTATCAATAAGGAGTTAGAGTCTTATAACCTCCGTCTCATGGAGCGTCCACAGATTATCGTAGCCAACAAAATGGACATGCCTGAGAGTCAAGAAAATCTTAAAGAATTTAAGAAAAAATTGGCTGAAAATTATGATGAATTTGAAGAGTTACCAGCAATCTTCCCAATTTCTGGATTGACCAAGCAAGGTCTGGCTACGCTCTTGGATGCTACAGCTGAATTGTTAGATAAGACACCAGAATTCTTGCTCTATGACGAGTCAGATATGGAAGAAGAAGCATACTACGGCTTTGACGAGGAAGAGAAAGCCTTTGAAATTAGCCGTGATGACGATGCGACATGGGTACTTTCTGGTGAAAAACTCATGAAACTCTTTAATATGACCAACTTTGATCGTGATGAATCTGTCATGAAATTTGCCCGCCAACTTCGTGGTATGGGGGTTGATGAATCCCTTCGTGCGCGTGGTGCTAAAGATGGTGACTTGGTCCGAATTGGTAAATTTGAGTTTGAATTTGTAGACTAGGAGACTGGTATGGGAGATAAACCGATATCTTTCCGAGATGCGGATGGCAATTTCGTTTCCGCCGCAGACGTTTGGAATGAAAAGAAATTGGAAGAACTATTTAATCGTCTCAATCCAAATCGTGCCCTGAGATTGGCACGAACTAAAAAAGACAATCCATCTCAGTAAAGAAGCTAAACAATTCCGTGCCTCATCAGACACGGGATTTTGTGGTACGACGGGATGTATAGCAAACTGAATCTGGAATAGCACAGAATATCTTCTAAAATGTTGTTATCAATTGATTTGAATTTCAAAATTAAATTGTTTAATTCTTATTTCACTTTGTTATAGTATATCTGATGTCAAAGTTCTCGGCGAGTCAAATAGCGATTCCCAAGCCTGACTATCGTGAGGTAGCGAATTAAAACGGTCTAGGGATAGACCGTTTTAAGTCTGATGCTGGAAATAAGAATCGTCAGAGGAAGGGATAGCGAAATCGTGGCTCTACGAACAGGAACGTGATAGTAAGGCGTATATAGTAGATAAGGGGGCTCAAAACTCTAAATTCCAAAAAGGTAGTCGTAACCTATATACATAAAGCACGAGAGTAATTGAATTCGTACTAAGATTTCCTATTTTCACTGTAACCTTTTAACGTCCTCATATCTTGTATAAACGAGGATAGATGTACGACTTATCCCGTGAGGTCTATCACTATAAAGAGAAAACGACAGATAGAAGTGATCCTGAGTCACGGTTATCTTTAAAATAGATTGTCTGATAGGATGCTAGCCTGAAAACGTCTTGTTCATGAAATATAGGACGGTATGTATAAAACGCTTCTGTGAACTGAGAGAAGGGGGAGAAGTTCTTTCTAAAGTTTAGTTGAACAGCCGTATTCCGATACTTAGATAAGGGGGCTAGTTCTTAGCTCCTGCTCGGTTTCAGGGGGCAAAAAAGGGGCAATAGCGATTCGAGAAAGATTATACTCTTCGAAAATCTCTTCAAACCACGTCAATATCGCCTTGCCGTATATATGTGACTGACTTCGTCAGTCTTATCTACAACCTCAAAACAGTGTTTTGAGCAGCCTGCGGCTAGCTTCCTAGTTTGCTTTTTGATTTTCATTGAGTATCAGTGACTAACTCATCAACTCTGATTTATCCAATAAAATTGAAAAGGATGGAAAAAAGGTTGCATTTATGATATAATTTATTTTAAAGACCTTATTAGAAATCTTGAAAGAGTATTAAAAACTTAGAATGAGAAAAATTGTTATCAATGGTGGATTACCACTACAAGGTGAAATCACTATTAGTGGTGCTAAAAATAGTGTTGTAGCCTTAATTCCGGCTATTATCTTGGCTGATGATGTGGTGACTTTGGATTGCGTTCCAGATATTTCGGATGTAGCAAGTCTTGTCGAAATCATGGAATTAATGGGAGCTACTGTTAAGCGTTATGATGATGTCTTGGAGATTGATCCAAGAGGTGTTCAAAATATTCCAATGCCTTATGGAAAAATCAATAGTCTTCGTGCATCTTATTATTTTTATGGAAGTCTTTTAGGTCGCTTTGGTGAAGCCACAGTTGGCTTGCCTGGAGGGTGTGACCTTGGTCCTCGCCCGATTGACCTACACCTTAAGGCGTTTGAAGCTATGGGTGCCACTGTTAGTTACGAGGGAGATAACATGAAGTTATCTGCTAAAGATACAGGACTTCATGGTGCAAGTATTTACATGGATACGGTTAGTGTAGGGGCAACGATCAATACGATGATTGCTGCAGTTAAAGCAAATGGTCGTACTATTATTGAAAATGCAGCCCGTGAGCCTGAGATTATTGATGTAGCTACTCTCTTGAATAATATGGGAGCCCATATCCGTGGGGCAGGAACTAATATCATCATTATTGATGGTGTTGAAAGATTACATGGAACCCGTCATCAGGTGATTCCAGATCGTATTGAAGCTGGAACATATATTTCTTTAGCTGCTGCAGTCGGCAAGGGGATTCGTATAAATAATGTTCTTTACGAACACCTAGAAGGATTTATTGCTAAACTGGAGGAAATGGGAGTGAGAATGACTGTATCTGAAGACAGCATTTTTGTCGAAGAGCAGTCTAATTTGAAAGCAATCAATATTAAGACAGCTCCTTACCCGGGCTTTGCTACCGATTTGCAACAACCGATTACCCCACTTTTACTAAGAGCGAATGGTCGTGGTACAATTGTTGATACGATTTACGAAAAACGTGTAAATCATGTTTTTGAACTAGCAAAGATGGATGCGGACATTTCGACAACAAATGGTCATATTTTGTACACAGGTGGTCGTGATTTACGTGGAGCCAGTGTTAAAGCAACTGACCTGAGAGCTGGTGCAGCTTTGGTTATTGCTGGTTTGATGGCCGAGGGACAAACTGAAATTACCAATATCGAGTTTATCTTACGTGGTTATTCTGATATTATCGAAAAATTACGTAATCTAGGAGCGGATATTACACTTGTTGAGGATTAAACCGTAGAGGTGTTTATGAATATTTGGACCAAATTAGCAATGTTTTCTTTTTTTGAAACGGATCGCTTGTATTTGCGTCCTTTCTTTTTTAGTGATAGTCATGACTTCCATGAGATAGCTTCGAATCCAGAAAATCTTCAATTTATTTTCCCGACTCAGGCAAGTCTGGAAGAGAGCCAATATGCGTTGGCCAATTACTTTATGAAGTCCCCTTTGGGAGTATGGGCTATTTGTGACAAGAAAACTGAAAAAATGATTGGTTCTGTTAAGTTTGAAAAGTTAGATGAAATCAAAAAAGAAGCAGAACTTGGCTATTTTTTGAGAAAAGATGCTTGGTCGCAAGGATTTATGACAGAGGTTGTTAGAAAAATTTGTCAACTTTCTTTTGAAGAATTTGGCTTAAAACAATTATCCATCATTACCCACCTTGAAAATGAAGCAAGTCAAAAGGTTGCTCTTAGGGCTGGATTTCGATTGATTCGTCAGTTTAAAGGAAGTGATCGCTATACAAGGAAAATGCGAGATTATCTTGAGTTTCGCTTTGTAAAGGGAGAAGTTAATGAGTAAACACCAAGAAATTCTAAGCTATTTGGAGGAATTACCAGTAGGTAAAAGGGTCAGTGTTCGTAGCATTTCAAACCATCTGGGAGTCAGTGATGGAACTGCCTATCGAGCCATTAAAGAAGCTGAAAACCGTGGAATTGTGGAGACCCGTCCCAGAAGTGGAACAATTCGTGTTAAATCCCAGAAAGTTGCTATAGAGAGATTAACTTTTGCTGAAATTGCAGAAGTGACTTCTTCTGAGGTGCTGGCTGGGCAAGAAGGTTTAGAGAGAGAATTTAGTAAGTTTTCAATTGGTGCTATGACAGAACAAAATATTTTATCTTACCTTCACGATGGGGGGCTCTTGATTGTCGGAGATCGTACCCGTATCCAACTGTTAGCACTTGAAAATGAAAATGCAGTTCTAGTTACAGGGGGATTTCAGATTCATGATGATGTTCTTAAACTGGCCAATCAAAAAGGGATTCCTGTTCTAAGAAGCAAGCATGACACTTTCACCGTCGCGACTATGATCAATAAAGCCTTGTCAAATGTCCAAATCAAGACTGATATTCTGACAGTTGAGAAACTTTATCGTCCAAGTCATGAGTATGGTTTTTTGAGAGAGACCGATACCGTTAAAGATTATTTGGACTTAGTTCGTAAGAATCGAAGCAGTCGTTTTCCAGTTATTAACCAACATCAGGTTGTCGTTGGAGTTGTAACTATGAGAGATGCGGGCGATAAGTCACCAAGTACCACAATTGACAAGGTTATGTCGCGTAGTCTATTTTTAGTTGGATTATCGACAAATATTGCCAATGTGAGTCAACGGATGATTGCTGAAGACTTTGAAATGGTACCAGTTGTTCGGAATAATCAAACCTTGCTTGGCGTTGTAACCAGACGAGATGTCATGGAGAAGATGAGCCGTTCTCAAGTTTCTGCTCTACCTACTTTTTCTGAGCAGATTGGTCAAAAACTTTCTTATCACCATGATGAAGTCGTCATTACAGTGGAACCCTTTATGCTAGAGAAGAACGGTGTTTTGGCTAATGGTGTATTGGCAGAAATTCTGACCCACATGACTCAAGATTTAGTTGTGAATAGTGGGCGCAATCTCATCATCGAGCAGATGTTAATCTACTTTTTGCAGGCTGTTCAGATAGATGATATACTGCGCATTCAAGCACGCATCATCCATCATACTAGACGATCAGCTATTATTGATTACGATATTTATCATGGTCATCAGATTGTTTCAAAAGCAAATGTGACCGTTAAAATTAATTAGAAACTAGGAGAAAAGATGATAACATTAAAATCAGCTCGTGAAATCGAAGCTATGGACAAGGCTGGTGATTTTCTAGCAAGTATTCATATCGGCTTACGTGATTTGATTAAGCCTGGCGTAGATATGTGGGAAGTCGAAGAGTATGTTCGCCGTCGTTGTAAGGAAGAAAATTTCCTTCCGCTTCAGATTGGGGTTGACGGTGCCATGATGGACTATCCTTATGCTACCTGCTGTTCTCTTAATGATGAAGTGGCTCACGCTTTCCCTCGTCACTATACCTTGAAAGATGGTGATTTGCTCAAAGTTGATATGGTTTTGGGAGGTCCTATTGCTAAATCTGACCTGAATGTCTCAAAATTAAACTTCAACAATGTTGAGCAAATGAAGAAATACACTCAGAGCTATTCTGGTGGTCTTGCAGACTCATGTTGGGCTTATGCTGTTGGTACACCGTCCGAAGAAGTGAAAAATCTGATGGATGTAACTAAAGAAGCTATGTACAAGGGGATTGAACAAGCTGTTGTTGGAAATCGTATCGGTGATATTGGTGCGGCTATTCAAGAATACGCTGAAAGCCGTGGTTACGGTGTAGTGCGTGATTTGGTTGGTCATGGTGTTGGCCCAACCATGCACGAAGAACCAATGGTTCCTAACTATGGTATTGCAGGTCGAGGACTCCGTCTTCGTGAAGGAATGGTCTTGACTATTGAACCAATGATCAATACAGGTGACTGGGAAATTGATACAGATATGAAGACTGGTTGGGCTCATAAGACTATTGACGGTGGGCTATCTTGTCAATATGAACACCAATTTGTCATTACGAAAGATGGTCCTGTTATCTTGACTAGCCAAGGTGAAGAAGGAACTTATTAATAAAAAGTGAAAAGCCTACTGGAAGTTTATTTTGATAAAAAATCCAGTAGATCTTTTTATAATAAAACGCATTGTATCAAGCTTTTAATGCCTGGTATAATGCGTTTTTCTGATTTTAAGATTTTTTGGCTCTTTGTCAACTGTAGTGGGTTGAAGAAAAGCTAAGATCTAGAAAGGACGAAATTCGTCCTTTCTTTTTTGATGTTGAGAGCGATAAAAATCCTTTTTTTGAAGTTTTCAAAGTTCCGAAATCCAAAGGCATTTCGTTTGATAAGTTTGATGAGATTATTAGTTGCTTCTAATTTGGCATTAGAATAAGGTAGTTGAAGGGCATTGACAATCTTTTCTTTATCCTTGAGGAAGGTTTTAAAGACAGTCTGAAAAAGAGGATGAATCTGTTTAAGATTGTCCTCAATGAGTCCGAAAAATTTGTCTGGCTCCTTGTTCTGAAAGTGAAAGAGTAAGAGTTGATAGACATTGTAGTGGTGTTTCAAGTCTTCTGAATAGCTCAAAAGCTTATCTAGAATTTCTTTATTCGTCAAGTGCATACGAAAAGTAGGGCGATAAAATCGTTTATCACTCAATTTACGACTATCCTGTTGAATGAGTTTCCAGTAGCGTTTAATAGCCTTATATTCATGGGATTTTCGCTCAAATTGATTCATGATTTGAACACGGACACGACTTATAGCACGGCTTAAGTGTTGCACAATATGAAAACGATCTAGAACAATTTTAGCACATGGAAAAAGCTGTTTAGCCAAGTCATAATAAGGACTAAACATATCCATCGTAATGATTTTCACCTGACAACGAACGACTCTATCGTAGCGCAGAAAGTGATTTCGTATGATAGCCTGTGTTCTGCCTTCAAGAACAGTGATGATGTTGAGATTATCAAAATCTTGTGCAATGAAACTCATCTTTCCCTTAGTGAAGGCATACTCGTCCCAGGACATAATCTTAGGAAGACTAGAAAAATCAGGCTTAAAACGGAAGTCATTAAGCTTGCGAATGACAGTTGAAGTTGAAATAGCCAGTTGATGAGCGATATCGGTCATAGAAGTCTTTTCAATCAACTTTTGCGCAATTTTTTGGTTGATAATACGAGGGATTTGGTGATTCTTCTTGACGAGAGGGGTCTCTGAGACCATTATTTTAGAGCAATGATAGCACTTAAATCGACGCTTTTTAAGAAGTATTCTAGTAGGCATACCAGTCGTTTCGAGGTAAGGAATTTTAGACGGTTTTTGAAAGTCATATTTCTTCATTTGACTTTCGCAATCAGGACAAGAGGGGGCCTCATAATCCAGTTTAGCGATAATTTCCTTGTGTGTATCCCTATTGATGATATCCATAAATTGGATATTAGGGTCTTTGATATCGAGCAGTTTTGTGATAAAATGTAATTGTTCCATATGAATCTTTCTAATGAGTTGTTTGGTCGCTTTTCATTATAGATCTTATGGGACTTTTTTTCTATACAAAAATAGGCTCCATAATATCTATAGAGGATTTACCCACTACAAATATTATAGAGCCGATTTTTTTCAACTCTGTTTGTAACGACATTATAACAGAGGATCTAGGATTCAGGGCTCTCCTCCTATATACTATTAGTAAAGCAAAACTAGGGGAGAATATTTTAGTGTCGCAATCTATTGTTTCTGTAGAGGTTCCACAATATTGTCGTTTTGATTCTAAAAAGAGAAATGGAATTCTGTTTAACGTTCGTATTGCCAATCTTAAATTTACCTTTTTCATATTGAAGTATTGAGCTAGTTTATGAAAAAATTGAGTGAAAGAGTTGAGTGTTTTAGAAACCTACAGTGTAGTATTCTAGTTTCAATCCACTATATTTTGCTACTCCCCGTAAAGTTTCTATTTTTCCTTATTTCTGATATAATAGAAATATTGACTTCAAGAGTAAGGAAGAGAAGATGAACGCATTATTAAATGGAATGAATGACCGTCAGGCTGAGGCGGTGCAAACGACAGAAGGACCCTTGTTAATCATGGCGGGGGCTGGTTCTGGAAAGACCCGAGTTTTGACCCACCGTATCGCTTATTTGATTGATGAAAAGCTGGTCAATCCTTGGAATATCTTGGCCATTACCTTTACCAACAAGGCTGCGCGTGAGATGAAGGAGCGTGCTTATAGCCTCAATCCAGCCACTCAGGACTGTCTGATTGCGACCTTCCACTCCATGTGTGTTCGTATTTTGCGTCGCGATGCGGACCATATTGGCTACAATCGTAATTTTACTATTGTCGATCCAGGGGAGCAGCGAACGCTCATGAAACGTATTCTCAAGCAGTTGAACTTGGATCCTAAAAAATGGAATGAACGGAGCATCTTAGGGACCATTTCAAATGCCAAGAATGATTTGATTGATGATGTGGCTTATGCTGCTCAAGCTGGCGATATGTATACGCAAATCGTGGCCCAGTGTTACACGGCTTACCAAAAAGAACTGCGTCAGTCGGAGTCGGTTGACTTTGATGATTTGATTATGCTGACCTTGCGTCTCTTTGATCAAAATCCTGATGTTTTGACTTACTATCAACAGAAATTCCAATACATCCACGTTGATGAGTACCAAGATACCAACCATGCCCAGTACCAATTGGTCAAACTCTTGGCTTCGCGCTTTAAAAACATCTGTGTGGTTGGGGATGCGGACCAGTCTATCTACGGTTGGCGTGGTGCTGATATGCAGAATATCTTGGACTTCGAAAAGGATTATCCCCAAGCCAAGGTTGTTTTGTTGGAGGAGAATTACCGTTCAACTAAAACTATTCTGCAAGCGGCCAACGAGGTCATTAAAAACAATAAAAATCGCCGTCCTAAGAATCTCTGGACCCAAAATGCTGATGGGGAGCAAATCGTTTACTATCGTGCCGATGATGAGCTAGATGAGGCTGTATTTGTAGCCAGAACCATCGATGAACTTGGTCGGAGTCAAAACTTCCTTCACAAGGATTTTGCAGTTCTCTATCGGACTAATGCGCAGTCCCGTACTATTGAGGAAGCCTTGCTCAAGTCAAATATCCCTTATACCATGGTTGGCGGAACCAAGTTCTACAGCCGTAAGGAAATTCGTGATATTATCGCTTACCTCAACCTCATTGCTAATTTGAGTGACAATATCAGTTTTGAGCGTATTATCAACGAACCGAAACGTGGAATTGGGCCAGGTACAGTTGAGAAAATCCGTGACTTTGCGAATATGCAAGATATGTCCATGCTAGATGCTTCTGCAAACATCATGTTGTCAGGTATCAAGGGTAAGGCAGATCAGTCTATCTGGAATTTTGCCAATATGATTCTGAATTTGCGAGAGCAACTGGATCACTTAAGCATTACTGAGTTGGTTGAGGCGGTTCTAGAAAAAACGGGTTACGTCGATATTCTTAATGCCCAAGCAACTCTGGAAAGTAAGGCTCGGGTTGAAAATATCGAAGAGTTCCTTTCTGTGACGAAAAACTTTGATGACACCTCTGATGGTCCAGAAGAGGAAACTGGTCTGGATAAACTGAGTCGTTTCTTAAATGACTTGGCCTTGATTGCGGATACAGATTCAGGAAGTCAGGAGACATCAGAAGTGACCTTGATGACCCTGCATGCTGCCAAAGGTCTTGAGTTTCCAGTTGTCTTTTTGATTGGGATGGAAGAAAATGTCTTCCCGCTTAGCCGTGCGGCTGAAGATCAAGATGAACTAGAAGAAGAACGCCGTCTAGCCTATGTAGGAATCACGCGTGCAGAGAAAATTCTCTATCTGACCAATGCCAACTCACGCCTGCTTTTTGGTCGTACCAACTACAACCGTCCGACTCGTTTTATTAACGAAATCAGTTCAGACTTACTTGAGTATCAAGGTCTGGCTCGTCCAGCAAATACAAGCTTTAAAGCATCATATAGTAGTGGTGGCCTTGCCTTCGGTCAAGGTATGAGTTTGGCGCAGGCCCTCCAAGACCGTAAACGCGGTGCGGCTCCAAAAACTATCCAGTCAAGCGGCCTTCCATTTGGTCAATTTACAGCTGGCACAAAATCAGCTTCTAGTGAGACAAATTGGTCCATTGGTGATATTGCCCTCCACAAGAAATGGGGAGAGGGAACCGTTCTGGAAGTTTCAGGTAGTGGTGCAACTCAGGAATTGAAAATCAATTTCCCAGAAGTAGGTTTGAAAAAACTTTTAGCCAGTGTGGCTCCAATTGAGAAAAAAATCTAATTTTCCATCCTTCTCACGAATAATAAAGTGAGGAGGATTTTTATGTATAG
This sequence comes from Streptococcus nakanonensis, assembly GCF_059738785.1. NCBI lineage: Bacteria > Bacillati > Bacillota > Bacilli > Lactobacillales > Streptococcaceae > Streptococcus > Streptococcus nakanonensis. The sequence goes on along the minus strand of NZ_AP027139.1, from coordinate 1,160,881 downwards.
TATTTCATTCCAAGAAGATTCACTATTGCCAAGAGAAAGACTGGCCAAGGAAGGAGTAGAAGCGCTCAGTAATCAAGAGTTGCTAGCTATTTTACTTAGGACTGGAACACGTCAGGATAGCGTCTTTGAAATTGCCCAGAAAGTTTTGAACAACCTTTCAAGCCTAACGGATTTGAAAAAAATGACCCTGCAGGAATTGCAGAGTCTGTCTGGTATCGGGCGTGTTAAGGCTATAGAGTTGCAAGCTATGATTGAACTGGGCCATCGTATTCACAAATACGAGACCCTTGAGATGGAAAGTATTCTCAGCAGTCAAAAGTTAGCCAAGAAGATGCAACAGGAGTTGGGACATAAAAAACAAGAGCACTTGGTGGCGCTCTATCTCAATACTCAAAATCAAATCATCCATCAACAGACCATTTTTATCGGTTCTGCAACTCGTAGTATCGCTGAGCCTCGAGAGATTCTTCACTATGCTATCAAGCATATGGCGACCTCTCTCATCTTAGTTCACAATCATCCTTCAGGAGCGGTAGCCCCTAGCCGAAATGATGATCATGTCACTAAGCTTGTCAAGGAAGCCTGCGACCTGATGGGCATTGTCCTCTTGGACCATTTGATTGTCTCTCACTCCAGTTATTTTAGCTATCGTGAAAAGACAGATTTAATCTAAAGTTCATTAACGATATAGTCAAAGAGGTTTTTATCTTTGGGACGATTTTCAAAAAGAAACTCTGGATGCCATTGGACACCGAGAAAGGAGACATCATCCGTACTCATGACAGCTTCAATAATGCCATCCTTAGGATCATGAGCCGCAATCTTTAAGTTAGGTGCTAAATCCTTAATGCTCTGATGGTGGAAGGAGTTAATATGGGAAATTTCTCCATAGATTTCTCGGAGAACGGTATCTGGTTCTGTCGCCAAGCGTTGAGTTGTGTACTCAGCAGAACAATCCTGCCAATGGTCTTCGATATCTTGGTACAAAGTTCCACCCATGGCAACGTTAAAGAGTTGAGTTCCACGGCAGACAGAAAAAATTGGCTTTTTCTGTTTAATAGCTTCCTTGATGAGGGCCAGTTCAAAGATATCCCTTTGAAGGTGGTAGTCATCGCTATCGATGGTTTTTGGTTCACCATAGAATTTTGGATCAACATTTTGCCCACCTGTCAAGATGAGCTTGTCAATCATACTGATATAGTGGCTAGCCATTTCTTGATCACCAATCGGTAGGATGATGGGAATCCCTCCAGCGTCTTTAACGCCTTCAACAAAGCCTTTTGCTGCGTAGCTCATCATGATGTCATCATCTGGATGAGTTTTTTCGTTTCCTGTAATCCCTATAACTGGTTTTTTCATAAAATGATTTTCGCTTTCTAATCCTCTTTTCGCATGAAATAGAGGAGGGTTTGGAGTTCACTTGTCAAATCGACATACTGAACGACCACGTCCTTTGGTAAATGCAGATGGACTGGTGAAAAACTGAGAATTCCTTTCACGCCAGCATCCACCAAGAGATTGGCAACCTCTTGTGACTTGACGCTGGGAACTGTCAGGATAGCAGTCTTCACATCAGCATCCTTGATTTTATCCTTGATTTGTGAAATTCCGTAAATGGGAATCCCATCAGGAGTTTGGCTACCGACTTCAGGGTGGTCATCTAGGTCAAAGGCCATGATAATCTTCATCTTGTTACGCTCATGAAAGCGGTAGTGGAGAAGGGCATGGCCCATATTTCCAATACCAACCAGCATGACATTGGTAATAGAGTTATCATTGAGCAAATCGGCAAAAAATGTCATTAGTTTTTTGACATCATAGCCAAAACCACGACGACCAAGTTCACCAAAATAGGAAAAATCACGACGTACGGTCGCTGAATCAATACCGATAGCCTCTGCAATTTGTTTAGAGTTGGCACGTTCAATCTTTTCTGCATGAAATCTCTTAAAAATTCGATAGTATAGGGAGAGTCTTTTTGCTGTAGCTTTTGGAATAGCAGACTGTTTATCTTTCACAAAATCACAACCTTTCTATTCTTCTATTTTATAGAAACATTGTGAAAAAATCAACAAAAACAAGAAAAAACTAAGAAAAATCTTAGTTTTGATGTAAAAAATCTGCATGTGATAGAAAACGGTAGAGGTCTCCGACCAGGCCCTGATAAACTTTCTGGTCCTTAAAAGTCAGAGAAGTCACATAAAGTGTATCTGGTAGGGTCACACATCCTGACAAAGCCAGCATGAGTTCCTCATAATCTTCGTACTTGAGAGTACGCTCTACATGATAGTTATCCTTATAGGTCAGTTCAAACATTTTGGCTTTATCTTTCTGATTTTGTAAAGACACCACGCTCTACCAAGCTATCCATGAGGAAATAGAATTTTTCCTGATGAATATGGTGGTCTTCTGATTTGAAAATATCAACCAGACGTAGCCCAAACTTGTCAGTGATATTGATTTTAGCCCCTGTAAGTTCCTTGTTAATGATGATTTTGAGTTGGAAGCCTTCACCGCTGTTTGGCACTTTTTCAAGTAGGCGAGTTAGTTCGTAGTTACCAATCTTTGTTTCAAAAAAGGTGTTATCTTTGAGGGTGAATTTTTTAACAGAAGGGCTAAGAGTGTAGTCGTAATGACAATTTTTTAACTGAATGGTTTTTTCAAATGCCATATGGCTAACCTCCGATAATTTCTTTTAAGGTTTTTGCTAGGGTTTGTAGGTCTTCAACGGTATTTTGTGGCGACAAACTGATACGAACGGATTCCTTCAAGCGTTCTGAATTTGCCCCGTACATGGCTTCAAGAACATGGCTTACTTGTACAATACCTGCAGTGCAGGCTGAGCCAGTAGAGATTGAAATTCCAGCCAAATCTAGACGAAGGAGTAAGAGGTCATTTTTCTGACCAGGAAATCCAATATTGAGAACATAAGGGAGATGATGGTCTCCTCTATTCAAGTAATATTGAATGCCCTCTAGCTCTGCCAGAAAGGCAGTTTCTAGATTTTGTACATGTTGAAAATGTTCTTCTTGCTTTTCGAGGTCCTCTTTTAGGGCTGCAACCATGCCTACGATGGCAGCTAAATTTTCAGTTCCTGCACGTTTTTTCTGTTCTTGGTCTCCGCCATGTAGATAGGAATCAAAATCCATGCTAGATGCGTAGAGAAAGCCGATTCCCTTAGGACCATGGAACTTGTGGGCAGAAGCAGTGAGAAAATCAATGCCCAATTTTTCTGGGTGTATAGGGATTTTACCAATAGCCTGAACTGCATCGACATGATAGGCGGCTGGGTGTTGCTTGAGTATTTGGCCAATTTCAGCAATGGGCAGTAGGTTTCCAGTCTCATTATTGGCAAACATGGTAGAAACCAAAATCGTATCGTCACGTAAGGCCTCTTGAATTTGCTGAGCGGTGATTTCTTGATTTTCTGGCTGGATAATGGTTGCTTCAAACCCAAAGTGTTGAACCAAGTAATCAATGGTTTCAAGGACAGCATGGTGCTCGATGGCAGTTGTGATAATATGTTTTCCTCGTTCTTGGTGACGAAGGCAGTAGCCAATGATAGCAGTATTGTTGCCCTCAGTCCCACCAGAAGTGAAAAAGATATGTTGAGGTTTTGTCCCCAGTAACTGAGCTAGTTCCTGACGGGCTTCTCGCAAGAGTTTGCCAGCTTGACGGCCATGCCCATGAATACTAGAAGGGTTTCCATGGGTTTCTTGCATAACCTTGGTCATAGCTGAAATAGCAACTGCTGACATAGGAGTCGTCGCAGCATTGTCCAAATAAATCAAAGGATCACCTTATTTCTTTTTGTTGTAGGCAAAGAGTGGGCTGACTGGTTTTCTTTCGTGGATACGGACGATGGCATCACCAATTAACTCACTAGCAGTGATGTAGCATACGTTTTTAGGAGTTTTTTCTTTTGTTGCTACTGAATCAGTCACAAGAATTTCTTTAATCTTAGTATTGTCAAGAAGTTCAGCAGCTCCCTCAACGAAGAGACCGTGGCTAGAAACAGCATAAATTTCTGTAGCTCCTTCACGTTCAACGATTTTAGCAGCTTCAGAGAAGGTACGTCCTGTATTTAAAATATCATCAATCAAGATAGCTTTCTTACCTTCAACATCACCAATGATATAACCTTCGTTGCGAGTTGCATCGTCTTGAGGATAGTCGATAATGGCGATAGGAGCATCAAGATATTCAGCCAAGCTACGCGCACGTTTGACACCTGAATTTTTAGGGCTAACGACAACAACATCTGAACCGAGTAGTCCCTTATCGCAGTAATGTTTTGCAAATAGGGGAACAGTGAAAAGATTATCCACTGGAATATCAAAGAAACCTTGAACCTGAACGGCATGCAAATCAAGAGTCAGGATACGATCAACTCCAGCCTTAACCAGCATATTGGCAACTAGTTTTGCTGTAAGTGGCTCACGAGGACAAGCAATGCGGTCTTGACGTGCATAGCCAAAATATGGAAGGACAACGTTGATACTGTGGGCACTTGCGCGCACACAAGCGTCAACCATGATCAACAATTCCATTAGGTGGTTGTTAACAGGGAAACTTGTTGATTGGATGATGTAAACATCATAACCACGAACACTTTCTTCGATATTCACTTGGATTTCTCCGTCTGAAAATTGACGTGATGATAGTTTTCCAAGTGGGACACCAACAGCTTCAGCAATTTTCTGTGCAATCTCTTGGTTAGAGTTGAGTGCGAAAAGTTTCATGTTTTTTCTATCTGACATTATAGACCGTCCTCTGTAAACTTTATAAATCCTAGTGATATTTGCCTTACATATATGAACTGGGATTTGTGTATTTTTATCTTTTCTATTTTACCAAAAAATGGAGATTATTTCAGCTATTTTTCATACTTTTGACAAATCGAACCAATTTTGAAGGAGCTTTTTGATAGGAAATCTGATTTTTCTCTAAAAATTGTTGGAAATCCTGTTTGCCTTGCTCGTGATTTTCCACTTCAAGCTCCAATTCGTAATCCGTCATATCAAAGTATTGACTTTCATCCAGAGCCATGAGACCGATAGCTGTTTGCATTTCATAGCGAAGCGTTGTTAGACAACCAAGAACCTGCCATTCACTAGTTTGGATACCATGTTTAGCCAATTCATCAAGAACCAGCCCTTGAGGAAGTTCTTCCTTACTCAGATAGTTCTCAGCATCTTTTAGTTGCAATTTTTGGTTGTATTCCATGTTCCCAACACTTTGTGGGACTTTGAGTGTCAATTCTGCCCAGTCTTCAAAGGTTCGAATGCGCATAGCAACTTTCTTTTCTCGCAGCTCAAAATCAGGTGTGTCGATGTAGTAATTTTTTTGAAGAACAGGAGTGACACCTGTGAACTGGTCTTTTAGACGATCATGCTCATCTTTTTTCAATAGTGTTTTCAATTCAATTTCTAAATGTTTCATTTTTCTTACCTTTTCTTTATCGTTGAAAGCGGATTTATGGTATAATAAGCATTGTATTTATTGTATATGAATCTGGAGAAAAAATCAAAGATATTTTTGACGGATAATATGAGAACAAGGGAGAATATATGACCTTAGAATGGGAAGAATTTCTAGATCCTTACATTCAAGCTGTTGGTGAGTTAAAGATTAAACTTCGTGGTATTCGTAAGCAATATCGTAAGCAAAATAAGCATTCTCCGATTGAGTTTGTGACTGGTCGAGTCAAGCCAATTGAGAGTATCAAAGAAAAAATGGCTCGTCGTGGCATTACTTATGCGACCTTAGAACACGATTTACAGGATATTGCTGGTTTACGTGTGATGGTCCAGTTTGTAGATGACGTCCAAGAAGTTGTAGCTATTTTGCGTAAGCGTCAGGATATGCGTATCATACAGGAGCGAGATTACATTACTCATCGAAAGGCTTCAGGCTACCGTTCCTATCATGTGGTAGTAGAATATATGGTTGACACCATCAATGGAGCCAAGACTATTTTAGCAGAAATTCAAATACGTACTTTGGCCATGAATTTCTGGGCAACGATAGAACATTCTCTCAACTACAAATATCAAGGGGATTTCCCAGAGGAGATTAAGAAGCGATTGGAAATTACTGCCAAAATTGCCCATCAGTTGGATGAAGAAATGGGTAAAATTCGTGATGATATCCAAGAAGCCCAGGCACTTTTTGATCCTTTGAGTAGAAAATTAAATGACGGTGTAGGAAACAGTGACGATACAGATGAAGAATACAGGTAAACGAATTGATCTGATAGCTAATAGAAAACCGCAGAGCCAAAGGGTTTTGTATGAATTGCGAGATCGTTTGAAGAGAAATCAGTTTATACTCAATGATAGCAGTCCGGACATTGTCATTTCCATTGGTGGAGATGGCATGCTCTTGTCGGCCTTTCATAAGTACGAAGACCAACTTGATAAGGTACGCTTTATCGGTCTTCATACAGGACATCTGGGCTTTTATACCGATTATCGTGATTTTGAGTTGGATAAGTTAATGATCAATTTGCAGCTAGATACCGGAGCAAGGGTTTCTTACCCTGTTCTAAATGTGAAGGTTTTTCTTGGAAATGGAGAGGTCAAGATTTTTCGTGCCCTCAATGAAGCCAGTATCCGCAGGTCTGATCGAACCATGGTGGCAGATATTGTCATCAATGGTGTTCCCTTTGAGCGTTTTCGTGGAGACGGGCTAACAGTTTCAACGCCGACTGGTAGTACGGCTTATAACAAGTCTCTTGGCGGTGCAGTGTTACATCCTACCATTGAAGCTCTTCAGTTGACGGAAATTGCCAGCCTTAATAATCGTGTCTATCGAACGCTGGGTTCGTCCATTATTGTGCCTAAGAAGGATAAGATTGAACTCATTCCAACAAGAAATGATTACCACACCATTTCGGTTGACAATAGTGTCTATTCTTTTCGTAGTATCGAGCGAATCGAGTATCAAATTGATCATCATAAGATTCACTTTGTCGCGACTCCTAGCCATACCAGCTTCTGGAACCGCGTTAAGGATGCTTTTATCGGCGAGGTGGACGAATGAGGTTTGAATTTATCGCAGATGAGCATGTCAAGGTTAAGACCTTCTTAAAAAAGCACGAGGTTTCTAAGGGGCTTCTGGCCAAGATTAAGTTTCGAGGTGGGGCTATTCTGGTCAATGACCAACCACAAAATGCAACCCATCTATTGGATCTTGGGGACCGCGTTACTATCGATATTCCCGCTGAGGAAGGCTTTGAAACCTTGGAGGCTATTGAGCTTCCATTAGATATTCTCTATGAGGATGACCACTTTCTAGTCTTGAATAAACCCTATGGAGTGGCTTCTATTCCTAGTGTCAATCACTCTAATACCATTGCCAATTTTATCAAGGGTTACTATGTCAAGCAAAATTATGAAAATCAGCAGGTTCACATTGTTACCAGACTAGATAGGGACACTTCTGGCTTGATGCTCTTTGCCAAGCATGGTTATGCCCATGCACGATTAGACAAGCAGTTGCAGAAGAAATCTATCGAGAAACGCTACTTTGCTTTGGTTAAGGGAGATGGACATTTGGAGCCAGAAGGGGAAATTATTGCTCCGATTGCGCGTGATGAAGATTCCATTATTACCAGACGAGTGGCTAAAGGCGGAAAGTATGCCCATACTTCATACAAGATTGTAGCTTCTTATGGAAATATCCACTTGGTCGACATTCGCCTGCATACTGGACGAACCCACCAAATCCGAGTCCATTTTTCTCATATTGGTTTTCCTTTGTTGGGAGATGACTTGTATGGTGGTAGTCTGGACGATGGCATTCAACGTCAGGCCCTGCATTGCCATTACCTATCCTTCTATCATCCATTTTTAGAGCAAGACTTGCAGTTAGAAAGTTCCTTGCCGGATGATTTCAGTAACCTTATTACTCAGTTATCAACTAATACTCTATAAAAACTGTTTCAGAGTATAATTATTATCTTAAAGGAGAAAACTCATGGAAGTTTTTGAAAGTCTCAAAGCCAACCTTGTTGGTAAAAATGCTCGTATTGTTCTCCCTGAAGGGGAAGAGCCTCGTATTCTGCAAGCAACTAAACGCTTGGTAAAAGAAACAGATGTTATTCCAGTCTTGCTTGGAAATCCTGAAAAAATTAAAATTTATCTTGAAATCGAAGGGATCATGGATGGTTATGAAGTTATTGACCCTCAACATTATCCTCAATTTGAAGAAATGGTTGTTGCATTGGTGGAGCGTCGCAAGGGCAAAATGTCTGAAGAAGATGCACGCAAGGTTTTGGTTGAAGATGTCAACTATTTTGGTGTTATGTTGGTTTACTTGGGCTTGGTTGATGGAATGGTATCTGGAGCTATTCACTCAACAGCTTCAACAGTTCGCCCAGCCCTACAAATCATCAAAACTCGTCCAAATGTGACTCGTACTTCAGGAGCCTTCCTCATGGTTCGTGGCTCTGAACGTTACCTATTTGGAGACTGTGCTATCAATATCAATCCAGATGCGGAAGCTTTGGCTGAAATTGCCATCAACTCAGCAATCACAGCTAAGATGTTTGGTATCGAACCTAAAATTGCTATGCTAAGCTATTCTACTAAAGGTTCAGGGTTTGGTGAGAGCGTCGATAAGGTTGTAGAAGCAACTAAAATTGCTCACGACTTGCGTCCTGACCTTGAAATCGATGGTGAGTTGCAATTTGATGCGGCCTTTGTTCCCGAAACTGCAGCTCTGAAAGCTCCTGGAAGTACAGTAGCTGGTCAAGCAAATGTCTTCATCTTCCCAGGTATCGAGGCAGGAAATATCGGTTACAAGATGGCCGAACGTCTTGGTGGATTTGCGGCTGTAGGCCCTGTTTTGCAAGGTTTGAACAAGCCAGTTAACGACCTTTCTCGTGGATGTAATGCAGATGATGTCTACAAGTTGACCCTTATCACGGCGGCCCAAGCAGTTCATCAATAGTGAAAACTATAAAGCGATATACTATGCTATACTGTAGTTATGAAACTATGTACGAAAAGCACTGCCATTAACTCCTGGGGACTAAATTACTGATTGGTGTCAAAAAGGACAACTTCCAAGCGATGATATCCTGTCTATATACGACCTATAGAAATCTGTAATATATATGTCCGTAAAACGATAAATTCCCTTTTGGATTTTATACTCAATAAAAATCAAAGAGCAAACTAGAAAGATAGGCGCAGGCAGTACTTGAGTACGACAAGCCGACGCTGATATGGTTTGAATTTGATTTTTGAAGAGTATTAAATGAGTATGAAAAGAGAATTTTTTCATTAGAAAACGCATAATATTGAGTGTTTTTGACACCTGCTATTATGCGTTTTTTATAATTTTTGCACCTTTCTTAGCCTTTGTTATCGACAAGTATTGTTCTAGGTCCTTGTTTTTAGAATGGCAATTTCCCAGCGAAAGCACCCAGTTTTTTCTTGGTAGTTTCATCGATTTGTTCAAGAGCAGAGTTGATGGCTTGAACGGTCATATCAGAAAGAGTTTCAAGGTCCTCTGGGTCAACGACAGCTGGATTGAAATCAATGCTGACAACTTTCTTATCTCCAGTTAAGGTCGCTTGGACAAGGTCTTGAGCAGATTTGCCAACAAATTGCATAGCTGCAAGTTCAGCTTGACTTTGTTCCATTTGTTTTTGAAGTTTTTGTGCTTGGCGCATCATGTTTTGCATGTTCATCATAAGATTTTTAAGATTCCTTTCGTTTCAAGGGGATAATCCTTGTTGTTAACAAGTGCCTGATTTTCTCTCCTAATTGTTATTAGTAGCATAGCCATCAAGCCCAAGTATTGATTTTATTATACCATTTTTTTTAGACATAGTCTTTTATTGGTAAGAGTTATTTATGTCAAGGAGTGATTAGAAATAAATTAAAATAATGATTTTTGCTAAGAGAGGCTCTATTCTAGTTTCATGGAAATGATTTTACCAAAGGTTCGCTTTGTTTACAAACATGTTATCTCTATCTATTTTTGGATAAATAGTTATCTATTATTATGCTAATAGTAAAATCTAAATGGTAGCCTACGATTTTTTAGAAAGAAAATGGTACAATATTCTAAGAGAAAATACAATGGGAGGGAAAATGAGGTTATTACCTATAAGAAAAATATCACGTCAGTCTAAAAGGTTAGCACTTTTTTTGACGTTTTGTGCTGGATATGTGGATGCTTACACTTTTATTGTTCGCGGGAATACCCTTGTAGCTGGACAAACTGGAAATGTTGTCTTTCTTTCGGTAGAGCTAATACAGAATAATGTTTCGGATGTTAGGGATAAGCTTTTAACCTTAATAGCGTTTATGCTGGGAGTTTTTTTACTAACCATTTATAAGGAAAAATTGAGAATTGTGAAAAAGCCAATTCTGTCACTGATTCCTTTGGCAATCTTATCAATAGTTATTGGTTTTGTGCCGCAAACTGTGGATAATATCTATCTAGTGCCGCCCTTGGCCTTCTGTATGGGACTGGTGACAACTGCTTTTGGAGAAGTGTCGGGTATTGCTTACAATAATGCCTTTATGACAGGGAATATCAAACGGACCATGTTGGCTTTTGGAGATTATTTCCGGACCAAGCACACTCCTTTTTTGCGTGAAGGGTTCATATTTGTTAGCCTGCTTAGTAGTTTTGTCCTTGGTGTTGTCTTTTCAGCCTATTTGACGATTTTCTATCATGAAAAGACTATTCTTGGTGTTCCTATTATGATGAGTATTTTTTACCTTAGCATGCTTTTTGCCTCTTGGCAGAAAAAAGTAAAAGAAAAAGCGTGATTTTAGGTGTTATTACTTGTAAGAAAATAGGAGATATGCTATACTTGAAGAGTTGACTATGCACGATCCTGTGCAACCGCACGAACATCGTTGCTTGATTATTCAAGTTTAAGTGGTTCGTCCCACGATGCTAGGCGAGTCTTCACAAAAAATCGGGGAAACCCATAAAAATCATAGGAGGTGCATAATGAGCACATACGCAATTATCAAAACTGGCGGAAAACAAGTTAAAGTTGAAGTTGGTCAAGCAGTTTACGTTGAAAAATTGAACGTTGAAGCTGGTCAAGAAGTTACTTTTAACGAAGTTGTTCTTGTTGGTGGTGAAAACACTGTTGTCGGAACTCCACTTGTTGCTGGAGCTACTGTAGTTGGAACTGTTGAAAAACAAGGAAAACAAAAGAAAGTTGTTACTTACAAGTACAAACCTAAAAAAGGTAGCCACCGTAAACAAGGTCACCGTCAACCATATACAAAAGTTGTCATCAACGCAATCAACGCTTAATTTTAAGGAGAACACATGATACAAGCAGTCTTTGAGAGAGCCGAAGATGGCGAGCTGAGGAGTGCGGAAATTACTGGACACGCCGAGAGTGGCGAATACGGCTTAGATGTCGTGTGTGCATCGGTTTCTACGCTTGCCATTAACTTTATCAATTCCATTGAGAAATTTGCAGGCTACGAACCAATCCTAGAATTAAACAAAGATGAAGGTGGCTATCTGATGGTTGAAATTCCAAAAGATCTTCCTTCACACCAGAGAGAAATGACTCAGTTATTCTTTGAATCATTTTTCTTAGGTATGGCAAACTTATCGGAGAACTCTTCAGAGTTCGTCCAAACCAGAGTTATCACAGAAAACTAACACGGAGGAAAACATTATGTTAAAAATGACTCTTAACAACTTGCAACTTTTCGCCCACAAAAAAGGTGGAGGTTCTACATCAAACGGACGTGATTCACAAGCAAAACGTCTTGGAGCTAAAGCAGCTGACGGACAGACTGTAACAGGTGGATCAATCCTTTACCGTCAACGTGGTACACACATCTATCCAGGTGTAAACGTTGGACGTGGTGGAGACGATACTTTGTTCGCTAAAGTTGAAGGCGTAGTACGCTTTGAACGTAAAGGACGCGATAAAAAACAAGTTTCTGTTTATCCAATCGCTAAATAAAAAGGTCCAGTGAACCTTTTTATACCGAGCCTTGAACTGTAAAGGCGAGGAAGCTAGAAATAGCATAAATTAAGGCTTTCCGAGTTTTCGGAGAGCCTGTTTTTTTGTTTTGGTACCCATACTTTTTAATATGTATAGTGGATTGAATCTGGAATAGAACACTGTTAAAAATTGATTTGAGTTTCCTACTCGATTTCTTCAGATTTTATTTCAATTGACTATAAGAACTGGTATCTGGTTTCAAATATTGGCTTGTCGTCCCTTCACTTGTCTGAATGGCTTGATTCGTTTCTTCTGATAAGGGAAAAGATATTCTTTAGCTGAAACTGTCTGAGAATCCAAGCTAACAGATGGAGAGAAAAATAGCTCCAGTCTGAAGCACATTAGATGGGAGTTGTTGGAAAGCAGTCATCTAGTTTTTCTTTGCTGCTTTGGCTTTTTCTTTGTCATCAGGGAAAGTGACTTGCTTCAAATCAGGGAGTTTAGGAAATTCTTCAAACATCTTGCCCAAGTTGTCTCATTTTGTAAATTTTACAGCCATAGGTGTACCTCGATTCTAAATTCTACCTTTTCGGCACCAATTAGTAATTTAAAGTTCTCAGGAGTTAGTTGCATTGCTTTTTCATACATAAGCATAGTATGACACTTTATGGTTACTGAACAAGTCTAATCACTCCTTTCAAAATTTTGAAGATGTTCTACAAGTTTTTGAGAAGAATATTGCAAAGTTCATAGTTAAGCAACAATCGAGTGAAGTGCTTTTTGAAAACAGGTACACTTCAGGTGAAAAAAACGATATTTCAGATTTTCTGTTCCAGAAATAGCTATCGCTATGATATAATTATTTTATGATTATTACTATTCCTATAAAAAACCAAAAAGATATTGGCACACCATCTGATTCAGTCGTAGTCCTTGGCTATTTTGATGGTATACACAAGGGGCATCAAGAATTATTTCGTGTTGCCAATAAGGCTGCGAGAAAGGATTTATTGCCTATCGTCGTTATGACCTTTAATGAATCTCCAAAGATCGCTTTAGAGCCTTATCATCCTGATCTGTTTTTACATATTTTGAACCCTGCTGAACGCGAGAGAAAATTAAAGCGTGAAGGTGTAGAAGAATTATATCTCCTTGATTTTAGTAGTCAATTCGCTAGTCTCACGGCAGAAGAATTTTTTGCAACTTATATCAAGGCTATGAATGCCAAAATTATTGTTGCAGGTTTTGATTATACATTTGGTTCTGACCAAAAAACGGCAGAAGACTTAAAGGATTACTTTGATGGAGAAGTTATCATTGTACCACCTGTAGAAGATGAGAAAGGAAAGATTAGTTCAACTCGTATCCGTCAAGCTATTTTGGACGGAAATGTGAAAGAAGCAGGGGAACTTTTGGGGGCACCGCTTCCATCAAGAGGTATGGTGGTTCATGGTAATGCTCGTGGTCGTACGATTGGTTATCCAACAGCTAATTTAGTGCTTTTAGACCGTACTTATATGCCAGCAGATGGCGTTTATGTCGTTGATGTTGAGATTCAAAGACAGAAGTATCGTGCTATGGCTAGTGTCGGGAAAAATGTGACCTTTGATGGAGAAGAAGCACGTTTTGAAGTCAATATTTTTGATTTTAATCAAGATATTTATGGAGAAACCGTCATGGTTTATTGGCTTGATCGCATTCGAGATATGACAAAATTTGATTCTGTTGACCAATTAGTGGATCAGTTAAAGACTGATGAAGAAGTAGCTCGGAATTGGTCTTAAAAGATTGAGTAAACAAAAAAGAGGTTGTCTGTGACCTGAAAGATAGATGATTTAGTCTAACTTCTGAGGTCACTACACTACCTCTTTTTATTCTTTTTCAAAGGTAAATCCTTCTCCAAGGATTTCGTGGGCTTCTGTAATAGTTATAAAGGCTTGAGGATCGATTCGATGAATCATTTCCTTCATTTTCACAATTTCATTTCTACCGACAATACAGTAGATGATCTTCAAATTTTCTTTGCTGTAGTAGCCTTGACCTGAGATGAAAGTAACACCTCTTCCTAGGTCATCATTAATCGCTTTAGCAAGTTGGTCAGGACGTTTTGTAATAATCATAAAGCCTTTACCAGCATAGCCACCTTCTCCAATCAAATCAATGACACGAGAAACGATAAAATCAAATAAGAGTGTGTAGGAAACCAATCTCAAATCCTTGAAGATAAGGAGAATGAGCATGAGAATACAAAAATCTAAGATAAAAAGTAGTTTCCCCATTGATATATGAGTGTATTTGTTGAGAATACGAGCTAGAATATCAGTTCCGCCAGTTGTACCTCCAGCATTAAAAATAATTCCAAGGCCAATTCCCAATAGGATTCCCGCTATAAGGGCTGTGATCAGTAAATCACCTTGAAGGTCAATATGAAGGGGAATACGCTCAAAAAAAGCCAACCAAGCAGACAACGCTAAGGTTCCAAGCAAACTAGAATAGAGAGATTTTGCTCCAAATATTTTCCAAGCTAGGATGAAAAGGGGAATGTTAATCAGCAAGTTCATGAGCGAAACAGGGATTTTAAAAAGATAAAAGGTGATGAGGGTAATACCTGTCGCCCCTCCTTCAAAGAGATGATGAGGAACTACAAAATAAGTCAGCCCAAAAGCATAAATAGCAGCTCCTAATAAAATGGTTAAAATGGGGTAAATTTTTTTAATCATAGGACACCTCTTTTCTTATAAGTAGATTATATCAAATTTTTAAGGAAAATTTGAGTGACTCCATTAGGATTTTTAATCTTTTTTTGATATAATTAGAAGTAAGAAAACCAATCTGAATCCTAAAATAGAAAGATTGATACTATGACAAAAATTAAGATTGTAACCGATTCATCTGTTACTATTGAACCAGAACTAGTAAAGCAATTAGATATTACAATTGTTCCATTATCTGTAATGATTGATAATGTTGTTTATTCTGATGCTGATTTGAAAGAAGAAGGTAAATTCCTTCACTTGATGCAAGCAAGTAAGAATCTTCCGAAAACAAGCCAGCCGCCTGTAGGTGTCTTTGCTGAAGTGTTTGAAGACCTATGCAAGGATGGTAGCCAGATTCTTGCTATTCATATGTCCCATGCTCTTTCGGGTACTGTAGAAGCAGCGCGTCAAGGTGCTAGCCTATCTACTGCCGACGTAACAGTTATTGACAGTTTCTTCACTGACCAAGCCTTGAAATTCCAAGTTGTTGAGGCTGCAAAATTAGCGCAAGAAGGCAAAGACATGGAGACAATTTTATCTCATGTAGAAGAGGTCAAAAACAATACAGAGCTTTATATTGGTGTTTCAACTTTGGAAAATCTTGTTAAAGGTGGGCGAATTGGCCGTGTAACTGGATTGTTGAGTTCACTTCTCAATATCCGTGTTGTCATGCAAATGAAAGACCATGAATTGCAGCCAATGGTTAAAGGTCGTGGAGCTAAAACTTTTAAAAAATGGTTAGATGAGTTGATAACATCACTCGCTGAACGTTCTGTAGCAGAGATTGGAATTTCATATTCTGGTAGTGCTGATTGGGCAAAAGAGATGAAAGAAAGCTTACAAGCCTATGTTGAACAGCCAATTTCTGTTTTGGAAACGGGTTCCATTATTCAAACGCACACAGGTGAGAATGCTTGGGCTATTTTGGTACGTTACCACTCCTAAAAAAATAAAGAAAATGGGAAGAAATAGCGTTTTTAACTTGACCTAAAAGGGATTTTAGGATATGATTATATTTGTTAATTAGAATTATTTGGAGGAATCGTTAACATGGCAAACAAACAAGATTTGATCGCTAAAGTAGCAGAAGCTACAGAATTGACTAAGAAAGACTCAGCAGCAGCAGTTGAAGCTGTATTTGCAGCAGTAGCTGACTATCTTGCAGCTGGTGAAAAAGTTCAATTGATCGGTTTTGGTAACTTTGAAGTTCGTGAGCGTGCAGAACGTAAAGGTCGCAACCCACAAACTGGTAAAGAAATGACAATTGCAGCTTCTAAAGTTCCAGCATTCAAAGCTGGTAAAGCTCTTAAAGACGCTGTTAAATAATCAGCCTTTTAAAAGCCTATTGTATCAAGCTTTCTAGCTTGGTCAGTAGGCTTTTTAATTATGAAATCTAGTAATAAATAGAGTTAAAAAATTGAATGCTCCGAAAATATTGTATATATAGTAGTTGAATCTAAAATAGTACAAAACAATTTCTAAAACATCTATAGAAATTAATTTTACTTCCCCAATCGATTGGTTCTCATCTTATTTCAATCTGCTATACGTACGTATATAATGAAAAGAATTAAATAATAGACTTGTGCGATAACTATTTGAAGCAAGATTAGCTGGTTAGAAAATCCAACAAGATAGCGAAGGGTTTGTAATATAAAATGTACATAATTTATTTTATGTTACAAATCCTTCGCTAAAATACTTACCATTATCTTGAATGCCTTAGGGAAACATGCTATACTACTTGTATGATTATTTTACAAGCTAATAAAATTGAACGTTCTTTTGCAGGAGAGGTTCTTTTCGATAATATTAACCTGCAGGTTGATGAACGAGACCGGATTGCCCTTGTTGGGAAAAATGGTGCAGGTAAGTCTACTCTTTTGAAGATTTTGGTTGGAGAAGAGGAGCCAACTAGTGGAGAAATCAATAAGAAAAAAGATATTTCTCTGTCTTACCTAGCCCAAGATAGCCGTTTTGAGTCTGAAAATACCATCTACGATGAAATGCTTCTTGTCTTTGGTGACTTACGTCGGACGGAGAAACAACTGCGTCAGATGGAGTTGGAGATGGGTGAAAAGTCTGGTGATGATTTGGATAAACTGATGTCAGATTACGATCGCTTATCTGAGAATTTCCGTCAAGCAGGTGGCTTTACCTATGAAGCTGATATTCGAGCGATTTTAAATGGATTCAAGTTTGACGAATCTATGTGGCAGATGAAAATTGCCGAGCTTTCTGGTGGTCAAAATACCCGTCTGGCTCTTGCTAAAATGCTTCTTGAAAAGCCAAATCTCTTGGTATTGGACGAGCCAACTAACCACTTGGATATCGAAACTATTGCCTGGCTAGAGAATTACTTGGTAAACTATAGTGGCGCCCTCATTATCGTCAGCCACGACCGTTATTTCTTAGATAAGGTTGCGACAATTACGCTAGATTTGACCAAGCATTCCTTGGATCGTTATGTTGGCAATTACTCTAGTTTTGTCGAGTTGAAAGAGCAAAAGCTAGCTACTGAGGCAAAAAACTATGAAAAGCAACAGAAGGAGATTGCTGCTCTGGAAGACTTTGTCAATCGCAATCTAGTCCGAGCTTCAACGACCAAACGTGCCCAATCTCGTCGTAAACAACTGGAAAAAATGGAGCGTTTGGACAAGCCTGAAGCTGGTAAGAAATCAGTCAACATGACCTTCCAGTCTGAAAAAACGTCGGGCAATGTTGTTTTGACTGTTGAAAATGCGGCTATTGGCTATGATGGGGAAGTCCTGTCAGAGCCTATCAACCTAGACCTTCGTAAGATGAATGCTGTCGCTATCGTTGGTCCCAATGGTATTGGCAAGTCAACCTTTATCAAATCAATCGTGGATCAGATTCCTTTTATCAAGGGGGAAAAGCGCTTTGGCGCAAATGTTGAGGTTGGCTACTATGACCAAACTCAAAGCAAGCTGACACCAAGTAATACGGTTCTGGATGAACTCTGGAATGATTTCAAATTGACACCGGAAGTTGAAATCCGTAACCGCCTAGGTGCCTTCCTTTTCTCAGGAGATGATGTTAAAAAATCAGTCGGCATGCTATCTGGTGGCGAAAAAGCTCGTTTGCTTTTGGCTAAATTGTCTATGGAAAACAACAACTTTTTGATTCTTGACGAGCCGACCAATCACTTGGATATTGATAGCAAGGAAGTGTTGGAAAATGCCTTGATTGACTTTGATGGAACTCTTCTATTCGTCAGCCACGACCGTTACTTTATCAATCGTGTGGCAACTCATGTTTTGGAATTGTCTGAGAAGGGTTCGACTCTTTACTTGGGAGATTACGACTACTATGTTGAGAAGAAAGTAGAAGTAGAAATGAGTCAGACTGAGGAAGCTTCAACCAGCAATCAAGCAAAAGAAGTAAGTACACTCAATGACTACCAGGCTCAGAAAGAAAGTCAAAAAGAAGTTCGCAAACTCATGCGACAAATTGAAAGTCTAGAAGTTGAAATCGAAGAGTTAGAAAGTCAAAGTCAAGCCATTTCTGAACAAATGTTGGAAACAAACGATGCCGACAAACTCATGGAATTACAGGCTGAGCTGGACAAAATCAGCCATCGTCAGGAAGAAGCTATGCTTGAGTGGGAAGAATTATCAGAGCAGGTGTAAAGATGGAACATCTTGGAAAAGTATTTCGTGAATTTCGAACAAGTGGAAATTATTCTTTAAAGGAAGCAGCAGGCGAGTCCTGTTCAACCTCTCAGTTATCTCGCTTTGAGCTTGGGGAGTCTGACCTAGCAGTCTCGCGTTTCTTTGAGATTTTGGATAACATTCATGTAACAATCGAAAATTTCATGGACAAGGCAAGAAATTTTCACAATCATGAACATGTTGCCATGATGGGACAAATTATTCCGCTTTACTACTCAAATGATATTGCAGGTTTTCAAAAGCTTCAAAGAGAACAACTTGAAAAGGCTAAGAGTTCGACAAATCCCCTCTATTTTGAGCTGAACTGGATTTTGCTACAAGGTCTGATTTGTCAAAGAGATTCGAGTTATGAGATGAAGCAGGATGATTTGGATAAGGTAGCAGATTATCTCTTCAAAACAGAAGAATGGACCATGTATGAATTGATTCTTTTCGGGAACCTCTATAGTTTCTACGATGTGGACTATGTCACTCGGATTGGTAGAGAAGTTATGGAGAGGGAGGAGTTTTATCAAGAAATTGGGCGCCATAAGAGATTAGTGTTGATTTTGGCCCTCAATTGTTACCAGCATTGTTTAGAGCATCTTTCTTTTGACAATGCAAGCTATTTTGAGATTTATACAGAGAAGATTATTGGTAAAAACATTAGTCTGTATGAACGAAATATTTTACATTACCTCAAAGGTTTTGCCTTATATCAAAAAGGAAAGTGTAAAGAAGGTTGTAGCCAAATGCAAGAAGCCATGCATATTTTTGACGTGCTAGGTCTTCCAGAGCAAGTAGCCTATTATCAGGAACACTACGAAAAATTTATCAAAAATTAATTTTCCCAAATAAGGGAAAAAGAAAAAAGCTCCTTTCGGTTTTGATACAATAGTTTCAAAATTTGAGAGGAGTTTTTATATGAATCGCTATGCAGTACAGTTGATTAGCCGTGGAGCTGTTAACAAGATAGGGAATATGCTCTATGATTATGGAAATAGTGTCTGGTTGGCTTCCATGGGGACTATGGGACAGACAGTTTTAGGAATGTATCAGATTTCTGAACTCGTCACATCTATTCTTGTCAACCCCTTTGGCGGAGTCGTTTCAGACCGTTTTTCTCGTCGTAAGATTTTAATGGCGACAGACCTTGTTTGCGGGATTCTTTGTCTGGCTATTTCTTTCATAAGGAATGATAGCTGGATGATTGGGGCTTTGATTGTTGCCAACATTGTTCAGGCAATTGCTTTTGCCTTTTCTCGTACAGCCAATAAAGCTATCATAACTGAGGTTGTTGAGAAAGATGAGATTGTGATCTATAACTCTCGCCTAGAGCTGGTTTTGCAGGTTGTAGGTGTTAGCTCTCCTGTTCTTTCCTTCCTTGTTTTACAGTTTGCAAGTCTCCATATGACGCTACTGCTAGACTCGCTGACTTTTTTCATTGCTTTTGTTCTAGTGGCTTTCCTTCCAAAAGAGGAAGTAGGAGTTCAAGAGAAAAAGGCTTTTACTGGGAGAGATATTTTTGTAGATATCAAGGATGGGTTACACTATATCTGGCATCAGCAAGAAATTTTTTTCCTTTTGCTGGTAGCTTCCAGCGTTAATTTCTTTTTTGCAGCTTTTGAATTTCTCCTTCCCTTTTCGAATCAGCTTTACGGGTCAGAAGGAGCCTATGCAAGTATTTTAACTATGGGGGCTATTGGTTCCATCATTGGGGCTCTTCTAGCTAGTAAGATTAAAGCTAATGTTTATAATCTTTTGATTTTACTGGCTTTGACAGGTGTCGGAGTTTTTATGATGGGATTACCACTTCCAAATTTTCTTTCCTTTTCTGGAAATTTCGTTTGTGAACTGTTTATGACGATTTTCAATATTCACTTTTTTACTCAAGTACAAACCAAGGTTGAAGGTGAATATTTGGGTAGAGTTCTCAGTTCGATTTATACCTTAGCTATTCTATTTATGCCTATTTCAAAAGGATTTATGACAGTCTTGCCAAGTGTATATCTCTCTTCTTTCCTGATAATTGGAAGTGGTGTTATCATCTTGTCTTGTATATCGTTTATTTATGTTCGAACTCATTTTGAAAAATTGATATAAGGCTGCTTGAGTTTTAAAAATAATTCCAATCTAAGTATTTTTTCCGCCCTTCTCGTTTGTGAGGAGGGCTTAGTTTATGGTAAAATGGTCTTATGAATAAAAGAATGAATGAGTTAGTCGCCTTGCTCAATCGCTATGCGTCTGAGTACTATACTAGCGACAATCCGTCGGTTTCAGACAATGAGTATGATCGCCTTTACCGTGAGTTGGTCGAGTTAGAAACTGCCTATCCAGATCAAGTGTTAGCAGACAGTCCGACCCATCGTGTTGGTGGCAAAGTCTTAGATGGTTTTGAAAAATATAGTCATCAGTATCCTCTTTATAGTTTGCAGGATGCTTTTTCACGTGAGGAGCTTGAAGCTTTTGATGCGCGTGTTCGTAAGGAAGTGGCTCATCCAACCTATATTTGTGAGTTGAAAATCGATGGCTTATCTATCTCGCTGACTTATGAAAAGGGGATTTTAGTTGCTGGGGCAACACGTGGAGATGGTTCTATTGGGGAAAATATCACAGAAAATCTTAAGCGTGTTAAGGACATTCCATTGATCTTGCCAGAAGAACTTGATATTACAGTTCGTGGGGAATGTTACATGCCACGCGCTTCTTTTGACCAGGTCAACCAAGCTCGCCAAGAAAATGGAGAGCCTGAATTTGCCAATCCTCGTAATGCGGCGGCAGGAACCCTTCGGCAGTTAGATACAGCTGTAGTTGCCAAGCGCAATCTTGCAACGTTTCTCTATCAAGAAGCCAGCCCTTCAACTCGAGATAGTCAAGAAAAGGTTTTGAAGCACCTAGAACAACTCGGTTTTGTAGTCAATCCTAAGCGAATCTTGGCTGAAAACATAGATGAAATCTGGGATTTTATTCAAGAAGTGGGGAAAGATCGAGACAATCTGCCTTACGATATCGATGGGGTGGTGATCAAGGTAAACGACCTAGCAAGTCAAGAAGAACTCGGCTTTACTGTTAAGGCTCCAAAGTGGGCAGTGGCCTACAAATTCCCAGCCGAAGAAAAAGAAGCTCAACTCTTATCAGTTGATTGGACAGTTGGCCGTACGGGAGTTGTAACCCCAACTGCGAATCTAACACCAGTACAACTAGCTGGTACAACTGTTAGCCGTGCGACCCTGCACAATGTGGATTATATTGCTGAAAAAGATATTCGTAAGGACGACACGGTCATTGTCTATAAGGCCGGGGACATCATCCCTGCTGTTTTACGTGTAGTAGAGTCAAAACGAATTTCTGAAGAGAAACTAGATATTCCAACAAACTGCCCAAGTTGTGACTCTGACTTGTTGCACTTTGAAGATGAAGTAGCCCTGCGGTGTATCAATCCACGTTGCCCTGCCCAAATCATGGAAGGTTTGATCCACTTTGCCTCTCGAGATGCTATGAATATTACAGGCCTTGGTCCATCTATTGTTGAGAAGCTTTTTGCTACCAATCTAGTCAAGGATGTAGCAGATATTTATCGTTTGAAAGAAGAAGATTTCCTACTTTTAGAGGGGGTTAAGGAAAAGTCTGCTTCTAAACTGTATCAGGCCATTCAAGCATCTAAGGAAAATTCTGCTGAAAAACTCTTGTTTGGTTTGGGAATTCGCCATGTAGGAAGCAAGGCTAGTCAGCTCTTACTCCAACATTTCCATTCAATTGAAAATCTGGCTCAGGCAGATCCAGAGGAAGTGGCTAGTATTGAAAGTCTGGGTGGGGTGATTGCCAAAAGTCTTCAAACTTATTTTGCGACAGAAGGATCGAAGATTCTCTTAGACGAGTTGAAAGAAACTGGGGTCAATCTGGACTATAAAGGTCAGACTGTAGTAGCAGATGCAGCCTTGTCAGGTTTGACCGTTGTATTGACTGGGAAATTGGAACGGCTCAAGCGCTCAGAAGCCAAAAGTAAACTCGAAAGTCTGGGTGCCAAGGTAACAGGCAGTGTGTCTAAAAAGACCGACCTCGTCGTGGCAGGAGCAGATGCTGGAAGTAAACTGCAAAAAGCACAAGAACTTGGTATCGAGGTTCGAGACGAAGCTTGGCTAGAAAGTCTGTAATGATCGTTTAAAAACAGAGTTTAGATAATATAACTATGTTTGTTAGTCGTGACAAAATTAGTCAAGAATTTATTAGTGAAACAGAAACAAATTAAAAAAAGGAAAAAATAAAAATGTATACCTACCCTATGCGCATTCATTACCATCGCAAGAATGGTGAATATGACACTTGCTCTTTTGTAAAAAGCCATGACCACCGAATTGATTTGCTGACCTACAAAGAAGATTATTTTGGCGCCTTATTTAGTTTTGAACACCCAAGTGCTCATGCCTTAGAAAGCTTGAATTTTGTGGTTCATACAGGTCAAACCAGTAAAGAATATGCTATTCGTTTTAATCACTATCCTCTCTTAACAGAGGTCTGGATTTTGGAAGGGGATGATAGGATTTATTACTCTGAAAATCCTGCTATTGCCAGTCCTTTCTATAAAAATCAAAATCCTTTTGCCTTTGATAAGGCCATTAACAGTGCTAGTTTCGACCACCATTGGGGTTACCAAGGGGAATTGGGTTGCCGTGTAGAGGACAATCAGGCTCATTTTTCCCTTTGGTCACCAACAGCGACAGCAGTGCAGGTTGTGGTTTATGAATCAGCTGCTAATGATGCCTCTGTTTGGAAAACTTTTGATATGGAAAGAGGCAATCGCTACTCTTATAACCATAAGGACAATACTATTGGTGTCTGGAGTTTGGATGTTGAGGAAGATTTGACTGGTAAGGCTTATCAGTATCAAGTCCAATTCCCTCATCACGAAACACTGACACGTGATCCTTATACCATCGCGACCAGCCCTGATGGCAAACGTTCAGCTATTTTGAGTCATGCAGAAAAGCAAGTTGAAAACTTTGAGGTTAAGCACGGTTTGGAGGCTACTTGGCGTTTGGAAAATCCATGTAAGGCAGTTATTTGTGAAATGCACATCCGTGATTTGACCCAATCACCGACCTCAGGTGTGGATGAACATCTTCGAGGAACGTTCTTGGGTGCTGCTCAGACTGGCACGGTTAACCAGTACGGTCAGTCAACTGCTTTTGATCACATCAAGAAGTTGGGCTACAATTATGTTCAGTTGCAACCAATTGCAGACCGTCATAAAGAATACGATGAGGATGGAAATGTAACCTACAACTGGGGTTATGATCCACAAAACTATAACGCACCAGAAACTAGTTTTTCAACTAATCCAGAGGATCCAGCTCAGGTCATTCGTGATTTGAAGACCATGGTTCAAGCTTACCACGATGCGGGTATTGGTGTTATTATGGATGTGGTCTATAACCATACCTTCTCAGTTGTTGATGCACCTTTCCAAACAACAGTCCCTGATTACTATTATCGTATGAATCCAGACGGTACCTTCCAGAATGGAACGGGTGTTGGAAATGAAACAGCCAGTGAACACGAAATGTTCCGCAAGTATATGATTGATTCTCTTCTATACTGGGTGCAGGAATACAATATTGACGGCTTCCGTTTTGACTTGATGGGGATTCATGATGTCAAGACCATGCAGATGATTCGTCAGAGCTTGGATGAAATCGACCCTAACATTATCCTCTATGGAGAAGGATGGGATATGGGAACAGGCCTTGCCCCTTATGATAAGGCTAAGAAAGACAACGCCTACGAAATGCCAAATATTGGTTTCTTTAATGACAATCAGCGTGATGCTGTCAAAGGTGGAGAAGTTTACGGTGCTATCAAGTCAGGTTTTGTCAGTGGTGCTGCGACAGAGCCAATTCTAGCTAAAGCAATCCTAGGAAGTCGTGAATTAGGAACCTATACACATCCCAATCAGGTGCTTAACTATGTGGAAGCCCATGACAATTACAATCTTCACGATTTATTGGCAACCCTTCATCCAGACCAAAGTTCAGAACAAATCATGCGCAAGGTCGAGACAGCCACAGCCATGAATCTGCTCATGCAGGGGATGGCCTTTATGGAAATCGGTCAAGAATTTGGTCGTACCAAACTGGTTGCGACTGGTGAGAATGGTGAGTTGACACATGATGATAGAGAGCGTGCGATGAATAGCTATAATGCTCCTGACAGTGTGAACCAAGTCAACTGGGATTTGATCAATGAGCGTCAAGACAGTATTGAATTTATTCGTCAAGTCATCCGATTGAAGACAAAAACTGGTGCCTTTTCTTACTCTAGCTATGATGAAATTTACCATCATGTCTTTGTGCATTCTGCGATTGAACATAGCGGCTGCCTTATCTATGAAGTTCACGGCAAAGAACACCTCTTGGTGGTTGTGAATGCTAAATCAGAACCCTATCCATTTGAAAATGCAGGAAATTTAGCTATGTTGGTAACCAACAGTCGCTCAAAAGAAGATAATGTGTTAGATGATATTAGTCTAGCTGTCTTGAGTGTTTTATAAAGACCATCTATCTCGCTATTTCTAACACATCATTAGAAGTGAACGAATAGAAAGAACTTAGTTGATAACTCACTTGTATAGAAAATTTGATAAATATTTTCATCAAACGTATAAAATCAGGAAATTGTTTTCCTGGTTTTATTTTTTGATATAAAAAAATAATATTGGTAGCAAAAATACGAACTTTTTGCTATTATAGTAGAAAAAGAAAGGCGTTTTCGCAATTTTTTTGAAAAAATATTGCTTTACAATTGAACGAGAAAGTGAACTTTTTGTAGATTTTCAAAATAATTTTAAAGAAGTATAGTAATTTACTTGAATCTTCTCTAAAAAGGTAGTATAATAAAAACATAGAAAACGCTTACAGAAAAGGGGAGGTGTTATGGATAAAAGAGAAGCTTTGCGCACCTTTATGACAGGAGAAAATTTTCACCTTCAGCATT
Organism: Streptococcus nakanonensis; assembly: GCF_059738785.1. Classification (NCBI taxonomy): domain Bacteria; kingdom Bacillati; phylum Bacillota; class Bacilli; order Lactobacillales; family Streptococcaceae; genus Streptococcus; species Streptococcus nakanonensis. Next base: position 1,135,517 of record NZ_AP027139.1, on the reverse strand, counting down.
ATCTAGGAGCACATAGGGAAGAGCTAAATGGAGAGTATGGTTATACTTTCCGTGTTTGGGCACCTAATGCTCAGGCTGTTCACTTGGTGGGGGATTTTACCAACTGGATTGAGGGTCAGATTCCAATGGTAAGAAATGACTTTGGGGTCTGGGAAGTCTTTACCAACATGGCTCAAGAAGGGCATATTTACAAATATCATGTCACACGTCAAAATGGTCATCAACTGATGAAAATTGACCCTTTTGCTGTCAGATATGAGGCTCGTCCAGGAACAGGGGCAATCGTAACAGAGCTTCCTGAGAAGAAATGGAGGGATGGACTTTGGCTGGCACGAAGAAAACGTTGGGGCTTTGCTGAACGTCCTGTCAATATCTATGAAGTTCACGCTGGATCATGGAAAAGAAATCCTGATGGTAGTCCTTATAGTTTTGCCCAGCTCAAGGATGAACTCATTCCTTATCTCGTTGAAATGAACTATACTCATATTGAGTTTATGCCCTTGATGTCCCATCCTTTGGGGTTGAGTTGGGGTTATCAGCTTATGGGTTACTTCGCTTTAGAGCATGCTTATGGTAGACCAGAGGAGTTTCAAGATTTTGTCGAGGAGTGTCATATCCATAATATTGGGGTTATTGTAGACTGGGTACCTGGTCACTTTACCATCAATGATGATGCCTTAGCCTATTATGATGGGACACCGACTTTTGAGTACCAAGACCATAATAAGGCTCATAACTATGGTTGGGGCGCTCTCAATTTTGACCTTGGAAAAAATGAAGTCCAGTCCTTCTTGATTTCTTGTATTAAGCATTGGATTGATGTCTATCATTTGGATGGTATTCGTGTGGATGCTGTTAGCAACATGCTCTATTTGGACTATGATGATGCTCCCTGGACACCTAACAAAGATGGGGGAAATCTCAACTATGAAGGTTATTATTTCCTTCAACGCTTGAATGATATTATTAAGTTAGAATATCCAGATGTGATGATGATTGCAGAAGAAAGTTCGTCTGCAACCAAGATTACGGGAATGAAAGAGCTTGGTGGTCTAGGATTTGACTACAAATGGAATATGGGCTGGATGAATGATATCCTCCGTTTCTACGAAGAAGATCCGATTTATCGTAAATATGACTTTAATTTGGTGACGTTCAGCTTTATGTATGTTTTCAATGAAAACTATCTCTTGCCATTCTCGCACGATGAAGTGGTTCATGGTAAGAAGAGTATGATGCATAAGATGTGGGGAGATCGTTACAATCAATTCGCAGGCTTGCGCAATCTCTACACTTACCAAATTTGTCACCCTGGTAAGAAATTGCTCTTCATGGGTAGCGAATACGGTCAATTCCTAGAATGGAAATCTGAAGAACAGTTGGAATGGTCTAACCTAGAAGACCCAATGAATGCTAAGATGAAGTATTTCACTTCTCAGCTAAACCAGTTTTACAAAGATCATCGCTGTCTGTGGGAAATCGATACCAGCTATGATGGTATTGAAATCATTGATGCGGATAATCGAGACCAGAGTGTTCTTTCCTTCATCCGTAAGGGTAAAAAGGGAGAAATGTTAGTCTGTATCTTTAACATGGCACCTGTTGAACGGAAAGATTTTACAATCGGACTACCTGTTGCAGGAATTTACGAAGAAGTCTGGAATACTGAGTTAGAAGAGTGGGGAGGCGTTTGGAAAGAACATAATCAAACTGTTCAAACGCAAGAAGGACTATGGAAAGATTATGAGCAGACCTTAACCTTTACCCTACCGGCTATGGGAGCAAGTGTTTGGAAAATAAAACGCCGCTTGAAATCTGCAAAAACCGTCACAAATAAAAACCAAAAAGGAGTAGAAAATGAAGAATGAAATGTTAGCTTTGATTCTTGCTGGTGGGCAAGGAACTCGTCTCGGTAAACTCACTCAAAGCATCGCAAAACCAGCTGTGCAATTTGGTGGGCGCTACCGTATCATTGACTTTGCCCTATCAAACTGTGCCAACTCAGGGATTCATAATGTGGGGGTCATTACACAGTATCAACCTCTTGCTCTCAACAATCATATTGGGAACGGTTCAAGCTGGGGACTAGATGGTATCAATTCTGGTGTTTCTATTCTTCAACCTTATTCTGCAAGTGAAGGAAATCGTTGGTTCGAAGGGACTAGTCACGCTATTTACCAAAATATCGACTATATCGACAGTGTCAACCCTGAGTATGTTTTGATTCTATCTGGGGACCATATCTACAAAATGGATTATGATGATATGCTCCAGTCTCACAAGGATAATAATGCTAGTTTGACAGTCGCAGTTCTTGATGTTCCCCTGAAAGAAGCTAGCCGTTTTGGTATTATGAACACAGATGCCAATAACCGCATTGTTGAATTTGAAGAAAAGCCAGCACAACCAAAATCTACAAAGGCTTCTATGGGTATTTACATTTTTGATTGGCAACGTCTGCGCAATATGCTCGTTGCTGCTGAAAAGAGCAATGTAGATATGTCAGACTTTGGTAAAAATGTCATTCCAAATTACCTTGAGTCAGGTGAAAGTGTTTATGCTTACGAATTTAGCGGTTACTGGAAAGATGTTGGTACGATTGAGTCGCTTTGGGAAGCGAACATGGAGTACATTTCTCCAGAGAATGCCTTGGATAGTCGTAACCGTCAATGGAAGATTTACTCAAGAAACTTGATTTCACCACCAAACTTCCTCGGGGCAAATGCTGATGTGGAAGACTCATTAGTTGTAGACGGATGTTTCGTTGATGGAACTGTTAAACATTCTATCCTTTCAACAGGCGCGCAAGTTCGCGAAGGAGCGGAAGTGGTTGATTCAGTTATCATGAGTGGAGCTATCATTGGTCAAGGAGCTAAGATTAAACGTGCCATTATTGGTGAAGGTGCGATTATTTCTGACGGTGTCGAAATTGATGGAACAGATGAAGTACAAGTTGTAGGATATGATGAAGTAGTGGGGGTAGCAACAGATGAAGATTGATAAATATTCTGCCATTTTAGGAAATACAGTTGGTTTTCATGATATGTCGACATTGACGGACCACCGTCCAGTAGCAAGTTTGCCATTTGGTGGGAAATATCGTTTGATTGACTTCCCACTTTCAAGCCTTGCTAATGCAGGTGTTCGTAGTGTCTTTGGTATTTTCCAGCAGGATAATATCAGCTCAGTCTTTGACCATATCCGCTCAGGACGTGAGTGGGGCTTGTCAACTCTTCTTAGTCACTATTATCTAGGAATTTACAATACCCGTGTAGAAAGTAGCACAGTTGGAAAAGAATACTACCAACAGCTTCTTACTTATTTGAAACGTTCTGGCTCAAACCAAACGGTTGCCCTCAACTGCGATGTCTTGATTAACATTGATTTGAACCAAGTTTTCCACCTACATAGTACAACAAAAGGGCCTGTCACTGTAGTTTATAAAAAACTAGCTAAGAAAGATATTTCAGAAGTAAATGCAATCTTAGAAGTGGATGAAACAGACCATGTTCTTTCTCATAAACTCTTTGATAGTAAGTCAACAGCTGAAACGTTCAATATGTCTACAGATATCTTTGTCGTTGATACACCGTGGTTGATTGAACGCTTGGAAGAAGAAGCTAAAAAAGAACATCCAGAGAAGTTGCGTTATGTTTTACGGGATTTGGCTGCAAAAGAGGGAGCTTTCGCCTACGAGTATACAGGCTACCTTGCAAATATTCACTCTGTAGAGTCTTATTACAAAGCTAATAAAGATATGCTTGAATCACAAAAATTCTACTCTCTCTTCTCACCAAACCAAAAGATTTATACAAAGGTCAAAAATGAAGAGCCAACTTACTATGCTAATACATCTAAGGTAAGTACTTCTCAGTTTGCGTCTGGTAGTATCATTGAAGGTCAAGTGGCTCATTCTGTTCTATCACGTAATATTCATGTCCATAAGGATAGCCTGGTTAAAGATAGCCTGCTCTTCCCTCGTGTTGTGATTGGAGAAGGTGCTCAGGTCGAATATGCTATCTTGGACAAGGGTGTTGAAGTTGAGCCTGGTATTGTGATTCGAGGAACTGCAGAACATCCAGTTGTCGTTAAGAAAGGTAGCAAAGTAACAGAGGATATTCATTCATGAAAATTTTATTTGTAGCAGCAGAGGGTGCACCCTTTTCAAAAACAGGTGGTCTGGGAGACGTCATTGGCGCTCTTCCTAAATCACTAGTAAAAGCGGGACATGAAGTTGCAGTAATTTTACCCTACTATGACATGGTAGAGGCTAAATTTGGAAATCAGATTGAAGATGTTCTTCATTTCGAGGTGAGTGTTGGTTGGCGCAGACAGTACTGTGGGATTAAGAAAACCGTCTTAAACGGTGTAACCTTCTACTTTATTGACAGCCAATATTATTTCTTCCGTGGCCATGTTTACGGTGATTTTGATGATGGGGAACGTTTCGCTTTCTTCCAACTTGCTGCCATTGAGGCTATGGAAACGATTGACTTTATCCCTGACCTTCTCCATGTCCATGACTACCATACAGCCATGATTCCTTTCTTATTGAAGGAAAAATACCGGTGGATTCAAGCCTATGAGGGAATTAAAACAGTTTTAACCATTCATAATTTGGAATTTCAAGGACAATTTTCAGAAGGAATGTTATGGGATTTGTTTGGAGTTGGCTTTGAACGTTATGCTGATGGTACCCTTCGCTGGAACAACTGTCTGAACTGGATGAAGGCTGGTATTCTTTATGCTGACCGTGTTTCAACCGTTTCACCTAGCTATGCTCATGAAATTATGACTAGTCAGTTCGGATGTAACTTGGATCAGATTCTTCGAATGGAGTCTGGTAAGGTATCTGGTATCGTGAATGGGATTGATGCTGATCTTTATAATCCTCAGACGGATGCTCTTTTAGACTATCATTTCAATCAGGAAGATTTGTCTGGAAAAGCCCAGAATAAGGCAAAATTACAAGAGAGAGTTGGCTTGCCAGTTAGAGCTGACGTTCCACTGGTGGGAATTGTTTCTCGTTTGACACGTCAAAAAGGTTTTGATGTGGTGGTAGAAAGTCTTCACCATATCTTGCAAAATGATGTTCAGATTGTTCTTTTGGGAACTGGAGATCCAGCCTTTGAAGGAGCTTTCTCATGGTTTGCTCAGATTTACCCAGACAAGCTATCAGCAAATATCACTTTTGATGTCAAACTAGCTCAAGAAATCTACGCTGCTTGTGATCTCTTCCTCATGCCAAGTCGTTTTGAACCATGTGGCTTGTCTCAAATGATGGCGATGCGTTATGGAACCTTGCCATTGGTCCATGAAGTTGGAGGCTTGCGAGATACCGTTCGTGCTTTCAATCCAATCGAAGGAAGCGGTACTGGCTTTAGCTTTGACAATCTATCTCCTTATTGGTTAAATTGGACTTTCCAAACAGCTTTGGACTTGTATAGAAACCATCCTGACGTTTGGAGAAATCTACAAAAACAAGCTATGGAGTGTGATTTCTCATGGGATACAGCCTGCAGGTCATACCTTGACTTGTACCATAGTTTAGTTAATTAATAGATAAAATCGTATGATGACTTCATACGATTTTTGGGCTATTTAGAGAGGAGAACTGATGTCTCAAGTAAAAGGTTTGTGTGTTATGGATGTTGATGGAACCTTAATCCTAGAAGAAGTGATTGATCTTTTGGGAAGAGAGGTAGGTCGTGAGGAGGAAATTTCGCAGATTACAAGTCGGGCAATGCGAGGAGAGTTGAACTTTGAAAGAAGTTTACGAGACAGAGTTTCCTTGTTGGAAGGCCTTCCTATTTCGGTATTTGATAAAGTCTTCAACTCTATTCATCTAACGCCAAATGCCCAGGAATTCATTTCCATTCTCCAAAAGAATGGTATCCTAGTTGGTCTGGTGTCCGGTGGATTTACTCCAATAGTTGAGAGATTAGCAAAATCACTTGGCATTGCCTATTTCTCTGCTAATCAACTTGAAGTCAAAGATGGTCTTCTAACAGGGGAATTAGTTGGACACATTATCAGTCCTGAGGTTAAAAAAGAGATTCTGGAAAAATGGAGAGAGAAACTGAAACTTCCTAGAGAAAGAACAGTTGCAATCGGTGATGGGGCCAATGATTTATTGATGTTGAAGTCAGCGGGACTTGGAATCGCCTTTTGTGCAAAAGAAGTACTCAGAAAAGAAATACCACATCATGTTGACAAGAGAGATTTTTTAGAAGTTCTACCTTTGATTGACTTTTTAGAATGAGGGAAAATATGAAGATTGTAATTGCACCAGATTCGTTTAAGGAAAGCTTGTCCGCTCAACAGGTAGCTGAAGCAATAAAAAGAGGCTTCCAACAATCGATAGCAGATGTAGAATGTTTCCTCTGTCCTGTTGGTGATGGTGGGGAAGGTACTGTAGATGCTATCCGACATTCTCTTGACATTGAAGAAAATTGGATCCAAGTTACAGGACCTTTTGGCCAAAAAGAAGCCATGCGCTATTTTCAAAAAGAACAACTGGCACTATTTGAAGTTGCTGATTTGGTTGGCCTTGGAAAAATTCCGATAGAGAAACGAAATCCACTTCAAATCCAAACTTGTGGTATTGGAGAGTTGATTCGTCATCTCATTGCTCAAGGGATTAAAGATATCTATATCGGTGTTGGTGGCACGGCCAGTAATGATGGAGGACTGGGGATCGCTGCTGGTTTAGGTTATCGATTTTATGATAGGGATGGAAATGTCTTGCCCGCTTGCGGTCAGTCCTTATTAAACTTAGCTTCTATGTCAACAGAAAATCGCTATGAAATTCCTGAAGATGTTCAAATTCGTATTTTAGCAGATGTCGCGAGTCCCTTATGTGGTCATCAAGGTGCGACTTACACTTTTGGAAAGCAAAAAGGTTTAGATCCTACTATGTTTGCAGTCGTAGATCAGGCAATCCAAGATTTTTATGAAAAAGCCTCACCTGTCACATTGGAAATTAAAGGAGCCGGAGCTGGTGGAGGCATTACTGGCGGTTTGTGCGCCTTTGCTCAGGCAAATATCGTGTCTGGAATTGATACCTGTTTAGATTTGATTGATTTTGATAAGAAAGTTTTAGATGCTGACTTGGTTATTGTTGGAGAAGGAAAGCTAGATCGTCAAAGTTTAGCAGGTAAAGCTCCTATAGGTGTTGCAAAAAGAACCCCTGTTGGAGTTCCTGTTATTGCTATTTGCGGTAGTCTTGCTGAAGATTTACCATCCCTACCATTTGAAAATATCCAAGCAGCCTTTTCTATTTTAGAGAAAAGCGAACCTTTAGAAGATAGTTTGAAAAATGCCAGTCTCTATTTGGGGCACACGGCTGCCAATATTGGGCACTTATTAAATATGCACAAGATTTAGCCAAACCATTTCTTCCAGAAGGATGTTTTGACTGGTTCTTCCTTTTTACCTTCCCAAAGTTTTGCAAAAGCAAGTCGAAGGTCCTTTTCTTCTACTTGAACTGGTGCATTGCTATGGATAACCAGACCGAAGGGAGAAGTAGCATGCTCTTCAGATACTATGGTGGCTTGACTATTGGTTTCTTTTGCTTCTTTCAAGTAGAAAACTTGCTTGTCAAATTCGATAGTTGGTGAAATCTTCACAAATAGTGGCTCTGCTTTTTCCTGAAGGTTTTCTAAAATAGATAAAAAACCTTTTTCTAGCTGAGGGCTATTTGCTGTGTCAATATCTGCATATCCAAGAACTCTTTCCTCAAAAGTACCCAGATAGCGTCTTTGCTCATCAGGATTTAATTTTGGCCCACCATGAGCTTTTTCAAGTAATTGTTTTGATAAATCTGTCATGAAAACAGTATATCATAAAAGTTAGAATAAAACAGACAAAAGAAAGCGATTACTTTATAAAGTTAAGGAAAATTTGCACAAAGATAACGTTTTTTCTTGAAAAAGGAGGGGTTTTAAGGTATTATAGAGGTGTAAAAAATTTAACTCATAAGGAGAGTAAAAAATGTCAATTATTACTGATGTTTACGCTCGCGAAGTCCTAGACTCACGCGGTAACCCAACACTTGAAGTAGAAGTTTACACTGAATCAGGTGCTTTCGGACGTGGTATGGTTCCATCAGGAGCTTCTACTGGTGAACACGAAGCAGTTGAACTTCGCGACGGTGACAAATCTCGTTACGGTGGTCTTGGTACACAAAAAGCTGTTGACAACGTAAACAACATCATTGCTGAAGCTATCATCGGCTACGATGTACGTGATCAACAAGCTATCGACCGTGCTATGATCGCTCTTGACGGTACTCCTAACAAAGGTAAATTGGGTGCAAACGCAATCCTTGGTGTGTCTATCGCTGTAGCTCGTGCTGCTGCTGACTACCTTGAAATCCCACTTTACAGCTACCTAGGTGGATTCAACACTAAAGTTCTTCCAACTCCAATGATGAATATCATCAACGGTGGTTCTCACTCTGACGCTCCAATCGCTTTCCAAGAATTCATGATCGTACCTGCTGGTGCGCCATCATTCAAAGAAGCTCTTCGTTGGGGTGCTGAAATCTTCCATGCTCTTAAGAAAATCCTTAAATCTCGTGGTTTGGAAACAGCCGTAGGTGACGAAGGTGGATTCGCTCCTCGTTTTGAAGGAACTGAAGACGGAGTTGAAACTATCCTTGCTGCTATCGAAGCTGCTGGATATGTTCCTGGTAAAGACGTATTTATCGGATTTGACTGTGCTTCATCAGAATTCTACGATAAAGAACGTAAAGTTTACGACTACACTAAATTTGAAGGTGAAGGAGCAGCTGTACGTACTGCTGCAGAACAAATCGACTACCTTGAAGAATTGGTAAACAAATACCCAATCATCACTATCGAAGATGGTATGGATGAAAATGACTGGGACGGTTGGAAAGCTCTTACTGAACGTCTTGGTGGTAAAGTTCAATTGGTTGGTGACGACTTCTTCGTAACAAACACTTCTTACCTTGAAAAAGGTATTGCAGAAGGTGCTGCTAACTCAATCCTTATCAAAGTTAACCAAATCGGTACTCTTACTGAAACATTCGACGCTATCGAAATGGCGAAAGAAGCTGGTTACACTGCCGTTGTATCACACCGTTCAGGTGAAACTGAAGATTCAACAATCGCTGACATCGCAGTTGCAACTAACGCAGGACAAATCAAGACTGGTTCACTTTCACGTACAGACCGTATCGCTAAATACAACCAATTGCTTCGCATCGAAGACCAACTTGGTGAAGTAGCTGAATACCGTGGATTGAAATCATTCTACAACTTGAAAAAATAAAATAGTTCAGTGAACTATTTTATCCCGAACCTTGAAACTCAAAAGTTCGGTCGTTGATTTAACAACGTTTCTAGCCCCTCGGATTTTATCCGAAGGGCTATTTTTGTATTTAGGGGACAAAACTTTTTAAAAAATCTTTTTCATAACTTTATCCAGTACCTTGATTGCTTCATCTTTAATGTTCTTCGTGACGTGGGTATAGATGGAATTAGTAACATCAGAATCAGAATGTCCAACCCTATCCATGATTGTTTTTAGCGGAATTTTATTTTCAGCTAAAATACTAATAGTTGTATGTCTGAAGATGTGAGAGGACAGATGTTTGGGGATTGGTTTTTTAAGGCGTTCGTTTGCTCGCTGGAGAGACTTGCTTAGAATTGAACTATGGATTGGCTTACCAGTGTTTGTGACGAATATACGAGTGCTTTTGTACCAATTTGGGTCAGTATTTTCACTGAGCTGGTTCAGTTCAATCATTTTGTCTAGTATCTCAATTTCTCTTTTAGTTAAGTAGGTAATTCGAAAGCTTGCAAAAGTCTTAGTACCGTCATCATCGGGAATGTATCGGTTGAATGTTGTGTGGATAGCCAATGTCTGCCTATCTTTGTGATATTTGTCTGGCATAAGAGCAGCCAACAACTGATTACCATAGAATTTTAATTAGTAACTGACTAGTCCTTGTGTTATCTTGCTATATCGTGCAGAAATATTTCTATGTACAAGGTTCTAATACCTATATTTTTGACAATAATATAAGAAAATAGTATACTAAATAGACAATCATTGATTGTAGTGATAACGGTTAGGAGAAAATAGTGTTAAAACGTATTTTAAATATAGCATTAGCTTATGTCGGTGTTGTTATTGGTGCTGGACTATCTTCAGGCCAAGATTTAATGCAATACTTTGTTAGTTTTGGTAAATGGGGTATCATTGGAACGATTGTTCTTGGAATCATAAGTATTATTTTTGGTAAAATTATCATTACCTTAGGAAGTTATTTCCGTTCAAATGATCATTTTGAAGTTCTTTCCCAAATTGCCGGGCCTATTACTAATAAGATTCTTGATTTTGCTTTAATTGTTTCCTGCTTTGTAATTGGTTTTGTTATGATTGCTGGGGCTGGTTCAAACCTTAACCAACAATTTGGTTTGCCATTTTGGTTGGGAGGATTGATTTGTGCTATCTTGGTCATTATTGTCAGTTTTCTTAATTTTGAAAAGATTACCAGCGTTCTTGGGATATTTACTCCTTTGGTCTTTGTCATGATTATCATTATGGCAGTCCATACGTTCGTAGGGAAAAGTTTTGATTTTGAAGAATTAGAAGCAATCACAGCTACACTTTCTTCTCCGATGCCCAATGTCTGGGTTTCTTTACTAAATTATTTCGCACTAACTGTTATGACTGGTGTATCCATGGCATTTGTCTTAGGAGGTTCTGTCATGAGAATTGGTGTTGCGGAAAAAAGTGGTCTCTTAGGTGGACTTGTAGTTAGTTTGATTATTACCGTAGCAACTAGTATTTTATACGCCAATATAAAACTTGTTGCAACTGTTGATATTCCTATGTTAACAATTGCAGAGCAAATTCATCCTCTATTTTCTTTACTGTATGCTCTAATTATTTTTGGACTCATTTTTAATACAGCTTTCAGTTTATTTTATGCCTTGGCAAAACGTTTCTCTTCAAACAAACCTAAGCGCTTTTACCCTATTCTAATCGCTACGGTCGCTATAGGATATGGTTTATCTTTTATGGGATTTAAAGAATTAGTCTCCATTATGTATCCTCTTTTAGGTTATGTCGGTTGTCTAATGCTGGTCATTTTAGCAGTGGCATGGATAAAAGAAAGAGGAAACATCAAAGGGGAAAAATCTTTAAGACGAAAGATGATTCGATTGATAACCAAAAAATATGACGATGAACAAGAATATACTATTAGAGATAAAGCGACATTTCACCAACTCGGTGAAGATTCTATTATAGATACTAAAAGCATCAAAAGTGATATCAAGGATTTAGTAAAAGAACAGTTTGTTGATGATGATGCAAAACATGATGGAAGCGTCTTATCTTAAATGATAATAAAACTGGCAAAATCTTTAAAATCAGAAAAGTGCATGTTATCCGGTGTCAAAAACACTTGATAAGATGCCTTTTATTGTAATACTAGATACTTCAGCTTTTCCTAAAATTAAGTTTTTGCTATGCTTAGCTGTGCCTGCCTCTGAAGTATTTTCATTTTCAGATTAGTAGACAATGAACATTAACTCATCTATCTGCTAGTAGCTAGTCAGACAAAGACTGACTTATATATGAGTAAAATCCTCTTTCAAGTGAGCTTTATCTTTATCCGGAACTAGAAAATAGCAATAATATCTACAAACTATATTCCATCGTGGAGAGGAGAGAGACTAGTTTGGATGATTAAGAATAACCTACTAGTAAAAAATAGATCATTTTTTAATATGAGATAAAAACTGATATTAAAAGCAATTTATTTCTATTTTTTAACATTTCATTGTATAATAGCAATATACGCAAATATCATGTGTCATCAGGTTAATACTCTTAGAAAATCTTTTTAAACCATGTTAGGCTAATATACAGACTCAAAACAGTGTCGTGAGTAGCCTGCGTCTAGTTTCCTAGTTTACGCTTTGATTTTCATCGAGAATAACCTTTCTATTTCAATTTTAAGGAGAAAATACAGAGTGAAAAAAATAATGCTAATTATCAATCCAACTTCTGGAGGAGAAAAAGCTTTAGATTACAAAGAGAAGCTGGAGAATAAAGCAAGAGAGTATTTTGATGATGTGGAAACTAAAATTACTCAAAAAGCCAAAGATGCTACAAATTTCGCAGAAGAAGCTGCTAGAGAAAGATATGAATCAATTCTAGTTTTTGGTGGAGATGGTACAGTCAATGAAGTTATTTCAGGGATTGCTGAAAGGGACTATATTCCTAAACTGGGAATTATACCAGGTGGTACTGGTAACCTTATTACAAAACTTTTAGAAATCAATCAAGATATTGACGGAGCTATTGAAGAGCTGGATTTCAATTTAACTGATAAGATTGATATTGGAAAAGCAAATGGTCACTATTTTGGATATATCTTTAGTATCGGGTCTCTCCCTGAAGCCATTCATAATGTTGAAATTGAAGATAAAACGAAATTTGGTATCTTGGCTTATGCAGTTAATACCATGAAGTCTGTCATGACAGATCAAGTCTTTAACATTAAAGTCGAAACTGAAAATGGAAATTACCTTGGGGAAGCAAGTCATGTTTTAGTACTTCTAACAAATTATTTTGCCGATAAAAAAATCTTTGAAGAAAACAAGGATGGATATGCAAATATTCTAATTTTGAAAGATGCTTCTATATTCTCTAAATTATCTTTAATTCCGGATTTGTTAAAAGGAGATCTTGTAGAGAATGAAAATATTGAATATATAAAAGCGCGTACTATTAAAATTTCTTCTGATATCGAATTAGAGTCCGATGTCGATGGTGATAAATCAGATAATCTACCAGTCGACATCAAGGTACTAGGACAACACATTGAAGTCTACTCTGGACCTAGGGAACAATCATAAAACTCAAAGCCTTGTTACCGAGGCTTTTTTATTATGTGATTTTCAGTAGCCAGATTTATTCTATCTAATACAAGTAAAGCTAAGTATTTAAGATTTAGTAGATGATGAAGAAAAGAGGTAAATTCCCAAACTAAGTTCCACCGCTAGTAGAAGTGGAAGTTAATCTGATAAAAATTGTAAAAACCAGTGGAAATCCATGTCAGGGTAAGTTCCACTGGTTTTACTAATGCTTGATTTTATTGCTTTTGTAGCCAAAATGAATCGAAAAAAAGAGCGCACAAAATCCTCTTATCTGAAAGCGTTTCAGATTAAGTTCCGCTATGGTGGAAGTTAGTGTGAGACGTTTGAATAGGGTTTTAGGTTAGTTTTTAGAACTTATGTTGGAGTAATTTAGAAGACTGACAGACGTCTTCTGCAGGTATTTTAGAAATACCGAGAAGCTTAGGAATTTCTTCTCCATAAGTAAAGGCAAAGAGTTCATAAGCTGACTTTCCATTCAAAGCAGCACGTTTGACGCTGTTGACATGAGAGCAGACGAGATTGATGTCCTCTTGAGTTAAATTGTCAAAAGAAGTTCCTTTAGGTAGAATGTCGCGAATCAGCGTGTGATTTTTCTCAATTCTCCCTTTCTGGTCAGAGCGATTAGGGTCACAAAAGAAGAGTTTACTCTCTCCTCGCACATCCATTTCGATGTCATCAACCCTGGCAAACTCTCCACCATTATCGGTAAGAATGACAGGGAAGAGTTGGAAGAAATCTTTGTCCGCTTGGTGAAGAGTGTTCTTGATGTCATAGAGATGTTTGGTAACCTCAAGGGCAGTTTTATTATCCAGAAGTCTAGCGAAGATAAAGTTACAGAAAGATAGATTGAAGGTGAGTAGGACTTTACCTCCCATTCTCCCCATAACTGTGTCCATTTCCAGCCAAGAGTCTAGTTGATTCAGTGCTAAATAGTTTTGGAAATCCTCATAGGAACGGCCTTTTTTAGCTTCTTTAGGGATGGAAGGTAGCTTACTTTTTCGTCTTTCTTTGAATTTAACGGCTCTGGCAAGATCAATCGGAGCGATAGATAGGTACCCTTTTCGGATGTGTCGATAGACAGTTGAGGAGCTGACATCAAGGTTATGAGTTTTGAGAATATGATAGATGTGTTGTCCTTTTTTAACCCCATCAGAAATGACTTTGTCCATGTCCCAGAAGGTCTTGGAATTGAGGGGAGTTCCTTCACGAGCTTCGCCAAGAGTTTGTTCGTATTGTTTTTGAGCTTGCTTAGCGAGGTAGAAGATCTTCTTATAGCCACAATTCTGTCTTCTTTTAGGGCAGCCGTTACAGACAAAGGGAGCTTTGTCGAGTAGAGGGCAAGGAAGGTTATGGCATGTAGACTCTCGGACTTGTCTGTTTCGTTTGACTTCTTTAGAAACAGTAGTCGGGTCTTTTAGAATGGATTGTCCAATAGCTTTGAAGGTTTCACTGCGCTCTAAACCTAATTGGATATCATTACGGTCTGAAAGGGTAAGGTGTTTATGTTTTGTCATAGTAGACCTCGTTTCTAACTCAAACGTCTCACACTTAATTCCACCATAAAAATCCGTTTTAGACTAATTTCCACTTTGGTCAGGCAAGTGGAAGTTACTTTGAGAAGTTACAGATGAAGAAAAGAAAGGATGGCCTAAATATTTTAACAGATTTACGAGGCTAATAATGGTATAATAAAAGGTAATGAAAAATTCCAACGAGGCTGAGATGAAATTACTTTATACTGATATTCGGACTTCTTTGACAGAAATTCTAACCAGAGAGGCGGAGGAGTTAGTTGCTGCTGGCAAGCGAGTCTTCTATATCGCTCCTAACTCTCTTTCTTTTGAAAAAGAACGCGCCGTGCTGGAATGCTTGTCCCAGCAGGCTTCTTTTGCGATTACCGTCACGCGCTTTGCTCAGATGGCTCGTTATCTGGTTTTGAACGATTTGCCTGCCAAGACCAGTCTTGATGATATTGGTCTTGGGATGGCTTTTTACAAATGCATTGCCGAACTTGATCCTAAGGACTTACGTGTTTATGGTGCTATCAAGCAGGACCCTCAATTTATCCAGCAGTTGATTGATCTTTATCACGAGATGACCAAGGCTCAGATGAACTTTTTAGACTTGGAGAGTTTGACGGATGAGGACAAGCGATCTGATTTACTCTTGATTTTTGAGAAAGTAACGGCTTATCTCAATCAAGGCCAGTTGGCTCAAGGAAGTCAGTTATCCCACTTGATTGAGGCTATTGTGAATGACAAAGTTAGTAGTGATTTTACTCAAATCGCCTTGGTTATTGATGGATTTACTCGTTTTTCTGCTGAGGAAGAGCGGATTGTGGACCTACTTCACGGCAAGGGTGTTGAGATTGTCATTGGGGCTTATGCTAGTAAGAAAGCCTATACCAGTCCATTCGCTGAAGGCAATCTTTATCAAGCCAGTGTGGAGTTTCTCCATCATCTAGCTTCTAAATACCAAACACCTGCCCAGGATTGTTCTCAAACGCATGAGCAGATGGATAGCTTTGACAAGGCCTCTCGTTTGCTGGAATCTTCTTATGACTTTTCAGAATTAACATTAGATGTCGATGAGAAAGACCGTGAAAACTTACAAATCTGGTCTTGCTTGACGCAAAAGGAGGAGTTGGAGCTAGTAGCCCGTAGCATTCGTCAGAAATTACATGCCAATCCAGACCTGAGTTACAAGCATTTTCGTATTCTCTTGGGGGATGTAGCTTCTTATCAGTTATCTCTCAAAACCATTTTTGACCAGTATCAGATTCCTTTCTATCTTGGTAGAAGCGAATCCATGGCTCATCATCCCTTGACACAGTTTGTCGAGTCTATTTTAGCTTTGAAACGCTATCGTTTCCGTCAGGAGGATTTGATAAACCTTCTTAGAACAGGTTTGTATACCGACCTTAGTCAGGCTGATATTGATGCTTTTGAGCAATATATCCGTTATCTTGGTATCAATGGCTTGCCAGCCTTTCAGCAAATCTTTACCAAATCCCACCATGGAAAATTTAATCTGGAACGTTTAAATGCTCTTCGTCTGCGTATTTTAACACCTCTTGAAACCCTCTTTGCCAGTCGAAAACAAAAGGCTGAAAATCTCTTGCAAAAGTGGAACTCTTTTCTAAAAGAAGGAGCTGTGACCAAGCAGTTACAAGATTTGACAGCCACTATGGAAATTCTTGAACAGGGAAGACAGGACGAAGTTTGGAAGGCATTCTGCCATGTTTTAGAACAATTTGCGACTGTTTTTGCTGGTTCACAGGTTAGTCTAGAGGACTTCCTAGCCTTGCTCCATTCTGGAATGAGCCTATCTCAGTACCGTACCATTCCAGCAACAGTGGACACCGTTCTGGTGCAGAGTTACGATTTGATTGCACCACTGACTGCTGACTTTGTCTATGCCATTGGGCTGACTCAGGACAATTTACCAAAAATTGCGCAAAACACTAGTCTTTTGACAGATGAAGAAAGGCAAAACCTAAACCAAGCGACAGAAGAGGGGAGTCAATTGCTGATTGCCAGCAGTGAAAACCTCAAGAAAAATCGCTATACTATGCTTTCTTTGGTCAATTCTGCTCGTAAAGAGTTAATCTTGTCAGCTCCAAGCCTTTTTAACGAAAGTGAAAGTAAGGAGTCAGCCTATCTTCAAGAACTGGTCCATTTTGGATTTAGTCGGAAAGAGAAGAGGATGAATCACAAGGGGCTGTCTAAGGAGGATATGGGGTCATACCATAGTCTTTTGTCTAGTCTGGTTGCCTATCATCAGCAGGGCGAGATGAGTGAGACTGAGCAAGATTTGACCTTTGTTAAGGTTCTGGCGCGTGTCATGGGTAAAAAACTAGACCAGCAAGGTCTGGAAAATCCAGCCCTCCCAACCAGTCCAAGCAGTAAGCAGTTGGCTAAGGACACCTTACAAGCTCTCTATCCTGCTGATCAGGAGTTTTATCTGTCTACATCTGGTTTGACGGAGTTTTACCGAAACCAATACAGTTATTTCCTCCGCTACGTTTTAGGCTTGCAAGAAGAATTACGCCTGCGTCCTGATGCTCGCAGTCACGGAAATTTCTTGCACCGCATTTTTGAACGTGCCCTGCAGTTGCCTAACGAAGATTCCTTTGACAAACGTCTAGAACAAGCTATCCAAGAAACCAGTCAAGAACGCGAATTTGAAGCCATTTATCAAGAAAGTTTGGAAGCTCAGTTTACCAAGGAGGTTCTACTTGATGTTGCACGGACGACTGGATATATTCTCCGACAGAATCCAGTCATCGAAACCATCAAAGAGGAAGCGAATTTCGGTGAAAAAGAGCAGGCCTTTATTCAATTGGACAGTGGGCGCAGTGTCTTTGTACGAGGTAAGGTTGACCGCATTGACCGTTTGAAAGCTGATGGAGCGATAGGAGTAGTAGACTACAAGTCTAGTCTGACCCAGTTCCAGTTTCCTCATTTCTTTAATGGGCTCAATTCCCAACTGCCAACCTATCTAGCTGCCTTAAAAAGAGAAGGGGAGCAGAACTTTTTCGGCGCTATGTACTTGGAAATGGCTGAACCTGTTCAATCTCTGATGGCCGTTAAAAGTCTGGCAGGTGCAGTAGTAGAAGCCAGCAAGTCTATGAAATACCAAGGACTCTTTTTAGAAAAAGAAAGCAGTCATTTGGGTGAATTTTACAATAAAAATAAGGCCAATCAGCTGACGGATGAGGAATTTCAGATCCTACTGGACTACAATGCCCATCTTTACAAGAAAGCAGCTGAGAAAATTTTAGAAGGTCAGTTCGCCATTAACCCTTATACTGAAAATGGCAGAAGTATTGCACCGTATGTTCAGCAACATCAAGCCATCACAGGATTTGAAGCCAATTACCACTTGGGCCAAGCCCGTTTTCTAGAAAAGTTGGACTTGACTGACGGCAAGCGTCTTGTCGGAGAAAAACTCAAGCAAGCTTGGTTTGAAAAAATAAGAGAGGAGTTGAATCGATGAAGCCTATTCCCTTTTTAACTGAGAAGGAAATTCAAAAATTGCAAGAAGCAGAAGCGAATTCGAGCAAGGAACAAAAGAAAACTGCCGAGCAAATCGAAGCTATCTATACTTCTGGTCAAAATATCCTGGTCTCAGCGTCGGCTGGTTCTGGGAAAACCTTTGTTATGGCAGAGCGTATTCTGGACCAATTAGCGCGTGGTGTCGAAATTTCTCAACTCTTTATCTCAACCTTTACCGTTAAGGCTGCGACTGAACTCAAAGAACGCTTGGAGAAAAAAATCAGCCTGCAAGTCCAAGAAAGCGATGATGTCGACCTCAAACAACACTTGGGACGCCAGTTGGCAGACTTACCCAACGCAGCCATCGGAACCATGGATTCCTTCACACAAAAGTTCCTTGGCAAACATGGCTATCTGCTTGATATTGCGCCTAATTTCAGGATTTTACAAAACCAGAGCGAGCAACTTCTTCTAAAAAACGAAGTCTTTCATGAGGTCTTTGAAGCCCATTACCAAGGTAAACAGAAAGATACCTTTAGTCATTTGCTGAAAAACTTTGCTGGGCGTGGTAAGGATGAACGGGGGCTGCGCCAGCAAGTCTATAAAATTTATGACTTCCTCCAATCCACCAGTAATCCTCTAAAGTGGCTGAGTGAATCTTTCCTCAAAGGCTTTGAAAAAGCTGATTTTAGCAGTGAAAAAGAAAAACTAACTGAACAAATCAAACAAGCCCTTTGGGACTTGGAAAGTTTCTTCCGTTATCATCTAGATAATGATGCCAAAGAATTTGCAAAGGCTGCCTATTTAGAAAATGTTCAGTTAATTCTGGATGAAATTGGCTCCCTAAATCAGGAGTCCGATAGTCAGGCTTATCAGGCAGTGCTTGCGCGTGTTGTCGCCATCTCTAAGGAGAAAAACGGTCGAGCTCTGACTAATGCCAGCCGTAAGGCTGATTTGAAGCCCCTGGCTGATGCCTACAACGAAGAGAGAAAGACCCAGTTTGCTAGGCTAGGACAATTATCAGACCAGATAGCGATTCTCGACTATCAAGAACGTTATCATGGAGACACTTGGAAACTAGCTAAAACCTTCCAATCTTTCATGAGCGATTTTGTAGAGGCTTATCGTCAGAGAAAACGACAGGAAAATGCCTTTGAATTCGCTGATATAAGCCATTACACTATCGAGATTTTAGAGAATTTCTCGCAAGTCCGTGAGGCTTATCAGGAGCGTTTCCACGAAGTCATGGTCGATGAGTATCAGGATACCAATCACATTCAAGAACGGATGCTGGAATTGCTGTCTAATGGCCACAATCGCTTTATGGTGGGGGATATCAAGCAATCTATCTACCGTTTCCGTCAGGCAGACCCGCAGATTTTCAATGAAAAATTTCAACGCTATGCTCAAAATCCACACGAAGGCAAGTTGATTTTGCTTAAAGAAAATTTCCGTAGTAGTTCAGAAGTGCTGTCAGCAACCAATGATGTCTTTGAACGTCTCATGGACCAAGAGGTCGGCGAAATCAACTATGATAACATGCACCAGCTTGTTTTTGCCAATACCAAACTGACTCCCAATCCAGACAACAAGGCAGAATTTCTCCTCTACGACAAGGACGATACAGGTGAGGAAGAAGAGGGGCAGGCAGAAACGAAACTAACAGGCGAAATGCGGCTGGTCATCAAGGAGATTCTTAAACTCCATAAGGAACAAGGTGTTGCCTTTAAAGAAATCGCCCTTCTGACCTCCAGTCGCAGTCGTAATGACCAGATTCTACTCGCCCTGTCTGAGTACGGAATTCCTGTCAAAACTGACGGAGAGCAAAACAATTATCTCCAATCCCTAGAAGTGCAAGTCATGCTGGACACCCTTCGTGTCATTCACAATCCCCTACAAGACTATGCCTTGGTTGCTATTATGAAGTCTCCAATGTTTGGATTTGACGAGGACGAGTTAGCACGTTTATCTCTTCAGAAAGCAGAGGATAAAGTCCACGAAAATCTCTATGAGAAACTGGTCAATGCACAAAAAATGGCAAGTAGTCAAAAAGGCTTGATTCACACAGAGTTAGCTGAGAAACTAAAGCAATTCATAGAAATCTTGGCTTCTTGGCGCCTGTATGCCAAAACCCACTCCCTCTATGACCTGATTTGGAAGATTTACAACGACCGTTTTTATTATGACTATGTTGGAGCCTTGCCAAATGGTCCTGCTAGACAGGCCAATCTCTATGCCCTAGCACTGCGTGCTGATCAATTTGAAAAGAGCAATTTCAAGGGTTTATCACGTTTTATTCGTATGATTGACCAAGTTTTAGAAGCCCAGCACGATCTTGCAAGCGTGGCCGTCGCACCGCCAAAAGATGCAGTAGAGCTCATGACCATCCACAAGAGTAAAGGGCTGGAGTTTCCTTACGTCTTTATCCTCAATATGGATCAAGATTTCAACAAGCAAGACTCTATGTCAGAGGTCATTCTCAGCCGTAAAAATGGACTTGGTGTCAAATATATTGCCAAAATGGAGACAGGAGCAGTGGAAGATCACTATCCTAAAACCATCAAACTCTCCATTCCTAGCCTGACCTATAGGCAGAATGAAGAAGAATTGCAGCTGGCAAGCTATTCAGAACAGATGCGTCTGCTGTATGTTGCCATGACGCGGGCTGAGAAAAAGCTCTATCTTGTCGGCAAGGGTTCTCGTGAAAAGCTGGAAGCCAAGGAATACCCAGCAGCTAAAAATGGGAAACTAAATAGCAACACTAGACTTCAAGCCAAGAATTTTCAAGATTGGATCTGGGCTATCAGCAAAGTATTTTCTAAGGACACTCTCAACTTTAGTTATCGTTTCGTTGGTGAAAATCAGCTGACTAGAGAATCTATCGGAGAGTTGGAAAACAAAAGCCCTCTCCAAGATAGCTCCCAAGCAGACAATCGTCAGTCAGAAACCATTAAAGAAGCTCTTGAAATGCTGAAAGAAGTGGAAGTTTATAATACTCTTCACCGTGCAGCCATTGAACTTCCTAGTGTTCAAACTCCAAGTCAAATCAAGAAATTCTACGAACCAGTTATGGATATGGAAGGTGTCGAAATTGCTGGTCAAGGCCAGTCAGTAGACAAGAAAATTAGCTTTAATTTGCCAGATTTTTCAACCAAAGAAAAGGTAACTGGAGCTGAGATTGGTAGTGCTACCCACGAACTCATGCAGAGAATGGATCTCAGCCAACGACCAACGCTTGCTAGCCTGACAGAAACTCTCAAACAAGTTCAAACCAGACCAGCTGTCAGAGACAAGATCAAGCTTGCTAAAATTCTTGCATTCTTTGACACAGCGCTCGGTCAGGAAATTATCGCTAATACCAACCATCTTTATCGTGAGCAACCTTTTTCCATGCTCAAACGAGACCAAAATAGTCAGGAAGACTTTGTTGTCCGTGGTATTCTTGATGGCTATCTGCTTTATGAGGACAGAATTGTTCTGTTCGACTATAAGACAGACCGCTATGATGAACCAAGTCAACTCATAGACCGTTATCGTGGTCAGTTAGCCCTATACGGAGAGGCTTTATCTCGAGCCTATTCGATTGAAAATATTGAGAAATACTTGATTTTACTAGGTAAAGATGAGGTTCAAGTTGTAAAAGTATAATTTAGAAAGGAGACCTCATGACACTTCCAGTTAGAAAATCCCTGCATGATGCGGTTTTACAGGCTTCAAAAGCGGATACTTGGGAACAAGCTACCAAGGAATGGAATGAAGTTTCCTTGATTTTTAACGGTATCGGCCGTAGCAATTGTGTCTGTGGAAATACCATCAAATACGCTTATGAACTCTTTAACGGTGTCACAGGCCAACGCCTCTTTCCGATAGGTAGCGACTGTGTTCGTCATTTTCATCGATTGACCCTTGACCAGCAACTGGAAGAGGAAGAAAAACTACTCAGAAAGGTTGAAAATCTGACCAGAAAAATCCAGAAAAGGGAAAAAATCAAGGTCAATAAAAGTGACTTTGACGAGCGACTTCTAAAATGGCTCTGGGAAAAAGGTGTTTTTAAACCCAATCGTGGAAATCAGTTCTCACCTGAGAAAGACTACCATCTCTTCCTAGAAGTCTTTCAAGGAGGAAGTTGGACCAAGGCAGAGCCCAAGAAGAAGGCTCGGATGGAAGAAGTTCTTGAAAAGTGTATCAAACCCTTTTTACTTGGAAAACCAGATGACCAACTCTACCTTGTCAAGCTAGGTAAGGAGAAAATTGACTACGAACAAGAACTCCGTATTCAGGCAGAGAAAGAGCGCAAGAAGAGGGATAAAATCGCCAAGCAATATGCAGACAATCTGGTTCTAGCTATGGGCCCAGCAGAGCGTGCTTATCAAGATTACTTTGGCTTTACAGAGACCCTGACTCAAGAAGAACGCAAGTGGGAGAAAATTCTTTTTGGTAAAAATCGGACAGAACGGGCTATCAAGGCCAAACAATACCAAAAAGAGCTGGAAAAAGATCAACGAATTGCCAGTCAAGATCCAATTGAAAGAAAACAGAAGCAGACCTGGCTCCTCAATTCTTACTTTCGTGAACTTCCTGAAGAAAAAGCTCGATTTGCTCGCCTCTTATTAGAATATCGAAAAAGTGGAGAAGTTCCCTTTTCAACTGAATATCTGTCAGATCATCTGCTCGACTTTTTCTATAAAATGAAAGCCTTTGAGTTTGAAATCTCACCAGAACAAGTCCGCGATTTTCTAAAAGAAAGCCTACAGGCAGATCATCTCTCCTCAGCACAGGAAAGCTGGATAGAAGGAATTCTCCTCAATTGCCTCAAACCATTTTTAGAACGATTATTGATATGAGTAACACCTACTGTGGAAATTTCATGGTAGGTGTAATTTTACCCAAAAAAATAATAGGAAGTTGCAAAACTACTGCTTGGTATTTTATATATAAAACAAAGTATGAAAACGCTACTAAATTTTAAGACTTTTCGGTAAATAAAGAGTATAATTAAGGTATACTGCCTTTTTTATATATAATACACTAATATAATAAAGGTCTTTGTAACATTTATAAATTGTATTTCAAGGAGGAATCATGGAAAAGTATTTTGGTGAAAAACAAGAACGTTTTTCATTTAGAAAATTATCAGTAGGACTTGTATCTGCAACGATTTCAAGTTTATTTTTTATGTCTGTATTAGCTAGTTCATCTGTGGATGCTCAAGAGACTAAAGGTGTTCACTATAAATATGTAACAGATTCAGAGCTATCATCAGAAGAAAAGAATCAGCTCGTTTATGATATTCCGACATACGTGGAGAATGATGATGAAACTTATTATCTTGTTTATAAATTAAATTCTCAAAATCAACTGGGAGAATTGCCAAATACTGGAAGCAAGAATGAGATGCAAGCCCTAGTTGCTGGTGCTAGCTTAGCTGCTCTGGGGATTTTAATTTTTGCTGTCTCTAAGAAAAAGGTCAAGAATAAAACGGTATTACATTTAGTATTGGTTGCAGGAATAGGAAATGGTGTCCTAATTTCAGCTCATGCTTTAGAAAATAATCTTTTACTGAATTACAATACGGACTATGAATTGACCTCTGAAGAAAAATTACCTCTTCCTAAAGATATTTCAGGTTACAGATATGTTGGATATATCAAAGAGGGAAACATAACTTCTGAGTCTAAAGTAAATAATCAAGAAAAATCAGCAGCCACTCCTACAAAACAACAAAAGGTGGATTATAGTGTTACACCGAATTTTGTAGACCATCCCAAAGTACAAGATATTCAGGAACAAACACCTGTTTCTTCAACTAAGCCGACAGAAGTTCAAGTAGTTGAAAAACCTCTCTCTACAGAATTAACCGATCCAACAAAAGAAGAGAAACAATCTTCAAATTCTCAATCACAATTAGCAGAACATAAGAATCTAGAAACGAAGAAAGACGAGAAGGTTTCTCCAAAAGAAAAGACTGGGGTAAATACATTAAATCCACAGGATGAAGTTTTATCAGGTCAATTGAACAAACCTGAACTCTTATATCGTGATGAAACTATAGAGACAAAAATAGATTTTCAAGAAGAAATTCAAGAAAATCCTGATTTAGCTGAAGGAACTGTAAGAGTCAAACAAGAAGGTACATTAGGTAAGAAAATTGAAGTCATCAGAATATTCTCTGTAAACAAGGAAGAAGTTTCGCGAGAAATTGTTTCAACTTCAACTACTGCGCCTGTTTCAAGAATAGTTGAAAAAGGTACTAAAAAAGCTCAAATTATAAAGGAACAACCTGAGACTGGTGCAGAATATAAGGACGTACAGTCTGGAGCTATTGTTGAACCCGCAATTCAGCCTGAACTACCAGAGGCAGTCGTAACAGATAAAGGTGAACCGGCAATCCAACCAGCGTTACCCGAAGCTGTAGTAAGCGATAAAGGCGTACCTGAACAGGTAGCACCACTACCAGAATACACAGGTCCACAGTCTGGAGCGATAGTCGAGCCAGAGCAGATAGCACCGCTACCTGAATATACAGGAGTTCAGGCCGGAGCGATAGTTGAACCTGAAAAAGTTGAACCTGAATATGCTGGAGTACAAGCTGGAGCAATAGTAGAACCAGAAAAAGTCGAAGCACCAAGAGAGTACACAGGTCCACAGGCAGGAGCAATAGTAGAACCAGAAAAAGTCGAAGCACCAAGAGAGTACACAGGAGTACAAGCCGGAGCGATAGTAGAACCAGAAAAAGCGGAAGCTCCGAGAGAATATACGGGTATACAAGCTGGAGCAATAGTAGAACCAGAAAAAGTCGAAGCACCAAGAGAGTACACAGGAGTACAAGCCGGAGCGATAGTCGAGCCAGAGAAAGTAGAAGCACCGAAAGAATATACTGGTAAAATCGAACAACCTAGTGCAGAAGATACTAAACCAAATAATGAAAATACTAATACACCAGAAGAAATGAGTATTCAGAAAAAATCTAGTGCATTAATTAATATGAACTTTATTACAGATTCGTCGAAGGTTACTGGAGTAGGATCAGCTACTTTTATTGCACCAAATGTACTTTTAACAGTAGCACATAATTTCATTAATAATTCTACTGATAATACTACGGGCGAATTTAGAGGTGATAAATCTAAAAACGTATATGAGTGGGTGACTCCTGATGGACAAAAAGGAACATTTACTGCTAACAATATTCATTTTTATAATAAAAAAGATTATCCAAAAGGATTTATCTATGATTTAGCAGTGATTAAGCTACCTGAAACAACTGGCAGAGAACATGTAGAATTAGTTAAAAATTATACTAAAGTAAATCTTAATGACAAACTAAATGTTCATGGATATCCAGCTGGGAAATATACGCACTTAAAAGATGCTACGGTAGAAATGGAACAAGAATACGCGAATAACACCTACGGTGTTCAATATCAAGGTGGAAATCCTGGTATGAGTGGTGGAGGAATATTTAATGCTAATGGTGAAGTCATTGGTGTCCACCAAAATGGAGCACAAAATCGCTCAGGCGGATTGATTTTATCTCCTACACAATTAGCTTGGATTAAGAGCATTATAGCAGGTAATGAAATTACCCCAGTATACGATAAACTTTATCGTCATAAAGATGAGAAAAAAGATGACGCTAAAGATGAAAAAGAAGTTATTAAGAAATTAGAACTTAGAAATATATCTTCTGTAGAACTATATTCAAAAGATGGTAATAAGTATCGACATGTAACTTCACTTGCTTCTTTACCAAGTAATGCAGAAAATTACTTTATGAAAGTTAAATCAGAGAACTTTAAAGATGTGATGCTACCAGTTACAAGCATTACTAATGATACTAAAGATAATAGAGATGTTTATAAGATAGTAGCGAGTGCAAATAATCTGATACATCATGAAAATAATAATGTACTAGAAAATTATACTTACTATTTACCAAAAACTCAGCAAAGTGAAACTGGTGTCTATACATCATTTAAAAATTTAGTAGATGCAATGAATAGCAATCCTAATGGCACATTCCGTTTAGGTGCAACTATGGATGCTCGTGAAGTTGAACTTCCAGATGGTCAAGAAAGTTATGTGAATAATGTATTCCATGGAACATTAGTAGGAACAAATAATGAGAAATATTACGCTATTTATAATTTGAAAAAACCATTATTTGGAGGATTAAATGGTGCTACAGTAGAAAAACTTTCACTAAAAGATGTCAATATTTCAGCAAAAGAAGATGCTGCAACACTTGCAAAAGAAGCGAATAGCAATACCCATATTGATAATGTTCATGCTGATGGAGCAATAGCTGGGGAACATGGAATTGGAGGATTAGTATCACAAGTTAATAATTCTACTATTTCTAACAGTAGCTATACAGGTAGAATAACTAATACATATAAAACAGTTGCTAGTTATCAAATCGGAGGTTTAGTAGGTAAACTTTCTGGTTCGAGGGGATTAATAGATAAGTCGTTCGCATCAATTGATTTAGCATCAAACGCAACTAAAGGGGATCAATCTATTGGTGGAATTGTTGGTGCAGTAGAAGATAGTGCACTAATTAGTAATAGTTATGCTGAAGGAAATCTTAATAATGTGCAACGTTTTGCAAACGTTGGTGGAGTAGTTGGTAATCTTTGGGATCCAGCTGGAGGATTAGAAAAATCTGGTCGACTTTCTAATGTACTAAGCGACGTTAATGTTACAAACGGTAATGCTATAACTGGAAAAGATTTCACTAACATGAAAGCAAATCATGTGTATAGCAACAAAAATAATAAGGTTGTAAACGTAGTACAAGAAGATGATGAAATCTTAACTAAGGATTCTGATGTTCAAAGAGGAGAAGTATTAGAAGACGCACAAATTAGAGAGAAAAAAGCTGCTTTTGTATCTAAAAATACTACTAAAACAGAAGATTTTAACTTCTCTTCTAGATATGTAACTGACTATAGAAGTCTTGAGAATGCTGATTCATCAAAAGAAAAAGTATATAAAAATATAGAAAAACTATTACCATTCTATAATAGAGAAACAATAGTTAAGTACGGAAATTTAGTAGAGGCAAGTAGTAACCTTTATAATAAGGAATTATTGTCAGTAGTTCCTATGAAAGATAATGAAGTAATTAGTGATATTAACAAAAACAAAGAAAGTATAAATAAACTGTTACTATATTACGCGGACAATACATCAGAGACAAAAAATATAGAATATCAAAGTGATTTTTCAAGTGTAGCAGAGTATAGAATAGGCGGTACAAATTTAATTTACACACCGAATACATTACTTCGCAATTATAATAATATTTTAGGAGAAGTTTTACCAGCATTAAATAGTGTAGAATATAAATCAGAGGCAATTAGAAAAGTATTAGATGTTTCTAAGGATGTTAGTTTAACGGAGTTATATTTAGAAGAACAATTCAATACCACAAAAACTAATTTGAAAGATAGTTTGACAAAACTTCTTACTTCAGATGCTGCAATAGCTGAAAATAATAATAAGATAATAGATAATTATGTAATCGAAAAAATTAAAAATAATAAAGAAGCTCTACTTCTAGGATTAACATACTTAGAGCGTTGGTATAATTTCAAATATGGTGAAACAAAAGCGAAAGATTTAGTCATGTACCACTTGGATTTCTTCGGTAAATCAAATAGTTCAGCGTTAGATAATGTTATCGAATTAGGTAAATCTGGATATAATAATTTACTAGCGAAAAATAATGTTATAACTTATAACGTTTTATTAGCGAAAAATTATAAAACTAATAATTTATTTGATGCATTAGAAAAATATAGAAAAGCTTTTGTACCAGATAAAACAAATAATGAGTGGTTTAAAGAACAAACTAAAGCTTATATAGTAGAAGAAAAATCTACAATTAAAGAGGTAAGTGATAAGCAATCAATAGCTGGTAGTCCATATTCAATTGGAGTATATGATAGATTAACTAGCCCATCTTGGAAATACCCAAGTATGGTCTTGCCGCTATTAACATTACCTGAAAAATCGGTGTTTATGATTGCGAACATTTCGACTATAGGATTTGGGACTTATGATAGATATAGAAGTAAAGAACATCCAGCAGGAACTAATTTAAATGACTATGTTGAGACAAAAGCTAAAGAAGCGGCAGCTAGATTTAGAGATCACTATGATTATTGGTATAAAATATTAGATGATAAAAATAAAGAAAAATTATATAGAAGTGTTCTAGTCTATGATGCATTTAGATTTGGAAATGATAAAGATAATAAGATACAAGAAGCTAATTTTGAAACTAATCATCCAGCGATAAAACATTTCTTCGGTCCAGCGGGAAATAATGTTGTTCATAATTCTAATGGAGCCTACGCTACAGGGGATGCATTCTATTATATGGCATATCGTATGCTTGATAAAGATGGTGCGGTAACTTATACACATGAAATGACACATAACTCAGATCGAGAAATTTATCTTGGAGGCTATGGAAGACGAAATGGACTTGGACCAGAGTTTTATGCTAAAGGATTGTTACAAGCTCCTGATCATCCTGATGATCCTACTATTACGATTAACTCTATATTGAAGTATGAAAAATCAGAAGATCCAACTAGACTTCAGGTAAAAGATCCTACAAAACGATTTAATAATGCAGAAGACTTGCAAAAATATATGCATAATCTGTTTGATGTAATTTATATGCTAGAATATCTAGAAGGTAATGCAGTTGTTAACTTAGATATTTCTAAGAAAAATGAGTTGTTGAGAAAAATAGAAAATAAATTTGAACCGGATCCAGACGGAAGTAAAGTATATGCAACTAATACTATTCGTTACTTAAATGAAAGTGAACTTAGCAAATTAACGACATTTAATAGTCTAATTGAAAATGATGTTATTACAAGAAGAGGATATGAAAATGACAATGATAATACCTTTAAACGAAATGGCTATTATACAATTAAACTATTTTCACCAATATATTCAGCTTTAAGTAATAATGAAGGAACGCCGGGTGATTTAATGGGACGTCGTATGGCGTTTGAATTGTTAGCTGCAAAAGGATTTAAAGATGGAATGGTACCATATATTTCTAATCAATACGCAGAAGAAGCGAAAGCTAAAGGTAAAGTGATTAAGTCATATGGTAAGGAAGTTGGTAATGTAACTGATGAGTTAGTACTTCAAAAAATATTTAATAATAGTTACTCATCTTGGGTAGACTTTAAAAAAGCAATGTATGAAGAGCGAAAAGCTAAATTTAATAAATTAATGAGCATTAGCTTCGATAACCCAAATGGAAATTGGTTCAGAAAAGATAGAGTGACAATAAAAAATATAGAAGAGCTTCAAAGTATGATAACTGCTGCTGTCAAAGCTGATGCAGAGGATGAACGTGTAAATATTTATCCTGAATATAGTAGAGTTCTTAAACTGAAAAAAGCGATCTTTAAAGCTTATCTTGACCAAACCGGTGATTTTAGAAGTTCAATTTTTGAGAATAAAAAATAGTGTTTACTATTAGGAAATAAAATTAAAGAAGGTGATTACGCTTGTCATTATTTAAAAAAGAACGATTTTCGATCCGAAAAATCTGTGGGATTGTTGGTTCGGTATTACTCGGAAGTATCTTGGTTGCACCGTCAATCATTCATGCTTCTACCTATCATTACATTGAAAAAAGCTCTCTTACACAAGAAGAACAAACAAAGATTCAGGCAGGAATTCCTACTGATAATGAGAAAATTTATGCTCTTATTTATCAGCAGGAAACTCTTCCTGCAACAGGTTCATCGACTTCTGTGCTTACAGCTTTAGGTCTATTAGCTATTGGTAGTTTAGTTCTTTTAGTTCATAAAAAGAAAAAAGTTGCTAGTCTGTTCTTAGTTACTACGATTGGACTAATCGGTCTTTCTAGCATACAAGCACTCGATATAAGCAATCCTTTGAAAGCTCCAAGTAATGAAGGAGTAGTTCAAATTGCTGGATATCGTTATATTGGATACCTACCCCTTAATGATGATGCAATTTCAGAAATTCAACATAAGGATGAGGGGACAAAAAATGTTCCAGTATCTGAAATTCAAAGTGTTCATAATGAAGCGCCTAAAGCAGAAAAACCTAAAAATCCAGAGTCTGTAAGCACCGTTCCAAACGAGACAACTAAATCAGAGAAGCCTGACTATACGCAACCAATAGGAGCAAACCTTGTAGAGCCAGAAGTTCATGAGAAACCAGAATATACAGCTCCAATTGGCGGTAATTTAGTTGAACCAGCAGTTCATGAAAAACCAGCATACACTGAACCTGTAGGTACTGTTCCAGATGAAGCGCCTAAGTCTGAGAAGCCAGAGTACACAGCTCCTGTAGGTACAGTTCCAGATAAAGCGCCTAAAACTGAGAAACCAGAAACTGAGCCAGTAGGTACAACAGAAGTGGATGAAAATGGAAACTTGATTGAACCACCTGTTAGCGAAAAACCAGCATACACGGAAGCAGTAGGTGCAACAGGAGTGGATGAAAAAGGAAACTTACTTGAACCACCTGTTAGCGACATTCCAGAGTATACTGAACCAATATCTACCGTTTCAGAAGTTGCATCAGAAAGAGAAGAGTTGCCTTCTTTACATACCGATATTCGGACAGAGACTATTCCCAAAACCACTATAGAAGAATCTGATCCTAGCAAATTTATAGGCGATGATTCTGTTAAACAAGTTGGTGAGGATGGCGAACGTCAAATTGTTACTAGCTATGAAGAGTTACATGGTAAAAAAATTAGTGAACCAGTTGAAACAGTAACTATTTTGAAAGAAATGAAGCCTGAAATTCTTGTAAAAGGTACAAAAGAAAAGCCTAAAGAAAAAACGGCTCCTGTTTTGACTTTGGAGCAAACAGATACAAATGTATTAGACCGCTCCGCAAATCTTTCTTATCATTTGGTTAATACAGATGGAGTCAAGATCAATAAAATTACTGCGACAATTAAAGATGGAAATGAAATTGTCAAAACAGTAGATTTAACTTCAGAGCAATTAGATAAGCAGGTAGAAGATTTAAAATTCTACAAGGACTATAAGATAGAAACCACTATGACCTATGACCGTGGTAAGGGAGAAGAAACTGCAACATTAGAAGAGAAACCACTTCGCTTGGATTTGAAAAAAGTTGAAATTAAAAATATCGCATCTACTAATTTAGTGAAGGTAAATGACGATGGTACTGAAATACCTAGTGATTTCATGACTGAAAAACCTTCAGATGAAGATGTGAAGAAAATGTACTTAAAAATTACTAGTCGTGATAATAAAGTAACACGTTTAGCAGTTGATAAGATTGAGTTAGTAACTGAAAAAGAAAAAGAACTTTATAAAATTACAGCAACCGCTCAAGATTTAATTCAACATGTTGATCCATCTAAGACTAGAAATGAATACATTCATTACATTGAAAAACCAGTTCCAAAAGTTGATAACGTTTATTATAACTTTAAAGAATTGGTAGATGCTATGAATGCTGATAAAAACGGTACATTTAAAATCGGTGCAGATTTGAATGCAGAAAATGTACCAACGCCTAATAAAGAATATGTACCTGGGACATTTAGAGGTACATTGACCAGTGTAGAAGGTAACCAGTATTCAATTCATAACATGAAACGTCAATTATTCGGTGGTATCGAAGGTGGTTCAGTTAAAAATATTAACTTAGCAAACGTTAATATCAATATGCCTTGGATTAATGATATTTCAGCACTTGCTAAGACTGTTAAAAATGCGACAGTTGAGAATATCAAGGTTACTGGTAGCATTCTTGGAAACAATAGTATTGCTGGTATTGTTAATAAGATTGATCGTGGTGGCCTGTTAAGAAATGTAGCATTTATCGGTAAATTGCAGGCTGTTGGTGATCGTGATTGGAATTTAGCTGGTATTGCTGGTGAAATTTGGAAAGGTAACTTAGATAGAGCATATGCTGATGTAACAATCACAGGTAAACGAGCTAGAGCTGCTGGACTTGTTGCGAAATCTGATAATGGTATGGATAATTTCACTGTAGGAAAAGAGGGCTCTGTTCGTCATTCAGTTGCTAAAGGTACAATTGACATTGATAATCCAGTTGATGTTGGTGGGTTTATCAGTTCTAACTGGGTATTAGGGCAAATTGAAGATAACGTATCAATGGTGAAAGTTTCTAAAGGTGAGATCTTCTATGGTTCAAGAAATATAGATGACGAAGGTGGTTACTTCTCAGGTAATAGACTTGAAAATGATTTCGTTGTTCGTGATATGAGTACAGGAACCTCTTCATATCAACGTTCTAAACGTGTTAAAGAAATTAGTTTAGAAGAAGCTAATAAGAAAATTAAAGGGTACAATATAACAGCTAGTGGATTTGAAATTAGTGCTCTTCCTGAAGATATGCTTAACCGTACAGCACCAAAATCAGAGGAATACAAATCAACTCAAGACTACAAATCCGAACGTGATTTAGCTTATCGTAATATTGAGAAACTTCAACCATTTTATAATAAAGAATGGATTGTCAACCAAGGTAACAAACTTGCAGAAGATTCAAACTTAGCTAAGAAAGAAGTCCTTTCTGTTACGGGGATGAAGGATGGTCAATTCGTGACCGATTTATCAGATATTGATAAAATAATGATTCACTATGCAGATGGCACTAAAGAAGAAATGGTGGTCACACTCAAGGATTCTAAAGTCCAACAAGTGCGTGAATATAGCGTATCTGGTCTTGGTGATGTTGTTTATACACCGAATATGGTTGTTAAAAATCGAGACAAACTGATTGCAGATGTGAAAGAGAAGTTATCTTCAGTCACATACGATTCGCAAGATGTTCGTAAAATTATTGGAAATCCAGCTGATTTGTATCTAGAAGAAAGCTTTACTGACGTCAAAGACAATCTTGATAAATTTGTGAAAGCTTTAGTCGAAAATGAAGATCATCAATTGAATAGTGACGAAGCTGCGATGAAAGCACTTGTGAAGAAAATTGACGATAATAAAGCGAAAATTATGATGGCTCTATCTTACTTGAACCGTTACTATAACATTAAGTATACTGACAACAGTATGAGTATCAAAGACATTATGATATTTAAACCTGACTTCTACGGTAAAACACCAAGTGTGTTAGATCGCTTGATTAACATCGGGTCTAGCGAGAAGAACTTAAAGGGTGACCGAACTCAGGATGCTTATCGTGAAATCATTGCAAGTAATACTGGTAAAGGTAGTCTTCGTAACTTCCTAGAATACAACATGCGTTTGTTTACAGAAGATAAAGACATCAATGATTGGTTTATCCACTCAGCTAAGAATGTTTATGTTTCAGAACCTAAAACTACAAATCCTGACTTTGTCAATAAACGTCATAGAGTCTTTGATGGTTTAGATAACGGTGTTCATGGTCGTATGATTTTACCACTTCTAACGCTTAAAGATGCCCATATGTTCTTAATTTCAACATATAACACGATGGCGTACAGTTCATTTGAGAAATATGGAAAACATACAGAAGAAGCTCGTAATGAGTTCAAAACTAAGATTGATGAAGTTGCACATGCTCAACAAACTTATTTAGATTTCTGGTCACGTTTATCATTATCTAATGTTCGTGATAGACTTCTTAAGAGTCAAAATATGGTACCGACACCAGTTTGGGATAACCAGACCTACAATGGTTCTCCTGTAGGTCGTCGAGGATTTGACAGTAAAGGTAACCCTATAGCTCCAATTCGTGAATTATATGGTCCAACATGGCGACACCATGATAGAGACTGGCGTATGGGCGCTATGGCATCAATATTCCC
Source organism: Streptococcus nakanonensis (assembly GCF_059738785.1). NCBI lineage: Bacteria > Bacillati > Bacillota > Bacilli > Lactobacillales > Streptococcaceae > Streptococcus > Streptococcus nakanonensis. The sequence continues at coordinate 1,101,768 of NZ_AP027139.1, read as the reverse complement.
TAATCCAAATAATGATGACAAGGTCTTGTTTATGGTGACGGATATGATTAGCCCATTTGGTATTTCAGCCTTTACTCACGAAACAACACACGTAAACGATAGAATGCTTTACTTCGGTGGTCATAAGCATCGTCAAGGTACAGACGTTGAAGCCTATGCACAAGGTATGCTGCAAACACCTGACAGCTCAACGACTAATGGTGAATACGGCGCACTTGGAATTAACATGGCTTACCATCGTCCAAATGATGGTAACCAATGGTACAACCCAGATCCTGACAAATTAAAGACACGTGATGACATTGACCGCTACATGAGAAACTACAATGAAGCTATGATGTTGCTTGATCATGTAGAAGCTGATGCTGTACTTCCTAAAATTAAAGGAGACAATAGTAAGTGGTTCAAGAAGATTGACAAAGAAATGCGCTCTAAGATTCAGTATAATGATCTTTTAGGTCCAAACCAATGGGATAGTGTCCGTGATTTGAAAGATGAAGAAAAGGTAATGACTTTATCTAGCGTCAATGATTTAGTGGATAATAACTTCATGACAAAACATGGAAATCCAGGTAATGGACGTTATAGACCAGAAGATTTTACACCAAACTCAGCTTACGTAAATGTCAATATGATGGCTGGTATTTACGGTGGAAATACGAGTGATGGTGCACCTGGTTCATTATCATTTAAGCATAATGCTTTCCGTATGTGGGGCTATTATGGTTATGAAAATGGCTTTATCAGTTATGTATCCAATAAATACAAAACAGAAGCAGATAAAAACAACCATGGTTTACTAAGCGATAAGCTAATAATTAATAAAGTATCGCAAGGAAACTTTAAAACCCTTGAAGAGTGGAAGAGACATTGGTACGGGGAAATTCTTGTTAAAGCTAAGAAAGGTTTTGAGGCTATCGATATTGATGGAACCCATATTAGCAACTATGATGAGTTACGCACTTTATTTGATAAAGCAGTTCGCAAAGATCTGGAGGGAATGTCAGATCCGAAAATTAAAGATCATTTCAAAAATACAGTGGACTTGAAATCTAAAGTATTCAAAGCCCTACTAAAAAATACAGATGGTTTCTTTAATCCTTTGTTTAAATGAATATAACAAATTGCTACTTAATATGATGTTGGGCAAAAACTAGCTTCAAAATAAAACCACACAGTGATAATTTCAGTTTTATACTCAATTAAGCTGAAAGAAACATTGTGTGGTTTTTGAATGGTTAGCGTTTTATATAATAAATTGAAGTTGGAATAGTACGCTATGATTGCTAAAAAATTTCTAGAAATTAATTTGATTTTCCCAATCAATTTGTTCACATCTTATTTCAATCCACTATACCTAAAAAATCCCAAAAACTCATAAAATTCCACTCTTATACTCAATGAAAATCAAAGAGCAAACTAGAAAGCTAGCCGTAGGTTGCTCAAAGCACTGCTTTGAGGTTGTAGATAAAACTGACAAAGTCAGCTCAAAGCACTGTTTTGAGGTTGCAGATGGACGTGGTTTGAAGAGATTTTCGAAGAGTATTAGCTCTCCCTAATATGAAGTAATAACTATAAGAGATATTGAATTTCAAAGGATATACTTGAATTAAGCTATGTCTTGAGTAAGACTTCCATAAAATGATAGACTTTAATTTTCATTTAATTTTGAATTAGTATAATCTGGAAACAAAAGCGGACAAAATAAAGAAGTCATGATATAATATAAATTAGATTTCTATGTTATAAAGCAAGAACTGTTTGAACATCATTCATTTTATATCCAAACGATAGTAAAATAAAATAGGGGCTCTAAACCCTTGCTACGAAAGGAAAAAAAACTCAATGGCTACTATTCAATGGTTTCCTGGTCACATGTCTAAAGCTCGTCGACAGGTGCAGGAAAATTTAAAATTTGTTGATTTTGTGACGATTTTGGTAGATGCACGCTTGCCTCTATCTAGTCAAAATCCTATGTTGACCAAGATTGTTGGTGACAAACCAAAACTTTTGATTTTAAACAAGGCGGACTTGGCCGATTCAGCAATGACCAAAGAATGGCGTCAGTATTTTGAATCACAAGGAATCCAGACGCTAGCTATCAACTCCAAAGAGCAAGTAACTGTAAAAGTTGTAACTGATGCTGCTAAAAAACTCATGGCTGATAAAATTGCTCGCCAGAAAGAACGTGGGATTCAGATTGAAACCTTGCGTACCATGATTATCGGGATTCCAAATGCTGGTAAATCAACTCTTATGAATCGTTTGGCTGGTAAGAAGATTGCCGTTGTCGGCAACAAACCAGGGGTGACAAAGGGACAACAATGGCTTAAAACAAATAAAGACCTGGAAATCTTGGATACACCGGGGATTCTCTGGCCTAAATTCGAAGACGAAACTGTTGCACTGAAACTAGCCTTGACTGGAGCTATTAAAGATCAGTTGCTCCCTATGGATGAGGTAACTATTTTTGGTCTTAATTATTTCAAAAAACATTATCCAGAAAAGCTAGCTGAACGCTTCAAACAAATGAAAATTGAAGAAGAAGCGCCTGTAATTATTATGGACATGACCCGTGCCCTCGGTTTCCGTGATGACTATGACCGCTTTTACAGTCTCTTCGTGAAGGAAGTCCGCGACGGCAAACTCGGTAACTATACCTTAGATACATTGGAAGACCTCGATGGCGACGATTAAAGAAATCAAAGAACTCCTTGCAACGGTCAAGGATTTAGAAAGTCCTGTTTTTTTAGAACTCGAACAGGATAGTCGCTCTGGAGTTCAAAAAGAAATCAGCAAGCGTAAAAAAGCCATTCAGGCAGAATTGGATGAGGATCTTCGCTTGGAAGCCATGCTTTCCTATGAAAAAGAACTTTACAAGCAAGGATTGACCTTAATTGCTGGTGTTGACGAGGTCGGCCGTGGTCCTCTGGCTGGTCCTGTGGTCGCTGCAGCCGTCATCTTACCTCAAAATTGTAAGATTAAAGGTCTCAATGACAGCAAGAAAATTCCTAAAAAGAAACACCTAGAAATTTATCAAGCAGTTCAAGATAAAGCCTTGTCGATTGGAATTGGTATCATGAATAATCAGATCATCGATCAAGTCAATATCTATGAAGCAACCAAACTGGCCATGCAGGAAGCAATCTCTCAGCTCAGTCCTCAACCTGAGCACCTTTTGATAGATGCCATGAAACTGGATTTACCAATTTCACAAACCTCCATCATCAAAGGAGATGCCAATTCCCTCTCTATCGCAGCAGCTTCTATAGTAGCCAAGGTGACACGTGATGAATTGATGAAGGAATATGATCAGCAGTTTCCCGGCTATGATTTTGCTACTAATGCAGGTTATGGAACTGCTAAACACCTAGAAGGACTCGAAAAACTAGGAGTTACCCCAATTCACCGAACCAGCTTTGAACCCGTTAAATCACTGGTTTTAGGTAAAAAAGAAAGTTAATTGAAAGGAGATACCATGGAGGAACAGTCGGAAATAGTCCGTTCTAAGAAAGAATTCGCCTTTGCATCCAGCACTATACTATCCCAAGTTGGTCGAGGAATCATTGTCGGCCTCATCGTTGGAATTATCGTCGGATCCTTTCGTTTCTTAATTGAAAAAGGCTTCCACCTGATACAAGGACTTTATCAAGATCAAGGACACCTATTTGTTAATTTATTTATTATCGCCCTGTTTTATCTAATCATCTGCTGGCTCAGTGCCAAACTGACACGCTCTGAAAAAGATATTAAAGGCTCAGGAATTCCTCAAGTCGAAGCCGAACTGAAAGGCCTCATGACCCTCAATTGGTGGGGAGTTCTTTGGAAAAAATATATTCTAGGAATTCTTGCTATTGCAAGTGGCCTTATGCTGGGGCGTGAAGGGCCAAGTATCCAACTGGGAGCAGTTGGTGGTAAAGGAATTGCCAAGTGGCTCAAATCCAGTCCAGTAGAGGAACGTTCCTTGATTGCCAGTGGAGCTGCAGCAGGTTTAGCCGCTGCCTTTAATGCTCCGATTGCAGGACTTCTCTTTGTGGTAGAAGAAGTTTATCACCATTTTTCACGCTTTTTCTGGGTATCTACTCTCGCAGCTAGTCTCGTAGCAAACTTTGTTTCTCTGCTCATATTTGGCCTAACACCCGTACTGGATATGCCTGATAATATCCCACTCATGACCCTAGACCAGTACTGGATTTATCTTGTGATGGGAATTTTCCTTGGATTGTCAGGTTTTCTCTATGAGAAAGCTGTATTAAACGTCGGAAGAGTTTATGATTGGCTTGGTCAAAAAATCCATTTGGATAGAGCCTATTATCCAATTCTGGCCTTCATTCTCATCATACCAGTCGGAATTTTTTTACCCCACATCCTTGGTGGTGGAAATCAGCTGGTACTTTCCCTAACTGAGCAAGATTTTAGTTTTCAAGTTCTATTAGCTTACTTTTTAATTCGCTTTATCTGGAGCATGATTAGTTATGGAAGTGGTCTTCCAGGAGGAATTTTCCTACCTATTTTGGCGCTCGGTTCCTTACTTGGTGCCCTAGTTGGTGTTATCTGTGTCAATCTTGGACTTGTCAGTCAGGAGCAATTCCCTATATTTGTCATTCTAGGAATGAGTGGCTATTTTGGAGCCATATCAAAAGCTCCCTTAACCGCCATGATCCTCGTAACTGAGATGGTAGGAGATATTCGCAACCTCATGCCACTTGGTCTTGTCACTCTTGTCTCTTATATTATCATGGATTTGCTCAAGGGTGCGCCAGTCTATGAAGCCATGCTGGAAAAAATGCTTCCAGAAGAAGTATCCAGCGAAGGAGAAGTTACACTTATCGAAATACCAGTTTCTGATAAAATTGCTGGGAAACAAGTTCATGAACTCAACTTACCACACAACGTCCTCATCACTACTCAAGTGCATAATGGAAAGAGCCAAACAGTTAACGGCTCAACCAGAATGTATCTGGGTGATATGATTCACCTGGTTATTCCAAAAAGCGAAATTGGGAAAGTCAAAGATTTGTTGTTGTAGTATAATTGTTACATAATTTATGTTATGTAAATATCAACTTAATTTATTTAAATAACCGATTCTCAGCAATGAGATCGGTTATTTTTTACAGATAAGATATTTCTCATACAAATAATTGAACGATAAAGCATAAAGCTAGAAAGGAGTTTACTGTATCAAATCTGTACAGTAAGATTAAAATCATGAAAAAGAAAACGATAGCGATTATACAATGTATTTTGTATCTTATAGCTCCTTATATAGCTCTTCAGTTATGTAGAATGAACAGAAGTATCGTTACTGATAATCTCTTTTTTATTTTCCTTATTCTGCTGACTATTTCATTCTGGTTTAGTATTTGGAAACTAGAAAAAGCACTAGCTAATGATTCACAATAGCAATTCCAAAGATTTAGCTCTGTAAAACTAAAAGTTTATGTACAATTGAATTAACTAGACTTAAACCATCGATAAAACTGAATTAGAAGCATAAAGTACATTTTACAATCGATGTGCTTTATGTTTTATGTAAATTGTCTTAGTTACTTCCTAAAAAATATTTTATTTTAAAAAATAAATTTTGGATTATATACAATTGAAAAATTTTTAATTTTCACTTTAATAAGGTACATTTTAGGCAATTTTGGACGAAAAAATTTTTTTATACTCAATAAAAATCAAAAAGCAAACTAGGAAGCTAGCCGCAGGCTGTACTTTGTACTTGAGTACAGTAAGGCGACGCTGACGTGGTTTGAATTTAATTTTCGAAGAGTATTAGTTATTTAGCTGACTTAGATCCGTATTTACACAGATCTAAGTTTTTTTAAAAAGCTCTATAACATCTTTCCGAAAAACTATAATTTTCTTGAAAAATATATAAGCCTATGCTATACTACTAGTAGACTTATTTATGGAGAAATACATGAAACGTGAGATTTTACTGGAACGAATCGACAAACTAAAACAAATCATGCCCTGGTATATTCTTGAATACTACCAATCTAAGCTTGCTGTTCCTTACAGTTTTACAACCTTGTACGAATACCTCAAGGAATATGATCGATTTTTCAGCTGGGTTTTGGAGTCTGGTATCTCAAACGCTGATAAAATGTCCAATATTCCTTTATCTGTCTTGGAAAACATGTCAAAGAAAGATATGGAGGCTTTTATCCTTTATCTTCGAGAACGTCCTTTGCTGAATGCCAATACAAGCAAACAAGGTGTTTCTCAGACAACCATCAATCGGACCTTATCAGCGCTTTCCAGTCTTTACAAGTATCTGACCGAGGAGGTTGAAAACGACCAGGGCGAACCTTATTTCTATCGTAATGTAATGAAGAAAGTTTCAACAAAGAAAAAGAAAGAGACCCTTGCTGCCAGAGCTGAAAACATCAAGCAAAAACTCTTTTTAGGTGATGAAACAGAAGGGTTTCTAACTTATATAGACCAAGAGTACCCTCAACGACTCTCTAATCGAGCTCTCTCATCATTCAACAAAAATAAAGAACGTGATTTGGCCATTATTGCTCTTCTTTTGGCGTCTGGTGTCCGCTTATCTGAAGCTGTTAATCTGGATCTAAGAGATCTCAATCTCAAAATGATGGTTATCGATGTCACTCGAAAAGGGGGCAAACGTGACTCTGTCAATGTAGCTGCCTTTGCTAAGCCTTATTTAGAGAATTATCTAGCCATTCGAAATCAACGCTATAAAACGGAAAAGACAGACACAGCCCTCTTTTTGACACTCTATAGAGGTGTTCCCAATCGTATTGACGCTTCCAGCGTTGAGAAAATGGTTGCTAAGTACTCTGAGGACTTCAAAGTCCGTGTAACTCCCCACAAACTGCGCCATACCCTAGCAACTAGGCTCTATGATGCTACTAAATCGCAAGTTTTGGTCAGCCATCAGCTAGGACATGCCAGTACACAAGTCACAGACCTCTATACTCATATCGTCAATGATGAACAAAAGAATGCCTTGGATAGTTTATAGTTTTACATAATGTAAATTATGTAAAATAATTATTAAGAAAAAGAAGCTGCTAAAAATAAGCAACTTCTTTTTCTTTATATCTGATACCAGTAAAGTAGCGTGGAATATCAATTGTTTCTATATTTTTGAAATTCTCATTTGCCTACTACTAATTTAACTATAGCAAAAATAATGCAGATAAGGAAGAATATTTTTGCTTGTATGAATTCTAAAAATCAAGCTTTTCTGGATTCAAATCTCTTCATAATCACAGTTAGACGCCAACGGTAGAGAGCCCCACTTACAATTAGACTAATAATCAAACCGATCCAGTAAGAATAAGCTCCAAAATCTGTTAGGGAATCAAATATCATAGCCACTGGGAGTGTCACCCCCCAGTAACTAATCAAACCAAGGTAAAAAGGAATAACGGTATCCTTATACCCCCGCAAAATTCCCTGAAGCGGTGCCGCAAAGGTATCTGCTAACTGGAAGAAAAGACTATAAGTCAAAAAACGTGCTGTCAAATCGATAAATTCTGGGTCGTTACCATAAAGACTGGCCACATTTCCTCTAAAAATGTAAAGGAAGGTTAAGGTGAAGGCCGCAAAAATGAGGGCAGTCCATCTTCCTAGACCAATATAGGTTTTCGCATCATCAAATCGCTTGGCTCCCACTTCATAGGAAACGACAATAGCCATAGCCGATGAGATACTCATAGGAAAGGCGTACATGAGACTTGAAAAGTTCATGGCTGACTGGTGACTAGCGATAATCAAGGACGAGAACTTAGCCATAATCAAGCCAACCACGGAAAAGATAGCCACTTCCGCAAAGATAGTTCCCCCAATAGGAAGACCTAGTCGAACTCCTTCCTTGATTTTACCCATATTAAATGGAATTCGTTTCTCAAGGTGTAGGGCTTTGAGCTTCTCCTGTTTAAATAAAACCAGAACAGAAATCCCAAGCAAGACCCAGTAGGCCAAGGATGTTCCTAAACCTGCACCAGCCCCTCCCAGCTCTGGAACTCCAAAGGCACCGTAAATCAAGAGATAGTTAAATCCACTATTCAAGGGAAGTAACAAAAGCATGAGGTACATGGACAGCTTGGTCAAGCCCAGCGAATCCAGCAAGGAACGAATGACACTAAAGAGCAACAAGGGGATAATCCCAACAGATAAAAACCAGAGATAACGAACCGCTACTGCAGCCACTGGTGCTTCTAGTCCGATATGATTCAAGATTGGTGGTGCCAAGAAAAGTACCATCCCCAGCAAGAGCACAGATAGACCCAAGGCCAGATAGATGAACTGGTAAAAATCAGATGCAACTTCTTCCTTTTTACCTCGACCAAGATGGTGACCAATAATAGGCACCAAGGCTGACACAATCCCTGTCAGGAATGTAAAGAAAGGATTCCAGATACTGGTTGCCATAGACACACCAGCCAAGTCCATAGTATTGTATTGACCTGTCATTGCAGTGTCAACAAAAGAGGCAGAATAATTGGCAAATTGGTAGATCAGGATTGGGAAGAAAATTTTTAAAAATAATACTAACTTCTCTCGTAAACACTTTGTCTTATACATACTTCTCTTTCTATTCTGATTTATCTAAACCAAAGAGTTTCAGACCATAGTTTTTCAAACTTAGCGGAGGGTTATTAGATTTTGAAGTAGTATGCCAACACGCACATGTACGACAATAATAGCTTCTAACTAAACCTCCATTATCATATTGAACCGCATGGTCAGCTTTTTCTTTAGTTTCATATTGAATTTTAGAACGATTAGATGCGGGACAGTAAATTCCGCTATTAGATTTTGCTTTTCTCTCCCTACGTTTTCGAAAATAATTCATATTCCAACTCCTATCAAGCTTGATAGACAATTTGTCCCTTACAGATGGTGTATTTAACCTGCCCTTTTAAGGTTTCACCGATGAATGGTGAATTAGCTGCTTTGGAAGCAAAATGGGAATCCACAAGGCGGTCAGCCTTAGCATCAAAAATAGTGATGTCCGCTGGACCATTCTCAGCCAAATAACCTGCTTCAAAGTTGTAAAGCTTGGCTGGATTGTATGTCATTTTTTCAAGTAATTCCATCAAGCTCAACTCCCCAGCTTCCACTAAATAGGTCAATCCAAGGGACAGTGATGTTTCTAAACCAGTCATACCAGATGGCGCTTTGGTAATATCCTCAACATTTTTTTCATCTGCATGGTGAGGAGCATGGTCAGTTGCGATAACTGTGATGACGCCTGATTTGAGACCTTCGATAACGGCACGACGGTCTGATTCCAAACGAAGGGGAGGATTCATCTTAGCATTGCTACCTTGTGTCAAAAGAAGGGCTTCGGTCTTAGAAAAATGCTGTGGCGCTACTTCTGCTGTAACTTGCGCACCCAAACCTTGAGCAAACTCCACTACTTTAACACTTTCCTCCTTAGACAAATGCTGGATGTGAACATGGGCCTTGGTTGCATAGGCAATCATGACATCACGCGCCATCATAGCGTACTCAGCCACCCCAGTCGCACCGCAGATATGGAAATGCTCTGTAGCAATATTTTCGTTAAATCCAAGAATCCCATTCAAATCTGGATCTTCCTCATGAAGACTGATAAAGGTGTTGAGTTTTTTGGCTTCCTCCATGGCTTCCTTGACCACTTTACTGCTTTCAAGCGGAATACCGTCATCTGAAAAACCAACCGCACCTGCTTCTAAGAGTGCCTTAAAGTCAGTCAAATCTTGGCCATTAAAATTCTTAGTAATAGTAGCAACTGTCTTGACATTAATCTTTTCCTTGGTAGCTGACTGGAGAACTTCTTGCAAAGTCTCCACGTCTGAAATGGTTGGACTGGTATTAGCCATCATGACGACCGTTGTAAAACCACCTGCAGCAGCTGCTAGGGCACCAGTATGAATGTCTTCCTTGTGGGTTTGACCAGGTTCACGGAAATGAACATGGATATCAACCAATCCAGGAGCAACTACAAAACCGGTAGCATCTAGGATTTCTGCTCCTTCTTCTTTGATTTCAGGCGCAATTTTGATAATCTTTCCATCTTGAACCAAGACATCACACACTTGATCCAAACCAGACTTGGGATCCATAACACGACCATTTTTGATTAGTAGCATCTGCTTTCTCCTTTATTCATAGAAATCAACTTGAGTATCCAACAATTTATCCCCATCATAAACAAACTTGGCTGAAAAGAAGGGTTTATCCTCTAAAAGCCACTCAACAAAGGTATGGTCGCCTTCCCAAGTTGGCTTACTCAAAACCTCGTCATAGGGAACCCATTCTAGCGTCCCTTCATTGCAGTCAATCAAGTCTCCCTCAAACTCCGTCACCTTAAAAACATAGGTGTACCAGTCTAAATCTGGTGTGAATTCAGGAAAAGTGATGACACCTTTTAGAACTGGCTTAGCTTTGAGCCCTGTTTCTTCAAAAATTTCCCGCGCCGCGCATTCCTGAGGTGTCTCTCCTCGCTCTAGCTTACCACCCACACCAATCCATTTACCCGCATGGACATCATTTGGCTTTTTATTGCGATGAAGCATGAGCAGTTCTTTCCCATTATCAATGTAGCAAATTGTCGCTAACTGAGGCATATTTTCTCCTTATCTAAGCCAATCGATTGGCTCTTGTCCTGTTTCTTTTAAGAATGCATTGGCCTTGGAAAAAGGCTTGGAACCCCAAAATCCTCTATAAACTGACAAAGGACTGGGATGGGCTGATTCGATAATCAAGTGGTTAGGATTGGTAACCAAGGCCTTCTTCTTGCGTGCATAAGCTCCCCAGAGTACAAAAACGACTGGTCTATCTAGTTGATTGACCACCTGAATTACAGCATCCGTAAAAGGCTCCCATATCTGCCCGGCATGACCATTGGCACGTCCAGCAGGAACCGTCAAACAAGCATTAAGAAGCAAGACTCCTTGCTCAGCCCAAACTGTCAAATCATGAGATTTCTTAACACCGATATCATCTGCTAATTCTTTCAAGATATTTTGCAAGGATGGCGGAGCTGGAATAGAATTAGGTACAGAAAAACTCAAACCTTGCGCTTGACCTGGTCCGTGATAGGGATCTTGCCCTAGAATGACTACTTTAACCTCTTCTAGCGGTGTTGTCAATAGAGCCTGAAAAACCTTTTCCTTGGGTGGATAAATAGTACCCTGAGAATAGACCTGCTCCATAAACTGATTGATTTTCCCAAAATAACCCTCAGGTAATTGCGCCTTAATCAAAGCATGCCAAGACGAGTGTTCCATAGCCGACTCCTTCATTTTTACTGCCTCTATTATAGCAAAAAGTGGTTATCTAAACCACTTTTTACAGTTTATCTAAACAATCCAGCAAGTCTTGGTAAGAATAGACTTCGTAAGTCGGCTGGGCTTGTGTGTGATTTTCGAGGTGATGAGGGTTGTACCAGATAGTGGCAATCCCAGCATTATTACCACCTTGGATGTCTGCGGTTAGAGAGTCTCCAATCATCAGCGTCTTTTCTTGGCTAAAATCTGCAATCTGTTGACCAATTTTTTCATAAAAGAGAGCATCTGGCTTTTGTGTTTGCAATTGCTCAGAGATAAAGACTTGATTGAAATAAGGTGCCAGACCAGACTGAGCCAAACGCCCTGTCTGAATGGCAGTAATTCCATTTGTCGCAGCATATAGCTCATAATCTCGCTCGATAAGGATATCCAAGAATTCATGAGCGCCTGAAAAAGTTTGCCCCTGCTGGGCAAGGTAAAATTGGTAACGCTGGGCTAGAAAACTACCGTCTTTTTCCTGTCCAAAATGAGCAAATAAACGAGAAAAGCGCGTGTTAACCAGCTCTTGTTTACTAATTTTCTTTTGCTCTAAGTCCTTCCAGAGAGCTTTGTTCATAGGAACGTAATAGTCTTTATAGGCCTGAATATCTGCAACCCCTTCTTCTTTTAGAAGTTGCGTTAAAGCCACATCCTCAGCAACATCAAAATCAAGAAGAGTGTGGTCAAGGTCGAAGAGTAGAAATTTGTAGGACAATTTGAGGTTTTCCTTTCTAGGATAAACAACTTTCACTTCATTCGGTTGTTTAATGTAAAAACTTAAAAGTGGTATAGTATCACAAAGAATAATCGTTCCAATGGATTAATTAATCCATACTATTCTAGTCAAGTTTATTTTTATTGTAGAAAAATCTTCTATAAATTCGAGCAATAGTTAAAATATAAACAAATATAATTCCCAAAATAGATAACACTATTTTCACAAAATTCATTTTAGAGCCTATTACATAGATATGAAAAAGAGGGGCTAATCCTACACATAGAGACAATAGATAACTACTAAATCTTATCTCACCAATTCCTGCAAAAAATATTTCATTTTAAATATTCTCCTTTGAAGCCCCTAATGTTTAAAAATAATGACCGCTTAAAATTAAACAGCCCTAAAATCTAAATATTTGTCAGAGATAAGCTATACTAAGATTATTTTTTAAGCACAACCTTCTTGCTCTTATGATTTAATTATATTATAACACTATAAAATTTTCAATTTAATTGATATTTACCATTTAATCATATTCGATGAGTTGTATTTTACAGATTAATATTATTTAGCCTTCTTTTTTAGTTACTTTTTAATTCTCAAATTCCCTTTGTTTATACAACCATAATATTATTGAAAAACAACTTGAGATTAAAGATTTTCATCCTCTTTTTATTCTGGTAGCACTACACACTCAACTCAACCAATTTATAAAATTCACCTTTCCTATCCATCAAGTTATCAAAAGAAGCATCTTCAACAATAACTCCATTTTTCATAAAAAGAATTCTATTGTATTTTTTCAACATGCTCTTATTTAACTTATGCGTAACAACAAGAACCGTCAAATCTTGAATTTCTAAAATTGAATTTTCAATTTCAGTAGTAACTTTATTATCTAAAGACGAGGTAGCCTCATCTAATAATAAGATTGGTGTTTTTCGAATTAAAGCACGCGCAATACTAAGTCTCTGCCTTTCTCCCCCAGATAGATTTGATCCATTCTCGCCACATAAAGTTTGTAGACCTAATTCATTTTCTAAAATATAACTTTCTAAGCCAGACTGCTGTACAGCTTTTTTTATATCATCTTCAGTAAAGGATTGACTAAGGGTAATATTTGCTTTTAAAGTATCATCAAAGATATAAACATCTTGCTGAACAATAGTCATTAAGTTATAAAGGCTCTCTGCTGAAATAGCTTGCAAATCTTGATTATCAATTGAGATATACCCACTTGTTACATCATAAAAACGCAGTAATAGATTGAGTAAAGTTGATTTTCCACTACCTGACATACCTACTATTGCAATTTTTTCCCCCTTTTTGATCTGTAAAGATAAATTATTAAAAATCTTTTCCTCAGCATTAGGGTAGGAAAAATCTACATTTGAAAAAGAAATGACATCATCAAAATATTCTTTCGTTTTACCAGTTTGAAGTTCAATTACATCTTTTACCTCAAATGAATTCAGTGTAGCCTGACCTTCGCGGAATTTACTCATTCCCATACCAATTTCATTTAGTGGCATTACTACAAAATTGACTAGTTGAACAATAGCTGTAACACTCCCAATTGTGGTATGCCCACCGAAGACCAGATACATTCCTCCACCAAAGGCTACTAAAAAAACAATCATCCCTGAAAGTTGAGAAATAACATTAGATAAAACATCAAATTTCCCTTTGATGAAATATATCTCATCCAATTTTTCGCTTTCGTTTTTGTAATCCTGACCGATAGCCTCTTTCACATTAAAACTCTTTATAACTAGAAACCCTGCTAAAATATCTTTAACCTTAGCTAAATATTTCTGATCGGCTATCATAGAACTATTTTGTAGAGAGGCTGATTTTTGTCCAATAAATCCTGAAATCATCATAGGAATAATGCTAGCAATGATAACTAATAAGGTCAAAAACCAATTACCTATAAACATGGCTACTAGTGAGAAAATCATTAAGGAAATATTTTTTGAAATATTAAAATACTGGTGCAAATAATCCTGCTCAATTTTCTTCATGTTCTCAGTTAATATTGAAATAAATTTCCCTGATTTTTCCTTAGAAAATTCTCTATAATCCCTATCTAAAATAGATTTAAACACCTTATTTTTGTATATTGACATAATCTGCCTAACAAGTTTATTTCTTAATCGAAGGGATATAAAATTAAGACTGGCATAGATAAATATTACGATAGCACCTATTAGTATCGCTTGGGTTAGAGCTTCCCTATTTTGGGACATTCCACTATCAATTATAATTTTAATAGAATAAGCAAAAGCAATATTAGTTAAAGGAACTAGTATATTAAAAATCATGAAAGTATAAAAAGACTTCTTATGGTACTTTGTCAATTGTTTCATTCCTAATCTACCTCATAATTCTTATATTTCATTTAGAAAATGTGACATAAAATATTCTTCTAAGTCAATATTCTCTCTCTTAAGCTCTTTCATAGAGACCTGTTCTAGCATTTCTCCATTTTTGATAACACCAATCTTATCTGCTATCTGTGAAATTTCCGATAAAATATGACTTGAGATGAATATTGTAACACCACATTCCTTAGAAAGAGACAACAAAAGATTTCGAATTTCTTGAATTCCTATTGGATCTAAACCATTGATTGGTTCATCTAAAATTAACAATTTAGGTTTTGTTAGAAAGGCACGAGCTAAACCAAGCCTTTGCCTCATTCCTAACGAAAAATCTTTTACTTTTTTAGTCGTATTCTTTAATCCGACCATTCTTAAGGCTCTTATTATATCTGATTCAATAATATTTTTCCCCATATACTGAGCGTGAATTTCTAAAATTTCTTTTGCAGTGCAATTATCATAAAAAATTGGTGTTTCAATAACACTTCCAACCTGACTTAGAATCTCCTCTCTGTGATCTTGTAAATTTTTTCCAAAGATTTCAATACTACCGGATGTAACAGTTGATAAGGATAACATGCATTTCATTAAAGTTGTTTTCCCTGCGCCATTTGGTCCTAAAAGACCATAGATTTCTCCTTCAGCAATTTGAAGGTTGATACCACTTAAAATTTCTTCTTTATCAATTGTTTTAAAAACTTCTTTTATTTCAACAATATTTCCCATTTCTATCTCTCTTTCTATAGCCAGCTTTAAATGCAAAAATTTTTTCTTAAGGAGCATAACTACCAATTTATACAGCTCTTCTTTTAAAGTAATCATCAAAGAATTATCACTTTACTTCCATTAAATTCAGCTATACTACTTGATATTAATATCTTTTCTTGAAATAGTATAAATTGAAAATGAAACAATCATTAAACTTATGAAACTAGCAAATATTAAGAAGAATAAGTTATCAACAAAGTTATTAGTTAAACTGCCTGGACTTACATTTGAAAGTAATGCTGCTAAACCAAGTCCTGTAAGCATTGTTATAGCTATTGAATGCCTAATCATGCCTAAAACAAAAGGTAGTATTCCGATTAATACCATCCCAAACGTAATTCCAGCTAAGTCAATCATTTGATTAGCTACTGGGATATAATTTGATTCAGTTAAAACTGCTACTAATTTAATTAATAATTGAATAACAAAATGTGCAGTAAAATGAGCAATAAATGATATCAGAATTACTGTAAGCACTTTTCCCCATAGTAACTTTATTTTAGAAACAGGGTAGGAAAACAGCTGAAAAATTGTTCTTCGTTTAAATTCATCAATAATAATCGTAGACAATAAATAAGATTCAAAAATCAAAAATGCTGCTTTGGTAAATAAAGATGAAAACAATGAAGCTACAATTGCCCAACCTTCCCATTTACCAGTAACTCTAATAACATTAGAATCCTGTCCAGTGAATTCTCCTAGTTTATTGTCAGTAGCTAAACCCATAATAATGATTGCTGTAATACCTAACACTATAAATATAGTACACAACCAGGCTAAAAATAATTTTGATTTTGAAACTTTATTTAATTCAATTTTAATAAGCGACAACATAGATTTTTCCTCCAAAAAATTTTGTTAATATTAATGACGCTAGTCAAAAAGCACTTTACATACTTCTGGTATGTAAATTCAAATAAATAAATAAATAAACATACTAAAGGTATGTATAATGGCATTTTTAATACCATATCTAGAGTATGGTATTTTTTAAAATATCAATACTTAAAATTTATTTGACACCTTTTAAGTGATCAAATAATTGGAAAATTACTTCCATCATTTCATCAGTAATCAACTGTACTCCCAAACCTTCAAAAGTTAGTTTAATGAACTTCATTTTACTCTTTAATTCTTCTACTGAATAAATAGAAATTTGGAACCCAATCCAAATATTCAAAGTTAAAACAATCAAATCAGCTAGCTCTTCAGGATATTCTGTTTTAATTGATTTATCTTTAACACCTTCGAAAACTTTTTCTCTAATCCCTGGTAAAAAATCAGAAAATAAACTTAAATACTGCTCTCCTAACAAACGTGGACTTCTTAGCATAATTGAGACAGAGTATACTAATCTTTGTTGTTCTAAATTAGAGAACGCATCCATCAAAGAATTTTGTATTTTTTCTAATGCAGTATCTCCTCTCCAATTGTAATTTAAAATTTCTTGATTATTTTCGCTAATGATTGATTGCAATATTTCATCTTTAGACTCGAAATGATGATAAATAACACCTTTCGTCAATCCACCTAACCCATCGATTATATCTTGTATTGAGGTATTATCAAATCCTTTTTCTAAAAATAAATCTTTCGAAACTTCTAATATTTTCCTTCTTGTTTCTTCCGGATTTCTATTCCTTGCCATTATAACTCCTTTTCAACATACTAACGGTATGTAATCTCATTATAATGCAAGAAACTAATAATGTCAAGATTCTTTTTATCCCCTCTAATTTTCAAAATTCATTGGCAAACTACTATCCTATACAATTGACAGCCCAAATCTTTCAGAATAGAACAATTCTAGCTATCGAACAACTCAACTTCATAAATATCCATGTAATTCTAGGACTAAAATTCCTATAAACTAAATGTTTTCGTACTCTTCTAAGTCATTGATTGCTTTAAATCTAAATTTTTGAAGGATTCTAAAGCTAGAATAATCCCATTACAATTAGTTTTGAATGGTTCACAATTTAGAAACTCTATGGCTTTACTTCTGTTAAATTAAAAAGGAACTGCCCAAGCAATCCCTTTCTGATTTTGTAATAATCTACTTAAACTTTGATAGTAGAGATAAGTAATAACTCACCTAAAAAGGAATAATAGGAAGATTCCTTATTTATTGATTTCAAGCTCCGCCAACTGTGTTTGAATAACCGATAGTTCTGCCCCAGCCTGTAGAAGAGCAGCTGCAGTATAGGCGCCTTCTACAATTGGAACACTGTTGATGATGATACTCTTATCACTGAAATCAGCCACCATTTCTAAATTCATTTTAGCAGAACCTAGGTCAAAAAAGGCTAGTAAAGTATCTGCTTGATTTTCAGAAACAACCCTATCTACCTGATCAAAACTCGTTCCAATTCCTCCATCTTCGGTTCCTCCTACATAAGTAATCGGAACATCTTTAGCTACTTCACTAATCAGTTCAACAAGACCTTGTGCAATGTGTTTGGAATGTGAAACGATAACAAGACCAATGCTTCCCATTAAACCACCCCAGTTTCTAATAGAGCAGTAAAGAGTAATCCTGATGAAAATGATCCAGGGTCAATATGTCCGAGAGATCGTTCTCCTACATAAGATGCTCTTCCTTTAGTTGCAAGTAAATCTTTGGTAGCATTCACTACCTGATCAATAACCTCTTGAGTCAACTGGCCATCAGACAAGGCAGCAATAACAGGAGTCCAAACGTCAACCATTGTCTTTTCTCCAACTTCTGCTTTCCCGCGTTTGACAATCATATCCAAACCACTTTGTAAGATTTCTTCTAATTTCGAATTTGAATCAGCCTTGGCCATGCCCATAAAAGCAGAGCCATACAAGGGACCAGAAGCACCGCCTACCTTACTCAGTAGTTGCATTGAGACAAGTTTAAACACATCACTGCTGGTCTCAAATTGCTTTCCTTCTAAGTTTTCCATAACTGCAGCCATTCCACGCGCCATATTTCCACCGTGGTCTCCATCTCCTATAGGAGTGTCTAGCTCACTAAGATAATCTTTCTGTTCTTGAATCTTTTTATTAAAAAGCTTCATCCATTCAAGAGCTTGTTCAGCATTCATGCGACATTTCCTCCTTGAGTCTTACCAAGCTGGTGTTGTAACAGGTGCATTTAAAGCATCCAACCACTCATCATCTGCCAATCGAATCAATGTCAATGACAAACCAGCCATATCAATTGAGGTCATATAGTTTCCAATTTTCTTAAATGCCAACTCAACACCTTTTTCATGGAGTAATTTAGCCACATCATTTGCGAAAACATATTGTTCCATAAGCGGAGTGCTTCCTAAACCATTGATGAGAAGCCCATAGCGTTCACCAGCTTTAAGTTGGAAACCTTCAGATAGTTTTTCAACCAATTCAGAGGCCAATTGTGCTGAAGGTTGCATTTTCTCTTTCTTATATCCTGGCTCACCATGAATACCAACTCCATATTCAAATTCATCATCTTCTAAAACAAAACCTGGTTTCCCAACTTCAGGAACGGTTGCTCCAGACAGGGCCAGCCCAATTGTTTTAATTTCTAAGACAAGTTTGTCGGCCAAGTCCTTCATTTCAGATAATGATTTACCAGAACGAGCTGCAGCACCCAAAATTTTATGGACTAATATAGTACCTGCGACACCTCGACGACCTTGGGTATAGAGACTATTTTCAACCGCAATATCATCATCGACTACAACACTTGCTACATCAATACCTTCCATTTCAGCAAGTTCTTGTGCAATTTCAAAGTTCATAATGTCACCAGAATAGTTCTTGATGACCATAAAAACTCCAGCACCTTCATCAGCCGCCTTGATGGCTTCTAAAATTTGGTCTGGAGTAGGTGAAGTGAAGACTGCTCCACAAATGGCAGCAGACAACATTCCTTCTCCTACAAATCCAGCATGACTTGGTTCATGTCCTGAGCCTCCACCTGAAATAAGTCCAACTTTTCCTGTCTTTTCTGCCTTTCTAACGATAACATCAAAACCATCTAAACGTTGAACCAAGTCATCATGCATGAATGACAATCCCTGCAACATTTCATCAACAACTTGTGTCGGTTCATTTATAATTTTTTTCATGAGAAACTCCTTTCGGCATCTACCTTTGTTTTCGCTTTCATTATATATTTTTTATCGCTGGATGATAAGGGACAGATTCTATTATTTGTCCCCTTTTAAACCCGTTTAAAACATTTTTTTGGTAAAATGAAGGAAGTAAAAGAAAGGTTTCCTATGGCATCATCACTTATTACAAAAAAACGGATTGCCAAGGCATTTAGAGACCTATTAGCTACTAGAGAATTTGATAAAATCTCTATTGTAGATATCATGGAATCAGCTGGCATTCGTAGACAGACCTTTTATAATCACTTTCTTGACAAATATGAACTGCTAGACTGGATATTTGAAAATGACTTAACCGAGTATATCACCAATAACTTGGACTTCATTTCAGGCCAAAAACTATTACAAGAATTATTTTTTTATTTCGAACAAGAGCGTGACTTTTATATTCAACTTTTTGATATTCAAGGGCAAAATAACTTCTATGACCACTTTATCAGCTACTGTCGCTTGCTTGTATCAAAAATTTTAAAAGAATACGGTCAGATTGATATCGATTCATCTGCTTATACTTGCTTTTTGTTAGACTATCATTCACATGCTCTAGCAGAAATCGTGAAGGCTTACGTCAATAAAAAAAGTCCAGTTCCACAACCAGACTTTCTAATCATGACAATTATTGGAAAGAGACCACAATGACATTTATTTCAAATCATAAACAAAAAATTATTTCAAGTTACATTTCGGCAACTGTCAGCAGTCATCCTGAATTAGAAAAACACCCTACCTTACCATTAGTCTATCAAAAAAATTGCAATCCTCATCAGGTTCCAATATTGGCGGGTGGAGGTTCAGGACACGAACCTGCTCATATTGGATATGTGGGAAAAGGAATGCTTACCGCTGCTATCTATGGCCAATTATTTACTCCTCCTACAAGAACTGAAATCTTAGAGTCCATTCGTTTTTTAAACAATGGTCACGGTGTCTTCATCATTGTAAAAAATTTCGAAGCAGACATCAAAGAATTTAGCTGGGCCATTAATACTGCTAGACAAGAAGGAATTAAGGTCGGCTATAGTCTAGCACACGACGATATTTCTATTGAACCTCACAATAGATTTCAAATTAGAGGAAGAGGGCTTGCAGGGACTATTTTACTTCATAAAGTTCTAGGATATGCAGCTCAAAATGGTGCCGACATCGAGCGACTAACTGATTTAGGTCATCAGCTTGCTCCCGAAATCGCAACAATTGGCTTTGCAACGAAATCTGCTAGTCTCCCCCAAGCCATCCTTCCACTATTTAACTTGGAAGAAGGAAATATTTCCTATGGTATTGGGATACATGGCGAAGAAGGCTATCGTATCGTCCCATTCCAATCATCGGAAATCCTTGCAAATGAAATTATAAGTAAATTAAGATTGCACTATCATTGGAAAAAGGGTGATCAATTTATATTGCTTGTAAATAATCTAGGCACTACCAGCAACTTAGAAATGGGCATATTTATCAATGATCTCCTTCAACTCTTAGAAATTGAAGGAGTCACTATTACCTTTATAAAATCAGGAACATTTATGACCAGTCTAGATATGGCAGGTATATCCGTAACTCTTTGCCCTGTAAAAAATAAGCAATGGTTAGAAGCGCTCAATGCTCCAACGACAGCTTTTGCATGGTAATTTGCTTGTATAACTCAAAAGGGCTACATCACTTGATAGCCCTTTGCTTTTATCTTATACTCAATGAAAATCAAAAAGCAAACTAGGAAACTAGCCGCAGGCTGTACTTGAGTACGGCAAGGCGACGTTGACGCAGTTTGAATTTGATTTTCGAAGAGTATTACGTTTAAAAGAACTCATTCTTGCAATTTCAAAAAGTCCATCTATCCCTTACAATTCTGCTGATGAGCTTTGAGTTTTTTCAGAGCCCAATCATAATGACTGGAGGTACTACTGACAAAGTAGGAACCTAGACTTGTCCCACCTGTCCACTTATAGACACCTTTGGTAAAGAGTTCGTCAGTGCTAAAGCCTTCCACCAACTCTAAAACCTCTCTATGTGATTGCACCAAGATTCTAGTTGCTTCTTCTAATGTCGTTTTCTGGTGCTTCTTCCAAAAAGCGACATTCATTTCTCCATAAGTTTTCCAATTATAAGGTTCAGGAAGAAAAGGTCTTTCGTGACCTTTTTGATTAGAATGTACCCAAGTCAAAAGTAACTGCTGCCATTCATAAAGATGAATCAAGACATCCCGTAGATTTTTATCCCTTTTCCAGTGAGCTTCTTTTTTCTTTTGGTCTCTTGAAAAATCAAATGGAGCCTGCAACTCTTCTTCACTTAGTTGAGAGATGAAGAGGTTGAGCTTTTCATAGTTTTCCTTAGAGGTTAGCACTAATTCCTCTTTCGTTCTCGGTCTAGGCACAGAGTTCTCCATTCATTTTCAAGTAGGTTGAGGTGTTTTCTTACTTCATTATACCACAATAAAACTGGCTGTTTCTCTCAACAACCAGTTTTTCATTTTTCAGCTAATTACTTACTGTTTTTCTTCTGAAAGAAAAGTGATACTATAGCTAAGATAGCAAAAGCTATACCAACATACCAGTAGAGTTGATCTAGGGTCGTTGAACGACCTGATAGATTGACGATTCCGCGAAAAAGCATACCAGTTGTTAGAACAGCTACTGACGAGTTCCATAAGTTTAGACTGATTCGCCCTAAGTTTGGAATGATTTTCAACAGTAATGCCAGAATGACGCCCCCTACTAGGGGGACTACAAAAAGATAGTGCATATGAAGGGAGGTTTCCCCAAAACTGAAAGACTCGTAGATACGGCTAAATACTAAAAAGAAAATAGTAAGAATGCTATAGCCGACTAGCGTCTTTTGGAGGCGTTTGTTTTTATTTTTAGTAACCGATGTAGACAATATCACTCACCGCCCTTTCTGATATTTTGCTTCCACCTGTAGTCGGTTTATTGATTACCTGACCATTAAAGTAGAGAGTTGAAGAACCTCCACCATCTAGGTTGTAGGCCGTCTTCACTCCGTAAGATTTCATCACTTCTGCCATCTGGTAAAGAGACAAGCCCTTGCTCTCCGAGGTACGACCATCTGAAACAACAATGATATAGTGGTTTTCATCGATAATTCCAATAGCTGTACGAGGATTTGAAGCCATAGCCTGACCGACTTCTGTATTGGTATCAACAGATATTTCTCCATTCTCAACTAGAGACGGACCAAATGCCAGTAGATTAACGACACCGTCCTGAACTAACTGGTCAGCTGAGATTTGGTTCTCGTAAATGATTTTAAAAGAGCCATCTTTGTAAATGGCAAGGTCACCATTACTGGCGTCTTCACGGACACTATCCCGATAGACGACACCATTACGAATAACATAACCTGAGCTATTGGCTCCATAGTAGTCGCCATTGACAGCTAAAATAGCATTGTTTTCAGCTGCTGTCACAGAGGTTTTGGCTGTGACGTTGGTTCCATAGGAGTTTTGAGCTAGGCCTGTTTTCAGATAATCTGCAGAGCTCAGAGTCACATCCGCCACATAGATTTGCGTATCATTCACTGTCTTTTCAGTTAGATTGACACTGATATTTCCATCTGAATAGCTGGTATCCGTTACTTGGGCATTTTTTACTGCTTGACTTGCTACTGCTGTGTTAAATGTCGAGTTAGTATTAGATACAGTGGAGATAGTCTCCGCTAGTACAAATGTCTTTAACATCGAATAGGTAAAGGAACTTGTCAGAAGCAAGCTAAAGATCGAGGCGTATAGATAAGCTTTCTTAAAAAATTTCATACTGGATAACAAGTCCTTTCTTTGAAAATAAATCGTGTTTGAACAGTCCAAGATACCACAAAGAGAAGCATTCCTACAAAAATTTTAGCCATGAATAAATTGATTCCGAAACCTGTGTTAAAAAGGCTAATTAGGAGAGTATCTAAGAAAAAGAGAACAACAGACAAGGTTAAATAACCTGCACCTGTTTTTAAATTACTTGCTTTATTTTTAAATACCAATTTTTTATTAGTCGAAAAGTTGAAGATAGAGCTGGTCACACGAGCCAGCCCATTTGATAGGAGGAGGTGTAAACCTGATGGAATAAAGCCCAAGAAAAGAATAGAAAAAGCATAAACTAGATAATCTACGATAAAACTACTAAATGATGAAAGAGCAAATTTCAAAATGTTTTTGTAAATCATTAAACCATCTCGAATAGGTCGGAAATGAGAAGCTTGATTGTCGTTTATATAGACTGTTTCAATAGGAACTTCCAAAATCGGATATTGCTTGCTGGCTTCCAATAGCATGTTCATTTCATACTCATAACGTTGTCCTTCCACTTCCATCATAAAAGGAATCAAGTCTGTCGTGAAAGCACGAAGTCCTGTCTGTGTGTCTGAAACTGCTACGCCTGTTTGGATTTTAAATAAGATACGTGTCAAGCTATTTCCAAAGCGACTACGCAAGGGAACCTTGCCAGTAAAAGCACGAACACCAAGAACCAGAGTGCTAGGATTTTCGTTGGCCTTGTTACTAGTGCGGAGTATGTCCCAAATCTTGTGTTGACCATCCGCATCTGCTGTAACGATAGTTCCAGGCATCTTGAGGGATTGAATGTAAGCAAAAGCCGTTTTCAAAGCCTGACCCTTACCTTGATTGACCTGATGACGAAGTACAGTCCCATAGTTTTCAGCCTGAGCAAATATTTCTTTACATTCAGGAGAACTACCATCATCAATCACAATGATAGAAAAATCACCCTTCTTGTGAATTTTTTCAATCAGTGTTAGCAAATTAAAATCAGGTTGATAAGCTGGAATAACTAGATAATTCATAGCTGTACCTCTTTCTTTTTGTTTGTATAAGTATACGTTCACTTGCTTAAAAAATCCGTATAACTGCTTTTTTATAAAAATAAATTGATGATTTCTCAAAAATAGAACATAAAGAGAAAACTCCATAGAAATGATTTCTACAGAGTTAGAACAGTATCTTTATAATAAATCTCTATAACTTATCCTTTAATTTCTCAACAAAGAGATAGGCTGCTGGACAGGTCAAAGTATTCTTAATCGTCAAATGGTTGATTTGATGGATCTTTTTGCGATCTGTATGGGGGAACTCTCGGCAGGCCTTGGGACGAACATCATAGATGGAACAGAGATTATCTCCTCCTAGAAAGGGACAAGGCATGGATTTAAAAACCTTATCGCCATCTTCATCTACCTGCAAAAACTCTGCTTCAAAAGCTGGTAATTTCATCTTAAAGTACTTGGCGATTCGTGTAATATCCGCTTCTTTAAAGTCAGGCCCCAATGTCTTGCAACAGTTGGCACAGGCCGTACAATCAATCTCCGCAAAAACTTCTTGGTGAATCTGCTGGGCTATCTTATCTAGATTTTTTGGTGGTTTTTTCTTTAGATTTGCTAAAATTTTACGGTGTTCCTTTTGCTTTTGCAAGGCTAGCTGGTGGTAATACTCAATATCAATTTCTTTAGACATGATTTCTCTCTTATTCTATTTGTTTCTCCTATTATATCATGCCTCTGATTCATTGAAAAGTGGACTTTAAAAGACTATACTTTCCCAAAATGCGTCAAAAAACCTTGCAACTAGGTTACAAGGTTAATGACATTAATCGAAGTTAACGTATTCTTTTTGAAGTTCAAGAACTTCTTCCATTGTTGAACACTCTGTAAGGGCACGGTTAGCGTACTCTTCCATCTTAGCAGTATCCAATTTCTTCATCAAGCTACGTGTACGAAGGACAGATGTTGCTGACATAGAGAACTCATCCAAGCCCATTCCGACAAGAAGTGGAACAGCTTTTTGGTCACCAGCCATCTCACCACACATACCAGCCCATTTACCTTCAGCGTGAGCTGCCTTGATAACGTTGTTGATCAAGCGAAGGATTGATGGGTTATATGGTTGGTAAAGGTATGAAACTTGCTCGTTCATACGGTCTGCTGCCATTGAGTATTGGATCAAGTCGTTTGTTCCAATTGACATGAAGTCTACTTCTTTTGCAAATTGGTCTGCAAGCATGGCTGCTGCAGGGATTTCAATCATGATACCAACTTGGATGTCATCCGCAACTGCAACACCTTCAGCAAGAAGGTTTGCTTTTTCTTCTTCATAAACTGCTTTAGCTGCACGGAATTCTTTCAAAAGGGCAACCATTGGGAACATGATACGCAATTGACCATGAACAGAAGCACGAAGAAGAGCACGGATTTGTGTACGGAACATTGCATCTCCAGTTTCAGAAATAGAGATACGAAGGGCACGGAATCCAAGGAATGGGTTCATTTCATGTGGCATATCGAAGTAAGGAAGTTCCTTATCTCCGCCGATATCCATTGTACGAACAACCACTGGTTTACCATTCATTCCCTCAAGAACAGCCTTGTATGCTTCATACTGCTCATCTTCAGTTGGGAAGTCTTGAGAATCCATGTACAAGAACTCTGTACGGTAAAGTCCAACAGCTTCTGCACCGTTGTTGTTAACACCTTCAACATCTTTTGGAGTACCGATGTTAGCAGCCAACTCGAAATGTTTACCGTCAGCAGTCACTGTTTGAGCATCTTTCAAAAGTGCCCATTCAGCTTTTTGTTTAGCATAAGCTTCACCAGCTGCTTTAAATTCTGCCGCTTGTTCATCTGTTGGGTTGATAATCACTTCACCAGTAATTCCGTTAACGGCAAGGATATCACTGTCTTTCACTACTTCAGTGATGTTATTTGTTCCCAATACAGCTGCAATTTCAAGTGTACGTGCCATGATAGCTGAGTGGCTTGTACGTCCACCGATGTTTGTTACAAAAGCTTTTACAAAGTTTTTGTCCAATTGAGCTGTATCAGATGGTGTTAAGTCATGTGCAATCACGATCACTTCTTCATTGATAGAAGCTGGGTTTGGCAATTTCTTACCAAGAAGGTTTGCCAATACACGTTTTGTCACGTCGCGGATGTCCGCTGCACGTTCTTGCATGTATGGGTTGTCTTCCATACCTTCAAAGATAGTGATGAACATGTCAGTCACTTCTTTAAGACCTGCTTCTGCATTGACTTTCTTAGCACGAATTGTTTCTTTAATCTGACCAATCAATTCTGGGTCAGAAAGAACCATCAAATGAGCGTCAAAAACTTGAGCCGCTTCTTCACCAAGCGTACCTACAGCTTTCTCGCGGATAAGAGAAAGCTCGTTTTGAGAAGCTTCAAGAGCAACATCCAAACGAGCCTCTTCTGCGTTTGTATCTTCGACTGAAATAGTCTCGAATGACAAATCCGGTTGAACGAGTAGATATGCTTTTGCAACTGCAACACCGTCAGATGCTGCGATTCCTTTAAGCATTTCTGTCATTTCCCTTATGCCAATCCTTCTTTTTCCATTGTTTCTGAGATTGCAGCGATAGCGTCATCTGCATCTGCACCTTCAGCTGAGATAGTTACGTCAGCACCTTGGCCAACACCAAGACTCATAACACCCATAATTGATTTAAGGTTAACTGATTTACCTTTGTATTCAAGAGTGATATCTGAAGCAAATTTGCTAGCAGTTTGCACCAACAATGTTGCTGGACGTGCGTGAATACCTGTTTCTGCCACTACGTGGAAATCTTTAGAAGCCATAGTTTGACTCTCCTTTTGTTCTTTCTTTTTTTGAGTTATATGTGATAACCCTTACAGTTTGGTATTATACCATCTTCTAGGATTTTTTTCAAGCATTTTCTGGATTTTCCTTCAATTTCCTTTCAGATAACTTGCTGAAAATCTTCTATCCTAGATAACAAAACACAGGATATAGTTTCTTTAAAAACGATTTATAGGATAATCATTGCTGTTTTATAAAGTAAACACTACATATTGTGTTTTGTGAGCTTGACTAGAAAAACAGACCACTATATTTAGTTCAAATCATTGACAAAATTTTATTTTCTGATATACTAGGATAGTATTAAATTTTGAAGAGGAGTTACACAATGGTAACCGTTTATTCTAAAAACAACTGTGTCCAATGTAAGATGACCAAACGTTTCTTGGACAGTAATAATGTCTCTTATCGTGAAATCAATCTTGATGAGCAACCTGAGTACATCGATCAAGTTAAAGAGCTCGGTTTTAGCGCAGCTCCTGTTATCCAAACACCAACTGAAGTCTTTTCAGGTTTCCAACCAGGAAAACTGAAACAATTAGCATAATCTTAGTACATCATCCAGAAGAAACTGCTTTTAGGGCTAACTTAGAAGCCTTTCTTTTGTAATTAGATAAGGGAAATTTTATGGGATTAAAACATCTTGAAGACGTGACTTACTTCCGTCTCAATAACGAAATTAACCGTCCTGTTAATGGACAAATCATGCTTCATAAAGATAAGGAAGCCTTGGATGCCTTCTTTAAAGAAAATGTCGTTCCAAACACTATGGTTTTTGATTCAATTACTGATAAAATCAACTACCTCATTGAACACAACTACATCGAAACAGCCTTTATCAAGAAATACCGTCCAGAGTTCTTGGAAGAATTGGCTCAATTTATCAAAGACCAAAACTTCCAATTCAAGTCTTTCATGGCTGCTTATAAATTTTACAATCAATATGCCTTAAAGACTAATGACGGTGAATACTATCTTGAAAGTATGGAAGACCGTGTCTTCTTTAACGCCCTTTATTTCGCTGATGGGAATGAAGCTGTTGCAATCGATATTGCCAATGAAATCATCCACCAACGCTACCAACCTGCTACTCCTTCCTTCTTGAATGCTGGACGTGCTCGTCGTGGGGAGTTGGTATCTTGTTTCTTAATCCAAGTGACGGATGACATGAACTCTATCGGACGTTCTATCAACTCTGCCCTTCAACTTTCACGTATTGGTGGTGGTGTGGGAATTACCCTCAGCAACCTTCGTGAAGCTGGTGCACCTATCAAGGGTTATGAAGGAGCAGCTTCTGGTGTCGTACCAGTTATGAAACTCTTCGAAGATAGCTTCTCTTACTCAAACCAATTGGGGCAACGTCAAGGTGCTGGGGTTGTCTACCTCAACGTCTTTCACCCAGATATCATCGCCTTCCTTTCAACTAAGAAAGAAAATGCCGATGAAAAAGTTCGTGTCAAAACCCTATCACTTGGTGTTGTAGTACCAGATAAATTCTACGAATTGGCGCGTAAAAATGAAGAAATGTACCTCTTCAGCCCTTACTCTGTAGAAAAAGAATACAATGTCCCATTCAACTACATCGACATTACTGAAAAATACGATGAATTGGTCGCAAATCCAAATATTCGCAAGACAAAAATCAAGGCGCGTGATTTAGAAACTGAAATCTCTAAATTGCAACAGGAGTCTGGTTATCCTTATGTAGTCAATATTGATACGGCTAACCGTGCAAATCCTGTTGATGGAAAGATTATCATGAGTAACTTGTGTTCTGAGATTCTTCAAGTCCAAGAACCAAGCTTGATCAACGATGCTCAAGAATTCCTTCAAATGGGAACAGATGTTTCATGTAACCTTGGTTCAACCAACGTGGTCAACATGATGACCTCACCTGACTTTGGTCGTTCTATCCGTGCTATGGTTCGTTCCCTTACTTTCGTTACAGATAGTTCACACATCGTGGCTGTACCTACGATTGACTATGGAAATAGCCAAGCTCATACTTTTGGTCTTGGTGCTATGGGACTTCACAGCTACCTTGCCCAACAATTGATTGAATATGGATCGCCTGAGTCTATTGAGTTTACAAGCATCTACTTTATGCTTATGAACTACTGGACCTTGGTTGAGTCAAACAATATCGCGCGTGAACGTGGTATTACCTTCCATAACTTTGAAAAATCAGACTATGCTAAGGGAAGCTACTTTGATAAGTATATAACTGGCGAGTTTGTTCCAAAATCAGACCGTGTTAAAGAACTCTTCAAAGATGTCTTTATTCCAAGTGCTGCTGACTGGGCTGAACTTCGCGACAAGGTTCAAGCAGATGGTCTTTACCACCAAAACCGCCTTGCTGTAGCGCCAAATGGTTCTATCAGCTATATCAACGACGTTTCTGCTTCTATCCACCCGATTACGCAACGTATCGAAGAACGCCAAGAGAAGAAAATTGGTAAAATCTACTACCCTGCTGCTGGCTTGTCTACAGAAACCATTCCTTACTACACTTCTGCCTACGATATGGATATGCGTAAAGTCATCGATGTTTACGCTGCTGCGACTGAACACGTGGATCAAGGACTTTCACTCACCCTCTTCATGCGTAGTGACATTCCAAAAGGCCTTTACGAATGGAAGAGGGAAAATAAACAAACGACACGTGACTTGTCCATCCTTCGTAACTATGCCTTTAACAAGGGAATCAAGTCTATCTACTACGTCCGTACCTTTACAGATGACGGTGGAGAAGTCGGTGCTAACCAATGTGAAAGCTGTGTAATTTAGTTTCTAGCATAGAAACACTATTTTTCCCTAAGCAGCACTGATAAAATCAAATCTACTAGGTCATAACATAATTTATGTAACATTTTAAAAGTCGGGCTTCCGACTTTTTGTGCGATACTCCTATAGAATTATGGTAAAG
Source organism: Streptococcus nakanonensis (assembly GCF_059738785.1). Classification (NCBI taxonomy): domain Bacteria; kingdom Bacillati; phylum Bacillota; class Bacilli; order Lactobacillales; family Streptococcaceae; genus Streptococcus; species Streptococcus nakanonensis. The sequence continues at coordinate 1,071,915 of NZ_AP027139.1, read as the reverse complement.
TAGAAATAATTGTGAGTTCGCAATACTAAACACAGAAAGAGATTTTAAATGGAAACTTACTACAAAGCCATTAACTGGAATGCCATCGAAGATGTCATCGACAAATCAACTTGGGAAAAACTGACGGAGCAATTCTGGCTCGATACACGTATTCCCTTGTCAAATGACTTGGATGACTGGAGAAAGCTATCTAACAAAGAGAAAGACTTGGTCGGAAAAGTCTTTGGTGGTTTAACCCTTCTGGACACCATGCAATCTGAAACTGGGGTTGAAGCCCTTCGCGCAGACATCCGTACACCACATGAGGAAGCTGTTTTCAATAACATCCAATTTATGGAATCTGTTCACGCTAAATCTTACTCTTCAATCTTTTCTACCTTAAATACTAAGGCTGAGATTGAAGAAATTTTCGAATGGACCAATACCAATCCTTACCTACAAAAGAAGGCTGAGATTGTCAACGAAATCTACCTCAACGGTAGCCCACTTGAAAAGAAAGTTGCCAGCGTCTTCCTCGAAACCTTCCTCTTCTACTCTGGTTTCTTCACTCCCCTCTACTATCTCGGTAACAACAAACTAGCCAACGTTGCAGAAATCATTAAATTGATTATTCGTGACGAGTCTGTTCACGGAACCTACATTGGTTACAAATTCCAACTTGGTTTCAATGAATTGCCTGAAGAAGAGCAAGAAAAACTCAAAGAATGGATGTACGACCTACTCTATACTCTTTATGAAAATGAAGAAGGCTACACAGAGAGTCTTTATGACGGTGTTGGTTGGACTGAAGAGGTTAAAACCTTCCTTCGCTACAATGCCAATAAAGCTCTCATGAACATGGGACAAGATCCACTCTTCCCAGACTCAGCAGATGATGTCAATCCAATCGTCATGAACGGAATTTCAACAGGAACTTCCAACCACGACTTCTTCTCTCAAGTCGGAAATGGTTACCTTCTTGGTGAAGTTGAAGCCATGCAAGATGATGACTACAACTACGGTTTGGACTAATACTCTTCGAAAATCTCTTCAAACCACGTCAGCTTCGCCTTGCCGTAGATATGATCACTGACTTCGTCAGTCTTATCTACAACCTCAAAACTGTGTTTTGAGCAACCTGCGGCTAGCTTCCTAGTTTGCTCTTTGATTTTCATTGAGTATAATTCTCCACCACTCTCAATCATCAAAAAGTAAACTAGAAACAACAAAATAATAACTTAATAAAAATATCGAAAGTTTTGAAAACAAACCTCGATATTTTTGTTTTTGTTTTATTTTGTTGTTTTTGTATTTGAATGATGAGCTAGTTTATGGTAAGATAGTAGTAGGAAACGAGGTGATAATATGCTCAAACAAGAAAAATTAGCCAAAATTTTAGAGATAGTAAATAGTAAAGGAACCATAACGGTTAAACAGATTATGGATGAAATAGCCGTTTCAGATATGACTGCAAGGCGCTATTTACAGGAATTAGCTGATAAAGATTTGCTGATTCGTGTGCATGGTGGAGCTGAAAAACTTCGAACCAACTCCCTTTTGACTAATGAGCGATCAAATATTGAAAAACAAGCCCTCCAAACGGCAGAAAAACAAGAAATAGCCCGTTTTGCAGGCAGTCTAGTAGAAGAAAGAGAAACTATTTTCATTGGACCAGGAACAACATTAGAATTTTTTGCGCGTGAGTTGCCTATTGACAATATCCGCGTCGTGACCAACAGTCTACCTGTTTTTCTGATTTTAAGCGAACGAAAATTAACAGATTTGATTTTGATAGGTGGAAATTATCGCGATATTACAGGTGCTTTTGTTGGTACATTGACCCTACAAAATCTCTCTAATCTCCAATTTTCTAAAGCTTTCGTTAGCTGTAATGGCATTCAAAACGGAGCTCTAGCTACTTTTAGCGAGGAAGAGGGAGAGGCTCAACGCATCGCTTTAAATAATTCTAATAAAAAATATTTACTCGCAGATCATAGTAAGTTCAATAAGTTTGATTTTTATACTTTTTATAATGTATCAAATCTTGATACTATTGTTTCAGATTCTAAACTAAGTGATTCAATCCTTTTTGAGCTATCTAAACTTACTAAAGTCATCAAGCCTTAATCAACTGAAAGATTCTGGGTAAGAACTCAATTTCAGAAGAAAAAAAGTAAATCTTCCCACAATAAAACGCATAGTATCAAGTTTTTTCAACACCTGATATTATGCGTTTTTCTGTATCAAAGACTTTTTGCCCAATTGTTTTATCTGCCACCTCAAAGCTATGCATTGAGAAATCTGCGACTCTCTTCCTAGTTTAAAGTTGCTCTTTGATTTTCATTGAGTATAAGCAACGTGATTAGATAAGAGTTTTGCAGAGTACTAGATATAAGATTTAACTTTTTTGGAAATTGGTTACGATTGTTGAAACGGCATAAAATCTGAATCAAAGGAGATATTATCCCGTTCTTCAGGATTGATAAAATTTAAAAAGATATTTTTAAATTCTTCCAGCTCATAATCTGAATGACAAATCCATTCTTTACCGGTAGAGACATACCATTTCCCAAGGCTTTTCAGTTCTTCATTCGTCAAACACGGTATTTGAGAGCATTTTTCAAAGTTGATAATATAAACTTTTTCATAAATAGATTGGATAAAATTTTTGAACATCTTTTTGCCTCACTAAAATTCTATATCTAATGACTCATTCTACTACTCAATCACTTGAGTTTTCGCTACTTTCTTGTACCAGTGAGCTGATTTCTTAGGATAACGTTCTTGAGTTTCAAAATCTACATAGAAGAGACCGTAACGTTTCTCATACCCATTTGACCATGAGAAGACATCCATCAATGACCAAATAAAGTAACCTTTTACATTAGCGCCATCTGCAATCGCATCAGACAAGACCTCCAAGTGTTGTTTCACATAATCAATACGGCCATCATCATAAACAGTGTTATCGACGAACTCATCTTTATAGCCGAGACCATTTTCAGTGATGTAAATCTTCTTGTAGTTCGGATAATCTTTCTTCACGCGCATGATTTGGTCATACAAACCTTGAGGGTAGATAATCCAATCCCAATCCGTACGTGGTACATAATCAGGAGCTACACGACGACCAACACCTTTGATTTGGTATTTAGAACTTCCTTTCTCACCCTTACCATTATGGATGATTTCAGTTTCTCCATCAAAGGATTCCATCCAGTCACTCATATAGTAGTTAATTCCAAGGAAGTCATTCAAGTCTTTTGCGGCTTCTAATACTTCGAAATCTTCGTCACGCAAGTCAAGCTTTCCACCATTGGCAGCCAAGATAGCCTCTACCCCTGCCAGGGTCTTTTCAGAGTAGTGCCCCAGATAAGTTGCATCCAAGATAAATTTGTTATGGATAATGTCCTCCAACTCTGCCGCAATAACATCTGCTGGATTTTTAGGATCCAAAGGATACTTAGTTGGCAGAGCGTGAACAACACCAATTTCACCTTTATAACCTTTATCTTTATATAGCTTAACTGCACGCGCATGAGACACCATCATATTGTGGTGCGATTGGAAGACTTTGGCAAGGTCATACTGGATACCTGGAGGGAATTTACCAACTAAATATTGACCATCACCGATTGGCCCAATTTCATTAAAGGTTGTCCAATAATTTACTTCTGGAAATTCTTCAAAACAGAAGGCCGCGTAGTCTACAAAGTGTTCAATATTTTCACGATTTAAGAAGTCGCCATTTGAGTGGAGAGCTTCTGGAGTGTCAAAATGATGAAGAGTTACAAATGGCTCAACGTGACGTTTGTGACACTCTGCAAATAGATTATGATAAAATTCAACACCTTTAGCATTTACTTCACCATAACCAGTCGGAAAAATACGTGACCAGGCAATAGAAATTCGAATGCCATTGATACCATACTCTTCTGCCAGCTTGAGGTCAACTGGATATCGATTGTAAAAATCACTGGCTGGTTCTGCAGTGTACCAGTAGTTATCTTCAAGATATTTATCCCACGCAACTGGTCCTTTTCCATCAGTATGTGTAGCACCTTCTGCTTGATAAGCAGCTGTTGCGCCACCGAAAATAAAGTCTTTTGGTAATGTTTTTGTCATATAATTCTCCTTTTAATTAAAAAAGAAATAAGATGGAGAGGAGGCTAGTGAGGCTTTATTCTCCATCTCACTTCTAATCTTTTATTTTTCGAATTGAGCTTGTACAAATGCAAGAGCACCTTTTCCATCACGGGTTAATTTGATGTATTGAGCGCCTTCTGTCTTGGCAAGTTTAATACCGAGTTTATCAGTTTCTGCTTTCATGTCTTCAAAGTTTGAAGCAACTTGAGGAGCAAGGATAACAAGATCAAACTCTGGCAACATTTCACGGTGAGCACCATAGCCACCTGCTGCTGCTTTCACAGGAACATTGTATTCTGCTGCTGCCTTATTCAAAGCATTTGCAAGGAGACCACTTGTTCCTCCACCTGCACAGAGAACGAGGACATTTGTTTCTTTAGTGATTGTATTTTGTGCTGCTTCTACACCCGCTTTTTCAAGAATAGCATCCGCTTTTGCAGTGTTGAAGTTTGCAGCAACTTTTTCTTTCAATTCATCATTAGACTTACCTGAACGTTCTTCTTCAAGAATTTGTTCATCATAGACCTTAAGGAATGGATAGTAAATGACAACGTCAACCACGATTAGAAGGGCAGCAAGAATGAATGATAGAACTTGGAAGTTGGTTCCAAGAACTAGACCTAGTGGAGCTGGAGTTGTCCATGGTAGATTAGCAGTAAATGAATTCATTCCAAGAGTTTCAATGAAGAATTTAAAGATCCAAACGTTTGCGATGGGAGCAAAAATAAATGGAATGAAGAAAATCGGGTTCAATACAAGCGGTGCACCAAACAAGATTGGTTCATTTACACCAAAGAAGGTAGGAACTACTGAAGCACGACCGATTGCACGGTTACGTTTAGATTTTGTTAACCACATGAACATGAATGGAACAACCAGTGTCGCACCAGTACCACCCATGGTAACGATAAACATTTGTGTACCAGAAGTAAGAATCTTGTCAGCGTGCATACCTTGTTGGAGAAGGTTCAAGTTGACTTCGGCATTGGCATAGGTAATAGCTGCGATAGCTGGTTCAACGATAGATGGACCATGGATACCAACAAACCAGAAGAAAGCAAAGGCACCAAAGATAATCGTAATACCTAGATAACCATCAGCAGCAGAGAATAATGGTGCAAAGAATTTACCGATTGATTCAGCTACGCTTGCACCAACAAAATGACGAGCTAGTAAATCAAGAGCATAAAGTGAAACAACTGAGAGAGTGAATGGAATCACATCTTTAAAGACTTGTGAGATATTTGGTGGAACTTCGTCAGGCATACGAATGGTAACGTTGTTCTTAACACAGACCTTATAGATAGCTACTGTAACAAAGGCAGCAAGGAAGGCTGAAAGCAAACCTTTTGTCCCAAGGAAATCTGTTGCAAAACCACCTGCAATTGGATCAGCTGCCAACATCAACAAACCAACAATCGCTGCCAACAATGTTGACATATAGTTGATTTGATTGGTTTTCTCCATGCTACGGTTTACTGAGTCGGTCAATGACTTAGCTGTTGTACCAGCTACCAAGAGAGCCAGAATACCCATAGAATAGCTATACGGTTTCATCAGAAAGGCTACAACTTCATCAGACCATTTAAAGCCCCATGAGTTTGGTACAAAGGCAATCAAGATAAAAATACTTGAGAAGAGAATAACAGGCATACCTGCAATGAAACCATCACGAATAGCACGAAGATAGATATTACGAGATAGTTTCTCAAAGAAAGGTTTTCCTTTCTCAATAAATGCAATTAGTTTATTCATTATTTAACTCCTCTCTTGTACAGTTCAATTAAATGATGCATCAAATCTTTTAACAAGATAGTTGTCATCAAGTGGTCTTGGCCATGCATCATGGTTACACTATAAGCTAAGTCCTCACCAGCTGCTTCCTTAGTCAATAGACTTGTTTGCGCGTGGTGAGCCTCTGCAATGCAAGAACCAGCTTCCTCGACTAAGCTATCTGCTTTCGCAAAATCGCCAGCTTCAGCAGCCTTCAAGGCTTCCAATAGTTTTGAACGAGCATCGCCAGCATAGGCTACGATTTCAAAACCTAACAATGTTACTTCTTCTCTATTCATGATAGAATTCTCCTTATATAATTTTAAATAATTTTTATGACAATAAGCGTTGGATATGTAGAACTAGATAAACTCGTTCACTCTTATACAAATCAAGACCCGTATGTTGCGTAATCACATCGTAGATCTTGGAACCAATTTCAAATGCTTTTGGGTAGGATTGTTTGATATGGTCTTCCATATCCAGAAGCGATTGGTTATCATCTCTGGATCTGTCTAAATAATCCAAGAAATAATTCAAATGGATCATAAAGCGATCATAGAAATGGTTATTCTCTTTGGTTCGTTGAATTGCATATTCCTTTAGAACTTCCTCAACATTCCTGAGAATTTCTTTCCTCTTATCAATCGACTTAACTACTTCTACTTCATTCTCGCCTTCGGCATTGATGAAATGATAAGCAATCCGAATAATTTCGTCTTCAGGAAAATTATCGGTCAGTTTTTGACGATAAATCCCAAATGCTTCATTTGCGATTTGAAAAGCGACAGGATACTTAGCGGAAATATCTGGCAGATTACTATCCTTGTACCTTCCTTGAGTTAGAGCTTGGTAAGAACAGTAAATATGATCTGTCAAGGTTACATAGAGATACTCTTGAATCGGATAATGATATTTCTTGGAAAGCTTATCAATAATCTCATAGGTCACTGTGATGAAATCAAGCGGAACATCTTTGAGAAGAGCCATAAAGTTTTCTCTGGACTCTTCGGTCTTCATCCGAAAGATTTTCTCAACCTGATGTTCAGCAATCAAATCCCCCTTCTTCTTTCCGAATGCAATCCCCTTACCAATTACAATCACTTCTTCTCCTTTATCATTTCTGACAAGCGAGACATTGTGATTCATTGGATTTAGAATTCGATACATGTCAACCTCCTTTTATATCTTAAAGGTATATGAGTACAAAAAATGACCACAAATGAACTAGAAAATCATCCGATTCCTAATTCATCCGTGATCATGCCTAATATTACTTAGTAACACTCACCTTGTATTAACTTGTGATTTAAGTATAGCACAAGTAAGTTATTTTGTAAACCTTTACATACAACTTTTTTTGAAATTTTTTTAGATTCATGTTCCTAAACTGGAAGGGCTTTCTTACACGCGTTCTTTCCACGAAGTCGCTGTTGTTTGAAGAACCTTGTTGAGTTCATCAATATTTTCAAATCCAGTTGTACGAAGCCATTCACGTGCTGCTTCTTCACCATCTTTGATGTATGCTTCAACCGATCCAGCCCATGTAGCACGGCCACAAAGAACTCCGTTAAAGTTTGCACCTGATTCATGAGCAAATACAAGAGTGTCTTGGAAGAGTTTAGCTGATACACCAGCACTCAAGTAGATGTATGGCAAGTTAGTTGCTTCATCTTGTGCTTTGAAGAAAGCTGCTGCTTCTTCACGTGTATAAACTACTTCACCTTCAGCAAAGCCTTCAACATATTTAATGTTAACAGGAACTTCTACTTTCAAGACATCAATGTTGAAACGTGGGTCTGAGAAGACTTTCATAGCACCAATAACTTTGTGTGGTTTTACTTTCGCGTATTCTACAGAACCTGCGTCCGCAATTTTTTCATCGTAAGCAAGGATTTCAAGGAAGAATGGGATATCTTCAGCCACACACTCAGAACCGATACGTTCGATGTAAGCTTGTTTTTCTTGGTTGAGTTCGTCTGAGCTATCTACATCATAGTAAAGCAAGAATTTAACTGCATCTGCGCCTTCTTCTTTAATACGTTTTGCAGACCAAACATCCAAGCAGTCTGGCAAGCGTTTTGTACTTGTTGTGTCATAACCTGTTTTTTCATAAGCAAGGAGAAGACCAGCTTTTTCATCAAGAGCTTTAGTTGCTGGAAGTCCATACTCAGGGTCAAGAAGCATAGATGAAGCGTATTTAGTCAATTCATCTGCTACCAAGACTTTCAGTTCTTCCATTTGAGCCACTGTTGGTTCTTCTGTTTGGTGTTGAGCCATGAGGCGTTTCAAAGCACCACGTTGGTCAAATGCAAGAGCTGAGATGATTCCATTTTCATCAGAAAGTTTTTCTAAGCGTGCACGTTTTTGTTCTGTTAAAGCCATTTTATACCTCTTTTACTATTAATTGATCATATAGAGCTTGATAGTTGGCCATGTTGACATGACCAGTCATTTTTTCTTGAGCATTGAGCATACCAAGGACATTTGCCTTGATGAGTAATGCTGCATCCGATTCTTTATGAAGAAGTCCTGAAGAAATCCCTGCCACAGTAGAGTCTCCAGAGCCAACAGGGTTGACTACCTGAATTCTAGGAATATCTACCTTGTAGAAAGTGTCACCATGTTTGGCAAAAGCACCATTGGCACCAAGTGAAACGATAATCCATTCAATCCCTGCAAACAAAGGTTCTTGAAGAACTTCTTTTAATTCATCCAAATCCTCAGAAACTTCTCTTCCTAGAAGTTGAGACAATTCCTCATTATTTGGTTTGATGACTGTTGGTTTATGTGGTGATTCAAGAACTGCCTGAAGTGCTGCACCAGAGCAGTCCAAAACAACAGGCTTGCCAGCTTGATTAGCAAGTTCAACCAAGCTCGCATAGTAATCAACTGGAAGACCAGCTGGCAGACTGCCTGAGATAGCAACTACTTCAACTGACTCTAGGAGATTTTTGAAATGTTCCAAAAAGTCTTGACCTTCCTGTTCCAATACTTCAGGACCTTTTTCAAGAACTTCTGTTTGGTTGTCTCCGTGAAGAATAGCGATACAGTTACGAGTTTCTCCCTGAATTGAGAAGAAATCTTTCTTTACTTGATCATCGATATGTTCAACCAAAAACTCACCAAGCTTGCCACCCACTAAACCAGTAGCAAGAACAGAATCTCCAAATTCTGAAAGTACGCGGGTAACATTGAGTCCCTTACCACCAGCCGTTTTGGTTACATCTACCACACGATTGACAGTATCAATCTTCAACTCATCCAAGGGATAGGAAATATCAATGGATGGGTTCATTGTGACTGTTAAAATCATAGGTTACCTCTTAGTCGTGGTATTCTCCGCGATCCCATTTTTCAAGGAATTCAGTGAAGAAGTTTGCGTCAGTTTGTTGAGCATTGTGACTTTCAAGGTGTTCAATTTTCGCAATCAATTTTTTGTTTTCTTCAGATGGTTTGTATTCAGCATGGATGAAAGCTTCGATAATATCACACATGAGCAATTCACCAGTAATTTTACCACCAAAACCGATAACGTTAGCGTTCAATTGTTCTTTAGCATAAAGGGCTGTTGTCATATCACGAACCAAGGCAGAACGAACACCAGGAACTTTATTTACAGCGTTGTTGATACCAACACCTGTACCACAGATACATACCCCAAGATCAGCTTGACCGCTAGTTACAGCTTCACCAACTTTTTTACCAAAGATTGGGTAGTGAGTACGTGTATGGTCATAAGTACCAAAGTCAATGACTTCATATCCTTTTGATTTCAAAAATTCTGAAACCGCCATTTTTTCATCTGTTACGATGTGGTCACATCCAATTGCAATTCTCATTTTTAACTTACCTTTCTTACTGTAATCTAATTAGCACATTTTGTTCAACATGTCGACACGAATTTGGTGACGTCCACCATCGTATTTACCGTTAACAAATCCTTTAGCAATGTTTTTAGCCAATTCATCACCAACAAGTTGTGCACCCATAGTGATCATACGTGAGTTGTTGTGGCCACGAGTCATATAAGCAGAACGTTCATCAGATACTTCTGCAGCAACCATTCCTTTGATTTTTGTTGCGACCATAAATGGACCAGCACCGTAAGCATCAATCACGATACCAAGGTTTTGTTCTTCTTTGTTTACTTCTGCAGCAACAGCAAGAGTCACATCAACAAAGTCTTGACCTTCAGCTGTAACATCCACAACGTGGAAGTTTTCTTTTTCTAAGAAGTCTTTCACAACTTCTTTCAATCTCAAACCTGCAGCATCTGCACCGATAACAATAGACATATTGTATACTCCTTTTTATTTTTTCTATGCTGGATTCCAGCAGTGTATTGGCTGTCTTTAAAAAACAGTCAATTAGTCCTCACAAACATAATATACTACTATTGTTTGAAAAAGTCAACAGTTTGTGTTTGTTTTTGTTATTTATTTTTTACTTTTTTATAAAACTTCTATCTCAAACCCTATTTCTTCAACCTGATTGGCTTCTAAGAGACGAACATTCTTCTTATCTTCTAAATGATCTCCTTCTTCAAGGGATGTTGACAAGCCAGACCATGGCTCAAAGGCAATGAAAGGCCCCTTGTTCAAAGTTGACCAGATGATGAGGTTTGGAAACTCTTCAAAGTGCACTTTCAATCCCTTATTATGTTTACGAGAACGAAGCGCAATTGTTTGAGATTGCAATTCATCCAAAGTCACTGCATCTGTGCTGAAAAGATCATAACTAAGATCGATTTCTTTTTGTCCCTCTAGCCATGGACTTCTATCTTGAAAATCAAGCATCCCCGTTTCTGGGAAAGGACGCGGAACAGAACAAGTTTCTTCTTTCTCAAACTCTAAATAGTAATCTTCATAGACCTCATCATCCAGTATAGGACAATTAAATCCTGGATGTCCACCAATAAAGTAAGGCATGATCTTGCTAGTTTCTTTATTAAATATTTTGTATTGAGTTCGTACTGTCTTGCCAGTAAGGATATAAGTGATTTCTAGGCGGAAATGATAAGGGTAGTTCTGATAGCTATTCTCATCGTCTTCAATTGCAAAAGTTACACTATTATCTGTCTGTTCAACTAATTCAAATTCTTTCTTGCGGACCAGACCATGACGAGGAATCTTTCCTTTACTTTCTTGTCCATTATCATCTATATAAAGTGCTGTATCCTCTCTCAATGAACCACAAATGGGAAAGAGAACAGGAGCTTGTCCACTCCAATAAGTAGCATCTCCTTGCCACAAATACTCAAGTCCCTCAGCATCTTTTATAGAAGAAAGAGCTCCACCAAAACTGTTAAATTGAACACTTAATTGTTCTGATTTTAATTCAATTACCATTATTTTCTCCAATTTCTTGATAGTTTATAAAAAACTAGGCTGTCACTCCTAATGGTATGACAACCTAGTTTCAACAATTTACACTCTGCGAAAATCCAATTCAAACTTCGTCAGCGTCACCTTGCCGTACTTTAGTACAGCCTGCGGCTAGCTTCCTAGTTTGCTCTTTGATTTTCATTGAGCTTACATTTTATAGGAGCGCATTATTTTGCTTTTGCTGCGTACTCTTCGTTACGTTTGATCATTTGTTTTCTGTACCAAGCAAAGATACCGATATAGAATACAAGGAAGACTACAGCACCAAGGATTGCTTTGATATCACCAGTTGTAGTGTTACCAATTGTCCAACCAAGAAGTTTTTCGATTGGTCCTTCAAGAGTTGAGTGAGTGATCAATTGAGTTTCACTCACACCTGCTGGGAAGGCACCTACACCTTTAGCAAGTTCTGTTGCAAATGGTGCGATAAGTGTACCTGAAAGAAGGAAGAGTGGCAACAAGAGTGTTCCAAAGATAATCATACGGAGCAATTTACCACGTGTTACAACCAAGAGAGCTGGAGTAACACCCATTGCGATGATACCTGCAAGTGGCAAGATACCATTTCCAACTTTTGAAAGAAGCACAGCTTCAATCAACATGATTGGTGCAAGTACGTTAGCACAAGCCCAGATTTCAGCACGACCAGCGATGAATGGCCAGTCAAGACCGATGTTGAATTTACGTCCTTGAAGACGTTTAGTAGCAACGTTTGTAATACCTTGTGATAGTGGTTCTACGGCTGCGATGAACCATGAACCGATAAGTGAGAAGAGTTCCAAAGATACACCGGCAGTCAAACCAAGAGACAACCATCCTCTGATAACAAGACGCCATTTATCTGCATCTTCAACTCCTGCAATTGGATGTGGAGTTCCCATAATACCGATTACAATACCAAGGATGAAACCGATAAAGAATTTAGAACCCCAGAAACCGATTTTCTTGTTCAATTTTGCAGCGTCAAAGTCATACTTATCAAGACCTGGGAAGAATTTTTCAAAAATCTTATCCAAAACCATGATAACTGGGTTCATCATGTAGTTCATGTGAGTTGATGTCATTGGTGATGAACTTGGAGCGTTAAGAAGGTCATCAAATGTAGGTTTCATCAAGTCAGAGTTGATAATTTTCAAGACACCAACAAGGACGATAGCTGCTGTAGCAATCAAGAGTGAAACCCCTTGGCTCACACCATTATTGTCAGCATACCATTTAATCAAAAGACCTGTAATAGACAAGTGCCAGATATCGAAGATATCAACGTCAAGTGTATCTGTTTTCTTCATAGCTAGCATCACTATGTTGACAATCAACATGATGAGCAAGAAGTAAAGTGTCCAAGCAGAACCCCAAGTGATTGTAGCAAGTGGTGCCCAACCAACGTCAGTGATACTCAATTGGATACCAGTGTTTTCAACGAATTTTGCTAGTGATGCTGAGAAAGCAGTGTTTAGCATACCGATGATGGCACCGATACCTGTAAGAGCGATGGCAAGTTTGATACCACCTTCAAGCGCTTTGGAGAATTTCACTCCAAAAAGTAAAGCCAATACTGTCAAAATGATCAACATGATGACAGGACCACCCATATCTAAGATAGGTGTGAAAAAGTCTTTGATTAGGCCAAAGATTGCATCCATAACAGTTCCTCCCTTTTTTATGTTATATGAATGTTAACAAATTAAAATTAGCTTAACCCGTGTTCTTTGATAGCTGCTTCAATATTATCATATACTGGAGCACTCATAGCTGGGATACGGAATAAGATTGGTCCAGCTTCGATAACTGGAATACCTGGGTCAAAACCAAGGTCTGTCGCAGCAATTGGTGTGAAGATGTCATAACCTTTGATAAGATCTTCATTAACATCTTTGACCATAACTGCATCACAGTGAACATCGTAGCCACGGTTTGAAAGTTCTTCTTCAAGAGCACTTTTAATTTGGTGGCTTGAGTTAACACCTGCACCGCAGGCAGCAAGAATTTTAATCATATGGATCTCCTCCGATTTAATATTTTTAATAGACAAGATTAAGCGATTGCTTCAGCTATATAAGCATAGAGGGCTTCTGGTTCAGAAATTTTTGATAGGTCTTCAAGATGACCATTTCCTGTGAAGAAGTCCATCAACTGAGCAAGAATGTTAGTTTGACTTGAGCTTGAGTTGTTAATAATAAAGAAGAGCAAGGATACTTCTACTTCCTTATCTGGCGCAATCATATTGTGGAAAGTCACCGGTTTCTCTAATCGAACGACCACAACTTTTTCAGCCAGATTATGAACAATATCTGTATGAGGAATAGCTACATTCGGCAAATCCTTACCTAAAAATTCCATATCTAAGCCAGTTGGAAATGACTTTTCACGCGTGATCAAGGCTTCACGATAGGTCGGAGTTACGATTTCTCGTTCTTCCAATAAAGTTGCAACCTGATCAAAGAGATGTTCTTGATTATCCGCTTCTAAGCAAAACACAAGGTTTTTGTCAAAGAAATAATCTAATCCCATAAGGTTTTCCCTTCTTTCCATTAACTTTATGCCATAAGTATAACACTATATGAAATCGTTGTCAATAGTTTTCTGTTGATTTTTGTCTCTTTTTTTATATTTTTGTTGTGTTTATAGTTTGTTATATAAAAATAAACACACAAACAAATACTCCAAGTATTTTTTCTGTTCTAATACTCAATGAAAATCAAAGAGCAAACTAGGAAGCTAGCCGCAGGTTGCTCAAAACATGGTTTTAAGGTTGTAGATGAAACTGACGAAGTCAGCTCAAAACATAGTTTTGAGGTAGTAGATAAGACTGACGAAGTCAGTGATCATATCTACGGCAAGGCGACGCTGACGTGGTTTGAAGAGATTTTCGAAGAGTATAAAAACTAAAAAAGCAGGCCATTAAAGCCTGCTTTACTATTGATTCTTATACAAATTTCCTATGAACAAGGAAATGTATTCCTGATAACTTATTCTTCATCCATGCTCAAGACGCTGAGGAAGGCTTCTTGCGGAACTTCTACTGATCCGATAGCTTTCATACGTTTCTTACCAGCTTTTTGTTTTTCAAGGAGTTTACGCTTACGAGAAACGTCACCACCATAACATTTAGCAAGTACGTTCTTACGAAGGGCCTTAATATCAGTACGAGCGACAATCTTGTGTCCAATAGCCGCTTGGATTGGAACTTCAAATTGTTGACGAGGGATAATTTTCTTGAGTTTATCAACGATAAGTTTTCCACGTTCGTAAGCAAAATCCTTGTGAACGATAAAGCTGAGGGCGTCCACCTTGTCTCCATTGAGAAGGATATCCATTTTGACCAGCTTAGATGGACGATACTCTGACAATTCGTAGTCAAAACTTGCATAACCACGTGTCGAAGACTTAAGTTTATCAAAGAAGTCAAAGACGATTTCAGCAAGTGGAATTTGATAGATAACATTAACACGATTGTCATCAATATAATCCATAGTCACAAAGTCCCCACGCTTACGCTGAGCTAATTCCATTACTGCCCCGACAAACTCCTGCGGCACCATGATTTGCGCCTTGACATAAGGCTCTTCAATGGTCGCAATCTTAGTTGGATCTGGGAACTCAGATGGGTTAGACACATCCATAGATTCGCCGTCTGTCAGATTGACTTTATAGATAACAGACGGAGCTGTCATAATGAGGTCGATATTGAACTCACGCTCTAAACGTTCTTGAATAACATCCATATGAAGAAGTCCAAGGAAACCACAACGGAAACCAAATCCAAGTGCCTGAGATGTTTCTGGTTCAAACTGCAGACTGGCATCGTTGAGCTGCAATTTTTCAAGCGCTTCACGCAGGTCATTGTACTTGTTTGACTCGATAGGATAGAGACCCGCAAAGACCATAGGATTCATCTGCTTGTAACCATGTAATGGCTCTGCCGCAGGATTGGTTGCCAAGGTAACGGTATCACCCACACGAGTGTCTTGAACCGTCTTAATAGAAGCAGCGATATATCCAACGTCACCAGTCGCAAGGAAATCACGACCAACTGCTTTCGGAGTAAAAATACCAACTTCGGTCACATCAAAGGTCTTACCATTGCTCATGAGCTGAATCTTATCTCCAGGTTTGACCACTCCGTCCATGACACGCACTTGGAGGATAACCCCACGGTAAGCATCGTAAACAGAGTCGAAAATCAAGGCCTTAAGTGGTGCCGTCACATCACCCGTTGGTGCTGGTACTTTTTCTACGATTTGCTCAAGGATGTCTTCAATACCGATACCAGCCTTGGCAGAAGCCAAAACTGCTTCACTAGCATCCAAACCAATGACATCTTCAATCTCAGTACGCACGCGCTCTGGATCCGCTGCTGGCAGGTCAATCTTGTTAATGACTGGCATGATTTCCAAATCATTGTCCAAGGCCAGATAAACGTTGGCAAGGGTTTGGGCCTCAATTCCTTGAGCAGCATCAACCACTAAAATCGCTCCTTCACAGGCAGCTAGCGAACGCGAAACTTCATAGGTAAAGTCCACGTGACCTGGCGTGTCAATCAAGTGGAAAATATAAGTTTCTCCATCTTTTGCAGTATAATTCAGCTCAATGGCATTCAACTTAATGGTAATCCCACGTTCCCGCTCTAAATCCATGCTATCCAAAAGCTGGGCCTGCATTTCACGACTTGAAACCGTCTCTGTTTTTTCCAAAATGCGGTCTGCTAGAGTTGATTTCCCGTGGTCAATGTGGGCGATAATAGAGAAGTTACGGATCTTCTCCTGTCGTTTTTTCAATTCTTCTAAGTTCATGATTCTCTTCCTTTCAGGGTATCTATTTATTATAAATTGTTTTTGACATTTTGACAAGACCATACCCTGCTAGGAGTACTAATCTTCAGCGACAAAGCCGTCATTTTCGATAAAGTGATGTTCTGTCATTCCTTGGTCTGTAAAGACAATCCCGTGAAGGACACCACCATAGACAGCTCCTCCATCCATTCCAATCTTACCGTCTTCTGTCACCCAAAGCTCAGCTGTACCGCGTTCTTGCTGTAATAAACCATAAACTGGTGTATGACCAAAGACAATGATTTTTCCAGTATGATTTTCTGCTTCGTGGAATGGTTTTCTAAGCCATACTTTTTTATAATCTGTGGTTTCATGCCAGTCATCCAAGGTCAAATCAATACCTGCGTGAACAAAGATATACTTGTCGGTCTCTACCACAAACGGCATTTGACGAATGAATTCGACCAAGTCTGCTGCTTCAGTAGCAACACGCTTGGCATCCTCGACCCCATCAACTGGTGCATCCAAGGGACGACCTAGGATAGAGTTAATGGTTGTATCTCCACCATTGCGACGATAATGGTCATAGCTTTCTTCTGGGTCATCGAGCCAAGTCAAAAACATATACTCGTGGTTTCCTGACAAACAGATAGCCCCTTGATTATCTACTAAATCCTTAACCATTTCAAGGACACGGCGACTATCTTCACCGCGGTCAATCAAATCCCCTAGAAAGAGCAACTGGGTCTGACCATCCCATGTTTTGAGAAGGTCTTCTAGCATTCCAGCTTTTCCATGAACATCTCCAATTACATAATAATCTGTCATCTTATTTCTCCCTGTTTCTCAACAATTCTCTGGCTTGCGTCAGAGCTGCTTCCGTCACATCATCACCTGCCAACATCTTGGCAACTTCCTCCACTCGCTCTTCAACCGTCAAAAGACGAACAGTCGAAACTGTTGAATGGTCATTGCTAATCTTCTCAATAAAGAATTGATAATCCGCAATCGCAATCACTTGTGGCAAGTGGGAGATAGCCAGAACCTGCCCATGCTGGCCAATCTTGTGAATCTTCTGTGCAATAGCCTGAGCTACACGGCCTGAAACTCCTGTATCCACCTCATCAAAGACAATGCTGGTCTTACCTTCTTTGCGAGAAAAGGCAGACTTGATGGCTAGCATGAGACGGGATAATTCCCCACCAGATGCAACCTTAACCAAGGGTTTAAAGTCTTCTCCAGGATTGGTTGAAATGTAAAATTCGACCATTTCATTACCCTCACGACTGAATTTACCCTTGCTAAAACGAACTTGAAACTGGGCTTTTTCCATATAAAGATCTTGAAGCTCTTGTTTAATCTCTGCTTCGAGCTGCTGAGCCAAGTCATGACGAGCAGATGCAAGTTGACCTGCCAAATCAACAAGATTGACTTCCAATTTCTTGAGCTCTGCTTCCATGTCCTCAGACGAAAGGTTATTACCTGTCAATAGATTGTATTCTTCTGTAATTTTAGCAAAATAAAGCAAGACATCGTCTACAGTCCCACCATACTTACGGGTAATAGTGTGAAGGAGGTCCAAACGATTCTCAACCTGCATGAGGCGATTGCCATCAAAATCAAGGTCCTCAATAATAGCTTCCAAACGCTTGCTAATATCTTCTAAGACATAGTAGGTCTCAGACAGTGAGCTTGAAATCTCACGGTATTCAGGGTCGTACTCTTCGACACTTTCCATGTCATTCATGGCCGAACGAACATTGGCCAGACTCGAGAACTCTTCATTGTCTAACATACTGTAGGCATTGGTCAGTGTATCCGCAATATTTTTATGGTTGAGCAGTTTATCACGCTCTTGATTGAGAGCCAAATCTTCTCCAGCCTGCAAGTTTGCTGCCTCAATCTCTGCCATTTGAAATTCCAACATTTCGATACGTGCCTTGTGTTCCTGCTGGTTTTTCTTGACTTCCAGAACCTGCTTGCGCATTTTTCGATAAGCATCAAAACTCGTTTGATAGGTTTCTTTCAATTCCCAAAAAGCTACATCGCCGAATTCATCCAACATCTGGATATGGAGCTGAGGACGCATTAACTCCTCTTGGTCATGCTGACCATGAATATCAACCAGATGTTGCCCAATAGCGCGCAAAACAGATAGATTAACCATCTGACCATTTACACGGCTGATACTACGACCATTTTGCAGAATTTCTCGACGGATGATAATCTCATCACCCATTTCTAAACCTTGCTCATCAAAAATTTCCTGCAAAAGGCGACTATTCTCAACTGAGAAAAGCCCCTCAATCTCTGCCTTTGGCGCACCATGACGAATAACATCTGTCGTCGCACGAGCTCCCAACATCATATTCATGGCATCAATGATAATCGACTTCCCTGCACCCGTTTCACCAGTCAGGACTGTCATCCCCTTTTCAAAATTGAGGGAAATAGCCTCAATAATGGCAAAGTTTTTTATCGAAATTTCAAGTAACATATAGACCTACCAATTTTTTACTTGTTCAAAGATTTCCTCAGCTAGACTTTCACTTCTGGCAATGACTAAAATCGAACTATCATCAGCCAAACAGCTAAAAATCTTATCCGCAAAAGTCTCGATTAACTGAGCTTTTACAAAAGCTGTATTTCCTGGAATAACTTGGAGATTAATCATCTTATCCATCAATTCAGCTGATTCAATATTGTCTTCAGCCAGTTGCAAACTTTTCACGATTGATTTTGGTAATTCATAGACATAGGTGTTATCTCTCAAAGGAATTTTGACAATACCTAGTTCTTTGATATCTCGTGATACCGTCGCTTGAGTGGCAGTGATACCTGCTTCTTTCAAATGTTCTACAATTTCTTCTTGTGTACCGATTTGATAATCTGTCACAAATCGTCTAATTTTTTCAAGTCTCTCTTTTTTATTCATTTTTAAATTGACTATGCGCCCTCTCTACTACTTCTTCAATTTCAGCAAGAACCTGATTGCTTGCTGACTCTTCTTTTTTCAAATACACTAAAAACTCAATATTTCCATGACCGCCTTGGATAGGAGAAAAATCCAATCCAAGGACTGAAAAGCCTTCCTCTGCTGCCATAGCTGTTACAGATTCAAGGACATTCTGATGAACTTTAGCATCTCGAATAATTCCATTTTTCCCAATCTGCTCACGTCCTGCCTCAAACTGGGGCTTAACCAGAGCCACAACCTGACCTTGATCAGCCAAGACACGATGCAAGGCCGGAAGAATCAGACTGAGGGAAATGAAACTCACGTCAATGCTGGCAAAGCTCGGTTCCTGCTCGAAATCAGTCTTTTCAGCATAGCGGAAATTGAACTGCTCCATACTGACAACCCGTGGGTCTTGGCGTAGTTTCCAAGCCAATTGATTGGTACCGACATCGACTGCAAAGACTAACTCAGCACCATTTTGCAACATAACATCGGTAAAACCTCCAGTAGAGGCACCGATATCAATCGTTGTTGCCCCTTCTACTGACAAATCAAAGACCTGCAAGGCCTTCTCCAGTTTCAAGCCACCACGGCTGACGTACTTGAGTTTTTCACCCTTAAGTTTTAACTCGGTGTCATCTGGAATTTTCTCTCCTGGTTTATCAAAACGTTCTCCGTTAAGAACTGCTACGACTAGACCAGCCATGACACCACGCTTGGCCTGTTCTCGCGTTTCAAACAAGCCTTGTTTATAAGCTAGTACATCCACTCTTTCCTTAGCCATTGATTCTCAAACTTTCTACTACTTTTACAATCGATTCTGTTTCAAAGGGAACCTGCTGGGCAATTTCTTCTAATTTTGCATTAGCTTGATCCAGAGTTTGGTTACAAAAGGCAATAGCCTCTTCCAAGCCCAACAAAGCAGGATAGGTTGACTTTTCAGCCTGTAGGTCCTTTTGTGGTGTCTTACCGATTTCCTCAAAACTAGCTGTCACATCTAACACATCATCTCGAACTTGAAAAGCAAGTCCAATCAATTCCCCAATAGTTTTCAGCTTTGCCTGCATTTCAGGTGCCAATTCCGCAATGATAGCAGCCGCTTGGAAAGGAAAGGCTAGTAGTTTTCCAGTCTTATTAGCATGAATGGTCTGAAGTTCTTCCAAAGACAAAAGTTGGTGTTCTCCCTCCATGTCCAAAACCTGCCCTGCCACCATACCCAGACTACCTGAAGCAAGGGATAAGTTGGAAATCAAGTCTACCTTAATCTGACTTGGCAAATCTGCCTGCGCTATCAAAGCATAAGGATCTAGGAACAAGGCATCTCCAGCCAAAATGGCCATAGCTTCACCGAATTTCTTATGGTTGGTCAAACGCCCTCGACGGTAATCATCATCATCCATAGCTGGAAGATCATCATGAATCAAGCTCCCTGTATGAATCATTTCCAAGGCCGCAGCCACCTGCGCGTGAGCAGGTTTAATAGCGACCTGCAAGGCTTCCAAAACTTCTAACAAGAGAAAAGGCCGAATACGCTTGCCACCAGCATGAATGGAATATAGAACAGACTCTCGCAAACTAGAGGCAAACTGCTGGTCTCCATAAAAATCATCCAAAGCCGATTCGACAAGAGCTAATTTTTCTTGCTTCTTCATTCAAAATCACTTTCTGTTCCGTCTTCTTGCATGACCTTGACCAAGGTCTTTTCAGCCTTGTCCAGCGTCGCTTGGAGCTCTTTTGACAAGACCATACCCTTTTGAAAGGCAGCAATCGCATCTTCCAGAGCAATTTCACCATTTTCCAAACTTTGGACAATGGTCTCCAGTTCTGCTAGATTTTCCTCAAATTTCTTTTGTTTTGACATCTTTAACCTCTAATTCTACTTGACCATCTCGCATCAAAAGCGTTACTTGGTCTTTTTTCTTCAAACTCTCAACCGAATCCACAACTGACTCTTCTTTTTTGACAATTGCATAGCCACGCGCCACGATTCGACTGGTATCCAACATCAGTAAGGCTTCTGAAAGTCGCTTGACCTCAGCAACTTTGGCATCATAAACCAGAGCCATTTGGCTACGGAGAAGCTTGTCCAACTGACCTAGACGGTCTTGATAGCGTTGGATTTTGGTAACGGGTGATAATTGTACCAGTCGATGCGTCCTTGCTTGTACTGTCTGTTTGTTATCAGAAATCCGTGTTCGCAAACTTTGTTTTAATCGCAGTTGTAATTGGTCTAGCCGTTGCAAATAGCCATCATACAAACGCTCTGGCTGTCTAAAGATGACTGACTGACTGCATTTTTTCAAAGCTTCTTGTTTCTTCGATAGGACATTTCGGACTGCTGTTGCCATCCGTTTTTCCTGATTTTGCAAATGAGCTAATACATCCAACTTTGTCACAGGTGTTGCTAATTCAGCTGCCGCTGTCGGCGTCGCAGCGCGGCGATCTGCCACAAAATCCGCCAAGGTCACATCCGTCTCATGCCCAACACTAGAGATAACTGGCAAACGAGACTCAAAAATAGCTCGTACCACAATTTCTTCGTTAAAGGCCCAGAGATCCTCTATGGAACCACCTCCACGACCAATAATCAGCAAATCCAAATCGTCCCGTTGATTAGCACGCGCAATATTTCGAGCAATTTCCTCTGCTGCTCCATCTCCTTGCACCTTAGTTGGATAAAGTAGGATATCGACACCTGGAAATCGCCTGCTGACGGTCGTGATAATATCTCGAATAACGGCTCCGCTGCGACTGGTTACTACACCAATTCTCTTAGAAAATTGGGGAAGAGGTTGCTTGAATCTCTCTTGAAACAGTCCTTCTTCTGTCAATTTTTTCTTGAGTTGTTCAAACTGAATCGCAAGCGCCCCAACCCCATCAGGCTCAGCCTTTTCAATGATGATGGAGTAGCTACCGCTCGGTTCATAGACCTGCACACGCCCAATCACATTGATTTTCATTCCTTCTTCTAGGTCGAAGCCTAATTTTTGATAAATCCCAGACCAGATGGTCGCTTGAATAACTGCATGGTCATCCTTTAGGGAGAAATATTGGTGAGTAGGTCGTTTACGAAAGTTGGAAACTTGACCAGTTAAATAGACCCGTTCCAAGTAAGGGTCTTTATCGAATTTCATTTTCAGATACTTGGTCAAAGTTGTTACCGATAAATACTTTTCCATCTCCACCTACTATTCATTTTCTTGCTCTTTCATGGGTATTATTATACCAAAAATATGCCTAAAAATCTCCATTTATGTACCATTATGAGGGAAAAATAAATAATAGGTTTACAACAAATATCTGACAGCTTATGGCATAAGAAAACGAGTATCTCCAATTACGGATATACTCGTTTTTTTGATATTTTAAAAGTGAACTTTTTGCCTTCTGCTTAAATCTTTTCGACAAAACCTTGATAACTATTTGTTACTTTCATCTTTACGTTTAGTAAACACAAAGAATGATGCTAAAGTTGTTAATAACCCAACCACAGTCATACTCATGTCCGACGCACTCCCCGTACGTGGCAATGTTGGTTTTTCCTCTTTTGGTGGCTCAACTAGTTTCGTTGGTATCTCCTCTTTTAGTGTCTCAACTTGTTTTGTTGGTTTCTCCACTTTTGGCGGTTCCACTGGTTTCTCCACTTTTGGTGGCTCCACTGGTCTCGTTGGTGGCGTTGGTTCTTTCAAGTCAGGTTTCACTGGTTTTTCTTTATCGAACTTGTTTGGTTCTTTTGGAGCAACTCCTAATGGTGTTGGTTCTTTAAGCTCTGGTTGTTTTGGTTCAATCGGTGGAGTTGGTGGCGTTGGTTTTGGTGTTTCAACCAATTCTAATTTCGGTTTCACTTCAATATATTCGTCAACGATAGCCGTGTTGATTCCGAATAATTGAGTGAATGGGACGGTTGCACCAAATTCCAAATAGAAGCCATCTTCTGTCACTTTTATAACACCTGCACCCCTGTACTTGTAAGGTGATTCTTGGTTATCCCATACCGGGTTTCCACTGTTAATTTCATCTAATGTTTTATCAGCATAAATTCCATCACCATGTTTATCAACAAAAGATTCATTCAATTTGATAAATGAAGCATTATGAATAGCATACACAATTTCACGATAGGTACTAGGCCATGTATTCACATTGGATCCATATTTGTTAGTCATATAATCTTTGACTTTTTTGAAACCATCTTTTTTGTACTCTTCTTCATCTTTTTGGTATGCTTGTTTCAATTCTGCTTTTTTTGTCCCCCACTCTTGACGTTTAGCAGGGGCACTCAACAATCCGCCGGGTTTTGATGCTGTTTCGATGTCTACGTTATACAGTTTCTTAAATTCGTCATTTAAGTATTCCTCATAAACTCCTGATTTCCCATAGAATTCTTTAAACATATCCTTATTGTCTGCAAAATTAGATGAGTTCCAAGAATAATCGTTCCATCCTGTATTCATAGAGCTTACTGCGAACATGATTGGTTTTTCTTTTGTTGGAATCACTTTCGTTCCATCTTCAAGATATAGAGTTGGTTTCATACGAACTCTTGTACTATATCCATGTTTTTTTAAATCACCATAAATAGATACTGAAATAGTTGGATCGTAGGCAGGAGAAATTTGCATTGTATCAACAGAACTACCGGTATCTAAGACAGTGTATTCATAATCAATACGTGTAACTTTTTTCTTATCATAAGTTGTATTCTCTAAGTTCGTATAAGTTACTGTAAATGGTCTATCTTTTTTGGCAATGACAGGATATGTGGTGATATGTGGGTCTTTGCCGTATTCTCGATAACCTGTTACTGTTTCATCCCATCGTTTGATGATCTTATCTGTCAAATTATTTTTGGCTAATGCTTCATCTGATAATTGGTCGCTACTCAACTTTTTATGATTTAGTTGCCAAAACCTAAAGTCTTTAGCAGTATCTTTAATCATAGCGAGCGCACCAGTATCCCCAGTATCTTTAACTTCGATGCTAATTTTAGCATTTGGTTCTTTAACGAAAATCAAATAGTTTTTTTCTTCACTTGCAAAACGACCTGGTTTCTTCGATTCTTCTTCGAATTTTTTCAATTTTTCGTTATATTCTGCTCTACGTTTATCGTTTTCAATTTTATCAGCAGCTTCATTAGATTTAACTTGTTTATTGTATTCTGCAAGTTTTGTATTGTATGTTGCGAGTTTAACGTCATAATCAGCTTTGGCCATATTATAGTCAGTTTGAGCTTTGTCATAGGCCGCTTTATCTTTTTCATATTGTGCTTTTTTAGCGTCCCACTCAGCTTTAAGTTTTTCGTATTCAGCTTTTACCTTGTCTGCCTCAGCTTTTTGTTTATTGTATTCCGAAAGGTCACTTTCGTATTTTGTAAGTGTCTCTTTGTTTGCAGCTAACACTTTGTCATATTCAGCTTTTGCTTTTTCATAGGCTGCTTTATCAGCTTCATATTTGGTAGTAAGTTCTTTATTTGCTAAAACAGCTCTATCGTATTCAGCCTTGTCCGCTTCATATTTAGCCACACTTTCATTGTAGGCTTTCAGTTCTGCTTCATATGCTTTCTTATCTAATTCATATTTTGTTGTTTCTGCCTTATACGTAGTTAAATCCTTGCCATAACTATCAGACTCGTTTTGTTGAATGTTTGAAGATTGGTCAGAAGCTTCAACTGTATGTACCCCAAATAAGATAGCAGAAGTTAAGCATGCGCTTGCTAATCCAAATTTTACTGAGTTTTTGTTCATATTACTCACTCTTTCTTAGAACGATTTAGAGAAAACTTAGTTTCTTTTGATTATTTATTTTCCAAACTTAATACATATACAATAAATTTACTTAAATCTAATTCATCTGTTTATTTGCTGTTTCGAGCTTCTTCCAAAATCTTTGCAATCTTGGTCGTCAACAGGTCGATAGCCACTGTATTGCTAACCCCTTCAGGAATGACAATATCAGCATACCGCTTGGTTGGCTCGATAAACTGGTGGTACATGGGTTTGACCACACCTAGATACTGGTCAATAACGCTATCAAGGCTACGGCCACGTTCTTCCATATCGCGCTTGATACGACGAATAATGCGCACATCATCATCCGTATCCACAAAAATCTTGATGTCCATCAAATCGCGCAGACGCTTGTCCTCCAAGACCAAAATCCCCTCAACGATAAAGACATCTTGAGGCTCTTGACGATAGGTCTTGCTGCTTCGTGTATGCTCTGTATAGTCATAAGTCGGGATGTCCACCGGACGCCCTGCCAACAATTCCTTTATCTGCTCAATCATCAAGTCTGTATCAAAGGCAAAAGGATGGTCGTAGTTGGTTTTGACACGCTCTTCAAAGGTCAAGTGAGACTGATCCTTGTAGTATGAATCATGCTCAATCATGGAAATCTTTTCATCAGGGAAATGCGATAAAATGGCTCTTGAAACACTGGTCTTACCCCCACCAGAACCACCTGTCACTCCGATAATGATTGGTCTATTTTGCATGCTATCCTCCGTTTTTTTATCCGTCGTCTATTCTATCACATTTTTTACAAAATTTATAGTCTGATTTGGATGGTCTAGGGAAAGAATTCCAATCCCTACACCTCAGTTAGACTAGCTAAAAACCTTCCTTGGCTTGTAGAGTTTGTCCCGTTTTTCTAGAATGGCTAACAATTTATCTCCTTCAAAGGCAGCTAATTCTTGTTCTGTTTGTTCGAGTTCGATAAAACGACCAAAGCGCACTTCTGTAGCCTCTTCTGGACTTAGGAAAACTTTAACAAGATCCCCTGTTCCAATCTCTAAAGGATGGAGAAAGTCCAATTGGCTAGCCTCCACTTTTTCAGCAATTTCTTCCAAGGTAAGAGCATCTTCTAGTTGCAAACCAGCTGCACTAGTACGAGTTAACTGAGACATATGGGCCGCATAGCCAAGCTTCTCTCCCAAGTCAACTGACAAGGTACGGATATAAGTCCCTTTACTGCATTTCACACGAAAAGTAAAGCGTGCAAGATGACCCTCATAAGAAATCGGACTTGTCCGCTCAAATTGATAAATGATCACCTGACGCTCTGGACGCTCTACTTCTTGACCAGCACGCGCATACTCATAGAGCTTGCGACCATTGACCTTAACTGCTGAGTACATAGGTGGAATCTGACTAATAGACCCAGTTAAGCTAGTAATCGCTCCATCGACAAGTTTTTCATCCAAGGGCGATAGAACAGGTGTCTCTGCGACCACTTCCCCACTGGCATCCTCAGTCGTCGTGGAATAGCCAAGAGTGATTTCCCCCTCATAGACCTTGCCCTCGTCCTGCATAAACTCGACCATGCGTGTCGCCTTGCCAACCGCAATGGGCAAAACGCCCACTACATTCGGATCCAAGGTCCCACCATGACCAATTTTCTTGGTTCCCAAAATCTTACGCAGTTTAAAAACCGCATCATGCGAGGTCATCCCCGCTTCTTTTTTTAAGTTGATAATACCGTTCATTTTTGCTTTCTCACTCCCCCTTCAGCGCTTCAAACTTAGCTTTCATGGTTGGATTTTTCCGGGTCAATTTTTTGACGGAAACATCTTCCAATTTATTGTTTGCGAGTCGAAGTTGGTTTTCAGATGTGGTTAGGAATTTCTTGACCTCTTCCATACGTTTGATGGCCTTGTCGATTTCATCAATAGCTTTTCCAAAGTTGGTCGAAGCTGAATTATAATTTTTA
Organism: Streptococcus nakanonensis; assembly: GCF_059738785.1. Taxonomy (NCBI): domain Bacteria; kingdom Bacillati; phylum Bacillota; class Bacilli; order Lactobacillales; family Streptococcaceae; genus Streptococcus; species Streptococcus nakanonensis. The sequence continues at coordinate 1,045,192 of NZ_AP027139.1, read as the reverse complement.
GCAAAAGCTAGTTTAAAGGCATCCAAGTCTTCCTCAAAATGTGTAATATCGATATTTTGCTCACGAACCAAGGCCAACTCCTGCTTGTATTTTAGAGAATTAAGCGCCGCATTTCGCAGGAGTCCAATCAACTGGATAAAGAATTGAGGTCGAACCACATACATCTTTTCATACTCATGACTGACATCCACGATACCCGTGTTAAAGTAGTCATTATCGGCCTCAAGCATGGTCACCAAAACGGCATACTCACAGTTCTTCTCCCGACGATCCTTGTCCAATTCCTTATAAAAATCTGCATTCTTGTGCTTCTTCTCTGTTCCATCCGCTTCATTTTTCATCTCAAACATGATGGAAATGATTTCCACTCCATTTTCATCACACTCACGGAAGATAAAGTCCCCTTTAGACCCACGCGCAGAAACCTTGTTATCCTTCTCAAAGCAGGCATTTGGAAAGGCAAAACTACGGACCTTGTTAAACTCACTCTCTGCATACTGTTCCAGACTTTCCCCAATCGCTTTTGTAGATTGTTGAGCCTTAAAATTCTTATAAAACTCGACTTGTTCACTAGCTGCTTTAAGCTGGGCTTCATAGTTTTGCTTAACTGAAGCAAGAGAAAGCTCATTTTCCTTTTCTTGTAGTAGGAGCTGATTTTTGACCTGGTCTCGTTCTTTTTCTAGGTCAGAAAGGGTCTTTTGTAGTTGATTTTCATGTTCCAAACGCAAGGTAGCCAGTTGGTTTTCCAAGGCCTGTACTTCCTTATCCTTAGCCAATAAGGCCTGATAGCTTGTCTGTTCAACCTCTTTCTTGGCCAATTCTTTTTCTGTATCAAAGTTTTGGATTTGACTCTGCAATTGAGCAATTTCTTTGTCTTTTTGAGCCAGTTTAGACTGTTGTTCATTCATGGACTTTTGCTCAGCCAAGGCCAACTCCTGCTTCATCCAATCATGTAGTTCCTTATCAAACTCTGCTGTTCTCACTTGAGACAGAAGTTCAGCATACTGACTTTCATTTACTGTAAAGACTTCCCCACAGTTGGGACATTTGATTTCGTTCATATCGTTCCTCTTTCTAGGCTTCTGTAACCATTATATCATGCCTGAGGGAAAATCAAAAACAGTGAGTCAAAACCCACTGTTTATCTTCTTTTACTTTAAATTTTTTCCAAGGCCAAGCGCAAGTCTTCAATCAAATCATCTACATTTTCAAGTCCGATAGACAAGCGGATTTGGTTTGGTGTGACACCTGCTGCTTCTAGGTCTTTTTCTGACAATTGACCGTGAGTGGTTGTTGCTGGATGGACAACCAGAGACTTGGCATCCGCTACGTTTGCAAGGTCAGAGAAGATTTCTAAATGATCAATTACCCTGCGTGCTTCTGCCTCCCCACCTTTGACATGGAAGGTAAAGATGGAGCCCACACCTTTTGGCAAGTATTTCTCAGCCAAGGCATGATAAGGACTATCTGCAAGTTTTGGATAATTGACCTTTTCTACCTTAGGATGGTTGACAAGGAAATCAACAATTTTCTCTGCATTTTGCACATGGCGTTCCACACGAAGTGAAAGGGTTTCAAGTCCTTGAAGCAAGAGGAAGGCATTAAATGGCGACAAGGCTGCACCAGTATCACGAAGCAATTGAACACGGACAGCGATAATAAAGGCTGCTGCACCCACATCACGAGTATAGCTCAAGTTATGATAGCTTGGGTCTTCCTCAACAAATTGAGGAAATTTACCTGAAGCCGCCCAGTCAAAACGACCACTATCGACAATCACTCCACCAATAGTTGTACCATGCCCACCGATAAACTTAGTCGCAGAGTGAATAGCAATATCTACACCGTGAGAGAAGACGTTAATCAAATATGGTGTAGCAAAGGTATTATCCGAAACTAGTGGAATCTGGTGTTTATGAGCAATCTCAGCCAATTTTTCCAAGTCAGGAATGTTTATCAAGGGATTGCCCAAGGTTTCAATCAAGACAAGCTTGGTATTGTCTTTGATAGCTGCTTCCACTTCCTCCAAATTATCCACATCGACAAAGGTTGTTGTGATCCCATAACGAGGAAGGGTTTCTTTCAAGAGATTGAAGGTTCCATCGTAAATAGTTGAGGCTGCTACAACATGGTCACCAGCATGGGCAAGAGCCAAAATCGTATAAGTCACTGCTGCCATACCTGATGCTGTTGCAAGAGCTCCGACACCACCTTCGAGAGTTGCAATTCTTTCTTCAAAAGCAGCTGTTGTAGGATTGGTAATACGAGTATAAATGTTCCCTGGTTTCCTCAAGGCAAACAAATCGGCACCTTCCTGCGTATCATCAAAAACAAAGGATGTTGTCTGATAAATCGGCACTGCACGAGACTTAGTTGCTGGATCCACAACTTGACCAGCATGTAGTTGTAGAGTTTCAAATTTAAAATCACGAGTCATAAGGCGACCTCCATATAGTTTCATTAAGGATATTCTAGCACTATCGACCTATCTTGACTAATACCTCTTTTCTATATTTTGATATAAGGAGTGGCTATTACTTCTTACAAAACAAAAAGGCACGACTCAATCGTGCTCATTTTCTTAATCTACATAAGTATCTTCGTTTTTATTGAGGAAGGCATATGGAAGACCCATCAAGAGGCCTCCTCCGATAAAGTTTCCGATGAAGGTTACACCCCAGTGACGAAGCATATTTCCAACATCGAAATTAGCAATTGAATCCGCAGCAACACTGAATTTCACAATCGCGAAAGAAGCAAAGTTCGCCGCAATGTGCTCGTTTGTTAAGAATACAAACATGTAAATAGCTGACAACACAAGCCAAAGTTTGGCACCACCATCTTTGACCAAAACAAATGAAAGAATCGCAATATTTACGAAAATATTTGCCAAAATCGCCTCAAGCAAGACTAATTCATTTGAACGGCCTAATTTCATCTCAACAACCCCTGAAATAAAGCTATCGTGAGTCAGATGTGCATAGGCTGCCGAGTGAGCGAAACCCCAACCTGCTATCAAGGCACCGATAAGGTTGAACAAGGTACAGTATAGTAAAATCTCGGCTGTTTTTCTCCAAGAGATTTTTTTCAAGAAACTACCAGCAGTCAAAAACATCATATTTGATGTTACCAACTCGGCATTTAAGAAAACAATATAGGCCAAGCCCCAAGCAAAGACAAATGGGAAAAGGAAGCGTCCACTACCTGGTGCGATTTTATTAATCAAGTCAGCCCCAACTGCACCTGCAGCTGTACTAAAGGTTAAAAATGCACCCGCGAACATAGAACGAATTGCATACTTAAATTTGCTTTGGCTATAAAGACTTTCTTTCTTCTTGCAAGCAAATTCAATCTTTGAGATAAATTCTGAAGAAACCATAATAAACTCCTAAATCTTTTTTTCTTGATAATTATATCACAAACTTTAGAATTAAGGAAGCGTTTTCTATATTTCATAAAAGTTTATTTTTATGAAAATCTTAAAAAATCAGTGAAATCCATGATTTCACTGATTTGTACTAATAAAATTGTTTATACGGTTGATTGAAAGCTGTTAGGATTTCATCAGATGTTTGTGAATAATCTTTTGTTTCTTTCAAATCACCTTTTACAATAATACGTTCTGTAGCAGCAAGGTCTTCACAGGTTACTAATGTGATTTCATTAACCCCATCTCTATCATCAACTTCATCAACACGATCCGGTGTCACACGTTTGACTTCACGGATTTCATAGGTATAAACTTTATTTTTATCAGTTAGATAAATCTTCATACCATTTTTAGCATTATCTAAAGGAGAAAATAACATTTTATTAGCATTATCAACACCAAAGATATGGTGACTAGCTAGACTATAATTTCCTTCTCCCATTACTTGCTCGCGTTTCATTGTACCAGCACCATAGAAGAGATTAACATTATCAAGTCCTTTAAAAATCGGCAAATTCATTTCCAATTCAGGAATTGCAATTCCCCCAATAACTGGTAATTTTTGAGCATCCCATTGAGAAGCTAGAACAGCCTCCGAAGAAATTGCTTTGACCGAATCAAAATCAAAATTTCCTTCTGTATCCTGATTTTCTTCTAATTTTTCTTTTGATACCTGGCTAACTTGATACTTATTGGTATTCCAGACCATGAACATATCACGAATTTGCGCATTAAAAATCAAAGCCAGTGACAGTACTATCAGAAATCCTGCTAGGATATTTGTCAGCAGATTTTTTCGTTTGTTTTTCTTTTTATTATTTTTTTGAGACATTATGCTTCACCTTCTGTTTCATTTTCTGTCCCAACTTCTTCTTTTTCTGCCGCTGCAACCGTTGTGAAGGTCACTATCTGAGCATCTTGATCCAGGCGCATTACTTTAACTCCCATAGTTGCGCGTCCTGTTTGTGAAATATTGGCAAGATTGGTTCGAATCATGACACCTGTATCAGTGATAATCATCAAATCCTCATCCCCTTGAACAGTCATAAGACCGGCCAGCAAGCCATTTTTTTCGGTAATTTTAGCTGTCTGCATTCCCTTACCACCACGACCTTTTGTTGGGTATTCAGTAGCGACTGTACGCTTACCATATCCTTTTTCAGTAATGATAAGAATCTCATCTTGATCAGTAATTACGCTCGCTCCGACTACTGTGTCTCCATCACGGAGATTAACACCTTTCACACCAGTGGCGATACGGCTCATACCACGAACGGCTGATTGATTAAAGCGAACTGCATAACCAAACTTGGTACCAATGATAATATCCGTATCTTCTTCCGTCAACAAGACATTGATTAACTCATCTTCATCCTTTAGATTCAGCGCTTTGAGACCATTTTGACGAATATTGGCAAATTCCTTAACACTGGTTCTCTTCACAATACCGTGACGGGTTGTAAAGAAGAGATAAGCATCGTCACTGCGATCAGACTCAACATTGATAACCGTCTGAATACTTTCGTCTTCATCCAATTTCAAGAGATTAACTACTGGTAGCCCTTTGGCAGTCCGACCATACTCAGGAATTTCATAACCTTTCAGACGATAGACACGTCCTTTGTTTGTGAAGAAGAGCAGGTGATCATGGGTGCTAGTTGACACTAACTCACGAACAAAATCATCATCCTTAACACCTGTACCTTGAACACCACGACCCCCACGTTTTTGAGCAGTAAATTCGTCTTGGTCCAGACGTTTGATGTACCCCTTGTTAGAAAGCGTAATTAAGACATCTGATTCTTCAATCAAGTCCTCATCTTCGAGGCTTAAGACTTCACCAACCATCAATTCAGTACGACGTTTATCGGAAAATTTACGTTTAACTTCATCTAATTCGTCTTTGATAATTTGAGAAACACGTTCTGGCTTAGCAAGAATATCCGCCAAATCCGCAATCAGAGCCAAGAGGTCATCATACTCAGACTGAATCTTATCGCGTTCCAAACCTGTCAAACGACGAAGACGCATATCAAGGATGGCCTGACTTTGACGTTCAGAAAGCTTAAATTTACTCATCAACTCAGCTTGTGCTTCCGCATCCGTTTCACTAGCACGGATGATACGAATCACTTCATCGATATGGTCTAGCGCAATTAAGAGACCTTCTAAGATATGAGCGCGTGCTTCCGCTTTTTCCTTATCAAAACGGGTCCGACGAACAACTACTTCTTTTTGGTGCTCGATATAAGCATCCAAAATCTGACGAAGGGACAAAATCTTCGGTACACCATTTTGGATTGCAAGCATATTGAAACCAAAATTGGTTTGCATCTGGGTCATCTTAAAGAGGTTATTGAGGATAACATTGGCCGAGGCATCGCGCTTGACCTCGATCACGAAACGAACCCCTTCACGGTTTGACTCATCACGTACTGCTGTGATGCCCTCAATCCTTTTTTCCTGAACCAAACGAACAATATGCTCATGTACCTTGGTTTTATTGACCATGTATGGAAATTCTGTCACAACGATGCGCTCACGGCCAGTCTTAGTTTCTTCGATTTCAGTACGAGAACGAAGGACAATCGAACCTTTACCTGTTTCATAAGCCTTATGAATGCCTGATTTCCCCATGACAAGGGCACCTGTTGGAAAATCTGGACCAGGCAAGACTTCCATCAAGTCCTTGGTAGTCACTTCAGGATTGTCCATGACCAACTTCACTGCATCAATGGTTTCACCCAGGTTATGAGGTGGAATATTGGTCGCCATCCCAACGGCAATACCAGTTGCTCCATTGACCAAAAGATTTGGAAAACGTGCAGGCAAGACCAAGGGTTCACGTTCATTGGCATCATAGTTATCGACGAAATCAACCGTATTTTTATTGATGTCACGAAGCATTTCCAGAGCAATCTTGCTCATGCGTGCCTCAGTATAACGCTGGGCGGCAGCACCATCTCCATCCATGGAACCAAAGTTTCCATGCCCATCTACAAGCATGTAACGGTAACTCCACCATTGAGCCATGCGGACCATTGCTTCATAGATAGAGAAATCCCCGTGTGGGTGGTATTTACCCATGACGTCCCCTGTAATACGAGCAGATTTTTTATGAGGTTTGTCTGGAGTAACACCCAATTCATTCATTCCGTAGAGAATGCGACGGTGAACAGGTTTCAAGCCATCTCGAACATCAGGAAGAGCCCGGGCTACGATAACACTCATGGCGTAATCGATAAAGCTCGTCTTCATCTCCTTTGTCAGATTGACATTCACTAAATTTTTATCCTGCATTAATAAATGCCTCATTTCACAATTAGTAAGTAACAACATTATACCATAAATTCCCATCTATTTCAGCCTCTAAACCACTAAAACGTTTACATTGAGAACTATAAGGCATATTCGTGACAAAGTTTTTTAAAAGTGATAGAATGAAGTTGTCTGGGGAAAATCCCCTAATAAAATTAAGGAGATGTTTAGAACAATGACTTCAACTAAACAACACAAAAAAGTTATCCTTGTCGGAGATGGTGCTGTAGGTTCATCTTACGCTTTTGCACTGGTTAACCAAGGAATTGCACAAGAGCTTGGAATTATCGAAATTCCACAATTGCATGAAAAAGCTGTTGGTGACGCACTTGACCTTAGTCACGCCCTTGCCTTCACTTCACCTAAAAAAATCTATGCAGCTCAATACTCTGACTGTGCAGACGCTGACCTTGTTGTGATCACTGCAGGTGCGCCTCAAAAACCAGGTGAAACTCGTCTTGACCTTGTAGGTAAAAACCTTGCTATCAACAAATCAATCGTAACTCAAGTTGTTGAATCAGGTTTCAAAGGTATCTTCCTTGTTGCTGCTAACCCAGTTGACGTTTTGACTTACTCAACTTGGAAATTCTCTGGTTTCCCTAAAGAACGCGTTATCGGTTCAGGTACTTCACTTGACTCAGCTCGTTTCCGTCAAGCACTTGCTGAAAAATTGGATGTTGATGCTCGTTCAGTTCACGCTTACATCATGGGTGAACACGGTGACTCTGAGTTCGCTGTTTGGTCACACGCAAACATCGCTGGTGTAAACCTTGAAGAATTCCTTAAAGACACTCAAAATGTTCAAGAAGCTGAATTGATTGAATTGTTCGAAGGTGTTCGTGATGCAGCCTACACAATCATCAACAAAAAAGGTGCAACATACTACGGTATCGCAGTAGCCCTTGCTCGTATCACTAAAGCAATCCTTGACGATGAAAATGCAGTACTTCCACTTTCAGTATTCCAAGAAGGTCAATACGGAGTTGAGAACGTCTTTATCGGTCAACCAGCTGTTGTTGGTGCACATGGTATCGTTCGTCCAGTAAATATCCCATTGAACGACGCAGAAACTCAAAAAATGCAAGCATCTGCTAAAGAATTGCAAGCTATCATTGACGAAGCATGGAAAAACCCAGAATTCCAAGAAGCTTCTAAACACTAATTTAACTATAGACAACTCCTTGAGTACTCAGGGAGTTGTTTTTTATCTATATTATAGTGGATTGAAGTTGAAATAGCACCCCATTACTCTAAAACGTTGTTATAAAATGCTTTAAATTCCTAATTGATTTGTTCAGATTTTATTTCATTTCTCTATAAAACGCATAGTATCAAGTTTTTATACCTGATAATATGCGTTTTATTGTGTCAAGACTTACTTGATTTCTCCTCGAATCAAGTTTTGTTTTGTCTTTATTTTTATTATGTTTTTTCAAGCAAATCTTGTATCATCCGATGCAGTTCTTCGATTTTCTCAGATTGCTTCTCTAGTAATATTCTCTGACTAGATAATTCATCTTGAAGTTTATCAAGTTTTATCTGTTCATCTGGATTATCCTTTACAAAAAAGTTCGTCAAAGCACTTGTTAACATCCCTATTGTTCCAATACCGACAAGCATCAGTAAAACTGCTAGCCATTTCCCAAAAAGGGAAACTGGAACAATGTCACCATACCCAACAGTGGTTACTGTCACAAGAGCCCACCAAAGACTATCTGAGAAGGATTTTTCTTCAACTACAGATAAAATTGAACTTCCTACTAGAACGATAAAAATATTAACATACAAGATATAAAGCAAGCCATTTGTTCGTAAGAATCTACTAATTTTTCTTTCTAATTTACCTGTAAGTCCAATTATTCTAAGTAAACGAGTCAGTTTCAGTAATTTTGTCAGCCTTGCTAAGCGGAAGATACGCCCTAATCGAAATACTGTAAAAATAGCATTTAAAGGGAGAATAGCCAATAAATCAAAAATATTTTCAAGAATAAAGCGCCATTTTCTTTTAGTAATAAAAAAGCGCCAACTATAATCAATTACAAAAACACCCCAGATTGCTAAATCAATAATACTATAAGGCGGATTGTCCAAATCAATCATCTCAGCAAATCCAAGTAATACCAGAATAACAGAGATTAAAGCAAGTAAAATAATTGTTGTATCATAATAATCTGCAAAAAAACATTTTCTTTTCACACTACTTCTCCTATGTTATTTTTGAACGTTATACCACAACAAATATCTACTAATTTATAAAAAGAAGGCACTCGCCTTCTTTCTATATATCTGTCAATGGTGTTGCGGTATCTGGTGAGGTATCATAAACCTTAAAGTCTACTCCAACTCCCAGATCAGCTTGTGCTAGCTGGTTGACCATAGTCATGTGAGCCAGCTCCTTGATATTGTTTTCCTTAGACAAGTGACCAAGATAGATTTTCTTAGTGCGATTTCCTAGCGTCCGAATCATGGCTTCGGCACCATCTTCGTTAGAAAGGTGACCCAGATCCGATAGGATTCGTTGTTTGAGTCGCCAAGCGTAAGAACCTGCTCGCAAAATCTCTACATCATGGTTGGACTCGATAAGATAGCCGTCCGCATTTTCGACAATCCCTGCCATACGGTCACTGACATAACCTGTATCTGTCAAAAGGACAAAACTTTTATCATCCTTCATAAAGCGATAGAACTGCGGTGCGACTGCATCATGGCTTACACCAAAACTCTCGATGTCAATATCTCCAAAGGTTTTGGTTTTGCCCATCTCAAAGATATGCTTTTGCGAAGAATCCACCTTGCCAAGATATTTACTATTTTCCATAGCTTGCCAGGTCTTTTCATTGGCATAAAGATCCATACCATACTTGCGAGCCAAAACGCCTACTCCATGGATATGATCTGAATGCTCATGGGTAATCAAGATGGCATCCAGGTCTTCTGGTTTGCGGTTAATTTCAGCAAGGAGACTGGTAATTTTCTTGCCAGACAAGCCTGCATCCACTAAAAGCTTCTTTTTTGGGGTTTCCAGATAAAAGGAATTTCCACTGGAACCCGACGCTAAAATACTGTATTTAAAGCCTATTTCACTCATTCTAGTCTTCTACTTCGTCCTCCCATACTTCTTCTTTCACTGCATCCTTATCATAAGGGAGCACAATTGTGAAAGTTGATCCCTTACCGTATTCACTCTTGGCCCAAATAAAGCCATTATGTTGTTTGATAATTTCTTTGGCAATAGACAGTCCCAGACCTGTTCCACCTTGGGCACGACTTCTAGCACGATCCACACGATAGAAACGGTCAAAGATACGTGGTAAATCCTGCTTAGGAATCCCCAAACCGTGGTCAGAAATGGATAAAATCATCTGGTCTTCAGTTGTCTTCATTCTGACAGTGATTTTACCCCCATCTGGCGAATACTTAATAGCATTATTTAAAATATTATCAATCACCTGCGTCATCTTATCTGTATCAATTTCCATCCAGATAGAATTGATAGGATAATCCCTCACTAACTCATATTTTTTCTCCTTTTCCTGTCCTTTCATCTTATCAAAACGATTGAGGATAAAGGTAATAAAGGCAGTGAAGTTAATCAGTTCCACATCCAAGTGACTAGTGGCGTTATCAATCCGTGAAAGATGAAGGAGGTCGGTCACCATGCGCATCATACGGTTAGTTTCGTCCAGAGACACCTTGATGAAGTCTGGTGCTACAGTTTCACACAAAGCTCCCTCATCCAAGGCTTCAAGATAGGATTTCACGCTGGTTAAAGGAGTCCGTAACTCATGACTAACGTTGGAAACGAAGAGTCTCCGTTCTCGCTCTTCCTTCTCCTGCTCCGTCGTATCATGCAAAACAGCCACCAAACCTGAAATAAAGCCAGACTCTCGACGAATCAAGGCAAAGCGAACTCGAAGGCTCAGATATTCCCCATTGATGTCTTGGGAATCTAGCAACAATTCTGGACTTTGGGTAATCAAATCACGCAATTCATAGTCTTCTTCTATCTTGAGTAATTCCAAAATGCTTCTATTCAGAACATCTTCTTTAACCAGCCCCAGTTGCTTCTTGGCTGTATCGTTAATCATGATAATCTGCCCCCGACGATTGGTCGCAAGAACCCCATCTGTCATATAAAACAGGATACTATTTAGTCTCTTACTCTCTTGTTCTAGATTTTCCTGAGTGAGACGAATAACCTCCGACAAGTCATTCAAATTATTGGTAATATTGGTGATTTCAGACCCACCTTGCATATCAAGAACCTTGGAATAATCTCCTGCAATCAAATCTTTAACCTTTTGATTGATTTGCTTCAACCGAATATTATCACGTCTATTCTCTAGTAATAAGAGGGTCACAACAAGGATGAAACCTAACAAAATCAGGATAAAGATAAAATCTCTGGTAAAAATCGTTTGTTTCAGTAAATCAAGCATTATTTCTCATGTAATACCCTACACCACGGCGCGTCAAGATATACTCTGGTCGGCTGGGCGTATCTTCAATCTTCTCACGCAGACGTCGGACAGTCACATCAACTGTACGGACATCACCAAAATAGTCATAACCCCAGACAGTCTCAAGTAAGTGTTCGCGCGTAATGACTTGACCTGTATGCGATGCCAAATGATACAAAAGCTCAAACTCACGATGGGTTAAGTCTAGTTCTTCGCCATATTTTTTAGCCACGTAGGCGTCTGGAACAATTTCTAAATCCCCAATTTGGATAGGTTGAGGTTTACTTTCTGCTTCCTGCCCATCTACTAGCATAGGTTGAGAACGACGCAGCAAAGCTTTAACACGCGCCTGCAACTCACGATTGGAGAAGGGTTTTGTCACATAGTCATCTGCCCCAAGCTCCAAACCGATGACCTTATCAAATTCGCTGTCTTTAGCCGACAGCATGATAATAGGTACACTACTGGTCTTGCGAATGGTCTTAGCAACTTCCAAACCATCAATTTCCGGAAGCATCAAATCCAGAATAATAATATCTGGTTGCTCTGCTTCAAATTGCTCTAGCGCTTCACGACCGTTAAAAGCAGTTACAACTTCGTAACCTTCCTTGGTCATATTAAACTTGATAATATCCGAGATTGGTTTCTCATCATCTACAATTAGTATTTTTTTCATATGTTCACCTTTTTCTCTACTATTATACCAAAAAAATAACAAGAAGACACAATAGCTAGTCTTTGTTAGTGTCTATATTGGCTTTTGCATAAGCCTGCCAGATTTTTTGTTGGGGTTTGGCAAGTGGGTAATTCTTGAACTCTTCTGGTGAAAGCCAGCGAACTTCTCTATCGGAAAAGTCATGGTAGTCAGTCACCTGACCGGTTACAATTTGAACATGCCATTTACGATGACTAAAGACATGCTTGACAGTCTCAAAATAAACATCAAACCAAGCAACATCTAGGTCATAGTCCTGCTGGAAACTCTCCTCTGGACTGGGGCCAAAGTTTACACTTTCTTCTGCAACCTGATGAAAGAGGTCAAACTGCTCCTCTTGCGAAAAGTTATCAACTTCTATCAATGGGAAATGCCAAAAACTTGCCAATAGCTTTTCACTTTCATTTTTTTCAAGCAAAAATTGTCCTTGAGAATTTTTCACAACTAAGGCTTTAAGATAAATAGGAACTGGCTTTTTCTTTGGTGCCTTAATTGGATAACGGTCCATTGTGCCATTCTGGTATGCCGCACTAAAGTCCTTCACTGGACTGTCTTCTGGTCTGGGATTTACAGGCGCCTCAATATCTGAGCCCAAGTCCATCAAGGCTTGATTAAAATCACCCGGACGATCCGGATCAATCAAGATTTCCATCATTGCCTGAAAAATTTTGCGATTCTTTGGAATGCCAATATCGTGATTGACTTCAAACAGACGCGCCAAAACCCGCATGACATTACCATCGACCGCTGGCTCAGGCAAATTAAAAGCGATACTGGAAATGGCTCCTGCTGTGTAAGGGCCAATCCCTTTTAAACTAGAAATTCCTTCATAGGTGTTTGGAAATTGACCACCAAAGTCAGCCATAATCTGCTGGGCTGCAGCCTGCATATTACGAACTCGAGAATAATAACCCAAACCTTCCCAAGCCTTCAACAAACCTTCTTCAGGAGCTGTTGCTAAACTTTCCACTGTTGGAAACCAGTCCAAGAATCTTTCGTAGTAAGGGATAACTGTATCCACTCTGGTCTGCTGGAGCATGATTTCCGAGACCCAGATATGATAAGGATTTTTACTTCTACGCCACGGTAAATCTCGCTTGTTTTCATCATACCAAGCGAGAAGTTTCTCACGGAAAGAAATAATCTTCTCCTCTGACCACATGGCAATACCATATTCTTTCAAATCTAACATATCTCTAGTATAACACAGAAGATTCTAACTGTCCTTTTCCTAGTATTAAAAAGCCTCTTCCCAAGAGAAAGAGGACTAAATTTTATTGATGAACTGCTTGCAGTCTGAGAAAAAATGAGCTTGGATAGTATTTCCAAACTCATTTAAAGTCAATTGCAATATACTAGAACAAGCCTAGAACGGTTCCATCGCTTTCAACATCCATGTTTAGAGCAGCTGGTCGTTTTGGAAGTCCAGGCATGGTCATCACATCACCAGTTAGGGCAACGATGAAGCCTGCACCTAATTTTGGTACCAATTCACGAATGGTAATTTCAAAGTTTTCAGGTGCTCCAAGTGCATTTGGATTGTCTGAGAAGCTATACTGGGTCTTAGCCATACAGATTGGCAATTTGTCCCAACCGTTTTGAACGATTTGAGCGATTTGTGTTTGAGCTTTCTTCTCAAAGTTCACTTTGCTACCACGGTAGATTTCAGTAACAATCTTTTCAATCTTTTCTTGGACGGAAAGGTCATTCTCATACAAACGTTTGTAGTTAGATGGGTTTTCAGCGATAGTCTTGACAACTGTTTCGGCAAGTGCTACTCCACCTTCTGCACCATCAGCCCAGACACTAGCCAATTCAACTGGTACATCGATTGAGGCACAAAGTTCTTTCAAGGCTGCAATTTCAGCTTCTGTATCAGAGACAAATTCGTTAATAGCCACAACTGCTGGAATACCGAACTTACGGATGTTCTCAACATGGCGTTTCAAGTTAGCAAAACCGGCACGAACAGCTTCTACGTTTTCTTCTGTCAAAGCGTCTTTAGCCACACCACCATTCATCTTAAGGGCACGAAGGGTTGAGACAATGACAACTGCATCTGGAGATGTTGGTAAGTTTGGTGTCTTAATATCAAGGAATTTCTCGGCACCAAGGTCTGCACCAAAACCAGCTTCAGTAACTGTGTAATCAGCCAAGTGAAGGGCTGTGCTTGTTGCCAAGACTGAATTACATCCATGAGCGATATTGGCAAATGGACCACCGTGCACAAAAGCAGGCGTTCCATAAATTGTCTGAACCAAGTTTGGCTTAATAGCATCCTTCAAAATCGATGCTAAGGCACCTTCAACCTGCAAATCACCTACAGAAACAGGTGTACGATCATAGCGATAACCGATAACAATATTAGCCAAACGGCGTTTCAAGTCCTCGATGTCTGTTGCCAAGCATAGAATCGCCATGATTTCGGAAGCGACGGTAATGTCAAAGCCATCCTCACGAGGAATACCATTTAGAGGGCCACCAAGTCCAACTGTTACATGACGAAGTGCACGATCATTCAAGTCCACTACACGTTTCCAGAGGATACGACGTTGGTCAATTCCCAACTCATTCCCTTGGTGCAAGTGGTTGTCGATCAAGGCAGAAAGAGCATTGTTGGCAGTTGTAATGGCATGCATATCCCCAGTAAAGTGGAGATTGATGTCCTCCATTGGTAGAACTTGAGCGTAACCACCTCCTGCAGCACCACCCTTAATCCCCATTACTGGACCAAGAGATGGTTCGCGGATAGCAATCATGGTTTTCTTGCCAATCTTATTCAAGGCATCCGCAAGACCAATGGTAATGGTTGATTTTCCTTCACCTGCAGGTGTTGGGTTGATGGCAGTAACCAAAATCAATTTCCCAACTGGATTGCTCTCAACTGCACGAATTTTATCAAAGCTGAGCTTAGCCTTGTACTTTCCATACAACTCCAAATCGTCGTAAGAAATTCCAAGCTTCTCTACAACATCAACAATAGGTTTCAACTCAATACTCTGTGCGATTTCAATATCTGTTTTCATTCAAAACTCCTCTAACCTCTTATATGATAATTCATTATAACACAAAACAAGATTTTTAACATCCTTAAACTCTCTAAACGTTCGTAAATATCCTTATTTTTAAGGTTTTTAGAGTCCTTTCTTAAATTTTATATGGCTTTATAGTTTGAAACTATATTCTTTCCTTTTACCAAAATTTTATCACTTTCATTTTACTTACCGTTTATTTTTGTGTACAATAGTGCTATGAAAATTTTAGTTACATCGGGCGGTACCAGTGAAGCTATTGATAGCGTCCGCTCTATCACTAACCATTCTACAGGACGCTTGGGGAAAATCATCACAGAGACTTTGCTTGCTGCAGGACATGAAGTTTGTTTAATTACTACAAAACGAGCTTTGAAGCCAGAAGCCCATCCCAACCTAAGCATTCGAGAAGTTAACAATACAAACAACCTTCTCCTTGAAATGCAAGAACGTGTTAAGGATTATCAGGTCTTGATTCACTCAATGGCTGTTTCTGACTACACTCCTGTTTATATGACAGGGCTTGAGGAAGTTCAATCTAGTTCCAATATAGAAGAATTTTTAATCAAGCAAAATCATCAAGCTAAGATTTCTTCAACTGACGAGGTTCAGGTCTTATTCCTGAAAAAAACACCCAAGATCATCTCTCTAGTCAAGGAATGGAATCCTGCTATTCATCTGATTGGTTTTAAACTACTAGTTGATGTATCTGAAAATCATCTAATTGACACTGCTAGAAACAGTCTTATCAATAATCAAGCAGACTTAATCATTGCAAATGACCAGACTCAAATTTCAACAGACAAGCATCGTGCTATCTTTGTTGAGAAAAATCAACTTCAATCAGTTAATACTAAGGAAGAAATTGCAGAACTCCTCCTTGAAAAAATTCAAGCCTACCATTCTTAGAAAGGAAAGATATGTCACATATTCTCTTGGCTGTAACAGGGTCAATCGCCTCTTACAAGTCGGCAGATTTAGTCAGTTCTCTAAAAAAACAAGGTCATCAAGTCACGGTTTTAATGACTCAGGCCGCTACAGAGTTTATCCAACCTTTGACACTACAGGTCTTATCACAGAATCCTGTCCACCTTGATGTCATGAAGGAACCCTATCCTAATCAGATTAATCATATCGAACTTGGAAAAAAGGCAGATTTATTTATCGTAGTCCCTGCAACAGCTAACACAATTGCAAAGCTAGCCCACGGCTATGCTGACAACATGGTAACCAGCATAGCTCTAGCCTTGCCCAAAAATATTCCTAAACTAATAGCTCCTGCTATGAATACAAAAATGTATGACCATCCGGCAACTCAGACTAATCTGAAAACATTAGAAACATACGGCTATCAGCTGATTGCTCCGAAGGAATCCCTACTAGCTTGTGGAGACCATGGACGAGGAGCTTTAGCTGACCTCACAATTATTTTAGAAAGAATAAAGGAAACTCTCGATGAAAAAACGCTCTAATATTGCACCTATTGCTATCTTTTTTGCAACCATGCTCGTTGTACACTTTATGAGCTCGCTTGCCTTTAACCTTTTTCCATTTCCAATCAAACCGACCATTGTTCATATTCCTGTCATTATTGCCAGCATTATCTACGGTCCACGAGTTGGGGTTACACTTGGATTTTTGATGGGACTTCTTAGCTTGACAGTTAATACGATTACGATTCTACCTACAAGCTATCTCTTCTCACCATTTGTACCAAACGGAAACATCTACTCAGCTATCATTGCCATCGTCCCACGTATTTTGATTGGTTTAACTCCGTATCTAGTCTATAAACTGATGAAAAATAAAACTGGTTTGATTCTAGCTGGTGCCCTTGGTTCACTTACCAACACAGTCTTTGTACTTGGTGGAATTTTCTACCTTTTTGGAAATGTTTTTGATGGTAATATCCAAAAACTCCTAGCAACTGTTATCTCAACAAATTCGATTGCCGAATTAGTCATTTCCGCAGTTCTAACCCTAGCCATTGTTCCAAGATTACAAACTTTGAAGAAATAAAAACAATCTCCGCTTTCATGCTTGAAGGTGGAGATTTTGTTTGAAGTAGTTTCTTTTTAGTGAACTCTTTACCAATATTTATACTCAATGAAAATCAAAAAGTAAACTAGGAAGCTAGCCGCAGGTTGCTCAAAACACGGTTTTGAGATTGCAGATGGAAGCTGACGTAGTTTGAAGAGGTTTTCGAAGAGTATTAACTTAAAAATGACCTATAAACCTAAGTAAATCCTTGCTTTATTGTCTATTTTATTGTACTATACTAGTGTATATACAATAAAAAGGAGATTCTTATGAATACACGGAAAAAGACACAATTTATGACAATGACTGCCCTCTTAACGGCTATTGCAATTTTGATTCCAATTGTTATGCCTTTCAAGATTGTCATTCCACCTGCTTCCTATACTTTAGGAAGCCACATCGCTATTTTTATTGCCATGTTCTTATCGCCCTTGATGACTGTTTTTGTCATCCTAGCTTCTAGTTTCGGATTTTTGATGGCTGGCTATCCCATGGTTATCGTTTTTCGAGCTTTTTCCCATATCTTTTTTGGGACTTTGGGGGCTCTTTACCTACAAAAATTCCCCGATACCCTAGATAAACCAAAAGCTTCCTGGATTTTCAACTTTGTTTTAGCGCTTATCCATGCCCTTGCTGAAGTATTAGCCTGTGTCGTTTTTTATGCAACTTCCGGTACCAATGTAGAAAATATGTTTTATGTTCTCTTTGTACTAGTTGGATTTGGCACAATTATCCATAGTATGGTAGACTATACATTAGCACTAGCTGTCTATAAAGTACTTCGAAAACGCCGTTAAAAGGAAAAGCTATGACAAAAGATCGCAAACAAGCCCTGCTCCAACTCTTGAAAGAAGCTCCTAAAGCCCTTAATGGCCAAAGTTTGGCGGAGCATTTTCATGTAACACGCCAAGTCATTGTACAAGACATTGCAATTTTAAGAGCCGATGGCGCTCCTATCCTATCCACTAATCGTGGCTACATCTATAAGCAAGTTGATACCAATCCTTATGTTCACAAACTTTTCAAAGTGAAACATGAAGTTGAAGAAATCGGTCAGGAACTCCTTGCTATCGTCGATAATGGAGGGCGTGTCCAGAATACCTTGATTGACCATCCCGTTTATGGAGAAATCGAAACCTTGCTGAAACTGTCTTGTCGCAGAGATGTGCAACATTTTCTAGAACAAGTCGAGCATTCTGACTTTAGACCTCTGTCTGAATTGACAGATGGCATCCATTACCACCTAGTCGAAGCCGAAACACAACAAGACCTCCGCTATATCGAGGAGGCCTTGAATCAGCTAGGTTATTTAGTAAAGGATTAGAAAATTTTCTTTTCCCAATCGTCTTCTGTACGGCGAGGGTAGAAAAATTCAGATTTGTCCGGAGCTTCCATCATCTCCATCAAAGGTAGCATATCATAGGCCAGATCCAAGTTTGGAATCTGGTCTTTTTGAATCCAATATCTCAAATAGTAACAATGATATTTAAAAACCACATTGAATGAAAATTAACAACTACTTGCTTACTAAAAATATATCACCAGTTATGTTGATCAACATTATCCTTAGTCACAAGATAAATTGGAGAAACTGTTTCTTTTTCCAGTTTTTTCCCTTGATAATGATCGATTGCTGATTGAATAGCAATTTCACCCATCTTAGCTGGTTGCTGAGCAATAGTGGCAGTAATATCACCTTTTGCAATAGCGTCATGTGCATCTGGTTGACCATCAATACCAACAATTAATACATTGCTAAGACCAGCTGCTTTTACTGCTTGTGCAGCTCCTAACGCCATCTCATCATTCTGTGCAAAGATTGCTTGTACTTCTTTGTTTCCTTGAATCATATTTTGCGCTGTATTCAAAGCTTTTGCGCGATCAAAATTAGCAGATTGACTAGAAAGAACATCTAAATTTGTCTTTGAAATTTGTTCAAATCCTTTACCTCTATCCACAGTTGCAGAAGCGCCAGGGACTCCTGATAATTCAAAAGTTTTTGCTTTTTCTCCCAATTGCTTGGTAATAAATTCTGCAGCCATTTTACCTGCTTCTACGTTATCAGAAGCAACAGTTGTCAAGACTTCACCACCATTACTACCGCGGTCAATTAAGATTACTGGAATATTTGCATTATTAGCAGCTTTAATAGATGTAACAATTGCATCAGAATCAACTGGATTAATTAGTAAAGCATCTACATTTTGACTAATAAAATTCTGAATATCATCTGCTTGTCTAGCAGCATCATCTTGTGCATCTGCTATCTTCAAAGTTACTTCTTTTTCTCCTGCGGCTTTTTCAAGACCATCTTTCATAGCCACAAAATAGGGATTGTTAGTAGTCGAAATAGAAACTCCTAATTTTAATTCTTTTGCCGACTTTTGAGTCGTAGATTTGTTATCATTTGATGAATTTCCTAAACCAGTTTTTCCACAAGCTACTAAAGCAAAAATAAATGTTACAAACAAAGCAAAAATGCTAATTTTTTTAATATTTTTCATGTTATTACTCCTCGTAATATATATCTATAGGGATAGTTTCCATCCCGACTATTGTTCGTCATCTAATAAATTGTTACTATTTCCAAAAAAATTGAAAATGATTCTACTGTTTTACAACTTTAAAACGATCAATCAGAACAGCAATTAAGATTACAATTCCTTTTACTACTTGCTGCCAAAATGCTGAAACACCAATAATATTAAGTCCATTATTCAAAACTCCAATAATTAAAGCACCTATTAGAGTCCCCAGTATACGACCTTTACCTCCTGATAATGAGGTTCCCCCAAGAACAACAGCTGCAATAGCATCCATTTCATAACTAGCACCTGCTGTTGGTTGAGCAGAACTTAAGCGTGATGTTATAATCAATCCAGAAATTGAAGCCATAATACCTGAAATTGAATAAATGATAATTTTCACTTTATTTAGTTTCACACCTGATATATATGCTGCTTTTTCATTCCCCCCTATAGCATACACAGATTTACCAAATGCTGTTTTATGAAGTAAAACATATAAAACAATAAATACAATAAACATAATAATTACAGGAAATGGAATTCCGACTATGTAACCTTGCCCCAAAAATTGAAATAAGAATGTATCACTTAATCCTTTTGTAATAGGATTCCCATTTGTATAAACAAGTGTTGCGCCTCTAAAAATAGTCATAGTTGCTAAAGTAACGATAAATGGAGCTAATTTCCCGTAGGAAATCAATAAACCATTCATCATCCCCAGAATGCAACCCAAAATTAAAGAGATGAGAATTGCTAACGTAACAGGCATTCCAGATCCTAATAGGCCAGCGGTTAGCGCACTGGATAAGGCTAAAATTGATCCAACTGATAAATCAATTCCACCTGTTAGAATAACAAAGGTCATTCCAAAAGCGATCAGTGCATTTGATGTTACTTGCAATAGTAAATTTAACAGATTATTTGCTGTTAAAAAATTTGAATTGATAATAGTGATGACAGCCATTAAAATTATCAATGCTATTACTGTTGTCAATTCTGACATATACTTCATAGTATTTTTCACACTATTGTCCTCCTGTAGCTAGTTGCATAACTTTTTCTTGTGTAGCTTCTCGACGTGTTAATTCCCCACTAATTCTACCTTCATGCATGACCATAATGCGATCACTGACTCCAATCACTTCTGGTAAATCTGAAGAGACCATAATAATCGGTACACCTCGTTCAGCCAATTCATTCATTAATTGGTAAATTTCACGCTTAGCTCCAACATCTACCCCACGAGTTGGCTCATCTAAAATCAGTACTTTTGGTGCAATACCTATCCATTTTGCTAAAACTACTTTCTGTTGGTTACCACCAGAAAGTGTTCCAACTTCCTTATCTGGATAACCTGATTTAATTCGTAGCCTATCAATTAAACGTTGTACAAATATATCACTTGTTTTATTATCAAAAATACCATTTTTAACAAAATCACGAGTACTAGGTAAAGTCATATTATCTTTAATAGAAAAATCTAAAATCAATCCCTCATCTTTACGATCTTCTGTTAAGAAACCAATTCCATGCTTAATTGCTTCAAAAGGATTTTTAATTATCAGTTGTTCTCCATTTATTATAATTTGACCAGATTTTAAAGAATCAATTCCAAAAATTGCTCGCATTATTTCAGTACGACCAGCACCCATCAAACCAGAAAAAACAAGAATTTCCCCTTGACGTACATAGAAAGAAATATCCGTAAAAGCATCACCAGAAAGATTCTTAGCTTGAAAAACAATATTCCCAATCTCAGCCTTTTTTTCTGGATAATAATCTTCTAATTCACGCCCCACCATCTTTTGAACTAATTCATCCGCATTAGTTAACTTCGTTTTCTTGGTATCAATTACAAACCCATCCCTCATAACAGTTATAAGATCTGTAATCTTAAAGATTTCTTCCATCCGATGTGAAATATACACAATACCTACACCATCAGATTTTAATCCTTCTATCACTTTAAAAAGTGTTTCAGTTTCACGATCAGTTAAAGCTGCTGTGGGTTCATCCATAATTAACAAGGAAACTTCTGATAATAAACATTTTGCTATTTCTATCATTTGTTGTTGTCCGACTGATAATTGACCAATGATTGCATCAAGAGGAATAGAGATATTAAGACGTTTAAATGCTTCTTTAGCTTTCCTTTCCATACTAGCTTTATCTAAAAACCCAATCGAATTTTTTATTTCTCTTCCTAAAAAAAGATTATCAAGTACAGTCATATCTGGCCAAGTATTCATTTCCTGATGAATAAAACTCAGTCCAAACCGTTCTGCCTCTTGAGGATTAGAAAATGTTTTTTCTTTTCCATCAATAAAAATAGTTCCTGAAGTAGCTGGAAAAAGTCCAGTTAAAATATTCATTAAGGTTGATTTGCCTGCACCATTCTCTCCCATTAAAGCATGAACTTCTCCTGAATTAAGAACCAAATCAATACTTTCTAAAACACGATTATTCCCAAAAGATTTTGAAATGTTCTTCATTTCAATTTTCATAGGCAACCCCCTTCTAAATAATAACTCCTGATTGCAAGATTATATTCGAATATGGTGTATCTTCCCCAGTGCGAATAACTGCCTTAACTTTAGTATTCATAGCTTTCAATTCTTCATGACTAATATATTCAATAATTATATTCGATCCTAAAAGATCTAGAACTGCTTGCCACTGTTCTTTGTTTTTTTCCTTAATTTCTTCTGCTAAGAAAATTTTTTCAATAAGTACATGATCTGAATATTCTTTTAAAACTTCTAAAAAACTTGGACTACCTTTTCTTAATGCTAAATCAATTTTATCAACACCTTTTGGAACTGGCAATCCTAAATCTCCGATACAAACCAAATCCATATGACCTAAATCATCAGCTAGTTTTGCTATATTACTATTTAAAATCCCATATTTCTTCATATCCTGAATGCTCCTTTATTTCTTTCAAACTCGGCATGCCTCCTTGCGCTCCAAATCTTTGAACAGAAAGATGTGAAGCAATTGTTGCAAAGGACAATGCAACATTCATCTCTTTTCCTTTTGAGATAGCATAAGCAAAAGCACCATTAAATGTATCTCCTGCTCCTGTAGTATCAACTACTTCTGCTTTTATAGCAGGAATCTTCTGAACTACTGCCCCATCATAATAAATGGAACCTTCAACTCCTAATGTCACAATCATTTTATTAGGATAAATTTTAATAATTTCTTCTAATTTCTTATCTGGAAAAAGCTCTGAACATTCATGCTCATTAGGAGTAATAAAATCACAAAAAGGAATCATCTCTATATCTGTTTCTCTAGCTGGTGCAGGATTGTAAAGCACCTTAACTTTATTTTCTTGGCAAAATTTAGCTATAGATAGATTGGCTTCATGTGGTATTTCATTCTGTAATACAACAATACTTGCATCACTAATCAATTCCCACTCATTTTTCCAATCATTTGTTTTAACTAAATTATTCGCTCCGGGATAATAAATAATCCTATTATCACCTCCATATAAAGTAATTTGTGCAACTCCCGTAAATTGTGGTACCGTTCCCACATGTTCTGTAGAAATATTATTATTTTGCAGATTACTTAGTAAATCTGCTGAAAAAATATCTTCTCCGACGTTTCCAAATATGTAAATATTATCTTCTACACTGGATAATCTACCAATAGCTACAGCTTGATTTGCACCTTTTCCACCTGGAACTATATTAAACGAATCCCCAAAAATCGTTTCACCTCCTTCTGGAATCCTTTTTGTTCTCATAACTAAGTCCATTGAAATACTTCCAACAACAACAATTTTACTCATTACTTTCTCCTTAATGTATTTCTTTCTACGTATCTAACAGGTAGTTTAATTTTAGCTTCATCTATAGAGAACTTATTTGCCATATTATAGATTAGCTTTGCAGCCTGTTCTCCCATTTTATATGATGATTGGTGAATAGTTGATAAAGAAGGGTAAATAAATTGACTAAGTACAATATCATCATAACCAATGATTTGAATATCATCTGGAATTTTTTTCCCAATTGCTAAAATTTCATGAATATAAGCTATTGCATGAATATCAGAAGGTGCTATAATACTATCAATATTTGGATTTCTTTTTAGATTCTCTTTAGCTTCTTTTTGAATTTTTTCAAAGTCAAACGTTTCACTTTCTTCAATACGAATCTCTAAAGATTTATTCCTCAAATAGTTTAAACTTGCTTCAAACCGTTCCGCGATATTCTCGGCTTTATCATCTAAAACTTTAATAATCAGAACTTGTTTAGCACCTGCATTACAGATTGCTTCAGCAGCCAAACGACCACCTGACTGATTATCAGAAAAAACACCGTAACCTGTATCTTTACTAATTCGGTCAACTACAACAACAGGTAATGATAAATCCGGATATTCTTTTGTGAAGTCATGTGTAGTAATAATGCCAGCAGCATTTGTTTTTAACAGTAAATTAACATATTCACTCAAAGATTCTTGGTCTGAAATCGTACCAACCATAATTCTATAACCTTTATCTTTCAAATATGATTCAGCTCCTCGAACCAATCTTGGGAAGAAGGGATTTGAAATATCTGGTAATAAGAGTCCTACCATTTGGTTTTTTTTAGTTTTCAAAGATTGTGCTAATACATTTGGTGTGTAATTTAATTTTTTAATCGCATTTTTTATTTTCTCTCTCGCATCATCTCCAACATAACCTTTTTTTGATATATATCTTGAAACCGTTGATTTTGATACTCCAGCTTCTTCAGCAACCTGTTTTATTGTAGTCATCATTCCTCCTTCTTACGTTGTGGAACCGTTCCCTTATTCTATAGTAAACGTTTTCTTTTGATTTGTCAATACTTTTCTAAAAATATTTTAAATTTATTTCATAGTACATATATTTTTCCAAATCTATTATTACTATTACACAGGAAACACAACAAGACCTCCACTATATCGAGGAGGTCTTGGATCAGCTCGGTTATTTGGTAAAAGACTAGAAGATTTTCTTCTCCCAGCCATCTTCAGTACGGTGGCGGTAGAAAAACTCCGACTTATCAGGCGCTTCCATCATCTCCATCAAGGGTAACATATCATAGGCCAGATCCAAGTTTGGAATCTGGTCTTTTTGCACCCAAGAAACTTCTCCAAATCCAAAAGATTGAGACTTTTATATAGAATCAGCTATAGCATGCTCTAAAGACTATCCGCTTGATTTTATATTGAAAAACTTCTCCTTAATTTTTCACAATTTCGTTCCCTTAATTTTACTTTCGAGCAATAAACATACCATATTCTTTAGGAATAATTAACTTACCCTTATGAAAATGCACTTCCAATCTTTTACGAATGACTTTTTCTTCTAGCGAACCTATTTCTGAAATTCCTTTAAAGGATTGGATGTATTTAACTAGATCATCTATGCTAGTTACCTGTAACTCATCATCATAGAGTAATGTATCGACAGAGTTAAAATACCTACTCAGGTACCTTTTGCCATTTTGTAAAGTAAAAGTTTTATTTTCCAAATCTTGATTAACCTCATCTTTAAATAATCTTGCCAAATAATCTACAACTCCATTTTCACCAAATGTAGCACAGTAAAAAATTCCGCCTGTTTTTAAGACTCTATTCACCTCAGAGAGAGCTTTAGGAATATCATTTACATGATGTAGAAGCATATTAGCAATAACAATATCAAACGTTTCATCCTCAAAAGAAATCTTTTGAATATCCATTATTTCATAGTTAACATTGTCTCTATTTCCAATCACTGACTTCGTTGATTTTACCATATCTTTAGAAAAATCTGTAACAATCAACTGCTTCATTTTATCTATAGAATCACTATTACTTTTCCATAGTTCTCCTGTACCACATCCCAATTCTAGAACCTTTACTTCATCAATGATTTGGTAGTTAGAAAATATCCAATTATTAAATCCCAATTTATTTTTTGAATACTTCTTATGCAATTCTACTCGAATATCAAGATTATCATGACTTTTATATTGTTCAATTACTTTATCATCCATTTTCTGGTACTTCCTTTCATATTTTAAGATTATACCATAAAACAAAACAATCTCCGATTTCAACATTGAAGGTGGAGATTGTTCAAAATATAGATCGAAAAGAATAATAAGAAATTTAGAGATATTCAGTTGACTTACACCACCATACTTAGCCTATATTTCAGTACCTTACTTTAAAAGATAACACCTATCAACTAATCATAGAACTAAAAAATTTCTTTCTCCCAATCATCTTCTGTACGGCGAGGGTAGAAAAACTCTGACTTGTCAGGATCTTCCATCATCTCCATCAAGGGTAGCATATCATAGGCCAGATCCAAGTTTGGAATCTGGTCTTTTTGCACCCAAGAAACTTCTCCCTCATCTGAAGAGCGAAGAGTACCAGAGAACTCAGTTGCCTTATAACAAACGACAATATAGCGCCCACCTGTATCTAGTGGCCAATTTTTAATGCCGACAAGTTGAGGATTTTGGATAGTCAACCCTGTTTCTTCATATATTTCACGAATGACAGACTCCGCAAAAGCCTCGCCGTTTTCTACATGGCCTCCTGGAAAGGCATAACCTGACCAGCGATTAGTTTCAGGAGAGCGATACTGCATTACCACGCGCTGAGTTTCTAGGTCTTCAATCAGACAAATATTTGTTAAAATCGTTAATTGGGAACGGGACATATTTTCTCGCTTTCTAATTTATTAAATTTTCAGACTTACTACCAGAGATATTATCTTTTACTTTTTTAAAATTATTTAGAATAGAACACCATTCGTTTTTCCTTTATAGGCTTTCCAAGTTCAAGTATTTTTTCTTGTCCATCAAAAGTAAAACCCATTTTTTGATAGAAAGCAATGGCGCGCTTGTTATCTTTCAATACCCATAAGAAAATTTCAGAAAAATGATTAAGAGCAGTCAAAGCTGCTTTCATTAACTTTTGTGCGATACCTTTTCCATAATAGTCTTTTAAAACATATAAAGCAATAATTTCACCATCTTGAATAGTCTCATCACGAAAATTGCCATAACTGATAAAACCAACCACCTTCACGCCATCCATCGCAATCAATGTATTTTCTGGATACTTTTGACTAAAGAATCGGCATCTTTCTAATGTCATTGTCTCCTGAAATTCTGCAGGCAAAAGGTTATCATAAGCCTCTCTCCACGTTTGCCAGTGAACGAGGGATTTATCTTCTATCTCTTCAGGAGTTTCCATTGATTTGATAATAACCGTCATTTGTTTTCTTCTCCTTAATACAACGCCTTGACTTCCAGCATCATATCTCGGATCTGAGCTGCTAGTTCAAAGTCAAGCACTTCAACGGCTTCTTGCATTTGTTTTTCCAGTTTCTTGACTAGTTCTTTGCGTTCTTGTTTGTTGAGGCTATTGATATCGACTTCCTTGTCCTCTTCCTTGGCAACTGCTTTGGTCACGGCAATCAGATCACGGATTTCTTTCTTGATTGTTTGTGGTACGATACCATGTTCTTCATTATAAGCCATTTGTATTTTGCGACGGCGGGCAGTTTCATCGATGGCACGTTGCATAGACTGGGTCACAGTGTCCGCATACATAATGACATGACCTTCACTGTTACGGGCAGCACGGCCAATAGTCTGGATGAGTCCACGTTCATTACGAAGGAAGCCTTCCTTATCAGCATCGAGAATGGCAACTAAGCTTACCTCAGGAACGTCAATCCCTTCACGGAGGAGGTTAATCCCTACTAAGACGTCAAAGACTCCCAAGCGCAGGTCACGGATAATCTCCGTCCGCTCCAAGGTCTTGATATCCGAGTGCATGTACTTGACTTTGATACCCATTTCTTTGAAGTAGTCGGTTAAGTCTTCTGCCATCTTCTTGGTCAAGGTGGTAATAAAGGTTCGTTCATTCTTTTCAACACGGGCATTGATTTCGCCTAGGAGGTCATCAATCTGTCCCATAGTCGGACGGACTTCCACCTCTGGATCTAAAAGACCTGTCGGACGAATGATTTGCTCAATCACTGTCTCGGTCTGTTCATTTTCATAGTCGCCTGGTGTCGCTGAAACGTAAACAATCTGATGCACATGGCTTTCAAACTCTTCACGACGGAGAGGTCGATTGTCCAAGGCGGACGGTAAACGGAAACCATAATTAACCAGCATTTCCTTACGCGAACGGTCACCATTGTACATACCCTTGATCTGCCCCATAGTCATGTGACTCTCGTCAATCATGATCAAGAAATCATCTGGGAAGAAATCCAACAAGGTGTAAGGTGGCTCTCCTTCGCTCCGTCCATCCATGTGGCGTGAGTAGTTCTCAACCCCATTTGTATAACCCATCTCACGTAGCATCTCAATATCATACTCTGTCCGCTGTTTTAAACGCTGGGCTTCAAGTAATTTGCCTTCTTTTTCAAAGATAGCTAACTGCTCCTCCAATTCAGCCTGGATCTTAGCAATGGCCACTTCCATATGGTCGTCATTGGTCACAAAGTGAGTGGCTGGGAAAATCGCCAAATGATCCACTTCACCAAGGACTTGACCTGTCAAAGCCTCCACTTCGCGGATACGATCAATCTCATCTCCGAAGAACTCTACTCGAAAGGCATGCTCATCACGGGAAGCTGGAAAAATCTCCACCACATCCCCACGCACACGGAATCTTCCGCGTTGGAAATCAATGTCGTTTCGCTCAAACTGAATATCGACCAAGTCATTCAAGAGTTTATCACGAGAAATTTCCAGACCTGGACGCAGACTCACGACGCTGTCAGCATATTCCTTTGGCGAACCCAAACCATAGATACAAGAGACTGAGGCCACAACAATGACATCATTACGCTCCAAAAGAGCCGAAGTCGCTGAGTGGCGGAGCTTGTCAATCTCGTCATTGACAGAGCTGTCCTTTTCAATATAGGTATCACTAGAAGGGACATAGGCCTCTGGTTGGTAATAATCATAGTAGGAAACAAAATACTCAACAGCATTCTCAGGGAAAAATTCTTTAAACTCCCCATATAGCTGTCCTGCCAGAGTCTTATTATGGGCGATGACCAGAGTGGGTTTATTGACTTTGGAAATGACCTGACTCATGGTATAGGTCTTCCCTGTACCAGTCGCCCCCATCAGAATCTGAGCTTTTTCTCCCCCCTCGATATTATCTACCAACTGTTCGATAGCTTGAGGTTGGTCTCCTGATGGTTGATATTTTGATACTAGTTTAAATTGATTATCTGTAATGCGGTTAATCATAAGAATCCTCTCTCGATATGCTATTCCTATTTTAGCATACTTGTATCATTTTCACGAAGAAAAGGACGGACCTAAGTCACATCCTTTCATTTTCTTTCTTTAATTGATAAGCGAGATAGACAATCAGCAGAAACAAAATAATACTGGACATGATGGAACCCTCAATACCAAAAGACCCACCAGATAGCCAGTCTTGATTGCCTTGTGGAGTAAATTTCATGATTGAGGTTCCTGAAGACTGACCACTAACTAATACTCCAAAGAGGTTGCCCTGTGCGAAATTCCAAGCTCCATGAATACCACCTATACCCCATATAGTATCTGTTTTAAGAAGATATAGGGACATGGCAACTCCGAATAAAAAGAGATCAATTGCAGATAAGAAAGTTATGCCTGAATTTCCTAAATGAAGTAAGGTAAAGAACAGGCTAGATATAAGAACAGCTAGTTTTAGATTAGTTCTTGAGGCCAATTGAGGAAGGAGCCAAGTACGGGCCACCACTTCTTCTGTTGTCCCCTGTAAAATCCAAAATGGAATGGTAAAAATGACAAAGGCTAGCGAATAAGGATTCAAGTGAATGGACTCCAAACGATATTGTCCTAAGGCTACTAAACCTAACAAGGTCAGAAGAAAAAGTGCCAGACCTATACCAAACCCTTTAAGAAGATTGCTGAGGAAATTTTCTTTATAAAATCCTAAAGTTCGAATAGGTCTTTTCTCTACTTTTCTAGTCCATCTAAACACAGTTAAGATGATAAAACCAAAGGACAGTAATTCAAATATCAAATGGATGTCACTTGATTTATCAGATAAATTCTGAAATAACATTTGAAGGAAATCTGCAATTCTTTGACCACCCATACCAAGATTGCTAAATAGCCCGATCAATGCTAAAAAACTAAGGCCAAAAAATAGAGAAGATATGAACTCAGATATATAGACGAAAAATAAAGCTAACAAGGGGCTTGTGTAAATGTTTAAACTCATTTTAGAAGTTTCAAAGTCTTTTAAGATTCTTTTGTCTTTCATAACTTTATCCTCTTTTACTATATGATATACCTTTATTATAGCACTTCTGTTGTGTGATTCAAGACAAAACAAGAATTATGGATGTTATATTTTCTAACACAGAAATATAAAAATTTGCCTTTTTTTACTTTTTCTGATATAATGGGAAAATATTCGGAAAAGGAGACTAAAAATGAAGAAAAAATTTCTAGCATTTTTGCTAATTTTATTCCCAATTTTCTCATTAGGTATTGCAAAAGCTGAAACGATTAAGATTGTTTCTGATACCGCCTATGCACCTTTTGAGTTTAAAGATTCAGATCAAACTTATAAAGGAATTGATGTTGACATTATTAACAAAGTCGCAGAGATTAAAGGATGGAATATTCAGATGTCCTATCCTGGATTTGATGCAGCGGTCAATGCGGTTCAAGCTGGGCAAGCTGATGCCATCATGGCAGGGATGACAAAGACGAAAGAACGTGAAAAAGTCTTCACCATGTCTGATACTTACTATGATACAAAAGTTGTCATTGCTACTACAAAATCACATAAGATTAGTAAATATGACCAATTAACTGGCAAAACCGTTGGTGTTAAAAACGGAACAGCTGCTCAACGTTTCCTAGAAACGATTAAAGATAAATACGGCTTTACTATTAAAACATTTGACACTAGTGATTTGATGAACAACAGCTTGAGTGCTGGTGCCATTGATGCTATGATGGATGACAAACCTGTTATCGAGTATGCCATTAACCAAGGTCAAGACCTTCATATTGAAATGGATGGTGAAGCTGTAGGTAGCTTTGCTTTCGGTGTGAAAAAAGGAAGCAAATACGAGCATCTGGTTACTGAATTTAACCAAGCCTTAGCTGAAATGAAAAAAGATGGTAGCCTTGATAAAATCATCAAAAAATGGACTGCTTCATCGTCTTCAGCAGTGCCAACTACAACTACTCTTGCAGGCTTAAAAGCTATTCCCGTTAAGGCTAAATATATCATTGCCAGCGATTCTTCTTTTGCACCTTTTGTTTTCCAAAACTCAAGTAACCAATACACTGGTATTGATATGGAATTGATTAAGGCAATCGCTAAAGACCAAGGTTTTGAAATTGAAATCACCAACCCTGGTTTCGATGCCGCTATCAGTGCTGTTCAAGCTGGACAAGCTGATGGTATCATTGCTGGTATGTCTGTCACAGATGCTCGTAAGGCAACTTTTGACTTCTCAGAATCATACTACACTGCTAATACTATCCTTGGTGTCAAAGAATCAAGTACCATTGCTTCTTATGAAGATTTGAAAGGGAAGACAGTTGGTGTTAAAAACGGAACTGCTTCTCAAACCTTCCTAACAGAAAATCAAAGCAAATACGGCTACAAAATCAAAACCTTCGCTGATGGTTCGTCAATGTATGACAGTTTAAACACTGGTGCCATTGATGCCGTTATGGATGATGAGCCTGTTCTCAAATATTCTATCAGCCAAGGACAAAAATTGAAGACACCAATCGCTGGAACTCCAATCGGTGAAACAGCCTTTGCTGTTAAAAAAGGAGCAAATCCAGAATTGATTGAAATGTTCAATAACGGACTTGCAAACCTTAAAGCAAACGGAGAATTCCAAAAGATTCTTGACAAATACCTAGCTAGCGAATCTTCAACTACTTCAACAAGCACTGTTGACGAAACAACTATCTGGGGCTTGCTTCAAAACAACTACAAACAACTCCTTAGCGGTCTTGGTATCACTCTTGCTCTAGCTCTTATCTCATTTGCTATTGCTATTGTTATCGGGATTATCTTCGGTATGTTTAGCGTTAGCCCCTACAAATCTCTTCGTGTGATTTCTGAGATTTTCGTTGACGTTATTCGAGGTATTCCATTGATGATTCTTGCAGCCTTCATCTTCTGGGGAATTCCAAACTTCATCGAGTCTATTACAGGCCAACAAAGTCCAATTAACGACTTTGTAGCTGGTACTATTGCCCTTTCTCTCAATGCAGCCGCTTATATCGCTGAAATCGTTCGTGGTGGTATTCAGGCCGTTCCAGTTGGCCAAATGGAAGCCAGTCGAAGCTTGGGTATCTCTTATGGAAAAACTATGCGTAAGATTATCTTGCCACAAGCAACTAAATTGATGTTGCCAAACTTTGTTAACCAATTCGTTATCGCACTTAAAGATACAACCATCGTATCTGCTATCGGTTTGGTTGAACTCTTCCAAACTGGTAAGATTATCATTGCCCGTAACTACCAAAGTTTCAAGATGTATGCAATCCTTGCTATCTTCTATCTTGTAATTATCACACTTTTGACTAAACTAGCGAAACGCTTAGAAAAGAGGATTCGTTAATGGCAAAATTAAAAATTGATGTAAATGATTTACACAAAAGCTACGGAAAAAATGAAGTTTTAAAAGGAATTACGACCAAGTTCTATGAAGGAGATGTTGTTTGTATCATCGGTCCTTCGGGTTCTGGTAAGTCAACTTTCCTTCGTAGCCTAAATCTTTTGGAAGAAGTTACTAGCGGTCACATCACTGTGAACGGTTATGACTTAACTGAAAAAACAACTAATGTTGACCACGTCCGTGAAAATATCGGAATGGTGTTCCAACACTTCAACCTCTTCCCACACATGTCTGTTTTGGACAACATCACCTTTGCTCCTATTGAGCACAAGTTGATGACTAAGGAAGAAGCTGAGAAATTGGGAATGGAGTTGCTTGAAAAGGTTGGACTAGCAGATAAAGCTAATGCCAATCCAGATAGCCTATCAGGTGGTCAAAAACAACGTGTAGCCATCGCTCGTGGACTAGCAATGAATCCAGACATCATGCTCTTTGATGAACCAACTTCTGCCCTTGACCCTGAGATGGTCGGAGACGTACTGAACGTTATGAAGGAATTGGCTGAACAAGGCATGACCATGATCATTGTAACCCACGAGATGGGATTTGCCCGTCAGGTTGCCAACCGTGTTATCTTTACTGCGGACGGTGAATTCCTTGAAGATGGGACACCTGATCAAATCTTTGACAACCCACAACACCCACGTCTGAAAGATTTCTTGGACAAGGTCTTAAACGTTTAAACGCAAACTGTAAGGATTTCCTTGCAGTTTTTTTCTACCTCGTATTGGAATTTTTGATTTTTCGGAAAATTATGTTAGAATTAAGTTTATGAAATGAGGTTTCCTCATACCTAGCAAGACTAGGAATAAAAATAGAAATTAGGTAGCTAGATGTCATCTAAGGTTATTGTTACAATTTTCGGTGCGAGTGGAGACCTGGCTAAACGCAAGCTCTACCCTTCCCTTTTTAGACTATATAAATCCGGCAATCTTTCCAAACATTTTGCCGTTATTGGAACTGCCCGTCGTCCTTGGAGCAAGGAATATTTTGAATCTGTTGTAGTCGAATCGATCCTTGATTTAGCAGATAGTACCGAACAGGCTCAAGAGTTCGCTAGCCACTTCTACTATCAAAGTCATGATGTCAATGATACGGAGCACTACATTGCTTTGCGTCAATTGCAGGTTGAGCTAAATGACAAGTACCAAGCTGAACACAACAAGCTCTTCTTCTTGTCTATGGCGCCTCAATTCTTTGGAACCATTGCCAAACACCTTAAGTCTGAAAACATTGTAGATGGTAAAGGTTTTGAACGTTTAATCGTTGAAAAACCATTTGGTACAGATTACGCAAGCGCAAGCAAGTTGAATGACGAGCTCCTAGCAACATTTGACGAAGAACAAATTTTCCGTATCGACCATTATCTTGGTAAGGAAATGATCCAAAGCATCTTTGCAGTTCGCTTTGCAAACTTGATTTTTGAAAACGTTTGGAACAAAGACTTTATCGACAATGTTCAAATTACCTTTGCGGAGCGCTTAGGCGTAGAAGAACGTGGTGGCTATTATGATGAATCTGGTGCCCTCCGTGACATGGTACAAAACCACACTCTACAACTCCTTTCCCTTCTTGCCATGGACAAGCCAGCAAGCTTCACAAAAGATGAGATCCGTGCTGAAAAGATTAAGGTCTTTAAAAACCTCTATCATCCAACTGATGAAGAACTTAAAGAACACTTTATCCGTGGTCAATATCGTTCTGGTAAGATTGATGGCATGAAATACATCTCTTATCGTAGCGAGCCAAATGTGAATCCAGAATCTACAACTGAAACCTTCGCATCTGGTGCCTTCTTTGTTGACAGCGATCGTTTCCGCGGTGTTCCTTTCTTCTTCCGTACTGGTAAACGTCTGACCGAAAAAGGAACTCATGTCAACATCGTCTTTAAACAAATGGACTCTATCTTTGGTGAGCCACTTGCTCCAAATATTTTGACCATCTATATCCAACCAACAGAAGGATTCTCTCTCAGTCTAAATGGGAAGCAGGTAGGAGAAGAATTTAACTTGGCCCCTAACTCACTTGATTACCGTACAGATGCAACCGCAACTGGTGCTTCTCCAGAACCATACGAGAAATTGATTTATGATGTCCTAAATAATAACTCAACTAACTTTAGCCACTGGGATGAAGTTGGGGCATCATGGAAATTGATTGACCGTATCGAAGAGCTCTGGGCTGAAAATGGTGCCCCACTTCATGACTATAAAGCTGGAAGTATGGGACCTCAAGCAAGCTTTGACTTACTTGAAAAATTCGATGCCAAATGGACTTGGCAACCAGATATCGCCTATCGTCAAGATGGTCGTTTAGAATAACAAAAATTCCTGCAAGTTTGTAGCTTGCAGGATTTTTGTTTCTGATTAGATTAAGCCTTCCAAGAGACCTTTCATAAAGTTTTCTGAGTTAAACTCTCCAATATCATCGATTTTTTCACCAAAACCAATCAACTTAACTGGAATATTGAGTTCTTCACGGATGGCTAATACTACACCACCACGAGCAGTTCCATCAATCTTAGTCAAGACAATTCCAGTTAATGGCGTGATTTTTGAAAATTCTTTGGCCTGTACCAGGGCATTTTGACCTGTTGATGCATCAAGAGCCAAGAAGGTTTCATGCGGCGCCTCTGGCACAACACGTTTGATGATACGACCAATCTTTTCTAGCTCAGCCATGAGGTTATCCTTATTTTGCAGACGACCAGCGGTGTCAATCATAAGAATATCGATACCTTCAGATACGGCACGTTCCATTCCATCAAAGACTACACTGGCTGGGTCAGCTTTTTCAGGTCCAGTTACAACTGGAACGTCAACACGACGACCCCATTCAGCAAGCTGGGCTACTGCGCCCGCACGGAAGGTATCTGCCGCAACCAACATGACCTTCTTACCTGCTTGTTTGTAGCGGTGGGCTAGTTTTCCGATAGAAGTTGTTTTCCCAACACCATTAACACCGACAAAGAGCATGACTGTCAAGCCATTTTGGAAGTGGATACTTTCATCATAGTTTCCATCCTTTTCATAAAGCTCAACCAATTTCTCAATGATCACACGGCGTAGTGCGTCAGGTTTCTTGGCGTTTTCAAGCTTGGCTTCGTAACGTAGCTCCTCTGTTAAGTTAGAAGCGACTTGGACACCAACGTCACTCATAATCAGCAGTTCTTCCAGTTCCTCGAAAAATTCTTCGTCAACAGAGCGGAAGTTAGCAAAGAAGGCATTCAAGCGAACTCCGAAGCCTGTACGAGTTTTCTTGAGACTACGGTCATATTTTTCCTGAACAGTTTCTTCTGCTTGAGGCCTTTCTGGTTCAAGCACTTCAAAATTATTTTCTTCTACAGTCTCTAGTAGCTCAGAATTCTCTTCCTCTGTGACTTCTTGTGAGTTTGGCAATTCTTCGACTTCTTCTTGAAAAACTACTACAGTTGGCTCTGAATCCTGACTTTCTTCAACTGTGTCTTGGATTTCCTCTTCTTGGAGCAGAGCTTGTTCAACAATTTCAACCTCTGCTTCTTCTTGAGGAACTCCCTCATTTTCTGCAAGAGCAAGCTCATTATCTTCAGACAAATCAAGATTTTCCAGAGCTTCTTTTACAACTTCTTCGATTTTAGGTTCTTCTTTTTTTCCGAAAAGACGGTCAAATAATCCCATATCTTAGTTCTCCTTTAGCACATATTCTTCGATAGCCCAGGCAACAGCCTCTTCATCATTGGTCATTGGAGTCACCACATTTGCAACCGCCTTGACTTCAGGAACAGCGTTTTGCATGGCAACACCGAGCCCTGCCCATTCAATCATAGAAAGGTCATTGGCCTCATCTCCACAGGCCATCACTTGGCTTTGGTCGATTCCAAGATGGCTGATTAGTTTTGTTAAACCTGTTGCTTTATGGACATTTTTAGGAGACCACTCTAATAACATCTCACGTGATTTGAAGATTTCATATTGGTCAAACAATTCTGGAGAAATCTTCTGAATAGCTGCATCCAAGGGTTCTTGAGCAAAGGCAGTCACACATTTATTGTAAGTCATTTGACTAGATAGGTCTTCAAAGTCCACTGGAACAAAAGTCAATGCTGGATTGAATTTGGCATAAAGACTTTCTTGGTCCGATTGAATTTGATAAACAGTTCCTTCTGAGATGGCATCAAGAGGCAGTGATAATTTCTCTGTTTCTTCATACAAGCGTGCCACATCATCATATGAAAAGACTGTCTTATCAAGGATTTCACCTGTATTTTTCTGAACCAAACCACCATTAAAAGTAATCGTATACTCATCTTCATGGCCGTCAGTCCCTAGCTCATGGAGAAAGAAATCCATAGCTTTTAAGGGACGACCAGTTGTCAATACGACCTTGATACCACGATCACGCGCAGCTTTCAAGGTTGCCTTGGTACGATCCGTCAGCCTTTTATCAGTAGTCAGCAAGGTCCCGTCCAAGTCCAATGCGATCAATTTTATATCTGCCATTATAAGCCCTCCATATAAGCTATAACCGACTGGTCCTTATGGTGACCAATCACTGTCTCTGCTAATTCTAAAATTTCAGGTCGTGCATTTTCAGGAGCTACAGGATGTCCCACAACCTGCATCATGTGCAAATCATTTAGATTGTCTCCAAAAGCCATAACCTGACCCATTTTGATGCCAAGTTTTTTAGCTAATTCAACAATGGCCACTCCCTTATCGACATAGTCCAGAACAATATCAATGGATTCAAAGCCAGTTGTCATGGCCTTAACACCAGGAACATGTTCATTGACCCAAGCTTCCCCAGCTTCCAGCGTTTCTTCTGTGAAGTTGGTTGTAAATTTGAAAATGTCATCTGTAATATCTTCCAGACTCGCTACTTTTTGGATATTTTCATTATAGTGCTGACTCACTTTCAAATAGGTCTCATCAACCGTATCTAGAACATAAGATCCTTTTTTCCCCGTCAAGAGCAGTTTATTGATATCTACATAAGGTGACGTTTTCAGCTTTTCAAAAGTTGTCAGATAAAACTCACGAGACATAGTCGCTTCATACAAGTCTTGACCTCGATATTCTACCAAACTGCCATTTTCCGCGATAAAAATAATATCCTCACGAACATCTGCAAATAATTTTTCTAAGGACAGAAATCCCCGACCCGAAGCCACTGCAAAGTAAATCCCTTTTTCCTTGTAGGAAACCAAGAGAGACTTGAGGCGGTCCATATCAAAGCGCCCATTCCCATCTAGAAAAGTTCCATCCATATCTGTTGCTACTAGTTTAATTGTCATCCTTCAATACTTTCTAAATCTTTTAACTTAACCGAAACAATTTTTGAGACACCTGATTCTTGCATGGTCACTCCATAGATAGAATCAGCCGCTGCCATGGTTCCCTTACGGTGGGTCACAACGATAAACTGGCTGTCCTTGTCAAATCGATTGAGGTAATCCCCAAAACGTTTAACATTAGCTTCATCCAGCGCAGCTTCCACCTCATCCAAGATGACAAATGGGATAGTCTTAACTCGAATGATAGAGAAAAGCAAAGCTAGAGCCGATAGGGCTTTTTCACCACCACTCATAAGGTTAAGCGACTGGATTTTCTTACCTGGTGGTTGGACAGAAATCTCAACACCAGCTGTTAAAAGGTCGCCCTCAGTCAAAATGAGGTCTGCCTGACCTCCGCCAAACATCTGTTTGAAGGTCACTTTAAAGGACTCACGAATAGCTTCAAAGGTTGATTTAAAGCGTTCCTTGACCTCATCATTCATCTCTGTAATGGTCTCAAGGAGCAGATTTTTCGCTGACAAAATGTCATCTCGCTGGCTATTGAGGAAATCCAGACGGCTGTGAACTTCTTCGTACTGTTCAATAGCATCCAAGTTGACAGGACCCAGTGAGCGAATAGCCTTCTCTAAATCCTGCACCTCTTGCTCTGCCAAATTGAGGTTTTCCAACTCATGCGCCTTTTCTAGTGCTTCAGTATAGCTAATCTGATACTGGTCTGTTAATTGACTTTGTAGATGGCGCAAGCGCTCGCTGACCTTTTCTTTCTTGGCTTCAGCACGAGTTTGCTTGCGAATCCACTCCTCATTCTGTTGGCGAGCCTGATCCAAATGACTAGCAATATCATCCAGTTGACCTTCTATATCATCCAACTCAAACTGCTTGCGAATTAAACCTTGTTGGAGGTTCGTTTTCTGAGTTTTGGCTTCTTCGGCCTGCTGGGCTAGAAGCTCTGTATCAACTTTCTCAAGATTGTCAACTTTTTCTTGGAGAAGGCGCTGGATTTCATCTTGTTCGATATTCAGATTATCCAATTCCTTGCCTAAACGTTCAATATCAGCAACTTCATAACGTTTTTGCCCTTGCAGTTCTGTCTTAAGCAAGCGAGCTTGTGCTAGCTCTTCCTGCAAGTTCTGATAACGTTCTTGGATGGCATTTTTGTTAGACTTGATCTCTTCAATCTCAGCTTCCAGATTTTGCTTATCACTGGCAATAGTAGCAAGGTGCTCTTGGCATTTTTCCTTATCTGCTTGCCAATCTCCTTCAGAAAGACGATCTAATTCCTCTTCTTGGAGTTTCCAAAGAGTTTCTAGCTCTTCAACTTGCTGACTGGTCTGCTGATAAGCTAGGGACAAGCCCTGCTCCTGAATACGAGCCTGCTCTCCTTGAGATTTGATGGTTTCTAATGATTCGGTCAATCTAGCCATCTGGTCTTGTAAGGTCTTCAAAGTCGACTCTTCTGAACGCAGACTTGCTTCCTCTTTAGCAATTTCTTTTTGTAATTGCTCCAGTTCTGGCTTGATGAAGATGCTGTTGTTCTGACGATTGGCTCCACCTGCATAGGAACCACCTGTGCGCAACTCTGTACCGTCCAATGTCACCATACGGACCTGATAACGAACCTGGCGAGCTGCTGCACGCGCATGTTCTACGGTATCAAAGATAGCCGTCGTAGCTAGCAAGTTCTTGAAAATGCCTTCCAGTCTAGTATCGAATGTCACTAACTCATCTGCCATGCCCAAAAATCCCGGACTTGCAGCAATAGCATCTTGGTTCTGACTAGAAATCGTACGCGCCTTGATCGTTGTCAAAGGAAGGAAAGTTGCACGACCGGCTCTGTTTCGTTTGAGGAAATCAATAGCCTTAGTCGCCGCGTTCTCATCTTCCACAATAATATGCTGACTACTGGCTCCAAGCGCAATCTCTAGGGCTGTTTGATAATGCACATCAAAGGTCAGATGCTCACTGACTGCCCCAATAATCCCACCAAGGCGATCTTTCTCTTGGAGAACACTCTTAACACCTGCATAAAAGTTACTATGATTTCTCAGGATATTTTCCAAACTCTGAGCTCTCGCCTGCTTATTTTTGAGATTATCCAAATGGTCAAATAGTTGGCTTTGTTGAGCTTGATAGGAAGTTTTCTGCTCCTCTTGGTCCTTGGCAATAGCTTGGTAGTCGGCCAATAATTTCTGAACATGCTCCTTGGCAGTTTCAAGCTCATTCCTTTGCTGGCTTGCCTTTTCTTTAGCTGTAGCCAGCTGTTCTTTCAGCTTTTCTAATTGATCTGCTTGTTTTTGAGAAAGCTGACGACTATTTTCCAACTCGTTTTCGATACGGGTCAACTGGTTTGAGACATCCACTTCTTCTTGTAAAAGGGATACAAAGCGTTCACGTAATAGCTCAATCATCTGATCAGGATCATCTGAAAAAGCCAGCAATTCAGCTTCTAAACGATTGAGTTTTTGATTATTTTGGACTAGATTTTCCTCTAAAAGTGCTAAAGAGCTTTCCTTATCAGATTTTTCTTTGCTGAGTGAATTTCTCTTATCCTCCAAAGCAGCCAAACGAGCTTGTGCTTCTTGTTGATTGAGGGCTACTTGCTCAGATTCTAGTTTAGATAGGGCTAATTTTCTCTCTAAATCACTAATCAGACTGGTCAAGTCCATCAAACTGCCCTGATCTTTGGCCATTTCAGCCTGCAAATCTTGGCGTTGCTTTTTAAGAGTTTGGTTTTCTTCTTCTAATTTTTCACGCTTCTGGTAGTAGCTCGTCAATAGTTCCTGAACCTGAGCCAACTCTTCTTCTGTCAACTCTAATTCAGCCTTATTTTCCTTGATTTGAGCAACCAGCACGTCTAAATAAATAGCCTTGCGTTGACCTTCCAAGTCTAAAAACTTACGGGCATTCTCAGCTTGCTTCTCAAGAGGCTTGATTTGATTATCCAACTCGTAGATAATGTCCTCTAAGCGGTCTAGATTATCCTGAGTTTGTTGTAGTTTACTCTCAGTTTCTTTTCTGCGAGTCTTGTATTTCAAAACACCTGCAGCTTCTTCAAAAATAGCTCGGCGTTCTTCGGGCTTGGAATTAAAAATCTCCTCAACCTTTCCTTGAGAAATGATGGAGAAGGAATCTCGTCCCAAACCTGTATCCAAGAAAAGATCATGAATATCACGCAGACGGACTTTCTTGCTGTCAATTTTGTATTCGCTATCTCCACTACGATAGATATGGCGTTCTACCCTGATTTCTTGACCTGCGTCCTTGATAAATCCGTCATGATTATCCAGAGTCACAACTACAGAAGCATAATTGAGCGGTTTGCGACTTTCAGTTCCAGCAAAAATGACATCCGGCATCTTGCCGCCACGGAGACTCTTAACACTTGACTCCCCCAAAGCCCAACGCAGACTTTCTGTAATATTTGACTTTCCAGATCCATTGGGTCCAACAACTGCCGTCACACCTTGGTCAAAGACGACCTTGGTCTTATCAGCAAAAGACTTGAATCCCTGAATTTCGATTTCCTTTAAATACATGAATCCAGCCCTTTCTCAACGGCATTTTTGGCAGCTTCCTGCTCTGCTAATTTCTTAGAACGACCTTGACCTTGACCAATGCTCTTGCCTTCAACAAGAACTTCTACATCAAAGACCTTATCATGGGCAGGTCCCGTTTCAGAAATCACCTGATAACGGATAGCCACATCCCCATTGACTTGAAGTAACTCTTGGAGATGGGTTTTGTAGTCTGTAATCATCTCAAATTCGCCTGCTTCAACCTTAGGAATCATGACTTGATAGATAAATTCCTTGACCTTGGCCACATCCTTGTCCAAAAGGAGGGCACCGAGAAAGGCTTCAAAGGCATCACCAAGAATAGTGTCACGATTGCGACCACCAGACTTTTCTTCCCCCTTACCCAGCTTGATAA
Source organism: Streptococcus nakanonensis (assembly GCF_059738785.1). Taxonomy (NCBI): domain Bacteria; kingdom Bacillati; phylum Bacillota; class Bacilli; order Lactobacillales; family Streptococcaceae; genus Streptococcus; species Streptococcus nakanonensis. The sequence continues at coordinate 1,003,782 of NZ_AP027139.1, read as the reverse complement.
ACTGATCAAACTGGCAATCACGCGCAAAACCAGCCAAACTCTCCTCGCGAACAATCATGGCACGGAGTTTAGACAAATCACCCTCAGGCTTTTTAGGATATTTTTTATACAGATATTCTGAAATCAATAACTGTAGAACAGCGTCTCCTAAAAATTCCAAGCGCTCATTGTGTGAAATTTTTAAGAGGCGGTGCTCATTGGCATAACTCGTATGAGTAAAGGCAGTCTCCAGTAACTTTTTGTCTGCAAATTCGATTGCAAAATGGTTTTTAAGTACAGTTTGTAATTCTTTCATACCAACCTCTTTCTAACTGATAACAGTCCTTTTTATTATATCAAAAAAAGCCCCCTGAGTCACTCTAAAATGGGACTGGAGAGCATTTGGGAATTCTTTGAAAAGAGATTTTCAGTTTTAAGGGCCAATTTAGGGCTGTGTAAAGAAAAAAGCCCTACTAAAGGCTTTCTTAGGATGTTTACATCCACCCTGAGGGAATCGAACCCCCATCTCAAGAACCGGAATCTTACGTGATATCCATTACACTAAGGGTGGAAACTTGTTTTATTATAACAGAAATTTGCTCTAATAACAAGTTTTTTTCTAGACGGATAGCCCGTCTTAGTGGGAAGCATCCCCATTCCAGATAGAGTTTTTCACGATAACATAATCAACGTGTTTAAGGTCAGCAACCTGACGTCCACCTGCATACGAAATGGCACTTTGAAGGTCTTGTTCCATCTCAGTAAGGGTATCTTGCAAATGACCTTTGGCAGGAAGCAAGATACGTTTTCCTTCCACGTTTTTATAAGCTCCTTTTTGGTATTGTGAAGCTGAACCGTAGTATTCTTTGAACTGTTCACCATCGACTTCAATCGTTTTCCCTGGACTTTCAATATGTCCTGCAAAGAGGGAACCAATCATGACCATGCTAGCACCGAAGCGGATAGACTTGGCAATATCACCGTGAGTACGAATTCCTCCATCAGCAATAATCGGTTTACGCGCAGCCTTGGCACACCAGCGGAGAGCAGCCAACTGCCAACCACCTGTACCAAAACCAGTCTTAACCTTGGTGATACAAACCTTACCAGGACCAATTCCGACCTTAGTAGCATCCGCACCAGCATTTTCAAGTTCACGCACAGCTTCTGGTGTTCCCACATTTCCAGCAATGACAAAAGTATCTGGCAATTCTTTCTTGATGTGTTGAATCATAGAAATCACACTATCCGCATGACCATGGGCAATATCAATCGTGATGTACTCAGGAGCATCAGCCTTGAGCTGGCTAACAAAATCATACTCATAATCCTTAACACCGACAGATATAGAAGCAATAAGCCCTTGATCGTGCATGCGTTTAATAAAAGGAATGCGTCCTGCCTCATCAAAACGATGCATAATGTAGAAGTAACCCCCTTTAGCCAGTTGCTCTGCTACATTTTCATCCAAAATCGTCTGCATATTAGCTGGCACAACAGGTAGTTTAAAGGTGTGCTTTCCTAGAGTTACACTTGTATCCGCTTCTGCACGGCTTTTAATCACACATTTATTTGGAATCAATTGAATATCTTCGTAATCAAAAATTGGAAATTCATTTAACATATCGATGTCTCGTTTCTTTTGTAATGACCTACCTATGCTCTCGCATCACTACGTCTTTTCCGACGTTTCCTTAATTCATTATAAACCAAAGTACAGTTTTTGTCAAATTATTTTATGAATTAAAATATATCGTTCGGATTTTCTTCTGTGAATAAAAAAGAAAGTGGAGAGATTATTTTCTCCCCACTTCTTTAGTAATATTCCTTTTAAAAGTTTCTTCGGAGTTTTCCATCATTTCACAAAATTCACGATAGGATGAAGAGTTCTGAGGAATTTGAATAGACCATTTCTTCAACAAAGCTCCGTACCCTGCTAGCTTTCCTATCTCATTATCAACCGCCTTTTTCTCACTAGGGAAAATAAGACCAGCCTTCTCAGCTTTTAAAATATAAGAATAGGAAATCAGCTGGAACAAGTCCTCACGATTTATTTCTTTTTCAGCTTTTTCAAGCCTTTTATATTTAGCGTCTAATACTATTTTAAGCTCTTCTTGATAAAAATCTGGATATACTTTTCTTTCTTGACTAGAAAATACTGAAATTCCGTCCGTCTTATCTTTATTCCGTGGATGGATAAAATCTTTTGGCAACAAAATATGAACATACTCTTCCCAAAGCCAGGCAACATCAAAAAGAATACCATGAATTTTTTGATTTTGATACCCTAAACCGTGCTTTTCTTGGTTTAGAATCATCAGACAAAGTTCTTGTAACTTTCTGTACTCGTTAAAGTATGCATGACGTAGAGGTTTAGATTGATTTCCCCGAGTAATCTTAGCACGATCAGCTAGTTTATAAGAGGGCGTTACACGCACGATTTCAGATACGTTTTCACGACTAGTTGAGAGATTATCTAGTACCCCTTGACCAATGCTTTTCTGATTCTTAATGTATTCAATAGTGTGACGGACCAACTGCATGAGGGGATTATCATAGGTGAACTCTCTCGTTGTGTAGGCAATATTTCCCGTGAAAGGAAGATTTTTCTTGAGATGGTTTCTTACATCAACTACTCCTTTTACATGACTATCGTTATGGAAAAATCTCTGATATTCCTTATAAAGACCTTTTCTGAGAGCAGCTTGCAAATACTTAGGAAAGAGGTAAATCAAAAGCTGATAGAGTTTATCCTCTGGAGATAGACCAACATCCAAACTAGTCAGATTGATATGAAGAACCTTTTGTAAAAGATAATGCAAAAAATGGTCATTACTCTCATTAGAAAAGCGAGAGGAAATCGTTAATCTTTCCTGACAACACCCCAGAAAACCAATCACATTTCCAGTCTTGATTTTCTGATTAACTGTTTCCAAAATCTTTTGTTTCTTATCCAAATCTGGAGAATATTGTAGGTCATTTGGGAAAACAAAGATACTGTCTTCTTGAGAAAGATTTCCTAATGTTCTATCTAAAAGAAGTTTGTTTAGTTTGGGATATTCTGCGACAAAGTCTTCCTTAGCAATTTCATGATGATTATCAGTTATCCTCATCTTTATTTTCATCGCTTTCTTCGTCACCTGTATGTTTCTGAATAGTTTGCTCATTTTCTTTTAAATCAAACGCTTTTTTCAATATTTTTAGTTTTTCAACTTCCTCATAGGAACCACGTAGATAATCTTCCAAAAGTGGTTTGAGATAATCAGACCAGAGTAATTCATAGTCAAAGTCTACATCCTGCAACTTAAGGAAATAACTTGGTCCGATATGATAATGACTATTTAATTCCTGAACGTTTTCGATAGCAACATTCAAGTTTCTTAAACGTTTTTTCGCTTCTTCAGCTTTATCACCAAGAGCAGTATCGAGCATACCTAATTGGCTTTCAGCAGTAACTTCAACAAAACGGAAACGACGACGCATAGCAAAATCAAAGGTATCCACTGAGCGGTCAATATCATTCATAGTCCCAATGATATAAACATTTTCAGGGATATAAAATTTCTCATCAGTCTCATGTAAATTAGCATACTGGGTAGAAACACTTCCCTTTTCACCACGATAACCAGGATCGATAGAGAAAAAGAGTTCACCAAAAATCTTAGAAATCTCCCCACGATTGATCTCATCGATGATGAAAACGAAGTTTTTCAATTCATTATCTATTTCTATTATTTCATCCTGAATACTTTCATTTTTTATCATTTTGTAAAGTGTCAAATAGTATGAAAATTCTTGGGTTGCATTATTTTTATTAAAAAACTGAGTTATATCTTTAACATGTTCAAATTGAGATTCTGAAGTTAACATTGCTTCGATATCTTTAATTTTCAATTTTGCATTTTTTGATACCTCATTTTCAGGAATAGATATATAAATGTAATTTTCATCAATTTCTGTAATGATAAAGGACGATTGACGTTTTGTATATAACTTGTCAGACGGAAACTCCATATTAGCAAAATATTTTGAAATCTTTGCTATTGATTTTTTTTCCTTTTCTAAATCATCCTTGTTTTTATGTGAATAAAGCCAATTTTTCTTTGCTTTCAAACAAAACTCTTTAAAAATACCATCTTGTAATTTAAACTCAATAGATCCATCCCCATTTGATACTGGTCTTAAACCCTCCACAAAATCCGTATAATCATAGGATGGGTGAAATTGTACAAATCCGATTTGGTCTTCATTGCCATCCGTTAATTCTTTAGCGATTTCTTTAGCAAGATAAGTTTTTCCCGTACCTGGTGCACCTCGAAGGATGAGGTTTTTGGATTTTTTTAATATACCACTATAATCAAATAAAAAATCATTCCTTAACATAGTTTCGCTTTCTAATTTTTTATACTTTTTCCAATTAGGATGATTCAAAAAATAGTCATAGTCTTGAATTATAATTTCATCACTTGCAGCAAATTTTATTAACTGGTTAGTCTCTTTAGTTCGATACTTAATATCTGATGGAAACCATATTGTTTCTTGCCCCGTAAAGAAAAACCACTCCCTCTCTATATACTCTTTATTCCAATCAACAATAATGGTATGCCCATCATCTAAAATCTCTTTAACAGTCGCCATTCCACGAATTTTCATCACAGAAACCTTTAAATCATCTTTCTTTACACAAGGTAAATTCTTCTTTTTGACATATGTGGATTTAGCAAATAAAATGTCACCTGGTTTAATTTTATTAAACAACTTTAACATTTTTTGATACTGTTTATTTTCCTCGTTGTTATGCCATCCTAATTCCCACTTTCCTTCTTTCCTGAAATATTCAAGATAATCATCATCACCAAATCTTGTACCAACAAAAAAGTAATTATTTTGTTTACTGTTCATTTGAATACTCCTTTAATTAACTTTTACAAGTAAGTTCTATTAATATATAGTTCACCTCTAGCATATCATATCTATCAAAAAATGAAAAGAATTTCTAAATAAAAAGCCCAGTGTTAGGAGCTTTAATGTCTCTTAACGCTAGACTTCTTCTCTATCCTAATAATACTCTCCCTGGCGGTAGTCCCATGAGTTAAAGGTATCTGACAGGTGCATCATGATTTTATCAATGTCAAGCCCTTTGCGGATTACAACTGGAGCTGGTGAAGTTGAGCGAGCTCCTCCTTGTTCTGGAATGAGTTTGCCGTCTTTATCGACCATAGAGACCATCACACCTTGCTCGTAGCGTGTTTCAATCGTTTTGTCAGGTTGGATAGATGCCACATAGTCATCTGCTTCAATGACAAGGTCCACTGCTCCTTCGATGCGTTCTCCGATACCTTCTACCTTACCACGGTTTCCTTTTCCAGATGGGTTTGCAGATGAGGCATAGACCATCTTGCCTTCTTCCCAAAGTTTGGCAGCCAATTGTTCACCAGCTTTCCCAAACTTGATAACGAAACAGCTAGTACCACGAACGTCAGTCATCAGTTCTTCACGGCCATCCCCATAAGCTTTCAATTTCTCAAAGGCTTCTGGTTTCCAAGGAAGGATACAACCAAGAAGAATATCTTCATCCCAATGTTTTTGGTAGAAGGCTTCAATTTCTGGATTGAGTTGTGCTAAAGCACGAAGCTCATCCATGCTACCGCAGAGAACAACACCTGGTTTGTTACGATTACGCTCTTTGGCTGCGAACTTGCGTTCAAGACCTGCCTTGTCACTAGTCATAATAATGTAACCAACTTTTGTAGGGCAAACGATACATCCGCCCTCACCTTTTAAAATGTCATAGCCTTCTTGTGAAAGTGTTCCGTTCCATTGAATGTGTTTTGTCATAGTTCTATTTCCTTTTCTATTTTTCTTCTAATCCTGCCAGTAGGCTGGTCGTTGTTTTTCATAAGCAGCAATCAAATCTTCATACTGCAAGGTAATACCGATATCATCCAAACCATTTAAGAGTTTGTGTTTCCACTCACTATCGATTTCAAAAGTGAATTCTCCAATTGGTGAGATGATTTTTTGTTGTTCCAAGTCCACAGTTATCTGGTCAGTCGATTGTAGCTGGGCTAGTTTCTCTCTAACCTCTCTGGGCTGTACAATAGGCAACATGCCATTATTGAGTTCATTATTGTAATGAATATCACCAAAAGATCCTGCAATTACGACCTTGAAACCATAGTCCGCTAGAGCCCAAGCTGCGTGTTCCCTCGAAGACCCTGCCCCAAAGTTATCCCCTGAAATGAGAATACTAGCTTTACGATATTCAGGTCGGTTAAAGACAAAGTCTGGGTCCTCAGTATACTTGTCATCCAAATAACGCCAAGCATACATGAGGTACTTACCAAAGCCTTTTTTATCAATTAACTTGAGAAACTGCTTGGGAAGGATTTGGTCGGTGTCGATGTTATCATTCATGAGAGGAACGGTCGTTCCCGTATAAACTGTAAATTTCTCCATATCCTCTCCTTACTGGGCTTCTGGCATTTTCCGAACATCTACAAAGCGCCCTGCGATAGCTGCTGCAGCTGCCATGGCTGGACTGCAGAGGTGAGTCTTAGCACCAAATCCCTGTCTGTCTTCAAAGTTGCGGTTGCTGGTTGAGGCACAGTGAACGCCATCTGGAACCTTGTCAGGATTCATCCCCAGACACATGGAGCAACCAGGGTCTCTCCACTCAAAGCCAGCATCTAGAAATACCTTGTCCAAGCCCAACTTCTCAGCAGCTCGTTTGACAGGACGAGAACCTGGGACTACGATAGCCGTTAAGTTGGGGGCTATTTTCTTTCCTTTGACAAATCGCGCAGCCAGTTGCAAGTCACTGAGACGAGCATTGGTACAAGAACCGATAAAGATATAGCCTAGTTCAATATCAGCTGGCTTTTGACCAGGCTCCAAGTCCATGTAATTGTAGGCTCGCTCATCATTCATATCCTTAATTTCTGGGAAGCTACTGTCAAAGTCAACACCCATAGCAGGATTGGTGCCCCAAGTCACCATGGGAGCCAATCCTGAGACATCCATCTGGATAACCTTATCATAAACGGCATCCTCATCACTGACAATTGTTTTCCAATCCGCCACAGCCTCTTCGAAGTCCTTTGGAACACACTCGCGTCCCCTGAGATAATCATAGGTGGTTTGATCTGGATTCATGATTCCCATCTTGGATCCAAACTCGATGGACATATTGCAGATAGTCATTCGCTCTTCCATACTCAGTGCATCAATCGCTTGCCCACGATATTCCACCACATAGCCAACTCCACAGGCAACACCGTACTTGGCAATCAAGGCTAAAATGTAATCCTTGGAATAAACTCCTTTTTGAGGGACGCCAGTGAATTCCACCAGCATTTTCTTTGGTTTAACCTGCCAGAGTGTCTGGGTAGCAAAGACATGCTCGACTTCACTGGTCCCAATCCCAAAGGCGATTGCTCCGAAAGCTCCGTGGGTTGCTGTGTGACTGTCTCCACAGACAATGAATTTTCCTGGTTGGGTCCGTCCTGTCTCTGGACCAACCATATGAACGATTCCTTGCTTTTCGGAACCGTGGGCCGCATGTTCAATCCCAAACTCCTCAACATTTTCAGCCAGCTTATCAATTTGAGCCTTGGAAATGACATCTCTAATATCGTAGATATTGACCGTCGGGACGTTGTGGTCAAAGGTTCCAAATGTCAAGTCTGGCCGTCTCAATCTGCGACCTGCATCTCGTAGTCCTTGAAAAGCCTGAGGGCTGGTCACTTCATGAATATAGTGCTGGTCCACATACATGAGTTGGGGTTGCCCCTCTTCTCCTGTGATGACATGACGGTCCCATAATTTATCAAAAATCGATTTTCCTGCCATCCATTACCTCCAAATAAAATATAAGGCTACTAGTGTGGACACCATACCAAGAAACCAAACTGTTTTAAAATACCATTTTCGAGTCTTGTGATGAAAGATGATTCCTGCTAACCAGGCCCCAAAACCACCACAAGTAAAGGCTAAAATGAGTAAGATTTTCTCAGGGATGCGCCACGCTCTTCTTCTTGCCTTAGATTTGTCAATGCCATAAATGATGAAAATCATGACATTCCAAATCAAGAGGGCAAGAGTAATTTTTTCATCTAACTTCATAACCTTGCAATAATAGCTTCCGTCATTTCCTTGGTCGAAGCCTGTCCACCTATATCTCTTGTTAAAATGCCATCCGCTAAACTTGCCTCAACAGCATGCTCGATACGCTCCGCATCCTTATAACGTCCAAAACTATCTCTCAGCATCATGGCCACTGATAAAATCATGGAGATAGGATTGGCAATTCCTTGACCAGCAATATCAGGTGCTGAACCGTGAATAGGTTCATAGAGACTTGGTCCATTTTCAGAATGACTGGCTGATGGCATAACCCCAAGTGTGCCAGATAGAACGCTTGATTCATCAGATAAGATATCTCCGAAAAGATTCTCTGTCACGATAACATCAAACTTAGCAGGATTGGTAATCATAAGCATAGCAGCTGAGTCCACTAACTGGTGTTCCAAGGTTACATCTGGGAAATCCTGCGCGACTTCCTCAGCTACTTTCCGCCAGAGTTTTGAGGTCGCTAGAACATTTTGCTTATCGATACTAGTAACGATTTTTCTGCTATTTCTTGCAATTTCAAAGGCTTTACGAACAATTCGCTCCACTTCCTCATAGCTATAGTCATTGATATCACGCGCTTTTCTCTCTTCAAGAATATGATCCCCAAAATAAATCCCACCTGTCAACTCCCGCACCACAACAAAGTCTACACCAGCAATTCGTTCTGGTTTAAGAGGTGACAAATGCTTAAGACTGTCAAAGATTTTTACAGGGCGAATATTAGCATAGAGACTGAGTTCCTTACGGAGAGCCAGCAAGCCTTGTTCAGGCCGAACCGCTGCTCTATCATACTGGGGACTACCGATAGCCGCTAGGAGAATGGCATCTGCTTCACGACATACCTTGAGGGTTTCATCAGGTAAGGGATGCCCTGTAGCATCAATACCTGCACCTCCAAAAAGTCGTCTGTCTATTTCATAGACAAAGCCTGTTTTTTTAGCTAGAGCCTCCAGAACTTCTAAACCAGCCTCCATGATTTCTGGGCCAATTCCGTCCCCTGCTAGAGCTACTATTTTCTTTGTCATAGCCTTCTCCTTTACACACTAGGCATATCGCGGTAAGAAACACTGCGTCCCATCTCACCAGCATTCTCTTTTTGAACAAAGGTATTGGCATTGATGTAGGCAATAGCAGATGCTTTCAGTACATCGAAATCAAGTCCCGCTGCATTAAAGATGGTTTCTGTATCTCTGTTTTCAACAGTGACCAAGACCCGAGCTTGGGCATCAATTCCATCTGTCACCGCATCAATGGTATAGGACACCAAGCGGACAGATTGGTTAAAGAACTTATCGATAGCGTTAAAGATCGCTTCAACGGAACCTTGCCCTGTCGCATTAAATTCGACTTTCTCACCATCCATATTGGCTAGGCTTACGAGCGCTTCGATGTCATTATCAGCATGAGTTTGCAGTTGTAAATCATCAAAGTGGAAGCCTTCTGGATTTTCAACCATGGTTCCAGCTACCAGCGCACGAATATCTGCATCTGTGATTTCTTGTTTCTTGTCTGCTAACGCCTTGAACTTCGCAAAGAGTGGTTTGATATCCTCTTCTGTAAAATCTAGGGCCAGTTCTCTTAGTTTCTCGACAAAGGCATGGCGACCTGACAATTTTCCAAGTGGGAGGCTATTACTCTTGACACCAACCAATTCAGGGGTGATAATCTCATAAGTAAGAGGATTTTTAAGAACTCCATCTTGGTGAATACCAGATTCATGAGAAAAGGCATTACCTCCAACGACGGCCTTGTTTTTAGGAACTGGAATTCCTGAGAAGCGAGAAACCATTTCTGACGTATTCATTGTTTCATTCAAAACAATATCACTAGTTACTTGGAAGAAATCCTCACGAATCTTCAAAGCAACAGCTACTTCCTCAAGAGCAACATTACCAGCTCGCTCCCCGATACCATTGATGGTTCCTTCGACACGTCCTGCTCCGTTCTTGACAGCAGCAAGGCTATTAGCTACTGCCATTCCGAGGTCATCATGACAGTGAGGCGAATAGATAATCTGACGATCTGTCTTGACATTCTCAATCAGGTATTTGAAGATGGCTCCGTACTCTTCTGGAGTGGTGAATCCAACCGTATCAGGAATATTGATATAAGACGCCCCTGCATCAACCGCTGTTTGAACAACTTGCAAGAGGAAATCCAACTCTGTTCTAGTCGCATCCTCAGGAGAGAATTCGACTATCTCAAACTTAGAACGGGCATAGGAAACATGCTCCTTGATAGCTTCCAAAATCTCTTCCTTGCTCTTATTGAGCTTGTACTTGCGATGAATGGGACTGGTAGCGATAAAGACGTGAACCTGTGGATATTTGGCATCCTTGAGGGCTTCATAACAAGCATCAATATCAGACTTGACAGAGCGTGCCAAACCAGTCACTGCCGTTTTCTTCAAGACCTTAGCAATCTCCTGCACTGCTGTGAATGAATCAGGACTCGCCGCCGGAAAACCAGCTTCGATTGCTGAAATGCCCCATTTCTCCAGCTGCCTTGCAATGGCAATTTTTTCCTTGATTGAAAAATTAACGCCAGGTGTCTGCTCTCCATCCCGAAGGCTGGTATCTAGAAATTCAACTGTTCTCATAAGATTTCCCCTTTTCCAAATGTGATTTTAAAAAAACATCTCGCTCAGAAACCCAAGCGAGATGTTGATTTACTCCCGCTTGGTAAGCCAAACAGGACTAATGCTTTTTGCACTAGCCCGAGTACCTCAACAACAAAGCAAATTGATTAAACTTAGCTGTTTTCATGTTTGACTTTCTCCTTTGTTTGATATCTTGTTTAGTATTTTAGCATAGGCAAAAGCACTTGTCAAGAAAAAATCCAATATTTTCTGAAAATTTCTTCAGTAGAGAATATTTAGCTAATTGAAAGTTATTGAAAATCCTTGAAATATTTCATTTTTTAGAAGTTAAATTCCAGCTTCTTTCTATCAATTCCAGTACTCCTTCATCTGATAAAGTATCATCAAGCGCCACACTAATCCAGTAGCGTTTGTTCATATGAAAAGCTGGATAAATGCCCTTTTGTGAAAGCAAGTCCGCTACTTGGTCGTGTTTGAGATTGACTGCTTCCACTTGTCCTTCTCTGCCCTTTTCCAGCTTATCCCAAGAGATTTTCATCAAAACAGCATACCACTTTTGATTGCCTTCATGTCTTAACACTGCCGTATCAGGCGATTTTTCCCACAGATATTCCAACTGATTTCCGTACTTTTCCTGAACTTGAGTCATGATACGCTTAGTTTGAGGACAGATAAAATCCTGCACATCAAAACAAGCCTTCCGAATCTGGTAAAGAGTCTCCAAACAAGCCTCACGGACACTTCCTACAAAACTCCCACGCATGCTTTCCATATGAACTTGAGGATAGAGATCACCAGTCTCCTGGTCAAAGACTTGAAAACTCACATTATCAGCAGTGATGGACACAGTCATGACAAAGTCGCCCTGCAAAATCTGGCTGCTATAATTCCAGACTCCCCTATTTTCTACAAAACCAAAAGCTTTAGCCTTTTCGTGATTAAACTGATAGGATTTAAAAATTTCAAACATAAGTGAAAACTGCTACCCAAAGCTAGCAGTTCCTTTCTATTTTTTAAAAGACAACCTTAGTTCCGTGCAATTGTGTCACGCCCAGCTGGTCAATAAAGGTTTGACGGTTGTCAAGGTCAATCCCCCCACCTGGTAGAATTTCAATTTTACCTTTAGCGTGCTCCAAAATTCTGTGATAGTGAGCAAAACGTTTGTCTAGTGAATCGCCAGACACACCAGCGCGAGTTAGGATACGAGTGACACCAGCTTGACTAAGCCAGTCAATAGCTTCTAACTGGTCTTCTTCGCTCAATTCATCAAAGGCCATGTGGAAGACAATTTCCATTCCTTTTGATGCAGCAATTAACTTTTCAAGATTAGGCTTATCCAACTTCTTATCAGCAGTTAAGGTACCAAATACAACCCCTTGACTTCCAGCCTGAGCAGTCAAGCGAATGTCTTCTAGCATAATATCAATTTCCATATCATTATAGACAAAGTCGCCACCACGTGGGCGAATCATGGTCATGATGGTCGTATCATAGTTAGCTGCCAGTTCAACTGCTGCCTTAGTTACTCCATAGCTTGGTGTTGTCCCACCAACTGCTAGATTATCACAGAGTTCGATTCGACGAGCTCCAGCCTCCATAGCTTTTTCAAGCAAGGTCACATTTTCAGCACAAAATTCGTAAACCATTTGATTCTCCTTGAAGATTACTTTAAATTTATTATATCATATTATTGTGAATATGCTTTCAATTTTATCAAGGGAAATAGTTACAAATTTTACTTATTCTTTGTCTGGAATAACCTTAAAGAGATAATAGGTGATAAAGATGGTCAAAGCACCCAGACTGATTTTGACTGGTAAGAGAGGGGCAAAATAAATGGAAATTCCCATCAAGATGTAGATGGATACGATGATTTTTTTCTTACGTTCACGCGCAATTGACTTGGTTTCCCGAAAATCAGCTACATATGTTTGATAGAGCTTGGTATGATAAAGCCAGTCTTCGAAACGTTTGGAACTTCTGGAGAAACAAGCAATAGACAACAAAAGGAAAGGCGTTGTCGGCAACAAGGGCAAGACAACCCCAATAATAGCCAAAGCCAGTGATAAAAAACCAATTATCAGATAGATAAGACGCATAACTACTCCTAATTAATACTCTTCGAAAATCTCTTCAAAAAACGTCAACGTCGCCTTACCGTAGGTATGGTTCCTGACTTCGTCAGTCTTATCTGCAACCTCAAAGCAGTACTTTGAGCAACCTGCGGCTAGTTTCCTAGTTTGCTCTTTGATTTTCATTGAGTATAAAATAATCTTCTTCTAGTTTCGCATACAATGATGAATTTTGTCAAGCACTAATCAAAAAGAGCCTGAAATTCACTTTCAGGACTCTCTTCTTATTTAATCTTTTCTTCTTCGTAGTCACCCTTGCTACAAACAACCTGCTTGCCACCACCACGGACTTTTTTCTCCATGAGGAAGTTGCCACATTTTGGACAGTCACGACCAACAGGCTTGTCCCAAGAGGTAAATTCACATTCTGGATAGCGATTGCAACCATAGAAAAGGCGATTGCGTTTGGTTTTACGTTCAATGATTTGTCCCTGATGACAACTTGGACACTCTACGCCGATTTCTTTCACGATTGCTTGGGTATGACGGCAATCTGGGAAATTACTACAAGCGTAGAACTTACCAAATCGACCAAGTTTAATGACCATTGGACTGCCACACACTTCACAGTCAAATCCAGCTGGTTCATCCTTGATTTGAATTTTTTCCATTTCTTCTTCAGCCTTGGCGACTTCTTTAGAAAATGGTTTGTAAAAGGCATCAATGACACGTTGCCACTGCTCTTTTCCGACTTCGACATCATCCAGCTTGCCTTCCATTTCAGCTGTAAAGGTCACGTTTACGATATCTGGGAAATATTCAACGATGAGCTTGTTGACAATTTCTCCCAACTCTGTCGGTTCAAAACGTTTGGATGCAAGGCGAACATAGTAACGTTTCTGAATAGTTTCAATGGTTGGTGCGTAGGTTGACGGACGGCCAACCCCATTTTCCTCCAAGGTCTTGATCAGTGTCGCTTCAGAATAACGAGCAGGCGGTTGGGTGAAATGTTGCTCTGGCTTGCTATTGACCTGTTTGACTACATCTCCAACAGCCATATCTGGTAACATCTTATTCTTGTCAGAATCATTGTAAATGGCAAGATAACCATCAAACTTAACCTGACTACCATTGGCAGCAAATTGAACTCCATTTTGAGACAATTTAACAGCCATGGTATCAAAGACAGCAGCTGTCATCTGGCTAGCCACAAAACGATTCCAGATAAGAGTATAAAGCTTGAGCTGATCCTTGTCCAGATATTTAGCAATACTTTCCGGTGTATTAAAAACGCTAGACGGACGAATAGCCTCGTGGGCATCCTGAGCACCTGAAGCGTTTTTGACCTTGCTACCATGCTTAGAATACTTACTACCAAAACGGTCCGTAATGAAACTTGCTGCTTCATTTTGCGCTACAGGACTAATACGAGTCGAATCGGTACGCATATAGGTAATCAAACCTTGAACACCAGAACCAATATTAATCCCTTCATAGAGCTGTTGGGCAACCATCATGGTTTTTCGAGTACGGAAATTGATTTTATTGGCAGCATCCATCTGCATAGATGAAGTGGTATAAGGTAAAGGAGCATTGCGTTTGCGCTCTTTCTTATCCACCTGATCTACTGAAAAGTCTTTACTAGTCAGACGAGACAAGACTTCCTTGACCTCATCATTGCTAGTCAATTTCAGCTTTTTGCCATCCACTCCATAGAAGGAAGCCTGAAATTGCTTGGTTCCCTTTTTAAAGACAGCATCAATTGTCCAATATTCTTCTGGTTGGAAGGCATTAATTTCATTCTCACGGTCAATGATTAACTTAAGCGCAATAGACTGAACGCGCCCTGCTGATAAGCCCTTCTTGACCTTCTTCCACAAAATAGGCGAAATCGAATACCCGACCAAGCGATCCAAGACACGACGAGCCTGTTGGGCATCGACCAAGTCCATATCAATCTTACGAGGTTCTTTGAAAGCATTTTTGACCGCATCCTTGGTGATTTCATTGAAGACCACACGGTTGGCATCATTTTCATCTAAGTTGAGAATGTGAGCCAAATGCCAAGAAATCGCTTCTCCTTCACGGTCCGGGTCACTCGCCAGAAAGACTTTATTAGCTTTTTTGGCTTCTTTTTTCAAGTCATTGATGAGAGGACCTTTTCCTCGTATATTGATATATTGCGGTTCATAATTATTTTCAATATCGACTGACATACTGGATTTCTTCAAATCACGGATATGCCCGACACTGGCTAAAACCTTGTAGTTTCTGCCTAGATATTTTTCAATCGTCTTGGCCTTAGCAGGCGACTCCACGATGACTAGATTTTTTTTAACTGTTGATTTTTTCTTTTTTGTTGCCGTAGCCACAGTATCACACCTTTTCAAAGTAATAAACTTTATAAAGTGTAAACCATTTTTTAAACCCTGTCAAGACTTAGCTACTATAATAGAAGAAAAGTTTATACTTAAGACCACAATCTTCCTTTGATATACATAGAAGACTCACGAGAAAAACCAGCTATTCTCAAGAAATTATTGCTCCTCAGACTCTGTATCAAATTTATTAGCTTTTTCCTTTTCTTTTGCTTCCTTATCTTTGATATACTGGAAGAAATACTCCACCAGTTCTTCCTTGCTAAGTTGTTCTGAATCAGACAATTGTGAAACTTGAACAGAAACATCACTTAAACCATAGTCACCTCTCTTACTTGAAATCATATCGAGTTCTTCTTCTGTCAAATAATTTCCTGAAATGGTTAGCTTTAGGGTATGATTCTTTTTAGAATAGGTTTTTTTCAAAATATTATGCCCCTGAAACTGCTCTGATATAAATTTATTAAGGGACTCTTTTTTCAATGTTTCTCTCACTAAAGTTGTTGCAGAGATGAAACTCGGAATCATCAGCAAAACAGCAACTAAAAGCAAAATCCTGCGCATTTTAGAGTCTTCTTCATTATCTCTAAAATAGTGCTTCTTAACCATCATCAACCTAACACCTATATAAGTCGCAATGACAATAAAGCTACAATTGATGAGGAATAGGTAAGAGGAGCCTATGATAAATTTTATATTAGCAGAAGCAATAGCATAACCTACCGTACAAAGAGGAGGCATCAAGGCGGTTGCAATCGCGACACCAGGGACAATATTATTGGTCTCTTTTTTCCTAGCACCAATAATACCTGCTATCCCTCCTACAAAAGCAATGAGAACATCCCAAATAGTCGGAGAGGTTCTAGCAACAATCTCCGAACTAGCATACGAAATGGGAGAAAGATAAAAATAAAGTGTTGAAGCTATTAAACTGGCAAGAATTTGAATAGCTAAGATTTTAAAAGATTTTCTTAACAATTTAAAATCAAATATAGCTAGAGAGAGCCCCACTCCCAGAATAGGTGTCATCAAAGGAGAGATTAACATGGCTCCAATAATCACGGGAGTCGAATCCATATTTAATCCGATAGAGGCGATAAGCATGGCACATAGTAAAATCGCTAAATCACTTCTGGAGAGTTCTAATTCTTCGTATATTTTATTTCTAAATTCTACCAACGAATACAGTTTATTATTTGTCACAAATATCTTCCTTTCCTAGCTAACTAGTCGCTAATACTCTTCGAAAATCTCTTCAAACCACGTCAGCTTTATCTGCAACCTCAAAGCGGTGCTTTGAGCAACCTGCGGCTAGCTTCCTAGTTTGCTCTTTGATTTTCATTGAGTATAAAATCCTAACAAACTCAATGCTTTAGTAGTCTGATATGCCAATCTCATGAGGTCTTTTTATCATTTTCCATCACATCCTGACGCAAATATCTACTGCTATCTCTCATCAGCTTCATTTCTAGTAAATGAAAATCAAACTCGGAAGCTAACCGTAGCTTGCTCAAAACACAGCAAGGCAAAGCTGAGCTGATTTAAAAAGATTTTCGAAGAGTGTCATCATAAATTTCAGACCATTTTTTATAATAACCATTTTATTTTTATCTGTCAAGGTCTTTGAATTCTTTCTTAGACAAGCCCTTGTAATCTCTACTTTTGAAGAATTTATTTTTCCTTACTGGCAATACTTGAGACGATACAGCTCCCTGATAATAAGCTGACCAAGATTAGTCACAAGCAACTCTCCTTTCTCAATTACACTAAATTGCTTTCCTTCCTATGGGAAAAGTCCTCCACTCCACTTATTCACTTAGAAAAAACGCATAATATCAAGTGCTGAAAAACTTGATAAAATGCGTTTTATTGTGGGGATATTTACTTCATTTTCTATTAAAAATTGATTTTTCTCAGAATTCTAGCTTAGGTCATTTTTAAAATTCAAATTCCGCAAGAACATCTTGCCCGCTGGTGACTAATTTTGCTCCTTCTTGAATCAAATGATGGCAACCGTCTGATAGTCCATCTAAAATGCTACCAGGTATAGCAAAAACATCGCGCCCTTCCTCCATTGCTCGCTCACAGGTAATGAGACTACCTGAGCGCATCTTAGCCTCTGCTACAATCACACCACGACAAAGTCCAGCAATGATGCGATTACGGGCAGGAAAATGAAATTTCAGAGGTTGTTCACCAGGTCCATATTCACTAAGAACCAGATGATCATTTCCGATATAGTCTTGCAAGCGTTTATTGGCTTTAGGATAAAACACATCCAGACCTGTCCCAATCACTGCAATGGTTTTCCCACCGTTCTGAATAGCTGCCATATGAGCCGCTGTGTCAATGCCCTTGGCTAATCCACTGACAATAACCAGTTCATTTTCCAAGCCCTGAATGACTTTTTCAACTGACTTAGCTCCCTGTTTGCTACAAGCACGACTACCCACAACCGCTACTTTTGGAAATTTCAAGAGGTCAAGATTTCCCTTGTAAAATAAAAGTACAGGCGCATCATATATTTCACTCAAATCCCAAGGGTAACAGTCATCTAAAATAGAGAAAGATGGAAATTTTTGAAACTCCTTCTCCAAATTCGCATCGTCTATCTGAAAATAACGTTCCATAAAAACAGCTGGATTTCTGCAACCTGATATATCTGCAATATCACCTAACAACAGTTCTTGATCAACATTTTCACCATATTCTAGGACATTCAAAATCTGTTGATTGGTCAAACCTGATTTTTTTAACTTATAAATTTCATAGTTTGTGATTTTCATAAATAACTCCATTTCTTTTACTACTCATCTATTCTATTCGTAAAAAATCAAAAAACATCCGACTATTTGTAATCCCCCAATAATGAAGTATATTGAAAAATCTCCAGACTAGAGAACTCAGCGATAGTTCCTAATCTGGAGATTTCTTATTTCCTCATCATAGCTACAAAGCTACTCACTCAGTTCCTGAAAGTAGTGTTTTCTTCAAAACTAGGCTTCTTCTTTGAGTTGACTGAGAACAGTCTTGATTTCAGAAATTAGTTCTGCTTCTTTTTGAGAATCTTTTTGATGGCTATCTACAAAGAGTCGTGCTTCATCAGCTAATTTCTTAGCCTTGTTTAGAACTTTTTTATCCTTGTCGCTAGCCTCTAGCTCAACTACAAGCTGGTGCAATTCTCTTGAAAGCTTATCTAGTTGAGAGGATTTTTTACGAGCTACTGCAAAGAGGAGAGCTCCTAGAAGAGAAAGAACTGCAGCTCCTAAGACACCATATAGAGGGATTTCTGTCTCATTTTTAGCTCCCTTGGTACTTTCTGCTTCTTTATTTGAGTTTGACGCAGACTGACTCTTATCAGCTGATGTCCCAGTTTGTAGAGAATTGAGAACCTGTCTAACTTTAGCAAGGAGGTCTGCCAATTCTTGAGCTGTTAAGTTTTCATTAGCAAGAGCTGCTTGCGCCTCTCCCAAGATACGATGTGCTTCCTCAAGTACTTCAGGAGATAGACCTGCTAGATCTTGCAGGCGACGTTCTAGCTCCTCTACCAGAGTACGAAGTTCTGACTTGTCCACAGCCGATGGACTTGTACCTGTTTGGGAATTCCCTACAAATCCAACGCTTCTACGAGCGCGACGTGGAGGAGTTCTTCGATTTCTTGTCGCAGATGGTGGAGTCACGGGATTTGTTCCAGACTGAGCTGAATCCGAATTAACGTTTCTCAAGCCGTTCTTGGCTGTTGTAAGACCATTCTTGGCTTCAGTTAAGGCGTTTTCTGCATCACGAACGTCTGATTCAGAAGCGTTGCTGTTTTGTTGAACTGCCTTCGCTTTTGTAACCGCTTGGTTTGCCTTCTCTTTGGCTGTCACATAAGCTTGTTTACTGTCTTCTGTCTTACCGTTAGTGATCGTTGGATCTTCTTGTCGTAAGACGCCTTCTAGCTCTTGAATCTTGTTAGAAAGATCGCTCTTATTAACGTTTCTCAAGCCGTTCTTGGCTGTTGTAAGACCATTCTTGGCTTCAGTTAAGGCGTTTTCTGCATCACGAACGTCTGATTCAGAAGCGTTGCTGTTTTGTTGAACTGCCTTCGCTTTTGTAACCGCTTGGTTTGCCTTCTCTTTGGCTGTCACATAAGCTTGTTTACTGTCTTCTGTCTTACCGTTAGTGATCGTTGGATCTTCTTGTCGTAAGACGCCTTCTAGCTCTTGAATCTTGTTAGAAAGATCGCTCTTATTAACGTTTCTCAAGCCGTTCTTGGCTGTTGTAAGACCATTCTTGGCTTCAGTTAAGGCGTTTTCTGCATCACGAACGTCTGATTCAGAAGCGTTGCTGTTTTGTTGAACTGCCTTCGCTTTTGTAACCGCTTGGTTTGCCTTCTCTTTGGCTGTCACATAAGCTTGTTTACTGTCTTCTGTCTTACCGTTAGTGATCGTTGGATCTTCTTGTCGTAAGACGCCTTCTAGCTCTTGAATCTTGTTAGAAAGATCGCTCTTATTAACGTTTCTCAAGCCGTTCTTGGCTGTTGTAAGACCATTCTTGGCTTCAGTTAAGGCGTTTTCTGCATCACGAACGTCTGATTCAGAAGCGTTGCTGTTTTGTTGAACTGCCTTCGCTTTTGTAACCGCTTGGTTTGCCTTCTCTTTGGCTGTCACATAAGCTTGTTTACTGTCTTCTGTCTTACCGTTAGTGATCGTTGGATCTTCTTGTCGTAAGACGCCTTCTAGCTCTTGAATCTTGTTAGAAAGATCGCTCTTATTAACGTTTCTCAAGCCGTTCTTGGCTGTTGTAAGACCATTCTTGGCTTCAGTTAAGGCGTTTTCTGCATCACGAACGTCTGATTCAGAAGCGTTGCTGTTTTGTTGAACTGCCTTCGCTTTTGTAACCGCTTGGTTTGCCTTCTCTTTGGCTGTCACATAAGCTTGTTTACTGTCTTCTGTCTTACCGTTAGTGATCGTTGGATCTTCTTGTCGTAAGACGCCTTCTAGCTCTTGAATCTTGTTAGAAAGATCGCTCTTATTAACGTTTCTCAAGCCGTTCTTGGCTGTTGTAAGACCATTCTTGGCTTCAGTTAAGGCGTTTTCTGCATCACGAACGTCTGATTCAGAAGCGTTGCTGTTTTGTTGAACTGCCTTCGCTTTTGTAACCGCTTGGTTTGCCTTCTCTTTGGCTGTCACATAAGCTTGTTTACTGTCTTCTGTCTTACCGTTAGTGATCGTTGGATCTTCTTGTCGTAAGACGCCTTCTAGCTCTTGAATCTTGTTAGAAAGATCGCTCTTATTAACGTTTCTCAAGCCGTTCTTGGCTGTTGTAAGACCATTCTTGGCTTCAGTTAAGGCGTTTTCTGCATCACGAACGTCTGATTCAGAAGCGTTGCTGTTTTGTTGAACTGCCTTCGCTTTTGTAACCGCTTGGTTTGCCTTCTCTTTGGCTGTCACATAAGCTTGTTTACTGTCTTCTGTCTTACCGTTAGTGATCGTTGGATCTTCTTGTCGTAAGACGCCTTCTAGCTCTTGAATCTTGTTAGAAAGATCGCTCTTATTAACGTTTCTCAAGCCGTTCTTGGCTGTTGTAAGACCATTCTTGGCTTCAGTTAAGGCGTTTTCTGCATCACGAACGTCTGATTCAGAAGCGTTGCTGTTTTGTTGAACTGCCTTCGCTTTTGTAACCGCTTGGTTTGCCTTCTCTTTGGCTGTCACATAAGCTTGTTTACTGTCTTCTGTCTTACCGTTAGTGATCGTTGGATCTTCTTGTCGTAAGACGCCTTCTAGCTCTTGAATCTTGTTAGAAAGATCGCTCTTATTAACGTTTCTCAAGCCGTTCTTGGCTGTTGTAAGACCATTCTTGGCTTCAGTTAAGGCGTTTTCTGCATCACGAACGTCTGATTCAGAAGCGTTGCTGTTTTGTTGAACTGCCTTCGCTTTTGTAACCGCTTGGTTTGCCTTCTCTTTGGCTGTCACATAAGCTTGTTTACTGTCTTCTGTCTTACCGTTAGTGATCGTTGGATCTTCTTGTCGTAAGACGCCTTCTAGCTCTTGAATCTTGTTAGAAAGATCGCTCTTATTAACGTTTCTCAAGCCGTTCTTGGCTGTTGTAAGACCATTCTTGGCTTCAGTTAAGGCGTTTTCTGCATCACGAACGTCTGATTCAGAAGCGTTGCTGTTTTGTTGAACTGCCTTCGCTTTTGTAACCGCTTGGTTTGCCTTCTCTTTGGCTGTCACATAAGCTTGTTTACTGTCTTCTGTCTTACCGTTAGTGATCGTTGGATCTTCTTGTCGTAAGACGCCTTCTAGCTCTTGAATCTTGTTAGAAAGATCGCTCTTATTAACGTTTCTCAAGCCGTTCTTGGCTGTTGTAAGACCATTCTTGGCTTCAGTTAAGGCGTTTTCTGCATCACGAACGTCTGATTCAGAAGCGTTGCTGTTTTGTTGAACTGCCTTCGCTTTTGTAACCGCTTGGTTTGCCTTCTCTTTGGCTGTCACATAAGCTTGTTTACTGTCTTCTGTCTTACCGTTAGTGATCGTTGGATCTTCTTGTCGTAAGACGCCTTCTAGCTCTTGAATCTTGTTAGAAAGATCGCTCTTATTAACGTTTCTCAAGCCGTTCTTGGCTGTTGTAAGACCATTCTTGGCTTCAGTTAAGGCGTTTTCTGCATCACGAACGTCTGATTCAGAAGCGTTGCTGTTTTGTTGAACTGCCTTCGCTTTTGTAACCGCTTGGTTTGCCTTCTCTTTGGCTGTCACATAAGCTTGTTTACTGTCTTCTGTCTTACCGTTAGTGATCGTTGGATCTTCTTGTCGTAAGACGCCTTCTAGCTCTTGAATCTTGTTAGAAAGATCGCTCTTATTAACGTTTCTCAAGCCGTTCTTGGCTGTTGTAAGACCATTCTTGGCTTCAGTTAAGGCGTTTTCTGCATCACGAACGTCTGATTCAGAAGCGTTGCTGTTTTGTTGAACTGCCTTCGCTTTTGTAACCGCTTGGTTTGCCTTCTCTTTGGCTGTCACATAAGCTTGTTTACTGTCTTCTGTCTTACCGTTAGTGATCGTTGGATCTTCTTGTCGTAAGACGCCTTCTAGCTCTTGAATCTTGTTAGAAAGATCGCTCTTATTAACGTTTCTCAAGCCGTTCTTGGCTGTTGTAAGACCATTCTTGGCTTCAGTTAAGGCGTTTTCTGCATCACGAACGTCTGATTCAGAAGCGTTGCTGTTTTGTTGAACTGCCTTCGCTTTTGTAACCGCTTGGTTTGCCTTCTCTTTGGCTGTCACATAAGCTTGTTTACTGTCTTCTGTCTTACCGTTAGTGATCGTTGGATCTTCTTGTCGTAAGACGCCTTCTAGCTCTTGAATCTTGTTAGAAAGATCGCTCTTATTAACGTTTCTCAAGCCGTTCTTGGCTGTTGTAAGACCATTCTTGGCTTCAGTTAAGGCGTTTTCTGCATCACGAACGTCTGATTCAGAAGCGTTGCTGTTTTGTTGAACTGCCTTCGCTTTTGTAACCGCTTGGTTTGCCTTCTCTTTGGCTGTCACATAAGCTTGTTTACTGTCTTCTGTCTTACCGTTAGTGATCGTTGGATCTTCTTGTCGTAAGACGCCTTCTAGCTCTTGAATCTTGTTAGAAAGATCGCTCTTATTAACGTTTCTCAAGCCGTTCTTGGCTGTTGTAAGACCATTCTTGGCTTCAGTTAAGGCGTTTTCTGCATCACGAACGTCTGATTCAGAAGCGTTGCTGTTTTGTTGAACTGCCTTCGCTTTTGTAACCGCTTGGTTTGCCTTCTCTTTGGCTGTCACATAAGCTTGTTTACTGTCTTCTGTCTTACCGTTAGTGATCGTTGGATCTTCTTGTCGTAAGACGCCTTCTAGCTCTTGAATCTTGTTAGAAAGATCGCTCTTATTAACGTTTCTCAAGCCGTTCTTGGCTGTTGTAAGACCATTCTTGGCTTCAGTTAAGGCGTTTTCTGCATCACGAACGTCTGATTCAGAAGCGTTGCTGTTTTGTTGAACTGCCTTCGCTTTTGTAACCGCTTGGTTTGCCTTCTCTTTGGCTGTCACATAAGCTTGTTTACTGTCTTCTGTCTTACCGTTAGTGATCGTTGGATCTTCTTGTCGTAAGACGCCTTCTAGCTCTTGAATCTTGTTAGAAAGATCGCTCTTATTAACGTTTCTCAAGCCGTTCTTGGCTGTTGTAAGACCATTCTTGGCTTCAGTTAAGGCGTTTTCTGCATCACGAACGTCTGATTCAGAAGCGTTGCTGTTTTGTTGAACTGCCTTCGCTTTTGTAACCGCTTGGTTTGCCTTCTCTTTGGCTGTCACATAAGCTTGTTTACTGTCTTCTGTCTTACCGTTAGTGATCGTTGGATCTTCTTGTCGTAAGACGCCTTCTAGCTCTTGAATCTTGTTAGAAAGATCGCTCTTATTAACGTTTCTCAAGCCGTTCTTGGCTGTTGTAAGACCATTCTTGGCTTCAGTTAAGGCGTTTTCTGCATCACGAACGTCTGATTCAGAAGCGTTGCTGTTTTGTTGAACTGCCTTCGCTTTTGTAACCGCTTGGTTTGCCTTCTCTTTGGCTGTCACATAAGCTTGTTTACTGTCTTCTGTCTTACCGTTAGTGATCGTTGGATCTTCTTGTCGTAAGACGCCTTCTAGCTCTTGAATCTTGTTAGAAAGATCGCTCTTATTAACGTTTCTCAAGCCGTTCTTGGCTGTTGTAAGACCATTCTTGGCTTCAGTTAAGGCGTTTTCTGCATCACGAACGTCTGATTCAGAAGCGTTGCTGTTTTGTTGAACTGCCTTCGCTTTTGTAACCGCTTGGTTTGCCTTCTCTTTGGCTGTCACATAAGCTTGTTTACTGTCTTCTGTCTTACCGTTAGTGATCGTTGGATCTTCTTGTCGTAAGACGCCTTCTAGCTCTTGAATCTTGTTAGAAAGATCGCTCTTATTAACGTTTCTCAAGCCGTTCTTGGCTGTTGTAAGACCATTCTTGGCTTCAGTTAAGGCGTTTTCTGCATCACGAACGTCTGATTCAGAAGCGTTGCTGTTTTGTTGAACTGCCTTCGCTTTTGTAACCGCTTGGTTTGCCTTCTCTTTGGCTGTCACATAAGCTTGTTTACTGTCTTCTGTCTTACCGTTAGTGATCGTTGGATCTTCTTGTCGTAAGACGCCTTCTAGCTCTTGAATCTTGTTAGAAAGATCGCTCTTATTAACGTTTCTCAAGCCGTTCTTGGCTGTTGTAAGACCATTCTTGGCTTCAGTTAAGGCGTTTTCTGCATCACGAACGTCTGATTCAGAAGCGTTGCTGTTTTGTTGAACTGCCTTCGCTTTTGTAACCGCTTGGTTTGCCTTCTCTTTGGCTGTCACATAAGCTTGTTTACTGTCTTCTGTCTTACCGTTAGTGATCGTTGGATCTTCTTGTCGTAAGACGCCTTCTAGCTCTTGAATCTTGTTAGAAAGATCGCTCTTATTAACGTTTCTCAAGCCGTTCTTGGCTGTTGTAAGACCATTCTTGGCTTCAGTTAAGGCGTTTTCTGCATCACGAACGTCTGATTCAGAAGCGTTGCTGTTTTGTTGAACTGCCTTCGCTTTTGTAACCGCTTGGTTTGCCTTCTCTTTGGCTGTCACATAAGCTTGTTTACTGTCTTCTGTCTTACCGTTAGTGATCGTTGGATCTTCTTGTCGTAAGACGCCTTCTAGCTCTTGAATCTTGTTAGAAAGATCGCTCTTATTAACGTTTCTCAAGCCGTTCTTGGCTGTTGTAAGACCATTCTTGGCTTCAGTTAAGGCGTTTTCTGCATCACGAACGTCTGATTCAGAAGCGTTGCTGTTTTGTTGAACTGCCTTCGCTTTTGTAACCGCTTGGTTTGCCTTCTCTTTGGCTGTCACATAAGCTTGTTTACTGTCTTCTGTCTTACCGTTAGTGATCGTTGGATCTTCTTGTCGTAAGACGCCTTCTAGCTCTTGAATCTTGTTAGAAAGATCGCTCTTATTAACGTTTCTCAAGCCGTTCTTGGCTGTTGTAAGACCATTCTTGGCTTCAGTTAAGGCGTTTTCTGCATCACGAACGTCTGATTCAGAAGCGTTGCTGTTTTGTTGAACTGCCTTCGCTTTTGTAACCGCTTGGTTTGCCTTCTCTTTGGCTGTCACATAAGCTTGTTTACTGTCTTCTGTCTTACCGTTAGTGATCGTTGGATCTTCTTGTCGTAAGACGCCTTCTAGCTCTTGAATCTTGTTAGAAAGATCGCTCTTATTAACGTTTCTCAAGCCGTTCTTGGCTGTTGTAAGACCATTCTTGGCTTCAGTTAAGGCGTTTTCTGCATCACGAACGTCTGATTCAGAAGCGTTGCTGTTTTGTTGAACTGCCTTCGCTTTTGTAACCGCTTGGTTTGCCTTCTCTTTGGCTGTCACATAAGCTTGTTTACTGTCTTCTGTCTTACCGTTAGTGATCGTTGGATCTTCTTGTCGTAAGACGCCTTCTAGCTCTTGAATCTTGTTAGAAAGATCGCTCTTATTAACGTTTCTCAAGCCGTTCTTGGCTGTTGTAAGACCATTCTTGGCTTCAGTTAAGGCGTTTTCTGCATCACGAACGTCTGATTCAGAAGCGTTGCTGTTTTGTTGAACTGCCTTCGCTTTTGTAACCGCTTGGTTTGCCTTCTCTTTGGCTGTCACATAAGCTTGTTTACTGTCTTCTGTCTTACCGTTAGTGATCGTTGGATCTTCTTGTCGTAAGACGCCTTCTAGCTCTTGAATCTTGTTAGAAAGATCGCTCTTATTAACGTTTCTCAAGCCGTTCTTGGCTGTTGTAAGACCATTCTTGGCTTCAGTTAAGGCGTTTTCTGCATCACGAACGTCTGATTCAGAAGCGTTGCTGTTTTGTTGAACTGCCTTCGCTTTTGTAACCGCTTGGTTTGCCTTCTCTTTGGCTGTCACATAAGCTTGTTTACTGTCTTCTGTCTTACCGTTAGTGATCGTTGGATCTTCTTGTCGTAAGACGCCTTCTAGCTCTTGAATCTTGTTAGAAAGATCGCTCTTATTAACGTTTCTCAAGCCGTTCTTGGCTGTTGTAAGACCATTCTTGGCTTCAGTTAAGGCGTTTTCTGCATCACGAACGTCTGATTCAGAAGCGTTGCTGTTTTGTTGAACTGCCTTCGCTTTTGTAACCGCTTGGTTTGCCTTCTCTTTGGCTGTCACATAAGCTTGTTTACTGTCTTCTGTCTTACCGTTAGTGATCGTTGGATCTTCTTGTCGTAAGACGCCTTCTAGCTCTTGAATCTTGTTAGAAAGATCGCTCTTATTAACGTTTCTCAAGCCGTTCTTGGCTGTTGTAAGACCATTCTTGGCTTCAGTTAAGGCGTTTTCTGCATCACGAACGTCTGATTCAGAAGCGTTGCTGTTTTGTTGAACTGCCTTCGCTTTTGTAACCGCTTGGTTTGCCTTCTCTTTGGCTGTCACATAAGCTTGTTTACTGTCTTCTGTCTTACCGTTAGTGATCGTTGGATCTTCTTGTCGTAAGACGCCTTCTAGCTCTTGAATCTTGTTAGAAAGATCGCTCTTATTAACGTTTCTCAAGCCGTTCTTGGCTGTTGTAAGACCATTCTTGGCTTCAGTTAAGGCGTTTTCTGCATCACGAACGTCTGATTCAGAAGCGTTGCTGTTTTGTTGAACTGCCTTCGCTTTTGTAACCGCTTGGTTTGCCTTCTCTTTGGCTGTCACATAAGCTTGTTTACTGTCTTCTGTCTTACCGTTAGTGATCGTTGGATCTTCTTGTCGTAAGACGCCTTCTAGCTCTTGAATCTTGTTAGAAAGATCGCTCTTATTAACGTTTCTCAAGCCGTTCTTGGCTGTTGTAAGACCATTCTTGGCTTCAGTTAAGGCGTTTTCTGCATCACGAACGTCTGATTCAGAAGCGTTGCTGTTTTGTTGAACTGCCTTCGCTTTTGTAACCGCTTGGTTTGCCTTCTCTTTGGCTGTCACATAAGCTTGTTTACTGTCTTCTGTCTTACCGTTAGTGATCGTTGGATCTTCTTGTCGTAAGACGCCTTCTAGCTCTTGAATCTTGTTAGAAAGATCGCTCTTATTAACGTTTCTCAAGCCGTTCTTGGCTGTTGTAAGACCATTCTTGGCTTCAGTTAAGGCGTTTTCTGCATCACGAACGTCTGATTCAGAAGCGTTGCTGTTTTGTTGAACTGCCTTCGCTTTTGTAACCGCTTGGTTTGCCTTCTCTTTGGCTGTCACATAAGCTTGTTTACTGTCTTCTGTCTTACCGTTAGTGATCGTTGGATCTTCTTGTCGTAAGACGCCTTCTAGCTCTTGAATCTTGTTAGAAAGATCGCTCTTATTAACGTTTCTCAAGCCGTTCTTGGCTGTTGTAAGACCATTCTTGGCTTCAGTTAAGGCGTTTTCTGCATCACGAACGTCTGATTCAGAAGCGTTGCTGTTTTGTTGAACTGCCTTCGCTTTTGTAACCGCTTGGTTTGCCTTCTCTTTGGCTGTCACATAAGCTTGTTTACTGTCTTCTGTCTTACCGTTAGTGATCGTTGGATCTTCTTGTCGTAAGACGCCTTCTAGCTCTTGAATCTTGTTAGAAAGATCGCTCTTATTAACGTTTCTCAAGCCGTTCTTGGCTGTTGTAAGACCATTCTTGGCTTCAGTTAAGGCGTTTTCTGCATCACGAACGTCTGATTCAGAAGCGTTGCTGTTTTGTTGAACTGCCTTCGCTTTTGTAACCGCTTGGTTTGCCTTCTCTTTGGCTGTCA
Organism: Streptococcus nakanonensis; assembly: GCF_059738785.1. Taxonomy (NCBI): domain Bacteria; kingdom Bacillati; phylum Bacillota; class Bacilli; order Lactobacillales; family Streptococcaceae; genus Streptococcus; species Streptococcus nakanonensis. Next base: position 975,879 of record NZ_AP027139.1, on the reverse strand, counting down.
CATAAGCTTGTTTACTGTCTTCTGTCTTACCGTTAGTGATCGTTGGATCTTCTTGTCGTAAGACGCCTTCTAGCTCTTGAATCTTGTTAGAAAGATCGCTCTTATTAACGTTTCTCAAGCCGTTCTTGGCTGTTGTAAGACCATTCTTGGCTTCAGTTAAGGCGTTTTCTGCATCACGAACGTCTGATTCAGAAGCGTTGCTGTTTTGTTGAACTGCCTTCGCTTTTGTAACCGCTTGGTTTGCCTTCTCTTTGGCTGTCACATAAGCTTGTTTACTGTCTTCTGTCTTACCGTTAGTGATCGTTGGATCTTCTTGTCGTAAGACGCCTTCTAGCTCTTGAATCTTGTTAGAAAGATCGCTCTTATTAACGTTTCTCAAGCCGTTCTTGGCTGTTGTAAGACCATTCTTGGCTTCAGTTAAGGCGTTTTCTGCATCACGAACGTCTGATTCAGAAGCGTTGCTGTTTTGTTGAACTGCCTTCGCTTTTGTAACCGCTTGGTTTGCCTTCTCTTTGGCTGTCACATAAGCTTGTTTACTGTCTTCTGTCTTACCGTTAGTGATCGTTGGATCTTCTTGTCGTAAGACGCCTTCTAGCTCTTGAATCTTGTTAGAAAGATCGCTCTTATTAACGTTTCTCAAGCCGTTCTTGGCTGTTGTAAGACCATTCTTGGCTTCAGTTAAGGCGTTTTCTGCATCACGAACGTCTGATTCAGAAGCGTTGCTGTTTTGTTGAACTGCCTTCGCTTTTGTAACCGCTTGGTTTGCCTTCTCTTTGGCTGTCACATAAGCTTGTTTACTGTCTTCTGTCTTACCGTTAGTGATCGTTGGATCTTCTTGTCGTAAGACGCCTTCTAGCTCTTGAATCTTGTTAGAAAGATCGCTCTTATTAACGTTTCTCAAGCCGTTCTTGGCTGTTGTAAGACCATTCTTGGCTTCAGTTAAGGCGTTTTCTGCATCACGAACGTCTGATTCAGAAGCGTTGCTGTTTTGTTGAACTGCCTTCGCTTTTGTAACCGCTTGGTTTGCCTTCTCTTTGGCTGTCACATAAGCTTGTTTACTGTCTTCTGTCTTACCGTTAGTGATCGTTGGATCTTCTTGTCGTAAGACGCCTTCTAGCTCTTGAATCTTGTTAGAAAGATCGCTCTTATTAACGTTTCTCAAGCCGTTCTTGGCTGTTGTAAGACCATTCTTGGCTTCAGTTAAGGCGTTTTCTGCATCACGAACGTCTGATTCAGAAGCGTTGCTGTTTTGTTGAACTGCCTTCGCTTTTGTAACCGCTTGGTTTGCCTTCTCTTTGGCTGTCACATAAGCTTGTTTACTGTCTTCTGTCTTACCGTTAGTGATCGTTGGATCTTCTTGTCGTAAGACGCCTTCTAGCTCTTGAATCTTGTTAGAAAGATCGCTCTTATTAACGTTTCTCAAGCCGTTCTTGGCTGTTGTAAGACCATTCTTGGCTTCAGTTAAGGCGTTTTCTGCATCACGAACGTCTGATTCAGAAGCGTTGCTGTTTTGTTGAACTGCCTTCGCTTTTGTAACCGCTTGGTTTGCCTTCTCTTTGGCTGTCACATAAGCTTGTTTACTGTCTTCTGTCTTACCGTTAGTGATCGTTGGATCTTCTTGTCGTAAGACGCCTTCTAGCTCTTGAATCTTGTTAGAAAGATCGCTCTTATTAACTGTCGCCCGTATGGTACTATCTGATAACTCGGATATGGAACCTTCGTTATCAAGCGGTCTATCCGTACCAGATGTTACCATCATTGTGACCAATCGTAATTGATCGGTTCCTAATTTATCAACACCATATTTTTGGTAGTCAGGCGGAGTAAAAGTTACTACTCCATTAGCATCTGGAAGACCACTTGAAAGGATTGTAAAGTTTTTAGCATATGGCACAACTGTATCATATCCATTATAAGTAGAGCCGCCTTTCACTAGATAAACTCTCACTTCTTGATTATTAGTTCTGTTTCTTGTATCAACTCCAGCAGGTAATCTAGCTCTAATAAATTTAGAAGGGTCTCTAAATGTCGGGTCTTGAGGAATCGTACCCGCTTTTCCTTCAAGTTCTTTATCCGTTGTAATAAATGTTGCTTTTGGAAGAGGGAGTTGTATATATCCTGTGTATATTTGTGAAAATCCTCCCTCATCTGTAGCTTTAACGGTATACTGTCTTATACCAAACTGAGTCCGTGGGATTACACCAGTTAATTGCATTATAGCCTTACGAGTACCCAAACCACTTATTTTGCTTGTAAGTCCAAGTCCCTCTATCCCGGTAATAGTCATTTCACGAATATTTTTCGTTGTTGATTCAGCTCTAAATCTTAAACCATATCCCTGATATTGGTAGTCTGAAACAGTATCCTTCGGATTTTGAGTAGGGCGTTCTACACGACCTGGAGCAAGCTTCTCTAGCTTTAAGCTAACAGCGTCACGTTTACTTCTTCGACTCCTAGTTGTTCCAGTTCCCTCTGCATCTTTTTTCAGTTGACTAGCCTTTTTATACTCCTCAAGAGCAGCATTAAAGACCTCCTGGTCAACAACCCCATCTTCCTTTGTCTGAAGTGCTTCATTTAGTTTATCGTATGCTTCTTTAAGTTTTTGGACTTGTTCTGGATTTTCAGTGCTGGTCTTCAGCTCTTGGAGGAGTTTATGGATGTTTTCTGATAGAGGATAGCTACCTGAACCATTTGTGTAGTCTGTAGCCCCCTCCGCTGTCTCCCCCTTTTCTTTGTTTTCTGTTGACACTGATACTGGAGGAGAGGCTAGCAATCCCCCACCACGTCGCCCCCGTCTAGGAGCCGGGCTCGGTTCACTCAGAGTCGCACCCCTTCCTTCTACGAGCTCGGTTGGAGAAGTGACTCCACCAGCCAAAGCCTTGTTGACCTCCTCAGTCAAGGTTTTCATAGCTTGAACTTGGGCATTGACTTCCTCTTGACTAGAGTTTGGATTCTCAAGAACAGCTTTAGCTTGTGCTAGACCTGCTTCTACACGAGCGTGAAGTTCTTTCATGGAGTCCAGCGTCAGATTAGCAAGTAAAGCTTGTAGACTGGTTTGTGCAGACTCGGCAAGTGACTTATCCACAGTAGGACGGTTTACCTCTGCTTGTTTTTCTCCCTTGCCTTCTTCGCTATCTTTTACTAGAGACTTGTTTTCATCTGATGCTTCTTGAGGCTTTTGATTACCTTGGCTAGATTGCTCGGGTTCACTAGGGGCTGTGACAAGACTTTTTTCACTTAGCTCTTCAGATCCCCCCCCCCGAGGAATCGCTTACAAGGGCGCTGGTTCTAGTCGTTCCGTTCTCTGTCGCTGGAGAAATATCAGGCGTTTGTGCCTGCACTGTCCCATTGGCAAAAAACATCAGCGCCGCAACGGCAACGCTAGCAGCACCGAAGTGGTACTTCCTTATTGAGTAACGAAAAACCTTTTCCCCTTTGCGCTCTTCTTTACTTTTTAGTTTCATTCATTCTTCCTTCCTTTTTCTATTTGATTTCTTCTGTATAGTCTAGTGCGATCCAGCCCCTACCCGACTTCAACAAGCCCCAAGTATAGCCATCTGCTTCTTCTACCTGCATGATGGTAAAAGTCCCAAGAGGACAAAAACCTTGGTCAGGATAAGCCAGACCTGGACCTGTTCGGATGTAGAGATCATCATCTACCACACGCACTAGATACTCTCCATTCCCATCTCGAGGCTGTTCCTCTTTTGAGACTTGGAAACTATCGCCAGCATGAATCTCAGCCGCCATCTGGATGAGTCGATTGAGATCAATCCCCCCAGGGCAATCTGTAGCTGTAAATTCCTGGTGAGGATGGATGGTCTCACGATTGATTGGCAAATTATAACGATCACAAATATCTGCAATCAAACGTGCTGAGTTCCAGTAGGTTTCCTCTGCAATAGTCCAGTCAGGTTCCCCACGGTTATTTAAGTGTTCAATACCAATCGAACGCTGATTGACTTCATAGTTGCCAGCATGATAGGCAACGCTCTCTTCACCAACACACCCCCATATCTTATCAGGAGTCACCTGATAGTGAGCAGATGTGCCATGACCTGTAGAGACATACCAAGTACTTCTAGCCCCCTCATCACTCAGCCCACCATTATGGTGGATGACAATAGTATCAATATCAAGGCGATTTTGATCGCTATTCATGATTTCCTCATCCACATCTGTGATAAGTCCTGAAAACAAATCGCCATTCACTCTTTTTGTCGCAAACATTCTTCTCTCCTAGTCATTTTCTACCTTATCTTCTACCTGAGGATAAAGAGTCGTTCCCCAAATAGAAATCGTCCGCTTATGCACTAGTGGCAAATCGGTTTTTTCATAAACCGTACGCCACCATTCCCAGGCAAGCCCAGTACACTCTCTAATTTTGACAGAGAGATTGCGAACATTCCCTTTCAAAGGAATACTAGTGGTAAAATGAGCCGTCAAATCCTGCCCATTTCTGTACCAAGCCTTAGGAGTCAAAACTTCTTTACCTTGATAATCATAGGATAATTCATCCCAAGTAATATAATATTGGGCAACATAGGCACCACTATGATCCAAGAGTAAATCTCCGTTTCTGTAAGCTGTCACCTTAGTCTCAACATAGTCTGTACTGTTTTGAAAGGTCGCAACTACATTGTCCCGTAAAAATGAAGTTGTATAGGAAATCGGTAACCCTGGATGATCTACTGTAAAGCGACTGCCTTCTTGAATCAAGTCCTCTACCATATCCACCTTGCCTGTTACAACTCGGGCACCCGAACTCGGGTCGCCCCCTAAAATAACTGCCTTCACTTCTGTATTGTCCAAAATCTGCTTCCACTCTGTCTGAGGAGCTACCTTGACTCCTTTTATCAAAGCTTCAAAAGCAGCCTCTACTTCATCACTCTTACTCGTGGTTTCCAACTTGAGATAGACCTGGCGCCCATAAGCAACACTCGAAATATAGACCAAAGGACGCTCTGCAGAAATTCCTCTCTGCCTCAAATCCTCTACCGTTACAGTATCTTGAAACACATCTCCTGGATTTTTAACAGCATCTACGCTGACTGTATAATAAATCTGCTTAAAATTAACAATCTGAATCTGCTTTTCGCCCGAATGGACAGAGTTAAAATCAATATCAAGAGAATTCCCTGTCTTTTCAAAGTCAGAACCAAACTTGACCTTGAGTTGTTCCATGCTGTGAGCCGTGATTTTTTCATACTGCATTCTAGCTGGGACATTATTGACCTGACCATAATCTTGATGCCACTTGGCCAACAAATCATTTACCGCTCCGCGAACACTTGAATTGCTGGGATCTTCTACTTGGAGAAAGCTATCACTACTTGCCAAACCAGGCAAATCAATACTATAAGTCATCGGAGCACGATCGACCGCAAGAAGAGTGGGATTATTCTCTAACAAGGTCTCATCCACTACGAGAAGTGCTCCAGGATAGAGGCGACTATCGTTGGTAGCTGTTACAGAAATATCACTTGTGTTTGTCGACAGGCTCCGCTTCTTTCTTTCGATAACAACAAACTCATCGGGCAGCTGATTCCCCTCTTTGATGAAACGATTTTCAATACTCTCTCCCTGATGGGTCAAGAGTTTCTTTTTATCGTAATCCATAGCTAGTATAAAGTCGTTTACTGCTTTATTTGTCATCTTCTACCTCCTAATAAGTTCCTGGATTGAGTTGCATAAACTCAGACTTGTTCAATGAAATCAGCCGTGGTTGGACTAAGTGATCCAAAACTTCCTCGTATAATTCTTCTGAGACATTGCGTCGCCGTCTGGCTAGATAAGAAGTCGGAATGACCGTATTATCTAACATAAATACCTTATCTAAGTCAATCAAGGTTGGTCTTGTAAAAGGATTACGAGCTAGATCCGGCTCTTCTATCATAAAGTTCTTGACCAAACGTCTGGTCAAGAGGGCTGGTTTGAAGGTCTGATTTTTAACTAACTCTTTGTTTTTAGTCATACTGTTGTCAATACAAATATACATATGATTCTTCACAGCCAAATCGCTACTAATAGTCGGAAAAGGCAAATAAAGAGCCACAACATCTCCTCTCTTAATCAAGCAAGAGTACCCCCTTTTCTCCTAATGTAACATAGACAGGATTGACCAAGTCTTCTGATTGACTCAGTGCTTCCAAAGTTTGAGTTTGGCGCCCTGTCAATTTAGTAGCATCTTGTCTCTTCAATACAAAATGCTTGTCGCCAATTACCTTGACACTATAATCCTTCTCCAAAGCTGACTGGTAAATCCACATCAGATCTTGTCTGTCCTGAGAACTCAAGAGAGAAGGATGTTCAAGTCTCCCTACAGCCTGATAAAAATCAAAAACAGGAGCTAACTCTTGCCAATCTGACTGGCTAGTTGTCAAGGCTAGAAAAAGGGCTTTACGAGCTGATACTTCTTGATTAGCCTTGAGAGTCCCTTTTCCCTCCAAGTTTTTTAGAAAGTGGGAAACTCCAGAAAGCAAATCTTTCTCTAACTGCGAGAAATAAAAACCTTGCCTTCCCAGACATAAGTCTCTCAAGTCGCTTTCTCTAGCAAATAAGAGTTCAAACATTTGATAGTAAAAGAAAAATATCTGGCACTGAGTCGCGCTCATCTTTTCCTTATCGGCTTCTTTTTTTAACCAGAGCAAGGGCAATAGGTAGCTGGATTGGTACATTTCCTCCACCTCCTACTCTTTTTTCTCTGGAGCATCTGCACTAGCTGCCACTTCTTTTGACTGGATACTTTCCCACTGGTTGATTTCCTCTGAGATAAGACCTTCGCATGTCTTGACAAATAGAGCAAAAGCCTTGGTTTTTCCTGCATATTTCTCCGTTTGGCATTGATAGAGGAATTTTTCTCTCTCCAGGAGTTGCGCAGTCTTTTGGTAAGAAATCCAGTGTTCCTTGGCATTATACAAATTGAGAATCCCCTCACACAGTAAACCGAGACTGGATAAGGCAACCGAAATCAAACGGTAGCGATCACCTGGCATAGGAATAGCACAAAAGACAGCTATGAGGAAACCTGCCACGATTTCTGTTATTTTTAATACCTTATAGCGTCTACGATGTTGAACGCTTTTCTTTAAAAAATGAGCTATCTGTACATCCAATCGATCTGTCAGATACATTTCTTCTGGCGTCATGTTCGTAACCCCTTTTATCTATTCATTCTATTCAAAAAACTAGGATAACTGTCTAGTAGGTTTAGCAAATATTAATAATGTTGTCATGTTATTTTGGAAAGGAAGTCTCATGTTTATATCTAGTGGCAAAATATCGCTTCTCCTACTAGCAAAATTCACCTGATTTAATCATTATATCATAATCGGGACAAAAAAACTTACTTACTTACTTACTTACTTACTTACTTACTTACTTACTTACTTACTTACTTACTTACTCATGGTAGCTGATTTTATCAATGATGGCAAGCTCTGTATCTTAAAATGTCAGAATTATTAATTTTTTATTACATGCTTGTTTTTGCCATCATGAGAAGGGAGCGTTTGATTTTTTATAGCATAATAAAGTAGTAACTGAATAAAATTAGTTGAGAAATTCAAACTAATTTTTAACAATATTTTAGAAAACAAGGTCTACTATTCTAGCTTCAGTTTGCTGTATCATTCTTATTATGATTCTATCTCTGTTAAATCAAAGTTAAAATCTCCTATTTAGGTAGAGGAAGCTATCCTCTATCGGACAAAATCCATCATCTCCTCCAAGAACTGAAGACCAGCACTGAAAATCCAGAACAAGTCCAAAAACTCAAGGAAGCCTATGATAAATTCAACGAAGCATTGGGGCAATCAGAAAATGGGCTTGTCAATCAGGAGGTCTTTAATGCTGCACTTGAGGAGTATAAAAAGACAACCCAATTAAAGAATGGTGTGGAAAAAGGTAGCAGCGATAGTCCTAAATCTAGGAAAGCGAGATCTGCTGATAATTCCTTGAAAATATGATTCGGTAAGGGTACAACTAGTGTTCCACAATATAGTGAAGAAACTCTACGAACGCTAAGTACAGGTGAAGCCTATGGAAATAACCTCCGAGTAACCGTCAAATCTTTCAGTGGTAAGACCGTTAGGAGTATTACAGTTAATGGTCTGGAAGGCACAGGACTATCACAGACAGGATTAACTCTTACAAACGGATTGGGATATGTAGATTTGCGAGGAAGGATGCCTGCTGATAAACATGGTTACACCAGAGTAACGGTTGTTGCGACAGATTCTTCAGGAAATACAAATCAGACTACACTAACTATTGCTAGACCTTTACCTGATGCGAGGATTACGACAACTAATAAGGAGTTAGAAGGTAAAGCCGAGACTCAGCCGATAATTTCGGGAACTATTGGTGTAAGAGCGGAACCTGGTAACACACCAGATGGCGCTGAGTTGATGGCTTATTTAGTACGTGGTGGTTCAACTAATCCTTATAGCTATAACAATGAGGCTCAGGGCTACCATACTATAGCAAAGACACGTGTCACTGTTTCTGGAACTTTTAATTTTGTTCCACCTGAATACCGAGATCCAAAACTTGGAGAAGGAGATGTCAGAGTAGTGGTTGCCTACGTGAGGAAAGGAACAGATGAAACATTCAGTGAAGGAATGAAGTCTGGATTCTCGACAAATAGCGTTAGAGCTACAGCACCAATCGATAGAGAGGGGGCTAAGAGCGAACTACAGACAAAAGCTAACGAGAAGAAGGCTACGATTAATGGTATCCAACATCTTACGAAAGAGGAGAATGCTGTAAAAGCAGCCATAGAGTCCAAAGAATACGATGCAACACCTCAAATTGACCAAGCCAAGTCCAAAATAGTGTTGATACTGCCAAGAATAGCGAGATTACCGAGATTAATTGTTTAAAAGATGGTCAAGTGGGACGCGAGTTATCTAAGACAACAAATGAATGAGCTAGAAGCTAGACAAAACTCAATTTTATACTCATTTATAGTAAATCGTAACTTCCCAATAACGAAGTATATTGAAAAATCTCCAGACTAGAGAACTCACTGATGGTTCCTAATCTGGAGATTTTTTATTTGCGCTTTTCTTGTATAATAGATTGACATAGGATACGAACACATTAATTTGACTTCCCCAATTGATTCGCCTAATTCCTATTTCATTTTGATGTAACTATTTTTATCGAGATTATAGCTCACATACAAAATCTTTAATTTTCGTTTTTAAGAATTTCTTCTAATTTATGATAGTCTTGGACACTATCGATCTCATAGATGCTATTGCCTTCTAATTCTTCAACATAGACATCTAGCTCTTTGATATTATCCTTAACCATATTGTCCCAATAGAGATCGACAAATTCACCACTTGCATAGGCCTTGTCGATAAAGCTAACAATCTTTTCTGCTGTTGGAGCATCCCAGAAGGATACACCACTAAGGATGCGACCTGCCTTGCTATCAACAATAATGTCTTGAACCTTGTAGTCATCTCCATAGACCAAGAACCATTCGTTGGTACAATCTTCACGATAAACACTAAAATAAGTCGAACGAGTCAAATCATTGCGGAACATATTTTTAAAGAGATAGTTATCGGCATCAATAACATAGCTGTTGGCCAATTCTTCTTTTACAAGATAGAGAGAGTAAAAGTTATTGTAGTCAGCGTATTTATCATTGAAAACGAGACGAACACCGTATTTCTCTTTCAAGTAATCGAATTGTTCTTTAAGATAACCAACGATGATGATGATGTCATGGATCCCTTTTTCTTTTAGAAACTCAATTTGGTATTCAATCAAGGGTTTTTGATTAACCTGAACCAAGGCTTTAGGGGTATTTTCAGTCATAGGACGCAAGCGAGTTCCCAATCCCGCTGCTAAGATAATGGCTTTCACACGAATCTCCTTTATTCTTTAATAATAATATAAACTCCAGCAATGACGACAAGTGACGTAATAATTGTCAGCATATCTAGCGGTGCACCCAAAAAAACAACTGCAAACAAGACCGTCCAAACTACATAGCTCACATTCAAGCCTGTAGCCTTGGCTGGTTGCAAGCGATTGATAGCGATATAATAAGCCAAGTAGGAAATCATATCAAAGGCTGCAAAGACAATCATGAGACCTAGCAATTGTCCATTGGCCACTGCAGTAAATGACTGATGAGAGAAGAGCACAATCACAAGATAGGACAAGAATGAAGTCACTTGACGGATTAAGAGGGCTTCGATTTCACTCAATTCACTTTCCATGGCAAAAGAGCTAAGAACACTCTCACTTCCCCATGCAATGGCACAAACCAAAGCACAAAGAATCCCAATGTAGAAGGAATTGACCTGTTCAACCTTATAGGTCTGAGCAATAATCCCTGCAATAATCAAGACAATCCCAAACACAGTATTTTTCGAAATCTTGTGCTTTAAAAAGAAGAAAGCCAATAAAACTGAAATCGCGGGGTAAATAGCCGATACAGATGAAGCTAAAGAACTTCCGATATACTTAACCGCATAAAGATTGGCCTGCATACCGATAGGACCTGCTAGCAAGGCTCCGATGATAACACTGACATTGCGAATATTTAAGAAAATTGAGAGACGAACTTTTCCTTCTTTTACCAAGAGAAAAGCTAGTAAGATAAAGATACTCAAGAAATCGTGAGCAGCGGCCACCACAAAGGGCGACAAATCTGTAAAAATCGAAAAGATATAAGCACTAATCGTTAGACCTAACCCCCAGAAAATACCTGAGAGTAGACCAAAAGAAACTCCATTTTTATTTTTCATCTGAACCTCCATAATAAGCTAGACCTTTAACAGCTCTTTGGTAACGACTCACACCATAGTCACCAAAATCTGCACCTTGCTCTTCTTTGTAGACTGTCCATAGACTCCAAATAGCATCTTGTAAAATTTTATAAATGGCAATCTTTTCACGAGAGACAGGTGTTTGCTCACTCTCATAGTGAGATAAGAAGGTTTCTTCCTCTTGACGAGTGAATTCAGACTCTAAAAAGAGGGCAGCCAAATCCCACATTGGATCGTTCATTGATGAATATTCCCAGTCAATCAGATAAAGTCGTCCTTGAGGTGATTCGATAAAGTTTTCAGGGACCAAATCGATATGACAAGATTTTCTGTCAACACCTAAGTCAGCCAGTCTTTTCTCTAAGGAGAAGACTTCTTCTCTAACTGCTTCATAGTTGGCATAAGGGATTTTTTCCTCAATCAAAGATTCGTATTTTTTAATTTCTTCAAAAGGAGCAAATTCTCCCCTTAATTCCTTACCAGAAGCATGAATAGTTTGTAATATTGGAGCAATTTTATCAAATTTGGTCTTGATTGACCTTGAATCAAGCGTAATCGCAGATTCGATATACTCATTTACTTTGATACCAGCTTCAATATCAAAAAGATAATTTTTTACATCTAAGTCTAAATCCTTTAATAGTTCAAGATTATACTTCTCATCTTGTCGATTGATAAGCTTTTCTGTCCCTTTACCAAAGAACTTAACAATGTATTGCTTATTTGTTGTTTTGACCAAATAATTTTGATTGGTCATTCCCCCCAGTTGTTCAACACTGAGGACTTCCTCTTCTTGACTAAGTAAGGAAGAAATTTTTTCTTTAATGATTTTCTCCACAATTAACCTCCAGCACTTATACTTCCCACTTAAACACGGTTTTAAAGGCTGTGTTTAAATCGGTCGCAAAGACACGGTGAATATCTTTAATTTCTCTTACAGGTTCTTCTAGATAAAGGATATTTTTAAGACGATTGGCAAATTTCTTGACTTCCATCATTTGGATGGCATTTTCAAAATCGATGCGACCAGAACGAGAGGAACCAACCAAGAGCAAGCCTTTTTCTAAGGCATCGCGTGTATTGAGATTGACTTTATACTCGCTAACGCCCATCATGAGAATCGTTCCCTGAGGACGAATGTAGCGAATCAGGTCATTTATAGCCGGTCCAGTACCATCACCACCACAACACTCAAAAGCATGGTCAAAGGCCAAATCTTCAGGAATATTATCCGTAATATAGCATTCTTTGGCAAATGAGAAAAGTTCCAACTTTTCCCAATGACGACCAATAACCACAATCTCTGCTTCTGGCAAAGTATAATTTATAATATTAGCAACTACAAAAGCTAAACTTCCATCTCCGATAACGGCGATTCGGTCCCGCTTGCTATGAGCAAGGGTCAATAGACGATTCATAGCGTGCATGCCGACACTGACAAACTCTGTAATGGCTGCAACCGTGTCTTCAATAGCATCATAAGCCACCACGCGGTCTTTAGGGAGAGAAACAAACTCTCTCATAAAGCCATCAAATCCACTAGACAAGAAATGAGTCCCTGTCATGTAGTTCTCATAGAATTCTTCATTGCTCTGCATAGGAGGATGATTGGGAATCATAACAACTTTTTGCCCAACCTCATAGGTTCCTGTCGGATCAGAAATAACGATTCCACATGACTCATGAATCATTGCCATTGGAAGCTTTTTATTCAAAATCTTGGGATCACGTTTTCCCTGGTAGTAACGCTGATCCGCATGACAGACCGCCATGTAGTTGGGACGGATAAGGATATGATTCTCTTGGTCAATAGCCTCTTCCTGGTATTTGACATTGATAAACTTAGGCTTAGTCAGTTGATAAATTTGATTAATCATTTTACTAGTCTTTCTCAATCATACTTTTTGCAATCTTCAAATCTGTTACGGTTGTAATCTTCAGATTCGAGTATTCACCCTTGGCCAAGGCCACATCTTTTCCTTTGATCACAAAGATTTTACATGCATCTGTCAAGATTTCCTTCTCATCATCAGAAAGAGATCCATAAAGGTCCATGAAGTCCTTGCAACGGAATGTTTGGGGTGTTTGTCCTTGATAAAGGTGAGCACGATTTGGAATATCTGTAATGAATTGACCATTGGTACTTTCAACGATAGTATCAACCGCTTCTACCACTGTGTCCACTGCGTCATGATTTTGGGCAAGTTTAATATTGTCTTGAATCATGCGAAGTGTAATAAATGGACGAACAGAATCGTGGGTAACAACGATATCCTCTGGAGTAAGCGGACGATAAGCATCGATAGCTTCAATGATTTTCTCAATACTTGTATTGCGGTCAGCACCACCCTTTGTAATGATGATACGATCCTTATGAAGAGGAAGATATTTATCTACAAGATCTTCTGCATGAGAAACCCAGTCTCCATGAACACCAACTACAATTTTTTCAATACTTGGTTCCAATACAAATTTTTCAATTGTATGAATCAAAATAGGTCGATCACCTAGTTCTAAAAATTGTTTTGGCAAGTTACTGATTCCCATGCGTGTGCCAGTTCCACCAGCAAGAATTCCTGCATAAATCATCTATTTTCTCCTTTGTCTTACTAAAAAAACTTATTCTCTCTATTATACCACAATCTAGTCCTATCATAAAAGAAATACTAGACCTCCCGTTCTAGAATAGGAGGATTATGCAGTTCCATTATTCAAAGAAACTAGTCCATTTCTAGCAATGACTAGGAATTCTGTAGTCATTACCAATAAATGGCTGTGAAATTTTAGAGTTCTCCAGAATAATATAATTTCCTTAAAAAAATCTTAAAATTAAGATTTGAAACTTCAAAGTAATTGCTTGACTTATACTCAATGAAAATCAAAAAGCAAACTAGGAAGCTAGCCGTAAGCTGTACTTGAGTACGGTAAGGCGACGCTGACGTGGTTTGAATTTGATTTTCGAAGAGTATTACTGCCCTTCATTTCTTATTAGCTGACTTTATGATATAATGAAAAACGAGGTAAATTGAATGAAAAGTATAAAATTAAATGCTCTATCCTACATGGGAATTCGTGTCTTAAATATTATTTTTCCCATCTTAACTGGAACCTACGTCGCGCGTGTCTTGGACCGAACTGACTATGGTTACTTCAACTCAGTCGACACAATTTTGTCATTTTTCTTACCCTTTGCAACTTATGGAGTCTATAACTACGGTTTACGGGCCATCAGTAATGTCAAGGATAACAAAAAAGATCTGAATAGAACCTTCTCTAGTCTTTTTTATTTGTGCATAGCTTGTACAATTTTGACCACTGCTGTCTATATCCTAGCTTATCCTCTCTTCTTTACTGATAATCCAATTATCAAAAAAGTCTACCTTGTTATGGGGATTCAACTCATTGCTCAGATTTTTTCAATTGAATGGGTCAATGAAGCTCTGGAAAATTACAGTTTTCTCTTTTACAAAACTGCCTTCATCCGTATCCTGATGCTGGTCTCTATTTTCTTATTTGTTAAAAATGAACACGATATTGTTGTCTATACACTTGTAATGAGTTTATCGACACTAATTAACTATCTGATTAGTTATTTTTGGATTAAAAGAGACATTAAGCTTGTTAAGATTCACCTAAGTGATTTTAAACCGCTCTTTCTCCCTTTAACAGCCATGTTGGTCTTTGCAAATGCCAATATGCTCTTCACATTTTTGGATCGTCTCTTCCTCGTTAAAACAGGGATTGATGTTAACGTTAGTTACTACACCATAGCTCAGCGAATTGTGACCGTTATAGCTGGGGTTGTAACAGGAGCTATCGGAGTGAGTGTGCCTCGTCTCAGTTACTATCTAGGAAAAGGCGATAAAGAAGCCTATGTTTCCCTGGTTAATAGAGGTAGTCGAATCTTTAACTTCTTTATCATTCCACTAAGTTTTGGGCTCATGGTTTTAGGACCAAATGCCATCCTACTTTACGGTAGTGAAAAATATATCGGAGGCGGTATCTTAACCTCTCTCTTCGCTTTTCGTACGATTATCCTGGCCTTAGATACCATTCTTGGTTCCCAAATTCTCTTTACAAATGGCTATGAAAAACGTATCACAGTATACACAGTCTTTGCTGGGCTACTCAATTTGGGCTTGAATAGTCTCCTCTTTTTCAACAATATCGTGGCTCCTGAATACTACTTACTGACAACTATGCTATCAGAGGCCTCTCTGCTTGTCTTCTATATCATTTTCATCCATAGAAAACAGCTCATTCACTTAGGACATATCTTTAGCTATACTGTTCGATACTCTCTCTTTTCACTTTCCTTTGTAGCAATTTATTTCCTGATTAATTTCGTGTATCCTGTGGATATGGTCATTAATTTACCATTTTTGATGAATACTGGTTTGATTGTCTTGCTATCAGCCATCTCTTATATTGGTCTACTTGTCTTCACCAAAGATAGCATTTTCTATGAATTTTTAAACCATGTCCTAACCTTAAAAAATAAATTCAAAAGATCATAGGAGTATAGAATGAAACAACTAACCATTGAAGATGCCAAACAAATTGAATTAGAAATTTTGGATTATATTGATACTCTTTGTAAAAAGCACAATATCAACTATATTATTAACTACGGAACTCTGATTGGGGCAGTTCGACATAAGGGCTTTATCCCTTGGGACGACGATATTGATCTGTCCATGCCTCGAGAAGACTACCAACGATTTATTACCATTTTTCAAAAGGAAAAAAGCAAGTATAAGCTCCTATCCTTAGAAACTGATAAGAACTACTTTAATAACTTTATCAAAATAACCGACAGTACGACTAAAATTATTGATACTCGAAATACGAAAACCTATGAGTCTGGTGTCTTTATCGATATTTTCCCTATGGATCGCTTTGATGATCCTAAGGTCATTGATACTTGTTATAAACTGGAAAGCTTCAAACTTCTGTCTTTCAGTAAACACAAAAATATTGTCTATAAGGATAGCCTCTTAAAAGATTGGATACGAACAGCCTTCTGGTTACTCCTTAGACCGGTTTCTCCTCGTTATTTCGCACATAAAATCGAGAAAGAAATTCAAAAATATAGTCGTGATAATGGGCAGTATATGGCCTTTATCCCTTCTAAATTTAAGGAAAAAGAAGTATTCCCAAGTGGTACCTTCGATAAAACAATCGATCTCCCCTTTGAGAATTTAAATCTTCCTGCACCTGAAAAATTTGATACTATTTTGACACAATTTTATGGAGATTATATGACCCTACCACCAGAAGAAAAACGCTTCTACAGTCATGAATTTCACGCTTACAAATTGGAGGATTAGGATGCAGTATTTAGAAAAAAAAGAAATTAAAGAAATTCAACTAGCCCTGCTAGACTATATTGATGAGACTTGTAAGAAACATGATATTCCTTATTTTCTCAGTTATGGAACCATGCTTGGAGCCATCCGCCACAAAGGTATGATTCCTTGGGATGATGATATTGATATTTCCCTTTATCGTGAGGATTATGAGCGTTTACTGAAGATTATTGAAGAAGAAAATCACCCTCGCTACAAGGTTCTTTCCTACGATACATCTTCTTGGTACTTCCATAATTTCGCATCGATTTTGGACACTTCTACTGTTATCGAAGACCATGTTAAGTACAAGCGTCATGACACCAGTCTCTTCATCGACGTCTTCCCAATTGATCGATTTACAGACTTGAGCATTGTCGACAAGAGCTATAAGTATGTGGCCCTTCGTCAACTAGCTTATATCAAAAAATCACGCGCAGTTCACGGTGACAGCAAAATAAAAGATTTTCTAAGATTATGTAGCTGGTACGCCCTCCGGGTGGTCAATCCCCGTTACTTTTACAAGAAAATTGATCAGCTAGTCAAAAATGCTGCAACCAACACTCCTCAATATGAAGGAGGAGTTGGGATCGGTAAGGAAGGAATGAAAGAAATCTTCCCAGTTGATACCTTTAAAGAACTGATTTTGACTGAGTTTGAAGGTCGTATGTTGCCTGTGCCAAAAAAATATGACCAATTTTTAAGCCAGATGTATGGGGATTATATGACACCACCATCAAAAGAAATGCAAGAGTGGTATAGTCACAGTATTAAAGCCTATCGTAAAAGCTGATTAAGGGCAATTATACAAAGTATTGAGTGAGACTTGGAAAAAACTCAATTGCAGGAAAAAATGAAGTAAGTCCCCCCACAACAAAACGCATAATATCAAGGATTTCTACACCTGATATTATGCGTTTTCCTTATCTTCTTAAAGACCTTTTGTCCAACTTATTTTCCTATTTATACTCTTCGAAAATCTCTTCAAACCGTGTCAATGTCGCCTTGCCGTATGTATGTTACTGACTTCGTCAGTTCTATCTGCAACCTCAAAGCAGTGCTTTGAGCAACCTGCGGCTAGTTTGCTCTTTGATTTTCATTGGGTATTAAATTGCTTCTGTGACAAAACTACGGCTTTCCAATACTTTGAGCATGGCATTAGCTGTATCTAGGGCTGTGAAGAGGGGCACTCCGTGTTCAATGGCTGAACGACGGATTTGCTCACCATCTTCGTCAGCAGTTCGTTTGGTTCCAACTGTATTAATGATAGCTTGGATTCTTCCTTTACGAACAAAGCTTGGAATATCCTTATCGTCATCACCAATCTTACCAACAGGTTGGGATTGCAATCCATGACTGGCAAAGAAGGCTGCTGTCCCTTCTGTCGCAAGGATTCCATAGCCAATATTTTGGAAACGACGAGCCAAGTCCAAGGCTTCTTCTTTGGCATCATCAGCGATGGTAAATACAACGTTACCAAAAGTTGGCAAGTGTAAGTAAGAAGCTTCAAAAGCCTTATAGAGAGCTTTTTCTAAAGTCGTATCAGAACCCATAACTTCCCCTGTTGACTTCATTTCAGGACCAAGTAAGCTGTCTACCTTAGCTAGTTTGGTAAAGGAGAAGACAGGTGCCTTGATATGAACGCGGGTACTTTCAGGGTAAAGTCCATCTTGGTAGCCAAGTTCTTCAAGTTTTTGACCAAGAATGAGCTTGGTTGCTACTTGAGCCATAGGGATATTGGTTACCTTAGAAAGGAGTGGCACCGTACGGCTAGCACGTGGATTGACCTCAATAACGTAGACTTTTTCATCCTTGATAACAAACTGGATGTTCATCATTCCAAGACAGTTAAGGCCGATTGCTAGGCGTTTTGTGTAGTCTGCAATAGTTTCCTGAACCTTTTGCGACAAGGTTTGAGGTGGGTAAACGGCCATTGAGTCACCTGAGTGGACACCAGCACGTTCGATATGTTCCATGATCCCAGGAATGAGGACATTTTCTCCATCTGAAATAGCATCAACTTCACACTCTTGCCCAACGATGTAAGAGTCGACAAGAACTGGGTGATCTGGACTAGCCTTAACCGCTGTACGCATGTAAGAACGAAGGTCTTCCTCATTTTCTACGATTTCCATAGCACGTCCACCTAAGACATAAGATGGGCGAACGAGAACTGGGAAGCCAATCTTACGAGCTGCAAGCACTGCTTCTTCTTCATTGGTAGCCGTTTGTCCTGGTGGCTGTGGAATATCCAAGTCTTTGAGAGCTTGCTCGAAGAGGTCACGGTCTTCGGCGCGGTCTAGATCAGCAACCTGTGTCCCAAGGATGGTCACACCTGCTTTTGCCAATGGCTCCGCAAGGTTGATGGCTGTTTGACCACCGAACTGAACGATAACCCCTTTTGGTTGTTCCAAGTCAATAACATTCATGACATCTTCAAATGTCAATGGCTCAAAGTAAAGCTTGTCTGATACAGAGAAGTCTGTAGAGACAGTCTCTGGGTTTGAGTTCATGATGATAGCTTCATAGCCAGCAGCCTGGATAGCCTTAACCGAGTGAACAGTTGCGTAGTCAAACTCAACCCCTTGCCCGATACGGATTGGACCAGAACCTAGGACAAGTACAGATTCTTTATCAGACTTGATAGACTCGTTTTCCCAACCATAGGTTGAATAGAAGTATGGTGTTTCAGAGTCAAATTCTGCCGCACAAGTATCTACCATCTTATAAACTGGAACAATCTTGTTTTCCAAGCGAAGTTGACGAACTTGGTCTGCAGTCGTTTCCCAAAGTTCCGCAATCTTACGGTCTGAGAAGCCATTAAGTTTAGCTGTTTTCAAGACTTCTAGATCTTGTGGATGGGCACCCAACTCCTGTTCAATTTCAAAGATATGCAAGAGTTTATCCAGATAAAAAATATCGATTTTTGTAAGCTCTGCAATTTCTTCTGGTGTGTAGCCACGACGAATGGCTTCTGATACGTAGAAGAGACGGTCATCCTGGGCTTTGACTACTTTTTCAATCAAGGCATCATCAGAAACTGCTGCAAGTTCAGGCATTTCATTGTGGTGCACACCAATTTCAAGGGAACGACAAGCTTTAAGAAGAGATTCCTCAATGTTACGACCGATCGCCATGACTTCTCCAGTCGCCTTCATCTGAGTACCCAGACGACGTTCACCCTTTTCAAACTTGTCAAATGGGAAACGTGGAATCTTGGCAACGACGTAGTCAAGAGCTGGCTCAAACATGGCGTAGGTTGAACCTGTGACTGGGTTGATAACCTCATCCAAGGTCAAACCAACGGCAATTTTGGCAGCTAATTTAGCAATTGGGTAACCTGTCGCCTTAGATGCAAGGGCTGAAGAACGCGATACACGAGGGTTTACTTCGATAACATAATACTTAAAGCTATGTGGATCAAGGGCCAGCTGAACATTACATCCACCTTCAATTTTGAGGGCACGAATGATGCTCAAGCTAGCATCACGGAGCATTTGGTTTTCATAGTCTGACATGGTTTGCGCCGGAGCAAATACAATAGAATCTCCTGTGTGAATCCCAACCGGGTCAAAGTTTTCCATGTTACAAACAACTAAGGCATTGTCAGCTGAGTCACGCATGACTTCGTATTCGATTTCCTTGAAACCTGCGATTGAACGCTCAATCAAACATTGGGTAACAGGTGACAATTTCAAACCATTTTCAGCAATTTCACGCAATTCTTCCTCGTTGGCACACATACCACCACCAGTACCACCAAGGGTAAAGGCTGGACGAACGATAACTGGGTAGCCAATTGTTGCTGCAAAGGCAACTGCTTCTTCTACTGTGTTAACAATTTCAGATTCTGGAATTGGTTGGTTGAGCTCTTCCATCAATTGTTTAAAGAGGTCACGGTCCTCCGCTTGGTCAATGGCAGATAATTTAGTTCCCAGAAGCTCAACACCAAGTTCATCTAGGATACCATTTTTAGACAATTCCATGGCCATGTTGAGACCTGTCTGACCACCGAGTGTTGGTAGCAAGGCATCTGGACGCTCCTTACGAAGAATACGTGTCACAAACTCAAGTGTAATCGGTTCGATATAGACCTTGTCCGCAATCTCCTTGTCCGTCATGATGGTTGCAGGGTTTGAGTTAACCAAGACAACCTCATAACCCTCCTCTTTCAAAGACAAGCAAGCCTGGGTCCCAGCGTAGTCAAACTCAGCAGCCTGACCAATAATAATCGGACCAGAACCAATCACCATAATTTTTTGAATATCAGTACGTTTAGGCATAGTTTATGATACAAAGCCCGTAAAGAACATAGTGAAAATAGGAAACTCGGTGCAGACGTCTTTAGCGTCAAGACGATGTTTATCTTTTTCACACAGTTCTTAGGGCGTGTTCACTTCCGCGAACAATGTATCTTCTCCTTTCTATTTGGCAACTCTCAGGTTGACATTAAATAAATTCTCCGACGAGCTTTTACTCGTTCTTAGTTTGCTTGTTTAAAAGCTTCCATCATCTCGATAAACTCGTCAAATAGGTAGCTTGCGTCGTGTGGACCAGGGGCTGCATCTGGATGATATTGAACAGAGAAAGCAGGTTGGTATCTGTGACGCACACCTTCAACTGACTTGTCATTGATTTCTTCGTGGGTAATGATCAAGTGCTCTGGCAAATCCTCACGGCTAACTGCATAACCATGGTTCTGGCTAGTAAAGTCTACTCGTCCTGTAGCAATCTCTCGTACCGCGTGGTTAAATCCACGGTGACCAAACTTCATCTTGTAGGTCTTAGCCCCGTTTGCCATGGCAAAGAGTTGGTGCCCCATACAGATACCGAAGATTGGAATTTTTCCTTGAACACCGCGAATCATATCCAATGCCTGTGGAGCGTCTTCTGGGTTACCCGGACCGTTTGACAACATAACTCCGTCAGGATTGAGATGGAGAATTTCTTCCGCCGTTGTTGAATAAGGAACAACCGTCACGTTACAATTACGCTTAGAAAGTTCACGTAGAATTGAGTGCTTGAGACCAAAGTCCACTAGCACCACGCTCAAACCTACTCCTGGAGCTGGATAAGAGGTTTTAGTAGAAACCTGTTTGATATTGTCTGTTGGCAGGACTGTTGCTTGGAGCTGGTCCGTCACATGATCCATACTATCTCCAACATGAGTCAAGGTTGCACGCATCGTACCATGCTTACGGATAATCTTAGTGAGGGCACGCGTATCAATCCCTGAAATACCAGGAATTTTCTTGGCTTTCAAAAATTCATCCAAGGTCATTTGGTTGCGCCAGTTGCTTGCTCTACGTGCTTCTTCGAAAACAACAACTCCCTTACAAGTTGGAATAATGGATTCATAATCATCACGGTTAATTCCATAATTTCCTACCAAAGGATAGGTAAAGGTCAAGATTTGTCCATTATAAGACTGGTCTGTAATGGATTCTTGGTAGCCGGTCATGCCTGTATTAAAGACGATTTCGCCTGTTACATCAATATCTGCTCCGAAGGCCTTGCCTTCAAAAACTGTGCCATCTTCTAATACTAGAAGTCTTTTTGTCATATTCTCACCTCTCGTGGACGCTCACTGGCGTCTTTTAACGTCTTGTGTTTTAGTTGGCGTTTCTACTCGCCAGTACGGATTCTAAGATTGCCATTCGAACAAAGACACCATTGGTCATTTGTTGGACAATCCGTGATTTTGGTGCTTCAACCAAATGGTCTGCAATTTCTACATCACGGTTGACTGGAGCTGGGTGCATGAGGATTGCTGTTTCTTTCAAACGATCGTAACGTTCTTGAGTCAAGCCATGTTGGGTATGGTAGTCTTCTTTTGAAAAGACAGCTCCACTATCATGACGTTCATGTTGCACACGAAGAAACATCATGACATCCACCTGATCAATGATTTCATCAATGGTTACAAACTGTCCATAGTCTGCAAACTCTTGACTTCTCCATTCCTCAGGTCCAGCGAAAAAGAGTTCAGCTCCCAAGCGTTTCAAAATCTGCATATTAGATTTGGCAACGCGCGAGTGGTCCAAGTCACCTGCAATCGCAACCTTGAGACCCTCAAAGTGACTAAATTCCTCATAAATAGTCATCAAATCAAGCAAGCTCTGGCTAGGGTGTTGGCCCGAACCATCTCCACCATTGATGATGGAAGTCGTAATCGTAGGACTAGCAATCAACTCTCTGTAGTAGTCAACCTCTGGGTGGCGAATCACACAGACATCCACTCCTAAAGCAGACAAAGTCAAAATGGTATCATAAAGTGTCTCACCCTTATTAACCGAACTAGTCTTCACATCAAAGTCAAGTCGTTCCAGCCCCAGTTTAATCTCTGCCACTTCAAAGGACTTATGCGTCCGTGTAGAATCCTCAAAGAAAAGATTGGAAACAATCGGATGGTCTTCATAAGGAAGCTGGGCTCCATTTTTAAACTCAATTCCTCGCTTGATCAATTTCATCACTTGATCGACAGTGAGGTCTTCCATGGACACCACATGGTTCAATGCTTGTTGATTTTCTGACATGGCTACTCCTTTAGCTTTCTAAGCTTCTTCAGTAATCAGAACTCTGTCTTGGCCATCAAGTTCTGCCATCTCTACGATGATTTCTTCAGAACGACTAGTTGGGATATTTTTTCCAACGTAATCTGGACGGATTGGCAATTCTCTATGTCCACGATCGACTAGAACTGCTAAACTCACGCGCGCAGGACGACCATGACCTACAATATTATCAATAGCAGCGCGGATGGTACGGCCTGTATAAAGCACATCATCCACCAAGATAACTTCACGGTCTGTCACATCTACAGAAACCAAAGAAGTATCTTCTCCACTTTTAACATCATCACGGAAAGGTTTAGTATCTAATTCCACAACAGGAACTGAAAGATTTTCTAGCTGCTCCAAACGTTCTTGGATTCGGTAGGCGATAAAGACACCGCGAGTTTTAATACCAGCCAAGACGATTTTATTCAAATCTTTGTTGCGTTCGATAATCTCATAAGTAATACGCGTAATCGCTCGTTTGACGGTCAATTCGTCTACAACTTCTTTTGTCTTCATGACAAACCTCCAAAAAGAAAAGTCTCCTTAAACAAGGAGACTTGAAATGTATAGCTAAGTAAGCCCTACTACAAACAGTATAGACTTCACCCTTCTACTTTATCACGCTCCTTGCCTGCCTCACGGGACAGGTTTAAAGGAATATTTAATTATCAATTACTATAGCACAAAGCGAGCCTAAAATCAAGCAAAAACTTTTGAAACCCCATCTTATAAATTGCTAAAATCATATAACTGTGGGTACTGGTCACACTCTGGATTTTTAGGATGGCAAATGGCTCTTCCAAAATAAATCATGGCCTGATGAGCTGCTAACCACTGCTCAGGCGGCAAGATATCCATGACCCGCTTTTCCACCTCAAGTGGTGTCGCTGATTTTTTGACGATATCGTGGTGTTTGCAAATACGCTCTACATGAGTATCCACTGCAAAAGCTGGAATCCCAAATCCTACACTCATAACAACATTGGCTGTCTTGCGACCAACACCTGCCAAACTCTCTAATTCCTCACGTGTTTGAGGAACTTGGCCATAAAAATCGTCTAGTAACTGTTGGGCACATTTTTTAAGGAATTTAGCCTTATTCCGATACAGTCCCAGGCGAGAAATATGTGAAGCAATCTCACCCTCTGTCGCCACAGACATGGCTTGTGGCGTTGGAAAGGCAGCAAAGAGACCTGGTGTGGCCTTATTTACCGCTGCATCTGTTGTCTGAGCTGACAACATGACCGCAACTAGTAGTTCAAAATGATTGGTAAAATCAAGACTGGGCTTGGCATCTGGAAAAAGAGCAATAATTTCTTCTAGCACCTTTCGTGCGCGTTTTTTTGACAAGACCATTATTCGTCTCCATCAAATAGTCCTTGTAAGCCAGCAAAAGGACTGTTTTCTTCTTTCTTAACCGCTTGTTGGGCTTGGTATTCTTCTTCTGTCATGATTTGCCAGTCATTTCCTGACACAAAACCTTGACCAGCTTCTTCTTCAGCCGTCAAGACCTTGATAGGAATGTTTAGTAGGATATTGTCTGACACGCTCTCAGCAAGGTCAAGTTCTCCATTTTCGATAGGCAAGACCAAATCATCGTCTAAAACTTCTTGATCTAGCTGGTTAGTTGCGCCTTCCATGAAAACTTCTGTGACTGGATAAGATTCAGCCAACTCAACTGGCTCCATACTACGACTTGAAGCAAGGACAATGGTATAAGACAACTGATAATCTAAGAAATACATACGGTCTTCATATTGGACTTTCCCAACTGCAAGGATATCTTTTACATCTAAAATTTCTTGATTACGTGCACGTAGGTCAGCAACTAAATCTAACGCTTGTTCAAAATGCAAGCCTTCAGACTGCTTACGAATTTCTTGAATATTTAATTTCATACTTCCTCCATAAAGATTTACTCTCTTGATTATACCATGAAAAGGCTACAAATCAGCACAGCAAACTTTGTAATTAACATTCGAGTTTTTAACATGTTTACTATGTCATTTTTTTAGTTCTATACTATAGGCAAGAATACATCAGAGCAAGGAAGATACTCACATGGAAGACAAAGAACTCATTACTAATGCCTACCACACGGATTTTAGAGCATAGAATTTCCAGTTTTCTGTTGACAAAATTTCCTTAAAGGTATAGTATAAAGATACTAATACTCGGAGGTAAGGGAGACATGAACAACTAAGTCTATCAAATAAAGAACCTTTATTTAGTAGATCTTGTTTTTGTCTCTTTTTGTGTGCTCTTTTATGCTCTTTTTTCTGGCATTTTCATAGAGTTTTTTTGACATAGACTTTGGGCTCTACTAGGTAAAGTAGAGCTTTTTGTTATGCACTATGGACATTCTAGAAAGGGCAATCATATGATAAAAATCAATCACCTGACCATCACACAAAACAAAGATTTACGAGACCTTGTCTCTGATCTAAGCATGACCATCCAGGATGGGGAAAAGGTAGCTATTATTGGAGAGGAAGGAAATGGCAAATCAACCTTACTTAAAACTTTAATGGGGGAAGCTTTGCCTGATTTCACTATCAGGGGAGACATCCAGTCTGACCATCAATCACTAGCCTACATTCCTCAAAAACTCCCCGAGGAGCTGAAAAAGAAAACTCTACACGACTACTTCTTTTTAGATTCTATTGATTTAGACTACAGTATCCTCTATCGTTTGGCTGAGGAATTGCATTTTGATAGCAATCGTTTCGCAAGCGACCAAGAGATTGGCAGTCTATCAGGGGGTGAAGCTTTGAAAATTCAGCTCATCCATGAGTTAGCCAAACCCTTTGAGATTCTATTTTTAGATGAACCTTCAAATGACCTAGACCTTGAGACGGTTGATTGGCTAAAAAGTCAGATTCAAAAGATTCGGCAAACTGCTATTTTCATCTCCCATGATGAGGACTTTCTTTCTGAAACGGCAGACACTATTGTTCACTTGCGACTGGTCAAACACCGTAAAGAAGCAGAAACGTTAGTAGAGCATTTAGACTATGACCGCTATAGTGAGCAGAGAAAGGCTAATTTTGCCAGACAAAGTCAGCAAGCGGCTAACGATCAAAGAACCTACGATAAAACCATGGAAAAACATCGGCGAGTCAAGCAAAATGTAGAAACTGCACTTCGAGCTACCAAAGACAGTACTGCCGGTCGCCTATTGGCTAAAAAGATGAAAAATGTTCTATCTCAAGAAAAACGCTTTGAAAAGCTAGCTCAGTCCATGACCCAAAAACCACTTGAAGAGGAAGAAATCAGACTTTTCTTCTCAGATATACAGCCATTACCGGCTTCTAAAGTCTTAATCCAACTGGAAAAAGAGAATTTGTCCATTGGCGAGCGAATTTTGGTGCAAGAACTACAACTAACTGTCCGTGGGCAAGAAAAAATCGGTATCATCGGGCCAAATGGTATGGGGAAATCAACTCTGTTAGCAAAGTTGCAACAAATGCTAAGTCAAAAAAGAGAGATTTCTCTTGGTTATATGCCACAAGATTACCATAAAAAACTACAATTGGATTTATCCCCTATAGCCTATCTCAGCAAAACTGGTGAAAAAGAGGAACTGCAGAAAATCCAATCTCACTTAGCCAGTCTCAATTTCAGTTATCCAGAAATGCAGCATCAAATTCGCTCCTTATCTGGCGGACAACAGGGAAAACTCCTGCTTTTGGATTTAGTGCTGCGCAAACCAAACTTTCTCCTGCTGGATGAACCTACACGAAACTTTTCTCCAACTTCTCAACCCCAAATCAGAAAACTCTTTGCTACGTATCCAGGCGGTCTCATCACTGTTTCGCATGACCGTCGTTTCTTAAAAGAAGTCTGCTCGATCATCTATCGCATGACAGAACACGGTCTGGAGGTAGTTAATTTAGAAGATGTATAAATTTGCAACATAGCAGATAGGTAGGACAAAAACACAATTTTATGAGAAAAGGAAGTAAATCTTCCCATAATAAAACGCATAATATCAAGTTTTTTGCACACCTGATATTATGCGTTTTTCAGATTTTAAAGGCTTTTTCCCAGCCTTCATTTTACATCTGTTTCAAACGTTCAATCCGTTCTGAGATAGGTGGGTGGGTGTAAAAGAGTTTTTGGAACCCTCCCCCTTTCTTAGGATCATTGATATAAAGTGCACTGCTGGCATCATCGACAGGACGACTCATCGGTTTACTATTATCCAACTTACGTAGAGCATTTATCATCCCTTGAGGATTGCGCGTCAACTCAACACTGGAAGCATCAGCTAGGAATTCCCTCTGACGAGAAATAGCTAGTTGCACCAAGGTTGCAGCGAGAGGTGCCAGCACAATAGCTAGTAGGGAAACCACGAGCATAATGATTTCTAAGCCATTTCCATCTCGGTCATCATCACTTCGTCTGCGACCTGCTCCACCCCACCACATCATACGACCTGCCATACTAGAAAGCATGGTGATAGCACTGGCAAGAGCAACGGCAATAGTCGAAATACGGATATCGTAATTACGAATATGACTGACTTCATGTCCCATAACAGCTTCTAGTTCTTCACGATTCATGATAGCTAGGAGACCTGAAGTCGCAGCAACCGCCGCATTTTGAGGGTTAGAACCTGTCGCAAAGGCATTTAAGGCTGGATCATCAATGATGAAAACACGAGGCATAGGAATCTGAGCCACCATAGCCATATCTTCCACTACATGGTAGAGGTCTGGTGCCGTTTGCTCATCAACCTCACGCGCTCCATTCATGGACATGACAATCTCTGTCGATTGAAAAATCATGGACAAGGCATAGATAAAGCCAATAATCAGTGCCATAACCAAACCACCAAGCCCAGATCGCATAAAGAGGTAACCAACCGCATAGCCAACAAGAGCTAAGAGTAGGAAAAATACCAGCAACAAAATCCAGGTTTTTCGTTTATTGCTTGCAATTTGATCAAACAACATCTTAGTCACCTAAACCGCTAAAATCAACTTTAGGAACTGCCTTTTCCTCTTCTGGAGTTTGAAGGAAATCTGCTGCTTTAAATCCAAACATTCCAGCGATAATATTGCTTGGGAAAGTTTCTAATTTTACATTGTAGTTGCTGACAACACTGTTGTAGAGTTGACGAGAGTAAGAAATTTTATTTTCTGTGTTTGTCAACTCCTCTTGCAATTTAACAAAGTTTGCACTAGCTTTCAAATCTGGATAGCTTTCTGCAACTGCAAAAATACCTGAAACCTGACGAGTAAGGGCATCACTAGCTTTCATAGCTTCTGCTGGTGAAGTCGCTGCCGCCACTTGGTTACGAAGTTCTGCCACCTTTTCAAGGGTAGAACCTTCATATTTAGCATAACCTTTTACAGTCTCAATCAAGTTTGGCAAGAGGTCATTTCGACGTTTCAACTGAACATCAATCTGGCTCCAAGCCTCCTTTGTTTGCATACGATTTTTAACCAAACCGTTATAGCTAACAATCACAAAAATAACAATAAGAGCGATAACTCCAAGAATAATCCAAGTCATGATATAAGTCCTTTCTGCTTTTAGATTAGTACCAGTATATCAAATTTTTAATGATTGTGGTAAAATAAGATGATACTAAAGAAGGAAATAACTATGAAACCAGAAACATTTTACAACTTGCTTGCCGAGCAAAATCTTCCACTTTCTGACCAGCAAAAAAAACAATTTGAACGTTATTTTGAGCTCTTGGTCGAGTGGAACGAAAAAATTAATCTAACAGCTATTACAGACAAGGATGAAGTTTATCTCAAACATTTTTACGATTCGATTGCACCCATCCTTCAAGGCTTGATTTCAAATGAAAATATCAAACTTCTTGATATTGGAGCCGGGGCAGGATTTCCTAGTCTTCCCATGAAAATCCTCTATCCTCAGTTAGATGTGACCATCATCGATTCACTCAATAAGCGCATCAACTTCCTCCAACTTTTGGCTCAAGAACTGGATTTGGACGGTGTTCATTTCTACCATGGACGTGCCGAAGATTTTGCACAGGACAAAAACTTCCGTGCTCAATATGATTTTGTAACAGCTCGTGCGGTTGCCCGCATGCAGGTTTTATCTGAATTGACTATCCCCTACCTTAAAGTTAGTGGCAAACTATTAGCACTCAAGGCCAGCAATGCGCCTGAGGAATTATTAGAAGCTAAGAATGCCCTCAACCTCCTTTTTAGTAAGGTCGAAGACAATCTCAGCTACGCCCTACCAAATGGAGATCCGCGCTACATCACAGTGGTAGAAAAGAAAAAAGAAACGCCCAACAAATACCCACGTAAGGCTGGCATGCCAAATAAACGCCCGCTTTAAATTTTTAAGTAAAAAATATTTACAAAATCAGCCTCGCTCTTTTATGGTAAATTCCCAAACTAAGTTCCACCGCTAGTAGAAGTGGAAGTTAATCTGATAAAAATTGTAAAAACCAGTGGAAATCCATGTCAGGGTAAGTTCCACTGGTTTTACTAATGCTTGATTTTATTGCTTTTGTAGCCAAAATGAATCGAAAAAAAGAGCGCACAAAATCCTCTTATCTGAAAGCGTTTCAGATTAAGTTCCGCTATGGTGGAAGTTAGTGTGAGACGTTTGAATAGGGTTTTAGGTTAGTTTTTAGAACTTATGTTGGAGTAATTTAGAAGACTGACAGACGTCTTCTGCAGGTATTTTAGAAATACCGAGAAGCTTAGGAATTTCTTCTCCATAAGTAAAGGCAAAGAGTTCATAAGCTGACTTTCCATTCAAAGCAGCACGTTTGACGCTGTTGACATGAGAGCAGACGAGATTGATGTCCTCTTGAGTTAAATTGTCAAAAGAAGTTCCTTTAGGTAGAATGTCGCGAATCAGCGTGTGATTTTTCTCAATTCTCCCTTTCTGGTCAGAGCGATTAGGGTCACAAAAGAAGAGTTTACTCTCTCCTCGCACATCCATTTCGATGTCATCAACCCTGGCAAACTCTCCACCATTATCGGTAAGAATGACAGGGAAGAGTTGGAAGAAATCTTTGTCCGCTTGGTGAAGAGTGTTCTTGATGTCATAGAGATGTTTGGTAACCTCAAGGGCAGTTTTATTATCCAGAAGTCTAGCGAAGATAAAGTTACAGAAAGATAGATTGAAGGTGAGTAGGACTTTACCTCCCATTCTCCCCATAACTGTGTCCATTTCCAGCCAAGAGTCTAGTTGATTCAGTGCTAAATAGTTTTGGAAATCCTCATAGGAACGGCCTTTTTTAGCTTCTTTAGGGATGGAAGGTAGCTTACTTTTTCGTCTTTCTTTGAATTTAACGGCTCTGGCAAGATCAATCGGAGCGATAGATAGGTACCCTTTTCGGATGTGTCGATAGACAGTTGAGGAGCTGACATCAAGGTTATGAGTTTTGAGAATATGATAGATGTGTTGTCCTTTTTTAACCCCATCAGAAATGACTTTGTCCATGTCCCAGAAGGTCTTGGAATTGAGGGGAGTTCCTTCACGAGCTTCGCCAAGAGTTTGTTCGTATTGTTTTTGAGCTTGCTTAGCGAGGTAGAAGATCTTCTTATAGCCACAATTCTGTCTTCTTTTAGGGCAGCCGTTACAGACAAAGGGAGCTTTGTCGAGTAGAGGGCAAGGAAGGTTATGGCATGTAGACTCTCGGACTTGTCTGTTTCGTTTGACTTCTTTAGAAACAGTAGTCGGGTCTTTTAGAATGGATTGTCCAATAGCTTTGAAGGTTTCACTGCGCTCTAAACCTAATTGGATATCATTACGGTCTGAAAGGGTAAGGTGTTTATGTTTTGTCATAGTAGACCTCGTTTCTAACTCAAACGTCTCACACTTAATTCCACCATAAAAATCCGTTTTAGACTAATTTCCACTTTGGTCAGGCAAGTGGAAGTTACTTTGAGAAGTTACACTCGCTCTTTTATTTCTAGGCTCGGGAAAAAATGATTTACAAAATCATTTTTTTCTGCTATACTATCCTAAGCAAAGGTTTTTAATGTCATCCCGTGAGGTGACGAAGACGCAGAAATATTTGAAACTCTTTAAAATCTAAATTTTAAAGAAGTCTTACTCTGAGGGCCTATTGCTGTAAAATAATGGGCTCTTTTTTGATGCCCAAAAGTGAGGTTTATATGAAACAAGAATCAACTGTTGATTTGTTACTAGACGTTGACCAACGTCCTTCGGCTGGAAAAGGAATTCTCCTTAGCTTCCAACACGTTTTCGCCATGTTTGGTGCGACTATCTTGGTACCCTTGATTTTGGGAATGCCTGTATCCGTTGCCCTTTTTGCTTCAGGTGTTGGAACACTCATCTACATGATTTCAACTGGTTTTAAAGTTCCAGTTTATCTAGGTTCTTCATTTGCCTTTATCACAGCTATGTCACTGGCTATGAAAGAAATGGGTGGTGATGTATCTGCTGCTCAAACAGGGGTTATCTTGACTGGTTTGGTCTATGTCCTTGTTGCTACCAGCATCCGATTTGTAGGAACAAAATGGATTGATAAACTCTTGCCACCAATCATTATCGGTCCTATGATCATCGTTATCGGTCTTGGACTTGCAGGTTCAGCTGTTACCAATGCTGGTCTTGTAGCAGACGGGAATTGGAAAAATGCTCTTGTAGCAGTTGTTACTTTCTTGATTGCTGCCTTTATCAATACAAAGGGAAAAGGCTTCCTACGAATCATTCCATTCCTATTTGCCATTATCGGTGGTTACCTCTTCGCACTAACTCTTGGCTTAGTTGACTTTACACCAGTTCTTAAAGCCAACTGGTTCGAAATTCCTGGTTTCTACTTGCCATTTAGCACAGGTGGTGCCTTTAAAGAGTACAATCTTTACTTTGGGCCAGAAACCATCGCTATCTTGCCAATCGCTATCGTAACAATTTCTGAACACATCGGAGACCATACTGTTTTGGGTCAAATCTGTGGCCGTCAATTCTTGAAAGAACCAGGTCTTCACCGTACTCTTCTTGGTGACGGTATCGCAACTTCTGTTTCTGCCTTCCTTGGTGGACCAGCCAATACAACTTACGGAGAAAATACAGGGGTTATTGGTATGACTCGTATCGCTTCTGTCTCAGTTATCCGTAACGCTGCCTTCATCGCGATTGCCCTTAGCTTCCTTGGTAAATTCACTGCTTTGATTTCAACTATTCCAAATGCTGTACTTGGTGGTATGTCAATCCTTCTCTATGGAGTTATCGCCAGCAACGGTTTGAAAGTTTTGATTAAAGAACGTGTTGATTTCGCTCAAATGCGAAACCTGATCATCGCAAGTGCTATGTTGGTGCTTGGACTTGGAGGAGCTATCCTTAAACTTGGTCCAGTTACTCTTTCAGGTACTGCCCTATCAGCCATGACAGGAATCATCTTGAACTTAATCTTGCCATACGAAAATAAAGACTAAACATCTAAACACATCAAAAAACGAGCATTTCCAATTATGGAAGTGCTCATTTTTCTTCTTTCTAAAAAAGGAAAGCCCTGCGGCCTTCCCTTGTCTTACTTACGTTTTTTCTTCGCTTTCTTCATTTTATTCGCCATGCGTTTCATGGACTGTTTCATAGCAAATTCACCGATTTTACCTTTGAGTCCGCCACCAAACATCTGGCTCATATCTGGCATTCCTGCTCCTCCAAGAGCTGACAAGTCAGGCATACCACCTTGTCCCATCATTCCTTCAAGGGCAGACATATCCATTCCTCCCATATTTGGCATATTTTTAGGAAGGTTGTTTGGATTGATTCCCATCTGCTTCATCATCTTGTTCATATCGCCAGACATGACTCCCTGCATAAGCTGTTTGGCCTGATTAAAGTCTTTGATGAATTTATTAACTTCGACAAAGGTATTTCCAGAACCTGCAGCGATACGACGGCGACGGCTTGGATTTAACAAATCAGGATTTTCACGTTCTTCAGGCGTCATAGAAGATACAATAGCACGCTTGCGCGCAATCTGACGCTCATCCACCTTCATGTTTTGAAGGGCTGGGTTGTTAGCCATGCCTGGAATCATCTTGAGCAAGTCTTCCATTGGGCCCATGTTTTGTACCTGATCCAACTGATCAATGAAATCATTGAAATCGAAGGTGTTTTCACGCATCTTCTCAGCCATTTCAAGGGCTTTTTGCTCATCGTATTCCTGAGAAGCTTTCTCAATCAGAGTGAGCATATCCCCCATGCCAAGGATACGGCTAGACATACGGTCTGGGTGGAAGGTTTCAATGTCCGTAATCTTTTCACCTGTACCAGTGAACTTGATTGGTTTTCCTGTAATGTGACGAACAGATAGAGCCGCACCACCACGAGTATCCCCATCAATCTTAGTAAGGATAACCCCAGTCACTTCCAACTGAGCATTAAACTCACGCGCAACATTGGCCGCTTCTTGACCAATCATGGCATCAACGACGAGCAGAATTTCGTTTGGTTGAGCCAATGCTTTTACGTCACGAAGTTCATTCATCAAAAGCTCATCAATCTGCAAACGACCTGCCGTATCAATCAAGACATAATCGTTGTGATTGGCTTGGGCTTGTTCCAAACCTTGACGAACAATCTCCACAGCTGGAACCTCTGTCCCAAGAGCGAAAACCGGCACATCAATCTGTTGACCCAGAGTTTTCAACTGGTCAATAGCCGCAGGACGGTAAATATCCGCCGCAATCATCAAAGGACGGGCATTTTCTTCCTTCTTGAGTTTGTTGGCCAATTTACCAGCAAAGGTTGTTTTACCAGCCCCCTGCAAACCGACCATCATGATGATTGTAGGAATCTTAGGTGACTTGATAATTTCTGCCGTGTCAGAACCTAAAACGGTTGTCAGCCCCTCATCAACGATTTTAATAATTTGTTGCGCAGGATTAAGGGTATCAATGACCTCATGTCCGACTGCACGCTCACGAACTTTCTTGATAAAGTCCTTTACAACAGGCAAGGCAACGTCGGCCTCAAGCAAGGCCAAGCGAATTTCTTTGGTTGCCTCTTGGACATCAGATTCAGATATTTTTCCTTTTTTACGTAAATTTTTAAAGACGTTCTGTAAACGTTCTGTTAAACTTTCAAATGCCATTTTTCTTCCTCTTATTCTCTATTATCAATGCTTGTTAAAATTTCTATCTGCTTTTGCAGAAAGTCATCATTGGGATACTGCTCCAAAATCTGGTCAAAAATCTGACTACGGACAATGTAGTCCGAGTACATGTGCAATTTCATCTCATAATCTTCCAGAATCTTTTCTGTCCGCTTGATATTATCATAGACAGCCTGACGACTGACACCGAATTCCTCGGCAATCTCAGCAAGACTGTAATCATCAGCGTAGTAGAGCTCTATATAATTCATTTGCTTGTCTGTCAACAGCGCCGCATAAAATTCAAAGAGCGCATTCATACGATTGGTTTTTTCAATTTCCATAACTTTTATTATACCAAAAAATAGCCTAATCTACCACATTAGCAGGCTAATCCGAGAAGATAGCTAGCTAAATTTGAAAAAGACAAGAGACTAGCCCCAAGTAATTTCCAATTGATAGCTGGCAAAGGGGTGTCCCTCTTGATTTTGTAGTTGATAATCTAGTTCAATCTTTTGCCCATCAACTTGATAATGGCTCGTTTGGATGATAAATTCCTGCATGCCCATAGGTGTAGGAATATAAGCTAAACTATCGCTATCCTTTAGAAAGCGCATAATGGTCTTGGGATTGGAAAATCGACTCATCACCAGTTCTTGACCATGAAATTTAATAACCACTTTTTCCTTTTCCTCATTATAAAAAAGCAGGTAGCTATAATCTCCTTTTTCATGCACTTCTACATCATAGAGTTGGTCAATCACTTCCAACTGCTCATCAAACTGAATCGTATTTCGCATCCGAATCTTCACATCAAGTCCTCTTTCTTGTCTCTTGTCCTACTATTTTACCAAAAACTCTAGCTTTTTGCTATAATGGTCATATGAACGAAAAAGTATTCCGTGACCCAGTTCACAACTACATCCATGTCAATAATCAAATCATCTATGACTTGATCAATACAAAAGAATTTCAGCGTTTGCGTCGCATCAAACAACTGGGGACTTCCAGTTATACCTTCCACGGTGGAGAACACAGTCGCTTCTCTCACTGTCTAGGAGTCTATGAGATTGCACGACGCATCACAGAGATTTTTGAAGAAAAATATCCTGAGGAATGGAATCCTGCCGAGTCTCTCTTGACCATGACCGCTGCTCTCCTACATGACCTTGGGCATGGTGCCTACTCCCATACTTTTGAACATCTCTTTGATACCGACCATGAAGCAATCACTCAGGAAATTATCCAAAATCCTGAGACCGAGATTCACCAAGTTCTACTACAAGTAGCGCCAGACTTTCCAGAAAAGGTAGCCAGTGTCATCGACCATACCTACCCTAACAAGCAGGTTGTGCAGCTCATTTCTAGCCAGATTGATGCGGATCGCATGGACTATCTCTTGCGCGACTCCTATTTTACAGGAGCTTCCTATGGAGAATTTGACCTGACTCGCATCCTCCGAGTCATTCGTCCTGTCGCAAATGGTATCGCCTTTCAGCGCAATGGCATGCACGCCATCGAAGACTATGTCCTCAGTCGCTACCAGATGTACATGCAGGTTTATTTCCACCCAGCAACACGCGCCATGGAGGTCCTCCTACAGAATCTTCTAAAGCGCGCCAAGGAACTCTATCCTAAAGACAAAGATTTCTTTGCACGAACTTCTCCACATCTCCTGCCTTTCTTTGAAAAAAATGTAACCTTGACTGACTATCTGGCTCTGGATGATGGTGTGATGAATACCTACTTCCAGCTCTGGATGACCAGTCCTGATAAGATTCTTGCAGACTTGTCGCAACGCTTTGTCAACCGCAAAGTCTTTAAATCCATTACTTTTTCACAAGAAAACCAAGACCAACTCGCTAGCATGAGAAAATTGGTTGAGGACATTGGCTTTGATCCCGACTACTATACTGCCATTCATAAGAACTTCGACCTCCCTTATGATATCTATCGTCCCGAATCTGAAAATCCACGGACACAGATTGAGATTCTACAGAAAAATGGAGAACTAGCCGAACTCTCTAGCCTGTCTCCTATCGTCCAATCCCTTGCTGGCAGTCGCCACGGAGATAATCGTTTCTATTTCCCAAAAGAAATGTTGGATCAAAACAGTATCTTCGCAAGCATTACCCAGCAATTTTTACACTTGATTGAGAACGATCATTTTACCCCAAATAAAAACTAGAGGAGGAATTTTATGAGTATTAAACTAATCGCCGTCGATATTGACGGAACCCTAGTCAACAGCCAAAAGGAAATCACTCCTGAAGTCTTTTCTGCCATCCAAGATGCCAAAGAAGCTGGTGTCAAAGTCGTCATTGCAACTGGCCGCCCTATCGCAGGTGTTGCCAAACTTCTGGACGACTTGCAGTTGAGAGACGAGGGTGACTATGTGGTGACCTTCAACGGTGCCCTTGTCCAAGAAACTGCTACAGGCCATGAAATTATCAGCGAATCCTTGACCTATGAGGATTATCTGGTTATGGAATTTCTCAGTCGTAAGCTCGGTGTTCACATGCACGCTATTACCAAAGACGGTATCTACACGGCCAATCGCAATATCGGAAAATACACAGTGCACGAATCAACCCTCGTCAGCATGCCTATCTTCTACCGTACACCTGAAGAAATGGCTGACAAGGAAATCGTTAAATGTATGTTCATCGATGAACCAGAAATCCTCGATGCTGCAATTGAAAAAATCCCAGCAGAATTTTACGAACGCTACTCCATCAACAAATCTGCTCCTTTCTACCTCGAACTCCTTAAAAAGAATGTGGACAAAGGTTCAGCCATCACTCACCTAGCTGAAAAACTCGGATTGACCAAAGATGAAACCATGGCTATCGGTGACGAAGAAAACGACCGTGCCATGCTGGAAGTCGTTGGTAACCCCGTTGTCATGGAAAACGGAAATCCAGAAATCAAAAAAATCGCCAAATACATCACTAAATCTAATGATGAATCCGGCGTTGCCCATGCCATCCGTACATGGGTACTGTAAAAGTGAAGAATATACGAAAACCGCTCGGCTGAGCGGTTTTTAGTATCTAATTACTGCCCCCTGCAGGAATCGAACCTGCAACTACTCCTTAGGAGGGAGTTGTTATATCCATTGAACTAAGGGAGCTAGATAAAAACTCTGCTAAATGAGCAGAGTTTTTTAGTCGAATTAACGACGGATTTCTTTGATACGAGCTGCTTTACCTTGAAGAGCACGCAAGTAGTACAATTTCGCACGACGTACTTTACCGTAACGAACAACTTCGATTTTTTCAACACGTGGAGTGTGGATTGGGAAGATACGCTCAACACCTACACCGTTAGAGATTTTACGAACTGTGTAGTTTTCTGAGATGCCAGCACCTTTACGTGCAATAACAACACCTTCAAAAATCTGGATACGTTCACGGTTTCCTTCGACAACTTTCGCGTGTACACGAACAGTGTCACCAGGACGGAATGATGGGATATCTGTACGAAGTTGACCTTCAGTCAAGCTTTGGATTAATGGATTCATTTTATTCTCCTATCTTTGTCAATCTTGAGGAATCTTCCTCAGCGGATAAACTGTATTTTTGTGCGTCCATTACACACAAGATACAGTTTACCAAATTTCCACAAAAAAGTAAAGAAATTTATAGCAGAATTCCTAAAAAAATCGCAACTAAACCACCTAGGTAGGTTAAGGCTAGGTAGCTATAAAATACCTTCTTATCACTTAGCAACCTTTGGAGTTCGTCATTCAAGGTCGAAAAAGTCGTCAGACCTCCACAAAATCCAGTTGCTAAAATAGCATAGACTTCCTTAGACTCAACATGATTGTAGCATAAACCAATCAAAAAACAACCCAAAAGATTGGCTATAAGCGTTCCGAGTGGCAATGTAGAAGTTTGATTATAGCGGGAAAAGAAATACCTTACTAGGGCTCCGAAACCACAAGCAATTGCAAGATAGATGATTACCATTTCTTCCTCCCCAAATAGTAAGCCAAGAGCAGGCCTCCTCCGATGCTCAAAAGTAAATACAGAACCAAACTAAGATAACGCCCTGTATCAAGCAGTTTTACAGCATCAAGCATGAGACTAGAAAAGGTTGTCAAACCTCCACAAAAACCCGTCCCCAGTGCTAGAACCAAGCCCTTACTAGTTCCCTTATAGACTAAATAGCCCTTAACAAGATACACCAAGCAGAAAATGCCTAGATAGTTAACAAGAAGGGTGCCCAAGGGGAAATCTGGGCTGGCTGGTAACCAAATGGAAACTAGATAGCGGACAAGTCCGCCCAACATAGCAGCTAGAAAAATTCCTAGCGAATAAAATTGTTCTTTTTTCATTTGATATTTTGATCCTGATAATCACGCGAACGTTTGAGTATGTCCGAAAAAGTCGCGACAATAGTCTCCTGATAGCGCTTGTCCTCTACACGACTTCTAACCTTTTCAAAGATAATTGCTTCTCTCTTGGTATCTAAAATTGGTTTCCCTGAAGCCTTCTTATAAGCAACAACCCCTTCAACTAAGTGCATACGTGCTTCTAACAGTTTGACAATTTGGTCGTCGATTTGATCAATTTCTTGACGAATAATATCTAAATCCATACAGTCTCCTCCTTTATTTGAATTATTGTATCAAAAAGCCACCAATTAGGCTAGTAAAATCCCAACTCACGATAAGAAAAATGCACTGATTGATTACATCAGCGCACGTTTATGCTTATCCTACTTTAGCAGCCAATTCTTCTGCGAATTGTTCCAAGCGTTCAATATCTTCTTCCTCGGCGGATAGGTCAACTTTGACACATTCTGAACCTTTTTCTGCTCCTGTTGACACAAAGACACAGTCAAAGTCATCTACAGCTTTACAGAATTCATCGTAGAAGGTATCTCCTGAGCCGACTACTCCGTAGATTTTACCATTCAAGTTGAGATCTGCTAGGTCTTCGTAGAAGTCCATCATCTCATCTGGCAATTCACCATCACCATAAGTATAGGTCGCAACGATAGCGATGTCTGCTTCCAAGAAGTCTGAAGCGTCAACAGTTGTACATTCATCAACATCAACATCCAAGCCCAAGTCACGTAATTTGTCTGCTACAATATCTGCAATTTCTTCGGTATTACCGGTCATACTGGCAAATACAATTTTTGCTAATGCCATATCGTCCTCCTCAATTTATCTTTCTCCATTATATCACATCTTTTTCATTTTAAAAATAAAAATTCTTGTGCTACAATGAAATGAGAAAGAATTGAGGTTATCTATGGACATTTGCCATCAAATTTTAGAAAAAATCAAAGAATACGACACGATTATCATTCACCGTCATATGAAACCAGACCCTGATGCCTTGGGAAGTCAGGTGGGATTGAAGGCCTTACTGGAACATCATTTCCCTGAAAAAACCATCAAAGCAGTTGGTTTTGATGAACCAACTCTTACCTGGATGGCTGAGATGGATCTTGTTGAAGATAGTGCCTACCAAGGGGCACTTGTTATCGTCTGTGATACGGCCAATACTGCTCGTATTGATGATAAGCGCTATAGTCAAGGTGATTTTCTCATTAAGATTGACCACCATCCAAATGATGATGTATACGGTGACCTATCTTGGGTGGATACTAATTCTAGCAGTGCTAGCGAGATGATTACCCTATTTGCCCAAACAACCCAACTGGTCTTGTCAGATCGTGCTGCTGAGCTACTTTTTGCAGGAATCGTTGGTGATACAGGTCGATTCCTCTACCCTTCTACCACTGCACGCACCCTCCGCCTGGCTGCCTCTCTGAGAGAACAAAACTTTGACTTTGCGGCCCTCACTCGCAAAATGGACACTATGAGCTACAAAATTGCGAAACTTCAAGGCTACATCTACGACCATCTGGAAGTGGATGAAAATGGTGCAGCTCGCGTTATCCTGAGTCAAGAAATCTTGAAACAATTCAATGTTACCGATGCTGAAACTGCAGCCATTGTCGGTGCGCCTGGACGCATTGACAGTGTGAGTCTCTGGGGAATTTTTGTGGAACAGGCTGATGGCCACTACCGCGTTCGCTTACGCAGTAAAATTCATCCTATCAATGAAATTGCCAAGGAACATGATGGTGGAGGCCACCCTCTAGCAAGTGGTGCTAATTCCTATAGCCTAGAGGAAAACGAAATCATCTACCAAAAGTTAAAAAACTTGCTTAAAAACTGATAAAATACTTGCCAAACTTTTCAGAATCTGATAGACTAGTATGGTAACAATCTATGGCTCGCAAAGAGACCATGGCAGAAAGGAACTATTGCAAAATGAAAAAAGATATCCATCCAGAATATCGCCCAGTTGTCTTCATGGACACAACTACTGGTTACCAATTCCTTAGCGGTTCAACAAAACGCTCTAACGAAACAGTTGAGTTCGAAGGCGAGACTTACCCATTGATCCGTGTGGAAATTTCATCAGACTCACACCCATTCTACACTGGACGTCAAAAGTTCACTCAAGCAGATGGACGCGTGGATCGTTTCAACAAAAAATACGGTCTCAAATAATGATAAAAAGAACAGTTTCGGCTGTTCTTTTTTGTTTCTTGAAATCAGTTTTTAAATCCAAATTTTCCAAGCTCAAAAAAACTTTGCACTCTCGATAGCTACATGATGGCTTCCAGAGTATAGAGTTTTTTCTTGCCTAAAAAATATAAAAGATATATACTAGCTATATATCGTATAGATTGGAGATATGCCATGACTACATCACTTACTAAGCAATACAATTTTAAAATCAATGAGTCATCAATGGAACAGGCTAGAGCTATCATCAAGGAAAAAGGAATGACTATGACGGATGCTATTAGTCTTTTTATCGAGCAGATTGTCCTCGAACAGGATTTGCCAATAAAAACTGCAGAAGATTTACACCGTGAACGATTGATTCAAGAACTACAAGCCCAATCTGAACGCGCCTTAAGAGAATATGAATCCGGACAAGGAACTTCCCTAGATGATATGAGGCTACGATATGACTTATAAAGTGATTCTATCTACCGAAGTGAGTCAAGCAATTGACAGTATTCATGATTACATTACTACTGTTCTTTTATCACCCCAGTCGGCTAAAAATACTGTGGCCAAAATTTTAGACGGCTTAAAAAGTTTAGAAACCTTTCCTGAAGCTGGCTTTGATGCAGATGAAAAAATCGGACTTAAAATCAATAGTAAGTACCCCACACGAGGAAAAATTATCGGGCAATATATCTTGCTTTACTTTATCGATCAAACTCAAAGAACTGTTTTTCTTTCCCACTTATTCCACACAAAAAGCGACTATGTTACCTTGCTACAAAGCAAAAATAATAAAAACTCAAAATCATCATTTTAATGTCCACTACTCTTAATCATATAGTATACTCATAAAAAATACAGTCCTCATTTTAACTAGAAAATCAAAAAAACTTTGCACTCTAACTAGCCACACAATGGTTTCCAGAGTACAAAGTTTTTTAATTTGACAAGGCTTAGTCTTCCTTATCTTGATTTTCAGTTCCTTACCAATAAAAAACTAAGCCTAGGACAATCTCCAAAGCTTAGTTTGATCTAGTTTCTTAATTTCCAGCGTAATATTTTTGAATTCCTTTAATAATGCCTTCAACCAACTTATCTTGGTATTGTTCACTACGGATTCGTTGGTTTTCTTCTGGATTATCCATATAACCCAACTCTAATAACACAGCAGGTTTCGCAGTCTCACGAAGAACAGCGAAGGTGGCTTGCAGAAGTCCAGCATCTCTAGCTCCTGTCTCAGTCAAGAGAGATGAATGAAGGTCAGCGGCCAAACGATTACTTTCACTTATACGGTCTGGATTATTATGCCAGTACTGGTTAATCTTGCTCGGGTAACCTGCATCTTCCTTATAAGAATAAGTCTGTATTCCCAGATTCAGTGTTGTGTCATTCCCAGTAGCGTTAAAATGAATACTAATAAAGAAGTCTGCATTCGTTTTATTTACCATACGAGAACGCTCTGTCACAAAGTCAACATCCACATCACTATCACGAGATGTTAAAACTATATAGCCAAGTTCTTCTAAACGTTTCCGTAATTTACGAGAGACCTGTAGATTCAAATCTTTTTCAGCTATTCCATAATAGTAAGCGCCCGAATCACGTCCACCATGCCCAGGATCTAGGAAGATAGTTTTACTATAGCGCCCCTTTTCAAATCCTTTTGGAAGTTCTTGAACCCATTTACCATTATCTTTGAAAAAATGACTACTTCCATCAATAGTATAAGTTCCAGTGACATAAACGCCATCTTCTTTAAGATAATACCAAGCTTGATAATCTGGATCATAAAGCCACTCTTTGTGAGCCATGTAGCCACCAGATTTTAGATAGTAAGAGCCGACCCATTGCTGCTCAGCATAGTGCCCACCTGACTTGAGATAAAACCAGCTAGAGTAGTTAGGATCGTACACCCATTCTTTATCTGCCATAGCCCCACTGGATTTCAGGTAATAGTTTCCCTTCCAAGTATTAGCCATCATGGCACCATTTTGATCAAATGCATACCATTTACCATTGATTTGACTCCATTGGTTAGACAAATATTTTCCTGAGCCATTGGCGTAGTACCACTTGTTAGCCATCTGATACCAGCTATTTTCAAGTAAGTAACCATTCTTATCAAATAGGTAGCCCTCATAAAGAGTATCTGTAAATTTGACACCTGTTTGACTATAATAAGTCCACTTCCCGTCTTCTTTTACCCAACCAGTTTGTAGCTTAGACTCAGTAGGAAGAGTTGGTTTTGTCTCCTGCTCACTCGAACTAGGAGTCGTCGGCTGGTTTTCTGCAGCTGCTTGAGAATCACTTGCAGAGCTAGTAGTTGAACTAGCGATAGAGTTATTCGTAGGATGACTAGTATCATTAGCTAGAACTGTTTGGCTAGTAAATCCAAGAAGAGCTAGAGCAAGAATCGTAAATTTCTTATATGATTTCATTTATTTAACCTTTCTAGGGGAATGGAATCCCTGTGTTATTGAGTTCTTTGACTTCCTTGATGAAGGAAGATTTGTTCTACATCCTCTAAACTATAATTTATATTACATCATAGAGTGTTTAGCTTATTTAAAGATGTGAAACCTAAAAAGTATGACTAA
Organism: Streptococcus nakanonensis; assembly: GCF_059738785.1. Lineage (NCBI taxonomy): Bacteria > Bacillati > Bacillota > Bacilli > Lactobacillales > Streptococcaceae > Streptococcus > Streptococcus nakanonensis. The sequence continues at coordinate 932,960 of NZ_AP027139.1, read as the reverse complement.
GTGGGAACCTTAAAAATTCAATTTCTGAGCACCTAATCTCGCTTCAGATAGTTATCGAACAAGTCGAGTAGATTCATTAAAATCATCTATTTATATTATACACCAAATTTAAGAAAAATTTTTGCTAACATCTAAATTTAAAATAAATCTAGTCCCTAGCTATACCGAATTTTAGTTTACTCTGCCCAGTAGAGATGTTATAATAAAAATAGGAGGACACAAAATGAACAATAAAACTAAAAAGTTCACACTTGCTACAGTTTTAGTACTTTCCTTGTTAGGAGCTGGAACTCTTACATCACAATCAGTAGCCGCTAATGATAGGCTGGTTTCCACTCAAGCAATCAATGGTCAATCCTACAATATCTTAAACTCTGAGGTCACTAGTACTTCTTCTGGTACTACTCTAGTTGGGGTTGAAGGGACTTTCTTAACGCCAGATAAACAGGCTATCTTAGACCGTATCAATGCCATTCGAAAAGAGGCAGCAGACGAAGGTCTAGTTACTAGCTATGTTCCTATCAAATGGTCAACTGCGCTAGAAAAAACAGCCTTCGTTCGTGCAGCAGAAGCTTCGATCACCATTGATCACACACGCTTATCTAGTAAGGACATTTGGAGCGCTTGGCCTGCAGGAAATTTCTCCCTTTCAGAAAATTTGGCTTGGAACTATGACGGATTTATGAAGGCCATCCAGCAATGGTATGATGAAAAAGCCGATTATGTTAAATCTCGTAGTGGTGTCAGTGTTACAGGTCAAACTGGACACTATAAATCCTTAATTGATCCAAAACTGACCTATATGGGGTTGGCAGCCTTTGAAAACCCTGCCACTCAAAATGGATGGATTACCGTTGCACAAAGTTTCGGAACAGCATCTGGTGGCTCTGAAGAATTAGCTGGTGGTTATGGAAAGGCTATTCAATATACAGAAGCAAATTCTTCTCAGATTCAAACATTTGCGACTAAGGCAAATCTTTTTGACAAAGACTTAAAGGCTATCGGAACTCATAAAACCAAAAATGAAAATACAAATTCAAGTCAGAAACTAGACGATGAGACCAATGACCCTGCCGAATTTCTTAATCGACTAAGAAGTTGGTTCAATCATTCTCAATACTTCGGAAGTTGGATTCAATCAAACGGACGTTGGTGGTTTAAACACAATGACGGCTCATACACGAGTAATGGATGGGAAAAAATAAATAGAACTTGGTATCGCTTTGACAACTCTGGTTGGATGCAAACAGGCTGGGTGAAAGACGGTAGCTGGTACTATCTCGACGGTTCAGGCGCTATGAAGACTGGTTGGCTCAAAGATAACGGTAGCTGGTACTACCTTCAAGATTCAGGTGCTATGAAAACAGGCTGGATGAAAGTATCTGGTAAATGGTACTATGCCTATAGCTCTGGTGCCCTAGCCATCAATACGACGACCCCAGACGGCTACCGTGTCAATTACGACGGTGAGTGGGTAGGATAATTTAACTACAACAAAAAGGCTCTATGCTATCTTATAGTGAGTAATCTTCACTTTCAGATAGTATAGAGATTTTTATTTACCTAGTGTAACTCTTATCTTAGGTATTTATAACAAACTGAAACAAGAACAAGACAAAAGAGCCTCGTAAAAGGTATTACAACTTGATAATACCTTTTTGAGGTGCTTTTTGATATGAGCCCATGTCTTCTCCATAGGATTGTACTCAGGTGAGTAGGGAGGAAGAGGTAAAAGTTTATGCCCAAACTCTTCACACAAGACTTCTATCTTAGCCATTCTATGGAATCTTGTATTATCCATAATAATAACTGATGGTTTGTTTAATGTTGGTAAGAGAAATTTCTGAAACCATGCTTCAAAAAAGTCGCTCGTCATCGCCTCTTGGTAAGTCATTGGAGCGATTAACTCACCATTTGTTAGCCCTGCAACCAAAGAAATCCTCTGATATCTTCTTCCAGATACTTTACCTCTTATTATCTGACCTTTTAAAGAGCGACCATATTCTCGATAAAAATAAGTATCGAATCCTGTTTCATCAATATAAACAGGTGCTAATTGCTTTAAACTATTAAAATTCTTAAGAAATAAGGCTACTTTTTCTGGGCCCTGTTCATGGATAGTATAGTACTTTATGGTTAGCGAACAAGCCTAATGAAAAAATTCTGATGATAGTTCTAAATCTCAATAACCGCTTGGGTTCCATGATCCAACTCCAGCAAGACATCTATACTTGTATAGAAAATCCTGCCCTGAATAAGGGGATGTAAATATTGCTTTCCTCCAAAATGGTCATAGTTTTACTGGCAAATCTAACATATCACGGATAAATTAACAAGTGATTTCTGAATTGCTAAACATTTTCTTTTCTTATAGCATACTTTAAGATTTTCTCTTTGAGAAAGATATTTACAAGAAAAACGTTCGTTTTTTTATCTATTTTCAAAAAATCCCAAAAACTGAATTGAAAGAATTTTTAGAAAATTTCTGTTTTTTTCTTTACAGTGAAAAAAAATTCTGCTATAATGACTCATGTAATAAAATATGACAATAAAAGGAGAACGATATGACATCTGCTAAAGAATATATCCAAAGCGTGTTTGAAACTGTAAAAGCTCGTAACGGGCACGAGGCTGAATTCCTCCAAGCTGTTGAAGAATTTTTCAACACTTTAGAACCTGTATTTGAAAAACACCCTGAGTATATCGAAGAAAATATCTTGGCACGTATTACTGAGCCTGAGCGCGTGATTTCTTTCCGTGTTCCTTGGGTTGACCGTGATGGAAAAGTTCAAGTAAACCGTGGCTACCGTGTTCAATTCAACTCAGCTGTTGGACCATACAAAGGCGGACTTCGTTTCCACCCAACTGTAAACCAAGGGATCTTGAAATTCCTCGGATTTGAACAAATCTTTAAAAATGTCTTGACTGGACTTCCTATCGGTGGAGGTAAAGGTGGATCAGACTTCGATCCTAAAGGTAAAACAGATGCTGAAGTGATGCGCTTCTGCCAAAGCTTCATGACTGAATTGCAAAAATACATTGGGCCATCACTTGACGTACCTGCTGGTGATATCGGTGTAGGTGGACGTGAGATTGGTTATCTTTACGGTCAATACAAGCGTCTTAACCAATTTGATGCTGGTGTCTTGACTGGTAAACCTCTTGGATTTGGTGGTAGCTTGATCCGTCCAGAAGCAACTGGTTACGGTTTGGTTTACTATACTGAAGAAATGCTCAAAGCTAACGGTAACAGCTTTGCTGGTAAGAAAGTCGTTATTTCAGGTTCTGGTAACGTTGCTCAATACGCTCTTCAAAAAGCGACTGAACTCGGTGCAACTGTTATCTCTGTATCTGATTCGAATGGTTATGTCATCGATGAAAATGGTATCGACTTCGATCTATTGGCTGATGTTAAAGAAAAACGTCGCGCTCGTTTGACTGAGTATGCAGCTGAGAAAGCAACTGCTACTTATCATGAAGGTTCTGTATGGACTTACGCTGGAAACTATGACATTGCGCTTCCATGTGCGACTCAAAACGAAATCAACGGTGAAGCAGCTAAACGTTTGGTTGCTCAAGGCGTTATCTGTGTATCTGAAGGTGCCAACATGCCAAGCGATCTTGATGCCATCAAAGTTTACAAAGAAAATGGTATCTTCTACGGACCTGCGAAAGCTGCCAACGCTGGTGGTGTAGCCGTTTCAGCCCTTGAAATGAGCCAAAACAGTCTTCGTCTCTCATGGACTCGTGAAGAAGTTGATGGCCGTCTCAAAGACATCATGACAAACATCTTCAACACAGCTAAAACTACTTCAGAAACATACGGTCTTGATAAAGACTACCTTGCAGGAGCTAACATTGCTGCCTTTGAAAATGTAGCAAACGCTATGATTGCCCAAGGTATTGTTTAAGATTCATTTGCTTAATCCTCAATCGCTTTGATTGGGGATTTTTAGCTTGAATTAAACAGTTGGTAAATTCTAATTTAATTAAATTAAATGAAATAAAAACCAAACAACTTGATTACGGAATTCACACCAATTTCTAACAATGTTTTATAAAACTCGGTGGGCTATTCTAAATTCAATCTATTTTATACTCTTCGAAAATCTCTTCAAACCACGTCAGCGTCGCCTTACCGTATATATGTTACTGACTTCGTCAGTTCTATCTGCAACCTCAAAACAGTGTTTTGAGCAACCTGCGACTAGCTTCCTAGTTTGCTATTTGATTTTCATTGAGTATTACTTACTCGCCAACTTTTTTATACAAAAATAAAAACCGCTAGTCCTAAGAATAGCGGTTTAATCATGTTTTTAAGCTACTAATGTAGTCGCTCTATTATTTAAGAGTAACTGAAGCTCCAGCTTCTTCCAATTTAGCTTTGATTTCTTCAGCTTCTGCAGTTGCAACGCCTTCTTTAACAAGTGCTGGTGCACCGTCAACAAGTTCTTTAGCTTCTTTAAGACCAAGACCTGTGATTTCACGTACAACTTTGATAACGCCAACTTTTTTGTCGCCTGCAGATGTCAATTCAACGTCGAATGAATCTTTAGCAGCACCAGCGTCAGCAGCACCAGCTGCAGCAACAGCTACAGGAGCAGCTGCAGTTACACCAAATTCTTCTTCGATAGCTTTTACAAGGTCGTTCAATTCAAGGATTGAAGCTTCTTTAATTTCAGCAATAATGTTTTCAATGTTCAATGCCATTGTTATTTCCTCCAAATATGTTTTTAAATTTATAATATTTTTTTGTAGCTAGGCTACGCTGCGTAGCTTAAGATTAAGCTGCGTCTTCTTTGTTGTCTGCAACCGCTTTGACTGCAAGAGCAACGTTGCGCACTGGCGCTTGAAGTACAGAAAGGAGCATAGAAAGAAGTCCTTCGCGGTTTGGAAGAGTTGCAAGTGCAAGAATCTCTTCTTTAGATGCGACAGCGCCTTCGATTGCACCACCTTTGATTTCAAGTGCTTCAGCGTTTTTAGAAAAGTCGTTCAAGATTTTCGCTGGTGCGATAACATCTTCGTTAGAAAATGCTACTGCAGATGGTCCAACAAATACTGATGCAAGTTCTTCAAGACCAGCTTTTTCAGCTGCACGACGCAAGATTGAGTTTTTAATCACTTTATACTCAACTTCGCTTCCACGAAGCTCACGACGAAGAACTGTATCTTGCTCAACTGTCAAACCACGAGCGTCTACAACGACGATAGATGCAGCAGCTTTCATTTTTTCAGCTACTACGTCAACTAGTTCCGCTTTTTTAGCAATAATTGCTTCACTCATTAGTGTGTTCACCTCCGTAATTATTTTGCTTGGGGAAATTTTCCAAAAGAAAAACGCGCCCAAACCTAGACACGAAAGTACAATACGCTTCTTTTTACATGATACGTTTTGTCCTCGGTAGGATATTTATGAGTCAAGCTCCCCTACTGTCTTAGGCAGTTTTTTCAAACCGTATATAAGTATAGCATAGTTAAAAAAAGAATGCAAGATTTTTGCAAACTTTTTTTAAAATTTTTCGTTATTTTTCTTTTAAAGTTCTACTGTCAGGACTTGACCTTGCTTAACAACCTGTTCTCCAGCGATATAAACATCATCAACATCACTGGATTTAACCGCATAGACGAGATGAGAAAGCATATTTTCCTGAGGTTGGAGATGAATTTTCCCTTGTGGTTGAATAACCAGAAAATCTGCCTGCTTACCAACTTCTAGGCTTCCTATCTGATTTTCCATTCCTAGGGCCTTAGCCCCTTCGATTGTTAGTGCCTTGAGAGCTGTTTCGATAGGAAATTGGCTGGCATCTCCACTTTTCATCTTCTGAAGAAGGGCTGCTGTCCGTCCTTCCTCAAACATATCTAGATTGTTATTGGAAGCAACCGAGTCCGTCGCAATTCCGACTGCTACTCCTGCTTTTTGCAGTTGAATTATAGGAGCAATCCCTGATGCCAATTTGAGGTTACTGATAGGATTGTGGGCAATAGCCACGTGAGAAGTTGCTAAGCGTTCAATTTCTCGCTCGTTTAATTCTACCCCATGAGCAAAGACAGACGGATGATCTAAGTAACCCAGTTCTTCAAGAAAAGCGAGAGGGCGTTTTCCATAACGTTTCAGGAGAATGCCTGACTCTTCCTTGGTCTCCGCCACATGGATATGGATGGGAATGTCCAGCTCTTTTGCCATTTCCAAGCTCTCTTCCAGCAAATCTTTACTACAGCTGTAGGGAGAATGCGGGGCTACCATAACCTTGAAATTTGGATTTTCATATCCTATGATTGTCTCGATAATAGCTCGTGTTCTGCTTATAGTTTCATCAGTTGTCTCCGCCTCAGAAGAAAAGAGGGTAGGTGAGAAATAACAACGCATCTTGGAAGCCTTGACTGCCTGATAAATCTGCTCAATCTCCACTCCATTGGGATTATACATATCGTTAAAGGTTGTGGTGCCTGACTGAAGCATTTCTGTCAGAGCTTCTTTGACCGCCTTGGTAGTCATGTCTGGAGTAAACTCAGCTTCTGCAGGCCAAATATAGTCATTGAGCCATTCATGGAGATTGCTGTCGTCCCGAATCCCTCTCAAACCTGTCATAGCCGAGTGGGTGTGACAATTGACCAATCCAGGTATGATCCAGGCTCCCTGATAGTCTATAATCTGCTCAGCTTGATCTAAAATCTCTGGCTTCTCTTGACCGACATAGACGATTTGAGAATCCTTTACTGCTAAGATTCCATCCAAATAAACATGGAAATTTTGGTCACAAGTCACGATGTTTACATGCTGAAAGACTTTCATTATAGGCTCCTTTTCTAAAAGACAATTTATACTCAAATTCAAACCACGTCAGCTTCACCTTGCCGTAGATATATGTTACTGACTTCGTCAGTTCTATCTGCAACCTCAAAACGGTGTTTTGAGCTGACTTCGTCAGTCTTATCTACTACCTCAAAGCAGTGCTTTGAGCTGACTTCGTCAGTCTTATTTACAACCTCAAAGCAGTGCTTTTAGTAACCTACGGCTAGCTTCCTAGTTTGCTCTTTGATTTTCATTGAGTATTACAGTGAATAATTTTTCTAGCTATTGTAACAAAAAAGTCACCCGAAGGCAACTTTTTTATCTATAAGAGTTCGAAATTAGAATGGCTTATTCAGAGCTAAAAGCTGCAGCTTGCTGCATTTGATAATACTTGCCCTTTCTAGCCATAAGGTCATGATGGTTCCCATACTCAACAATGTCACCATCCACCAAGACAAGAATCAAATCCGCATCCTGAATGGTTGACAAACGGTGAGCAATGATAAAGCTTGTGCGCCCCTTCATGAGTTTAGCAAAGGCATCCTGTACCAGCACTTCTGTCCGCGTATCGATGGATGAAGTTGCTTCGTCTAAGATAAGAATCTTTGGAATAGCCAGAAAGACTCGGGCGATGGTCAAGAGCTGGGCCTGACCAACAGAGAGAGATGCTCCAGCATTTTCCAACTTGGTATCATAGCCTTGAGGTAACTGTTGGATGAAAAAGTCTGCATTGGCTGCTTTGGCAGCAGCAATCACCTGCTCCCGACTAGCATCAGGATTTCCAAAGGCAATATTGTCATGAATAGTTCCTTGCTTGAGCCAGGTTTCTTGGAGCACCATTCCAAACTGTTGTCTCAATGATGCTCGGGTATAATCATAAATGGATTGCCCATCCAGCAAGATATCTCCTGAGTTAATAGGGTAAAAACGCATGAGGAGATTGATAAGAGTTGATTTCCCAGCACCTGTCGGACCAACGATGGCCACCTTGCTACCAGCTGGAATATCAATAGATAAATCCTTAATCAAAATCTTTTCAGGATGGTAGCCAAAAGAGACCTGTTTAAAGGAAATAGCTCCCTTAACTTGGTCACTGGTCAAGACTTCCTTGCCTGTTTCAGCCACCTCAGGACTTTCTAAGACAGCATAGACGCGCTCTGCGCAAGCCAGAGCACTTTGCAACTCAGCTAGCACTGAAGAAATATCGTTAAAGGGCTTGGTGTATTGTTGAACATAGTTCAAAAAAGTCACTAAGCGTCCAATGGTCAAGGTAGAGCCTATCATGATACGATAAGCTCCCACTCCAGCTAGAAGTGCATAAATAAGCGCATTGACAAAGCGAGTTGAAGGATTAACCGTTGAGGAATAAAAGATAGCTGACTGAGAATAGCCTGCGTAATTGTTATTAGCCTCATGCAATTTTTGGATAAACTCCGTTTGAGCATTGAAGGACTGGATGATGGTCTGCTGGCTAAGCGATTCTTCAATTAACTGAGTCTGAATTCCCCTCGTCTCTGTTTGCTTCTGGAAGAGATGATAGGAGCTCTTGGCAATAAAGCGTGAAATTACCACGGACAGTGGTGTCAACAGCAAGACCAAGATAGTCATGAGGAGATGAATTTGAAGCATGGCTAGAATACTAACCAAAATCATCAAGACACCAATGAAAAATTGGTTAAAAATCATGGTCAAGCCGGCTGCCAACTGTTCTATGTCCGTGGTCACACGACTGACCATCTCCCCACTGCCTTGCCGATCCACAAAAGCAATCGGTAAACGATGGAGCTTATGGATAATTCGCTCTCGCAAGTCTCTGGTATAAGAAAAGATTAGGCGATTATAAAGAAGAGGATTGGCCCATTGTACCAGTGTATTTCCTATGACTACCAAAATCATCTGGATGAAAATCTGCCAAAAAACTGGGGAAGAACCAGCCACTAGGACTTGGTCGATGACCTGCCCAATCAGAATAGGTAGGTAAATTGATAAACCAACTTGGGCAATAGTTCCTAGAAATGCTAGGAAAAGGAGGAAGGGATGGCTAGCTAAATCTATGGCTAAACGTTTGAGCGTCTGGTTTGCAGTTTGTCGTCTCATGTTAGTCCTCCTTTCCATATTGAGATGCATTGATTTCACGATAAACTTGACTAGTTTGCATCAATTCCTCGTGCTTGCCAACAGCTAGTAACTCACCTTTTTCCAAGAGGAGAATCTGGTCTGCCATCTGAAGTGTCGAAGTCCGTTGAGAAATCAAAATTAAACTTGTATTTGGCAGATTTTTTCGAATAGATTTCAAGAGCTTGGACTCGGTAATGGTGTCGAGGGCCGAAGTCGCATCATCTAGGATGAGAAATGGAGCTTGGCGCAAGACTGCTCGTGCGATAGACAGCCTTTGTTTTTGACCGCCTGAGAAATTTCGACCTCCTGCCTCAACTAGAGCATCCAAGAGTCCTTCCTTTTCACTGACAAAATCCTTAGCTTGCGCAATCTCCAAGGCTTGCCATAGTTCTTGATCAGTCACTTCTTGATGTAAACCCAAAGTTAAGTTGGAACGAATAGTTCCCTTAAATAGTTCGACTTTTTGGGGCACATAGGCAATCCAAGACCGCCACTGCTCAAGATTACGAGGACTAGATCCATTTCGATAAAGGTCAATGCTTCCCTTGTCTGCTGGATAAAGTCTAAGGATGAGTTGCACCAAGCTTGATTTACCAGAACCTGTTCCACCAATAATACCAAGAATTTGCCCTTGCTTCATATCAAAGGAAATGTCTCTCAGAGAAGGTTGAGCTGCATCTGGATAGGTAAAAGCCAATTCTTGGACTTGTAAAACCTTATCCCGGGTAGCTTGCTTTTGTTCTAACTCTGAATGGATATCCTCTGGAGCCTCAGCAAAGACTTCCTCGATTCGCTTGGCTGAGATATAGGACTGGTTGAGGGAATTTATCAGCATGGCTAGCTTAACCAATTCCACCAAAATCTGCAAGAGATAATTGATAAGGGCAATCAGGGCACCTTGACTGAGTAAACCTCCTTGAATAGAAATATAGCCCTGCCAGATGATGACGAGGAGAGTTCCATTGACAATCAGATAAGTCAGAGGGGTTAATAAACTAGACCAGAAACCTGTTTTTTCTTGCAATCTGGCATAAACTTGGTTAAGGGTTTGAAAAACCTGTAACTCTCGTTTTTCCTGACCAAAAGCATGGATGACCCGCATCCCTTGTAATTGCTGGCGCGTTTCCTGAACAAGCTGGTCCGTTTTCCTTCTGAGACTACTGTAGAGAGGATTGACTAATCGAGAGAGCCCTACAATAACAATGGTCAGAATGACAACCATGACCAAGAACCAGAAAGTCAGCTCAGCTGAGATTCGATAAGCCATAAAAATGGCACCAAAAACGATAATGGGCGCTCGCAAAAAGAGACGCAGGAATTGATTGATACCAGTCTGAATCTGATAGGTGTCCGAAGTCAAGCGAGTCACCAAGCTAGAAGTTGTCAAACGGTCTCTACTATTCTTGGGTAAGGAAAGAATATGAAGATAAAGGTCGTTTGTCAGTTCTTTGGCAAAACCAACCGCAGCCTTAGCTGAGTAAAACTGGGCTATCAAGGCCACTAAAACGCCAATCACTGCAAAGATAAGGAGCAGACCAATCTGCATCCATAAATGCCCTTGATTTCTCTGGGGCAAGGATTGGTCAACAATCCCAGCAATCACCATGGGAACCAAGAGCTCAAACACAGCTTCTAGTAGCTTGAACAAGGGTGCTAAAATCGACTCCTTGATGTAGGGTTTAAAGTAAGATAATAGGTGTTTCATAAGTCCCTTCTATTCGTATTCTGGAAATGAAGAAAGTGGGAAGCACCCACCCTCTCTGTTTTATTTGTTTAAGTAAGGCAGTAGATAGCCATATCCTTCCTCTTCCATCTCATCCTTGGCCACAAAGCGCAAGGAAGCAGAATTGATACAGTAACGGAGGCCGCCAAACTCACGCGGTCCATCTGTGAAAACATGACCCAAGTGAGCATTTCCTGACCGAGAACGAACCTCGATTCGCTCCATTCCATGGCTGAGATCCTTGTAATAGTGAATCAATTCCTTAGAAATCGGACGGCTAAAACTTGGCCAACCACAACCTGAGGCAAACTTATCCTTGGCAAAAAAGAGTGGCTCACCCGTCGTAATGTCTACATAAATCCCTTCTTCAAATGTTTGATCATAGACATTGCTAAATGGAGCCTCTGTAGCAGCTTCTTGAGTGACACGGTAAGACTCTTCTGACAAACTTTTCCTTAGCACCTCTTGACTAGGCTTTTCATAGTTAGAGGCATCAATCAATGGCTTCTCAGCATCGGTCACATCGATATGACAGTAACCTGAAGGATTCTTCTTAAGATAGTCTTGGTGGTAATCTTCAGCTAAAATATAATGGCGAAGTTTCTCCACCTCTACTGCAATCTTTCGACCAAGCATGCGCTCCTGCTCCTGCACCACTGTGTAGATAGCTGGCAAATCTGCTTCATCCTGATAATAGATCCCAGTTCTATATTGACGACCACGGTCATTCCCTTGTTGATTGATAGATAGAGGATCGATAACTCGGAAATAATAAAGTAAAATCTCTCTGAGTGACACTGTCTTCTCATCGTAAATCACTTGGACCGTTTCTGCATGGTCTGTTTCCTTGATCAACTGGTAATTGGTCGTTTCGACTTGACCATTAGCATAGCCAACACTGGTTGCTAGCACTCCAGAAATGCGTGAAAAATATTCCTCTAGGCCCCAAAAACAACCACCTGCTAGATAAATTTCTGCCATCTTTATTTCTCCTTTATCACGTTTTTAACTAATACTCTTCGAAAATCTCTTCAAACCACGTCAGCTTACATCTGCAACCTCAAAACAGTACTTTGAGCAACCTGCGGCTAGCTTCCTAGTTTGCTCTTTGATTTTCATTGAGTATAAACTTCTTTTCAAAAAAAGGATAGGAAGCCCTCTGGTCGCGAGTTTCCCCATCCTATCTTCTATTCTTTATTTTGCTTCTACACGGACACCTTGGGTATCAACCTTCAAGTCATGCAGTTTTCCTTTGAAGGGTTGCTTTTCCAATTCTGCCTTAATCGTTGGCATCTTGTCATGAGAAGCCAAGACCATAACTGTAGGCCCAGCACCTGAGAGGTAGGTTGCATAGGCACCATTCTCTTTGGCTACTTGCTTAATCGTCGCAAATTCTCTCACCAAGTCCTGACGATAGCGCTCGTGGAAGAGGTCTCCCTCGATTGCTTGCCCAGCGGTCACCATGTCTCCTGCCAACAAGGCCGCAACCGCCACATTGGCGATAGAACTAGCTGCAACAGCTTCCTTATAGGACAATTTCTTAGGCAAGACACCACGGCTGTCTCGAGTACGCAATTCATAGTTTGGAATGTAGGCTAGAAAATCACATTCTGGGAAGTCTGCTACGATAGCAGAAACTTGTCCATCAACAGAGCTTGCAATAACGAGATTACCATAAATGGCTGGAGCCACATTATCTGGATGTCCCTCAATCTTGGTCGCTAACTGCAATTTTTCATGGTCTGTCAAGTTGAGCTTGCCCAGTTGGTTGGCCAGTTCAATCCCAGCAACAATAACAGAACTGGAAGAACCCAAACCACGCGCCAAGGGAACATCACTGGTCATTTTCAAGCGTCTTGGTTGCAAGTCTGGTACAATTTGCAAAGCAATTTTGAGCAAGAGATTACGCTCGTCATGAGGAATCCATTTGCCAATCTGGTGTTCAATCAGCCACTCATCTCGTTCTTCGCAGACCTCAATTTGAAGATACTTGGTTACAGCTACACCGACCGAGTCAAAACCCGGCCCGATATTGGCACTAGTTGCAGGTACAATAATCTTCATCTTATTCTCCTAGCACCTTGAAGCTATTCAAGAGGTCGAATTCTGAAACCTTCTTCAATTCAACTGAAACATTTTCAAGCTGGGCTTTATTAATCTTGTGTGTGATGATAACAACACGCGCCTTGTCACCATCTTTTCCATCTTGGAGAATTTGCTTGAAGGAAATATCTTGGGCATTAAAGATTTCAGCCAATTTCAAGACCTGACCTTTTGAGTCTGGAGCCAAGATTGAGAAGTAGTAATTAGCTTTGACATCTTCAGGATTTGCCAAGACCAAGTCACGGCTATATTCGTTGAAGTCTTTGCCAATGGTACCATCATTCAAACGACGAACGATACGGACAATATCTGCTACAACACTTGTTGCAGTTGGTTTTTGACCAGCACCTGGTCCGTAATACATAGACTCACCAATACCGATAGATTCTACAAAGACAGCGTTCATTACCCCATTCACACTGGCAAGTGGATGCGCTTTAGGTAGGAAGGTTGGAGTCACTTCTGCAGCAATACCTGAAGGAGTTTCCTCGATAGAACCAACCAATTTCACTACATAGCCAAGGTCTTGGGCTACAGCCACATCTTCTGGTGTGATATTGCGGATTCCTTTGTGGGCTACATCGTCAAAGGCAACCTTCATACCAAAGGCAAATTGGCTCAAAATAACCATCTTGTAGGCTGCATCAATCCCATCTACATCATTTGTCGGATCGCTTTCTGCAAAACCAAGTCTTTGCGCTTCCGCAAGAGCATCATCATAAGACCAGCCTTCTTCCACCATCTTGGTCATCATGAAGTTGGAAGTTCCGTTGACTACTCCAAGCACACGCGTGATTTTATCAGAAGCCAAGGAATTTGCTAGAGTGCGAAGAATTGGAATCCCACCAGCTACTGCTGCTTCATAGTAAAGTGCTACATTATTCTCTTTAGCGATTTCTAACAATTCTGCACCATGGACAGCCAAAAGGTCCTTGTTAGCAGTAACAACGTGCTTTCCAGCTTCCAAGGCACGAGTGATAAAGGTCTTAGCTGGTTCGATACGCCCCATCAATTCCACTACAATCGTAATGTCTTGGTCTGACAAAATGTCATCCACATTGGTTACAAAATTAAAATCATTCTCTGCTGCAAGCAAGCGATTCTTTTCATCTTCATCCTTGACCAACACCTTAGCAACTTCAATCTCTGAATGTGCTGATTGATTGATTTTTTCTCCATTTTCCTTTAGGAGGAAAGGCACACCACTTGCAACGGTACCAAATCCTAGTAAAGCAATTTTAACTGTCATGTTTGTCTCCTCGAAATTTTCTGATATAGCCATTATAACAGAATTTTGTGAAAATTCCTATTATAGTAAATCACTATTTCAGTATAAAAAGAAAAAACGAATCAGACGATTCGCTCTTCTCGAAATCTAGAAATAGCTTTCCAGAAATGATTATCCAATCTTTTGCAGATTAAGTACTGCATCGTGATTCATCAAGACTTGACCATACTCTTGCAAGACCGAGCGACTGATGTCACTATCGTCCGCAAACTCACGCATACGAGCCAACAGCCAAGCTGGATATGGACTTGGATGATTTTCAATATCCACTAAAATAGTCAAATAATAGCGCTCATTCATCTTGTAGAGTTCAGAAGTTTCCATCTCAAAAGTCACTGTCTTGGCAAAAGCCACCAACTCAGCTAATTTTTCAAAAGAAAGGATGTAATAGATGTAAGGCTCTTTCTTACTTTCAACTTCTTGTTCAGCCTGTTCCTGCTCTTCTTCCTTGGCTTCAACTTGCTCTAGAGATTGAATCGCTTCGATATCATCTTTAGTCTTTTCTGCGATGCTTTTTTCCAAGGTTTTGATAAATTCATCTGGCGACATTTGAGCCAATTCTTCCATATCTGGTAAATCCGATAAGTCTTCAAAATCTAGATTTTGGTCAATCTTTGACTTGGTTACAAAGACATCTACCTTATCAGGTTTTGGAGTCACACGAAAACTCAACATGCCTGTATCTAGAAAGCTATCAGGCATCTCTAACTCATCCAAGATAGCATAAAAGAACTCTTCTGTTTTTTCTTGAGGGACGAGAAAGTCAGCAATCTCCATTCCTCGATCCATCAAATCCTCTAAAGACATCGTGATTTTTAAAGTAGTATCACTAATTTGTTTCATTTTCATTGCTAGTAACCTCATACTTTCAGTTCTATCTATTATACTAGATTTTTACGATTTTATCAAAAGAAGGCTCCTCTGTCGGGATAGATTTTCCATAGGGTCTTTCTATAAAAGATTCTAAAGGGAAATTTCTGCTAGCAAATAGAAAAAGCCTTCAAAATAGGCTCTTAGCCAACTTTGAAGACCTGATACATCAGAATACTTATAATTTAAAGGTTGCTACACCGAGGATAGAACGATTTAAGTTTCTGAGAATTTGAAGACTTTGCTCAAATTTCTTATAACGAGTCACTCCGTATTCTTCAACAAGAAGGACTGTATCTCTTTCTAAAAGAGATGGTACATCTTGTAAATCGACAAAATGCATTCCTTTTAAAGACTCTTGATTTTGTTTCAATTTATCTAGGATAGCTTTGTTTGAGCTAACGATAGTCAATTCCTGTCCAGCATTTTTGTATGACAAAACATCTGCTAGGTTGGCAATTGTTGTGATCTCTGTTACAAAATCAATTTGATATTGAGAAAAATCACCTGCTCTATTGATTGTTGGATTAAAGAGATAAACCAATACATTTCCCATCACAACCAAAATCACACAGACTACTCCAATAACAGCTAAACGGAGAATCAAATTCTTCACATTCAATCCAAGTGCTGTCTCACCATTTGCATTCAATTCTTTAGAGTTGATGGTTTCCAATTTTTCAATTTTTACATTTGCATAAGTGTGTTTAAATTTCTCAATCAATCCATCAATTTTTCGCTCTAACAAGTCATTGACATCCTTGCTTGGTGTCAAAATTTTCACACCGACCCCTGCATCGTCAATCATATAGTAGACGGTCAGTTTTTTCCACCAATAGTCATTCGTAGAATTTTTCAAGGTTGTTTCTGTCGTATCTAATTCACTGGCAATTTTTTTCAACTCACTGGGTTCTACATCATTGAAAAGATAAGCTCCATTCAAATTCCCATCAATCAATTTCCCATAAAAATCACTATAACCACCAATTTGATGATTCAAAATCGTTTTGGCTGAGTCTTCTGGAGGAGTGATTTTATAGCTAAGATAAGTTGAATAACTTGTTGTATCTTTGACAGTATTTTTATTCCTAACTGCTTTAATTGTAAATGGTACAGCAATAAGAGCAAATAAAGCGATGAGAGCTAAAATATTTGCTTTTCGTTTTTTATAAAGATTTGCAAACAAATCAGCTACTGAATAATGTTCAAACATGATTTTTTTCTCCTTTGTTGAGTAGATACTGGTTCTCTTTTGTAAGCATTTTTGCTACAAATATAATCACAAGAACAATTCCCCAGAATTGCATTGTAAATAAATTGAAGAAACTTTCTGAAAAGCTACTTCTAGGCATAAAGAATAGATTATTCAAGATGAGTAGGGACAAAGCAAATAGGATTGTCCTTGAGCGATAGGCTACTTGCAACATGGCTATAAATAACATACCAAGTAAGAGACTAAGTAGAAAGACTCCTATCATACCATAGTCTGTATACAACTCCATGATATAACTACTTCCGATACCATGTCCTTTCAAATATTCCTTGTTCAAAACAAGATAGGATAGATTGTGGGCATAACTATTACTATCAATAGCTAATTCCACACTATTGGTTGTATGCTCAAAGGCTTTTCCTCCGAAAATGGACCCCAAACTCCCCCTTGCAAAATAATCAAGAACAGGACCAAAAGTAAAATTACGGAAATCTCGGTAAGGGAGGCTACTGTTAAATAGAAAACCTCGAGCCAGAACGCCAAAACTGGTTCCTTGTTTATAGATAAAGTCAAGCAGGATATCCCAGAAACCTGTATGGGAAACCTGAACATTATCCCGCACATAATTGAGCACTCCCATCGCTAACATGAGAATAGGAGAACCTACAAAAATCGCTAACTTTTCTTTAAACCCAATCCATTTTCCTTTTTCAGTTTGCTCCCGCATAAAGTAATAAACAAAAGCAAATAAAATACTTAAAATAAAGGGATTTCGTGTCCCGATTGCCAAATGAATGGTATTGGCTGCAATAAAGGAGACAAGCACTGCTGTGGCCTGCAATTTCTTTGGCTTGGTTGCCAGATACATACACATTGCGTAGACCGTAAAGGTAGACAAAATGTAGGTAAAATAAGGCAGTTTACTTTCAAAATTTGCATAGTAGGCATAGTAGGACGTCTGCAAGCGATACAGGAGCCGTTCAAATAACCGAATGAAATAGAAAGGATAGGTGAGAAGAAAAACTCCTAGCGAAACAAAGCGTAACCGCTTGATATAAACCTCTTTTAGAGAATTTCCTATATTTGCTACTTTTATTTTCTTCCTAGCTATGAAGTAACGAGCCAGGACGCCTCCTGTGGTCAAGCCCAGAATCGAAACCATGACGACTATAAAGGCAAAACGATAGGCTATGGGATGATAGGTATCCAGAGCGCCATCCCTAAAATAATCAATGGTCGGCCTTGATACCAGAAAGACAAAAATGGTTAAATAGAAAATAAAATGGATTAAGTAATACTTGATGTCATTCCAGCAGGCAATTAAGCTACTAACCAGTAAGAACAATAAAGTAGAAAGCAAGCTAACATTGTTATTATTAAACAGATACACAATTCCACTTACTAGCGTCAAGGCATAGCTGACTATGGTCAAACTAAATAATAATCGTTTCCCATCAATCACTTGCTCACCCCCGTTCTAATGTAATTTTTTAGATTTTTCAATATTTTTTAGTAATAAGAATCGGTATAAGGAAATATTTATGAATAGAGCCAAAGCACTAATTCTTCTCCCCTTACGGAAAATTGGATTCCTAGCAATAGTAAAGGCATGACCTTTTAAAAAATGATGAATCTGAGAATAGGCTTCAAATTGTTTATACTGATCATCTAGTAACATCTTATCTAGAATAAAGAAATGGGCATAGGCCAATCTGAAAAAAGCAACCTCTTTCAAATCCGGATAGTTTTTCACAACTTCATTGTAAAACTTTTGATAGATATCAATATAGGCTAAATCCTTCTCTGCATAGGGTTTAGTCGTAATACTATCCCCTCTATGGAAATAGTAATAATAGGGTTTGGTATTAACAACGTACTTATTAGCCAACTTGATTAAATCAAAATGATAATAAGCATCTTCATAAATCAATCCCTTAGGAAAGGATAGGGCAGTTGCAATCTCTCTCTTGATTAGCTTATTGCAAATCGTTCCAGGTATTTTTTCACCTATGAGGTATTCCTTTAGAAATGTTTGAGAATCACAGACAAAATACTCATCCTGATTGGCTGACTGTGGGCTTTCATCATTAGCATAGACATTCATGACACCACAGCTCGAAACATCCGCATCTTCTTGAATTAATTGCTCATATAAGCTCTGAATCATTTCTGGATGGATATAATCATCTGAATCAATAAAAATCAGATAATCCCCGTGAGCCTGCTTCATTCCATCATTTCGCGCTTGCGACAAGCCTTCGTTCTTTTTATGAAGAACTGACACCCTATCATCTTGTTTAGCGATTGCATCACACAAGCCACCACTCTCATCTGTTGCACCATCATCAACAAGAATAATTTCCAGATTTTGATAGGTCTGCTTCTGAATGGAAGCTATCGATTTTTCTAGGTACTGCGCCACATTATAGACTGGCACAATCACACTGATTAATGCAGTTTCCATGCTACTCCTCTAATAGTTTTTCTACTTGTTCGATTTGTTTGGCAATTGTGAATTGTTGAATGAATTGACTAGCCTCATTGACATCGAAGTTTGAAGCAGAGGTCATGTAGTCAGTAATTGCCTGAGCCGCCTCTTGATTGCTCTCAATGATTTGTCCAAATTGTCCGTCTTGGGATAATTCCTCAGCCCCTCCAACATCCGTAGAGACAAAAGGAAGTCCTAAACTCAAGGCCTCCACATACACTCCAGGAAAACCTTCTTGTTTAGACATAGACAAAAGAACTTTCATCTGAGATAAATACTGATAAGGATTTTTTTGATAACCAAGGAAATGTACATAGTCTTCTAGCTCATATTCTTTGACGCATTTTTTCAGTTCCTCTTCCATATCCCCAGCCCCGATAAAATAGAGATGATAGTTTTTTCCCTCTTGATGTAATAACCGTATCACTTCCACCACACGGTCAGAACCCTTATTTTCCTCAATCCGTCCGATGGTACAGATACTTTGAGGAGCAATCTCGATATCGATCTTCTCTTGAGATTTTTCTAGAATACTCTGAAAATCATATCCATTGTAGACCGTCTGTAATTTCGAAGCATAATCTGGATAGACTTCCTTGATAGAATGACTGGTCTTTTTTGAAATTCCTACAATGGTATCCGCAGCATCCAACTGGCGTCTATGTGATTCTCTTTTTGAACTATCCTTAAGAAATTCTTCGATACTTCCATGAATCCAAGAGATCTTCTTGACTTCTCTTCTTTTAGAGAACAAAAGTGGAGGATTCATAATGGTAAAGGAAACTTCAACATCATAGTCATCTTTCACCAGTAAGCGACGTGTCAATCTTGGAAAATAAATTCTCATTCTCCACAAAAAAGCTCGTAACCATCTAGCTTGGCGGTAATCTTGAAGGGATTTTAAAATGCCTACATGCTTGGGAACAGATTCGTATCCCTTGTCAAAGTGCTCCATTTCAAGAATATCAATATCATACTTTTCTGGATCCAGATTTGAAACAATGGTAGACAGAATCTTCTCTGCGCCACCTCCGAGAGAAAAAGACCACATAAAAAATAATATTTTTTTCTTAGCCACCATATTCTCCCTTGTATTCTGTATAAGACTTATCCATATCAGCGATGACAGTATCATGATGCGGTACTTGCTTATTTGCTGGTGGTGGCGTCATATAATCTCCAAAAGCAGTGCTGAGATAGGCATCGTAGCCAACTGGAATAGGCATCTCTGTCCCTTCAAATGGTAAGAAAAGATTGTCTTCAAACGATGCGATTGGGTACTTGTTTCTCATGTAGCCAGGACCTGAGCATAATTCTGTGATGCCATCGCTCTCAGCCAAATCATACTTAGTCATTTCTTTCTCAGCTTTTTTCCAAATGCGATAACGGAGAGATTTTGGAGTCACACCCAGTAAAATACGGCTTCCCCATTTCATAAGTGCGCCATGCTTTTCTGGAATAGTTTGAGCACAAAAGAGTGAATAAATCAAGGCCCAGCGAACCTGTTTTTTTCGTTCAGCTAGATTTTTCGGATAATAATCCAAAGGCAAAACGTCCAAGGCCAAACCATGTGGCAATTCTAAATCCTGCTGATAAGGCTTGATACAGGTGGTTTCCTTGTCACGAATGGTAATAAAAAGATTGCGGTCAACAAAATCCTTGTGACTCTTTGACAAGAAATAACGTTCATCTGCATAACGAGGCCATAATTCTGCTAATTTCTCATAATCTTTACGAGGCATAAAAAAGTCTAGGTCGTCATCCCAAGGAATGAAACCCTTGTTTCGAAGGGCACCAATAGCACCCCCTCCACAGAGATAACAAAGTAAATCATGCTCCTTGCAAAAGGCCACAAAGTATTCAGCCATCTCCAGACTACGAGCCTGAATTGCTTTTAAATCAGTCATATTATTCATTATTCTTTCTATCGTATCGTTTCATTATACCACAAATAGGGGGTGAAAATCTATTGCAGACTGTAAAAAATCAAAGCCTGATTGCTATCTGTAACTTCTCAAAGTAACTTCCACTTGCCTGACCAAAGTGGAAATTAGTCTAAAACGGATTTTTATGGTGGAATTAAGTGTGAGACGTTTGAGTTAGAAACGAGGTCTACTATGACAAAACATAAACACCTTACCCTTTCAGACCGTAATGATATCCAATTAGGTTTAGAGCGCAGTGAAACCTTCAAAGCTATTGGACAATCCATTCTAAAAGACCCGACTACTGTTTCTAAAGAAGTCAAACGAAACAGACAAGTCCGAGAGTCTACATGCCATAACCTTCCTTGCCCTCTACTCGACAAAGCTCCCTTTGTCTGTAACGGCTGCCCTAAAAGAAGACAGAATTGTGGCTATAAGAAGATCTTCTACCTCGCTAAGCAAGCTCAAAAACAATACGAACAAACTCTTGGCGAAGCTCGTGAAGGAACTCCCCTCAATTCCAAGACCTTCTGGGACATGGACAAAGTCATTTCTGATGGGGTTAAAAAAGGACAACACATCTATCATATTCTCAAAACTCATAACCTTGATGTCAGCTCCTCAACTGTCTATCGACACATCCGAAAAGGGTACCTATCTATCGCTCCGATTGATCTTGCCAGAGCCGTTAAATTCAAAGAAAGACGAAAAAGTAAGCTACCTTCCATCCCTAAAGAAGCTAAAAAAGGCCGTTCCTATGAGGATTTCCAAAACTATTTAGCACTGAATCAACTAGACTCTTGGCTGGAAATGGACACAGTTATGGGGAGAATGGGAGGTAAAGTCCTACTCACCTTCAATCTATCTTTCTGTAACTTTATCTTCGCTAGACTTCTGGATAATAAAACTGCCCTTGAGGTTACCAAACATCTCTATGACATCAAGAACACTCTTCACCAAGCGGACAAAGATTTCTTCCAACTCTTCCCTGTCATTCTTACCGATAATGGTGGAGAGTTTGCCAGGGTTGATGACATCGAAATGGATGTGCGAGGAGAGAGTAAACTCTTCTTTTGTGACCCTAATCGCTCTGACCAGAAAGGGAGAATTGAGAAAAATCACACGCTGATTCGCGACATTCTACCTAAAGGAACTTCTTTTGACAATTTAACTCAAGAGGACATCAATCTCGTCTGCTCTCATGTCAACAGCGTCAAACGTGCTGCTTTGAATGGAAAGTCAGCTTATGAACTCTTTGCCTTTACTTATGGAGAAGAAATTCCTAAGCTTCTCGGTATTTCTAAAATACCTGCAGAAGACGTCTGTCAGTCTTCTAAATTACTCCAACATAAGTTCTAAAAACTAACCTAAAACCCTATTCAAACGTCTCACACTAACTTCCACCATAGCGGAACTTAATCTGAAACGCTTTCAGATAAGAGGATTTTGTGCGCTCTTTTTTTCGATTCATTTTGGCTACAAAAGCAATAAAATCAAGCATTAGTAAAACCAGTGGAACTTACCCTGACATGGATTTCCACTGGTTTTTACAATTTTTATCAGATTAACTTCCACTTCTACTAGCGGTGGAACTTAGTTTGGGAATTTACCCCTGATTGCTATCCAAATAGCTATCAAACTTTGATTTTCATTGAGTATTATCTTATCTCAAGCCCATCTGAGCTAATTTATTCTGATACTTGTTTTGATCGACCAGCAAGCCTAAGCCTCCATAAACATCGTAGGCATCTACCCAGTCACCCAGTTCTGGAATCGTCAATTTTTCAATACCATTTTTTGCTCCATCCAAAACAGATAAACCGTTTGTTAGGAGGAAAGTATAGGGTGCATTGGTTGAGGTCATAGCAAAAACCTTTCCAAGAGCTTCAGAACCAGTGAAAAGTTTAGTAGGATCTTTAATTTGCTCTAAAATTGCTGTTAAAACTTGCTGCTGTCTTTTTGTACGGCCGTAATCCGCCTCATCATCATCACGAAAGCGTGCATAATTGAGCAGGGTCGAGCCGTTCATCTGCTGTTTTCCGACTTTGATGGTTTGGGTTGGAGACTCAGTCTCAGTAGCGTGTAAATCATCTCCGACTGTAGCTTCTGTTAGTGGACGCCCATTTAATGTTGAAAATTGGGCATCAATTGTCACCCCATCAGGGAAAAGGGTGTCAATCGCTGTGGCAAAGGCCTGAAAATCGACCAAGGCATAGTACTTAATGTCCAAGTCAAAATTATCTTTCAAGACTTGACGAACCATTTCTGCCCCTTTTTGTCCTTCTTGTTCCCCTAGTTCATAGGCTACGTTTAACTTGTTATCCGTCTGTTTTCTACCGTTAATGACTTGGCTGTAACCGTCTATATAAACCAAATTGTCACGCATGAAACTGACTAGCTTAATTTTCTTATCTGAACCTCCGACATTTAATACCATAATAGAATCAGTCCGCGTCTCAGCACTATTTTGGCCGATTCGACCATCCGTCCCCATAATCAAAATATTAACACCATCTCTGGTATCTTGACCATTAAAGACTTGAACCTGTGCTGCCTTGGCATCAGCAGTTTTCTTTGCACTAGCATCTTGGTAACCACGTAAAAACATGAATACCATGGCCAAAGCCACACAGACCAAAAGTGAAAAAATCACCATAAAAATGCGTTTAAGACGGAGCTTCCGTCTTTTCTTTTTGGGAGGAGCAGAGAGTGCTTGTGATTTGTATTGTGAGCGACTCCGGTTCGCATAGCTTGGTAAGTCAACCTGCTCTTCTCTTTCTTGTTCCAAGCTGGAACTACTATTTACCCTAGCAATAGTTAGCTTTTCTTGCAAATAGGCAAACTCATTTTTTTCTCTCTCATTGAGATAGTGAATATTTTTTAGCAAATAATCATAACGTAATTTTTCATGATGACTGAGAGGATTTTCTTTACTCATCTTCTCTCCTTTCCATGGTCTGATATTGGATAAATAGGATAGGCACCCAGAACTTTATACTGGATTCCGATGGCTTCTAGTTCTTTTTGGGCAAAGTGAACCAAGTCCTTATCAGTATAGTCCACATCGATAATGAAAAAGTATTCGCCTAGCGCTGTCTTGAGTGGACGACTTTCAATTTTTGTCAGGTCAATTCCTCGCCAAGCAAAGGTCGAAAGAGCCTTGTAGAGTGCACCTGGAAGGTTGTCAGGTAAGGTCAGGGCCAAACTCATTTTCTCAGTTTGTGCTTGCAAGGGAATACTAGGCTTTTCAGCTCCCAGAACCCAGAAGCGTGTGAAATTGGCTTCCATTTCCTGAATATCCTCGGCAATCAGTTCTAAGCCATATTCTTCAGCAGAACTTCTAGGTGCAATTGCTGCAAAGGGCTGATCTGGATGTTCGGAAATAAAGCGGGCCGCATAAGCTGTACTAGCAGTCACCTCTATTTGAGCCTCTGGATACTGTTCATCGATGAATTTCTTTCCTTGAGCCAAGGCCTGTGGATGTGAAAAAATCTTTTCAATCTTAGTATGGCCTGGAACCACCATCAACTGCTGATGAATAGGCTGAACGATTTCTGCAACTGCTTGAATGCGAGCCTGATGAAAAAGGTAGTCCAAGGTTTCATGAACACTACCCTCAATAGAATTTTCAACTGGCACCACAGAATAGTCCACTAATCCTTGCTCATAAGCCTTGATGACATCTGTAATATTGGCAAAGGCCTGCAATTCCTCATGAGGAAAAGCTGTCTGCACAACGTGGTGTGAAAATGATCCCTTGGGACCTAGATAAGCAATTTTCATCTCAGTTCCTCTATAATTTCCTCTGGGCTTAACTTGGTCACATCCAAAACCCGACTAGCCACTTCCTCATACCAAGCCTGTCTTTCTTGGAAAATTGTTGCTAGTTCTTCCTTACTATTATTTAGAAAAAGCGGGCGCTGATTGTCCTTATCAGCTGCGATACGATGGTAGAGGGTTTCAAAATCGGCTTTCAGGTAGATGTTATCTGTATTAGTCTTGAGTAAGTCACGATTTCGCTGAGAAATAACCACTCCCCCACCAGTTGACACAACTTGATCTGTTTGTAGTAACTCAGCTAGAACTTCTGATTCTATCCGACGAAAGGCTGATTCTCCCTTTTCAGCAAAAAAATTCGCAATGGACATACCTAGGCGCTTCTCAATCAGGGCATCCATATCAAGGTAATTAGGATCCAAGCCTCTTGCAATAGTCGATTTGCCAGCCCCCATAAATCCTAGTAATACCTTAGCCATGAATCAAGCTCTCCAAATCATCAAAGAAGCTAGGATAACTGGTATTGATGGCTTCTGCACGGTCAAGCTCCACCTCTCCATCTGCAACCAAAAGGGCTGCAATGGCTGTCATCATTCCGATACGATGGTCTCCAAAAGTATTGACTCTAGCACTGTTAAGGGCTGATTTTCCTTTGATAATCATTCCATCTGCTGTAGGAGTAATATCTGCTCCCATGCTATTTAAGGCGTCTGCCACAACCTGAATGCGGTCTGTTTCCTTGACCTTGAGCTCCTCAGCATCCTTGATAACTGTAACACCTTGGGCTTGGGTCGCAAGTAGGGAAATAATAGGCAATTCATCAATCAAACGTGGAATCAAAGCGCCACCAATCTCTGTTCCTTTTAAATCAGAAGACTCAACAGTCAAAGTAGCAGATTTAGCGACTGGATTGATTTCAGTTATTTCCAATTTTCCACCCATGGCGCGAATGACATCAATAATACCGGTGCGCGTTTCGTTGATCCCCACATTCTGCAGCACTAGACGAGAGTTTGGAACAATCAAACCTGCGACCAACCAAAAGGCTGCACTGGAAATATCTCCTGGAACAACCACCTTTTGTCCTGTCAATTTTTGTGGCCCTTGGACTGTGATTTTCTTGCCGTCCACACTTAAATGACCACCAAATTGTTGCAACATATCTTCAGTATGATTACGGGTGCATTCTTTTTCGATAATAACTGACTCCCCCTTAGCTTGTAAAGCTGCAAACATCAAGGATGACTTAACTTGGGCAGAGGCAATTGGCAACTCATACTGAATAGGTCTTAGGTTTTTCGTCCCTTTTAAGTGAAGGGGAGGCAGGTCTCGCTCAGCTTGCCCAGAAATGTTAACGCCCATTTTTTTCAGTGGAATCGTCACACGATCCATAGGACGTTTGGAAAGACTATCATCGCCAAACATTTCTACTTCAAAGTCTGCACCAGCAAGGACACCTGAAATCAGGCGAATCGAGGTGCCAGAATTTCCCATATCAAGGGCATTTTGTGGAGTTTTCAAGCCGTCCATACCTACACCTTGAATGGTAATAACCCCATCTTTATCCTCAATTTCAACACCAAGATCACGAAAAACCTGCATGGTCGAAAGAACGTCTTCACCTCGCAGAATATCATAAACCTTGGTCTCACCCTCAGCCAAACTTCCAAAGATAATGGAACGGTGGCTGATAGACTTGTCACCTGGAACTCGGATACTGCCGTGTAAGTGGCTAATGTTTGTTTTTAGTTTCATACTGGACCTCATACTTGCAATACTTTTACCTATTTTATCATAAAAAGCCAGAAATTCCTTAAAAATTCCTGACTTTATGATAGTTATTTTCTTATTTTAGCAATTCTGAAACTGGTTCGAAAACAATTTTTTCAATGTCAGAAAGGTAAATGGCCAATTGTTGTTGCTTGGTAAAGAATTCTGACAAGAGGCTGTTCCCCTGAATCTGCTTACCAAAGCCTTCCATTTTAGCTTGGAAGGAAGCATCTGGCATTTGCCCTGTCTGCGCTAATCTTTGAATTTCCTCTTGGAAAGCAACATATTCTGTAAAGATTTTGCTTGCCTCAGCATCTGCTGAAATCGCATCTTTAGCCGCTTTGACAGCCTTGTATTCTGGTAATTCGCGTAGGCCGCGACTGAGTTCGTTTGCACTATCGTAAATATTTGACATGATGTTCTCCTTATTCATTTCTTTTAAAATTACTAGTCACTCTGTGGTCTTTATTATTGTGCAATCACTTTTATATGACCTCTTGAATGTCCATTCCTTAATTCCTTATCTGGTATATACTCGATCTTCAAAGTTCCTAAATTAGAACCTGTTTTTATTTCATTTGACATAAGATTATCAAAATAGTTCTCTATCTCATCATCAGATAAGGATGATTCAATCGATTTAACAATATCATGAAATACTTCTTTCATTCCTGCAACACCAGATTCACTATTTTCATTTGTCTGATTTATTGTTACGTTGATTTTAGCAGTATCATTTGCATGTAAAAGTTCCAAGTAGTATCCGTAGCTTGATGCGAAATATTTTATTTTTATATTTCCTTTTTTGATATTTTCCAATGGGCTATTAGAATTTTGATTATAGCTATTGATAAACTCATTAATAATTCTATCGTCTACATACTTTGAATTGGTTTTCTCTTAACTTATTTCCTTGTTGGATGGTTCATTTTTTGTCTCAACACTAGCTTCTGAAGTAGTTTTCACATCTTTTTTAACAGCGTAAGCTCTAAGTAAGATAAAAGAAATAAAGATAATACCAAATATGAATCTAGGCTCTATTTTAGGCATATTTTTCTCCTTATTTGACAACGACTGTGTAGTCGGTATTTTCTGTTATTAGATGCTCAGCTCTTTCCAAGTCTTGAGCATTTTTAAATGAAATTTGTAGAATCCCGTGAATATCCTCACGGTTTTCCTCGTTGATATGAATATTGACCAAGGAAGTTCCACGTAGTAGTTCCAAAATCCTCAAGATGACATCTTCTTCATCGGGAACGTCGACATAGAGGTCGTAAGAACTATCCACACCACCACGCTTATGAATTTCCATGGCCTGACGTTGCTCACGCGCTTGGTTGAAAAAGTTCCAGATTTGGTTTTCATCACCCTTACTGATAGCTTGTCCAATCTCGTCCAAACGCTCCTTGAAATCCCCAATTCTATCTAAAATTGTTTCACGATTGGACAAGAGAATGGAGGTCCACATACCTGGCTCGCTTTCCGCAATTCGGGTCATATCTCGAAAACCACCGGCAGCAAAACGCCTTGCCATCTCATGTTCTTGAGCATAGACCACGGTCTGTTCCATGAGACTAGAAGCCAGAATATGAGGAAAATGGCTAATCTGAGAAGTGACTCGATCGTGCTCCTTGGCATCAATCTCGATAAAACGAGCATGAAGACCTGAAAGTAAGTCCTTCATTTCCTCAAGTGTGTCAGGACTTGTCAGCCTCGAAGGTGTAAAGATATAATAGGCATTTTCAAAAAGATTGACATCCGCAGAAGCAGCCCCTGTCTTGTGACTACCAGCCATGGGATGGGCCCCGACAAAGCGAACAGGCTTACCAGCTAAATAGTTCTCCGCCGCATCTACAATGGCTGACTTGGTCGAACCAGCATCTGAGATAATCACGCCTTCTTTTAAGTCCAAGTTGGCCAACTCCTTAATGAAAGCAATGGTTTGCTTGATTGGCAAGCTGAGAATGATGATATCTGCCAAAGGAGCAAAACTAGCAAAATCATCCGTTGCACGGTCAATCATGCCTTCTTTCAAGGCAATATCTCTCGAAGCTTGACTGCGATTATAACCTAAAATTTCATAATCTGGATGATCGCGTTTGATACCAAGGGCCATCGAGGCACCAATCAATCCAAGGCCCGCGATATAGACTGTTTTTGCCATAGAAACTCCTTAATAGTTCTTTGTATAGTCTCGGTGCTTGACCACTGCTTCTTTTAATTCCTCTAGATTGTCTGATGAGAATTTTTCGAGGATTTCTTGTGCTAAAACCGTTGCCACAACAGCTTCCATAACTACACCTGCAGCTGGAAGAGCAGTCGGATCACTTCTCTCCACAGTTGCCTTGTAGGGTTCATGGGTTTCGATATCCACACTCATGAGTGGTTTGTAGAGAGTAGGAATGGGCTTCATGACGCCACGAACAACAATCGGTTGCCCATTAGTCATACCGCCTTCAAAGCCACCTAGATTGTTTGTACGGCGAGTATAGCCGTCTTCTTTAGACCAGAGAATTTCATCCATGACCTGGCTTCCTTTACAATAACCAGCCTCAAATCCAAGACCAAATTCTACCCCTTTAAAGGCATTTATAGAGACAACAGCTTGGGCTAATCGTGCATCCAATTTTCTGTCCCATTGGACATAGGAACCAAGACCAACTGGAACACCTCCAACGACTGTCTCCACAACCCCACCGATGGTATCACCGTCACGTTTGATTTGGTCAATATAATCCTTGATTTCCTGTTCTCTTTCTTGGTTGACAATAGAAACGTCAGACTGGGCAGCTCTTTCCTTAATCTCAGTGACTGTCAGATTTTCAGGTACATCGATTTCCTTGCCACCAAAGACTACGACATGGTTGGCAATCTCCATATCCAGCTCAGCCAAGAGGCGTTTAGCTACTGCTCCGACTGCCACTCGCATGGTGGTTTCACGAGCTGATGAACGCTCCAAGGAATTACGCAAATCATCAAAACGGTACTTGATGCCCCCAACCAAATCAGCATGACCTGGGCGAGGATGGGTGATTTTTCGTTTGCTTTTAAGACGGTCTTCAATGTCCTCCGCAGACATAATGTCCAGCCATTTTTGGTGGTCCTTATTGATGACATCCATGGTAATGGGAGCCCCTGTCGTCTTCCCATGACGAACGCCTGAAGTAAAGACAACTTGGTCGCTCTCAATCTTCATACGGCCACCACGACCGTAACCACCCTGACGGCGTTTAAGGTCCTCATTGATATCCTCTGCTGTCAAAGGTAGTCCAGCTGGAATTCCCTCAATAATAGCTGTCAGACGGGGACCGTGTGATTCTCCTGCAGTTAAATATCTCATACACTCTCCTTATTTTACCAAGTAGTCTTTCATCTCTTCCAGAGAAACTGGGTGAATAGTCGCTGAACCAAGCTCTGGTACCAAGACCAATTTCAAGGTATTGCCACGCGCTTTCTTATCATGAGTCAAAGCCTGATAAAGCTTGTCAACATCCCAGTTTTCATAGTCAACAGGTAGTCCAAATTTCTGACACATAGCTGTAATAGACTGGGTTATCCCTTCTGGCATAAGGCCTTTTCCCTCAGCTACCTTGGAAATCTGTACCATTCCCATAGCTACAGCCTCTCCATGCATGACCTTGCCATAACCGGCAGTCGCTTCAATGGCATGGCCAATAGTGTGACCAAAATTGAGGTAAAGGCGAACACCATTGTCCAACTCATCCTCAACCACCATCTTGCGCTTGACCTGACAAGAATGTTCAATCAAAGTCTCCGCATGTTCCAGAATGCTCTCTACAGTACCATCCAGCTCCGTCAAGAGAGCCCACAGTTCTGGATCCTCAATCAAGCCATACTTGATAACCTCACCCATCCCTTCAATCAACTCTCTTTTTCCAAGCGTTTCAAGAACAAGTGGGTCAATCAAAACCCCATCTGGTTGGGCAAAAGTTCCTACCATATTCTTGGCAAATGGAGTGTTAACACCCGTCTTTCCACCAATAGAAGAATCCACCTGGGCTGTTAAGCTAGTCGGTATCTGAACAAAATGAATGCCCCGCATATAGGTAGAGGCTACAAAACCAGCCAAGTCCCCAACGACACCACCACCGAGAGCCACGATTCCATCGCTACGAGTCAACCCCTGCTTAACTAGGAATTCATAGACTTTCTGAACAGTGGTTAAATTCTTTCTTTCTTCCCCTTCTAAAAAGTCAAAAACAGCTACCTGAAAACCAGCATCTTCTAGGCTGAGCTTGACCTTCTCTGCATAAAGAGAAGCTACATGGTTATCTGTCACAATGACTACCTTTTGTGGTTGCCAGAGTTCTCGCAACCATTGACCAGCCTGAGCCAGACAACCTTTTTCAATCTGAATATCATAAGGATGATGAGGAATATCGATTCTGATTTTCATAGGAGAATCTCCCTTTCTTTATTGGTATTTTTCTGTTAAGGACTGCCAAATCTCTTCTGTTGGCATTTCCTTGCCTGTCCACAGTTGAAAAGCTTCTGCAGCTTGATAGAGCAACATTCCCAGACCATTGACGGCTGGATTGCCCTGACTTCTGGCCCATTTTAAAAATGGTGTTTCAAAGGGTTGGTAAATGATATCTGCCACTAAGAGAGTTTCTGGCAAATTGATGCTTTCAGGAACTGGGGATGATTGACCGTCCATTCCTACACTTGTCGCATTGACCAGTAAATCCGACTCGGCAATCCTTGCTTGCAGTTCAGAAACATCTTCTAAAGCATACAAGTCCACTTTAAAGTCTGTCTGCTCCTGTAATTTGTCTAGGTAAGGTCTTGTTTTTTCCATAGAAACGGAACGAACAAAGACCGAAATCTGACTGACGCCGTCCAAAATAGCCTGTGCCAAAATGGACTTGGCCGCACCACCTGCACCCAGCAGAGTCATCTTCTTACCTGTAATTGTAAAAGAAGGCAAGCTCTTAAAAAATCCCTTGCCATCTGTATTATATCCAATTAAATTGCCATTCTCATTGACAACCGTATTGACCGCACCGATCAAGCGCGCTTCATCACTCAATTCATCTAAATAAGGAATCACTTGCTCCTTATAGGGCATGGATAGGTTGATACCAAACATCTGGTAGCGAC
Organism: Streptococcus nakanonensis; assembly: GCF_059738785.1. Lineage (NCBI taxonomy): Bacteria > Bacillati > Bacillota > Bacilli > Lactobacillales > Streptococcaceae > Streptococcus > Streptococcus nakanonensis. The sequence continues at coordinate 901,771 of NZ_AP027139.1, read as the reverse complement.
GAATATTAGCCATTGTTTCTGGCAAATCACTCGCTTCAATCTCCCAAGCCACATAAACACCATTGGTAGCTGTCGCCTCAAAGGCCCTATTGTGGATGAAGGGAGAAATAGAGTGCTTAATAGGATTGGCAACAACGGCAGCTAAACGTGTATAGCCATCAAGCTTCATCCAAAATCTCCCTGATTTTTTTCATGTTAGCTAGGGAAATCTGACCAGGTGCACTGGCCTCATCCAGACTGGCAAAAGACCAACTCGAACCAGTCACATCCGCAGTGATACGAGAGACCTTGCCCACCTTGCCCATAGAAATGGTCACATATTCCTGTTCAGGATTGAGGGTTTTAAAGCCTCGTGTATAGTTCATCAAGTCTAATACATCCTGCTCCGTGTGAGCCATCACCGCAACCTTGACAAGTTTTGGATTTAGGCTCGTCAACTCTGACAAGATTTCCATCATATTTTCAGGTGTTTCTTGGAAATTATGGTAACTCAAAACAAGATTTGGGAAGTCCAGCATTTCTTCAAAAACATCCTTGTAGCTATAGTACTCAAAATCAATATAGTCTGGTTGATAGAGTTGCGCCACTTCCTTGATTAGATGGATATATTCTTCTGGAAAAAGGTCGATTTCTCCCCCTTCTGAGCGAGTTCGCAGAGTGAAAACCAACTCACGGCCTGCGAATTTTTCAAAAATAGCTGGAGCCACCTGCAAAATCGCTTCCTTAGGCAGATAGTCGGCACGCCATTCAATGATGTCGGCATCCAGGTACCTCGTGGCGTCCAGAGCCTGGGCCTCCTCTAAACTTCTTGGCATTACTGAAACGATTAATTTCATTTACTAACCTTCATACTAATCACCTTGAGGTAATTACTACTTTCATCTTTTTTATTATAGGCAAAATCTGCTGGAAGACCGTATTTGTTTAAAATCTGGTAACTTCTTCCTGCAAAGCCTTTATCAATTTGTTCTGTAAATTTCTGGCGGGATACATTGGCAGCATTGGTACTAGCAATGATAATCCCTCCCGGATTTAAAATCTCAAGACTCTGGGAAATCAATTTGTGATAATCCTTGGCCACAGAGAACGTTTGTTTTTTGTTCCGAGCAAAGCTAGGCGGATCTAGGACAATCACATCGTAGGTCAAGCCTTTTCGTTTGGCATACTTGAAATATTCAAAGACATCCATGACCACAAAACGGTGGTCGTCTATACTGATTCCATTTGCCTGAAAATGCGCTTGAGACAATTCTCGTGAACGTTTAGCTAGGTCAACCGAAGTAGTCTGGCTTGCTCCACCCATGGCCGCAGCCACTGAAAAGGCTGCTGTGTAGGAAAACATATTGAGCAAGGATTTGCCCATAGCCAATCCATCAACCAGACTACCGCGAACCTCATGCTGGTCTAAGAAAATCCCTGTCATCAAGCCATCATTCATGAAGACCTGATACAAGACACCATTTTCCAAAACAGTGAAAAAGTCAGGTGCTTCTTGACCATAAACATGTGCAGATTCATAGTCCAAACCCTTAAAACGAATCTTCTCATAGGCCCCTAAAACCTCAGGAAAAACCTGTCTAAAGGCTTCTGAGATAACCTTGCGAATCTGATAAACATAAGAGTTATACCAAGAAAAGACAGCATACTCACCATAAAGGTCCACTGTCAGACCCCCAAAGCCATCTCCCTCTTGGTTGAAGAGACGAAAGGCGGTTGTCAAATCATCTTGATAATAGGATTTTCTCTTTTCTTTAGCTTGTCTAAACAGCGTTTCAAAGAAAGCTTGATTGAAGGCCACCTTGTCCTTACTAACAAACCAGCCCAAGCCCTTGTTTTGCTGCGAAAGGTAGGCAGTCCCAAGAAAGGTTCCTTCTTGACTCTGCACTTCTACTTCCTGATCCTTAAGATTTACATTCTCAAGATCACTGGCTTCTAGTAAAACCAGACCTTTGGCGAGCTTCTTTTCAACCCTTTTGCTGACTCTTATTCTATTCATAACTACCATTATATCAAACTTTTAGCCAATTCTCAAAAAAGAAACTACCCTTGCTTTTTTACTCTTCTTTTAAAAAATGGTATACTAATACTAATAAAAAATTAGGAAGTAAATGTGTGAAAAGCAATTTTAACAAAATCCAAAAAGCCATGGGTACCAGACTGGGTTTTGTCCTAACCCTTTTAATCCTCTATTGGCTCAAAACCTTATTAGCCTATGCCGTTGACTTTAATTTAGATATTCAAGTGGGCAAGTTGCAGGGAAATTACCTTGCCTTTATCGCCTTTTTCAATCCCCTTCCTTTGGGGCTACTCCTGCTGGCTCTAGCCCTCTATGCTCGCTCAACCAAGATTTTTTATGGCCTGAGTATAGCTATTTATAGCCTTTTATTCATTTGGCTTTATTCCAATGTCTTTTACTATCGAGAATTTAGCGACTTTATCACGGCTAATACCATGAAGGTGGTCAGCAAGGTGTCTGTTGGTACTGCAGAACTAGAGTTACTGCGCTTTTGGGATTTCATCTATTTTATGGATTTCCCATTGCTGGCTTTCCTTTTCTATAAAAAATTCATCCAGCTGGATAGGAGACCTTTCAAATTCCGCTCAAGTGTTGCTATCACTGCACTCTCAGCCCTGCTCTTTTCTGCTAATCTTTTCTTGGCTGAAATTGAGCGTCCCGATCTCCTGTCGCGAGGATTTTCTAATTATTATATTGTTCGTGCCCTTAGTTTGCCCGCCTTTTTAGGTTATAGTGCCAATCAATCCTATAGCGCCAACAAAGAACGTGCTAAGGCCTCTGAGACCGACCTTCAACCTATTACAGATTATATTCAAGAACATTCGGCTAAGCCCAATCCAGACTATTTCGGCTTAGCCAAAGGGAAAAATGTGATTTATCTCCACTTGGAGAGCTTCCAGCAGTTCCTGCTTGACTATAAACTCAACATAGATGGAACTGAGCATGAAGTCACTCCCTTCCTCAACTCCCTCTACCATTCGCAATCAACCCTAGCCTTTTCGAATATCTTTAACCAAGTCAAGGCTGGGAAGACCTCAGATGCGGAAACCATGCTGGAAACTGGTTTGTTTGGACTTGACCAAGGTTCCTTCATGGTCAACTATGGAGGTACCAATACCCAGCAAGCTGCGCCTTTTATCCTATCAAAAAACGGCTACCAATCAAGTGCTGTCTTTCACGGCAATATCGGGACCTTCTGGAACCGAAATACGACCTACAAGCAATGGGGCTACCAATACTTCTTTGATGCTTCCTACTTCACCAAGCAAGACAGTAGCAACTCTTTCCAATATGGTTTAAATGATAAAATCATGATGAAAGATTCTATTCAGTATCTGGAGCATTTACAGCAACCTTTTTATGCTAAGTATATCACGGTGTCCAATCACTATCCCTATGCTAGCAATCTGACAGGCGATGAGCTTGGTTTCCCCTTGGCTAAAACCAAAGATGAAACCATCAATGGCTACTTCCAAACAGCTAACTATCTGGACAGTGCTATCAAGGCCTTCTTTGACTATCTCAAAGAAAGTGGCCTCTATGAAAAATCCATCATCGTCATCTACGGAGACCATTATGGGATTTCCAACTCCCGCAATCCTGAGCTGGCACCCTTGATTGGCAAGACTTCTGAGAACTGGTCGAATTACGACAATGCCATGTTGCAACGAGTGCCTTTTATGGTGGTCATGCCTGGCTATGAAAAAGGACAAATCATCAATACCTACGGTGGACAAATCGATATCTTACCAACTCTCGAACACCTCCTTGGTATTGAGTCCAATTCCTTCCTTCAAGTCGGCCAAGACCTCCTATCACCAGACCACCAAGAAATCGTTGCCTTTCGAACTGCCAATTCCTTCGTCACACCAAAATATACCAACTACGACGGACGAACCTACTATACTGAAAGCGGTCTTGAAATCAGCAATCTTGATGAACAAGCTCAGACCGAACTGGAAAGCGTTCGACAGGCAGCCAGTCAACAGCTGAAAATCAGCGACCAGATTCAAACTGGCGATTTGATACGTTTTTACCAAAAAGATCATCTTGGAAAAGTTGATACTGAAAGTATTTCTTACCTCAATTCTTTACCAATTCTTCAAAAGATTGAGCAGGAAAAAGGTAGTCAATCAACCAGTCTCTTTAGCCAACGACAAGGTAAGACCAGTACTGACCTTTTCAAGGCACCAAGTTACCAAGAACTCCATCCCGAGTCGGCCGAAACCGAATCAAAATCACAATAAAAGATGCTCTTCCATCGTGGAGGAGCATTTCTTTTTATAAAATAAAATTCAATGAAAATCAAATAACAAACTAAGAAACTAACCTGTAAGATTGTAGGTAGAGAGGTTGTACCTGCAATATATGTCTGTCAAGTTTAGTGACGAAGATAGTAGAAGAAATATTAGGATATAAATCAGCTTCAGCAGGTATCTGGAAAATTTGATTTTATAGAAAAGCCTTTTGTTACAAACTAAATATACTATCAATAAATAATATTATAGAAGCAACAATAATTAAAATTTCACCTATTTGCATCATTCTATTTCGAACTTTAAATATATGTTCTATCAAAAATACTTGGATCACACACATTATAGGAATGAACGTTTTTGAAATTGAAAAATATCCCAATAAATAAACTATAAACAACAATAATAGAACTAGATTATATTTCTTATTCAAAACATTCCTCCCTATATATTTTTGATTACCAATCTTAATCATTTACAACTACATTCTAACAAACTATAAAAGCGTTTGTCGAATTAAATTTATCAAGATAGTAACCAACTAGCTCATCTTTTTTCTATTTCTGTCAATATGCGTGACAGGTAGTAATGATAGCCAAAAATAGCAAGAGCAAGCAAGACGATAAGAGTTCCTACTCCCAAGCTGATGGCAAGGACAGGGGAGAGAGACCGAACCAAGAATAAGCTCCCTATTACAAGGGCCATTAAGATTGCACTATAAATAAAAATCAAAACAATTGCTACTATACGATTTGAACGGTTCACCAGGTCCGTAATGTTACTCCAATTGGTTGACAGATTTTTCACGTCCTTAAGGTAATGGTGGCAAGAAAGGATGACACTGGTAAGGATCCAGACTACAAGAAGGTAAATCATCGAAAGGATGGGCAAGCCTAGATATAGAGAAAGGCCAAGTAAAGTCAGAACTGGTAAAAAGGACTGGACAGCAAATATAATCCAAAATTTCACTTTCACATAGCGAGTAAAGTCAAAGGGTAAACTCTTAAGAAAATCAACATTTTCCCTCTCCAAGGATAAAGCAATTGAATGCAGGCTGGTGATATTGTTATTGACAACTGCTATAAACACTCCTACAAAAAACAAGGGTAACCAGTATAGAGGATGAATATCTGGAACTATCTGAGAATCTCGGATTTTGGAAATCAGACCAATCATCATGAGATAAGGAAGGAAAGCACTTGTAAAAAGCACTGTAACCACGCCAGTTCCCTGTCCCAAGAGGGTGAGGTGGTAGCGTAAAACCATACGGAAAAAGCCCTTTTTATTAGTAGTTGAAATTCTCTCCTTATTGCGACGTTCTTTCTTGACCTTCTCCTCACTGTTAAGCAGAATCACGTCATAAAAATGAGGAAGAACCTTCTTTTTGGTCAGGTAAAGTAAGAAGACAGTTAGAGTTATCCAAGCGAGCAGACCCAGTATGGCTTCTGTCGAAAAAGGCTCCACTGCTATTTTGTAAAAGATATGAAGAGGATAAAGGAGAAATGGAATGTCTCTAACTTTGTCAACAATACTTCCAAAAGTCGACTGTAGAAAGAGGACAAATATTAAAGGTATGAGAACTCCTATCCCAATCATCACATTGGCAAAAATAGACTGATACTTTCTGAAGACCCTAGTCTGAGCCAAGAAATGTACTGCCACTACCATCACTAAAGTAACAGAGACAAATAATAAGGCCAAGGACAGCAGCATCAAAGGCAAGCCAAGCCAAAGAGAAGGTGCTAGCCTAATGTAGAGGACTAGAAAATAAGCTAGGATTGGTACAATTCCAGGCAGAGCTGGCAAGAGGACAGACAGTCCTTTAGCAATTATAATCTCTGATTCTTTAAAGGCATAAGGCCTATACGATACCAAGTCCTTACTCTCATAAAAGACATTGTAAAATGCAGTGAAAGAAGTTGAAAAGGCAAGCACTAGTAAAATAGCAACCATGCTACTAAAAAAACTTGGTATTTCCTCAAAAGGAAAACGAAAGGCTATATTTATAAACATGAAAAGCATCAAGAGACTAGAAAAAATGTAAGAACTTAGGACTCTAGCGGAAACATTTACTTTTTTCTCAGGATTCTTAGCTTGCTTCTTTCGTAGGTTAGCCAGATTAGCTTCTTGAGATGAATAGAGGATATTGATATCAACTAATTTTTTAATGACCTTGAGACGCATCTGAAACCTCCTCTTTTCTACCAGCAAGGCTAAGATAGATACTTTCTAAAGACTGGTTTGGGTGGTCTTTTCTCAAGTCCTCTACGCTACCACAATAAATCAAATGCCCCTTTTTCAAAATGGCAATCCGATCACAGACTTGCTCTGCCACCTCTAGGACATGGGTTGAAAACAAGACTGTCTTGCCTTTTTGCGCATGCTCCTTCATCATTTGCTTCAAATCAAAGGCAGCCTGGGGATCCAAACCTGTCAAGGGTTCGTCCAAGACCCAAATATCGGGATCGGACAAGAGTGCTCCGATGACAAAGACTTTCTGACGCATTCCGTGAGAAAGGGTTTCAATAACCTGATAGCAGTTTTCAGCAAAATCAAAAACGTTCAATAGCCTAGCTAGACTAGCCTCCAAGTCAGAGCTGCTCAAATCATAGGATGAGGCAATCAATTCCCAAAATTCATTGGCCGTTAAGCGTAAAAATAAGTCAGGCGAGTCTGCAACGTAGCCAATCTTTCGTTTAATAGCCAAGCGATTTTCCGATAAATCCTGACCATCTACCAAAATACGACCACTGCTGGGCGAAATGATACTGACTAGGGATTTTATGGTAGTCGATTTTCCAGCACCGTTATGGCCAATCAAGCCCATAATCTCCCCATTTTCAATCTGCAAATTGAGATTGCTCAAAGCCTCTTTATCACCATACAACTTACTAACATTTTGAAATTCAATCATGGGATGACTCCTATCTTTATCTATATTACATACTATTATACTAGCACTTTGATACAAAAAAAATCAACACTTTATTTTAAGTAGTTAAAATATATTTTTTCTATCTTACGCAAACGTTTGCGCTAAGAGATACTTTATGATAGAATAAAGAACAAGATTGACAAGTAAGAGGAAACATCATGCAAAATCAAACACTCATGCAATACTTTGAATGGTATTTGCCCCACGACGGCCAACACTGGACGCGCCTAGCTGAAGATACTCCACACCTAGCTCATCTGGGGATTAGCCACGTCTGGATGCCACCAGCTTTTAAGGCAACCAATGAAAAAGATGTCGGCTATGGGGTCTATGACTTATTCGACCTAGGAGAGTTTAACCAAAAAGGTACTATCCGCACCAAGTATGGTTTCAAAGAAGACTATCTTCAAGCCATTCAAGCCCTAAAAGCACAGGGAATCCAGCCTATGGCCGATGTGGTTCTCAACCACAAGGCTGCAGCCGATCACATGGAAGCCTTTCAGGTTATCGAAGTGGACCCTGTAGACCGTACAGTTGAACTTGGGGAACCCTTCACCATCAATGGCTGGACTAGCTTTACCTTCGATGGTCGCCAAGATACCTACAATGACTTCCACTGGCACTGGTACCACTTCACAGGTACAGATTACGATGCAAAACGCCGTAAATCTGGGATTTATCTGATTCAAGGAGACAACAAGGGCTGGGCTAACGAGGAATTGGTTGATAATGAAAACGGCAACTACGACTACCTCATGTATGCCGACCTAGACTTTAAGCATCCTGAAGTCATCCAAAATATCTATGACTGGGCTGACTGGTTCATGGAAACGACTGGTATTGCTGGTTTCCGTTTGGATGCCGTTAAGCACATTGACTCTTTCTTCATGCGCAATTTCATCCGTGATATGAAGGAAAAATATGGTCAAGATTTCTATGTGTTCGGTGAATTTTGGAATCCAGACAAGGAAGCCAATCTAGACTATCTTGAAAAAACGGAAGAACGCTTTGACCTTGTCGATGTTCGTCTCCACCAGAATCTCTTTGATGCTAGCCGAGCAGGTTCCAACTACGACCTTCGTGGTATTTTTACAGATAGCTTGGTTGAACTCAAACCTGACAAGGCTGTGACTTTTGTCGACAACCACGATACTCAACGTGGTCAGGCTCTTGAGTCTACTGTTGAAGAATGGTTCAAACCAGCAGCCTATGCCCTCATTCTGTTACGCCAAAATGGTCTTCCATGTGTCTTTTACGGCGACTACTATGGGATTTCAGGGCAATATGCTCAACAAGATTTCAAAGAAGTCCTTGACCGCCTCCTAACCATCCGAAAAGATTTGGCCTATGGAGAACAAACAGACTACTTTGACCACGCTAACTGTATCGGTTGGGTACGTTCAGGTGCTGAACATCAATCCCCAATCGCAGTCTTGATTTCAAATGACCAAGAAAACAGCAAATCAATGTTTGTCGGCCAAGAATGGGCTAACCAAACTTTTGTAGATTTACTTGGAAACCACCAAGGTCAAGTTACAATCGATGAGGAAGGTTATGGACAATTCCCAGTCTCAGCTAGAACCGTAAGTGTCTGGGCAGCCAATACAATCTAATAGTGCATAATAATCAAGCCAGGTCCAAACGGATTTGGCTTTTTTGCATTCACAAAAAGACCTACCCAAATGGATAGATCTTTACTTGATTACAATTTACCTGCTACTGCATCCAACAATTCTTGGATCTTAGCTTGGTTGCTTCCCCCTGCCATGGCCATGTCTGGTTTACCACCACCACGTCCATCGACGATTGGTGCTAATTCTTTGACAAGGTTTCCTGCATGAAGGTCTTTTGTCTTGCTTGCTACAAGGACATTGACTTTGTCACCGATAGCGGCAACTAGGACAAGAAGATCAGAGTAGTCTTTTTGTTTCCAGTTGTCCGCAAAGGTACGAAGGGCACCAGCATCTGATACAGATACTTGGCTAGCAATGTAACGGTGACCATTGACTTCCTTCACATCCTTGAAGATATCGCCTGCGGCTGCAGCTGCGGCCTTTTCCTTCAACTCAGCATTTTCTTTCTGCAATTGACGAAGTTGTTCTTGAAGTCCTTCTACCTTGTGAGGTACTTCTTTAAGTTGAGGTGCTTTCAAGGTTGCTGCGACAGCTTTAAGAGCGTCTTCTTGTTCACGGTAGGCTTCAAAGGCTTCCTTACCAGTCACTGCCAAGATACGGCGAGTTCCTGAACCAATCCCTTCTTCTTTGACAATCTTGAAGAGTCCAATCTCAGAAGTGTTGCCAACGTGGGTACCACCACAAAGCTCGATAGAGTAGTCACCGATAGTAACAACACGGACTTCCTTGCCGTATTTCTCACCAAAGAGAGCCATAGCTCCCATTTCCTTGGCAGTGTCAATATCCGTTTCAACTGTCTTCACTTCAAGAGCTTCCCAGATTTTTTCGTTGACTTGTTGTTCAATGGCGCGCAACTCTTCAGGAGTTACGGCTTGGAAGTGGGTAAAGTCAAATCTAAGGAATTCAACTTCGTTAAGAGATCCTGCTTGTGTTGCGTGGTTTCCAAGGATATTGTGAAGGGCAGCATGAAGCAAGTGAGTCGCAGTGTGGTTTTTCATAACACGGTGACGACGATTTGTATCAATTGCTAAGGTATATTCTTGATTCAAGGCAAGTGGTGCAAAGACTTCAACTGTATGAAGAGCTTGTCCGTTTGGTGCTTTTTGAACATTTGTCACAGTAGCCACAACCTTACCTGACTCATCCAAGATTTGTCCATGGTCAGCAACCTGTCCACCCATTTCAGCATAGAATGGAGTTTCCGCAAAGATAAGTGAGGCAGTTCCTTCTGATACAGCTTCAACTTCTGCATTGTCAGCCACGATAGCCACCAATTTAGAAGACAATTGGCTAGCATTGTAGTTGAAGACACTTTCTACAGTGATGTTTTGAAGGGTTTCATTTTGCATACCCATTGAGCCACCCTTAACAGCTGACGCACGCGCACGTTCTTGCTGTTCTTTCATGGCTGCTTCAAAACCTTCACGGTCCACAGTCATACCAGCTTCTTCAGCGATTTCTTCAGTCAATTCAACTGGGAATCCATAAGTGTCATAGAGTTTGAATACATCTGAACCAGCAATGACAGATTGACCTTTTTCTTTCAAGTCAGCTACAATGCCTTGGGCAAAGTGTTGACCTGAGTGAAGAGTACGGGCAAATGACTCTTCCTCGCTCTTAACGATTTTTTCGATAAAATCACGTTTTTCAAGCACTTCTGGGTAGTAGCTTTCCATGATTTTTCCAACGGTTGGAACGAGTTTGTAAAGGAAAGGCTCGTTGATTCCCAATTTTTGACCATGCATAGAAGCACGACGGAGAAGACGACGAAGGACGTAACCACGACCTTCATTTCCAGGAAGGGCACCATCACCGATGGCAAATGAAAGAGAACGGATGTGGTCAGCGATGACCTTGAAGCTCATGTTGTCGCCATCTTGGTCATAGACCTTACCAGACAATTTCTCCACTTCACGAATGATCGGCATGAAGAGGTCTGTTTCAAAGTTGGTCTTAGCCCCTTGGATAACTGCCACCAAACGCTCCAAACCAGCGCCCGTATCAATGTTCTTGTGTGGCAATTCCTTGTACTCGCTACGAGGAACAGCAGGATCTGCATTAAATTGTGACAAAACGATGTTCCAGATTTCGATGTAACGGTCGTTTTCGATATCCTCTGCAAGAAGGCGAAGACCAATATTTTCTGGGTCAAAGGCTTCACCACGGTCAAAGAAGATTTCTGTATCTGGTCCAGAAGGTCCTGCACCGATTTCCCAGAAGTTGTCCTCGATTGGAATCAAGTGACTTGGGTCCACTCCCACTTCAATCCAGCGGTTATAAGAATCTTTATCATCTGGATAGTAGGTCATATAAAGTTTTTCAGCTGGGAAGTCAAACCACTCAGGGCTTGTCAAAAGCTCATAAGCCCAAGTGATAGCTTCATCACGGAAGTAATCCCCGATTGAGAAGTTCCCCAACATTTCAAACATGGTATGGTGACGTGCTGTCTTCCCTACGTTTTCAATATCGTTGGTACGGATAGCCTTTTGGGCATTAGTAATACGTGGATTTTCAGGGATAATAGTCCCGTCAAAGTATTTCTTAAGCGTTGCTACCCCAGAGTTGATCCACAAAAGAGTTGGGTCATTTACAGGAACCAGGCTCACTGATGGTTCTACAGAGTGACCTTTGGTTGCCCAGAAATCAAGCCACATTTGGCGTACTTGTGCACTAGATAGTTGTTTCATATTGTCTCCTTATTTACTTGTTTAATGTGATTGGCTTTCCAGCATTTCCACATAGTCAATCGCGACACAGAGGGAAATGACTAGGTCTGCATAAGCATCCTCAAGAACCGTTACGGTATAGGTAGAGGTCAGATGGAAGAGTTCCTTCTTAATTTCCGCAATCAGCTGATCGCGATCATCCAGCAATTTGAAATCCAAATCCCAGATATTGCCCTCGATACGAAGACCTAGATTATCAAACTCATACTTATCTCGCCAGAAGGTCAACTTCTTACGAATGACAAAACTCGAGCCATCCCTAAGCTGAATCTCAAAACGAGGAAGCAAGGTCAAGATTTCTTTACTGATCTGACTGACTTGTTCACCAGCCACATCATAGATGGTAAAGGTTTTAGGAATCTTAAAGAATGATCCCTCCACCTGATAGGCGATTTCTCCCCTGTCATCCTTGATAGCGAAGCGTTCGCCTCCAAGACGAAACTTTTGTTTGACAAGAAATGTTTTCATCAACACCTCCAAAAATCAAAAGACAAGCTCATATCACGAAGGGCGAAAAACCGCGGTACCACCTTCATTCAATGAACTTGTCATTCTCTTGTTCTTATGCAATTGTTAAATTGAGTAGCATGACTTTCTAGCTTAGATGGCTCGCAGCACCGCCATTTCTCTGGACTAAGACAAGAGAAAATCAATTCTCAACTTTCTTATTATAACGTTTTTTTAAGTTTGCGTCAACTGGAAATGATTCCTATTTAAATAACCCATTCCCTACATCTCAGATTACTTTTTCAGAATATACTTTTTCTTACTGCCATTTTTCTTTTTATCCCAACTTTTATCCCAAGTTTTCGAATTGCTAAATATAGCTACGCAAATATTTGCAAATATAAAGTTTCCTATCACCAAATATATAGACTCAGTTGTTAGGTATTGTCGATCCAAACCATCCTTTAGATAAAATAGTATATATGTTTGCTGAACAGTCAAAAAGGTTGGCCAGAAACTTTTTTTGAAAAAAGTAGACACTTTCATTATTTGTTACCGCTTTCTGTAAGGTTAAACTTAGTATACTACTAAGTAAGAAAATAAGCAACTATCATAGAAAACATACAGTTATACAAATTGCCTTCTATTTTAAAAAAACGAACCAGCTTGACTGATTCGTTTCGTGACTGCTAACTCCTACTTCCGATACATTTTAAACTGTAGGAAGAGGTCGCTATATTTTCCTGTCCATTTATGGTCAAATTTCTCATAAACTTCTAGGTGTTTCATGGTTTCAGCATCTGGATAGAATGCCTTGTCTTCTTTTTTCTCCTCTGGGAGTAATTCCTTAGCTGGTAGGTTTGGTGTTGAATAGCCGACATACTCTGCATTTTTGAGTGCATTTTCAGGTTTCAACATAAAGTTGATAAAGGCATAGGCGGCATCTTGGTTTTTGACGGTTTTGGGAATGACCATATTGTCAAACCAAAGGTTGCTGGCCTCAGTCGGTACCACATAGCGTAGATTTTCGTTTTTTTCCAGCATTTGGCTGGCTTCCCCTGAAAAGGTCACGCCGATAGCAGCGTTGTTCTGAATCATGTAGCCCTTCATCTCATCCGCCACAATAGCCTTGATATTTGGAGTCAACTTGTAGAGCTTATCCACTGTCTCTTCCAATTGCTGGGTATCCTTGGAGTTGAGGCTGTAGCCGAGGGAGTTGAGCCCCAGTCCCAGTACCTCACGCGCCCCATCAAAGAGCATGATAGAGTTCTTATACTCTGGCTTCCAGAGGTCATCCCAATGCTCAGGCGCTTCCTCTACCATGGTTTCATTGTAAACAATTCCCAAGGTTCCCCAGAAGTAAGGGATGGAGAATTTATTGCCTGGGTCAAAGGACTGGTTGAGGAACTCTGGTCCGATATTTTCAAGACCTTCAAGTTTTGAATAGTCAAGCGGTACCAAGAGGTCTTCGTCCTTCATCTTGTTGATCATGTATTCACTAGGAATGGCAATATCGTAGGTCGTTCCACCCTGCTTGATTTTGGTATACATGGCTTCGTTGGAGTCAAAGGTCTCGTACTGGACTTGGATTCCTGTTTCTTCTGTGAATTTCTCCAAGAGTTCTGGATCGATATAGTCTCCCCAGTTGTAGATAACCAGTTTTTGACTATCTCGGCTATTGATTTTACTATCTAAATGCGTCGCAATTCCCCACAAGACCAGGATGATGGCTGCAATTCCTGCTAAAAATGAATAGAGTTTTTTCATGCTTGCTCCTCCTTCTCACGTGAGATAAAGTAATATCCAACCACTAGGATAATACTAAAGAGAAAGACAAGGGCAGACAGGGCATTGATTTCTAAGGAAATCCCCTTGCGAGCACGAGAGTAAATCTCGACTGACAGGGTTGAAAAGCCATTTCCCGTTACAAAGAAGGTTACGGCAAAGTCATCTAGCGAATAGGTGAAGGCCATGAAATAACCTGCAATAATAGACGGTGTCAGGTAAGGAAGCATAATTTCCTTGAACATCTGAAATTGACTAGCACCAAGGTCATAGGCCGCATGAATCATGTCACCGTTCATTTCCTTGAGACGAGGCAAAACCATCAAGACCACGATAGGAATGGAGAAGGCCACGTGACTAGAAAGAACGGTCAAAAAGCCAAGTGAAAACTTGAGTTGGGTAAAGAGAATCAAGAAGCTGGCACCAATCATAACGTCAGGCGCAACCATGAGGATATTATTGAGTGATAGAAAGGCTTCTTGGTATTTCTTACGAGACTGGTAGATGTAAATGGCACCAAAAGTCCCGATAATGGTCGCAATCAAGGCTGACAGGAAGGCCAAGAAAAAGGTCTGAGTTACAATCAACATAAGACGACCATCGCCAAACATGGTTTTAAAATGGCTCAAGCTAAAGCCTGTAAAGCTATTCATGTCATTGCCTGCATTAAAGGCGTAGCCAATCAGGTAAAAAATAGGCAGGTAGAGGACAAGAAAGACCAGTCCCAGATAAAGGTTGGCAAATTTTTTCATCGTTCTCTCCTTTCCTTGGTCACCCACATGGTGATAAACATGGTCAGGATGAGAATTACACCGATGGTTGAACCCATACCGTAGTTGTCATTTGTCAGGAAGTTCTGTTCAATAGCCGTTCCCAGCGTAATAACGCGATTCCCACCAATCAAACGGGTCAGCATGAAGAGGCTCAAGCTGGGGATAAAGACAGACTGAACTCCACTTCGCACACCATTCATCGATAAAGGGAAGATGACATGGCGGAAGGTTTCCCACTTGGTCGCACCTAGGTCATAGCTGGCATTGATGAGATTGTTGTCCATATCGTCCAAGACATTGAAAATGGGCAAAATCATAAAGGGGAGCTCGATGTAGCTTGCGACAAAAATAAAGGAGAAATCAGTAAAAAGCAACTGTTGCGAACCGATTCCGATAAATTCCAAAAATTGGTTAATAGAGCCATTTTGACCAAAAATTCCGATAAAGGCATAGGCCTTGAGGAGCAAATTGATCCAGGTAGGCAGGATAATCAGCATGAGCCAGAGTTGACGGTGCTTGAGACGGGTCAAAAAGAGGGCTGTTGGATAGCTGATAAGCAAGGTCACAAAGGTCACAATTCCTGCATAGAGTACAGAGTTGAAACTCATTTTTAGGTAGGTCAAGTTTTGTGACGCAAAGTAAGATTTATAATTTTCTAAACTGAACTGGCCTTCGATATTGAAAAAGGATTGTCCGAAAATCAAGACCAAGGGTGCCAGGACAAAGAGTGCGATCCAGAGCATGTAGGGCACTACAAAGAGTTTAGAGCTTGTTTTCTTCATCTCTTTCCTCCTCGATTGCATTGATCAAACCTGCTTCTTGCTCTTCGATTTCCACGTATTCTTCTATACGAGCATCAAACTCTTCTTCTGTTTCATTGAGACGCATGATGTGGATGTCTTCTGGTTCAAAGTCCAGACCGATTTCCTCACCCACGATGGCCTTACGAGTCGAGTGTATCATCCATTCATTTCCAAGTACGTCATAGGCGATAATTTCATAGTGAACTCCACGGAAGAGCTGGGTATCGACCTTAACTTGGAGCTTGCCTTCTTCAGGAAGGGTAATCCGCAAGTCCTCTGGACGAATCACGACCTCAACAGGTTCATTTGGCTTCATCCCCCCATCAACCGCTTCAAAGCGTTTGCCGTTAAACTCAACCAAGTAGTCCTCAATCATGGTTCCTGGCAAGATATTTGACTCACCGATAAAGGTGGCAACAAAATGGTTGATTGGCTCATCGTAGATGTCCACAGGTGTTCCTGACTGGACAATCTCGCCATCATTCATGACAAAAATCCAGTCACTCATAGCCAGGGCTTCTTCTTGATCGTGAGTTACAAAGACAAAGGTAATGCCCAATCGTTGTTGCAGTTCACGCAGTTCGTACTGCATATCTGTTCTTAATTTCAAGTCCAGCGCTGACAGAGGCTCGTCCAGCAAAACCACACGGGGTTGGTTGATGATGGCACGGGCAATAGCCACACGCTGACGTTGTCCTCCAGAGAGTTTACGGATGGAACGTTTTTCGTAACCTTCCAACTGAACCATCTTGAGAACTTCCGCTACGCGTTTCTCGATTTCTTTCTTGTCAATTTTACGCAAGCGGAGCGGAAAGGCAACATTTTCAAACACATTCATATGTGGAAACAAGGCATAGGATTGGAAGACTGTATGGACGTCTCGCTTGTTGGTTGGAATGTCATTGATACGGACACCATCCAGCAAAATATCTCCTGTCGTCGCATCCAGTAAACCTGCAATGATGTTAAGGATAGTTGATTTCCCTGAACCAGATGCGCCTAGAAGGGTGTAGAATTTCCCTTCTTCCAACTCAAAGTTGATGTCTTTGAGAACCTTAGTGTTGCTGTCTTCAAAAACTTTTGAGACGTTTTTGAATTCAATAATTGGTTTTTTCAATTGTCATTTATTCCTTCTTTTTCATAGATTAACAGATCAGGGCTCTGTCAGGCCGCTACTACCTCGTGTAGGAGATTGAACTGCCTACATTCTTCTGCACTAACGATAGGCTTTCACCCCCTTTCCATGACATAGCAGCAGCTTTTCAACTACAGCTTCCTACTTGCTTTCACCTAGAATACGGACTTCTCTCTCAAGAGTAACGCCAGAGTGTTCCTTGACTTTTTCGATAACAGACTCAATCAAGTCTTCGTAGTCTTTGGCCGTTCCGTCAGCAACATTGATCATAAATCCCGCGTGCTTTTCAGACACTTCTACGCCACCGATACGATAGCCTTTCAAGCCAGCTTCTGAAATTAATTGACCTGCAAAATGACCTACTGGACGCTTAAAGACCGAACCACAAGATGGATATTCTAAAGGTTGCTTGAGTTCGCGTAGGTGCGTCAAACGGTCCATTTCCTGCTTGATAACCTGATGGGTTCCTGGAGCAAGGGCAAATTTAGCTGACAAGACAACTGCACCAGACTCTTGAATGGCTGAGTGGCGGTAACCAAAAGCCAAGTCCTTGGCAGACAGGGTTTCGATTTCTCCATCCTTGGTCAAGACCTTACAAGACTGCAAGATGTGGGCAATCTCGCCACCATAGGCACCGGCATTCATAAAGACAGCACCACCAACGCTTCCAGGAATGCCACAAGCAAACTCAAAGCCAGTCAAACTATGACGAAGGGCAATGCGAGTTGTCTCAATCAAGTTGGCTCCTGTTTCTGCTTCGATGGTATATCCATCAACTGAAACGTTATTGAGCTTGTCACACAAGATGACAAATCCACGAATCCCACCATCACGAACGATAATGTTGCTGGCATTTCCAAGAACCATCCAAGGAATATTTTCTTGATTGGCAAATTTGACAAGGCGAGCCAACTCAAAACGATTTCGTGGAAAGACCAGATAATCAGCCTCTCCACCTACTTTTGTATAACTATAACTATGCAAGGGTTCCTTAAAACGGATATCAATTCCTTCTAAGATTTCAAGCATTTTTTCTCTTACAGACATGTCACTCTTCCTTTTACAAAATTCATTCCATTATACCATTTTTAAGACCATTTGACGACCCTAAAAAAATCTTGGGCTTATTTTAAACAAAAAAGAGGTTTCCCCTCTTTTTATGATTTTTTACAAAAGATTGCCTTGGTTCCATAGGCAACCAGAACGAGCTCTAGTGCTAGGACAACTTCAACCAAGACTGGATTGGTCAGCCAGCCAACTTGGACTAGAGATGGTGCCAGATCAAAGAAGGCATGTAGGCCATAGGCTGCTAGGAGATAAATCCATTTCTTCTGGCGAATAGCTTGGTAAACCCAAACTGTCAAGAGTAATTGGAAACCTAGCGCCAAGATTCTCTCAAAACCAAGCAAATAAATCTGCCAGACTGATAGCGACTGAATAGTTTTCAACATATTTTCAGACAGCAATTGCATGACCTGTGGATTTTGCGTTTGAACTGCTGAGAGAACGATGTAGAGATTAAGCAAACTAGTAAGACCTAGGAAAATCAACTCCAAGCCACCATGCCCCAATCCATAAGCCAAGGCATCTGCCTTTTCCAAACTTCTCTTTTTCTCCAACCATTTGAAGAAAATAAGACGAGCAGTTTCCTCAAAAAATGCTGCCATAGCTAAGCCATAGATGATATAGACAAGCGGATGTTCTTGCAAGAGGGCAATACTACCGTCTTTTTGAGGATGCAAAACCAAGATATGCACCAGTTTTTCTAAAATCTGTGAAGAGACAAAGAAAGCAACAGCCCCCAAGCCCAAGACAGCTAGATTAATCTGGTATTTCTTTTTAGCATACCAAATGCTCCCTATCAAGAAAGCCAGCAACAGCAACATGGTAATGATAATATGAATGGTCATTTTCTTCTCCTATTCCGCCTTTTCAATATCTTTTTTCATCTCGTCAACATTGAACTTAGCAAACAAGTATTGACGGTCTTGTACTGGGAAACGTTGGTCCAACTGGTCCACTGCTCCTACCTCGATAATGCCTTCCTTGATGACAAAGTCCATGACATGCCCACCGAAGGTCAAATCATCTGAGATGAAGTGCAGATGGTAACCTGCCACACTAACCCCATGGAAAATCTCAGGCGTCCAGAAACCAACGATGGTTCCCGCCACATTGTCACGACTATATTCCGGTTGATGGGTTGCGACCTCAGCAAACTTGGTATCTGGTGTCGACTTGGGAATCATGCGCACATGCATATGTGAAAATTCGCCACGAATCTTGATCGAGCGGAAAAGATTTTCCCCGTCATAATAAGACTCGATTCGTTCTTCCAATTCCTTGTCTGTCATCTCAAAGCGCTGGCGGAAAATAACTTCTGCCTGATGTGGTACTACTGCTGCATAAGGAATAAGGGCATCTGGTGATACTTCTACAATTTCTGGTTGTTCTCCTGAGCCTTTGGCCTGATAGGCCTTGCCATCTAAGACAATCAATTCTCCATCAATAGAATCCAAGGTTCCCAAACCAAGGTCACCATGTTCTAGCAATTCTCCTACTGTCATAGTACCACCATAAAGGCCTGCCATCAAGGCTCCAAGGGTATTGTATTGAAATAATTTCACTGGTTCCTGCACGTTCTTATCCATTCTCTTTCTTATCTGTTATACTCAATGAAAATCGAAGAACAAACTAGTAAGCGAGCCGCAGGTTGCTCAAAGCACTGCTTTGAGGTTGTAGATAAGACTGACGAAGTCAGCTCAAAACACTGTTTTGAGGTTGTGGATAGAACTGACGAAGTCAGTAACCATATCTACGGCAAGGCGAAGCTGACGTGGTTTGAATAGATTTCGAAGAGTATTATTCTATAAATCTTACTCCTAAGTATACCACATTTGCCCCTAGATGTGAACGAGAGAAATACCCTAGACATTGCCAAGAAGGAAAAAAAAGGGTACAATGTAACAAAATCAAGGGAGGTCTGGAATGAAGAAACAAAGCAAGTACCAAGAGGTTGTTTCCTATCTAAAAAATGGTATCGAGTCTGGACGATTTTCGACGGGAAGCCGCCTGCCTTCTATCCGTCAACTGAGCCTTGACTTTCACTGTAGCAAGGATACTGTCCAACGAGCCCTGCTGGAATTACGGCACGAACAATACCTCTATGCCAAGCCCCAGAGTGGTTACTATGTCCTAGAACAAGGGCAACACCAGGATCTAGAAATCGAAGTCACTGACGAACATGCCAGTGCCTATGACGATTTCCGACTCTGTATCAATGAAACCTTGATTGGTCGGGAAAACTACCTCTTCAACTACTATGACAACCAAGAAGGATTAGAAGACTTAAGACAATCCATTCATAAACTCCTCTTTGACCAAGCTCTCTACTGCAAGGCTGATCAACTGGTACTGACTTCTGGGACCCAACAAGCCTTATTTATCCTCTCTCAAATTTCCTTCCCTAGCCAAGCCAAGGAAATCTTGGTGGAACAGCCGACCTACCATCGGATGAATCGCCTCTTGATTGCTCAGGGATTGGACTATCAAACGATTGAACGAGGCATTGATGGGATTGACTTGGAAGAGCTGGAAGGCCACTTCAAAACAGGAAAAATTAAGTTTTTCTATACCATTCCTCGTTTTCACTATCCTCTGGGGCATTCCTATTCTGAGCAGGACAAACGGGCTATTCTTGACTTAGCTGCCAAGTATGGTGTTTATATCGTCGAAGACGATTATCTGGGGGATTTGGATTCCAAGAAGGGTCAGACCTTCCACTATCTGGATACAGAGGAGCGGATCATTTACATCAAGTCCTTCTCAACCAGCCTCTTTCCAGCCCTGCGGATTACGTCACTCATTCTTCCAAATGCTATCAAAGAAGCCTTTGTGGCTTACAAAAATATCCTAGATTACGACAGCAACCTCATCATGCAAAAGGCCCTGTCACTCTATATTGACAGTCAATTATTTGAGAAAAATCGTCTAGCTCGATTGTCCAATCAGGAAGACTACCAAAAACAACTCGAGGAAAGATTAGCTAACACTCCTTGCCCCCTTCCTCATTTCCCGCTTCACGATGGTGTATTACTAGACCTGAGACAGTATCCTAAAATTGCCAGTCTCAAACACAGTCAACTGGGCTTGGATTTCTTTGAAGAGGCCTATTTAAGCACCTGTCCTTATCAATTTGCCAAGGTGTCCTTAGATAATCTGGAAAAGGTTTTAAACTATTTAAAAGCAGAATTGGACTGACTTCCAACTCTGCTTTTTTCTTATACTCTTCGAAAATCTCTTCAAACCACGTCAGCGTCGCCTTACCGTAGATATGGTTACTGACTTCGTCAGTTCTATCCACAACCTCAAAACAGTGTTTTGAGCTGAACTTCGTCAGTCTTATCTACAACCTCAAAGCAGTGCTTTGAGCAACCTGCGGCTAGCTTCCTAGTTTGCTCTTTGATTTTCATTGAGTATTATTCTTCAACTTCTGTTAAGGTTGCCGCTTTTTCAAGATATTTTTGGTAGGTACCGTCATCCTTGAGTTTTTGGATGACCTTGTCCACCACTTCTTTCAAATCAGCACTATTTTTTCTAAGGGCAACGGCATTGGCTTCACCGTCCTTCATCTTCAAGCTGACAGTTGCGACAGCTAGGTCGGCATTTTTAGCAGCATAGCTAAGCGCAACAGGCTCATCCATATGAACAGCATCTACTTTTCCAGCCTGCAATTCATTGACAGCTTCACCCATATTAGTTAGGGAAGTCAATTGCGCTTTTGGCAATTGTTCCTTGACCATTGATTCTGGAACAGTCCCTTTTTGGGCTGCAATATTAGCACTTTCTAGGCTAGTTAAATCCTTGTATTTTTCTACATCAGCCTTACGAACCAAGAAACTAATCTTGTTTTCATAGTAAGGGATTGAAAAATCAAAGACTTCTTTTCTCTCGTCAGTAGCGCTAATTCCCGCAACCGCTAGATCAGCCTTACCTGTTTGAAGACTAGTCAAGACATTGTCAAAACTCATGCTTGAGATTTCCAACTTAACCCCAAGTTCATCAGCGATAGCTTGGGCCATATCAATGTCCGCACCGACTACCTGGTTTTTTCCGTCAACTAAGGATTGGAATTCAAAAGGTGCATAATCAGGACTAGTCGCCACAACTAATTTCCCCTTTTGCTTAATGGCCTCAACAGCTGACTGAGAACCATTCGAACCCGACTGGCAAGCCACTAAGAAGAAACTTGCAAGAAAGCTACATAAAACAAATATCCATTTTTTTGATTTCATAAATAAACAACCTCTCTGTTAATTTTGTATAATTATAACGCTATTCAAGCTACTTGTCAAGTGTTTTTTGAATTTTTATCTTAAAAATATTTTTTTCATTCAATAAAAGGAGCTATCAGTTGATTTCAAGCTCCTTTTTATACAGATTGAACTTGTTTTATAGTTCGACAATCTTACCTGTTTCAAAGTAAACAACCCATTCACAGATATTCTTGGCATAGTCTCCAATGCGTTCCAAGAAGGCAATCACTTGGAAATAATCACGGCCTGTAACGATAGCATCTGGATTTTTCTTGATTTCTTCTGTAGCCAAGTCACGAATGCTATCAAAGTAATGGTTGATTTTTTCATCCATGGTTGCTACTTCATAGGCCTGATCCACTGAACCATTCAGATAGAGTTCAAGGGCTGCTTCGACGAAGTTCTTGACATCGCGACCCATTCTCTTGATTTCTTCTTCAACAGCTGGGATACGTTGCTCACCCTTCATACGAATTGTCGCTTTGGCAATGGAAACGGCATGGTCACCCATACGTTCCAAGTCAGATACGGCTTTTAAGACTGTTAGAACAGTACGCAAGTCCTGAGAAACGGGTTGTTGAAGGGCAATCATTTCAAATGATTTTTTCTCCAATTTCACTTCGTATTCATTTACTTCTGCATCGTCTTCGATGACTTCCTTGGCCAAATCACGGTCGTGCGTAACAAAGGCACGTACCGTACGATTGATTTGGGATAGCACTTCTTGTCCCATAGCGTAGAACTGGTTGTGCAATTTCTCCAAATCTTCTTCAAATTGAGAACGTAACATCATTTATCTCCTTATCCAAATTTTCCTGAAATATAATCTTCTGTTTCCTTGTGTTGTGGGTTGAGGAACATCTTCTTGGTATCGTTAAACTCGATCAAATCTCCATCTAGGAAAAATCCTGTCTTATCAGAGATACGAGAGGCTTGTTGCATGGAACGCGTAACCAAGAGCATGGTGTATTTATCTTTTAGACCATACAAGGTTTCCTCAATCTTACCGGCCGAGATAGGGTCCAAGGCTGAAGTCGGTTCATCCAAAAGAATGATTTTAGGACTAGTTGCCAAGACACGGGCAACACAGACACGTTGTTGTTGTCCACCTGAAAGCCCGATAGCTGAATCATGCAGGCGATCCTTGACCTCATCCCAGATAGAAGCTCGTTGTAGGGCTTTTTCCACTGCTTCGTCTAGAACTTGCTTGTCCTTCACTCCATTGATACGAAGCCCGTAAACAACATTTTCGTAGATAGACATAGGGAAAGGGTTTGGTTGTTGGAAAACCATACCAATTTCCTTCCGCAATTCAACTGTATCTGTACGTGGGCTATAAATGTTGTGGCCGTTGTAAACCACCGAACCAGTTGTGGTTACCTCTGGATTGAGATCCCCCATGCGGTTGATAGCCTTGAGGAGGGTTGATTTCCCTGATCCAGATGGACCAATCAAGGCTGTAATTTCCTTAGGTTGGAAAGATAGGGAAACACTATTCAAGGCCTTTTTTTGATTGTAGTAAACGGACAGGTCTGATACCTGTAAAATCGCTTCTGTCATACTGTTTCCTTTCTATCCAAAGTGTCCTGTTACGTAGTCATTGGTTGACTGTAGTTTGGCATTTTGGAAAATATTAGAGGTCTTATCGTACTCAATCAAATCGCCCAAGTAGAAAAATCCTGTGTAGTCACTAGCACGCGCAGCCTGCTGCATACTGTGGGTCACAATGATGATGGTAAAGTCCTTCTTCAACTCTAGCATGGTTTCTTCCAGCTGGGCTGTCGCAATCGGATCCAAGGCTGATGCCGGCTCATCCATCAAGAGGATATCTGGTTTAACAGAGATAGCACGAGCGATACAAAGACGCTGTTGCTGACCACCTGATAGGGTCAAGGCTGATTTGTGTAAATCGTCTTTGACCTGGTCCCAAAGGGCAGCCTGACGAAGAGAGGTTTCCACAATTTCATCCAAGACTTGCTTGTCCTTAACACCTGCACGTTCATGGGCAAAAGTGATATTGCGGTAGATAGACTTGGCAAAGGGATTTGGGCGTTGGAAGACCATTCCTATGTGCTTACGCATTTCATAAACATTGATTTCTGGACGGTTGACATCAATCCCTTGGTAGAGGATTTGACCTGTTACCTTGGCAATATCAATGGTATCATTCATACGGTTGAGACTGCGGAGATAGGTTGATTTCCCTGAACCAGATGGACCAATTAAGGCCGTGATTTTATTTTTTTCAAATTGCATATCGATGCCCTTGATGGATTCATTTTTACCGTAGTAAACATGTAAATCCTTAGTAGAGAGGGCCACTTTCTCTTCAGGAAAGGTGATGATATGCTTTTCATCCCAATTATATTTTGACATGGCTTCTCCTTTAGGCAGCAGTTAATTTCTTATGTAGGTAGCTTCCGAGTTTGCGGGCTCCAAAGTTAAAGATGAGGATAAAGATGAGGAGCACGGCTGCAGAACCTGCTGATACAATGGTGCCATCAGGAATGGTTCCTTCACTATTAACTTTCCAAATGTGGACAGCCAAGGTTTCTGCTTGACGGAAGATAGAGATTGGGCTTGTCACACTGAGAATATTCCAATTAGACCAGTCAAGGGCTGGAGCGGATTGTCCTGCTGTATAGATAAGAGCCGCAGCCTCACCAAAGATACGACCAGAGGCCAAGACGACCCCAGTCACAATACCTGGAAAAGCTTCTGGAATGACCACATGGACAACTGTCTCCCAACGAGAAATTCCAAGGGCCAAGCCGGCCTCACGTTGCGTATGGTGAACGTGTTTCAAACTGTCCTCGACATTACGAGTCATCTGAGGCAAGTTAAAGACTGTCAAGGCCAAGGCACCTGAAATAATTGAAAATCCATACTCAAACTGAACTACAAAGATCAAGTAACCAAAGAGACCCACAACCACTGATGGCAGTGAAGACAATATTTCAATACAGGTTCTGACAAAATTGGTCACAGGACCTTTCTTGGCATATTCAGCTAGGAAAATCCCAGCCCCCATAGATAAGGGCACAGAGATAATCAAGGTAATGACCAGAAGGAAGAAGGAATTATAGAGCTGAATTCCAATCCCTCCACCTGCTTGGTAAGAAGATGATTTGCCAGTCAAGAAAGACCAAGAGATGTGGGGTAAACCACGAACCAAGATATAGAGAATCAAGGATGCCAAGATGGCTACGATAATTCCTGCAATAGAGTAGAGGACAGCTGTTGCAATTTTATCTAATTTCTTAGCGTGCATAGTTTTTCTTTCCTCTTTCTTTCGTAATCAATTTAATCACACTGTTGAAGGCCAAACTCATCAAGAGCAAGACTAAGGCCAGTGACCAGAGAACGTTATTGTCAACGGTTCCCATAACGGTATTTCCGATACCCATGGTCAACACAGAGGTCAAGGTCGCAGCAGGTGTTGTCAATGAAGTTGGGACAACGGCTGAGTTTCCGACTACCATCTGAATGGCCAAGGCCTCACCAAAGGCACGCGCCATCCCAAAGACCACTGCAGTGAAAATCCCTGAACGCGCCGCCTTCAAAGTCACGCGCCAGATAGTTTGCCAACGAGTGGCTCCCATAGCCAAACTAGCTTCGCGGTAGTGACGAGGCACCGCACGCAAGCTATCGGTTGTCATAAAGGTTACCGTCGGTAAGATCATGACAAAGAGAACGAAAATCCCTGACAAGATCCCAAAACCAGTTCCACCAAAGACACTACGGACAAAAGGAACTACGACCTGCAAACCGATAAATCCATACACGACGGAAGGAATCCCGACAAGCAATTCAATGGCTGGTTGCAAGATTTTTGCACCTTTTGGTGAGACCTCCGTCATAAAGACTGCCGCACCAATAGCAAAAGGAGTTGCGATAAGGGCTGATAGGATTGTGACAATAAAGGAACCCAAAATCATTGGAAGCGCACCAAATTGTTTACCTGAAGGATTCCAAATTTGGCCAAAGAGGAAATCAAAGATATTAACCCCATTTACAAAGAAGGTCGACAAACCTTTTTGGGCTACGAAAATCAAAATCATGGCCACAATGATAACAATCAAAGACAGACAGGCAAAGGTCAAGCCTTTTCCAAGTTTCTCTAAACGAGAGTTCTTTGAGGGAGAAAGTAATTTTTTAGCTAATTCTTCTTGATTCATTATTGACTCCCTTCTAGTGCTGTCACCGTTCCTACAGCATCTTTTTCAACCTTCATTTCCTTAACAGAAATATAGCCCATTCCCTTAACGATTCCACTTTGCGCTTCATCTGAGAGGACAAAGTTGAGGAATTCTGCCACCAATTCATTTGGTTGACCTAGGGTGTACATGTGTTCATAAGACCACAAAGGCCAGTTATTGCTTGTAACATTTTCTGCAATCGGCTCATAGCCATTCAACTTCATGCGTTTCACCGAGTCATCCACATAGGCAAAGGCTAGGTAAGAAATGGCTCCTGGTGTCTGGGAAACAATGTTTTTGACCATCCCATTTGAATCCTGTTCTTGACTCTGCACGGCAGATTGGCCATCCATGATAACACTATCAAAGGTTGCACGCGAACCAGAACTTGCCGCACGGTTGATAATGGAAATGGCTAGGTCTTTCCCACCGACTTCTTTCCAGTTGGTTACTTGACCTGTGAAGATGCTACGGAGTTGTTCAGTTGTCAGATTTTCAACGTCAACTTCTTTGTTTACAATCACTGCCAAGCCCGCTACAGCAACCTTGTGGTCCACTAGAGCGGATGCGTTGATACCGTCTTTTTCCTCGGCAAATACGTCTGAATTTCCTACATCAACGGCTCCAGACTGAACCTGAGACAGACCTGTACCAGATCCTCCACCTTGAACGTTAACTGTTTTTCCAACGTGCAAAGAGCCAAATTCATCTGCTGCTGCTTCGACCAAGGGCTGAAGAGCCGTTGAGCCAACAGCTGTCATGGATTCTCCACGATCAATCCAGCTAGCACATCCCGCTAAAGAACCTGCCAGCAAAAGAGCTGCAAGGGATAGAGCGAGTTTTTTCCTTTTTTTCACTGTTTTTCTCCTTGAAAATAATGGTGAATGCTGTGAATTTTTTCAACTATTTATTTATATTTTTCTTTTGAAAATAGGGAGCCAACTGAAGTTACTAGCTTAGTTTTACTAGAAATTTGCTCAGTTGCCTTCTCCGCCAATTTTGACTTAAAATGAAAGATAATTTGAAAAAAATCCATACTTCCACTATAACATAGACAAGCTACTTTGACTAGCATTTTCACTTGAATCTGAGGCCTTTTGGAAAATAATTTTTCAAAATATTTTCAGTCACCTTAGCAAAGCCCAAACCATTGCCTTGAACCAAAACTTGGTACCAACCATTTGGCAGACTTTCCACCAGCTGAACGGTTTCTCCAGCGACATACTTTACAAACGCTTCTTGGTCAATTTCAACCGACTGCTTGACCTGACTCGGTTTCAAGGCTAGACCAAGAGCAAAACTAGGCTCAAAGCGTTTCTTCTTAAAGGTACCCAGATGCAGTCCATTCCGAGCAATCTTGAGTTTCCCTAAATCTGGCAAAAGTTCTGGCAGGAGATAGAGTTGGTCTCCAAAAGTCTGCAAGATACCCCTTAGATTGACCTTCAAATGTTTTTGGGCAAATTCCTGCCACAAAGTAACTTGTTCACGGCTGAGATTACTCTTACTTGCCTTACATTTAGGTGCTGGATTGTCACCCTTAAACTGTAGATGGGCTACAAACTGACCCTCTCCCTTAAAATGATGAGGATACATCCGAGCCGTTTCTGGCAGGTCAATACCAGCTACCATTCCATTGATATGCTCTACTGGCAGCAAATCAAAATCATACTCTTCCAGCAACCAATTGACAATCTCCTCGTTTTCCTCAGGAGCCCAGGTACAGGTTGAATAAACCAAGCGACCACCTTCAGCTAGCATAGTCACCGCATCCGCTAGAATTTCTCTTTGCAAACTTGCACATTGGCTCGGATAATCAAGGCTCCAATAGTCCATAGCATCTGGTTGCTTACGGAACATCCCTTCCCCTGAGCAAGGGGCATCTAGGACAATGAGGTCAAAATAGCCCTTAAAAACCTTGGCCAAGCGGTCAGCAGATTCATTGGTCACCACGACATTTGTCGCTCCAAAGCGCTCCATGTTTTCTACTAAGATCTTAGCCCGTTTGCTTGAAATTTCATTGGAAACAAGGAGACCCTCTCCTGCTAGATAGGCTGCCAGTTGGGTTGATTTGCCACCTGGAGCAGCGGCTAAATCCAAGACCTTCATTCCAGGACTGGGTTGGGCTACCTGAGCCACCATCTGGGCAGCGGGTTCTTGCGAATAAACCAAGCCAGTAGCATGCTCAGGCGATTTCCCTGAAACCTTCCCATAGTGTCCCCAAGGGGTTTGAGGAATGGCATCAGAAAAGGAAAGTTGCTCTTCTTTTAAGGGATTGACCCGAAAGGCCGAAACCGCTTCCTCCTCAAAAGAGGCAAGAAAATCTCTTGCCTCATCTCCTAGTATCTCTTCATATTTTTCAACAAATCCTTCTGGAAATTGCATTTAAGTTCTTTTCCTTTCGTAAATATAGGACTGAATTTCCTCCTGCATCTCAAGAGGTAGCATCATGACCGGTTGTCTGGTTTGAAAATCAGGAGCTTCACCAGAAAGAGTCACAACCTCATAGCCCAGACTTTCCCCTAAAATACTAGCCGCAGCATAATCCCATGGTTGCAGATAGGTGACATAGGTCAACAAACGCCCTGACAAAATCTTGGCAAAACTAATGGCCGCACTACCATAGACACGTACACCTAGTACGGCTCGACTCAAATCAGCCAGTCCCCATTCATTGGTTTCCAGCATGCCACTATTCCCTGCAATAAGAAAATCTCCAAGTGGTTTAGTTTTAAAAGGAGCTAGGGGCTGATCGTTTCGGCAAACCGGAAATTCCCCACCACCGTGATAACAATCCCCTTTGACCACATCATAAATCAGCCCAAACTGCCCCTGACCATTTTCAAAATAAGCCATCATGACAGCAAAATCTTCCTGCTGGGCCACAAAATTATTGGTCCCATCAATGGGATCAATGACCCAAACCTTGCCCTCTTGAACTGAAGCTCGCAGACAACCTTCTTCAGCACAAATTTTATCCTCAGGATAACGGGACAAAATCTCACCAACCAATAGCTCCTGAACTTCCTTGTCCAGTCTGGTCACCAAATCTGTTGGAGAGGACTTAGTCGTAACCTGCAAATCTTCCTGCATATGGTCAAGTATGTACTGGCCCGCTTTCTTAATTAGCTCTTTAGCAAATTCAAATTTACTTTCCAAGAGAAATCTTTCCTTCCCCTTTTTCCTTGGCAGCCTGAACTGCTCGGTAAAGCGAATAGCCACTAACTGTTTCAAATTCTCGTCCCAAACGTTTCTCCTCACTCTTGCTTGGCACGACCGCCTTGAATCCCTTATAGGAGTCCAGTAACTTTTTAGCCTCTACCTTGCCCTCATAGGCAGCTTCAACATCATTAAAAAAAGAAAGCACTGAAGCAAGTTCTTCAGTGCTCCACGACAAATCTAGTGGGTAACTATACTGTTTGTTCATTAACTAATACCAGCTCTCATTCTTGCTTCTTTTAGTTCTTGCTTACGGTAACTACGAGGGAGAAAAGCACGAATCTCATCTTCATTAAAACCGATCTGCATGCGTTTGGCATCGATAATAATTGGACGACGCAAAAGACTAGGATACTGCTCAATCAAATGAAGCAATTCCGATACCGAAATACTCTCTACATCAATATTCAATTTTTGAAAAATTTTTGAACGAGTTGAAATGATGTCATCAGTACCATTTTCGGTCAAGGAAAGGATGTGTTGCAATTCTTTTCTTGTTAAAGGACTGGTCATGATATTGTGTTCCACAAAGGGAACCTTATGTTTTTCTAACCAGGCCTTAGCCTTACGACATGATGTACAGCTCGGTGATAGAAATAGTGTAATCATGCTTTTCTCTTCTTATCTATACTTTGCTAATTCTATTATACAAAAAAATAAAGCGCTTGACTAGGGATTTTTAGAAAAAAAAGCCTATTTTTCAAGAAAAATAGACTGTTTGCGAACGATTGAGGCAATGTAGATTTAGTTAATTCACTCTTATACTCTTCGAAAATCTCTTCAAACCGCGTCAACGTTGCCTTGCCGTACTCAAGTACAGCCTGCGGCTAGTTTCCTAGTTTGCTCTTTGATTTTCATTGAGTATTAACGATAGTTTCGAATCACACACCTAATTTATACATGTAAAATAAAAACATCTTTCGTTTCACTTCCTACGACTTTTTAGATAAAGATAGGCAAAGAAGCTTTCATAAAGGGCAAAAAAGAGGAGGAAGGCATGAAGGAAGAAAGTCTCTGGTAAAATCAGAATCACTGGATCCTTGGCTGGGTCAAAAAGCCAAGTATCATCTCCCACAAAGAGAATTTGATGGAAAAGAGTAAAGAATTGGTCAAAACCAATCAAAACTCCCCCAAGTCCAATCAGTAAAGGCAAGACCACTAGAGCCAGGAGACTTTTACGATAAAGAGACAAAAAGCCCTTTTTCACAATCTTATTGACAAAGAAATAGAAACTTGGCAGTGTCACTAGGGCAACTAACTGTACCAGGTGGAAGAGGTTCTTGACCACTGCAAAATGGTGCAGACCGGCTGCTGACGAACGAAAATCAGGCATCTGCAAGACCTGACTAAAAGGATTGGTCAGATAATTCATCAAGATATGAAAATTGTATTGAATGGTTTCTGGTTTTAGATAGACTCGATTCGTTAAGTTTAGCCACTTGATTTCCAGCGGATAAAAAATCCAAGCCAGATAAATGGTCAGAAGGATTGAGAGGGAGAGAAGAAAGAGCATAGAGCCCCAAAAGGTCAGTTTAGTTTTCATCAAAATCCCACTCCGCAAGGCTAGAAACCACATGTGTCGGTGCGATTGGTAGGTCTGCTACTTCTTCTGCCTTGGTAAAACCTGTCGTCACCAAGAGCGTTGGAATACCATTGTCAATCCCAGCTCGAATATCAGTCAGGTAGTTGTCCCCGACCATGATTAACTCTTTACGTTCCAAACATAAGTGCTCAACCGCCTTGTCCATAATGATGGCATTTGGTTTCCCGATATAAACAGGCTTCACTCGTGTTGCCACTTCAAGAAGGGTAATCAGTGAACCAGCACCAGGCAAAAGACCACGCTCTGTCGGGATGTTGAGGTCAGGGTTGGTTCCGATAAAGTAGGCACCCTTTTGAATAGCTAGAGTTGCTGTGGCAAATTTTTCATAGTCTACTTGCCAGTCCAGGCCTACTACCACATAGGCAGGATTTTCCTTATCTTCCACATAACCAGCCGCCTTGATGGCTTCCTTGAGCCCTGCTTCTCCGATGACATAGACGGTCTTTTCCAGTCCCAAGTCATTCATATAGTCGATGGTTGCCAAAGTCGCTGTGTAGACAGTCGATAGGGGCGTATCGATATTAAAATTCTGAGCCAACATCTCCTGAACACTCTCAGGAGTACGGGTTGTATTGTTGGTCACAAAAAGATAAGGAATGTCCCGCTTTTGCAATTCATGGACAAAAGCCTCTCCTGCTGGGATTCTGTCTTTCCCCTTATAAATGGTTCCGTCTAAATCAATTAAATAGCCTTTATATTTCATCTATTTATCCCTAATCCTTTTTTATTTCTTGCCAAGTGATGATTGCTTGGGCATTGGTAGCTCCGTCGCTTGTGATCTCATGCTTGCTTTCCAGTCCAGTCCTTTCAACAGCCGATGTAATCACCCCACCTGGTCGAACTTCCTTGACATACTTGAGGTTGATTTTCTTGGGAATATATTGGGTCAAAAAGTCAGCTCCCATGACTTCAAAAATCCAGTCTAAGTATTTACTGTTATTGACATGACCATTCATATCCAAGTCATAAAAACGGACATGGTAATCCTTGCTGACTGGCTCTTCCAAAGGCTCATACTTTGGTCCGCGGATAAGTTTTTTATCAAAATCAGACTGATACGGAGCTACAATCTCAGGTTCGACAGCATGGACTTTTCGACTGTCTCGATCCATGAGAACAAAGGTCACCATCATGTGGATGAGTTCCTGCCCTGCTTCATCATAAATAGTAAAGCGACGGTAGCAAAAGAGCCGATTGTAGCTCAAAGCTTCCGTTTCGATGGTGATTTCTTCCGCAAAACGAGGCAAACGAACCACCTCAATATCATAGTCTGTGATAATCCAGACCAGATTATAGTTTTCCAAAATGGCTTTATCACTAACTCCTAGTTCAATCGACTGCATCCCTGAAACTTGTAGGGATAGCAAAACCACATCTGGAAGCTTGATATGACCGTTCATATCAGCCATATCAAAAGGAATTTTCATATTCATTTGATAAGTTAAGCCCATCATTCTACTCCAAAATAAATCGTTCTGCTACGGTGTCTCCTAAAAAGAGACCTCTTTTTGTCATGCGAACTTGGTCACCCTCTATTTGCATGAGACCTTGTTGAACCAAGTCTCTGATGATTTCACCATATAGTCCATCAAAAGACCGGCCAAATTTTTCCTCAAATCGCGCCATCGAGACCCCTGATTTCTTGCGGAGTCCCAGGAACAGTTCTTCTTCCATTTGCTCTTTTTGACTCAGATGCTCTTCTGTAATACGTGCGTTGCCTTCCTCAACTGCACTGAGATAATGACGAATGGGACCATGGTTTTTATAGCGAACACCATTGACATAGCCAGACGCCCCAGCACCAATGCCATAATATTCAGAATTGTCCCAGTACATAAGATTGTGGCTACTTTCAAAACCAGGTTTGGAGAAATTAGAAATCTCATAATGTTCAAAACCAGCTCGCTCCAGCGCTGCGATGATGTACTCAAACATCTCAGCTTCCAGTTCTTCCTTAGGCAGAGGTAATTTCCCTCGTCGCATACGATTCATAAAGACCGTATGATTTTCTAAAATCAAACTATACAAACTCATATGGGGAATATCCAGCCCAATGGCCTTAGCCACATTTTCCTTGACCTGCTCCATGGTCTGACCTGGCAGTGCATAGATCAAATCAATAGAGATATTGTCAAAACCAGCCAGTTTCAGACGGTCGATATTTTCATAAATATCCTTCTCCAAATGACTGCGCCCAATCTTTTTCAGCATCTTATCATCAAAGGTCTGCACGCCTAGCGAAACACGATTGACAGCCGAGTTCTTCAACACAGCTATCTTATCCGCATCCAAGTCACCTGGATTGGCTTCAATGGTCAACTCCTCCAAGACAGGCAAGTCCAAGTTTTTAGTCAAGCCCTTCAATAACACCTCCAGTTGAGAAGCTGACAAAGCTGTCGGTGTGCCACCACCGATATAGAGGGTTCTCAACTTTTGAATATCATAAGATTGAAACTCTTCTAACAGATGTTCCAAATAACTATCTACCGGCTGATTCTTGATAAAAACTTTTGAAAAATCACAATAATAACAAATCTGGGTACAAAACGGGATGTGCACATAGGCTGACGTTGGTTTTTTCTGCATAGTACTTATTATACCACAAAAGCGAACAATACTTAGAATTCCCTTTAACAAAATCCTAGCATTGTTCGCTTTCTTTCTCTAAACATTCTTTGTACTTTATGGATAACACAACTATCAGAATCAATCTAGTTCGTTGTTAAAACACAAAAGAATGAATGTTCATTTGACTAAATTTTTATTTTAGTCTTCTTTTTTCTTTCTAAGAGCAAGTCCGAGACCGCCTAGCATACCAAGAAGTCCTAGAGAGGCAAGAGTCGCATTTGATTCTGTTCCTGTATTTGGCAATACATTTTGAGAATCATTTGACTTAGCTCCATTATCACTATCAATAGCATCTGTAGTATCTTCATGATTTGCATTCGGAGTAACTGCATCTGGAATTGGAGTTGTTGGTGCAGGTGTATCTTGACCAGAACCTCCATTAGTATCTGGTGTTACTGGCGTATCAGGTGTCACTGGTGCAACTGGAATTGTATCTGTTGGTGTTGCTGGTGTTACCTTAGCTGGAGTTTCTACTGGAACTTCTACAGCTGGTTGACCTGGTTCAGTAATCTTACCTGTACCTGGAACTTTACCGTCTGGTAATTCACTGTTTGGTATTGTAGCTTTTCCGTCTTGTCCAATTATTACGACAATTGGTGTGCCATTCTTACCTGGTATTTCTACCTTCGTTCCTGGTGGATATGTTGAACCATCTGGTTTCTTAGGCGTTACTGTAACGTCACCTGTATTTGGATCTTGATCTAGTTCAACCGTTGGTGTCTTACGGGCTGGTGTTGTTACAATTACTTCTACAGGATCTTTTCCTGGTTCCATAATCGTGCCTTTTCCTGGTTCTATTCCATCTGGTAAATCTTTATTAGGTATAGTTCCTTTTCCGTCTTTTCCAATTATTACGACGATAGGTTTACCATTCTTACCTGGTATTTCTACCTTAGTATTTTCTGGATATAGTGTTCCATCTGGTTTCTTAGGTGTTACCGTCACATCCCCTGTATTTGGATTTTGATCCAACTCTACTGTTGGTGTCTTACGAGCTGGGGTTGTTACATCCACCGGATTAGATGGTTTCCTACCTGGTTCTGTTACTGTTCCTTTTCCTGATTTAACTTCTTTTGGAAGTTGGTCATTTGGAACTGTTCCTGAGCCATCTTTTCCAATTGTCACTACTATAGATGTTCCATTTTCTCCTGGAATTTTCACTATAGTACCTTCCGGATACGTTGTTTTATCTGTTTTCTTCGGTGTGACGACTGCATCTCCATTTGGTTTTATTGTGATTTCAATTGTACCTAATTCTGCCGTTTCTGGCGCAGTAGGATCAATTTTCCCAGGCGTCTCTACCTTCACTTCAACTGTTGGCTTACCTGGTTCCTTAATCCTACCTGTTCCTGGAGTATCTTCATCAGGTAAATCATTATTTGGAACTGTTCCTGTTCCATTATTTCCGATTGGTACAACGATTGGTTTGCCATCTTTCCCTGGAATTTCTACCGTAGTTCCTGATGGGTATGTTGTTCCATCTGGTTTCTTAGGTGTGACTGTTACATCTCCTGTATTTGGATCTTGTGTTAACTCTACTGTTGGAGTCTTACGAGCTGGTGTTGTTACAGCTACTGGTTGTGATGGCTTCTTATTCGGTTCTGTTACAATTCCTTTTCCTGTAATATCTTCTTTTGGAAGTTTATCATTTGGAACTATTCCTGAACCATTATCTCCAATCGTTACAATAATAGATGTTCCATTCTCTCCTGGAATCACAACCTTAGTTCCTGATGGATATGTTGAGCCATCTGGTTTCTTCGGAGTAACTACGGCATCTCCATTTGGATTTCTTGTAATTTCAATCTTACCTAGTTGCTCTGTTTGAGGAGCAAGTGGATTGATTTTACTTGGTGTTAGCACCTGAGCTTCCGTAGTTGGTTTTCCTGGTTCTGTAATCTTACCTGTGCCTGGTACATTTCCATCTGGTAAATCACCATTTAAGACTTTTCCTGTTCCATCTTCTCCAGTTGTTACAGTGATTGGATTTCCATTTTTACCTGGTATTTCGACCTTCGTTCCTGATGGATATGTTCCTCCACCTGGCTTCATAGGAATCACTGTTACATCTCCAGTTTTTGGATCTTGATCCAAACGTATAGTTGACGGCTTACGAGCAGGTGTTATCACATCCACTGGTTGTGATGGTCTAGCTCCTGGCTCTGTTACTGTTCCTTTTCCTGGCACTTCATCTTTTGGAAGTTTGTCATTCGGAACTATTCCAAAACCATCTTTTCCGATTGTCACAACAATAGGTGTTCCATTTTCTCCTGGAATTTTCACAGTCGTTCCTGCTTGATATGGTGTTCCATCTGGTTTCTTAGGTGTAACAATCGCATCTCCATTTGGGTTTCTTGTGATGTCAATTTCAGTTGGTTGTTCCGTCGCTGGATGATTTGGATTGATTTTTTTCGGTGTTTCAACATTAACAACTTCTGCTGATTTTCCTGGTTCTGTAATCTTACCTTTTCCTGGAGTATCTTCATCCGGTAAATCATTGTTCGGAACTGTACCTTTTCCATCTTTGTCAAGTGTTACTTCAATAGTTTTTCCATCTTTGCCTGGAATTTCTACCTTAGTATCTTTAGGATATGGTGTTCCATCTGGTTTCTTAGGTGTTACCGTTACATCTCCAGTATTTGGATTTTGTTCCATTTCCACTGTTGGTGTCTTACGAGCTGGTGTTTTTACAGCAACTGGTTGTGATGGTTTTTTATTTGGTTCTGTTACGATACCTTTTCCTGGTACATTTCCTTTTGGAAGTTTGTCATTTGGTACTATTCCTGAGCCATCTTCACCGATAATAACTTCGATTGGAGTGTTATTATCACCTGGGATAACTACCTTAGTTCCTGGTGGATATGGTGTTTTATCCTTTTTCTTAGGTGTTACTACAGCATCTCCATTTGGTTTTCTTGTAATTTCAATTTCACCTGGTTGTTCTGTTTGAGGTGCATTTGGATCTAATTTCTTAGGTGTTTTTACGTTTACTTCAACAGAAGGTTTTCCTGGCGGTGTAATTTTACCTGTTCCTGTAATTTCCCCATCTGGTAAGTCTTTATTCGGAATAATTACTTTTCCATCTGGTCCTGTTGTTACCACAATTGGTGTGCCATTCTTACCTGGAATTTCTACCTTCGTTCCTGGTGGATATGTTGTTCCATCTGGTTTCGTTGGTGTTACCGTTACGTCTCCTGTATTTGGATCTTGATCTAATACTATTGCTGGTGTTAAACGAGCTGGCGTTTCAACAGTAACTTTTTCAGGAGTTTTATCTGGACCAGGCTCAGTGATTGTTCCTGGACCTGAGATTTTACCATCTGGTAAATCTTTATTT
Organism: Streptococcus nakanonensis; assembly: GCF_059738785.1. Taxonomy (NCBI): domain Bacteria; kingdom Bacillati; phylum Bacillota; class Bacilli; order Lactobacillales; family Streptococcaceae; genus Streptococcus; species Streptococcus nakanonensis. The sequence continues at coordinate 864,963 of NZ_AP027139.1, read as the reverse complement.
GGCACTTTACCTTTACCGTCTTGTCCAATTGTTACAGTGATTGGATTTCCATCTTTTCCTGGAATTTCTACCTTAGTTCCTGGTGGGTATGTTGTTCCATCTGGTTTCGTTGGTGTTACTGTTACTTCTCCTGTATCTGGATCTTGTTGTAACTCTACTGTCGGTGTCTTACGGGCTGGCGTCGTTACATCAACTGGATTAGATGGTGCTTTATTCGGTTCTGTTACTGTTCCTGTTCCTGGTTTATCAGTTTTTGGAAGTTTATCATTTGGAACTGTTCCTGAACCGTCATTTCCAATCTCTACCTCAATTGTTGTATTATTATCACCTGGAATAACTACCTTGGTTCCTGGTGGATATGTTCCTACACCTGGTTTCGTTGGTGTTACAATTGCATCACCATTCTCTTTACGAGTAATTCCTATAGTTGGAGTTTGAGTCGTAGGAGTTTTTGGATCTGTTCCATTTTTCTTCTCTTCATCATCTGGAATTCCATCGTTATCATCATCTGCATCTTCTTTGTCTGGAGTTCCATCTCCATCTGTATCTCTCAGAATCGTTACTGGAACTTCTACCTTAATTTCCTCAGTTTCTTTTCCAGTTTTTCCATCTTTTTCTTTTGTAATTTTAACAGGAATGTTAATTTGACGCTCTTCTTCATCTTTGCCCCAATTATCTACTGTTGGAGTTCCTGTTAACTCACCATTTCCGTTAACTGATAATCCATTTACTGGTGGATTTTCTGTTGTGATTGTAGCACCTGCTTTATTCGGTGTAACAACTGTAACAGGTGGAATTTTAGCTTTTTCTCTCACAGGAGCTGGTGGTGTCACATTTCCTGTTAGTTCATCTGCTACTTTTGGATTTTTATCTTGATCATCTGGAATTCCATCATTATCATCGTCTGAATCATCTTTATCTGGTATTCCATCTCCATCTGTATCTCTTAATACATTGACTACAACGTCTTTTTCAACTGGTGTATCACCATCATGTGTTACTGTTACTTTGATCGTTACAGTACGATGTTCTTCGATTTCTCCCCAGTCTTTAATATCTGGTGTTCCAGTAACTTTACCATCAGGAGTTACAGTTAATCCATTTTTAGGAGTTGGAGTAATTGTACTATTGTCTTTGTTAGGTGTTACCACTTTATCACTTGTATATGCTTTATTTTCAATCGCATCTACCGGCGTTCCTACTTCAACTGTTAATGGTTTTCCAGCAGTTTCTGTAGATGATTGACTTGTTAAGTCTGTTGTCTTACTTGTCACTTGCGCTGTAACTGGTGAATCATCTTTTACTTTATCTGCAGGAATAGTCACTTTACCATTTGCATCAACAGCAATTGTTGGATCAGAACTTGTCCATGTTCCATTTCCACCTTTTGTTACTGTTACTGTTTGCGGCGTATTATCTTCACCTGTATATGTGATAGTTGTAGTTCCTTCTCCAGTTAATATCGGTGTAATTTCTACAGTTCCGTTTTCTTTTGGTGTAACTGTTGGAGCTTGTGGTTTCACTTTAACAATTACATCAGTTGTTTCTGTTGAACCATCTTCATAAGTAATTGTCACTGGAATTGTATGTTTACTATCTGGAGTTACATTTGGTAATGGTGATGTTTTTTCCACTACACTTGTAATCTTCGCTGCTGTGAAATCTTTAGTTTCAGTTCCATCTACTACTCCAGTAATCCCTGTTGTTCCTGATAAATCATCTCTTGAAAGTGGTGAGCCTGCTTCTTTAACAACATCTTTTTTAGTTACAGTATGAGATTGAGGTGTATATGTTGCATCATCAGAATCAACTGCAGAACCATTTGTTCCTTTTGTTGCTTTAGCTGTGACATTATTTCCAACTAACTCTTTAGGAATTTCTAGCGAACCATTGTGGAATACTAGACCTTCTTTTGGAGTTTCAAGTTCCCATCCAGAATCTTTCTTCACTAATGTTACAGTTCCATCTGTTAATGGAATTGTTACTTTATCTCCACCATTATTTGTTGATGGCGTTACTTTAACATTTCCATTTTGCCATTGTGAAATGGTTGGAGCTGCTGGTTTTTCTTCTTTTACAACTACATGAACCGTTACTTGGTTTCCTGCTTTTCCTTGGCTATCAACTGGTTGAAGCGTTACAGCGTAAACTCCTGCTGTTGGATTTGCTGGAAGTCCTGAGACATTAACAGTACCCGTTCCGAAAGGTTTATCCGTAGTACGATCATCTTCAGTATCAGATACAGTTACTAATTCTTTTAGTTTATCTGCTGTTAATACTGTTCCTGCATCATACACTTTTGGATTTTCTTGTGTTCCTACTCCTGCATCTTTCAACGTTACTACTGGAGCATCATTTGACACTGAAATTACTTGCCAATTTCCTGCTGGTGTTGCATTTTGTCCAGTTTCAGGTTTATAGTCTACTCGTAATCCTAATCCACTAGTATAATTAGCTGTATTATCTCCAGAAGCCGTTTCTTCTTTAATAAGAAGTTTTTTATTATTATCTGATTCTTTTAGAGTAATACTTACTTTGTTTTCTGATTTGTTAACATCATTAACACTATTTGTAATAGCTTCTACAAAGTTGTTTGCATTCGTAACGTCCGCCGGTGCCGTAGAAGAATCTACTTGCCAATCCCCACCATTTTCATCACGAACAAGGACAATACTATTTGGTGTATTATCTGTGTCAGTGCTGTTATGGAATCGTAACTCGATTCGTTTCGCATCATGTGGAACTGTTACATCGATATGCTTGCTACCGGCAATTGTAGCAGAAGGTGAGTAATTACCCATTTTGACTACTTTAGGATCACTCGTTTTAGAAACATCTGTATTTCCAACTTTGTTTACTACTGTAATCGCTGCTGGTTGAACTACTTCTCCGTTTTTATTTTCACTTTGACGAAGATTTACATTATCTGGTAATGTCGCTGTCCAAGTATCGCCATTAATAGTTACTTGTCCATTTTTACTTGATAAAACTGTGTTATCTTTATCATTTAAGTGTACTTCTACAACTCTATCATTATTATTATCTAATGTGAATCCACCTAATGTACCACTAATCGTACGTGTTGTTGATGATACTGCATCCTGATTAAAGGTTGGTTTTGGAGGTGCTACATGGAATGTAACCTCTTTTTCGATGCTAGCAGGTGTATAAACTTTTACAGTTTTACCGTCTATATTTGTTGTATAGTATCCTGCACCACTTGGGAATTTTACTAATGCTTTGTAATCAGTTACTACACCTGGTTTGTTAAACTCAGTAGTAGTCGTGATTTCAGCATTATTCTTACTCCATTTGAAACTCATTCCTGCTGGATAATATTTATCATCACCATTATTATTTTGACCATCGACTACTTTCACATAATTATGAGAGTCTTTGCCGTTACCTGCATTTGCTGCATCAACTAGTTTAGTTCCTAACTCAACTGTTTCTGGAATATTTCTAACTTCAACATCTACTACTGTATATTTGAACTTGTATGTTCCAGTATTGTTTATAGAATCTGTAACTTCTACAGTTCCAACATGTTCTCCTAAAGTAGAAGTATCTGTTGATGTATTCGCTTCTTCTTCAATCTTAACATTTGTTCCACTATTCCAAGTTCCTGTTTTTTCAATTTCAGTTTCATTTGGAAGTCCTGTTACTTTCAGATTAGTAATTTTATTTTTATCATCTCTTACATTGAAAGTAGGATTGAATTTTGCTCCTTTAAATACTACAAAGTTAGCAGTAGTATTTTCGTCATTTGTTAACAACATACCATCCATTGTAGCTGAAGGAACATTCGCATCAGCTTTCGTTACAGGGATTTCAATATCCTCTGTTGAATGGTCAGGATATGTGATAGTTGCACCAACATAGTAAGTACCATTATCTTTCGGCTTAATCGCACCATCTTCTTTCATAGCAAGACTTAAACCAGTTGTATTATTACTGATCTTTACAGTTCCACGTGTAGATGTAAATGTCAGATTTGATTTCATTGAATCAAAATCTTCTGGAGTAATTTTTGCATTTGTAGCAGTAACATCTACGTTAATTGGTTGTGTTGTAATTTGTGGTTCATATTTTGTTGCTTGAGTTAGAACTTTGAACTTAATACGCGATTTATTTGTAACATCGTTTGTTTGATTATTCAGCTCATTTGTTGCAGCATCTTTAGCTACAACATAACGTGTTACTTCATCATTATCTGTCCACTTTGTAGTTCCAGTTTTATAATCTCCTAAATTACCTGAAATTGTAACATCTCTTGGAGCATCTAATTCAACATTACTTTTTCGAACAGCCTCATTATAAGATAAGCCTTCACCCAAACCTATATTGAATGTCTGACCTAATGCTATTCTAACTTCAGTCAATTTATTAGAATCGTCGGTTACTTTACCAATTGTTAGATTTGTATCTTCTGTTGGCGTTACATAAACTACTTGTTCACCATTAGATTCTACTTTTGTTTCTACGCCATTCGGAGTAAATTCAAATTTCGGTGGTTCTGTATCCCCTACTTTAGAATTCTCTGTTGTTGGATCACTTTCTACACGATCAGCCGTTACAGATTTAGCTGTTATTGCAGTTTTGTCCTTAATAGCACGGTCTTTGATTGTAACAACACCCGTATCAGGATTAATGGTTACACCATCCGCAGGTGTATTTGGCGATAACGACCATTTATTCCCAGTCTTAGTTGCTGTAATTTGTATAGTCTTACCATTTGGATGTATATATTCAAAGTCCAACGTATTAACATTTTCTTCACTTACCGGCGTTACTGTTACATCTCCTTTTTCTAAAGGAGTAATTGTTGGTGCTGTCGGTTTAACATGGAAGATCTGTTCTCTTTCGATTGTAGCAGGTGTGTAGACTTTAACTTTCTTACCATCAATAGTTTCTGTATAATATCCAGCCCCACTTCTAAACTTCACTTCTGGTTTATATTCAGAAATGATTCCTGGTCTACTCAATCTAGTTCCATTAGCAACCTCTTCAGTTCCCTTCTTCCATTTGAACAACATACCAGCTGGATAGTACTTATCATTACCATCATTATTTGTACCATCTACTACTTTTACATAATTATGAGAATCTTCTAATTGAGTATTTAATGGGACTGTTTTTGGTGTTTCTCTAATTGCAACATCTACAACTTTATATTTGAATTTATAAGTTTTCTCATTGTTTAGTGCATCTTTTACAACAATACTTGCTTCATGATCTCCTAATTGAGCATTATTTGTTGCAGTAATAGTATCGTCTGTTACTTGAACATCTGCTCCATTTTTAGACCAGTCTCCTGTTGCTGAGAAATTATTCCCACTCGGTAAACCTGATACACTTACGCTTTTCACATTATTTTTATCGTCGCTAACTCGTAACGTTGGGTTAAATGTTGACCCTTTAAATACTACAAATGAATAATCTGTAGCCGTTTCTGATAATTCTTTACCATTTATAGTCACTTTTGGTGCTGTTGTATCTGACTTACTTACTGGAATTTCGATATTTTCTGTTGTGTGGTCTGGATACGTAATTGTCGCACTTACATAGTATGAACCATTCGTAGCATTCTTTTTAATTTTTCCATTATCATTCATCGTGATATTTAAACCAGCAGTTCTATTATTAGGACTATTGCTAATTTTCACTTCACCACGTTGTGATGTGAACGTAATATTAGATTTAATGGCATCAAACTCTGCTTGAGTAACTTTCGCATCGCTTGCTGTAACATCCTTATTAATTGCTTGAGTTGTAAATTGTGGATCATATTTCGTTGCTTGTGTTAAAACTTTAAAGGTAACAGCTGTAGGATGTTCGCGCGTATTAGATATTGAATTGTTTGAAGCGTCTGTTGCATTCACGTTACGAGTATATACTTCATCATCAACCCATCGTGTTGTACCTGTTTTATACTCACTTACTTTCCCTGTTACTATGATATCTCTTGGTGCGGCTACTTCGACATTATTAACACGAAGTACGCCATTATGTGTTAACCCTGGGAAACCTAAGCCACTAGCGTTACCATTTGTTTCTTTAAATATAGCTTCCACTAATTTATTTGAATTATCCGTTACAGCCCCAATATTAAGATTTGTATCTTCTGTTGGAGTTACATAAACAACTTGTCTTCCAGTAGCATCCACTATTTTTTCTTTTCCATTAGGGGCAAACGTAAATACTGGTGGTATTTTATCCCCAACGTTTGAAGTTTTTGTCACTGGATCACTTTCCACATTATCATTTGTTTTAGATTTTGCAGTAATTGAATCAGAATCTTTGATAGCTCTATCTTTGATTGTTACTTTACCTGTAATTTTATCAATCGTCACACCATCAGCTGGAGCATTACTTAATGTCCATCCATCGTTTATTTTTGTTGCTGTAACAGTTTTTGGAGAATTATTAGGATCTTTATATGTGAAATTGAATGTATTAACATTTTCTTCAGCCACTGGCGTCACTGTAACATCCCCATTTGTTTCTGGCGTTACTGTCGGTGCAGTTGGCTTAATTTGAACTTCAATATTTTTCGTTAAATACGCTCTATTTGTAATTTCAGAAACATTATCTCCTTGAACTCCAGTACGAGGAACTGTTTGAATTCCATTTGTACCTGCATAATTTTCAGGGAAATAAGCTGCTGCTTTTACAACATGTTTACCTGGCGTATTAAAAGTAACATTATTCTTAACAGTATTGTCTGGTTGAATAAATTTAAATTTCATTCCTCCAGGGAAGAAACTATCATTGTGAGTTGTTCCATCAGTTGTTCGTAAATAATTGTTGGCATCATTTAGTGAAGTTCCTTTATTTCCTTTAACAACTAAAGTACCATCTTGTCTAATTTCACCTTTACCATCTTCAAACTCTAAATCAACGACTTCTGTTCTAAATTTCACCGTTGATTTATTGCCCTTATCAACATTACCGCTTTGGTCATCTGACACTTTAAAAGTAGCTGTATGTTTTCCTAACGGTGCATCAGCAGCAACTGTTCCCGTAACATTTGTTGTTCCTGGAGTTTTTTCTACTGCTCCTGTTTTTGAAAGTGTAGTTCCATTGTTAAAATTAACACCTTTAGGTAATCCACCTTCATATTTTAAGTTTACTTTACCTCTAGGATCATTATCATACATTGATAATGGAACGTTTAAAGTTGCGCCTCTATAAATACGAGTTACCGGAGATGTTGACTCATTATCTGTTAATACCGTTGATTTATTCCCATCTGTCGGATTAGTCATTTTAACTGTTGGTGCTTGGTTATCTCTTAATGTTGGTTGTACTGGTTGGTCATCATACCCTGTATATGTTGGCTCATTTGTATCTCGTCCAGAAACAAATGTGTATGCTTGGTTAGTAGTTTCCCCAAACGTACCAGCAACTGCTAATGAGTATGCATTTCTTACTTGGTCATCTGTTACTCCAGCTTTCAACTTAGCTTTAACCTGCATATGTACAGCAGATGTTCTATCCTCTGTTTTAACCCCAAACCCATATGAATATTTGTTAAATTTGCTTTCCGTTCTTGTTACCGCATGGATTAAAAGTGGATCATTACTATTCCCTTTAAATGTATCACGCATATCTTGATTATAACTATTTCCATGTCTAATATCTAAACTATAGAAATACGTTAATTTTTTCCAATAGGGACCATAATCCGTAGAATCTCTTAAAAAATTAACATCATAAGAACCAGTTATAGTAAATCTTTCTGGATTTTGAGAAAGAGTGCCAGAGTTCCCATTTCTTGTATAAGTTTCAAACTTTAAATCTCTTAAAGTATTACCTTTATAGGTACCATCGCTATTTAAATCTAAAATTTGAGGTGGTAAAATTAATCGATAGATTTGATATCTACTTAGATGCGCCATTGCAGTACCATCATTGTTGAAGAAGACATCGTAAACTACATAACGTTCCCCACCAATTGTTGTCGTTTTAGCGAACATATCTACTTTATTTTCTGTATATTCTCTTAGTTCATTTCTAACAACTCTATCTCCATCACTTGCACGGAAACGTTGATAAATTAATAAGTTATCACTTGAATCCCATGTTGAAGAAATTGATGCTGCTCTTACATTTGTTCCCTTCTCAATCTTCTTTCCATTACGTGGATCATTCTTACCTGAAGTTAGACGCAAAGTCGCTATTTTGACAGAATTAAACGTTCTTTTAACACGATTATTCAAATCCTCAAGTTCATTAGATGTTACCCTAGTATTTGTCAATAATCCTTGAGCAAGTGAGAGAACTTCATTTGCTTTTCCAAGTACTTCTTTAGTTGATTCATGTTCAGGGAGCTCAAGAACTGCTGCTTGTAATTGTTCAGCAGACAATTTTAGCGATTCTTTCTTATCTGAAATAGTTTTATCAGCTTCACTTAGTTCAGAAGTGGTTTTATTATCTTTGATTTCAGTATTATTCTCAGTTGCGTTTTCTTGAACCTTGCTTGATTCTTTAGCAGCATTTGATAAAGCAGTTAAATCACTTTCTAAAAGGGAAAGTAGTTCATCTACATACTTCTGCGCTGCAGTATCACTATCTAGTAGGGCTTGCCCTTTTTGAACTCTGTCCTTAATCGGAGAAAGAACTGAGTTGTCAAGATCTGATTTCGATGAAAGAGTAGTATTTAACTCTTCAACTACTTTTCTTAATTTCGCTTTATCAACTACTTTAACAATGTTTTCACTATTAGTTGCCATTTCCTTTTCTGAAGGATTCTGTGCAACTTCTACTTTGTTTTCAGTAGGTTCCGTAACGCCCACAGGTGGCTCGACCTTATTTTCAGGGTTCACTACACCTGCAGTAGAATGTGAAGTGTTTTCAACTAGACTATCCGCACTAACGACATGCGTACCTAAAAACATCAGTGCTGCTACAGCTACTGAAGCCGCACCAAAGCTATATTTACGAATAGAAAAGCGCAGTACCTTTTCACCTTGCTGTCGATTTACTTTATATGAATTCGATTTGTGTTCCATTTCTCCTCCTAAGGAAAATATAATAAAAAAGCAATCTTTATAACTTCAACTCCTTAAAAAGAGTTAAGCTACAAAAATCACTATGATGATTGCTATAGGCAAATAACATCACAGCTATCACAGCTATCACAGCTATCACAGCTATCACAGCTCAATTATACTATTTTCTACATACTTAATCAAATATTTGGCCTTATATTCTTTAACATTCGAAAATATTGTATATTTAAGTATAACATTGTGAATATATTGATATTTTTTTAAAAACAACTCTGTTCACAAAAAAGTAGATTATACTTATCTATTTTCAAAAATCATTAAATTTCTTTTTATTTAAGGTTTTATCCACATAAAAAAACCTATAAGCTCTATAGAGGTATAATCCACTAGAGAGTTTATAGGACCTAGAATAGTTACTATTTCTTTTATTCTTCTGTTATGTCAATCACAATCTCTTCTGATTCATCAAGAGTTTCGGCCTTTTCTTGCCATTGTTCCTTGAGATTATTGAATTGATTTTTTGATGCTTCTGTCGCTTGACGGGCACATGATTTAGCTTGAGCAAGGACACTGTCCACAGTTATTTCACCTGACTCAACCTGTTCTTTGGTTTTCAGAACGAAATCTGTAGCCTGCTCCTTAACTTCTGTCAGTTTTTCACAGACCTGCTCCTTGGCATACTCCGGATCTTCTCTCAAATCATCTAGAAAATCTTGAGCCCGACTGCAAACTTGTTTACCCTTATCGCTTGTTAAAAACAAGGCAAGAGCTGCACCTGAAACAGTTCCTAAAAGGATTGAGGATAGTTTACCCATAAGGATTCTCCTTTTTTATTTTTTTAAAAATTTACTTGCAAGACGAAGAGCTGACAAACTTGCCCCAGTCTTGAGTGTTTTTGAACCAGCTGATGAAGCTTTCTTGCTCAAGACACGCGCATGGTCATTGAGGTCTGAAACAGATAGAGATAAATCTGCAACAGCACTAAAAAGTGGATCAATCGTTGCCACCTTGACATTGATATCATCTGCCAAGACATTAACCTTAGCCAGCAATTCATTGGTATGATGCAAGGTCACATCTACATCTGAAGTCAAGGTTTTAATCGTTTTCTCTGTTTCATCGATAACACGCCCAAGCTTTTGTACAGTAATGATTAGATAGACTAAAAAGACAATCAAAGCTAGGGCAACAAGAATATATGCAACTTCTAACATTTAGTTTTCCTCCTCTGTAGTATAGTAAGGGGCCTTCTTTCGATTTTGATATAGAATGATAAAAATACCGAGACCGATAAGGACAACTGATAGCCATTGAGATACTCGAAGACCAAAAAACATGAGACTATCTGTTCGCATGCCTTCAATAACCATACGACCGAAACCATACCAAATCAAGTAGAAAGCAGTGATATGGCCTCGTCTGAGACTCTTCCATTTTCGTCTGAATATCAAAATCAAAGCAAAGCCAAGCAGATTCCATAGAGACTCATAAAGGAAGGTCGGTTGACGGTAGCTCCCCTCAATATACATCTGGTCACGGATAAAGGCAGGTAGATAATTCAGATTATCCACTGCTGAACCATAAGCTTCTTGGTTAAAGAAATTGCCCCAGCGTCCCAAACTTTGGGCAATCATGACGCTAGGCGCCGCAATATCTAGGAAATCCCAAGTATTGATGAGTTTACGATCAGCAAAGATATAGAGCACAAGAGCCCCGGTAATCAAACCACCGTAAATGGCCAAACCACCATTCCAAATGGCAAAAATCTCTCCCAGATTCTGACTATAATAATCAAAACGGAAAATAACATAGTAGAGACGAGCTCCTAAAATAGCCAGAGGAAAGGCTACTAAGATAAAATCTAAAATATCGTCTGGGATGATCTTCTTTCTAGGCGCTTCTTTCATGGTCAAATAAACCGCAAGAATCAAGCCTGTTACAATACACAAGGCATACCAACGAATGGCTAGGGGTCCTAGTTGAATAGCAATTGGATCAAGCATTTTGCACCTCATTTCGAGCGATGAGATTTGTCAAGCGTTCTTCGAACAAACGAGTCGCATCAAAGCCCATTTCCTTTGCACGATAATTCATGGCAGCAGCCTCAATCACGACAGAGATATTACGACCTGTTTTAACTGGAATACGAATACGAGGAATAGATACGCCAGAAATTTCAAGTTCCTCTGCATTGTTTCCCAGACGATCAAAGGTCTTATGCGTATCGTAATTTTCCAAATAGACAGCAAGCTGAACCTGTGAAGAATCCTTGACAGCACTGGCACCGTAGAGACTCATGACATCGATGATCCCAACCCCACGAATTTCAATCAAGTGTTTCAAAATTTCGGCTGGTTCACCCCAGAGAGTAATCTCGTCCTTAGCAAAAATATCGACCCGGTCATCAGCTACCAAGCGGTGGCCACGTTTGACAAGCTCAAGACCTGTCTCACTCTTACCGATTCCACTATCTCCCTGAATCAAGACGCCCATCCCATAGATATCCATCAAAACCCCATGAACACTGGTCCGTTCTGCCAAACGTGAGTCCAGATAACTAGATAATTCTCCAGATAAACGACTGGTGGCTGTACGGCTGGTTAAAATGGCAATCTTACATTCTCTAGCAGCCTTTAACATCTCCTCTGGGACCACCAAACCACGGGCAACAATGACCGCAGGTGTCTCAGGTAGAAACATTTTTTTCAAAACTTCATAACGGCTGTTTGAAGGCATGCTGATCAGATAAGACCACTCCTTCATCCCCAAAAGTTGAATCCGCTCTGGAGTATAGTAATCAAAATAACCTGTCATTTCAAGACCAGGTCGCGTGATATCTGCTGTATTGATTTCCTTTTCAAGCAATTCTGGTTCGCCGTAGACAATGTCTAGTCTAAGCTTTTCAATCACTTCTTTTACTAAAACCGTCATCATTTCCTCCTTCAAATGAGTTCTTCTCTCTATTATATCAAATTGTAGGAGGAAGTTTCAGATTTTTGCAGGCTTTGGAGTATTTATTTAAAAGAAAAAGACTAGATTTCTCTAGCCTTTCATTTCTAATTAGAATTTTTTACGTTTACGAGCTGCTTCTGATTTACGTTTACGTTTTACAGAAGGTTTTTCATAGAATTCACGTTTGCGTGTTTCTTGAAGAGTACCAGCTTTAGTAACCGCACGTTTGAAACGACGAAGTGCGTCGTCAAGAGATTCATTCTTACGTACTACTGTTTTAGACATTTTTTTCACTCCCTTCAAGTTCAATATCTATTTTATTCTACACGTAAAAGGAATAATTGTCAAGCAAAAATGCGGTTTAATTTTGATTTTTTCTTACATTTATACAAGAGTTGAAAGCGTTCAACAGAACATTGCTTTTTATTTTTCAAGTAAGCTGAGCGCTTCAGCATCTGCAATGATGGTCACATCAGGGTGGTTTTGCAAGCTACTTGCTGGTAGAGACTCAGTAACTGGGCCAGACACTGTTCCGGCAATGGCTTCTGCTTTCGACTCACCGTAAGCAAAGAGAAGGATTGACTTGGCATCCAAAATGTTTTTAATCCCCATTGAAATGGCTTGGGTTGGGACGTCTTCAATCTTGTCAAAGAAGCGCGCATTGGCTTCGATAGTAGACTGGTCAAGTTCTACTAGATGCGTTTGACTGTCAAATGGAGTACCAGGCTCATTAAATCCGATATGTCCATTGCGACCGATTCCCAAGATTTGGAGATCAACTGGATGGTCAGCCAAAATTTGGTTGTAGCGTTCAACTTCAGCTTCAGCATGATCCTTAACCCCACGAGGCAAGAAACTTTCTTTAAATGGTTTTTGGTTGAACAAGTTTTCTTGCATGAAGTGACGGTAAGACTGAGGATTGTCGCCATCAAGGCCTACATACTCATCAAGGTTGACACTTGTTAGATTTGAAAAATCAAGGTCACTCTCAACAATTTCCTTGTAAAATTCAAGTGGGCTACTTCCTGTCGCAAGTCCTAGGGTTTGAGCTCCATTGGCCAATTTTTCCTTCAAAATCTCAAAAGCAACTTTTCCACCTTCGATTTGGTTTTCAACTTTAATAACTTTCATCTTTTCATCCTCCATTTCTATCTATATTTATTATATGGTATAGACCAATTTTTGTCAAGTGAAAACGATTTAATTTTCAAAAAAAGAGCGTCCAAACTTGAAACATGTTATAATGGATAGGATTAGAACTTAGAAAGAATGAACAGATATATGAATACAGCTGATTTTGATTTCCACTTACCCGAGGAATTGATTGCCCAAACGCCCCTTGAAAAACGGGATGCTTCTAAACTCCTCATTGTCAACCGTGAGACGGGAGAAATGCAGGATAAACACTTCCACTCTATTATTGATATGCTGGAACCCGGTGATGCCCTTGTCATGAACGACACCCGCGTTCTCCCTGCCCGCCTCTATGGTCAAAAGGAAGAAACTGGAGGTCATGTGGAACTTCTCCTGCTCAAAAATACTGCTGGAGATGAGTGGGAAGTTCTGGCTAAACCTGCCAAACGCCTCAAGGTTGGTACTCGTGTCAGATTTGGTGATGGTCGCCTCAGCGCTGTTGTTACGGAAGAATTGACCCACGGAGGCCGCATTGTCCGCTTCGAATACCAAGGAATTTTCCTGGAGGTCTTGGAAAGTCTGGGAGAAATGCCTCTGCCACCTTATATCCACGAAAAACTGGATGACCGTGAACGCTATCAAACGGTCTACGCTAAAGAAAGTGGCTCTGCTGCAGCACCGACTGCTGGTCTTCACTTCACCAAAGAACTGCTGGCAGAAATCCAAGCTAAGGGTGTTCATCTAGTCTATCTAACTCTTCATGTCGGACTCGGAACCTTTAGACCTGTTTCAGTTGACAATCTGGACGAACACGAAATGCACTCAGAATTCTACCAACTTTCTGAGGAAGCAGCTGCAACCCTTCGCTCTGTTAAGGAAAATGGTGGTCGCGTCATCGCTGTCGGAACCACTTCTATCCGCACCTTGGAGACTATTGGTTCCAAGTTTGATGGGCAAATCCAAGCAGATTCTGGCTGGACCAATATCTTTATCAAACCTGGCTATGAATGGAAGGTCGTGGATGCCTTTTCAACCAACTTCCATCTGCCAAAATCAACTCTGGTCATGTTGGTTTCTGCCTTTGCTGGCCGTGAATTAGTCTTAGATGCCTACCACCATGCCATCCAAGAACACTACCGCTTCTTCAGTTTCGGTGATGCCATGTTTATCTACTAATTTTCACAATCAAAAAGCGAATATTATCAGGCATTATAAAACCTTGATAGTATGCGTTTTGTAATGGATAAAGACTTATACTCTTCAAAAATCTCTTCAAACCGCGTCAACGTCATCCACAACCTCAAAACAGTGTTTTGAGCTGACTTCGTCAGTTCTATCTACAACCTCAAAGCAGGGCTTTGAGCAACCTGCGGCTAGTTTCCTAGTTTGCTCTTTGATTTTCATTCAGTATTAAACAAAAAGTGAACAAACCTGAATTCTAATGCACAGAAGACTAGGCTTGTTCACTTTTTTATAGTCGCTATAAGATGAGCTTATCTATAGCTTTTTATACATAATTATATATCCAGACATACTATTATCAATTTTGTCGCAGGGAGGAATCTATTAACGCACCCATTCACCATTATCATTGACTCTATAACCATCTATACTTGTATTGACCGCTAGCTCACCCGATGCATTTACATAATACCATTTACCACCAACTTGGAACCATTGATTGGCTTTCATAGAACCGTTGCTGTTGAGGTAATACCATGAACCATTATTTTGTAGCCAACCTGTCTCCATGGAACCGTTAGAGTTGAGATAGTACCATGAACCATTCACTTGTGCCCAACCTGTTGCCATGGAACCGTTAGAGTTGAGGTAGTACCATGAACCATTCACTTGTACCCAACCCGTTGCCATGGAACCATCAGTATTATAAAAATACCACATACCATTTTCTTGTTTCCAGCCTGTTGCCATGGAACCATCAGTATTATAAAAATACCACATACCATTTTCTTGTTTCCAGCCTGTTGTTGGAGCAACTGGTTTAGCTGGTTCTACTGTTCCTTGATTAGATGTAACAGATACAGGATACGAAGGAATAGATGATTTCTTAGGAACAACAACTTTTTCAGGTTCTCTCGTTCCTCTCCTTATACGTCTTTTTACCATCTCTTTAGTAATTTGACGAGAAGTAGTTTCTTCAATTGTTCCATCACGTTCATCTACAGTATAAATTGTAGTAAGCGTAATTTCACCAATTTCTCCTGATTCTTCTATTTCTTGACCTTTATAAAGAGTTGGGTCATCGAGATATTCTGTTTCGATTGGAATTACTTTTGTTTCAACGCTATCCTTAGCCGGAACCTTAACAATAATATTTCCTACTTCATCAACATCAGTCTCCGGTTCCTCTCCTTTACGGCGGGTATCGTCTTTAATAAATGTCACTCCTGTTCCATCAGCATGAACAAAACTTGTATTCAGGATTCCTCCTAAAAATAAAGTTAGCCCGACTATCACAGAACCAAAAATCTTTCCGAGTTTACGTAATGCATAGCGCTTATTGGTATTAGATTTTGCCATTACATCCTCCTTCTAAAAGTTACTACAAAGAGATTTTTTAACTAATACTAAACAAGATTAAAGAAGGAACTAGAACATCTGTCTTGTACTAATCAATATGCTATTTTAAAGTTGCAAATAAACTTGGGATGTCAATTATTATATTTACAATAAATAGTTGACTTCAATGAAAACAGAAAAGAAAATCACTTGTCTTCCCTGCTTATCTGATAATAAATAAGGTCCGCAAGATAGCACTTTCTCTCCACCCCATTTGCAACAGTTTTTAGATAGGACATTCCAGCCTTTTCCATGACACGACCTGAAGCTGGATTGAGACTGGCATAACGTGCCTTGACTTTTTGAAATTCTACTTGAGTAAAACAAAAGTCTAACACAGCTTTCAAGGCCTCCGTCATCATGCCACAACCCCAATAGTTTTTTCCTAAAATATACCCAATTTCACAAGAAGAATCATTCTCATTCATTTCAACGATGCTAATATCTCCTATCACTTGCTTAGGGTTTTCTTTGAGACAAATAGCCCATTTGTAATAGTTGGGATTTGTATAGGAGCCAACCCAATTACGAATGGAGTTTCGAGTCACCTCGACATCAGGATGAGGATCCCAGGTGACATAGGTCAGATTCTCAGCAGACGAAGCCCAATTTTGAAACATGGCTTCCGCATCACTATCCACAAATCTTCTTAAAATCAAACGTTCTGTCTGTAATGTTTGTGTACCGATAGATTTCACGATACTACCTCGCTTTCTGATAGATGATTCGATGTCCAATCTCCATTGAAACTTGCTTTGATTCCGAATCTCAAGGTTATAAGCTAAAAAGGTCCCACAGACCTTCTTCGCTTTCTCATTTCAAGATGAGAGGCTGAAAACCTCCACTGGAGGCTATTCTTGCTCCCCAGTTTCTAGGCAAGAGGCTAAAAAGATCCCCCGGACCTTCTTCGCTTACTTATTTCTGTGCTCAGGGTAAAAACCTCCACTGGAGGTTTTTCTTGCTTTTTAATTTCAGGGCAAGAAGCTAAAAAGGTCCCCCGGACCTTTTTACTCCCAAAAGTCATCAAATACAGTGATGGGTAGGTGGCGTTTGTGTTGGCCTTTGTGCCACCAGTTTTCAATGGTCGCTTGAGCTTCTGGGCTGATTGTTTTGCCTTCCAGATAGTCGTCAATCTCTGCATAGGTGACTCCAAGTGCAACTTCATCAGCTAGGCCTGGTTTGTCTTCTTCTAGGTCTGCTGTTGGGATCTTTTCATAAAGGGCTGGGTCTGCACCAAGTTCCTGCAAAAGTTGTTTTCCTTGACGTTTATTGAGGCGGAAAAGGGGTAAAATATCTGCACCTCCGTCACCAAACTTGGTAAAGAAACCTGTGATATTTTCCGCAGCATGGTCTGTTCCAATGACCGCTCCACTATGAGCACCTGCAAGGGCATACTGAGCAATCATACGGCAACGTGCCTTGATATTTCCCTTGTTGAAATCTGAAACAGGACTACCTGTCGCTTCAACTGCAGCTGTCATAGCATCTGCAGACTCCTTGATATTCACCACTAAACTGATATCTGGCTGAATGAAGGCTAGGGCTTTTTGAGCATCTGCTTCATCAGCTTGCACTCCATAAGGCAGGCGGACAGCGATAAATTTGTAGCTATCATCGCCCGTCTCTGCTCGCAGTTCTTCCATAGCTAGTTGAGCCAAACGACCTGCCAAAGTCGAGTCCTGCCCTCCAGAAATCCCTAGTACAAAGGTTTTTAGGAAGGGATGTTTTTTCAAATATCTTTTTAAGAAATCAATAGAACGACGGATTTCTTCCTGGGCATCAATCACTGGTTTGACACCCAGCTCTTGGATAATCGTTTCTTGCAAACTCATTCTTCTTCTCCTTCACCGAGGGCTTCCTTGCGCATCTTATCAATCAAGTCCATCTTGTCTTGCCATACATCACGCGCCAAATCTACTGGATAATGTTGCGGATTGAGCACGCGCTTGTACTCATCCCAAAGCTTGTCAAATTCCTTACGAGCATAGTCCTGAATCTCAGTCAAGCTAGGCAGCTTGTAAATCAATTTTCCGTCTTTAAAGATATCCACCAAGAGAGGAACGGCATCAAAATTACGAACAGTCTTCTTGATGTAGGTATAAGTCGGATGGAACATCTTGATTTCTGTCATGTCGCTCACATCCACACCATCATAAGTGATGTAGTCACCCTCTGACTTGCCTTTTTCACGACTGGTAATGCGCCACACCTGCTTCTTACCTGGCGTAGACACTTTTTCCGCATTATTAGACAGCTTGATGGTATTGCGCATGTTACCATTTTCATCTTCGATGGCAACAATCTTATAAACTGCCCCAAGAGCTGGCTGGTCATAGGCTGTAATCAGCTTGGTTCCCACACCCCAGACATCAATCTTGGCCTTTTGCATCTTGAGGTTGAGGATGGTATTTTCATCCAAATCATTAGAAGCATAAATCTTAGCCTCTGTAAATCCAGCCTCGTCCAGTTGCTGACGGACTTTCTTGGAAATGTAGGCAATATCCCCAGAGTCAATCCGCACACCCATAAAGTTAATCTGGTCACCCAGCTCACGCGCCACCTGAATGGCAGCTGGCACACCGATGCGAAGGGTGTCATAGGTGTCCACAAGAAAGACACAGTTTTTGTGGGTCGCAGCATAAGCCTTGAAAGCCTCATAATCATTGCCATAAACCTGCACCAAGGAATGTGCATGGGTCCCCAAGACAGGAATGTCAAAGAGTTTACCAGCACGCACGTTGCTGGTTCCATTGGCACCACCAATCACCGCTGCGCGTGTTCCCCAGATAGCCGCATCCATCTCTTGAGCCCGACGTGTCCCAAACTCCATCAAGGGTTCATCTTCGATAACCGAACGAATACGAGCTGCCTTAGTCGCCACCAAGGTCTGGTAGTTAACGATGTTCAAAAGAGCTGTTTCGACCAATTGACATTGAGCTAGAGGGCCTTCAACTTGCACAATCGGTTCATTAGCAAAGACCAAGTCCCCTTCTTGGGCAGAACGAACGGTCAACTCCAACTTGAAATTGCGGAGATAGTCCAAGAATGCCCCATGATAGCCTAGCGACTCCAAATAGGCAATATCACTATCTGAAAAACACAGATCTTCAAGATAGCTCACAATTCTTTCCAAACCTGCAAAAACCGCATAGCCATTCTTAAAAGGCTGCTGGCGGAAATACACCTCAAAAACCGCCTTCTTATTGTGAATCTCTTGGTCAAAGTAAACCTGCATCATGTTGATCTGGTACAAGTCCGTGTGCAATGTCAAACTATCATCTGGATACATACTTTTTCTACTTCCTTAGCTAGAAACACATGAAAATTTTCAAGAACTTTCATGTATTCCAATAAATTAGTACTATTATATCACATTTTAGCCGGATTGAGAAAAGAGTAACAAGCTATTCACCACTCTCTAGTTCATCCATATCTTGTTCAAACTTTTTCTGAGCCCATTCACCATAGCTCTTCAGACCAAGATTGCCGATAAAAACCCAAGGAAGGTAAATGACATAAGTAATTGCCCAAGCAGACAGGTATTTAACGTTCAAAGGATTGTGCTGATAAATTTCTATGTTGAATTGATAATTCTGTAACATCAAAAGAGCCGTAATAGCCAATGTTAGGAAAAAACAACCCAAAGTCGTAAAATGAAAACGACTATAGTAGGTCACTCCCAGATAACGGGCACGGTTGAAAAAGAAGAAAATTCCTACTATCAGAGTATAGACTAGAAAATTCGAATTAAAAAGAGAGGGAGCTAATACAGCCACCAAATAGCTTAGAAGCACAAGTCCAATGAAAAGGGTAAAGGATTCCGCTCCAGCTTTATTGATTAGTTGTTCTTCTCTTTCATCAAGTAATTGATAATGAATGAATTTATTTACCATCTTCTTCCTCCCAAAATAGTTGGTCTAGGGTTTTCCCTAAACATCTGCAAATGGACTGGCAGAGCGAGAGACTGGGATTATATTTCCCCGCCTCTATCAAACCAATAGTCTGGCGCGTCACCCCCACAGCCTCTGCCAGTTGACCTTGTGTTAAATCAAGCTCTACACGAGCTAATTTTAATTTTAAATTTTTAGCCACCTGCGTCCTCCTTATAGTTTTAATACTCATCTACTCTTAAAAAATCCAAAACCAACACAAGCTGTCAGCTATTTATTATAACCTCATTAATTAGCACTCCAATATTATCTTCAGCCTAAAATCAGTATGTTGGATTGCTTGAAATAAACTTCCTAGTTTGCTATTTGATTTTTTGTTTAGTATTAGCTTTAGTAGGATCTTTTAAACGAGTTTTTATTTCTTATTTAGTTTAATTGGTTTCATATCACTATTATATAATGCTTTTGGAAATGAGTCTAGCATAAGACAAAAACGTGTACACAACAAGAGCAGGAGCATACCAAGATGACTGATTTTTTTACTAGATTTTAAGTCTGCAAAATAATACTAAATAAAACTAAAATGAATACTCCTTGCTTTTCTTGAGGGTGAACAAGTACAATAAAATGATTGTAGCGGTTGCCACAAGATACTGACTAATAGACATCGTATTTGAAGCCACAAATACAGGTAAAGAATAAAAAGGAAGAAGTTCAATTACTTTGATAAACAAATCATTACTAGTATTCATCATAATTGTATTTAATATATTAGGGATAAAGAGTAGTAAAGCTACTAAAATACCAAATACCAAGCCACTTTTCAATTTGTATAAATAGAAAATGTAAGATAATAGAAAATAAAATAGGACTAACAAAATTGTATTGACTACAATGGCTACTATAAAATCTAATCCTAAAGCACCTGGAACACCCAATTTACTTACGATGACTAGTAACACAATACCATTCAAAGCATAGATAATGGAAACTGAGATGGCATATAGAAAATTGGACAAGACGTAAATCATCCGATTTTTCTGTTGATTATAAAATAAACTGATCGTATTGTGGGAAAAATCCCTGCTAATAATTCGGTTAGCATGTATAACAGCCATTAACATACCGAGCATAGCATAAAAATTTGAAATATGCTTAATACCAAGTGATGTCCCTTGAGTATTTAGAATAAAGAATGTAACCAGTATAGGCGGTATAAACGAGATAACCAATCCTAGATATATTACGCCTGATGAATATAAATCTCTTATATTTTCCTTAAGAAAATTCAATTTATTTAATTTCATGATTATAACCTTCCTTTATTTTGAACGATTTAGATAAATATCTTTAAGCGTCTCTTTTTTAGTTTCAAAATCAACTACTTTAATAGAGTTTTCGTTAAAAAATTTAAAAAGCTCACTACTTTGAATATTCCCAGACATAGTAATTCTCAATCCCTCTTCCTGAACAATATCCCCAAATTCTTGTTTGGTAATGAAAATGTCTCTATCTGTAGCTGATGAAAAAGCTATCTCAAACAAGCAATTATGACTATCTTTTCCTACTTTTTGAAATGTCAAAAGCCCGTTCTCCAAGAAAAGAACCCTCTCACAAATTTCTTCAATATCTTCTAATTTATGACTCGATATTAAAATTCCCACATTTTCATGTAAAGCTAAATTTTTTAGAACCGCTAAAACTATTTGTGATGATTCAATATCTAAACCATTAGTCGGTTCATCTAAAATCAATATATCAGGTTCCGTAACGAGAGTTAGAAGTAAAGCTAATTTTTGTTTTGTACCCAAAGAATAGGTCTTTACTTTTTTATTAATAGACTGAGTCAAATCTAACTCTTGGATCAAACTTCTAAATCTTTCTTGATTGTAGTCAACACCATATAAATTTGACAAATATTTTAAATTCTCTAAACCTGTTTTAGATAAAAATAATTTTGGTTCTTCGATTAAATAGCCAACATTATCACTGCTTATAATATTCCCTGAAGTCGGTTGATTATTCTGAACAAGAATTTTCATCAACGTACTCTTACCAACTCCATTTCTCCCTACTAGACCAACAATTTCACCCTTGTTAAGTGCAAAATTTATATCTTTGAGAATGATTGAATGACCATAATGCTTACTTACATTTATAACTTCCATTTTTTATTCCTCCATTAATATTCTTAGTTTTCTCTTTGATTCTCATTAATTTTAAAAAGTTGCGCCTCTTTTTAACAACATTATATCATATATCTAACTTAATGCAATATATAAATGTCATTTTGTGAAATTTTATTAACAAAAAACTCTCTACCATAAAAAAATAGAGAGTGTTACGTTTAAATATAGGATTTCAAAATATCGACGGCATCGCTTCTTTGTTTAATTTGATAGGCTTTGATACCTAAGCTCCGACTTTATCACTTAAAAATAAAAAAGGACAGCTAATCCCTTGCACATCAAGGGATTTCGCCATTCTTTAATCTCGTTTAAGTGTTGTATATGGAGCTTTGCATAATTTTTTAAAACTAAACAACTACATTAAGCTCGAACTGTGACACTAGTTCCATCTTCTTTGTAGAGATTGATGAGTCCTTCTTTTAATGCACGAACCATGTCTCCTGCTTGAACAGGTTGAGGCACCTTAATAGTCAATAGTTCCATTGGATTTGGAGCACGGTCGATTTTATTGCCTTTGGCATCGTGAAGATCCTCAATATAGGTTTCAAAATGACGGAAACCTGGTCCATAAAACTCAACTTGATCGCCTTCGTTGATGACATTCCGTTGACGAATGGTTGCCGTTTGAGTCGCATCATCATAAGAAACCACTTCAGCGACAAACTTATACTCAGGAATTTTACGACGCGCACCAAACAACTGCTCATTTTCAGATGGTGTACCATAGTAGAAACCTGTTGCTAATTCACGTTGGGCAACCTTCCACATCTCGTCCACCAAGTCTTGTTTGATAGATTCAAACTTTTCAGGACTTTCAAGATAGGCATCCACAGCCGCCTTGTAGCAGTTGGTTACTGTTGATACGTAGTGAATAGACTTCATACGCCCTTCAATCTTAAGACTGTCCACACCATTTTCAATCATATCTGGGATATGGTCAATCATAGACATGTCAACGGCTGACATTGAAAATTCTTCTGGAATTTCACCTTTCAAGCTCTTGCGTTCTTGACCAAATGGCATATCGTAAAGGTCGTATTTCCAACGGCAAGATTGAGAGCAACCACCACGGTTAGCATCACGCATACTCATGTGGTTTGAAAGAGTACAACGACCAGAGTAAGAAATACACATGGCTCCGTGAACAAAGGCTTCAATCTCAACATCTGTACGTTTGCGGATTTCAGCTAATTCTTCCATCGAAACCTCACGCGCCAAAACGACACGAGTCAAGCCCAGTTCTTTCCAGAACTCAAGGGTTTCATAGTTAGTGGCACTGGCTTGAGTAGAGAGGTGGATTTCAAGACCTGGTGCTTCAGTCGCTGCAATCATAATCAAGGCTGGGTCAGATACGATAACTGCTGCAATCCCGATATCACGCAGTTTACGGAACCACTCACCAGCACCAGCTTCATTTCCTTCGTGCATAACCATATTGGCAGCAACATAGACCTTGGCACCGTACTTGGCCGCAAACTGGACTCCTTCCTCCATCTGTTCAAAGGTAAAGTTTCCTGCACGGCTACGGAGACCATAGGCCTGACCACCGATAAAGACAGCATCTGCCCCATACTGAACAGCTACTTTTAGCTTCTCTAAAGTCCCTGCAGGTGATAAAACCTCAGGACGTTTTAATGTTTTTGTCATGATTTCTCCTATTTGCAATATAAAAGTTTGACGTTTTTCCTTCTCATTTTATAGTAAATAAGCGATAAAATCAAGCCTAGACAGATTGTTTTGACAATTCTAATCTTTTAAGGCTTACAAACTAACTGTTAATTTGTTGAAAATTAACCTAGTCTTAGCAAGTCGTCAAAAATCCATATATAGTAAAAAACCAGTACCCAAAGATACTGGCTCATTAAACTACATAAATTAGTCCTTAGATGACTATTCCCATTCTATTGTTTTCTAAATTGATAAGGTTTGATATAGTTTAAAATTAAGGATTTATACTAGTTATTTTTATAAGAATTTATTAGAATTAATTTCTATTGTTTACAGAGTTGAAATTAATGTGTAACAAAAACACAACATTTTTTGTATAATAGTATTAGTAATAAAAAGGTGGTGATATAGTAAGATTAGCTGTTAGACTAGCAATAGAAACACGAAATAGTATCGATGCTCTAAAAAAAGAAATAAAAGCAACTGGAGAATTTGATAATCTTCATCTTACTAATGGGTTTGTCGTAAATCAAGCTTATTTAGATTCTAAAAAAATTACTGCTGAACAAAACTGGGATAAAGTATTAAAATTTGGGTCTCAAGTTGAAGAACGAAGTGCCCCAAAAACTCGAACTGATTTACAAGTAAATCAAACTACTATTGATGATATTGCTGAGTTAAAAAAGATTTTACCTCTATATACAGAAACAAATTATGTAACCACTTCTTTTGTTATCAGAATGATAGTGAGGGGTTCTCTTTTAGTGCGTCACGGAAAAATTTAGGCTTCAAGCCTATTTTTTTTATTTCAATTTTATGTGTCGACAAAACACGACACTTATTTTATAACAGTGGCGTGAAATAATTACAACACTGAAATTATATAAAGAAGGTTCAACAATGCTTAGATCAATTTTTAATGCAGAATACATTTATTTGACTATTTTTTGTAGTGTTAAATATTTTATGCGTTTAACTTTACATTTTAGGAATAGGAGAAGTTTATAATCAGTTTCTGAAGAAAAAAGTATAAAAAATGCTATAATAGAATACATATAGTAGGGGAGGAGAATTACAATTGTTACCTAAAAAAATTATCACACCTAAAGTACCACCTATTAAAATCCAAGGAATAAAAACTAAATTAGTTCCATTTATTGCTGAATCAATAAAGTGGGATGGTAAAGGAACATACTTTGAACCATTTATGGGATCTGGTGTAGTAGGTTTTAATTTAGAACCACAGAAGGCTATTTTTAGTGACACCAATCCCTATATCATTCAATTTTACAAAGATATTCAATCAAAGAAGATTACTGCTCAAACAGTTAGAACTTTTTTAGAAAATGAAGCAACTAAATTATCTAGTACTCCGGCTGATAAGACATCTTATTACTATGAAGTTAGAGATAGATTTAATAAAGAACATAGCTCTTTAGATTTTTTATTTTTACAACGTTCCAATTTTAATGGAATGATACGTTTTAATAATAAAGGTAATTATAATGTTCCTTTTGGACGAAAACCAGAGAGATTTCAAAAAGCATTGATTACAAAAATTGTAAATCAAGTTTCATGGATTGAAAAAATAATGAAGGGTAAAGATTGGGAATTTATCTGTATTCCTTTCACTAAAGCATTTGAGATGATGGGAGAAAATGACTTTGTTTATTTAGACCCTCCGTACATTGATCGATATGATGGATATTATGATTCTTGGAGTGAAGAATACGCGACATTACTCGCAGAACTTACTCAAAAAGGAAAAGCAGGATACGCCTTTAGTATGTGGTACGAAAATCAGTATAGAAAAAATACCCACATGGAAAAATGGACGGATGGAAAGTTGTTAACTACTGAACATTTTTATCACTTAGGAGCAAAGGAATCTAATCGAAATAAAATGATAGAAGCCCTAGTAATAAGTGAATCTAATTCAAACCTAAATGAAGTGCATCCTGAACAAGAGCAAATTAGCCTTTTTGAAATATAAAAAATAGAGCGAACTGCTCTATTTTTTATCAAATGTTTCATCGTACTGAGATAGATAATCTGAATATAATTGTTTTAATTCTAGCGATTTAGGTTCATCTGTTTTAGAAAGCCAATCAAAATATCCTTCAAGATTATTATATAAAGATTGTTTTACCTTTTGGGTATCAGTATATCTTGGGTAATGTTTCCAATAATCTTTAAACACATCATCTCCTAAAACGGAGAAAGGGCCTGCACCATAAACAAAAGGCTTAATGGATGTTGAAGTAATTGTTCCAATATTATCGGTATTTCCACTACCTTTCTTATCACCACATATTCTATACTTTTCTTGAACAAACATTTCTATATTTTTATATGCAGGAATTATAGAATCTAATTTCTCAAAATTAACTTTTCCAGTAGTTGGTTTCGTCTCTCGAGTATAGACAACACCTAAAATATAATGACCGTCATAATCAGAGTAATGACCTACAATATTCTTTGTTCCATTTCTCATAAAACTTGTAAAACTACCTCCAGTAAAGCCAAATTTCGTATTTTCGCTTCTTCTGTAAGTAGTTTTTATATCGATGGCAATTTTTCGCCCATCTTGCTTTTTAAAATAAAAATCAGGGTATACAGTTTGTTTTTCAGATTCATGTAAAGTATAGCCCAATTCATTGGCTGAACGTTGCAATGCTTCAAAAGCTATAACTTCAAACAATCTACCTATAATCTTTGAATCACTCCCAAACGTGTAGATTTCCTTCTTTTTGTTTATAAAACCAACGAGTTCCCATTCATTTTCATTTTTTGGTAAATACTTAGCAATAGTATCAATTATTTTATCTGTATAAGGTGTCATTTACTCAGCTCCTTTGTTTGCGAATTGTTTGCGATTATTTAATTAAAGGCTCTGAAACATTGATTTCAAAGCCTTTTTATTGTAATTTTTCTTACTCCCACTCAACAGTTGCAGGTGGTTTACTTGTAATATCGTAGACGATACGGTTAACGTGATCTACTTCATTTACGATACGAACAGAGATTTTTTGAAGGACATCCCAAGGAATTTTGGCAAAGTCAGCAGTCATACCATCGATAGAAGTGATAGCACGGATTGCAATTGTGTAGTCATACGTACGACCGTCACCCATAACACCAACTGAACGAACGCCTGTGTTGACAGTGAAATATTGCCAAATATCGCGGTCAAGACCAGCTTTAGCAATTTCCTCACGCAGGATAGCGTCTGACTCACGAACTGTTTCCAGTTTCTCTTCAGTGATTTCTCCCATGACACGGATAGCAAGTCCTGGTCCTGGGAATGGTTGGCGCCATACGATATGTTCTGGCATACCAAGCTCTGTACCTAGGGCACGAACTTCGTCCTTATAAAGAGTGTTGAGTGGTTCGATGAGTTCAAACTGCATGTCTTCTGGAAGACCACCCACGTTGTGGTGTGACTTAATAGTTTGAGCTGTATCTGTACCAGACTCGATAACGTCTGTATATAAGGTACCTTGAGCAAGGAATTTCACATCTTTGAGCTTGCTTGCTTCGTCATCGAATACATAGACAAACTCGTTACCGATGATTTTACGTTTTTGCTCAGGGTCAGAAACACCTGCAAGTTTGTCAAGGAAACGTTTTGCAGCGTCTGCTTTGACGATATTTAAACCAAACTTACCACCAAGCATGTCCATAACTTGGTCTGCTTCCCCTTTACGAAGAAGACCGTGGTCTACAAAGATACAGATCAATTGATCGCCAATAGCCTTTTGGAGAAGAACCCCAACGACAGATGAGTCAACACCACCTGATAGACCAAGAAGAACACGTTTATCACCGACGGTCTCACGGATTTTTTGGATCTGCATGTCAATGAAGTTATCCATTGTCCAGTCGCCTTTAGCCTTACAAATGTTAAGGGCAAAGTTACGAAGGATATCATTCCCGTATACAGAATGGCGAACTTCTGGGTGGAATTGGATACCGTAAATGTGTTTATCTGGGTTTTCAATGGCTGCATAAGGGCAGTCAGCTGATGTTCCAGTACGAACAAAGTCAGCAGGAATCTCAGTAACCGCATCACCATGGCTCATCAAAACAGTCTGTTCATCAGGTGTTGATTCAAAAAGCGCTGATGGTGTGTGAGTTAGGGTTGATTGACCGTATTCACGATTCCCAGCATCACCTGCAGGAACAACTTTTCCTCCAAGTTTATGGGTCAATAACTGCATACCGTAACAAATTCCCAAAATAGGAATTCCGAGTTCGAAGATTTCTGGGTCAATATCGAATGAACCATCTTCGTATACAGAATTTGGACCACCTGAAAGGATGATTCCTACAGGGTTGATTTCACGAACTTCAGCAGCTGAAATTTTATGGCTTTTTAGTTCTGAAAAAACACCAATCTCACGGATACGGCGTGAAATCAGCTGGTTGTATTGGCTACCATAGTCCAATACGATGATTTTTTCTACATCTTGCAAATCAGTTGAAATGTTGCTCATCTTTTTCCTTTCTCAAAAGAAATATCTTTTTTCAATATTCTATCACAAATACTAGTGAATTACCAACTAAACAAGGCGAAGTTTGACTTTTTCTAGTTTATTAGGGTACAATAGAGAAAAGATAGAAATGAAGTGAAAAATATGCTACCTGCTTATATGAAAATCCACGATCAGATTAAAAAGGATATTGACGAGCACCGTTGGGCTATTGGAGAAAGACTCCCTAGTGAACGAGATTTAGCAGAGCAGTTTGCGGTTAGTCGCATGACCCTCCGCCAAGCCGTATCTCTATTGGTCGAAGAAGGCGTTTTAGAGCGTCGTGTAGGAAGCGGCACCTTTGTATCCAGTACACGTGTACAAGAAAAAATGCGAGGGACAACCAGTTTTACTGAAATTGTTAAGTCACAAGGTAAAGTACCCTCTAGCCAACTCATTTCCTACAGAAAAACCATTCCCAATGAACAGGAAGTTGCCAAGCTAGGAATTTCTCCTACCGAAAATATTATCCGAATGGAGCGGGTTCGCTATGCCGACCAAGTTCCTCTGGTTTATGAGGTTGCTTCTATTCCTGAGAAATTCATTAAGGACTTTAAAAAAGAAGAAATCACCAGTCATTTCTTCCAAACCTTGCAAAAACATGGCTACCGTATTGGTAAATCACAGCAGACCATCTATGCTCGTCTTGCTAAAGAAAAGATTGCCCACTATTTAGAAGTTGAAAAAGGACATGCTATTCTTGGTTTGACTCAGGTTTCCTACCTAGAAGATGGTACTGCTTTTGAATACGTAAAAAGTCAATATGTAGGTGAACGATTTGAATTTTATCTTGAAAACAATTAATACTCTTCGAAAATCAAATTCAAACCGCGTCAACGTCGCCTTGCCGTACTCAAGTACAGCCTGCGGCTAGTTTCCTAGTTTGCTCTTTGATTTTCATTGAGTATAAAATACTACATAAAACCTCTCTGTCACGGACAAAGAGTCTTTTTATTTCTCTAAGAGTAAATCTTTCAACGAAATCAAAGTTACTGCAATTAAAATCATTGCCATACCAAGAAAATCAATGGGATAAAATTGTTCATTCATTATTAAGAAGGCAAAGAAAACCGCTGAGATTGGCTCAATCGAAGCCAACAAGCTTGACTTAACTGGTCCTATCAGACTGGCTCCTTTAAGGAAAGCTGTATAGGCAAAGACAGTCCCGATAAGGATAATACCTGCAAAAGCAAGGAGAAAATCAAGACTTGTTGGGATAGTAGTCTGTAGAACTCCTGTAAAAGGAAGGGCAACCAAACCTGCTATGACCATTCCCACACCAATGATCAAACTACTCCCCCACTTCTTAATCAAGGCTATGGGCAAAATGATATAAAGGGCGTAAGTCAGAGCAGAAAATAGACCCCAGAACAGGCCAGAAGGTGTCATAGATAACTGGTCCAACTGCCCATGAGTGGCGATCAGGAAGGTTCCTCCGATGGCTAATATGATGGAAACTATCTCTCCCAGCGTCGGCGCCACCTTATCCTTGATACAGCTATAAATCAAAATCCCGACAGGACAAACATACTGAAGCACCGTCGCAGTTCCTGCATTGGTTTCCTGAATAGCAGTTAGATAGGCAAATTGATTGAGGAAGAGGCAAATTAGAGCAAAAATGAGAAGAGACAGCAAACTCTTCTTATCCGTTAAAAAGGCCAGCATTTTATCCTTTGCAGTAGCATAAGCCAAGAGCACGAGAATCCCACCAGCGATTAAAAGGCGCAAGTTAGTCAAAACCAGAGCCGAAATTCCGTGTGCCATCAGGTATTGGCCACTCGTTCCTGACAAGCCCCAAGCAATCCCAGCCACAACTGTTAATAAAGTCCCTTTTAAACTGTTTGACATGTCTCTCCTTACTCTTCTTTACGAATCAAGTCCATCACTTGATTACGGTCTACAATCCATTGAGCCCTCTCATCCTTTTCATAGGTACGATTCGATAGGAAAATGGCCGCTTCTTGCTTCTGACGATTCCACATGATAAAGGTACCTGTATAGCCCGTATGGTCTAGCCAATCTCCCTCCAAATTCCATGCTAAAGAACGTTTCTTGTCATCCAAAGGAGAAAAATTTTGACTCAAATCTCTTGCAAAATCATCTGCTAAATAGTGTTCTAAAAAGATTTGTAAATCCTTTACAGTCGAAAATAAACCAGCACTACCAGCATGTATGCCCAAGAGACGAGCCTTGGGATCATGTACCAGACCTGCCTCTACACCTCTGACGGTTGGAACAGCAAGCTCAACAGGTCCAAACTTGGTTTCCGTCATTCTCCAAAGATTCCAGACTTGTTCTTGTAAAATCACATCCAAGTCTTGATTAAAGATTCTTTCCAAAATAAAACCCAACAGCAAAAAATGGACATCCGAATAAAGAAAGGCTGGCTGACTTCGTCTATTGAGATGAAACATCGCTTCCTTTAATTCTGAGGCTGTTAAAAGGTCTCGATTGGGAATAAAAGGATCAAGATCTGTAGCGTGGGTTAAGAGCTGGCGAATAGTGATGTCTGGATAATCACTCTCAGCTAAAAAATCTGTTACCGGTCTGTCAATATCTAATTTGCCTTTTTCCCACAAAAAAGTAAAAACTGTGCCAACGCCAACAACCTTGCTGACACTAGCTAGGTCATAAACTAGTCCTGCCTCAGTCTGTAAACCATGCTCTAGGTCACTCTGGCCTAAATAGAACTCCGTCCATTGATGGTCCTTAAAATACGCAAAAGAGGCTCCGGGATAAATCCCTGCCTCGATTTGGTCTTCTATTTTTTTAATAATCTTGGTCCACTTCATACTTCTTCAAACCACAATTCAACATTATTTCTATCTTTTCCAAGGAAGAATTTTTCAGACTTAGGAATAAAATATTCAGTAGACTCAAACTTCTGGCGCAGACTTGCTATGTCTAATTCATTGACCAAGAACTTGAGCATAGATAAGTCCCAAGTAACGGCATTATCCACAGTCAAATCTTGACCCTGAGCTGGGATAAAATCAAGGGTTTCCCCAATTTCAGATAGTTCCAAGAAACTATCTACATCCGTTGGGAGGTGTAATTCCATGGAAATCTCAAATTTACTTAAAGAAATTGATTCCAAATCTGTTTGAAATTCAGGATTTTCTTCTACTTCTACTAGACTTGCTCTATCATCTTCCGCATGAATCAAAATCAAATCATCTTCTGGTGAAAAAATTTCAAAAGCGTAGCCATTTTGACCTTTATATAATTGATGAATCGAATCTGTTTTAGATAAGAGTCCTTCGATTTCCAAGGGATTTTCCACCTTGACAATCAATCTAGCTAGTTTTTTTCTTCCCTCTACCTTACGAGTGCGCATACTTGGAGCTTCTTCTAAAACAAGTTTTTCAAGGCCTGTTTGATCACCTAGTGACAGAAAGGCTGACTCTTCTAACAAAGCCTTCATACCAAGGGTTTCAATATAAAATGTTTCATTTAATTTTCTATTATTAACTTTTAAAGTAGGAATAATCCGTACAATCTGATTTACATTCATAAATTCCTCCGTCACTTTTTATTTTAAAGGATTTTAGAATTTTTTACAAGATATTATGCTCAAATTTAACATTATTTCGCTATTTAGTAAAGATAGTCTTTCAAGGTTTTTGTCAAAACCTGATAACCAGCAACACTGAGGTGCAATCCATCAGTAGTATAGTCTTTTTTGAGTTGGCTTTCTTGGTCTGTCAAACTATCAAAAACTGGCAAAAATTCCACCTGCATATAGGCAGAAGAAAGTTCTTTATAGACTTGATTCCATTTCTGAATTTTTTCATTCGTACGGATATAGACTGTCTGCTGGTACTCCTCTCCCTCATTGACTGGCAAAATGGAAAGCAATTTTATCTCTGTCAATGGATAATCGCGAGCAATAGACTGTATGATAGCTTCGAGATTATTGAGAGTCTCATTCACAGGCACATCTTTTCCGACATCATTTGTCCCAATCAAAAGGACAATTTTATCTACTGCCCCACCGTACAGATGCGCATCTAGATTCTCTAATAACAGTCCTGTCTGATAGCCACGAATTCCTCGATTGACAATTGTCTTCGAAGTCCCGAATAGTTCCTGCAGAGGATAATATTCGACAATGGAATCACCAATAAAAAGAATGTCTGGCTCTACAACAGAAACCTGATTTAAGTGACGATACTTGTTTTGGATTTTTTCTTGTTCCTTTAGTAACCAATTTTCTAATAACTGTACTGCCACTTCATTCTCCTTTTTCTAACCAGTTTTCCAAGACTTGATAAACTCCTCCTTGGCTGTTGGCTGGCGCTAGAGCCGTCGCAACAGCTTTGGCTTTGTCATCAGCATTTTCCATCGCATAGGCAATTCCAGCCATTTCAAGCATTTCAACATCATTTTCACTGTCACCAAAAGCCATGATTTGTTGGGAGGTCAAGTCCCAGCGCTTGAGTAATTCTTCTAAGCCCCATGCTTTATGAATCCCAGCTTGAAGGATATCGATGCAACCATAGCCACTCGATACAGCCCGAACACGGCCATCAAAGAGGTCATTGATTTCTTCCAAGACCGAACTCAAACGTTCCTCACCAACAACCATACTCATCTTGAGCACACCACCAAAGAGGTCAGAGGTTAATTCATCCACAAACTGCATCCGTTGGTAGAATTTTTCAATCATTTCTGGAGTCATAAAACTTTCAAGATCTGTAAAAATCGTACCTTCTTTGACGAAACCACCCTTCATACCCGTTACAACAAACTGATCCTGACACGCTCGACCCTTGAAATGAGCCAAAGCCTTATCGACAATGGCATCATCCCAAGTCTGAGCCTGAATCAATTCATTGTTTTCAAAAATACGAGCACCATTGGCAACAACCAGAACCACTCGATCGACCAAGTGCTCCAGTAGTTGCCTCATGCGGTGAATTTCATTCCCCGTCGCGATGACAAAACGAATACCCCTTTGATCCAACTGATCTAAAATCTTTTCCAAGCGTGGAATATCAAGCTGTCCTCTGGCATCCAGCAAGGTTCCATCCATATCTGTCGCAATTACCTTAATCGTCATTTACTTCCCTCTGTATTCAAACTAATCCCACTTCAATCCTACATGTTCGTTCATTTCTTTATAGGCTGTATCAATTCGTTCCTTAGTCGCTTCATCTAATTGATCACGATGACTGCCACCCTCTATGAAATCTTCCAATATATAGGTTTGATAATGATATAGGGGATATCCTTCTGGTGAAAAAGTTCCCTTTGGTGTTCGATTGACCCAAGTAGGATGAGCTTTAGCTGTTCCGATAGTTGTTTTTCCATCCTTCTTCTTAATGGTCACGTCCATGAGAACGCCACGTTCAGTCCACTTAGCATTCTCTTCATCTCCCATAGATTCAATCCGTTGATTGGAAATGAAGTTCCCCATTGAATAGATAATGAGTTTCTTCTCCTCATCTTTTTCAACAATTTCAGATGGCTCAACTACATGTGGGTGCCCTCCAAAGATAACATCTGCTCCCCAATCGATCATCTTGTGATAAAGAGCCTTTTGTTCTTCAGTTGGTTCCAAGCGATACTCCACACCCATCTGAGGCATGATAATGGTGATATCTGCTTCCTTCTCTGCCCGTTCAATTTCAGCCTTCATCTTATCTTCGTTTAAATCTGAAAGATAACGATTATAGTCTTCCTGAGAAATATACTGCTCAATTCCATTGAAACCATAGGAATAGGCTAACAGTGCAACCTTGATACCATTCACTTCCTTAATGACCAGCGGAGCCTGATCACGTGGTTCATGCGTATAAACTCCGATTGGAGTGATTCCAGCTTTCTCAATAATATCGGTCGTTGAAATAACTCCCTCAATTTGCGAATCCAAAATATGATTATGAGCTAAATCCAGCACATGATAACCTGCATCCTTAATGGCATCCATAACTTCAGCAGGAGCATTAAAGAGAGGATAACCCGCTAAATAATGATCCTTATTGATGGTTCCTTCAAAATCACCAATAGCTAAATCTGCTTGCTTGAGCCAAGGTGTCACATACTCAAAATTCTCATGAAAGTCATAGGTACCGTCTTCTTTTTTAGCTGAAAAGAAAAGTCCATCGTGGTAGAGCAAATCTCCGTTGGCCATAATTCTAGCAGATTTTTCCTCTTCCTGCTCCTGAGACTTTTGCTTGGTCCCCTCTTGAGAAATAGTATCTCGTTTTTGACTGGTCAGAGGCATGCCTTGGAAACTTTCAAACAATAAGACCAAGCCCATTGATAAAGCAACTGCTAGCAAGAGTACCGCCACAAATCCTTTATTGCTCCACCTGCGATAACTCCTAAAAAAGTTTACCAAGCCCTTCATAAAACGAAAAGCTAAACCACCCTGATTTCTATCTTGTCTTCTTTGCATCTTCATTCTCCCTACTTTCTTATGCAAGCCTTTTCTTTTTATTATATCACAGATAAGTAATTCTTTCACAATTGATACTCTTCGAAAATCTCTTCAAACCACGTCAGCGTCGCCTTACCGTATATATGTTACTGACTTCGTCAGTTCTATCTGCAACCTCAAAACAGTTTTTTGAGCAACCTGCGGCTAGCTTCCTAGTTTGCTCTTTGATTTTCATTGAGTATGAATTGAACATCCTATCTATTTTCTATAAATCAAGGCTGTAATACTTTCAATCCTTGTCATTTTGTGTTATCATGTAGAGGTAATGAAAGGAGAGAAAATGTCTGCTATAGAACGTATTACAAAAGCTGCTCACTTAATTGATATGAATGATATTATCCGCGAGGGGAATCCAACTCTACGCGCGGTTGCTGAGGAAGTTACTTTCCCCCTATCTGACCAGGAAATCATCCTAGGCGAAAAGATGATGCAATTCCTTAAACATTCCCAAGATCCCGTCATGGCTGAAAAAATGGGACTCCGCGGTGGTGTTGGACTGGCTGCTCCTCAGTTGGATATCTCAAAACGCATTATCGCTGTGTTGGTACCTAATATTGTTGAAGAAGGTGAAACTCCAAAGGACGCCTACGACTTACAAGCCATTATGTACAATCCAAAAATCGTCTCTCACTCGGTTCAAGACGCTGCTCTTGGTGAAGGAGAAGGTTGCCTGTCTGTAGACCGCAACGTGCCTGGCTATGTTGTTCGCCATGCCCGCGTTACTGTTGACTACTTTGACAAAGATGGAGAAAAACACCGTATCAAACTCAAAGGCTACAACTCCATCGTTGTTCAGCATGAAATTGACCACATTAACGGTATCATGTTTTACGATCGTATCAATGAAAAAGACCCATTTGCAGTTAAAGATGGTTTACTGATTCTAGAATAAAGAAAATCCCGTTGCAAGACGGGGTTTTGTGTTATAATAGAGGCATGAAAACAAATGATATTGTCTATGGCGTCCACGCCGTTACCGAAGCCCTCCTTGCAAATACTGGAAACAAACTCTACCTCCAAGAAAATCTCCGAGGTAAGAATCTTGAGAAAGTCAAGGAACTGGCTACAGAAAAGAAGGTGTCCATTTCTTGGACCTCAAAAAAATCCCTCTCTGAGATGACTGAAGGTGCTGTCCACCAAGGTTTTGTTTTACGAGTGTCCGAATTTGCCTATAGCGAGCTAGATCACATCCTTTCCAAAACACGCCAAGAAGAAAATCCTTTGCTATTGATTCTGGATGGTTTGACTGACCCTCACAACCTAGGATCCATCCTGAGAACAGCCGATGCGACCAATGTTTCAGGTGTCATCATTCCCAAGCACCGTGCTG
Source organism: Streptococcus nakanonensis (assembly GCF_059738785.1). Lineage (NCBI taxonomy): Bacteria > Bacillati > Bacillota > Bacilli > Lactobacillales > Streptococcaceae > Streptococcus > Streptococcus nakanonensis. The sequence goes on along the minus strand of NZ_AP027139.1, from coordinate 829,229 downwards.
TAGGTGTTACCCCCGTCGTTGCCAAAACGGCCACAGGTGCTATCGAGCACGTTCCCATCGCCCGAGTGACCAATCTGAGCCAAACTCTGGACAAAGTCAAGGATGAAGGCTTCTGGACCTTTGGAACGGATATGAACGGTACTCCTTGCCATAAGTGGAATACAAAAGGGAAAATCGCCCTCATCATCGGAAATGAAGGAAAAGGCATCTCTAGCAACATTAAAAAACAGGTCGATGAAATGATTACCATTCCCATGAATGGCCATGTTCAAAGCCTTAATGCCAGTGTTGCTGCGGCCATTCTCATGTACGAAGTTTTCCGAAACAGACTATAAAAAAGTTTCCAGTCATCTGATTGGAAACTTTTTTATGATTAACTATGTTCTGTGATAAATTTATAGGCTTCTTGACCAGCGATAGCTCCATCTCCAACCGCTGTTGTTACTTGGCGAAGGTCTTTCTGGCGAACATCTCCAACTGCAAAGATACCGTCAACTGCAGTTTTCATGTGGTTATCTGTCACAATCCAGCCTGCCTGATCTTGGATATTCAATTCTTTAACAAAATCGCTAAGAGGGTCCAATCCAACATAGATAAAGACGCCACCGAAGGCTTGTTCTGTCACTTGACCTGTTTTCACATTTTCAAATACGACAGATTCTACTCGGTTTTCACCCTTGATTTCCTTCACTACAGAATCCCAGATAAAGCTGATTTTCTCATTCGCAAAGGCGCGGTCTTGTAAAACTTTTTGGGCACGAAGTTGGTCACGACGGTGAACAATGGTAACAGTCTTAGCAAAACGAGTCAAGAAGAGGGCTTCTTCGACAGCTGAATCTCCGCCACCAACTACCAACAAATCTTGGTCACGAAAGAAAGCACCATCACACACGGCACAGTATGAAACACCACGACTGTTTAGTTCTTCTTCTCCAGGCACTCCCAAAGGACGGTGTTTAGAACCAGTTGCTACGATAACGGTACGTGTTTCATATGTTTGGTCATCAGTAATCACTTTCTTAAAATCACCATGGTCTTCGACATTTCCAACATAACCATAAATGTGCTCAACACCGAGATTTTCAAGTGGTTCAAACATCTTTTCAGCCAATTCTGGTCCACTAATATTAGCGTATCCGGGGTAATTTTCAATATCAGATGTATTATTCATCTGACCACCTGGCAGACCACCTTCAATCAAGGCTACTTTCAAATTGCTTCGAGCAGCATACAAGGCCGCAGTCATCCCTGCAGGTCCAGCACCGATAATAATAGTATCGTACATATAGTTTCCTTCTTTCTTGTTGTAACTATCTTTATTCTAACTCTTTCTTGTCAATCAAGCAAGGATTATGCCTTGAAAACAAGAATTAAACTCATAACCGCAAAGGATAATACTGGAACGACCAAGACTCCAATCATAATCATATCATAGAGATGGGCTTGACGAGCCTTAGCTGTCTTATCAACTCCCGACATGGCTCTTAGTCCAATCCAAATCCCTAAAAAAATCAGGACAAGGATGGTGGTCAAGATCAAACTCTCGAAATATAAAGAAAATAGTTGCAGTAGCATGATTTCTCTCATTTCTTTCTTTTTTAAAGAGTAAACTCAGCTAGTCCAGCTAACTGAGTTTTCCTTTATCTATTATATCAAATATAAGTCCGTTTGTAACTAGCAAAGAATTCTTTTGTCCGCTCTTCTTTAGGATGGTGGATAATCTCATCCGGTGTTCCAGACTCGATGATTTTCCCCTTATCTAAGAAGAGAATCTTATCAGCCACTTGGGCTACAAAGGACATGTCATGACTGACTAAAATCATAGTCTGTCCTGACTTAGCAGCATCCGCAATAGACTTCTCTACTTCACCGACCAATTCTGGGTCAAGGGCTGAAGTTGGTTCGTCTAAGAGCAAGACATCTGGTTTCATAGCAAGCGCACGCGCTAGAGCAACCCGTTGCTTTTGTCCACCTGATAAATGGCGAGGGTAATGGTTTTCACGATCAGAAAGCCCAACCTTAGCCAACTCTTCCTTGGCAATCTTAGTCGCTTCTTGGTCAGATAATTTCTTGACAACAACCAAGCCTTCTTTCACATTATCAAGTGCTGTTCGGCGTTCAAACAAATTAAACTGTTGGAAAACCATAGACAGCTTACGGCGTAGGGCAAGGATTTCTTCTTGAGTGATTTTAGAAAAATCAACTGAAAAATCATCAATCTGAATCGAGCCACTGTCAGGTGTTTCAAGATAATTGAGACTACGAAGAAAAGTTGATTTTCCAGCTCCTGAAGAACCTATCAAGGCTACAACTTCCCCTTTTTGAATATCCAAGTCCAGATGATCCAAGACAGTCTGTCCTGAAAAGGATTTACTTAAATTCGAAATCTTAATCATTAACGAAGGTCTCCTTTCACATCTGTTTGCACTGTATCGGGTGCAGAGATAGCCATTTTTCTCTCGATGAAACGACCGAGGCTTTCAATTCCGATATTGACTACCCAATAAACAAGGGCAACGGAGATAAAGCGTTCAAAATAGCGGTAATCGGCACCACCTAAAATCTGAGCTTGGGCAAAGACTTCCACAACACCCGCACTAAAGGCTAGGGACGTACCCTTGGTCAAGCCAATTAGGGAATTGATCAAGGTTGGAGTCGCCACAACTGCCGCATTTGGAATAATCACTCGTCGATAAACTTGTGCTCGCGTCATACCCAGACTGCGTGCCGCCTCAATCTCACCAGGATTAACTGAGAGAATGGCTGCACGAATGGTTTCACTAGCATAAGCTGCCTCATTAAAGGCAAAGGCGACAATCGCAAAAGCTGCTGCTGGAATGGCATTGATATTGAGACCAGTCCCCCATTGCTGATTGAGGGCTTTCAAAGCCAAAGGAATTCCGTAGTAGGTCAACATGAGTTGCACTAAAATCGGTGTCCCTTTTAAGAAACTAACAAAGAAGGCCTGTAAGGGATATAAAATCTTGACACGATTGATCTTCACAATGGCAAAAAGAAGTGCCAAAACCAAGCCAAAAAAGGCACCACCAATTGTCAACATAATCGTTGTTGGAAGTTGTTGGACAATTCTTGGAATCCCATCAAAGACCGAACGCAGGCTAAACAGCTTGCCATCCGGAATCAATTGCATCAAGTTTTGGTACCAATCTGATGCTAAAATCGTTGTAACATTCATAAAAACATCCTCTCCTGATAATGATTCATTCTACCATACTTCTGCCGTCAATGAAATTATTTGCTACGGTCAGGTATAGACTTTGTCTACCTACTAGTTTATCATACTTTGAAACAGAGAGGTTATATATTTTATCTATCAAAGAGATAGATAAAAACTATTTCAATCCCAATTCTTCATAAGGTTTTCGATAACCGATTTGCTTAACAGTTCCATTTTCTACTAAAATCGGCCGTTTTAACAACATACCGTCGCTTGCTAGCAACTCGGCTGCTTCTTGGTTCGACAGACTTCCTACCTTATCTTTCAGCCCTAGTTCACGGTATTTGATTCCACTGGTGTTGAAAAATTGCTTCAACTCGAACCCTGAGGTTTCTAGCCAGTTTAAAATCACTTCTTGGCTAGGTGTTTCTTCCACGATATGGACGGCTTTATAGTCCACACCGAGTTGGTTTAATTCTTGTTTTGCTTTTTTACAAGTTGAACATTTTGGATATTCGATAAATTCTAACATGTCTTTCACTTTCTATTGTTTCTATCTTTAAAATCTACGCCTTCATGCTCCAAGAGCCAGGCTTTCTTTTCCACTCCTGCAGCATAACCTGTCAGACGCTTGCCTGCTCCCAGCACACGGTGACAAGGTACTAGGATAGACCAAGGATTGCGTCCCACTGCTCCACCAATTGCTTGAGCAGAAGCCACTTGCAGGTCTTGGGCTATTTGTCCATAGGTCACTGTCTGACCATAAGGAATTCCCTGTAAATAGGACCAAACTCGCTTTTCAAAATCCGTTCCGATTGGAGCCAAGGGCAAGTCGGATAAATCCCGAGACTTGCCTTTAAAGTAACCATCTAAGCAAGCAATAACTGAGTCTAAAATGGGATGACTAACAACTGCTTCTATCGTTTCATCTCCTATCCCCCTCTCAAAATGCTTCTGCTCCTGCACCCAAATTCCATACAAATAATGCTCATCAGCTACCAGTGATAGAATACCAATTGGCGAAGAGTAGAACATTTTTGCGTACTTCTTTTGCATTATTTCTTTAATTTTTGATAGGCCAAGCGTTCACCATCAACTGGAACCTTACCAACCTGTTTAAAACCTAGTTTTTCAAAAATATGCTGCATGGCCTTGTTTGCAACATGCGTATCTGAGCGAAAATCTAGATAATCAAAACCTTCAATCAAGCCCTCTAGGAAAGTCTGAGCAACCCCCTGTCCCTGAACATCTGCTGCCACAGCAATACGGTGAAAGACTAGGTACTCTGACTCCCCAGCTTGCCAGTTGCCTTCATAAATGGCTTCATAGGCTGCCTCTGGACTCTTGGTCACAGCAGCATAGGCTAATAGTTCTCCCTCTTCCAAGGCTACATAGGCTTGACCTGAGATAATATCCTCAATAATAATATCAGCATTTGGATAACCATTTTGCCACTGGTCACTACCAGCATCCGCTAAACATTTTTTAGCATCCTCCATCACCTGCATGATGGCATCTACTTCATTTGGAAAAGCTAAACGAATCTCCATCTTTTCTCCTCATTTCTGACTAGTTTCTCCCATCATAGCATAATTTAAGCCTTTTCACAAGCAGTTAAAACTTGACTTTCTGTTTTTATTATTTTATAATCTAGTTATTAAAACTAGATAAAAAGGAGTTGGAAATGAAAACTACCTTTTCCTACCCAAAATGGGCAGAAATTCCAAATATTGACCTCTATCTGGACCAGGTTTTGCTCTATGTCAATCAGGTCTGCGCCCCTATCTCTCCAGATAAAGATAAGGGTCTAACAGCATCCATGGTCAATAACTATGTCAAACATGGTTACCTGACAAAGCCTGACAAGAAAAAATACCAACGCCAACAAATTGCCCGTCTGATTGCTATCACAACCCTCAAGTCTGTCTTTTCTATTCAAGAAATAGCCCAGACACTGAATACTCTCCAAACTCAAGCAAGTTCAGACCAACTCTACGATGCTTTTGTGGACTACATGAACCAAGGAATTAATCCAGCTAACCCTATTATCCAAACCAGCTGCCAAACCGTTAAACTCTATCATCAAACTCTAGACTTAATCCATCATACTGAAGAGGAGGTAATCCGATGAACACTAGTCTTAAACTCAGCAAACAACTCAGTTTTGGAGAGGAGATTGCTAATAGCGTGACCCATGCCGTAGGTGCCGTCATCATGCTCATCTTACTCCCTATTTCATCCACCTATAGTTATGAAGCACACGGATTTTTATCATCTATCGGCGTTTCCATTTTCGTTATTAGTCTCTTTCTCATGTTCCTCTCATCCACCATTTATCACTCTATGGCCTATGGTTCGACCCACAAATATGTCTTGCGAATCATTGACCATTCTATGATTTATGTTGCCATCGCTGGATCTTACACGCCCGTCGTCTTGACCTTAATGAATAACTGGTTTGGCTATCTAATTATTGCCATTCAATGGGGAACGACCATCTTTGGTATTCTCTATAAAATCTTTGCTAAAAAAGTCAATGAGAAATTTAGCCTTGCTCTTTACCTGATTATGGGCTGGTTGGTTCTAGCTATCATTCCTGCCATTATCAGTCAAACAACACCAATTTTCTGGAGTCTCATGGTAACTGGCGGACTCTGTTATACAGTTGGAGCTGGATTTTATGCTAAGAAAAAACCTTATTTCCACATGATTTGGCATCTCTTTATCCTAGCAGCATCTACCCTCCAATACATTGCCATTGTTTATTACATGTAAAAAAGTTGAGAAACTCAGTCTCAACTTTTTTCTTTACACATATTGATAAAGTACTGGTGCAAGCGCACATCATCAGTCAATTCTGGATGAAAAGAAGTTACCAACATATTTTTTTCTTGGGCTGCAACGATTTGATTATCAACTCTTGCTAGAATTTCTACATTTTCTCCAACACTACTGATAATCGGACCGCGAATAAAGGTCATTGGAATCTGACCTACTCCCTTACATTCTGCTTCCGTATAGAAACTTCCTAGTTGGCGTCCATAGGCATTGCGCTCGATCACCATATCCATAGTTCCAAGATGACTCTCTTTCTGAGACGTGATTTCCTTAGCCAGCAAAATTAAGCCCGCACAGGTTCCAAAGGCTGGTAAGCCAGATAGAATGGCTTCTCGAATGGGAATCAGCATGTCTTGGTCTCGCAAAAGCTTGCCCATGGTTGTAGACTCACCACCAGGTAATATCAAACCTGACAAGTCACTCTGATCTTGCTGAAAATCCTCTAAATTTCTGATTTCAACATTGTCTACGCCTAATTTATCTAGCACTTTTGCATGTTCTTCAAAGGCACCTTGCAAGGTCAATATTCCGATTTTCATCTATTTTCCTCGCTCAGCCATGAGAATTTGGATTTCATTTTCATTAATACCAACCATGGCTTCTCCTAAATCTTCTGAGATTTGTGCTAGGATTTGAGGATTTCGGAAGTTAGTCACAGCTTTAACAATGGCACTCGCTCGTTTAACAGGATCTCCTGACTTGAAAATACCTGAACCGACAAAGACACCCTCTGCCCCTAATTGCATCATCAACGCAGCATCTGCTGGCGTTGCAACGCCTCCAGCCGCGAAGTTTACAACTGGCAATTTTCCATGTTCATGGACGTATTGAACCAATTCTACAGGTACTTGCAAGTCCTTAGCAGTAACATAAAGTTCGTCCTCACGTAGATTTTGAATGCGGCGAATTTCCTGATTCATCATACGCATATGACGAACAGCTTGGACGATATCCCCCGTACCCGGTTCTCCTTTTGTGCGAATCATGGAAGCACCTTCAGCGATACGACGCAAGGCTTCACCCAAGTCCTTAGCACCACAGACAAAAGGAACTTGAAATTCTTTCTTGTCCACATGGAAACGGTCATCAGCTGGAGATAGTACTTCACTCTCATCGATATAGTCAATTTCAATAGCCTCTAAAATCTGAGCTTCAACAAAATGCCCGATTCTGACCTTGGCCATTACTGGAATGCTAACCGCTTCTTGGATTTCCTTAATCATCTTTGGATCACTCATACGGGAAACGCCACCCGCAGCACGAATATCAGCTGGAATCCGCTCCAAGGCCATAACAGCAGCCGCACCAGCAGCCTCTGCAATACGGGCCTGTTCAGGGTTCTGAACGTCCATGATAACCCCACCCTTGAGCATCTGCGCCAAGTTTTTATTTAGTTCATAACGATTTTCAGTCATTTGTTTTATCCTCATCATTTGTATTGGTAGCTACCATTTCATTTTAAGTTAGATTAGAATGAATCACAAGATAGAAAAATCATAATTGTGTGGGTACAGATTAACTAAAAAACTATCTGACCTTAAAGCAAGACCAGATAGCTCATCAAATATTATTTTTCAGCTGTAAGGGCAGCCATTGTGATGTAGTTATATGGTTTGTTGAAGTGTGGCAAGAAGAATAGGTCTGTCAAGGCCAATTTTTCAATTGTTACATGCTCTTGGATAGCAAGTGAGAACATGTGGATTCCCATCGCAATTCCATGATCGTTTGATACCATTTGTGCACCAAGAATTTCACGGCTATCTTTGTCAAAGACAATCTTGATAGCTACTTCATGGTTGTCATGTTTCATAAATTCTGGTTTTTGAAGATCGTTAAATCCTGTCTCAGTTGCATTGTAACCTGCAGCTTTTGCTTTTTCAAGTGTCAAACCAGTTGAAACCATGTGAAGGCCATAGATAGAGATACCATTTGAACCTTGAACACCAATTCCTTCCAATTCATGACCACAAGCGTTGTAAGCACCAACGATACCAGTACGAACAGCATTTGAAGCAAGCGCAATGTAGCTAGTGTCTTTACGAGCATTGTCATAAACAGTCGCACAGTCACCTACAGCGTAAACGCCTGGGATAGATGTTTCTTGTTTCTTGTCTACAAGGAAGGCACCGTTGCGGAAGAGTTCAATCTTACCATCAGCAAGGGCAGTGTTTGGACGGAAACCAACTGCAAGGATAACCATATCCACGTCAAAGCTTTCTTTATCAGTAATCAAGCGTTCAACTTTACCGTCACCTTCGATTGCTTTAACAGTTTGACCAAGAGCCAAGCGGATGTTGTGGTCTTCCAAGTTCTTCGCCATCATTTGTGTGAAGTCTTTGTCATAGTAGCCGTTCAAGACAGTATCTACAATATCAACAAGAACAACTTCTTTTCCAAGACGTTCAAAGGCTTCAGCAAGTTCAACACCGATATAACCACCACCTACAACAGCGATACGGTCAAGGTGTTGGCTCTTGTCAGCCAATTTGTGAATCACTTCTTCAGCGTTTTGGTACAATTTAACGAATTGTACATTTTCAAGAGTTGCTTTAAATTCGCGGTTTCCTTTAACAATTTCAACACCTTCGATTGGTGGCAAGATTGGTGTAGAACCTGTAGCGAAAATCAATTTTTCGTATGATTCTTTGTGTTCTTTTCCTTCAACTTCTGCTGTAACGACTTTATTATCATAGTCGATTGAAAGAACTGGTGAGTTCATGTAAACCTTAGCACCTTTAGCTTCCAATTTTTCTTTATCAGAATAGAACAAGCCTTCAGCACCGTCAATTTGTTCACCAATCCAAAGAGCCATTCCACATCCTAGGAAAGAGATGTTAGAGTTTTGGTCAAATACAACGATTTCGTTCTCATTTCCAAAATTATCCAACATGGTATTAATACATGCTGTACCAGCGTGGTTAGCACCAACTACAACGATTTTACTCATAGAAAAATTCCTACCTTCAATTTTAAATTTACTCTTCTAGTATAACATTTACTGTTAGCGTTTACAAGAGTTTAGCTAATTTTCCCGATTTTTATTTGAAAAAAGACAGTAAAAAGAATTCAAATTCAAAATGGATTTATCCTACCTACCAACTCACATGTCTTGGGACGAGTATGCCTTTACAAAGGGAAAGATGAGTTTCATTGCGCAAGATTTTGACAAACTCAACATCATCACTGTTCTTGAGGGTAGAACGCAAGCTCTCATTCGTGATCACTTTCTTCGCTACGATAGAGCCGTTCGATGTCAGGTGAAAATCATTACTATGGATATGTTTAGTCCTTAATATGACTTGGCTAAACAGCTTCGCTTTCGAATTTCTAGGCTCAGGCTGAAACAGTCTCCCAGACTGTTTCACTCCCAAATGCAAAAATTGTACTTGATCGCTTTCACCCTTCGTTATTCTATTTCTAAACTCAGGCTAAAACAGTCCACTGGACTGTTTTACTCCAACACTTAAGCCGTGCTATGAGTCGTGTGCGTGTTCAAATCATGAATCAATTTGAGAGAAAATCTCATGAATACAAGGCTATCAAGCGCTACTGGAAACTCATTCAACAGGATAGTCGTAAACTTAGCGATAAGAGATTTTATCGCCCTACTTTTCGTATGCACTTAACCAATAAAGAAATCCTGGACAAGCTTTTGAGCTATTCAGAAGACTTGAAATACCACTATAATCTCTATCAGCTCTTGCTTTTCCACTTTCAGAATAAGGAACCAGAGAAATTTTTCGGACTCATTGAGGACAATCTAAAGCAGGTTCATCCTCTTTTTCAGACTGTTTTTAAAACATTTCTGAAAGATAAAGAGAAGATTGTCAATGCACTTCAGTTACCCTATTCCAACGCAAAATTGGAAGCGACTAATAATCTCATCAAACTCATCAAGCGAAATGCTTTTGGTTTTCGGAACTTTGAAAACTTCAAAAAACGGATTTTTATCGCTCTGAATATCAAAAAAGAAAGGACGAAATTTGTCCTTTCTCGAGCTTAGCTTTTCTTCAACCCACTACAGTTGACAAAGAGCCGTTCTTCCACTCTTTTCATCAACCATTATAGGTTATAAAGAGTTATTCTTAGGCACTTTAAGCCTCTTTATTTTTTTTGCGACGGCGACGTCCTACTAATCCAAGACCCAAGAAGGCACTTGTTGCTGCAGCAGCAAGCATTGTTGCTGAGCTAGTAGTTCCTGTATTTGGAAGTGATCTCTTGTTACGAGTATTAGTAGTGTTACCTTCTCCGCCTGGTTGAGTTAGGATTCTATTAATATAATCTATTCCATCTGTTTTCGCTTGTTCTAAGGCTTGAACGCTTCCTGCCTCATCTATCTTACGATTTGCTTCTGTAACTTCGTTGTCTACCAAGTCTTTTGCTGCTTGTTTTTCTGTATCTGTCAACTGGTTATTTGCCGCAATCTCACGTTTCTTAGCTTCTGCTGCTTGTTGAAGAGCTTGTTTAGCTGCATTCTTCGTTGGACCGCCTTGACCTGCGCCATTGTTATCTGTGCCGCCTTGGCCTGCGCCTTCTAAGAGAATAGACATAGAGCCCGTTCCATTCTGTAGAGACGCTAAAACAGAATCTTCATCCTTGGCTTTATCTATCTCATCCTTGGTTTTCTCAAAGATCTTATTTAATGCATCTTTAAGATGAGTCCTCTGGTCGCTATCCAAGCCTTTTAGTTTCATCAATTTTCTGAAGCGTTTCGTCTAGAGCCTTTTGAAGAACTTGTCTAGCTGCGTCTTTCTTGTTTTCTAACTCACGTCTTCTTTCTAATTCTCTTTCTCTATATTCACTTTCTCCAATCCATAAATGAGATATAGGAATTTGAAGAACTTCTAACTCCTGTTCTTGATATCCAATCAGTTTTAAACGAGCTCTACCATCTCCGCCAGGAACTGTCTCCAAAACTACGTAACTCACATCTTTATTCACGAAAAAAATATCTAAGACAGTTGTATCAGTCGTAGCATCTTCCCTATATAATCTAGTAGATAATTTTTTAGGTTTTGGGTTGATTAAGGCAATTTTTCTATCATCAAATTCATCTGTATATATCCGAAATGTATTCGGTTTAGCATTTGTGACTAACCATTTGTACAGAGCCTCAGGCCAAGTACTTCTCAAATAACTTGGGGCAGAAAGCTTCTCATCTGGCACTGGTAGTTGGTCAACAGAATATATATACTTCGAGTTGATGGCTGACGCCGCTCTATCCGTCCCTATACTAATGGGTTGCGGATCTTCCTCTTGTTTTCCTAGTTCATAGGGACTTGTCTATAAACTGCTGGTTGAGGGAGGAAGCCCGTCCTCTGATAACTTGACATTAGGCTCCTGCATTTGCTCATGGGCTCCTACTGGACTCTGAGCTAGAAAGACTGTACCTAATAATACTGTACCTAATAATACTGATGCCGCCCCAAATGCAAATTTTCTAATCGAAAAACGCTGGCGACCACTAAATGGATGTTTCATTTTAATTTCAATTCTCCTTACTATATAAACTAAATAAAACTTTGCTACCCAGCATATAGATGCTGGATGCTTTTTCTGAAACACAAATAAACTTCAATGAGAAACCTTCTCTCACTATTATCCCTTAAATTCTCTTACGATTCACTTCGATCGTGAATGTTGCGTTCACCTCTCTTTCTTTCACAAGCTTCTAAACGGAAGGCGATTCCCTTCCCATACCTGTCAATAGCATCACCTCTTTCACATCTAAATCTTTTTCTTGGATTTCGATCGATCCTCGACAAAATCTGAAAGACCTTTACCCTACTGCCCCCCAAAAGTTAGATTTTTCTACCTAACTTCTGGGGAGCACCTCCTACCTTGACAAATACCTTCTCTACCTTTTATATGATGTCATGATAAGGAACGGTTATAGGGCCTATCATCCTCTGTCAAGGGAGAAAGTCTTCTTGATTTGACTGCCGTTTTAACCTGAGGACACATCCTCATTAGCCCTTGATAACTGCTATCAGTTAGAATTTCCCTTGCTTTCGATAAATCTCGACAACTCTTTCTAAAAAGCTTCCTAATTTGCTCTTTGATTTCCATTAGAGTATCTGTTTTTAGAAATATCCAGTATTTAAGCTATCACGAGGAATTCATCACAACACACACACACACATATATATATATATATATATATATATGTGTGTGTGTGTGTTGTGATGAATTATAGGAACAAGGTCTCAAGATATGCAGTCAAATAATATAAAAGATAAGAGGCAGACTTGGCTGTCAAGACCAACTCTCCATTCTTATAAGCGACCACCTTAGTTTCGACATTGTCTGTACTATTTTGGAAGGTGTCCACTACATTGTCTCGCAAGAAAGTAGTAGAATAGGATAGAGGGAAACCTGGATGAGTTTGGGACAAAAAGATTTCAATTTTTAAAAATCTTAATTATTAAGCCCTTCAAATCTATAATTAAATGCGAAAAGCGAACAAATTAGAATTTTGATTACCAGAAAACTAGTTTTGTTCGCTTTTTATATTTGAGGTCGGACTTTTGTCCCAGCCTCATGAATCTTAGAAAAGCGCCCGTTCTTAGAGATTCCCTGCTAGTCTTCATAATCAGTGTAACACAGTTACCATATAAAGTACAGAGAAAACAGCAAATTAATGTCTAAAAATGTTTTAGTAACCATTATATACTATTATAGATTCAATCCACTATAGTAAACAATGTAAATAATCTGTATTGTATTATCAGTCTTTCTTACAATTATTCTTTATTTCCTGAGCATATTTCTTGACTTTTTCCAAATTTTATTTGTGAAAATTCTAACTTTATGGTATTCTAATAACATGAAAATAAAATGTAAGGGCTTCAATTCATATAATTACTTGATATTACAACTTATTTTCTATAAGAGAAAGGAGTTGGTAGCTTGCCTCTTAGTTCACATTCTGAACGGCTAATGGGAACCACTATCACTATTTCATTAGTGGATGAGCGAGCTGATACCTTGCTCCAAAAATCCTTTGATTTACTCAGAGAGCTTGAATACCGCTTCAATGCCAATAGCCAAGAATCTGAGTTGATGAAAATCAATCATCAAGCTGGAATAGCTCCAGTCAAAGTTCATCCTGATCTGTTTGAACTGATTTCACTTGGATTAAAACATAGCCTAGCGCCCTCTAGTCATCTCAATATCAGCATTGGTCCCTTGATTCAAACCTGGCGTATCGGTTTTTCAGATGCCAAAGTGGCCCAGCCTCAAGAAATTGAATCAGTGCTACCTTTAATCAATTCTCATTATATCGAGTTAGATTCTTCCACTTCCACTGTGTTTTTAAAACAGAAAGGAATGAAGATTGATCTTGGTTGTTTAGCCAAGGGTTATAGTGCGGATAAGGTTGCCCAATTTCTTAGAGAAGAGGGAGTGACATCTGCCTTGATCAATCTGGGAGGGAATATCCTGACCATTGGAAAAAATCAGGCAAGAGGGAATCAACCTTGGCAAATCGGGATTCAAGACCCAGCCAATCCTAGGGGAAATCACTTAATGACTATCCCTGTTGTCAATAAATCTGTCGTGACTTCAGGCATTTATGAACGTCACCTGACAGTCGATGGAAAAGATTACCATCATATTTTTGACAGCCAAACAGGATATCCTGTTGAAACGGAACTAGCTAGTCTGACAATCATCTCTGATAAATCAGTCGATGGTGAAATCTGGACAACTCGTTTATTTGGAGAAAGACCTGCTTCTATCCTCTGGCAAGTCGAAAGTTTGGAGGGGATTGAAGCAATCCTCATCGATAAAGAAGGTCACCTAAGCTGTTCTTCAGGAATTCCTACTCTATAGAAATAGATGTTTCAATGGAGTTTTAAAATCGTATTATGTAAAAAGAGAAAGGAAATCTCATGTTAAAACTTATTGCTATTGTTGGAACAAATTCAAAACGTTCTACAAACCGTCAATTGCTTCAATACATGCAAAAACACTTTGCTGAAAAAGCTGAAATTGAACTTGTTGAAATCAAGGACATCCCTGTCTTCAATAAACCAGCCGACAAGCAAGTACCTGCTGAAATTCTAGAAATTGCTGCTAAAATTGAAGAGGCAGATGGCGTTATTATCGGTACTCCTGAGTATGACCACTCTATCCCAGCTGTTTTGATGAGCGCTCTTGCTTGGTTGTCATATGGAATTTACCCACTCTTGAACAAACCAATCATGATTACTGGTGCTTCTTATGGTACGCTTGGTTCATCACGTGCCCAATTACAACTTCGCCAAATCTTGAATGCTCCAGAAATTAAAGCAAGTGTCCTTCCAGATGAGTTCTTGCTTTCACATTCTCTTCAAGCCTTTAACCCAAGTGGAGACCTAGTGGATCTTGATGTTATTAAAAAATTGGATGCCATTTTTGACGACTTCCGTATCTTTGTAAAAATCACAGAAAAATTGCGCAATGCACAAGAATTACTTCGCAAAGATGCTGAAGACTTTGACTGGGAAAATTTGTAAGATAGGAGACCAAAAAGAATGAAATTTGTTGGACTTGTAGGATCAAACTACGATCAATCATATAACCGTAAACTCTTGGAATTTATCCGTCGTCACTTCAAACTTAAATTTGAATTAGAAGTTCTTGAAATTGACGAAGTTCCAATGTTTAACCAAGACGAAAAATGGGATGAAAGTTTCCAATTACGTTATTTGTATAACAAAATTACTCGTGCTGATGGTGTTATCATCGCTACTCCTGAACACAACCACACAATCTCAGCTTCCCTAAAATCTGTTCTTGAATGGCTTTCATACGAAGTTCACCCATTTGAAAACAAGCCAGTCATGATTGTGGGAGCATCTTACTACGACCAAGGTACTTCTCGTGCCCAAGTTCACCTTCGTAAGATTCTTGACGCTCCAGGTGTCAATGCCTATACACTTCCTGGAAATGAATTCCTTCTTGGTAAAGCTAAAGAAGCTTTTGATGTTAATGGAAATATCACAAATGAAGGAACTATTAATTTCCTTGAAACATGCTTGGACAACTTTGTAAAATATGTGGGAGTCGTTTCAAAATTGAAAAAATCAAAACCAATTGAAGCAGAAGATTTATATTGTACAAATTCAATTGCAACTACCATTCAAGGTGTTGATCCAGATGATCCTGAGTGGGTAGAAAAAGCTGCTGAACTTGTTGGAGCTGTTTCTGGAGATACTTACGTTAAATTAGACCACGGTATCTTGACAGTAAACCAAATTGACATGTTCTTGAAGGCAATGCCATTTGAATTGACATTTGCAGATGATAACAATCAATTCTTGTACTTTAATAACGCACACCAAGACCCAGATACAATGTTTGGTAAACGTGTACGTGCTCAATCAGGAAACAGATTAGGAACAGTACACGGTACATTGCCAGATTCTAGAATGAAAAATGTTGAATGGGTTGTCGGCGTATTGCGTAACGGAGATCAAGAATATGTCCGTACAATTGTGCCGGGAACACCTGAAGGTGTTATTAATACCCATAATTACCAAGCAATGTACTATCCAGACGGTTCATATGCTGGAATTAATGAGATTATCTTTAATTTCCAACCATGGCTTGACTGGTACCTCAATACAACTGGTCAACGTCTAGTTGGTGGAAATGCTGCAGCTCCTGCTGGAGGTCATGGCGGAGCAGATGCCACATCTGGAGCTTCTGATGCAGGTGATGCTGGAGGTCACGGTGGTGGCGCAGACGCTACATCTGGCGCAAGTAACTAATAATTTTAGGAACCGTTATGGTTCCTTTTTAGTGATAAAAAGACTAGCAGACACAAACTGCTAGTCTTTTGGTTATTCTTTCATCTGTCTTTGTTAAAAGAAAGAATATTATTATGAATTTGGGTCATCGAGACTACGGCCGTGTAATCCTTTTTCACGTTGTGCTTGGCGTAGTTTTTCTGGTGTAACGTCGTTTCCTTCTTCGTCCACAATTTTGATTCCCTCAATATGGTGACGAACAGTTCGACGATAACCTTCGATGTACTCCTCACGTAGTTTGGCTTGTTCCACTTTTTCTTCCGGTGTCAAGCCTTCTGCTTTTTTCTTTTTCGCAAGCTCATTGATACGAGCAATTTTTTTCGGATCCATTTCTTCTCCTTTGTGATAAGATAAAGTTTGTTTATCAAATTTTATTTAGTGTTAATTTGGTTAAAACGAGCAAGCTTGGCTGCTTTTTGAGTTAAAAGAGACAAGATAGCCAAACGATTTTGACGAACAGCCTGATCTTCGGCCATAACCATAGTATTTTCAAAGAAAGCATCAATGACTGGACTAAGCGCAAAGAGCTGTTTCAATTGCTGACTTGCAGAACCTGACAATACAAGTGTTTCTATTGCTTCCGCCAAGGCTTTTTCTTGGTCATTTTCAAAGAGTGCTGGATCAACTGTAGCAACTCCTTCTGCCTTATCAGCCAAGTTAAAGGCACGAGAAAGTGATTCAACAGATGATTTGAAGTCTTCTTCCTTGCTTGCTTCTACGAGAGCACTTGCCGCTTCCAACATATCCGCTACAACAAAGTTTGATCCTGCAAGAACGGCTTCCTTGATATCTTTTGGAGTAGAACCCATCATCTTATCAACACGGGCCTTAATAAAGTCCATAACTTCTGCTTTATTTTCATAAGTCAAACTATCGAAATTCAAAGCATAAAGGCTATCAATCAGCTCGTCTATAGCAATGTGCCAACCAAAAGCATCCAAGATACGAACAACACCTTGCGTCGCGCGACGAAGAGCATAAGGGTCATTAGAACCTGATGGAATCAAACCTACTGAGAAGAAACTCAAAATCGTATCCAATTTGTCTGCAATGGCTAGAACTGCGCCGACCTTGCTCTCTGGAAGTTCTCCTTCAGCCGATGTAGGCATGTAATGTTCACGAATAGCAGCTGCCACTGCTGGAGTTTCACCAGCAAGAAGGGCATATTTCTCACCCATAATTCCTTGGAGCTCATCAAATTCACCAACCATACCTGTCAACAAGTCAAACTTGTAAATAGCTGCTGCACGAGCAAGGTCAAGAGTTTCATCCACTGACAAACCAGCTTTTTCTGCTAAAAGTACAGCTATTTGACCCGTTCGAATCATGTGTTCACGGAGGGAACCAATCTTCTCGTGGAAGGTGACGTTGTTTAATTTTTCAACAAGGTCTGAGATCACCAATTTTTGGTCTTCACGCCAGAAGAATTCTCCGTCTTCCAAGCGGGCTACCAAGACTTTTTCATTTCCTTTGATGACATTTTCCAAATACTCTGCGTTTCCGTTACGAACAGAAATAAAGTTTGGCAAGAGTTTACCTTCTTGATCACGGACAACAAAGTAACGTTGGTGTTCCTTCATCGAAGTCACCAAGACTTCTTCTGGAACGTCAAGGTATTTGGCGTCAAAACTTCCCATAAAGGCAGTTGGGTATTCAACCAAGTTCAAGACTTCATTCAGCAAATCAGCATCAATTTCGATACGGACACCATGTTTTGCCTCAATTTCCTTGATTTGGTCAACAATCATTTGCTCACGTTCACGTGGATCTGCGATTACAAACTGCTTACGAAGGTCTTCTTCATAGCTCAATGCTGACTGAATCTTGGTTTCTTGTCCCAAGAAACGATGTCCACGGCTGACACGACCTCCCTTAATATCAAGAAAATCCAAATCAAACTCTTCTTCATCTAAAAGAACGGTTAAAGTGTGGACAGGGCGGATGTATTCAAAGCTATTACCAGCCCAGTGCATGCTGACAGGGAAAGTCAGTGACTTCAAGACATCCACAACACCTGGAATAATGGCTTCAACTGCTTGACCAATTTCTTCCTTAGTGACATAGACATATTCTTCACCCTTGATTTCACGGAATTCGATATCTTCGACAGTCAAGCCTTTTCCACGGACAAATCCTTGAGCTGCTTTGGTAAAGTTCCCTTCACTATCCAAGGCAATTTTTTTTGCTGGACCCTTGAAATCTTCTATCAAATCAGACTGTTTGTCTGCTAAACCAGTCACACGAACAGCTAAACGACGTGGTGTTGAGAAGGTCTGAATAGCTTCAAAGGACAGACGGTTTTCCTTGAGGAAGGCTGCCATTTTTTCGCCTAGTTGTTTTTCACTTGGTGTGACAACATAGGCTGGTAATTCTTCAAGACCGAGTTCTACTAATAAGTTTTTTGTCATGTTTTTTCTCCGAAAAGTATCTTTTTATTTTCCAGTTTGCCTTATGTCATTGGCACGCAAGCAACCAACTTCGTTGTTTCATTGCTAAAATTGGAACCAAAAGTCTCCAATTTTGCCTAGTATCCTCAGCTTCACTAAGGATACCTTCATCACTACGGCAACTGGCTCAGGGCTCACACTGTTCGCCCATTTTCGTAATTTGTCACTCTCTTTATTCTGCGTCTTCTGCTAGGAGTTTAGCTCGTGTTTCTTCATCCAAAAGTGGGTAGCCTAGGCGTTTGCGTTCTGCGACAAAGGTTTTGGCTACGACACGGGCCAAGTTACGGATACGAGCGATATAGCCTGCACGCTCTGTGACAGATACGGCACCACGCGCGTCAAGCAGGTTAAAGGTGTGTGAACATTTGAGAACATAGTCATAGGCAGGGTGTACCAAGCCTTCTTCCAGTGCACGACCAGCTTCTTTTTCAAACTTATCAAAGTTTTCAAGCAACATTTCTTGGTCCGAAATTTCAAATGAATATTTTGAATGCTCGAACTCAGGCTGGATGAAGATTTCTCCGTATTTTACACCATCAGCCCATTCGATATCATAGACAGAATCTACTTCCTGAATATAAGAAGCCAAACGCTCCAAACCATAGGTAACTTCTGCAGTCACAGGACCAGTTGCCAATCCACCAACTTGTTGGAAGTAAGTGAACTGAGTGATTTCCATCCCATCAAGCCAAACTTCCCAACCAAGACCAGCTGAACCAGTTGATGGGTTTTCCCAGTTATCCTCAACGAAACGAATATCGTGTTCCAAAGGATTGATTCCCAATTTTTCCAAAGATTCAAGGTAAAGTTCTTGGATATTTGATGGAGAAGGCTTCATGACCACTTGGAATTGGTGGTGTTGGTAAAGACGATTAGGGTTTTCCCCATAGCGACCGTCAGCAGGACGACGTGATGGCTCTACATAAGCCGCATTCCATGGCTCAGGTCCGATAGCACGAAGGAAAGTGTAAGGACTCATGGTTCCCGCACCTTTTTCGTTGTCATAAGCCTGCATAAGCATACAACCTTGGTCATTCCAAAATTGTTGCAAAGTAAGGATGATTTCCTGGAAAGTCAATTTTTTAGACATTGTTTACTCCTTTTTATATAAATTACTTGCGACACGAGTCTGCCTCGTCGATCATACGAGGCAAGACGAGTTAGTACTGCGTCTAGCTCAGGCACTCTAGTGCTGAGCGTGGGGTAGCCCGACTGTAAGGAGGTTTCTGCCACTGACGCAGTGGAAAGTCAATTTTTTAGACATTATTTACTCCTTTAGTTTTTATATTTCTTTTTCAATTAATTTCTGCTGAACAAACCAATCTAACAAGGGAAGAGTTTTATCTGTATTTGCCCATAGATGATAAGAATCAAAGACAGCTTGTACACTACCTAGATTTTCTACCAACTTATCTACTGTCAAAAAACTACGCCAGTATTCGTAAAAAATACTTGCATAATTTTTATCATAAGTAGAGGAACCAAAATCATTCAATGAGTGCCAACCATACTTCTTCTGAAAAAGTTCTACGAGAGATTGATTACAAATTTTTTCCGCTTGAAATTCCTCTTCTGTCAAGAAATACTTGCGACTAATATATTCAACCATCCCCTCTTCGAACCAGATATAATAGTCGTAACCATCAAAATCATCTAAAAAATACTCCGACCAATGAGCTAACTCATGTCCTACAATCTGTAAGAGGAAATTTTCAGATAAAGAATGATAGTGACTTTCTATTGCTTGAGTTTGCTGAGAACACTCGTAGTCCATCAACTGATACAAATACAACTCTTTCCAAACAGCTAAATCAGGCGTCATAACTATTCGTCTATTATTTGTATAGGCTGGAACAGCACTTTCCCTAATAATCTGTGTAGCAGCATTAAAATCTGACCAAATAACGGCTTGCGGTAAATCATAGACTGCAAGTTCATTCTTTAAAAAAGATTGATAGCCCTCCAACTTTTCAGTATTTCTTAATACAAAATCACGAAATTCATCTAGTTGGCTATCGTCTTTAACAAGATAAAGGTTATCCACGGCTCTCCTTTCTTTCATACAATAGACTGAATAAGCAAAAGAACCGCATCCGACAAGCCTAGGTTGATTTAACCTAGGGGCGTCAGAAACGCGGTTCCACCCTAATTTATTACTTCATTGTTTTTGAAAATACTACAGAAAGCGCCAGCACTTTATTTTGCTCTACTTGGCTCCCACTATCCCAAGCTCGCTTGAAGAACGCCATAAGACTTTCTTTCCTGCTGACTATTATATCAAAAATTAGAACAATGTACAATTCTTTTTATGATTTTCTAAAAATCTGTAACTTCTCAAAGTAACTTCCACTTGCCTGACCAAAGTGGAAATTAGTCTAAAACGGATTTTTATGGTGGAATTAAGTGTGAGACGTTTGAGTTAGAAACGAGGTCTACTATGACAAAACATAAACACCTTACCCTTTCAGACCGTAATGATATCCAATTAGGTTTAGAGCGCAGTGAAACCTTCAAAGCTATTGGACAATCCATTCTAAAAGACCCGACTACTGTTTCTAAAGAAGTCAAACGAAACAGACAAGTCCGAGAGTCTACATGCCATAACCTTCCTTGCCCTCTACTCGACAAAGCTCCCTTTGTCTGTAACGGCTGCCCTAAAAGAAGACAGAATTGTGGCTATAAGAAGATCTTCTACCTCGCTAAGCAAGCTCAAAAACAATACGAACAAACTCTTGGCGAAGCTCGTGAAGGAACTCCCCTCAATTCCAAGACCTTCTGGGACATGGACAAAGTCATTTCTGATGGGGTTAAAAAAGGACAACACATCTATCATATTCTCAAAACTCATAACCTTGATGTCAGCTCCTCAACTGTCTATCGACACATCCGAAAAGGGTACCTATCTATCGCTCCGATTGATCTTGCCAGAGCCGTTAAATTCAAAGAAAGACGAAAAAGTAAGCTACCTTCCATCCCTAAAGAAGCTAAAAAAGGCCGTTCCTATGAGGATTTCCAAAACTATTTAGCACTGAATCAACTAGACTCTTGGCTGGAAATGGACACAGTTATGGGGAGAATGGGAGGTAAAGTCCTACTCACCTTCAATCTATCTTTCTGTAACTTTATCTTCGCTAGACTTCTGGATAATAAAACTGCCCTTGAGGTTACCAAACATCTCTATGACATCAAGAACACTCTTCACCAAGCGGACAAAGATTTCTTCCAACTCTTCCCTGTCATTCTTACCGATAATGGTGGAGAGTTTGCCAGGGTTGATGACATCGAAATGGATGTGCGAGGAGAGAGTAAACTCTTCTTTTGTGACCCTAATCGCTCTGACCAGAAAGGGAGAATTGAGAAAAATCACACGCTGATTCGCGACATTCTACCTAAAGGAACTTCTTTTGACAATTTAACTCAAGAGGACATCAATCTCGTCTGCTCTCATGTCAACAGCGTCAAACGTGCTGCTTTGAATGGAAAGTCAGCTTATGAACTCTTTGCCTTTACTTATGGAGAAGAAATTCCTAAGCTTCTCGGTATTTCTAAAATACCTGCAGAAGACGTCTGTCAGTCTTCTAAATTACTCCAACATAAGTTCTAAAAACTAACCTAAAACCCTATTCAAACGTCTCACACTAACTTCCACCATAGCGGAACTTAATCTGAAACGCTTTCAGATAAGAGGATTTTGTGCGCTCTTTTTTTCGATTCATTTTGGCTACAAAAGCAATAAAATCAAGCATTAGTAAAACCAGTGGAACTTACCCTGACATGGATTTCCACTGGTTTTTACAATTTTTATCAGATTAACTTCCACTTCTACTAGCGGTGGAACTTAGTTTGGGAATTTACCTTTTCTAAAAATCCACATCATCAACTCGTGGAGCACCAGATTGAACAGCAATCGTTTTTAAGGTTTCTCGTTCCTCTTTACTTAATTCAATTCCAAAGCAATCAAGATTAGCCTGAATACGAGATGCTGTAACAGATTTCGGAAGTGGTAAAAATCCTTCTGCCAAGCTCCAGGCCAAGGCTATCTGAGCAACAGACTTTCCGTGATTTGTTGCTATTTCTTGCACTTCCTTGCTATCAAAAAGTTCTCCCTGACCAAAAGGGCCCCAAGCTTCCAATAAAATTCCTTTTTCTCTACAGTAAGCTACGACTTCCTCTTGATACACACCTGGTGCCAAGCGAACTTGATTGACCGCAGGAAGGATAGTTGCAGTTTCAAGCAAGGCATCCAAATGATGGGGAAGAAAATTGCTAACGCCGATAGCACGGATTTTCCCTTCTTGATAGAGGTCTTCCATCGCTCTCCAAACTTCCGCATTGCGAGTTTTCCATGCGTCATTTTCTCTAAGTGGTTTTGGGTTCGGCCAATGAATCAAATACAGATCCAAATATTCCAATCCCAGCTTCTCTAAAGACTCTTCAAAAGCCTGACGAGCTTGCTCATAGGTTTGCTGACTATTCCACAACTTCGTAGTTACGAACATTTCTTCACGTGGAACTCCGCTATCTTTGATTGCTTGACCAACACTTTCTTCATTCTGATAAATCGCTGCCGTATCAATATGACGATAACCAGCCTTCAAGGCTTCTAACACTGCACGATAGGCTTCTTCTCCATCCTTAGCCTTAAAAGTTCCAAATCCCAATACTGGAATTTCTACTCCATTATTTAATTGATAGGTATTCATATGCTTCTCCTTCTATTTTCTTTATCATTTATAGCATAATTTTTTTGCTAATTAGTACTATCTTCTGTAAAAAATAAGTCTATCACATATCTGACAGACCTATTTTTGTTGCTTATTCATCACGACTATAATACAGTTCATGAGGTTTTAGGCGAGTATTGAGCATCTCTGGTATGGTCACAAAGGTATAACCCTGATTTTTCAAATACTCAATGACCCTTGGCAAGGCATTGACTGTCGGACTGTGAATATCATGCATCAAAACGATAGAGCCGTTAGCTACTTGATGCTGAATTTCCGTCAAAATAGCCGCTTCATTTTTACTCTTCCAATCCAGACTATCCACATCCCACATGATAAAGCTCAAATCCAAGCTATTGCGAATATCATCTGTAATAGCTCCATAAGGTGGACGCATGAGTTTAGAACTCGTTCCCAAAACTTTTGTCAAAATCTCTTCGGTATCAGTAATCTGCTTTTTAGCTTCATCAAGAGAAAGTTGCGAGAGAATCGGATGGCTCCAACTATGGTTTCCAACAACATGACCTTCAGATTTTATCCTTTTCACCAAGTCCTCATTCCCAGAAACATTTTTCCCAAGCACAAAGAAAGTGGCTTTAACACCATATTTAGCTAGGGTCTCTAATGCCTGCGGAGTCGTTGCTGGATTTGGACCATCATCAAAGGTTAGAGCGACAACTTTTTGATGTTTCTTATCAAAGTAAGACTGGTACAAGGCCGCATCTTTTTCGAGTAAGTACGAAGATTGGATAACATCAAAGAAAGCAGATACTGGCAAGGCTATCTCTTCTAAATTTTCAACCACAGGACTTGGATAAAGGATAATCTGACTATCCTTGTAATCAAAATTCCATGCAGACAAGTCTTGGTCAGAGAAGCTTTTTACAGTCTGCTCACTCTGGTTTTGCTCTATTTTTTTATCCTCTATAAAGGAGGTGATTTCTTTTATCAGCTGTTCCTTAGCCTTACTAGCATCTGAAAAGAGTTGGTCAAGTGTAAAAGGTTGCCCATCTTCTGTTAAGTGAACCTTTCCTAGACTGGTCTTTTCAGTCTCTTCAACCTTAAAATCAACTAAATCATAGATTTGTTTGGTCGCATTACGATTGACGACTCCCTTTAAACCTGACTCTTCTTGCTCTGTATAGTAGAAAACAAGATTGTCCTTACTTTCTAGCTTGTCCTTAATATCTTGATTTATCAGCTCCTTAACAGACGAAATCACTTGCTCCCCTTGGAGAGGATAATAGGCAATCACTTCGGCTTGCCCCTTACGAAAATGCTCCTTCTGATTTCCCTCACTCAATTGATCATCTTTCTCTTTTTTGAGCGATTCAATCTTTTGCTCAAAACTTTTTTGCTGATACATTTTAAAAGCAATAAATCCGCCTAATAAGCAAATAGAAATTGCTAAAATACCAATCAAAGCCAATAATACATGTCTCTTTTTCCCGTGTCTGCCACGTCCCAGTCTACTTTTATTCATATTTATATCATAACAAATTTGAGCAATAATTTCAATGATACAGTTTGGCAATCCAGAATTCCTCCAGCAAGCCAAATCATCTCACATCAACTCGATCAGCCCTATCTGTAGAGATTATGTAGTTTTCTATCTATGGAATTTCTAGTGGATTGAAGCTAGAATAGACACCGTCACTTCTAAAAACATTCTGAGAAATTGATTTATTTTTCCCAATCGATTTATCCTCAAACATCCCTATACCTCTGATATTTTCTTGATAATACTATATACCCAGACACTTGTAGTTTTACCTTCAGCTAGTAATGTTGACTTTTCTTCTTCAGATAATTTTTTCCGTAAGTAGTCAATCTGCTGAGAAGTAATGTTCTCTTTCCCCATTGCCTTGACAGATTGTATCACCATTGCAGTTAAGGTTGACATATTTGAAATATCTCCATTATTTCTATGCTTAAATTCTATCCTTGCCTTACCAACATTAAAACTGGCATATCTTCCATCTGATATATAGGTCCATTTTGCTGGTACCTGCGTAGATAAACCAAGTAAATTAAGGGCTGTGTTTCCCGATGGAGCAATGGTCCAATTATATTTTCTAGCAATAGCATCCGCAACTTCATCCACAGACGCCATTGCATACTCTCCAATCAGTTCTATATATTTTGGTTTATAATAAATACCTTTCAAAATGCGAGTAATCTCTTTGTCTTTTACAAGACGATTTAATGTACTACGAACAGTTTCATATCCTGCAATATCAAAGAAATCATTTGCTATAAAAACTTGATTCGATTCAAAGTTTTCTATCCTGTTCACTATTTCCTGCTTATCGTTCATCTATCACACCTCCTTTGCACCGAATATGATGCTATTTTTGGTGCAAAAAGTCAAATGAGAGTCATTTTATCAAGAGGGAACAGACCTCTTACAATTTCTTATGTAAAATCTCTATCCATTTTTTATCCCATTTCTTATTTCAGTAATAGCTTGATTATAAAAATCATGATAATCAGCCGTATTTATTTCTTTTATAATAACGCCATATGTACACAAGAGTATTCTCACATTATCATCTAAATCTCCAACTTTCGAGTAAAAATACACCTTTGTAAATTCAAAATGTTTCTTCTTGTATGCGAGTAGCCACCACAAATCGATTTCAGCTAAATCGAAAGCAAAACCAAGGATATGCACATCATTGCTTACAAAACAATCAATCCATGAATGATGATAAAAATCATTTTTAGAATTCCATCTTCTTAATAATTCAGACGTATATCCTATCACCTGCGAAAGCAAATAGCCATAATGGTATTGTCCGAGTATAATAGAATTTTTTCTGGTTGCTATTCCATGTATATGCCATAATTTTTTCGATCACCTAATTTTATATACTGATAGATTCCTAGTTCCTTTTCCTTTTTACTGATTTCACCCTCTTTCCTATATCCATATAGATTTAAGATTTTTCCAATAGATGGATTAGTACAAATTGTTTTTTCAAACTCAAAGCTGTAATTCGTCGTCAAAATATTCTCTACTTCTAAGTTCAATAAATCCTCAAGAAACTCTTTCTTTCTTTTTGAAATCGTCATCTTATCCTTCAAAAAATCAGTTAGTTCCTCTGCGACAGTTTCTTCTTTCCCCTCATAGTTTACTGAAATCCTCATCGGAAAACTTAAAGAATCGCTTATCTCAGCATGTAATGAACGTTTCTCCGCCTCTTTTTCACCTCTAAACTTGTCGACATTAAAGAAATCATCATTTTCTGGCTCGCTTGCAAATAATCTATTGATTCCATTCCCTACTAATAAAATAGGTTTGTTTTTTCTACTTTCATGTTTCCCCATTCCATTACCCTTTCTATTTTTAAAGCGCTTACATACACTCCTAAAGAAAGATGGATAGAAAGACGCTTCTCAACTTCTTTCTATCCATTACTTCCTTCAAGAGTCCACACCAGCAATTTTCAGTTCCATTTCATGAACTATCTTACTTGTCTCGTGTTTCTTCTTTATCTTACTCTGCCATCGAAGACTTCTACTTGTACTAAAGGAGGAAGCATTCCCATCCAAAAGATGGTGTCCTGTTCCCAGAACCACTTCCCCGCTAGAAGCTGGCAACTTCCCACTACAGGTTTGCGACTAACTTTTCCTATAGTTATTATCCAGCAATATAGTAACTTCTATGGTCGCCTGCGATATTTCACATGTCGCTTATCTTAACTGAGCAAGAATAGATTTGAGTTTCTCAATCAACTCATCTTCTGTGTGGTCAGACTCTTTCTCATTGGCTAGGAAGGCAACCGCTTGAGCGAGAGCTTCTCGTGCTTGGTCGAGAACTTTCGCATCTACACTTGTAAGGTCGCTTTCTTGCAGAACCTTAGTCAATTCCTTGGTCAACTTCTTGAGTTCTGACTCTTTCTTACGACGCGCGATGAGGAAGAGAAGGAGACCAAGAAGGGCAAGTAGGCTGCCAATCATCGTACCATATGGAAGATGACCTTGCTCTTTCCTTGTTTCTTTCGTTTCTTCTTCATCCTTAGTCGCTTGCTTGCCTTTCAAGGATTCGAGGGCTTCTTTGACCTTAGCAGTCATCTCTTTCAAGCCTGCCTCTGTCAAGTCAGCATTTCTAAGGGCTTCTTGACCCTCTCCGAGAATAATCTTCGCAGCGTCGATGACAGATTGATCAATACCATCCAAATCTTTCAAACGAGTTTCCAGTTCTTCAACCAATCGAGCAAGTTCAGACTTGTCAACAGGACGAGTCTCGCTAGGAGTTGCTGTATCGCCTGAATTGTTTGGAGTGTTTGTAGAAACTGGTGTTTCTTGAGCTGGAGTACTTGCTTGAGCCTGCCCAACAGTAGATGATGGAGTAGCAGGGGTGGTGTTGCTACTATCGTCTGTCGTCACACTAGGGACTGGAGTGTTGCCACTGTTACCTGGTGTCACACTGTTGCTATTGCTGTCAGCAGGGGTGGTAGTACCGCCGTTGTTCGTGTTAGCACCGTTATCGGCATTAGTACCGCTGTTGGTGTTAGCACTGTCGTCAGGACGTGGAGTTGGATTTGGACGAGGAGCAGGCTGTGGGTTGATGTTATCGATAGCTGTATTGCCATTATTCTTCGCTTCTTCTACCTTATCGTTAGTTGTCGCGTCGTCAATAGCTTTCTTAGCGTCTTTTGCTGCTGTATCAACATCAGATTTCGCTTTGTCCTTCTCTTCTTTCGTCAAGTCGGTACGCTTATCAATCTCAGCTTTCTTAGTCTCAGCCGCTTTGTCGATTTCTTTCTTAGCTTCAGATTTCTTATCGCCAGTTGGGTTGATGTTATCGATAGCTGTATTGCCATTATTCTTCGCTTCTTCTACCTTATCGTTAGTTGTCGCGTCGTCAATAGCTTTCTTAGCGTCTTTTGCTGCTGTATCAACATCAGATTTCGCTTTGTCCTTCTCTTCTTTCGTCAAGTCGGTACGCTTATCAATCTCAGCTTTCTTAGTCTCAGCCGCTTTGTCGATTTCTTTCTTAGCTTCAGATTTCTTATCGCCAGTTGGGTTGATGTTATCGATAGCTGTATTGCCATTATTCTTCGCTTCTTCTACCTTATCGTTAGTTGTCGCGTCGTCAATAGCTTTCTTAGCGTCTTTTGCTGCTGTATCAACATCAGATTTCGCTTTGTCCTTCTCTTCTTTCGTCAAGTCGGTACGCTTATCAATCTCAGCTTTCTTAGTCTCAGCCGCTTTGTCGATTTCTTTCTTAGCTTCAGATTTCTTATCGCCAGTTGGGTTGATGTTATCGATAGCTGTATTGCCATTATTCTTCGCTTCTTCTACCTTATCGTTAGTTGTCGCGTCGTCAATAGCTTTCTTAGCGTCTTTTGCTGCTGTATCAACATCAGATTTCGCTTTGTCCTTCTCTTCTTTCGTCAAGTCGGTACGCTTATCAATCTCAGCTTTCTTAGTCTCAGCCGCTTTGTCGATAGTCCCTTTAGAAGCATCTGTGACTTTATATTTCACTGGTACATTTTCCGTACTACCATCTTCATATGTCACTGTAAGTTCAATATCATGGAAACCATCTGTTGTAGGATAACTTGTTCCATCTTTCAGATTAACAGTCTGTTTGTGTTCAGCATTTACAGCGTTTAACAAATCATTATCTGTAACATTTTGTTTGTATGGTTTGACTAGTGTATTTGTAGTCACTGTATGCTCTGTCGGAGTGATACTTGCACTTGATGCCTGACTGGTTGTAGCGTCGCTTCCCTTCGTTGCGCTGACACTTACAGCTTGACCAGCTGTGTAGCTTGATGGTTTCAAGCGTAACGTACCGTTATCTAATAGACTCGCATCACCACTTGTTACCGTCCAGCCTGTCGCTCCTTTGCTGAGATCAACTGTTTGACTTGCACCTTGCTTATCTGTATAAGTCAAGCGTGCTTTATCCGCAGTGTCTGGTAAGCCGATTTCAACATCACCATTTTGCCATTGTTTGGTTGTGGCTGCTGTCGGTGTTGCTTCTTTAGCTTGGACTGTAACTTCTACATCTTCTGTAGAGTCATCGTCATAAGTGACGGTCACTCCCACAGTTTGACTGGTTCCTGCTGCTACTGTTGGAAGAGCTGCTTTAGCTACCGCAGTTTTCTTATGCTCTGCTGTTACGGCATTGCTAATAGAATCTGCTGTTGGCTTGCTATCTGCTTCTACCGTAATGGTGCTAACAGTTGGCTGCGTATGACTTGGAACAGTTATAGTCGCTTCGCGTGCCGCGCTGACATCTGTGCCAGTTCCGGCTGTTGCTTGAGCTGTGATAGACTTACCACTGCTTGCTGTTCCTTGTTTAACAGTTGCCTTGCCATCTTTAACTGTGATTGGGCTATCCGCTGGTGCACTCCAGTTGCCATCTGCTCCCTTGGTAAGTTCTACTGTCTTCGTAACCGTATCACTTTCTGGGTAGTTGATCACGACTTTATCCGCATCAGCTGGTAATGGAATCACAACATCCCCATTTTGTTTACTTTCTGGAGTAAAGGTTGATGGTTGAGCTGTCTTCACTTTACCAGTGGATGGCTTACTTTCCATGTCTTGTGCTTTGGCTTGTACCGTTACCTCAGTTCCGGCTGTAGCTGTCTTGGCTTTCAAGACTGGTTTGCCATCTGTGCCTACTTCAAATCCTTCTGGAACTTGCCAACCTTGGTCAGTCTTAGTAAGGGTCACTTTCGTTGACGCTTGACTGCCTGCTGGCGTGTAGGTTACTTCAAGACTTGTCGCGTCACTTGGAGCTTCTATTTGGACGCCACTATCAATTTGCGGAGTCACAACTGGACTGTTCAGTAAGCCCACTGCCTTGTGGTCAGCTGCTTCTGATGGATCTGATAAAGCTGATTTTTGAGTAGCTTTTACGATGCTACCTGCCTGAGCTGTATTGGCCTGCATCACAATCTTGTTACCAGTTGTCACGACTGTTCCGATAGCGACATTATCTGTCTTCGTCCAATCCCCATTAGTTGCCTTATCAAAGGTTAACTTACGAGTATTGCCAGCCGCATCCACATAGTCTACTTCTGCATGAGTTGCCTTGTCATCCAATTCAACTTCAATGCCGTAGTCTGCGTTTTGACTAATCGTTGGTTTACCCAAGCGTGGCGCTTTGGCATCTGCACTATCACTTGACTGACTTGTAAAGTCTTTACCGTCAATTGTCGTGATACCTTTGGCTGTGACACCTGTGCCATCTTTCACCTTGTCCGCTGGCACCGTAATCTGGCTGCCGTCTGGGTTAATCGTGATACCACTGTCTGCTGGCGCTGTCCAGCTTCCATCTTGGTTCTTCGTAACCTCTACGGTTGTTGGAGCGTCTTGTCCTTCTGGAGTGTATGTCACTTCAACTTTCGTTGTTTCCTCTGGAATTGTCACACCAACTGTTCCGTCTGTATTTGGAGTCACAACTGGTTTGTCTGGGACAACTGTAATCGTCACCGGTGTTTCTACTTCCTTACCTCGAAGCTCAGCCGGTACGTCATCGCCCTTACCATAAGTGGTCACAACTGTCTTCGTCACTTCTCCTACATGGTCGGTACTTGGTTTATCTCCATCCTTCCATGCATGAGTCGTACCATTAGGGAAGCCTTCTGTGTTTGGTGCTGGTTTCACATAGTCAGAAGCGGCTTCTGAAAGCGTGCTACCTTTATGCGCATCAATACCTGGAGTTGGGTTCTCTGCCACTGCGTACACTGTTGGTGTCACGTATTGAGTCGTAACGTCTGATACCGCTACACCATCACTTGGGTAAGTGACTTGGATACGTGGAAGAGTTTTGCCGACTTCTACCTTAGCTGGTTGGTTTTCCCAACTCAAA
This sequence comes from Streptococcus nakanonensis, assembly GCF_059738785.1. NCBI lineage: Bacteria > Bacillati > Bacillota > Bacilli > Lactobacillales > Streptococcaceae > Streptococcus > Streptococcus nakanonensis. Next base: position 798,414 of record NZ_AP027139.1, on the reverse strand, counting down.
CCATTGTTGCCGTCTGCTGTTACATACTTGCTCAAGTCATCATTTGTAATATCTTGACCATTTGTTCTTATGACAGCTTTGGCGCTTGGTTGCGCTAAAGTAGTGAAGGTGAAGTTGACCTCTTGCTCATTCGTTTGACCTGCTAGGCGCACTAGAAGGGTTTCTGTTCGTGTGCCTGCCTCTGCCGTTTTTCTAGTCGCATCTTGGTTCTTCCAGCGGCCTGTTGCGCCTGTGAAGTCCGTAGTTGCGTCTGAACGACGGAGTAACTTAGCTAGAGTGGCTTCGTTCAAGTTATCCAACTCAGTAAGAGTGCCTGTTCCCTTCATGGTTTGGATGCTGCCTTTAGCACTTAGAGTGATGAAGGTTGAGGCTTTGGCAGTACTTGCATCTGATTCAACGCGTTCAGTTGCTTCGGTTGGTTTGTAAACCGCTTTGGCTGTGATGTTGGTTGATGTTGGGATGTCCTGGGTCATCGTTAGATCAACTGTCGTTAGATCACTGTAACGAGTCGTACCAGCTTTCGGTACATCTACAGAACCAATTTTCGTATCGCCATTGTAGAGCTCAACAGTGGTTCCTGGTGTCGCATTCTCAATATGGATGGTTTTTCTTGTGCCGGCGCTTCCTGTCAAGTCAGTCGTAATACTTGGAGTCGCTGGTTTGGTCACAAAGGTGATTTCCTGTGTTTCTTCTGCCAGATTTTCATCTTTCGTATTACCACCGTCTACTTGTGGGTAGTAAACTTTAACCTTGTTGGTCTTCTTACCAAGCCAGTCATCGTTGACTTTACCCCAAGTGCCTGAACCATAGGCCTTATTAGCTGTCTCATCTGTTTGCCATGTGTACTCTGTGCCTTGTGGAAGGTCTGGTCCATTTTCTGCTTTCTTCACATAAGCGCTAGCTTCTGTTGAGGCAAAGGTTGAACCAATCGTACGCACGACTTCTGTTTCCTTGGCTACTGCATGATAAGTTGGAAGGGCTACTTCTAGCGTTTGAACCGTCTTACCTGCCGCATTGTCTGCTGGGTATTCTACCTCGATACGTCCCACATTGCTTGCGGACGCTGTTGCGATACCTGGTGCAGTGCCACCTTGCCAACGAACTGTTACGCCTGCTGGTTTAGCCACTGTTTGGTTGCCATCTTTGAAGACGACATATGTCTCTGCGTCAGCTCCATGTGACAAGGTACCTTGTTTATTGTTATAGCCGTTCGGACTAGCTAGAGCTACCGTTGGATAAACATGCACTGGAATCGTCACTTCTGTGCTTCCTGAGCCTGGAATAGTAACAGTCGCTTTGTAAGTCGCATCACCCACACGGCTGTAGTCTGGAGTTTCCTTCCATTCTACTGTTGAGCCTGCTGGAAGAGCTGTATCATCCTTATATTGAAGTCGATCTGTCAATGCGTCTGTTGGGGTTGCTCCCTTAATCAAGTGGTAGTCTTTGGCTTTTAGACCTTCTGTTACCTTCAAGCTTGTGCCGTAGTCTGATGCTGTTCGTTCAGCCGCTACGGTTGGTTTGTAGATACTGCGAACCGCGATCGGCATGTCCTTCGTCAAGCTCTTACCTGGTGCTAGGTTAATCGCTACTCCATCTTTGAGCGTAAAGTCACCATCTTTTGGCACATCTGTGCGTCCCAATTCGATTGGGTTAGTTGGATCGGTCATGTCATAGAGGGCTACCGTGGTACCACTATTCACGCCATTCACTGTAACGCTGCCCGCATCTTTCTTACCGACTGCACTTACAAGACTTGGAGTGCTTGGTTTGACAGTATATGGAATCTGAATGGTTTCTTCACTCGTATCACCATAAACAAGCTTAGCTGAGATTTGGTGTTTACCTAAATCTGTAGGGACTGTGCCTACTGCTTCCACGTGATCTTTGCCTGTCGCTGTTACAGCACCTGTGAGGTCTGTTGCCTCTACGGCTTCACCTTTCACCTTGGTGATTGAAGCGATGTCCACAGTATGTGCTGTCGGAGTGATACTTGCACTTGATGCCTGACTGGTTGTAGCGTCGCTTCCCTTGGTTGCGCTGACACTTACTGCTTGACCAGCTGTGTAGCTTGATGGTTTCAAGCGTAACGTACCGTTAGCTAATAGACTCGCATCACCGCTTGTTACCGTCCAGCCTGTCGCTCCTTTGCTGAGATCAACTGTTTGACTTGCACCTTGCTTATCTGTATAAGTCAAGCGTGCTTTATCCGCAGTGTCTGGTAAGCCGATTTCAACATCACCATTTTGCCATTGTTTGGTTGTGGCTGCTGTCGGTGTTGCTTCTTTAGCTTGGACTGTAACTTCTACATCTTCTGTAGAGTCATCGTCATAAGTGACGGTCACTCCCACAGTTTGACTGGTTCCTGCTGCTACTGTTGGAAGAGCTGCTTTAGCTACCGCAGTTTTCTTATGCTCTGCTGTTACGGCATTGCTAATAGAATCTGCTGTTGGCTTGCTATCTGCTTCTACCGTAATGGTGCTAACAGTTGGCTGCGTATGACTTGGAACAGTTATAGTCGCTTCGCGTGCCGCGCTGACATCTGTGCCAGTTCCGGCTGTTGCTTGAGCTGTGATAGACTTACCACTGCTTGCTGTTCCTTGTTTAACAGTTGCCTTGCCATCTTTAACTGTGATTGGGCTATCCGCTGGTGCACTCCAGTTGCCATCTGCTCCCTTGGTAAGTTCTACTGTCTTCGTAACCGTATCACTTTCTGGGTAGTTGATCACGACTTTATCCGCATCAGCTGGTAATGGAATCACAACATCCCCATTTTGTTTACTTTCTGGAGTAAAGGTTGATGGTTGAGCTGTCTTCACTTTACCAGTGGATGGCTTACTTTCCATGTCTTGTGCTTTGGCTTGTACCGTTACCTCAGTTCCGGCTGTAGCTGTCTTGGCTTTCAAGACTGGTTTGCCATCTGTGCCTACTTCAAATCCTTCTGGAACTTGCCAACCTTGGTCAGTCTTAGTAAGGGTCACTTTCGTTGACGCTTGACTGCCTGCTGGCGTGTAGGTTACTTCAAGACTTGTCGCGTCACTTGGAGCTTCTATTTGGACGCCACTATCAATTTGCGGAGTCACAACTGGACTGTTCAGTAAGCCCACTGCCTTGTGGTCAGCTGCTTCTGATGGATCTGATAAAGCTGATTTTTGAGTAGCTTTTACGATGCTACCTGCCTGAGCTGTATTGGCCTGCATCACAATCTTGTTACCAGTTGTCACGACTGTTCCGATAGCGACATTATCTGTCTTCGTCCAATCCCCATTAGTTGCCTTATCAAAGGTTAACTTACGAGTATTGCCAGCCGCATCCACATAGTCTACTTCTGCATGAGTTGCCTTGTCATCCAATTCAACTTCAATGCCGTAGTCTGCGTTTTGACTAATCGTTGGTTTACCCAAGCGTGGCGCTTTGGCATCTGCACTATCACTTGACTGACTTGTAAAGTCTTTACCGTCAATTGTCGTGATACCTTTGGCTGTGACACCTGTGCCATCTTTCACCTTGTCCGCTGGCACCGTAATCTGGCTGCCGTCTGGGTTAATCGTGATACCACTGTCTGCTGGCGCTGTCCAGCTTCCATCTTGGTTCTTCGTAACCTCTACGGTTGTTGGAGCGTCTTGTCCTTCTGGAGTGTATGTCACTTCAACTTTCGTTGTTTCCTCTGGAATTGTCACACCAACTGTTCCGTCTGTATTTGGAGTCACAACTGGTTTGTCTGGGACAACTGTAATCGTCACCGGTGTTTCTACTTCCTTACCTCGAAGCTCAGCCGGTACGTCATCGCCCTTACCATAAGTGGTCACAACTGTCTTCGTCACTTCTCCTACATGGTCGGTACTTGGTTTATCTCCATCCTTCCATGCATGAGTCGTACCATTAGGGAAGCCTTCTGTGTTTGGTGCTGGTTTCACATAGTCAGAAGCGGCTTCTGAAAGCGTGCTACCTTTATGCGCATCAATACCTGGAGTTGGGTTCTCTGCCACTGCGTACACTGTTGGTGTCACGTATTGAGTCGTAACGTCTGATACCGCTACACCATCACTTGGGTAAGTGACTTGGATACGTGGAAGAGTTTTGCCGACTTCTACCTTAGCTGGTTGGTTTTCCCAACTCAAACCATTGTTGCCGTCTGCTGTTACATACTTGCTCAAGTCATCATTTGTAATATCTTGACCATTTGTTCTTATGACAGCTTTGGCGCTTGGTTGCGCTAAAGTAGTGAAGGTGAAGTTGACCTCTTGCTCATTCGTTTGACCTGCTAGGCGCACTAGAAGGGTTTCTGTTCGTGTGCCTGCCTCTGCCGTTTTTCTAGTCGCATCTTGGTTCTTCCAGCGGCCTGTTGCGCCTGTGAAGTCCGTAGTTGCGTCTGAACGACGGAGTAACTTAGCTAGAGTGGCTTCGTTCAAGTTATCCAACTCAGTAAGAGTGCCTGTTCCCTTCATGGTTTGGATGCTGCCTTTAGCACTTAGAGTGATGAAGGTTGAGGCTTTGGCAGTACTTGCATCTGATTCAACGCGTTCAGTTGCTTCGGTTGGTTTGTAAACCGCTTTGGCTGTGATGTTGGTTGATGTTGGGATGTCCTGGGTCATCGTTAGATCAACTGTCGTTAGATCACTGTAACGAGTCGTACCAGCTTTCGGTACATCTACAGAACCAATTTTCGTATCGCCATTGTAGAGCTCAACAGTGGTTCCTGGTGTCGCATTCTCAATATGGATGGTTTTTCTTGTGCCGGCGCTTCCTGTCAAGTCAGTCGTAATACTTGGAGTCGCTGGTTTGGTCACAAAGGTGATTTCCTGTGTTTCTTCTGCCAGATTTTCATCTTTCGTATTACCACCGTCTACTTGTGGGTAGTAAACTTTAACCTTGTTGGTCTTCTTACCAAGCCAGTCATCGTTGACTTTACCCCAAGTGCCTGAACCATAGGCCTTATTAGCTGTCTCATCTGTTTGCCATGTGTACTCTGTGCCTTGTGGAAGGTCTGGTCCATTTTCTGCTTTCTTCACATAAGCGCTAGCTTCTGTTGAGGCAAAGGTTGAACCAATCGTACGCACGACTTCTGTTTCCTTGGCTACTGCATGATAAGTTGGAAGGGCTACTTCTAGCGTTTGAACCGTCTTACCTGCCGCATTGTCTGCTGGGTATTCTACCTCGATACGTCCCACATTGCTTGCGGACGCTGTTGCGATACCTGGTGCAGTGCCACCTTGCCAACGAACTGTTACGCCTGCTGGTTTAGCCACTGTTTGGTTGCCATCTTTGAAGACGACATATGTCTCTGCGTCAGCTCCATGTGACAAGGTACCTTGTTTATTGTTATAGCCGTTCGGACTAGCTAGAGCTACCGTTGGATAAACATGCACTGGAATCGTCACTTCTGTGCTTCCTGAGCCTGGAATAGTAACAGTCGCTTTGTAAGTCGCATCACCCACACGGCTGTAGTCTGGAGTTTCCTTCCATTCTACTGTTGAGCCTGCTGGAAGAGCTGTATCATCCTTATATTGAAGTCGATCTGTCAATGCGTCTGTTGGGGTTGCTCCCTTAATCAAGTGGTAGTCTTTGGCTTTTAGACCTTCTGTTACCTTCAAGCTTGTGCCGTAGTCTGATGCTGTTCGTTCAGCCGCTACGGTTGGTTTGTAGATACTGCGAACCGCGATCGGCATGTCCTTCGTCAAGCTCTTACCTGGTGCTAGGTTAATCGCTACTCCATCTTTGAGCGTAAAGTCACCATCTTTTGGCACATCTGTGCGTCCCAATTCGATTGGGTTAGTTGGATCGGTCATGTCATAGAGGGCTACCGTGGTACCACTATTCACGCCATTCACTGTAACGCTGCCCGCATCTTTCTTACCGACTGCACTTACAAGACTTGGAGTGCTTGGTTTGACAGTATATGGAATCTGAATGGTTTCTTCACTCGTATCACCATAAACAAGCTTAGCTGAGATTTGGTGTTTACCTAAATCTGTAGGGACTGTGCCTACTGCTTCCACGTGATCTTTGCCTGTCGCTGTTACAGCACCTGTGAGGTCTGTTGCCTCTACGGCTTCACCTTTCACCTTGGTGATTGAAGCGATGTCCACAGTATGTGCTGTCGGAGTGATACTTGCACTTGATGCCTGACTGGTTGTAGCGTCGCTTCCCTTGGTTGCGCTGACACTTACTGCTTGACCAGCTGTGTAGCTTGATGGTTTCAAGCGTAACGTACCGTTAGCTAATAGACTCGCATCACCGCTTGTTACCGTCCAGCCTGTCGCTCCTTTGCTGAGATCAACTGTTTGACTTGCACCTTGCTTATCTGTATAAGTCAAGCGTGCTTTATCCGCAGTGTCTGGTAAGCCGATTTCAACATCACCATTTTGCCATTGTTTGGTTGTGGCTGCTGTCGGTGTTGCTTCTTTAGCTTGGACTGTAACTTCTACATCTTCTGTAGAGTCATCGTCATAAGTGACGGTCACTCCCACAGTTTGACTGGTTCCTGCTGCTACTGTTGGAAGAGCTGCTTTAGCTACCGCAGTTTTCTTATGCTCTGCTGTTACGGCATTGCTAATAGAATCTGCTGTTGGCTTGCTATCTGCTTCTACCGTAATGGTGCTAACAGTTGGCTGCGTATGACTTGGAACAGTTATAGTCGCTTCGCGTGCCGCGCTGACATCTGTGCCAGTTCCGGCTGTTGCTTGAGCTGTGATAGACTTACCACTGCTTGCTGTTCCTTGTTTAACAGTTGCCTTGCCATCTTTAACTGTGATTGGGCTATCCGCTGGTGCACTCCAGTTGCCATCTGCTCCCTTGGTAAGTTCTACTGTCTTCGTAACCGTATCACTTTCTGGGTAGTTGATCACGACTTTATCCGCATCAGCTGGTAATGGAATCACAACATCCCCATTTTGTTTACTTTCTGGAGTAAAGGTTGATGGTTGAGCTGTCTTCACTTTACCAGTGGATGGCTTACTTTCCATGTCTTGTGCTTTGGCTTGTACCGTTACCTCAGTTCCGGCTGTAGCTGTCTTGGCTTTCAAGACTGGTTTGCCATCTGTGCCTACTTCAAATCCTTCTGGAACTTGCCAACCTTGGTCAGTCTTAGTAAGGGTCACTTTCGTTGACGCTTGACTGCCTGCTGGCGTGTAGGTTACTTCAAGACTTGTCGCGTCACTTGGAGCTTCTATTTGGACGCCACTATCAATTTGCGGAGTCACAACTGGACTGTTCAGTAAGCCCACTGCCTTGTGGTCAGCTGCTTCTGATGGATCTGATAAAGCTGATTTTTGAGTAGCTTTTACGATGCTACCTGCCTGAGCTGTATTGGCCTGCATCACAATCTTGTTACCAGTTGTCACGACTGTTCCGATAGCGACATTATCTGTCTTCGTCCAATCCCCATTAGTTGCCTTATCAAAGGTTAACTTACGAGTATTGCCAGCCGCATCCACATAGTCTACTTCTGCATGAGTTGCCTTGTCATCCAATTCAACTTCAATGCCGTAGTCTGCGTTTTGACTAATCGTTGGTTTACCCAAGCGTGGCGCTTTGGCATCTGCACTATCACTTGACTGACTTGTAAAGTCTTTACCGTCAATTGTCGTGATACCTTTGGCTGTGACACCTGTGCCATCTTTCACCTTGTCCGCTGGCACCGTAATCTGGCTGCCGTCTGGGTTAATCGTGATACCACTGTCTGCTGGCGCTGTCCAGCTTCCATCTTGGTTCTTCGTAACCTCTACGGTTGTTGGAGCGTCTTGTCCTTCTGGAGTGTATGTCACTTCAACTTTCGTTGTTTCCTCTGGAATTGTCACACCAACTGTTCCGTCTGTATTTGGAGTCACAACTGGTTTGTCTGGGACAACTGTAATCGTCACCGGTGTTTCTACTTCCTTACCTCGAAGCTCAGCCGGTACGTCATCGCCCTTACCATAAGTGGTCACAACTGTCTTCGTCACTTCTCCTACATGGTCGGTACTTGGTTTATCTCCATCCTTCCATGCATGAGTCGTACCATTAGGGAAGCCTTCTGTGTTTGGTGCTGGTTTCACATAGTCAGAAGCGGCTTCTGAAAGCGTGCTACCTTTATGCGCATCAATACCTGGAGTTGGGTTCTCTGCCACTGCGTACACTGTTGGTGTCACGTATTGAGTCGTAACGTCTGATACCGCTACACCATCACTTGGGTAAGTGACTTGGATACGTGGAAGAGTTTTGCCGACTTCTACCTTAGCTGGTTGGTTTTCCCAACTCAAACCATTGTTGCCGTCTGCTGTTACATACTTGCTCAAGTCATCATTTGTAATATCTTGACCATTTGTTCTTATGACAGCTTTGGCGCTTGGTTGCGCTAAAGTAGTGAAGGTGAAGTTGACCTCTTGCTCATTCGTTTGACCTGCTAGGCGCACTAGAAGGGTTTCTGTTCGTGTGCCTGCCTCTGCCGTTTTTCTAGTCGCATCTTGGTTCTTCCAGCGGCCTGTTGCGCCTGTGAAGTCCGTAGTTGCGTCTGAACGACGGAGTAACTTAGCTAGAGTGGCTTCGTTCAAGTTATCCAACTCAGTAAGAGTGCCTGTTCCCTTCATGGTTTGGATGCTGCCTTTAGCACTTAGAGTGATGAAGGTTGAGGCTTTGGCAGTACTTGCATCTGATTCAACGCGTTCAGTTGCTTCGGTTGGTTTGTAAACCGCTTTGGCTGTGATGTTGGTTGATGTTGGGATGTCCTGGGTCATCGTTAGATCAACTGTCGTTAGATCACTGTAACGAGTCGTACCAGCTTTCGGTACATCTACAGAACCAATTTTCGTATCGCCATTGTAGAGCTCAACAGTGGTTCCTGGTGTCGCATTCTCAATATGGATGGTTTTTCTTGTGCCGGCGCTTCCTGTCAAGTCAGTCGTAATACTTGGAGTCGCTGGTTTGGTCACAAAGGTGATTTCCTGTGTTTCTTCTGCCAGATTTTCATCTTTCGTATTACCACCGTCTACTTGTGGGTAGTAAACTTTAACCTTGTTGGTCTTCTTACCAAGCCAGTCATCGTTGACTTTACCCCAAGTGCCTGAACCATAGGCCTTATTAGCTGTCTCATCTGTTTGCCATGTGTACTCTGTGCCTTGTGGAAGGTCTGGTCCATTTTCTGCTTTCTTCACATAAGCGCTAGCTTCTGTTGAGGCAAAGGTTGAACCAATCGTACGCACGACTTCTGTTTCCTTGGCTACTGCATGATAAGTTGGAAGGGCTACTTCTAGCGTTTGAACCGTCTTACCTGCCGCATTGTCTGCTGGGTATTCTACCTCGATACGTCCCACATTGCTTGCGGACGCTGTTGCGATACCTGGTGCAGTGCCACCTTGCCAACGAACTGTTACGCCTGCTGGTTTAGCCACTGTTTGGTTGCCATCTTTGAAGACGACATATGTCTCTGCGTCAGCTCCATGTGACAAGGTACCTTGTTTATTGTTATAGCCGTTCGGACTAGCTAGAGCTACCGTTGGATAAACATGCACTGGAATCGTCACTTCTGTGCTTCCTGAGCCTGGAATAGTAACAGTCGCTTTGTAAGTCGCATCACCCACACGGCTGTAGTCTGGAGTTTCCTTCCATTCTACTGTTGAGCCTGCTGGAAGAGCTGTATCATCCTTATATTGAAGTCGATCTGTCAATGCGTCTGTTGGGGTTGCTCCCTTAATCAAGTGGTAGTCTTTGGCTTTTAGACCTTCTGTTACCTTCAAGCTTGTGCCGTAGTCTGATGCTGTTCGTTCAGCCGCTACGGTTGGTTTGTAGATACTGCGAACCGCGATCGGCATGTCCTTCGTCAAGCTCTTACCTGGTGCTAGGTTAATCGCTACTCCATCTTTGAGCGTAAAGTCACCATCTTTTGGCACATCTGTGCGTCCCAATTCGATTGGGTTAGTTGGATCGGTCATGTCATAGAGGGCTACCGTGGTACCACTATTCACGCCATTCACTGTAACGCTGCCCGCATCTTTCTTACCGACTGCACTTACAAGACTTGGAGTGCTTGGTTTGACAGTATATGGAATCTGAATGGTTTCTTCACTCGTATCACCATAAACAAGCTTAGCTGAGATTTGGTGTTTACCTAAATCTGTAGGGACTGTGCCTACTGCTTCCACGTGATCTTTGCCTGTCGCTGTTACAGCACCTGTGAGGTCTGTTGCCTCTACGGCTTCACCTTTCACCTTGGTGATTGAAGCGATGTCCACAGTATGTGCTGTCGGAGTGATACTTGCACTTGATGCCTGACTGGTTGTAGCGTCGCTTCCCTTGGTTGCGCTGACACTTACTGCTTGACCAGCTGTGTAGCTTGATGGTTTCAAGCGTAACGTACCGTTAGCTAATAGACTCGCATCACCGCTTGTTACCGTCCAGCCTGTCGCTCCTTTGCTGAGATCAACTGTTTGACTTGCACCTTGCTTATCTGTATAAGTCAAGCGTGCTTTATCCGCAGTGTCTGGTAAGCCGATTTCAACATCACCATTTTGCCATTGTTTGGTTGTGGCTGCTGTCGGTGTTGCTTCTTTAGCTTGGACTGTAACTTCTACATCTTCTGTAGAGTCATCGTCATAAGTGACGGTCACTCCCACAGTTTGACTGGTTCCTGCTGCTACTGTTGGAAGAGCTGCTTTAGCTACCGCAGTTTTCTTATGCTCTGCTGTTACGGCATTGCTAATAGAATCTGCTGTTGGCTTGCTATCTGCTTCTACCGTAATGGTGCTAACAGTTGGCTGCGTATGACTTGGAACAGTTATAGTCGCTTCGCGTGCCGCGCTGACATCTGTGCCAGTTCCGGCTGTTGCTTGAGCTGTGATAGACTTACCACTGCTTGCTGTTCCTTGTTTAACAGTTGCCTTGCCATCTTTAACTGTGATTGGGCTATCCGCTGGTGCACTCCAGTTGCCATCTGCTCCCTTGGTAAGTTCTACTGTCTTCGTAACCGTATCACTTTCTGGGTAGTTGATCACGACTTTATCCGCATCAGCTGGTAATGGAATCACAACATCCCCATTTTGTTTACTTTCTGGAGTAAAGGTTGATGGTTGAGCTGTCTTCACTTTACCAGTGGATGGCTTACTTTCCATGTCTTGTGCTTTGGCTTGTACCGTTACCTCAGTTCCGGCTGTAGCTGTCTTGGCTTTCAAGACTGGTTTGCCATCTGTGCCTACTTCAAATCCTTCTGGAACTTGCCAACCTTGGTCAGTCTTAGTAAGGGTCACTTTCGTTGACGCTTGACTGCCTGCTGGCGTGTAGGTTACTTCAAGACTTGTCGCGTCACTTGGAGCTTCTATTTGGACGCCACTATCAATTTGCGGAGTCACAACTGGACTGTTCAGTAAGCCCACTGCCTTGTGGTCAGCTGCTTCTGATGGATCTGATAAAGCTGATTTTTGAGTAGCTTTTACGATGCTACCTGCCTGAGCTGTATTGGCCTGCATCACAATCTTGTTACCAGTTGTCACGACTGTTCCGATAGCGACATTATCTGTCTTCGTCCAATCCCCATTAGTTGCCTTATCAAAGGTTAACTTACGAGTATTGCCAGCCGCATCCACATAGTCTACTTCTGCATGAGTTGCCTTGTCATCCAATTCAACTTCAATGCCGTAGTCTGCGTTTTGACTAATCGTTGGTTTACCCAAGCGTGGCGCTTTGGCATCTGCACTATCACTTGACTGACTTGTAAAGTCTTTACCGTCAATTGTCGTGATACCTTTGGCTGTGACACCTGTGCCATCTTTCACCTTGTCCGCTGGCACCGTAATCTGGCTGCCGTCTGGGTTAATCGTGATACCACTGTCTGCTGGCGCTGTCCAGCTTCCATCTTGGTTCTTCGTAACCTCTACGGTTGTTGGAGCGTCTTGTCCTTCTGGAGTGTATGTCACTTCAACTTTCGTTGTTTCCTCTGGAATTGTCACACCAACTGTTCCGTCTGTATTTGGAGTCACAACTGGTTTGTCTGGGACAACTGTAATCGTCACCGGTGTTTCTACTTCCTTACCTCGAAGCTCAGCCGGTACGTCATCGCCCTTACCATAAGTGGTCACAACTGTCTTCGTCACTTCTCCTACATGGTCGGTACTTGGTTTATCTCCATCCTTCCATGCATGAGTCGTACCATTAGGGAAGCCTTCTGTGTTTGGTGCTGGTTTCACATAGTCAGAAGCGGCTTCTGAAAGCGTGCTACCTTTATGCGCATCAATACCTGGAGTTGGGTTCTCTGCCACTGCGTACACTGTTGGTGTCACGTATTGAGTCGTAACGTCTGATACCGCTACACCATCACTTGGGTAAGTGACTTGGATACGTGGAAGAGTTTTGCCGACTTCTACCTTAGCTGGTTGGTTTTCCCAACTCAAACCATTGTTGCCGTCTGCTGTTACATACTTGCTCAAGTCATCATTTGTAATATCTTGACCATTTGTTCTTATGACAGCTTTGGCGCTTGGTTGCGCTAAAGTAGTGAAGGTGAAGTTGACCTCTTGCTCATTCGTTTGACCTGCTAGGCGCACTAGAAGGGTTTCTGTTCGTGTGCCTGCCTCTGCCGTTTTTCTAGTCGCATCTTGGTTCTTCCAGCGGCCTGTTGCGCCTGTGAAGTCCGTAGTTGCGTCTGAACGACGGAGTAACTTAGCTAGAGTGGCTTCGTTCAAGTTATCCAACTCAGTAAGAGTGCCTGTTCCCTTCATGGTTTGGATGCTGCCTTTAGCACTTAGAGTGATGAAGGTTGAGGCTTTGGCAGTACTTGCATCTGATTCAACGCGTTCAGTTGCTTCGGTTGGTTTGTAAACCGCTTTGGCTGTGATGTTGGTTGATGTTGGGATGTCCTGGGTCATCGTTAGATCAACTGTCGTTAGATCACTGTAACGAGTCGTACCAGCTTTCGGTACATCTACAGAACCAATTTTCGTATCGCCATTGTAGAGCTCAACAGTGGTTCCTGGTGTCGCATTCTCAATATGGATGGTTTTTCTTGTGCCGGCGCTTCCTGTCAAGTCAGTCGTAATACTTGGAGTCGCTGGTTTGGTCACAAAGGTGATTTCCTGTGTTTCTTCTGCCAGATTTTCATCTTTCGTATTACCACCGTCTACTTGTGGGTAGTAAACTTTAACCTTGTTGGTCTTCTTACCAAGCCAGTCATCGTTGACTTTACCCCAAGTGCCTGAACCATAGGCCTTATTAGCTGTCTCATCTGTTTGCCATGTGTACTCTGTGCCTTGTGGAAGGTCTGGTCCATTTTCTGCTTTCTTCACATAAGCGCTAGCTTCTGTTGAGGCAAAGGTTGAACCAATCGTACGCACGACTTCTGTTTCCTTGGCTACTGCATGATAAGTTGGAAGGGCTACTTCTAGCGTTTGAACCGTCTTACCTGCCGCATTGTCTGCTGGGTATTCTACCTCGATACGTCCCACATTGCTTGCGGACGCTGTTGCGATACCTGGTGCAGTGCCACCTTGCCAACGAACTGTTACGCCTGCTGGTTTAGCCACTGTTTGGTTGCCATCTTTGAAGACGACATATGTCTCTGCGTCAGCTCCATGTGACAAGGTACCTTGTTTATTGTTATAGCCGTTCGGACTAGCTAGAGCTACCGTTGGATAAACATGCACTGGAATCGTCACTTCTGTGCTTCCTGAGCCTGGAATAGTAACAGTCGCTTTGTAAGTCGCATCACCCACACGGCTGTAGTCTGGAGTTTCCTTCCATTCTACTGTTGAGCCTGCTGGAAGAGCTGTATCATCCTTATATTGAAGTCGATCTGTCAATGCGTCTGTTGGGGTTGCTCCCTTAATCAAGTGGTAGTCTTTGGCTTTTAGACCTTCTGTTACCTTCAAGCTTGTGCCGTAGTCTGATGCTGTTCGTTCAGCCGCTACGGTTGGTTTGTAGATACTGCGAACCGCGATCGGCATGTCCTTCGTCAAGCTCTTACCTGGTGCTAGGTTAATCGCTACTCCATCTTTGAGCGTAAAGTCACCATCTTTTGGCACATCTGTGCGTCCCAATTCGATTGGGTTAGTTGGATCGGTCATGTCATAGAGGGCTACCGTGGTACCACTATTCACGCCATTCACTGTAACGCTGCCCGCATCTTTCTTACCGACTGCACTTACAAGACTTGGAGTGCTTGGTTTGACAGTATATGGAATCTGAATGGTTTCTTCACTCGTATCACCATAAACAAGCTTAGCTGAGATTTGGTGTTTACCTAAATCTGTAGGGACTGTGCCTACTGCTTCCACGTGATCTTTGCCTGTCGCTGTTACAGCACCTGTGAGGTCTGTTGCCTCTACGGCTTCACCTTTCACCTTGGTGATTGAAGCGATGTCCACAGTATGTGCTGTCGGAGTGATACTTGCACTTGATGCCTGACTGGTTGTAGCGTCGCTTCCCTTGGTTGCGCTGACACTTACTGCTTGACCAGCTGTGTAGCTTGATGGTTTCAAGCGTAACGTACCGTTAGCTAATAGACTCGCATCACCGCTTGTTACCGTCCAGCCTGTCGCTCCTTTGCTGAGATCAACTGTTTGACTTGCACCTTGCTTATCTGTATAAGTCAAGCGTGCTTTATCCGCAGTGTCTGGTAAGCCGATTTCAACATCACCATTTTGCCATTGTTTGGTTGTGGCTGCTGTCGGTGTTGCTTCTTTAGCTTGGACTGTAACTTCTACATCTTCTGTAGAGTCATCGTCATAAGTGACGGTCACTCCCACAGTTTGACTGGTTCCTGCTGCTACTGTTGGAAGAGCTGCTTTAGCTACCGCAGTTTTCTTATGCTCTGCTGTTACGGCATTGCTAATAGAATCTGCTGTTGGCTTGCTATCTGCTTCTACCGTAATGGTGCTAACAGTTGGCTGCGTATGACTTGGAACAGTTATAGTCGCTTCGCGTGCCGCGCTGACATCTGTGCCAGTTCCGGCTGTTGCTTGAGCTGTGATAGACTTACCACTGCTTGCTGTTCCTTGTTTAACAGTTGCCTTGCCATCTTTAACTGTGATTGGGCTATCCGCTGGTGCACTCCAGTTGCCATCTGCTCCCTTGGTAAGTTCTACTGTCTTCGTAACCGTATCACTTTCTGGGTAGTTGATCACGACTTTATCCGCATCAGCTGGTAATGGAATCACAACATCCCCATTTTGTTTACTTTCTGGAGTAAAGGTTGATGGTTGAGCTGTCTTCACTTTACCAGTGGATGGCTTACTTTCCATGTCTTGTGCTTTGGCTTGTACCGTTACCTCAGTTCCGGCTGTAGCTGTCTTGGCTTTCAAGACTGGTTTGCCATCTGTGCCTACTTCAAATCCTTCTGGAACTTGCCAACCTTGGTCAGTCTTAGTAAGGGTCACTTTCGTTGACGCTTGACTGCCTGCTGGCGTGTAGGTTACTTCAAGACTTGTCGCGTCACTTGGAGCTTCTATTTGGACGCCACTATCAATTTGCGGAGTCACAACTGGACTGTTCAGTAAGCCCACTGCCTTGTGGTCAGCTGCTTCTGATGGATCTGATAAAGCTGATTTTTGAGTAGCTTTTACGATGCTACCTGCCTGAGCTGTATTGGCCTGCATCACAATCTTGTTACCAGTTGTCACGACTGTTCCGATAGCGACATTATCTGTCTTCGTCCAATCCCCATTAGTTGCCTTATCAAAGGTTAACTTACGAGTATTGCCAGCCGCATCCACATAGTCTACTTCTGCATGAGTTGCCTTGTCATCCAATTCAACTTCAATGCCGTAGTCTGCGTTTTGACTAATCGTTGGTTTACCCAAGCGTGGCGCTTTGGCATCTGCACTATCACTTGACTGACTTGTAAAGTCTTTACCGTCAATTGTCGTGATACCTTTGGCTGTGACACCTGTGCCATCTTTCACCTTGTCCGCTGGCACCGTAATCTGGCTGCCGTCTGGGTTAATCGTGATACCACTGTCTGCTGGCGCTGTCCAGCTTCCATCTTGGTTCTTCGTAACCTCTACGGTTGTTGGAGCGTCTTGTCCTTCTGGAGTGTATGTCACTTCAACTTTCGTTGTTTCCTCTGGAATTGTCACACCAACTGTTCCGTCTGTATTTGGAGTCACAACTGGTTTGTCTGGGACAACTGTAATCGTCACCGGTGTTTCTACTTCCTTACCTCGAAGCTCAGCCGGTACGTCATCGCCCTTACCATAAGTGGTCACAACTGTCTTCGTCACTTCTCCTACATGGTCGGTACTTGGTTTATCTCCATCCTTCCATGCATGAGTCGTACCATTAGGGAAGCCTTCTGTGTTTGGTGCTGGTTTCACATAGTCAGAAGCGGCTTCTGAAAGCGTGCTACCTTTATGCGCATCAATACCTGGAGTTGGGTTCTCTGCCACTGCGTACACTGTTGGTGTCACGTATTGAGTCGTAACGTCTGATACCGCTACACCATCACTTGGGTAAGTGACTTGGATACGTGGAAGAGTTTTGCCGACTTCTACCTTAGCTGGTTGGTTTTCCCAACTCAAACCATTGTTGCCGTCTGCTGTTACATACTTGCTCAAGTCATCATTTGTAATATCTTGACCATTTGTTCTTATGACAGCTTTGGCGCTTGGTTGCGCTAAAGTAGTGAAGGTGAAGTTGACCTCTTGCTCATTCGTTTGACCTGCTAGGCGCACTAGAAGGGTTTCTGTTCGTGTGCCTGCCTCTGCCGTTTTTCTAGTCGCATCTTGGTTCTTCCAGCGGCCTGTTGCGCCTGTGAAGTCCGTAGTTGCGTCTGAACGACGGAGTAACTTAGCTAGAGTGGCTTCGTTCAAGTTATCCAACTCAGTAAGAGTGCCTGTTCCCTTCATGGTTTGGATGCTGCCTTTAGCACTTAGAGTGATGAAGGTTGAGGCTTTGGCAGTACTTGCATCTGATTCAACGCGTTCAGTTGCTTCGGTTGGTTTGTAAACCGCTTTGGCTGTGATGTTGGTTGATGTTGGGATGTCCTGGGTCATCGTTAGATCAACTGTCGTTAGATCACTGTAACGAGTCGTACCAGCTTTCGGTACATCTACAGAACCAATTTTCGTATCGCCATTGTAGAGCTCAACAGTGGTTCCTGGTGTCGCATTCTCAATATGGATGGTTTTTCTTGTGCCGGCGCTTCCTGTCAAGTCAGTCGTAATACTTGGAGTCGCTGGTTTGGTCACAAAGGTGATTTCCTGTGTTTCTTCTGCCAGATTTTCATCTTTCGTATTACCACCGTCTACTTGTGGGTAGTAAACTTTAACCTTGTTGGTCTTCTTACCAAGCCAGTCATCGTTGACTTTACCCCAAGTGCCTGAACCATAGGCCTTATTAGCTGTCTCATCTGTTTGCCATGTGTACTCTGTGCCTTGTGGAAGGTCTGGTCCATTTTCTGCTTTCTTCACATAAGCGCTAGCTTCTGTTGAGGCAAAGGTTGAACCAATCGTACGCACGACTTCTGTTTCCTTGGCTACTGCATGATAAGTTGGAAGGGCTACTTCTAGCGTTTGAACCGTCTTACCTGCCGCATTGTCTGCTGGGTATTCTACCTCGATACGTCCCACATTGCTTGCGGACGCTGTTGCGATACCTGGTGCAGTGCCACCTTGCCAACGAACTGTTACGCCTGCTGGTTTAGCCACTGTTTGGTTGCCATCTTTGAAGACGACATATGTCTCTGCGTCAGCTCCATGTGACAAGGTACCTTGTTTATTGTTATAGCCGTTCGGACTAGCTAGAGCTACCGTTGGATAAACATGCACTGGAATCGTCACTTCTGTGCTTCCTGAGCCTGGAATAGTAACAGTCGCTTTGTAAGTCGCATCACCCACACGGCTGTAGTCTGGAGTTTCCTTCCATTCTACTGTTGAGCCTGCTGGAAGAGCTGTATCATCCTTATATTGAAGTCGATCTGTCAATGCGTCTGTTGGGGTTGCTCCCTTAATCAAGTGGTAGTCTTTGGCTTTTAGACCTTCTGTTACCTTCAAGCTTGTGCCGTAGTCTGATGCTGTTCGTTCAGCCGCTACGGTTGGTTTGTAGATACTGCGAACCGCGATCGGCATATCCTTCGTCAATTTCTTGCCTGGTGCTAGGTTAATCGCTACTCCATCTTTGAGCGCAAAGTCACCATCTTTTGGTACATCTGTGCGTCCCAATTCGATTGGGTTAGTTGGATCGGTCATGTCATAGAGGGCTACCGTGGTACCACTATTCACGCCATTCACTGTAACGCTGCCTGCATCTTTCTTACCGACTGCTGTTACTAGACTTGGGGTGCTTGGTTTGACAACAACTTTAACCGGAACCTCTTGGCTAACTCTGTCGGTTCTATCTTTTTCAAAGACATTTGCAATGTAAGTACGGGTACCAATACTTGTCACATCCGGCGTCGTTTTCCACGCAGCGTCAAAATCACTTGGGAACGTCTGTTCAGTACCTCTTTCGGTATAAGAAATTCCAACTTTCGGATTTGACTTCAACTGTTCAAGTTCTGCACTACCTCTCACACCCGTAATTGTCTTCCCTGCAAAGTTACGGTCTTTCGCTACATATACAGACGCTGCATCACTCGTCGCATCAAAGACAGTTTGAGTTACCCTTACCGGTACAGTTGAAGAACCTGGTAGAGTTGATTGGTCTGTTTGGCGGAGGTAACGTCCTGATGGAAGAGTATAAGTCCATTTACCATTAACAGGTGTAACATCTACATGTCCTTCTGTTCCTCGTCCATCTTGGAAATGAATCGTAACTTTTGTCGCGTTTTGAAGCGCTGTACCAGAAATCGTGCGATCCGCATCCGATACTTTATCATCATGAGTCAACGTCACTGTCGGAACTTCTGGTTTGGCTACAACCGCATGTGAAATATCAATAGTAGAACGATCTGGGAAGTTAATCACAGCTACTTTTTCCTTATCATCCGTAGTACCCTTAGTATAAGTCACTCCAGTAGGTAGTTTGCTATTACTTGCATTAACTTCTTGAAGTTTAGCTGCAAAGCGGTCTTTCGCTGCATCTGTAAAGTTACCATTAACGATATCACTAGCACCATAAGTCACTTTTTCAGCATCAGTTGGATATTTCACTTGATTTCTATAGAAATCAGCATACGTTTTAACAGTTTCCTGATTACTATTAGCTGAAGATAATGCATAAGCTGTATCTATTTGTTCAGTTCTATTGTCTGTTTTTACTGTTTTCTTGTATGTTCCAGCGACAAGGACAGTAGCGTTTAATTGCTCTCCTAATGTTAATTCTTTCTTATAGTCAGTTGCCGCGAATGTTACTGTTGCCTCTCCTGCTGTAACTTCTTTTTCTGCTACAACAGTGCCTTGAGCATCTTTAAGCTGAACTTTTACAGTTGCTCCTTTTGCTAATTGCGAAGCTTCTGGTAAGTTTGATACTGTAACAGCTGGTTTAGTACCTGCTTGACCTTGAAGTGTTGGTGCTTTTGGATTTACTGCTAACGTTACTTTAATATTTTGATCATTGTAATTATTCGTATTATCTCCGCGATCATTCCTCACAGTATTACCATACCAAACATTAACGTTTTCTTCTCGTACTCCGATAGTTGTCTGTGCTTTATCTGTTGGATTAGGAGAACTATACCCATTTCCCCATCCAATAGCAGTACCATCTGGATTAGCTAAAGTACTACTTGGTTCAACATAGTCTCCAGCATTTGTTTTTGCAAATGCTGTTCCTACAGTTGTCTCTGCAGAATAATTTTTACCAGTTTCTAATTTCGCTTTATTACCATAAGTTTTGAAGGTAACTGTTTTCTTAACAGTTCCTGCACCATTTGGATAAGTTACTTTAATCGTTTTAGTCGTTACTCCTGCAGCTGTACTTGTTTCTGCTGGTGTTCCGCCTTCAAATTCGACCATTGTTCCTGCGGGTTTTGTCCCATTTTCAAAGGCTATATAGTAATCTGGAGTTACAGGGTTAAATCTACCTCCACCTGAAACTAATCTTGACGTCAATGGTTGCCCAACAATCTCATCGTACTCTGTTACTTCTTTATTATTAACCTTACGATAAGTTACTCCTGGATATACCGTCACCGGAACATCGACTTCTGCCGAAGTATAACCTTGCGCACTAACCGTTACAGTTTTAGTCGAATTTCCTACTGTCGTTGTTGTTGGTTGACCATCCTTCCAAGCAACACTTGGACTTGTTACCCCTGTAGGAACTTCCACAAAATTACTTGCCGTGTCTACATTTGGAATATTTCCGTCTTTAATCGCATAAATCGGTTTAGGCTTCACAGCAATTACAGAGATTATTTTCTCAGCTTTATTACCGTTCTTATCTAGGACTCTTACTGTAATATCATGTTTAGTGACTGAACTTAGTGTTCCTGTGATTGTTTTTTTAGCTGAATCGTAAGTTAGACCATTTGGCAAGTTTGTGACTTTGATATTTCCTTCGTCTACACCTACTCCATTTCCATCTGATAGAGTCAGAGGAATGTTAAGTTGTTTTCGAACTCCTATAAGCGTAGAATTAGCATCAATAACTGGCTTGGTTTGATCTCCATTAGCTGCCCGACCTCTAGCTTCATCACCTTCAATAGTTTGAGCAATATCCTTAGCTTTCACATCTGTTTGGTCTTTAACAACTTCGTCTTTCAGTGTGATTGCACCAGTAGTTGCATCAATACTAATTCCGTCTTTTTGACCCCTTGTAATCGTCCATTGGTTATCAGCACCTTTAGTAGCGATTACTTCCGTCTCAGTTTGAGGAGTTGTTGTTACAGTACCGTCTTCTTGAAGCTGATGGTTATCTGCTGGAGTATAAGTTACTTTTAGTGAATTAACATTTGGTTCATTCACTGGAGTTACTGTAACATCTCCGTTGTTATCAGACGTTATCTCTGGTTGAGTTGGTCGGCGTTTAGCTAACTTATCACTTGGCACATCCAAGCTTGAACCATCTGGGAATCTAACTGTTACAACCTTGTTTTTATCATCAGTAGCGCCTGCTGTAAATGTCACGCCTTGCCCATTGATTGTTGGTAAATTAGTATTATTTTTGTTTACCTCTGCTAATTTATCAGCAAAAGCTTTCTTAGCGTCCGGCGTGAAGTTACTATTTGATAATTGAGCATTTCCGTATACTACTTTTTGTTCATCTGATGGATAAACAATCGATCCACCTTTAGACTCTGCTAATGAAGAAACCGTTAAGGTATGGGTTTTAGTTGCTGTTGCACCTGCCGCATCTCGTACGGTGTAGGTTACTGTGTAATCTCCCTTTTTGAGATAGTCATTCGTTGCTAAGGTAACTGCTTGTCCATCTTTTTGAATGGCGACACTTACATTCTCACGCGCTGGACTTCCTACGGTCTTGTTGGCATCATCTTCTGCGTCCGTTACTGTGACAAGAGATTTCAATCCTGCCAGCGTCAAGCTACCATCTGCTGTGTAATCGTGCGTATTTGGCTCGTTTACAGCAATGCTTGGACCTGTATTGGTTGCAGTTGCTCGTGCAAAATCTCCAGCTGGACTGACATTTGGATTATCATAATGCACCCGTGCAATGACACTGTTTGACCCTGAAGGAATGGTAAATGGAATATCTGCCTTCGTATTGGCATCTTTAATGTGTAGTTTCAGTAGTTTTTCTGATGGATTACTGCTTTGTTCCTCTGTTAAGTCAGTTGTGCTTCTTCCAGTAGCTGTGAAACTTCCACCACTTGTTGCACGTTCTTCTACTACCTGCCATCCTCCAGCAGCAGTCTTACTAACTCCATACTGATACTTACTTCCATCTTTACTTGCAATCATTACATAGAATCGACTAGCATCATGCGGAATACGAACGCTGATATCACGTCCTGCTTGAAGTGGCGTCCCTTCAAATCTTGCTTGTCCTAAGCTAACAGTAACATTTTTTGGCGCAGAAATCATGCCACCGATTTCTTGCTTGAATGAAACAGGGTTGGCTACCTTAGTTGTCGCATCTTGTTTTTCATTTTGCGAGAGCAGTTCCCCATTTTTCAAGTCATAGTTCCAAGTACCATCCGTTCCAACTGTTGTTGAAACTTCCTTGTTATTTTGTAAGGTAATCTTAATCGTTGCACCCGGAATACCTGTACCTGATATGCTACGGGTCGTCGAACTCAAGTTTTGTCCGTATCCTGATTCTGGTGTTACTGTTGGCATTGCTGGTACAGCAATATCTGATCCAGTTACAAGCTTTTCAGAACCATCTTCAAAAATGATTTTAGCAACATTGCCTAATCCAGGATCTGTCACTTTCTCTACTCGAGTATTGGCTGGTAAGTTTGGATTTTGTTGTTTGATTTTGGCAACAAAACGATCTTTCGCTGTATCTGTAAAGCTATTGTTTGTAACATCACTTGATGTGAACTCTTCTTTTTGAGTAAGGGTGATGTTTGTAGCGTCTTTGATAGACTGAACATGAATGGTACGTGTCAGATTGTCCGCAGCCTTTCCAGCAGCGTCACTGGTGCTATACACCAGATTGTAGTCACCTTCTTTGAGATAATCACCATCAGCTAATGTAAAGGCTTGACCACCTTTAGTAATCGCTACTGTTACTTTTTGTTTTGCAGTTTGACCAACTGTTTTAGCAGCATCGTCCTCTGCATCTGTGACATTCACAAGATCAAGCAGTTTTGCTTTTGTTAATTTCTCATTGGCAACGTAAGTGTCTTTAATAGTAGCTTTAGCAGTGATGCTTGGTTTTTCATTTGTTACGTTGGCGTAAATCCAGTCCCCACGGTCAGTACCTTCCCCTACAGTAATTTGAGAAGTACCAGAAGTAGCAGTTCCTGAAGCATTCGCTTTATGCATCCGTAGACGAATCTTTCGATCTCCCTCTACCAGACGGAAAGGAATAGCACTTTCAGTAGTCGGATTTTTAACGCTAATTTTAAGCTTAGTGATGGATGGATTGTCTTGAGTCACTGTCTCTATACTCAATTTATCTGCAAAACGTCCATCAAGCTTCCAAGCACCATTATCCTTCTTAACGGTTACTTCTTCATTATAACTACCGCCAAATTGAATATAGCTCAATCCAACGTCTTTCGGTAAAGAGAAGGTAATGTCACGACCTGCAGCAACAGGATTGTCCAAGGTAGGGAATCCAATCAAAACATCTTTGCTGGCACTACCAGATTCTACACCATTGACAACCTGTTTCACACGCACAGCTTGATTACTATAACCGCTCGTGTTGTCTGCCAGTTTGTTTTGAGTCAAGGTTTCGTTAGCTGCAAGTGTGTAGCTCCAGCTACCATCAGATGCAACAGTTGTTATTTTATCTGACGACCCATCTTGAAGGGTAATCTTAATAGTTGCACCTACCAAACCTGTACCTGTAATGGTTCGACTGGTTGAGTCTAGCGCATTTGCATAAGCGCCACTGCCATTAACTGTCGGTACAGCAGGCTTAGCCTGAGCTTGTCCTACCAAACTAATGGTGTTTGGACTTTCAGCCTTAGCAGAAACTCTTGTCCCTGCTTTAGCGATTCCTGCTGTCAAGGTCACCGTATTGCCTGACACACTAAATCCTGTTTGGTTTTGCCACTGACCTGCATTATTTTTAGTCAATGTGACAGTTGTAGCTGCAGTTTGGTTGCTTGGTGTATAGGTAACGGTCAACTTATTGGCATCTGAGGCTGGTGTAATGGTAACACTGGTATCCTCTCTTGCATTGAGGTTCGGTATTGTCATACGACCATAAGCAGTCAGAGTTGCTGGGTCAGTAAAGTCTGAGTAGGCTGTTTGTTGCTTGATAGAGACAGAGGTTCCTGCAGTAGCAGTTCCACCCGTCATGTGAATTTCAGCCGTTCCATTAGCGTTATTACGAATGGCAACTGTTGAATCTGTAGTAGCTCCGACCTTGCTCCAAGTACCGTCCCTTCCTTTTTCAAAGGTAATCTCTTTCGTTTGATTTCCTGTAGTGGTGTAGCTGAAAATCGCTTTATTGGCACCATCTTGACCAATTGTCGCTGTAACCGCCAAATCACCTTCCTTATCTTGACGAATCTCTGGTTTTTGCGGTTTACGACCTCTACTGTTCACTGGATCACTATCGTCTGAGTTGAGTGTGTAGTTATTATCTCGATTTGTTTGGTAGTCGTGACTAGTATTTGTCAATGCTACAGTCGCTGTGATTGCTCCTTTTGGTAGGACGCCAGGAACTGTAACGGTTGCTGTTGAGCCATTTACAGTTGTTCGAGTGCCTGTTATCACGTTTCCATCTACCTTGAGGGTTACATTGACTGTACCAGCATTGGCTGGAACATTGGTGACTGTGACAGTTTGGTTGTTGAGTCCTGCTTTTTCTCCCAAATCATCTGTCACACGAGGTTTATCCGGTCTCACTTGAACAAGAAGACCAAAGTTTTGCGTTTGACCATTGTCATAGGTTACCTTGATTTCTTTATTGACACTACCTGGTTTGGTTGTCGATGGTGCCTCTGCGTTTGTCCTAGACGTTGCTACAAACTCGGCAGTTTGAATCTTGCCATTTGTATAGCTATCCTTGCTGAGGTAGTTTCTTGCATCAGCATCGGGATTAGTTCCTGTCCCTGTTGTTAGTTTTCCATTGTAGTCAGCTGCCCATGTATGCTTGGTTAAGCTTGAATCAACGATACCATAGGTGACAGCAATGTCACGGGTAATAGCATTTCCATCTTTGTCCACTCCTGGATAGGTCACAGTAGCGGTTGCTGTATGGTTTTGACCTACAGCTGCATTTTTATCTAGCGCTGAGTTGGTCTTCCACGCGATAGTCTTGCCAGTGGTGTTGTTATAGAAGTCTGATGCCACTGCCGTAGTCGTAGTGTTTGGTTTGACAAAGTCTTTCCCTTTGACCGTGTACAGGTTGTTGTTAGGGGTTACAGGTGCGACTACATCGTAGGTCAAATTTATCGTCTTAGGGGTTCCTCCAGGGTTAGAAGCCAGAACTTCTATGATTTTTCCAGTTCCTACAGACAGGTCAGGATTGTTTGGTGCTGTCTGATTCGAAGAATTTTTCCATAGGAAGGTTCTATTAGTCCCGATAGGATCCCCATTCTCATAGGTAAAGTAGCCCTTAGGATCTCCCCAGGTAGGGGTTTCTCCTTGGATAAAGGTTAGGTGGGGTTGTTTTTGAGTATAGTTCGTATTAGGAACTGTAGCTTGAACACTATTGTCGCTTCTCCGAATGACTAAGTTTTCAAAAACCTGATTTGTCCTAGAGTTTACTAATGCAAGCGTTACTCTTAATGGATCCGTTCCAATTTTATCTTTCTTATAGCTATCGGCTGTAAAGGTTGCAGTTCCATCAGGATTCAAGCTAGTTTCCGCTACAACATCATAACCTTTTGTAATCGGTTGAACTCCATCGTAGTCATCACTTCCACCTTTTACTAACAAAGCCTTCCAGACCAATGTTTCATCTCCAACTTTATAGGTTCCGTTGAGATTATTTCCAAAACTCTTGGTTTGAATCGTCGGTTTTTCATTCGCTTTTTCTACTAAACCAGGATTTTGGTTATCGGCTAAGTTCTGTTTGTTTGGTGGAATAATCAGACTGGTAGTTAGCTCCTTTGTAGTTCCATCCGCTAGCGTAGCTCTAATTTTTAGATTCGTAATACCAGATTTACTATTATCTGTGATACCGTTATTGATGCCGTCGGATACCCATGCTCTAACTGTTGCTTTTTGAGAATTTAGTCCATCTACTCTCCAGAAGTTTGTTGCGAAGCGTCCAGGCTTTCCATAGCCACCACCACTATCTACCTCAAGTTTGGTGATATTGGTTGCACCTTTCACCAAGAAACGAATACTTTTAGATCCTATATGCTGGTTTTGAGGATAACCGATATATTGTTTGTTACCTGACGCAAAATCAAGTTGATCACCATCTTTAGTATTGGCAGGTCCGATTTTAGCTGGAAGTGTTTTCCTTACATTTGACTCATCAGACTCAACCGTATCATGGTGAGTAGGTTGTCCGTGTTTATCTTTTACACGAAAATCAGCCCATTTCCCTTCAACAACAGTCTTAACAACGTACTCCCCTAGTTTTAGGTCTGGCACATTAAAGGTAGCACGACCGTTATCATCAGCTTTTTCACTTGCTACCTTTGTCAAGGTGCCGTTAGGCTCTTTTTTGTACAGCACTAAGTCAAATCCTTTTGTACCTCCGCTAGCAGTAATCCTAGCTGCCCCCTCGTCTTGGCGACTTAAGTCTGTATCCAAGATTGGCGTTTTCGGCTTGGTCACAAAGTGGAAAACGTCAGAGTCACTAGAACCATCGGTAAAGGTTCTGACATACTTATAGCTATGAACACCCGGAGTCAAAATAGCATCTCGCGTAAGCGCATCCTTACTTATTTCCTTATTTTCACCAAGTTTGTACAAGTGCCATTGTTGACCATTTTGGGTAGCTTTAGCCTTCCCTTCTATCTCTTTTTCTAACTTAACGCCATATTCGTTAAAATAATCTCCATACGAAGTAATGTCAAAATATTTGTACTCTTCAATCGGTTGTCCGCTTCTTATTTCTGCAGATATTACCCCGTCAATTCGTGAGTTATAGGGTTGGTCAGACTCATCATATCTATTTTTATAGGTGATACCATCTTTAGTCTGTTGATAATTATTGTAGTTTCCTCGGTAAAACTTGGAGTTTACTGTATTTTGATTAACAGGGTAATAGTTGTTCCCAGCAAGATCAAACTTAAACTTGTCCGTAGAATCTACTTCACCTGGTGTGCGAGCATACCATTGTTGGATGAGTTTTCTACGTGGGTTACCTCCACTGTTTACATCCACCCCTTTAATACCAGATAGGTAGCTTAGAGAAGTAATTCTGTTGCTACCTTCCGTTCTAAAAGTAATTCGATAAGCAGCATTTGGATCTGAAGAATAAACACCGTCTTCTATAACCCCTAACTGAGCATAGTAGACTGTCTGCGTATCTTTCTCAATTTGGTCAAATTTCTTATTCCCAAGAGTTACTTCATCTGAGGATTCATTACCCCTCATAAAGAAATCACCTTGTTTAGCTAAGCCAGAAAGGGTTGATACATCATAGTTATAAACATTGTTTCCAAAAAACTTAGTTGGCGCTGGAGCAGTTGTTCTATCTGGTGTCCCTTTACTTACCCTAGTCAGACCTGCAGCTTTTAAGCTGGCAGTTATTTCATCATCATTTCCGTTTCCAGGAGATGAAAACGAATGCCTCTCAGTAGCCGTTTCCCTAGTAATGGTAAAGCTATTTCTAACCAAGCTTTGCCCCTTAGGAAGGGTAAAGAAGAAGCTCATGTTTTGAAGGTTTTCACGGCTTGGATTGACTGTAATTTCCCAATCAATTCCATTTTTAACACCCTCAGCTGTATTCGCCGTTACTTTTTTGACCGTTTCCTTCAAATACTTCACAATATCTGATACAGGATCATCTTTACCTGCAGAAGTTTGTCGTTTACTATTGTAGTAAACGTAAGTGTATTTATCGTATGGAGATGTTGGGTCATCACCTTTATCAAAGTAACTGGTGTACTTATCAATGAAGTAGCTTCCTGGAGCTACACGTTCAGCCGCACGTGTCACACGTGTTCTAGCTCCTGCTGGCATCGAGCGGAAACCTGACCATCCTGTAGCATTGGTTCGTGGTTGGATAGTTACATTGTTTTCGCTTGGGGTTGCAGGTCCTGTTACCACTCCTGCATTTGCTTCATTTTCAGCAAGAACTCCTTCGATCAGTTCACGCGATTTTTTCAGGTCTGCTAAGGCAGCACTAAAGTCTTCTTGACTGATGGTGTTGCCTTTAGAGAAGGCTTCATTGAACTTATCAGCAGCTGCCTTGGCTGCTTGGATTTTATCTGCTGATGCTCCGTTAGCTCGGAGTTGCTCAGTGATGAACTCTAATTCATCTTTTAGTCCATAAACACCATTTTTACCTTCTGTGTTGGTGTAGGTTGGGAGCGTCTGTGGAGTCGTTTGAGAGTTTGTCCCAGCAGTAGTTGCGTTCCCTCCAGCAGATGGATTGACTGAGTTTGCAGCTGGTGCTGCCGCGCTCAAGCCTCCTCTTCTACGACGGTTCCCTCCGGTTGGTTGCTCAGTTACAGCTCCGTCTGGAGTGGCGAGTCCGGTAGAGGTCAGACCTGTAGATGTGAGGTCTGTAGATGCTAGACCTGCTTTTTCCAAGATTGTTGGATTTTCTAGGGCAGGTGTCAAGGCTTGGTTGACACGGCTGATTAGGGCTTCCATAGCTCTTGTTTGCTCGTCAACTTGCGCTTGTGTCGCTTTAGGGTCGCTCAAAACTGCATTAGCTGCTGCTAGACCCGCTTCCACTTCAGCATGGAGTTCCTGCATTGAGCTAAGCGTTAGTTTTGCCAACAAAGCTTGCAGATTCCCTTGAGTCGATTTGGCTGCTGTCGTATCAGCGACAGTCGGCTGTTCTTGCTCTTTTACTTCTCCTGCTTGAGAAGGTTCTTGGTTAGCTGGATTTGTCTCTGACTGAGCAGAGTTAGACTCAGCTCCTGCTTGCCCTTGATTGGTTCCCTCAGCTGGTGCTTCCTGCGTTTTCACCTCATCAGCTGCTTTGAGTTCAGCTGGCTGGTCAGTTGAAACCTTGTTCGAGTCTCCCTCATCCGAGCTTCCTAAATCACCGTCTGCCTTTCCATCAGAACCTGCCGTAACGACATCACTTGCCGTGGCTGGAGTGATGGGTTCATGCGCTGCTACTGCCCCGTTAGCAAAGAACATCAATGCCGCAACCGCGACACTGGCAGCACCAAAGTGGTATTTTCGAATCGAATATCGGAAAACCTTTTCTTTGTTATATTTTCCAAAGTCCATGAAATTTTTCTCCTTTTTTGTAAGTTGTTTTGAAAACAAAAATAGCCTTATCATCTTCAAACTCACATGATATTAAATAGTATTGATAGAACTATTTAACCCACTGCACCCAGTGTACAGTCTAGTAATAATTATACCATACCCCCCCGAATTTACCATCTAATCATCCAAAAATCTTGATTTTTAGAGAATTTTTTAGTATATGATTATTATATTGATTATAGATATACGCTTTTTTTGATTTATTTCCTAGAAACTAATAACTTTTCTATATCTTTATTTATGAAAATTTTAGTATAATAATAGTTATAATTGGATGGTTTTTAGTAGTGTGAATATATTAAATCTAATTTAGAAACCAAGTATGGATTCAGATTTTAGTTTGAAAAACCCTCCCTATTTTTGGATTGGAAGAGCTTATCATCAATTTCCGAAAAATGTCTAAGACTTATACTAGACTTGTTCGATACCTATTTGCAACAAGATTAAATGGTTAGCTGGTTAGAAATTGAATTGTTCAGCTTTTATTTCATCTCACTATCCCCTATTCCTAGAGCCACAATCTCCCTATTCCTTTCTTTGACGATTCTCATCTCTAAAATCACTCCTATCCCTAGACCGCTGTCAGCCCTTACCTCATGATAGTCAAGCTTGGAAATATAATAGATTGAAATAGAATATGAACAAATTGATAAAGGGCTTTTAAAATAATTTCTAACAATATTTTAAAAGCCCCTTGTACTATCCCAGCTTCAGCTCATTATATTTGTTCTAAATCCATTGATTATCATTCTACTCTTATCCTCAATCTAAGATTAGTATTTTGAGCTATCCTACATAAGTCTCCTGGCTTGCTTTTTGATTTTCGTTTATAGAATATTGAATTCGGAATAGTTTACTAGTACTTCTAAAACATTGATAGAAATTACTTTGACTTTCCTGACTGATTTGTTCAGTTCTTATTTCATTCATATATGCTATGTATTAACCGATAGCGGATACCTACGGAGAGCTTGCCACTCAGATGTAGGACCTGCCCATCATACAAAAAAAAACAGACTTCATCCCACAAAGAGATAAAATCTGTTACTATTTTCTACACGATATTTCCTAATTTTTAATCCAGCAGTTGGTCCGCCTGACTGATGGCTCGCTCGGGGTGCTGGGTAAAGGGTTTATTCCCGAAAAACTCCAACCAGGGTTTACGAACCTCGTCTTTGCTGGTTTCTCTGTATTTTTTAGGTCTTATTTATGGTGGTTCTTCAATAGCGCCTCAAACTCAGATGCTGACATACCCAACTGCTGACTGGCAACCTCGGAAGTCAGAAGTCCTTGGCGAACCATATCCAGAAAGGCAAAAAGTTTTCCACGCTCTAGACCTTGTTCAATCCCTTCAGCTCGTCCACGTTCAATCCCCTCTGCACGACCGCGTTCAAGACCACGCTCTAACCCTTTTTCTTCAGCTTGTTCCAAGGCATAGTCCTGTGCTAACAAGGCCTGTTCTTCACGCATACGTAGTTGACTAAACATTTTCCTGTCCTCCTCGGACCAGCTCTTATAGTCTAGCAGTTGGTCTGCTTGGCTGATGGCTCGCTCGGGGCGCTGGGTAAAGGGTTTATTCCCAAAAAACTCCAACCACGGCTTGCGAACCTCGTCTTTGCTGGTTTCTCTGTATTTTTTTAATTCCAAGAATGCCATCTTAACCAGATGGTTTTCTTGTCCGTTATTGGTAATGGTTAAAACCTCACCTGTCGTATCCTCTCGCATGCTAAAGCTATGAAAAGCCAAATCATCTGAGAAATAATTGCTATCTACGATTGCAATGGCATAAACGGGGGCGATGTGTTTATAACTCTGGTGGGTATCACCTTCTCGTTGGCGAATTTTTTCTAGGTTTTGATTGACCTGACTGCACAAGTAAGCCCACAGGCGATTGATGAAAAAATTCTGATGATGTACCTGAATCTCAATGATAACCTGTGTCCCATTATCCAACTCTGCCAAGACGTCTATACTGGTATAAAAATCCTGCGCTGAGTAGGGCAGGGAAGGCAAGACGTGAATGTTGCTCCCCTCCAAAATGGTCACATTTTTTGCTGGCAAGTTCAACATATCGCGAATAAATTGACAAGTGATTTCTGGATTGCTAAAAATTTTCTTAGCAACCAAGTCATTAGTTGGGCTGATGCCCGGATGTCTTAGAATCATCCTTTTCCTCCTTCTATTATAGCACATTTTTTAATCTAATTTACTAGATTTGATGCTTCTATCTATTTATTCGTAAAAGAAAGCTTTTCTTCAGAAGAAAGCGAATCGCTTATTTGAAATTTTTTACCCTCTGTTGGATAGTCCCGTCTATCTATGTTATAATGAAAGAAGGATTTAAAATCGGAAAAGGAGTATCTATGCTTAAATTAGGTGTCATCGGAACAGGTGCTATCAGCCATCACTTCATAGAAGCAGCCCATGCTAGTGGAAAATACCAGCTGGTCGCAGTCTATTCTAGGAAACTTGAAACTGCCGCAACCTTTGCTTCTCACTATGAGAATATCCAACTATTCGATCAATTAGAGGACTTCTTCAAGAGCTCTTTTGATGTAGTCTATATTGCCAGTCCAAACTCCTTGCATTTTGCTCAGGCAAAAGCTGCCTTGTCTGCAGGTAAACATGTCATTCTTGAAAAGCCAGCTGTCACTCAGCCACAAGAATGGCTGAATTTGCTTCAAACAGCTGAGAAAAATCACTGTTTGATATTCGAAGCAGCTCGCAATTACCATGAAAAAGCTTTCACTATCATCAAAAACTTTTTAGCAGACAAACAGATTTTGGGAGCAGATCTCAACTATGCCAAGTATTCTTCCAAAATGCCTGACTTGTTGGCTGGACAGACACCAAATGTCTTTTCAGACCGTTTTGCCGGTGGAGCTCTCATGGATTTGGGGATTTATCCTCTCTACGCTGCCGTTCGCCTCTTTGGAAAGGTTCAGGACGCAACCTATCAGGCTCAACAGCTTGACAATAGTATTGACCTAAATGGAGATGGAATCCTATTCTACCCTGACTATCAAGTTCATATTAAGGCTGGGAAAAACATTACTTCCAATCTTCCTTGCGAGATTTATACGACAGATGGAACCTTGACCCTCAACACGATTGAGCATGTTCGCTCGGCTATTTTTACCGACCATCAAGGCAATCAAGTCCAACTCCCTATCCAACAGGCTCCTCATACAATGACTGAGGAAATCGCTACATTTGCACAGATGATTCAGCAACCAGACCTGAATCTCTACCAAACTTGGCTGGATGATGCAGGCTCTGTTCATGAGCTACTATATACCATGCGCCAGACTGCTGGCATTAGATTTGAGGCAGAAAAATGAAAAGCAAACTACCGACTGAATGGCAAGAACTAAGTGACCAACTCGGTTTCCAGGAATTCACCCCCATTCAAACTCAACTATTTGATCCTATTCTTGCTGGAGAAAACCTCCTAGGAGTGAGCCCAACCGGAACTGGTAAGACCCTAGCTTACCTCCTACCAAGTCTTCTCAGACTACAAAAGAAAAAAGCCCAACAACTCTTGATTCTAGCACCAAATACCGAGCTTGCTGGACAGATTTTTGACGTATGTAAAACGTGGTCAGAAGCCATCGGCTTGACAGCCCAACTCTTCCTATCAGGTTCAAGCCAGAAACGCCAGATTGAACGCCTAAAAAAAGGACCAGAAATTCTGATTGGAACTCCTGGCCGTATCTTTGAACTCATTAAATTGAAAAAAATCAAGATGATGAATGTGGAAACCATCATCCTGGATGAATTCGACCAATTGCTTGATGATTCTCAGATACACTTTGTTGAGAAAATCACTCACTACGCACCTCGTGATCACCAACTGGTCTACATGAGTGCCACAACCAAGTTTGACCAAGAAAAGATTGCGCCAAACACACGTACCATTGATCTCTCTGACCAAAAACTAGACAACATCCAACATTTCTACATGCAGGTAGACCAACGTCACCGAGTGGATATGCTACGAAAACTGGTTCATGTGGAGGATTTCCGCGGTCTGGTCTTCTTTAACAGCCTATCAGACCTTGGAAGCGCAGAAGAAAAATTACAGTATCGTGATATATTGGCTGTTTCTCTTGCTAGTGATGTTAATGTTAAATTTAGAAAAGTCATCTTAGAAAAGTTTAAAGATAAGACACTAACCCTGCTTCTTGCAACAGACCTTCTGGCACGTGGAATTGATATCGATAGCCTAGAATGTGTCGTAAACTTTGATATTCCCAGAGATAGCGAAACCTACACCCACCGTGCTGGCCGTACTGGCCGTATGGGCAAGGAAGGTTATGTTATCACTCTCGTCACTCATCCAGAAGAACTTAAAAAACTCAAGAAATTTGCGAGCGTACGTGAAATTGTCTTGAAAAATCAAGAACTCTATATTAAATAAAGCCCCCATTACTCTATACACATCCAGTGTATGGAGCTTTTTTATAAGCAATTCAATTTTATACTCTTCGAAAATCTCTTCAAACCACGTCAGCTTCGCCTTGCCATATGTATATGATACCGACTTCGTCAGTTCTATCTACAACCTCAAAACAGTGTTTTGAGCTGACTTCGTCAGTCTTATCTACAACCTCAAAAGCATGTTTTGAGCTGACTTCGTCAGTTCTATCTGCAACCTCAAAACAGTATTTTGAGCTGACTTCGTCAGTTCTATTTGCAACCTCAAAACAGTATTTTGAGCTGACTTCGTCAGTCTTATCTACAACCTCAAAAACATGTTTTAAGTTGACTTCGTCAGTCTTATCTGCAACCTCAAGACCATGTTTTGAGCTGACTTCGTCAGTCTTATCTGCAACCTCAATACAGTGTTTTGAGCTAACTTCGTCAGTCTTATCTGCAACCTCAAAAACATGTTTTGAGCTGACTTCGTCAGTTCTATCTACAACCTCAAAACGGTGTTTTGAGCTGACTTCGTCAGTCTTATCTACAACCTCAAAACGGTGTTTTGAGCTGACTTCGTCAGTCTTATCTACAACCTCAAAACGGTGTTTTGAGCTGACCTCGTCAGTTTCATCTACAACCTCAAGACCATATTTTGAGCTGACTTCGTCAGTCTTATCTGCAACCTCAAGACAGTGTTTTGAGCAGCCTGCAGCTAGCTTCCTAGTTTGCTCTTTGATTTTCATTGAGTATTAGTTCAATATCTGAAAAAGGCTCTATAATATTTGTAGTGGGTAAATCCTCTATAGATATTATGGAGCCTATTTTTGTATAGAAAAAAAGTCCCATAAGATCTATAATGAAAAGCGACCAAACAACTCATTAGAAAGATTCATATGGAACAATTACATTTTATCACAAAACTGCTCGATATCAAAGACCCTAATATCCAATTTATGGATATCATCAATAGGGATACACACAAGGAAATTATCGCTAAACTGGATTATGAGGCCCCCTCTTGTCCTGATTGCGAAAGTCAAATGAAGAAATATGACTTTCAAAAACCGTCTAAAATTCCTTACCTCGAAACGACTGGTATGCCTACTAGAATACTTCTTAAAAAGCGTCGATTTAAGTGCTATCATTGCTCTAAAATAATGGTCTCAGAGACCCCTCTCGTCAAGAAGAATCACCAAATCCCTCGTATTATCAACCAAAAAATTGCGCAAAAG
The DNA here is from genome assembly GCF_059738785.1 of Streptococcus nakanonensis. Taxonomy (NCBI): domain Bacteria; kingdom Bacillati; phylum Bacillota; class Bacilli; order Lactobacillales; family Streptococcaceae; genus Streptococcus; species Streptococcus nakanonensis. The sequence continues at coordinate 763,925 of NZ_AP027139.1, read as the reverse complement.
TTGATTGAAAAGACTTCTATGACCGATATCGCTCATCAACTGGCTATTTCAACTTCAACTGTCATTCGCAAGCTTAATGACTTCCGTTTTAAGCCTGATTTTTCTAGTCTTCCTAAGATTATGTCCTGGGACGAGTATGCCTTCACTAAGGGAAAGATGAGTTTCATTGCACAAGATTTTGATAATCTCAACATCATCACTGTTCTTGAAGGCAGAACACAGGCTATCATACGAAATCACTTTCTGCGCTACGATAGAGTCGTTCGTTGTCAGGTGAAAATCATTACGATGGATATGTTTAGTCCTTATTATGACTTGGCTAAACAGCTTTTTCCATGTGCTAAAATTGTTCTAGATCGTTTTCATATTGTGCAACACTTAAGCCGTGCTATAAGTCGTGTCCGTGTTCAAATCATGAATCAATTTGAGCGAAAATCCCATGAATATAAGGCTATTAAACGCTACTGGAAACTCATTCAACAGGATAGTCGTAAATTGAGTGATAAACGATTTTATCGCCCTACTTTTCGTATGCACTTGACGAATAAAGAAATTCTAGATAAGCTTTTGAGCTATTCAGAAGACTTGAAACACCACTACAATGTCTATCAACTCTTACTCTTTCACTTTCAGAACAAGGAGCCAGACAAATTTTTCGGACTCATTGAGGACAATCTTAAACAGATTCATCCTCTTTTTCAGACTGTCTTTAAAACCTTCCTCAAGGATAAAGAAAAGATTGTCAATGCCCTTCAACTACCTTATTCTAATGCCAAATTAGAAGCAACTAATAATCTCATCAAACTTATCAAACGAAATGCCTTTGGATTTCGGAACTTTGAAAACTTCAAAAAAAGGATTTTTATCGCTCTCAACATCAAAAAAGAAAGGACGAATTTCGTCCTTTCTAGATCTTAGCTTTTCTTCAACCCACTACAGTTGACAAAGAGCCCTGAAAAAAAGAACCTTGCAAAGCAAGATTCTTTTAGTGTCTGACTTAAATAATTGTTCTTCTGGGAACTAAATCGAATTAAGCTTCGATTTCTGTAACCATACCTGAACCAACAGTACGTCCACCCTCACGGATAGAGAATGTAGTACCTTGTTCTACGGCGATTGGGTGGATCAACTCAACGTCGATTGTCACGTTATCACCAGGCATTACCATTTCAGTACCTGCTGGAAGTTCGATTGAACCTGTAACGTCAGTAGTACGGAAGTAGAATTGTGGACGGTAGTTATTGAAGAATGGAGTGTGACGTCCACCTTCTTCTTTAGTAAGGATGTAGACTTCACCTTTGAATTTAGTGTGTGGGTTGATTGAACCTGGTTTAGCGATAACTTGTCCACGTTCGATTTCATCACGTTGAACACCACGAAGAAGGACACCTACGTTATCTCCGGCAAGACCTTCGTCAAGTTGTTTACGGAACATTTCAACACCAGTAACAACTGCTTTTTGAGTTTCTTCTTTGATACCAACGATTTCGATTTCGTCGTTGACTTTAACGATACCACGGTCGATACGTCCTGAAGCAACTGTACCACGTCCAGTGATTGAGAATACGTCTTCGACTGGAAGAAGCAATGGTTTGTCAGTGTCACGTTCTGGTTCTGGGATGTACTCATCAACTGTGTTCATCAATTCCATAACGATGTCTTCGTATTTAGAGTCACCTTCAAGGGCTTTAAGAGCTGAACCTTGGATAACTGGAAGATCGTCACCTGGGAAGTCGTATTCTGACAATAGGTCACGGATTTCCATTTCAACCAATTCAAGCAATTCTTCGTCGTCAACCAAGTCAACTTTGTTCATGAAGACGATAAGGTGTTTAACACCAACTTGACGTGAAAGAAGGATGTGTTCACGAGTTTGTGGCATTGGTCCGTCAGTTGAAGCTACTACAAGGATAGCTCCGTCCATTTGAGCGGCACCAGTGATCATGTTTTTAACGTAGTCCGCGTGTCCTGGAGCGTCGATGTGAGCGTAGTGACGTTTTTCAGTTTCGTACTCAACGTGCGCAGTGTTGATAGTGATACCGCGTTCGCGTTCTTCTGGAGCAGCATCGATAGACGCATAGTCTTTAGGTTGGTTAACTGATGAAGGCAAGCGACGTGCCAAAACAGTTGTGATAGCTGCAGTTAGGGTAGTTTTACCGTGGTCAACGTGTCCGATAGTACCAATGTTAACGTGTGGTTTACTACGATCGTATTTTTCTTTTGCCATTTGAGTAAAAGCCTCCAATAAAATATATTTTATAGATAGACAGTAGGCAATACAGTCTAACTTTCCTTACTATTTTATCAAATTTCAGCTAAATTGCAAGTGTTTTACAACGTTTTTGTGAATTATTCTTGGTAAAAGTTTAGCTAGCTAGTAGAAAGTACTAAATAAACTTATCCTTCAAGGAGTTTTCAGCATTATCCATCCACTCACTTGCTGAAAATGTAAACAGTCTCTGGTTTATACTACAAAAGCAAACTAGGAAGCTAGGTAAAAGTTACTCACAACATCGGTTTAATACTCTTCGAACATCTCTTCAAACCACGTCAGCGTCGCCTTACCGTAGGTATAGTTGAGACTGGTCAAAAAGTCTTTGCAATCAGAAAAACATATAGTATCAGGTCTTGAGAAACCTTGGTACTATGCGTTTTATTGTGGGAAGATTTACTTCATTTTCTCCTAAAGTCGAGTTTTTGCCCAACCTCTTCATCTACAACCTCAAAACACTATTTTGAGCTGACTTCGTCAGTTCTATCTACAACCTCAAAGCAGTGCTTTGAGCAACCTGCGGCTAGCTTCCTAGTTTACTCTTTGATTTTCATTGAGTATAAGATTGCAGATAAAACGATAAACATCATAGGACACAGCAGAGCCAATGTCGGTCGAAGAATAGCCCCCCTAATCGCTTATTTTATGGCAAAATGAAATAAAAACTAAACATTTTGTTGAAGAAGGCAAATCAATTCCTCACAATGTTTGAGAAAGAAGGGCGGACTATTCCAACTTCAACCCGCTATAAAGCAGACTTACAAGATAGGGAACCCATCTCCGATAATATATAGTAGAATGAAAACTACACAATTTGATTGGGGAATTCAAACCAATTTCTCACAATGTTTTAGAAACAAGGGTCTATTATTTCAACTGCAACCTACTATAGCCCATTGAAGTTGGAATAGCCCACTGAGACTTCTAAACCACTGCTGGAGAAGAGTTTATTTCGATTTTCTTTCATTTCCCTAAAAAATCAAAAAGAGAGAACCAATCTGATCCTCTCTTACTTATAGATGGTGCTCACTCAAATGTTAAAGGAGCTATTTCTTAGAGATAAAGGAATTTGAATACAGCTACTGCCGCAATTGCTGCTGCGATAGGTGCTACTACTGGTACCCAAGAATACCACCATTTTGAATCGCCTTTATGCTCACCAAGAACTGATTTTGGAAGGAAAGCATGAAGGAGACGTGGTCCCAAGTCACGAGCTGGGTTCAAGGCAGGTCCTGTAGGTCCTCCAAGTGATGTTACCAAAGCCATAACGAGGAATCCAAGTGCCAAGTGAGCCACAGAAAGTCCTGAAGCAGTGTGTGGAGCCACCTGTGCTTTAATAGCCAAGTCAGAAAAATCAACTGTTTGTCCTGCTTGTGTTGCCATTTGTTTCATGTATTGAAGCACTTCAGCACCAAAGAAGTTTTTAGTCAAACCAAGAGCTGCAAAGAACAAAACAAATGAACCAACAAACTCGTTTACAAAACCATTAACAGTTGCTGCATAGCGACTTTCTTTTGTACCATGGTCAATACTTGAAATAGTTGAGAAAGTTCCCAAGATGTTATTTGAGTTTTCAGTTTTCAAGTAGAATGGGCGATGTGTTGCCACAACCAAGGCTTGACCAAAGATAGCCCCCAAGACTTGCGCGATAATGTAAGGTACCACTTGTGCCCAAGGGAAAAGACCGCTAACTGCAAGTCCTAGAGTGAAAGCAGGGTTGATGTGGTTCCCAGATACGTTACCAAACATCAAGGCTGGGATCATAACCCCCATACCATAACCAACAGCGATGACGATCCAGCCACTTTGGTGACCTTTCGTACCTTTAAGTTCAACGTTGGCAACTGCACCATTCCCAAGAATGATCAAAATGGCAGTTCCCAAAAATTCAGTGGCATACTTCAGTGCCCATGTGAAATCCATTTGCTAGATTCTCCTTAAAATTTTTTAGATATTCCTTATTTTATCAATTTTTACCCTATTTAGCAACTAGTTTCTGGAAAGATTTTTTAAAAATAATACTCTTCGAAAATCTCTTCAAACCACGTCAACGTCGCCTTGCCGTAGATATATGTAACTGACTTCGTCAGTCTTATCTACAACCTCAAAACGGTGTTTTGAGCTGACTTCGTCAGTCTTATCTACAACCTCAAAACGGTGTTTTGAGCTGACTTCGTCAGTCTTATCTACAACCTCAAAACGGTGTTTTGAGCTGACTTCGTCAGTCTTATCTGCAACCTCAAAACGGTGTTTTGAGCTGACTTCGTCAGTCTTATCTGCAACCTCAAAACGGTGTTTTGAGCTGACTTCGTCAGTCTTATCTGCAACCTCAAAACGGTGTTTTGAGCTGACTTCGTCAGTCTTATCTGCAACCTCAAAACGGTGTTTTGAGCTGACTTCGTCAGTCTTATCTGCAACCTCAAAACGGCTATCTTGGGCTAGGTAAGACAGAGAAATATCTTTTTTCTTATTGATTTCTCCGCTAGTTGGCTCCTCTTCTCCAACTAAAATCTTCAAAAGAGTAGACTTACCTGCACCATTTTTCCCAACAAGGGCAATCCGATCTCGCTCATCAACCTGCAGGTTGATATTATCAAAAAGAACCTCTCCTGCAAAAGAACGTTCAATTTTATTAGCTTGTAAAATAATCATACAAGTAGTATAGCATGTTTCCCTAAGGCATTCAAGACAATCGTCTTAACCCAAATATCCTAGAAAAACCGGCTCTGCTTATTCTTGGTATTAAAAAGTATTTGGATTATAAACTCTACTTATTTTTTTGCAAGATAGCTAGCTAAACATTTTCGCTCGTTTACAAGAGTGACTCAAACTCAGAGACAGTCATACCCAACTGCTGACTGGCTATCTCCGAAGTCAGAAGACCTTGACGAACCATGTCTAGGAAGGCAAAGAGTTTTCCACGTTCAAGTCCCTGTTCAATGCCCTCAGCTCGCCCACGTTCAAGACCACGCTCCAGTCCTTGTTCAACCCCCTCAGCCCTAGCGGTTTCCAAAGCATAGTCCTGTGCTAACAAGGCTTGTTCTTCTCGCATACGTAGTTGACTAAACATTTTCCTGTCCTCCTCGGACCAGCTCTTATAGTCCAGCAGTTGGTCTGCTTGGCTGATGGCTCGCTCGGGTTGTTGGGTAAAGGGCTTATTCCCAAAAAACTCTAACCATGGTTTGCGAATCCTATCTTTGCTGGTTTCTCTGTATTTTTTAATTCTTATTTATGTCTTTCAATAATTCTTCAAACTCAGCGACAGTCATTCCTAACTGCTGGCTGGCAAATTCAGAAGTTAAAACATGTTGACGAACCATGTCTAAGAAGGCAAAAAGTTTTCCACGTTCAAGACCACATTCCAACCCCTGTTCAATACCTTCTGCCCTAGCTTGTTCCAAAGCATAGTCCTGTGCTAACAAGGCTTGTTCTTCGCGCATACGTAGTTGACTAAACATTTTCCTGTCCTCCTCAGACCAGCTTTTGTAGTCCAGTAGTTGATCTGCCTGGCTGATGGCTCGCTCGGGTTCCTGGGTAAAGGGTTTATTCCCGAAAAACTCCAACCACGGCTTGCGAACCTCGTCTTTGCTGGTTTCTCTGTATTTTTAGGTCTTATTTATTACGGTCTTTCAATAGTGACTCAAACTCAGCAACTGACATACCTAATTGCTCACTCGCAAATTCGGAAGTTAAAACATGTTGATGTACTAAATCAAGAAAGGTAGATATTTTCCCACGCTCTAAACCTTTTTCTTCAGCTTGTTCCAAGGCATAGTCCTGTGCTAATAATGCTTGTTCTTCACGCATACGTAGTTGACTAAACATCTTCCTGTCCTCCTCGGACCAGCTCTTATAGTCCAGCAGTTGGTCTGCTTGACTGATAGCTCGCTCGGGTTGCTGGGTAAAGGGTTTGTTCCCGAAAAACTCCAACCACGGCTTGCGAACCTCGTCTTTGCTGGTTTTTCTGTATTTTTTTAATTCCAAGAACGCCATCTTGACTAGATGGTTTTCTTGTCCATTGTTTGTAATGGTTAAAACCTCACCTGTCATATCCTCGCGCATGCTGAAACTGTGGAAAGCTAGATCATCTTGGAAATAATTACTATCCACAATAGCTATTGCGTATACTGGTGCGATGTGTTTATAGCTCTGGTGTGTATCACCTTCACGTTGGCGAATTTTTTCAAGATTTTGATTGACCTGACTACACAGATAAGCCCACAGGCGATTGATGAAAAAATTCTGATGATGGACTTGAATCTCAATGATAACTTGGGTTCCATTATCTAGTTCCGCCAAAACATCTATACTGGTGTAGAAATCCTGCGCTGAGTAAGGCATGGAAGGCAAGACGTGAATGTTGCTTCCCTCCAAAATGGTCACATTTTTTGCTGGCAAGTCCAACATATCGCGAATAAATTGACAAGTGATTTCTGGATTGCTAAAGATTTTCTTAGCAACCAAGTCATTGGTTGGGCTAATGCCCGGATGACGTACAGTCATGTTTGCTCTCCTTTCATTATAGCACATTTTTTAATCTAATTTACTAGATTTGATGCTTCTATCTATTTATTCGGAAAAAGAGTAGAAAAAATAAAAGAAATCTCAAACTTTATAGCAAAATGAAATAAACTCTGAACAAATAGGATAGTAAAGTCGAATCAATTTCTAGCAATGTTTTATAAGTTATAATGTTCTATTCTGAATTTAAGATAACATATAATTTAAAGAGACTGGACCAAAACTCAACTTCCGGAGAAAATGAAGTAAATCTTCCCACAATAAAACGCATAGTCTCAAGTTTTTCAATACCTGATACTATGCGTTTTTCTGATTTGAGAGGCTTTTTTCTCAGCCTCTTCTTAATCTTAGCTTTTCTCAACCTGCTACAGTTGATAAAGAGCTTTATTTTTCATCTTCTTTTTTCTTGAAGAATCCTAGTCCTAGACCTGCTAACAAGGTCATGATACCAGCGCTAGCCAAGGTAGCATTCGCTTCTGTACCTGTGTTTGGCAATTCTGCTTTATCAGATGTTTTCGTAGATGTTACACTATCTACTGTCTTTTCTGATGTAGCTGTAGCCACTGCTTCACCTTTTTGTTCTGAAACTTTAGATGGTGCTGGGCTTGGAGTTTGGTCTTTTGGAGCAGGAGTTTGAGCTTGCTTGGTTCTAAACACATGAACTGTCAAGTTATCTCCCTCACGGTGACTCTCAACAAATTCATAGCCTGGAACTTCACCTGCTTCTTGCTTGTCAACTGATGGAACTTTCAAGTCTTTTCCGTTTTCATCGCGCCATACTGTACGAACCGCTGGAGTTTCAGCTTTGTTTGGTTTTTCTGGCGTTGAAGTTGATGGCGAACTTGATGGAGTCATTGGATGACTAGTTGAGCTTTCTGGTAAAATTGGAGTTCCATTCGCTACTTTCTCAAATGTATGCGTTAAAATACCTTCTTCTAAGCGACTAGATAACCACTTGTAGCCTGCAATTTCGCCAGCAAGTTCTTTCTTACCAACTACTGGTTTCTTAAGCTCAGTTCCTGCTGTATCTACCCATAGCGTTACTGGATGCTCTGGGTTTGCTGCTTCGATTGATAAAGCAGCGTATACAAACGGAGTATAATCACTCGTTTTATGCTTGGCTCGAGCTTGGACTTTTTGTTTATTGACAACTGATTCTCGTGGAATGGTTACAGTACCTGTTTTCTTGTCTAATGTAACATTTTCAGGTTGTTTGTCTAAAGTCCATTCGCCACTAGGTTGCTTGGTAAGAGTTAGAACTTCATTACCAGAGCCATCACTCTTAGGATAGATAATTTTGACTGTATCCGCATCTTTCTTAGGTGCTTTGACTTCAATACTTGATTTATTCGCTTCTTCCACAATAGCGATAGTCGGCGGAGCTACCTTAAGATTTGGTTGGTCTTCAGGCTCAGATGGTTGACCTGGTTGAGCTGGTGCTTCCTCAGGAGCGGTTGGTTGGTCTGGTTGACTTGGAGTTCCTTCTTTTGGTCCTCTCTTAACCATTCTTTTTACCATTTCTTTGGTAGTTTGAGTTGTAGTCGTTTCAGTAATATCACCTGTTTTTCCATCTACAGTATAAGTAGTCGTTGTTGTTTTTTCACCTGGTTGACCTGGTGTTACTTCTTTTTCTTTTCCTGGTTCAAGAGTTGGGTCATCTTCATACTCTGTGACAACTGGGATTTCTTCTGTTACTACTTTATCCTTCGCTGGGACTTTGACGACAGTTTCTGTTGGTTCTACCACAACTGGGTCGCCCACTTTTTCTGTAACCTTACCTGTTTTTGGATCTACTTCATAGGTTGTAGTCGTTGTAGATGTACCTGGTTTCCCTGGGATTTCTTGGTTTGGTTGTCCTTTTTCGCGCTCTGGATCTTTTTCGTATCTCTTAGGAGATGGGACAGGAGTTACATCTACTTTTGGTTTTGTTCCAACTGTTATAATTTCTTCTGTTGGTTGTTCTGTATCCGTTGTTGGCTTGTTTTCTGTCACAGTTCCTGTGTTTGGATCCATTGTGTAGGTTGTAGTTGTTGTTTCTTTCCCTTTTACACCCGCTTGTGTAGTTTCTCGGTAATCTTTATCTTTTGTATTATCTTCTACATAACGTGTTGTATATGGAATTGGAGTTTCTTCAACTTTTGGTTTCACTCCAACACGAACAACTTTTTGAACCATTTCTGTTTTTTGAACAGTTGGTTGATTTTCAGTAGTTGTTCCATCTTGTTCATTTAGAGTATAAGTTGTCCTTGTTACAATTTTTCCTTCTGAACCTGGATTGACAATAACCGTTTGTCCATAGTCTAGGTCTGGGTCTTGGATATACTTAGTCGTAATGTCAATAATCTCTGTTTTTTCTACAGGTTTGATACCAACTTTCACTACTTTTTGCTCCATTGGTTTATCGTCTTCTGTTACAACAGGAGTATGTGTCTCACCAGTTTTTGGATTCACACTATAAGTCGTAGTTTTTGTATGAACCCCTTTTGAACCTGGAGTTACCACTTCTTTCTCATCACGAGTTTTAGTTTCATCAGGAATATAACGAGTTGTGATTTCAGTCTCAACCACTTCTTTCTCAACATTCCCGACTTCTATAACTGTTGGAGTTGGATCTTCTTCACCATCACCACCTGGAACTTCTTCAACTTTATCCGTGTTAGGAATCCACTTATAGGTGATTTCTTGGATTCTTTTTCCTGGAGTTCCTTGAGTTTTCGTTTTCTTTTCATCTTTCTTCAAGTCTGGATTCGCTTCATAGGTAATCGGTGATGGAATAGGTGTCTCTACTTCTTTTGGTTTGGTACCAACGCGAACCACTCTAGGCTTCATGACCGTCGTTGTCTTTTCTGTAGTCCGAGGATTGCTTAAACTTCCATCCATCTCAGACACATCATAAACAGTCGTAGTTTCCTTTTCTCCCGGAGCACCCTCAACATCGACAACTGTCTTACCACCTTCCAAGGTAGGATCTTCTTTATAAGTGACCGTCATTGGAATTTCTGATGTAGTTACTTGTTTATTCCCAACTTTGATAATGGTATCTACCTTGTCTACACGCTCTGTAATCGTTTCGTGTGGTGTCACCTGACCTGTATGCTCATCTAAATCATAGGTTGTCTTTTTGGTAACTGAACCATCACGACCATCAACAGATGTTACTTTGGTATTGTAAGGAGTATCAGGATCTCCTACATAACGAGTTGTTTTAGGAGTTGTTTCTACTTCTTCCTTTGGCTTTGTTCCGACTTCGTAAACATCGTCTTTTTTATCTATATGATCCCCTTTGTTTACATGGATTCTATATTCAGACGATAATACTACTGAGCCGTCTTCCTTAACTACGTTTTCATCAGCATTCTCATCAACCGTAATAGGTTTACGAGCAACAACTATAGTGTCTTGCTCATCAATTTGCCCATCACCAGCTGCATAATTTCCATCTGGTTTGTATTCCCACACGCCCGGTTTATTCGACTCATCACCAGTTAACCCTGAGTCAACCACATGAGGATATTTAGGATTTTTGTATTTCTCATCAATATCACCATCGCCATCTTTATCATACAATTCCGTAAACAATTTTGACATTGGATGGTCAAAAGAATAGGAACTAGTTTCATCTTTAGGTAAAATAAAACTTCGCCCGTTATAACCTGGGTCTATGAGTTTTGGTGTCTGATTGTCACTTTCATCATTTCTAATGTATTTCTTACCTTTTGGAATAATAACTTCATAACCAGAATCCGAACTCGAAAGATCTTCAATTTTATTAGCTCCGGGAACCGAGTCATTACCTGAAGCATAAACTGTAACACTTGGTGCCATGATTGCAACACCACCTAGGGTAATGACAGTAGCCACTACACAGGAACCGAAAACTTTTCCAATTTTGCGTAGAGCGTATTTTTTATTCTTAGTTGATTGTCTTGACATATTTTCCTCAATTTTACTTTTATTTTAGTTTCTAGGTTGTTGACTCCGAGCCAAAAGCCAGATAACTCATCCAACTTTTGGCAGGAAGCAACGTTTTTATATTATTCGGATTCATCTTCTTTTTTCTTGAAGAATCCTAGTCCCAAACCAGCTAACAAGGTCAACAATCCTGCCCCAGCTAAGCCAGCATTAGCTTCTGTACCTGTGTTTGGCAACTCCTCTCTCTTACCCGTCTCATAAGTCGGAGCTTCTGGATCTGGACTCACTGGAGTTTCAGATCTTGGAGTATCTGGTTCTGGAGTTGGCTCTGGTATTGGAGTCTCTTGATTTGGTAGTTCTGGGCTTGGTGTCGGAGCACTTGGATGCTCTGGATTTGGTTGTGGTCTCGGCTCCTCAGGTCTATCTGGAATTGGTTCGTTAGGAAGAACTGGCGGTATCTTTTCAAATCTATGAATCGTAATACCATCCTCCGTTACAGTTGTAATATATCTGTATCCTGGAATATTTCCAGCTTCATGAGTACCTGGTTGATCTGGTTTAAGTGGATTACCATCTTTATCAAACCAGACTGTAATTTTATATTCTGGCTTATCTACAGATGGAGAACCTGCAAAGAAAATATGTGTGACTTTATTTCCTTCCAAACGACTTTCCAACCAAACATGATTTGCAATTCGACCTTTTTCATGTAAACCATTTTCAGTTGGTCTTAAGACATTTCCATTTACGTCAATCCATTCTGTTGTTCCTTCAAATTTAGGTACATCAAGAATATTCGGCATAACACTAACAATCTTACTTTGTTTGTATTTATGTTTTGTTTGCGTATCTACCCATGTCTTCGGTTGAACTTGTTCACTTGGAATATAAACACGACCATTCGTCGGATTGATAGTCACTCCAACTGGAGATTTTTCAATTTTCCACGTACCATCTTTATCTTTCTTCGTAACGATAGTTTCTTTTTCAGTACTGTTTCGTTTTGTAAATGTAATAGATAAAGTATCGGCATCTTTATTTGGCACGTCAACTTCTACAGTATTACCGCTTGGACGTTCGACAATTCTCGGTGTCGGTGGAATAACATAGATTTGACGTAACTTCACAACAAAGACTTGAGACGGATCTTTTCCTTCTTCATCTTTTACGTTATCAAATGTTGCTCCATCTTTCAGTGGATTGTCTACTAACTCGTAGTCACCATTATTAACTGGGTCACCTGTTAGTTTCTTCAATGTATCATTAAAGTTTTCTGTTGGGATTTTCTCTCCAGTTTTACCTGTCAGCGACATCCTTGAAGCAACAAGCTCCGTTTCTTTTCCGTCTTCGCCTATGACAACAAATTTGACAATAGCTCTTTGTCCATCTGGTGTATACTTGATTGGTGTATCCATCTTAGGATCATTTGGCGTTTCTGGAACTGGTGGCACCTTATATCCTTTTTCTGGATGTTCTGGATCTATAGGTACTAATGGAGTTCCGTTTGGTGTCTTAGGTGTATAGCCTGGAACGTATGGAATCACTGGCACTTTCGGTACTGGTTGACCTGGTTGTGGCGGAGTGGTTGGATAATCTGGAGTTTTAGGCTTAGTTGGATCATCTGGATCATTTGGATACGGAATTGGTGTTGGTTCTTCTTTTCCTGGTACTTTTGGCACCCATGAACCGATTTTTCTGTATACCACTTTTTCCACGAATGATTCACTATCTCCTGTCACTTCACGAGATTCTACCTTGACTTTATCCGCTAGATAGCCTTCTAACACTGGAGTCTTCACTTCTCCTAGTATTTGTTTTTCACTCCATTTTCCATTGCTAATCCGACCTGTAGCCAAGTTTATACTGATGTCACGACTAAAGTTTACAGTCTGAGTATTGGTTGGTTGTGCATTCTCAACTTCTACTTCTGCGCCATTTTGTTCTTCAATTTTAACGTATTTAATCGTTCTTGTAACTGCTTTTGTCTCTGTATCAAAACTTATCCGTTCTCTAACGAGGAGATCATATACCTGTGTTGGGTCTCCATTTTCTGGATCTTTTTGGTTATCAAAAACTTTACCTTTCAATAAGTCCTTGTTATCAACAGTGTATCCACGTTTTTCCAACTCTTTGATTTTATCTTCTAAAGATTTAGTTGGGATAGCTTGATCCGTTTTACCATCATTGATACCTACAGTATCGTTTTCTAATGGTATCTTCACTCCATCTTTCACATTGTACACTTTGACCAATGCTCGTTGCGAATCAGGGACATAGCTAATTTCTTTATCTGTTCCTGGTTCTGTCGGTATTGATGGCGGAATATAACCTTTTGTTGGGTCTCCTGAAACTTTTGGTTGTAATGGAGTTTCCCCAATTTTCGGTGTGTATCCTGGTACATACGGAATTACTGGGACGTTTGGTGTATTTGGATCTGTTGGATCACCTGGTTTAGTTGGATCAGTAGGATGATTCGGATATGGTAGTGGTGTTGGTGGTTCTTGACCTGGGACTTTCGGAATCCACGAACCTAATTTCGTATAAACTACCTTAAGTTCTTGATTTGCAGAGTCTGCTTTTAGATGTTCACTTGCTACTACACTTGCTCCACTTGCCTCTACTAAACCACCTTGTGTATCTTGGTTGGCCTTTAAGACATAACCTTTAACCATCGGAGATAGTACCGCATCAAATGTAGTGTCATTATCTACAGCCATCCATTCTCCATAAGTAATGGTTTTGGTCACGACATTGATGAACGCTGTTCTAGTAAAGGTTACTTTATCTGTCACTGCATCTGTCGTTTCTTGACCATTAGCTGTATAGGTGACCTTAGCTCCCTCTTCGTCCACATACGTAATTGTACGTGTCACTTCCTTCTTAGTATCCAACTGTTTCACTAAGTCCTCTGTCCATCGTGGGATGGTTGGATCATTTGGTTTGTCTGGATCAACTGGGGTCGTTGGATCAATTGGCGTTCCAGGTTCGATTGGCTTATCTGGCGTTGGCGGTGTTACTGGCACCACTTTTTCATGAACTTTCAGTGTAAAGACTTGCGTTGGGTCTCCATCATCTGGATCCTTAACATTATCAAATTTTTGATTATCTAATAAGTCTTTATTTTCTACGACATAGCCACGTTTTTCCAAGTCTGCAATCTTCTTGTTAACGTCATCTTTCGGAATATCTGCATCTGTTGAGCCGTTACCAATAGCTACCGTATCATTTGGTAATGGTATTTCTTTTCCTTCTTTAACGTTTACGACTTTAACGACAGCTCTTTGTGGATCAGCAAGATAGCTTATCTCCGTATTTGTATTAGGTTCTGTCGGTACTGCTGGTGGAATATAGCCTTTTGTTGGGTCTCCTGGTACTTTTGGTTCCAACGGTGTTTCCCCAATTTTCGGTGTATATCCTGGGATATACGGAATCACCGGAACATTTGGATCGGTTGGATTACCTGGTTTGGTTGGATCGGTTGGGTGGTTAGGGTATGGTTTTGGATCCGTATCGGTTCCTTCTGGTGGCACTACACCTTTTGGTATTTTCGGAATCCACGCGCCTAATTTGGTATAAATAACTTTTTCTACTAAATTATTTGAAGTTTCAGAAACTGTTACACTAGCTACGGATAGCTTATCTGCTACATATCCATCTAGTTTTTCTGTTGTTACTTCTGCTAAGTTGTTGTCCGTACTTGTCCAGTCTGTATACTCTACAACTGTTCTAGTTGCTACGTTTACTTTTACAGTACGTTTAAAGTGTGCTGTTTGAGTTACAGTTGGTTTAGCGTTTGGAATTTCTTCTCCATTTGGAGTGTCTTTCTTAACATAAGTAATGGTACGTGTAACATTCTTCTTCAAATCCAGTTTTTTGATTAAATCATCTGTCCATCTTGGAATACTTGGATCATTAGGATCATCTGGAGTATCTGGGTCAATTGGTGTGTTTGGTGTTGGTGGTTCTGTTACTTCTACCACTTTTTCATGTACTTTTAGCGTGAATACTTGGGAAGGGTCTTTCCCTTCTTCGTCTTTTTGCTTATCAAAGCTTGACTTGGTAATCTCAGCGATTACCTCATCCTTATTATCCACAACAAAGCCACGTTTTTCCAAGTCCGCAATCTTGGCAAGCACTTTTTCTGTTGAAATCTTTTCTGCAGTCCTACCTTCAAGATTGACATCTTCTGCTGGTAAGCGCACTTCCACTCCAGTTGTGGTATTGACGACTTTGACCAATGCCTTTTGTGGATCTGGTTCATAGGTGACAGCTGTGTTAGACTTAGGATCGCTTGGTTTTGGCGGTGTATATCCTTGACTTGGATCTCCTGGTACTTTTGGTTGTAATGGAGTTTCCCCAATTTTCGGTGTATATCCTGGCACATACGGAATGACTCCCGGTGTCGGATCACCCGGTTTGGTTGGATCAGTAGGATGATTTGGATAAGGGATTGGGTCAATTGGAGTTTCTCCTGCTGGGAGATTTGGTACCCAAGTCCCAATCTTAGTATAAACCACTTCTTCTTGAATATCTTCCGTTGTAGCTGTTACTTCACGTTCTCCAACTTCCGCTCTATCTGCTATATAGCCTGATAGGACTGGCGATGCGACTTTATTTAAGGTTTGTGCTTCACTCCATTTACCATAGGTTGTTTCCCCTGTAACAAGGTTGAACTTGACTTCACGGTTAAATGTCGCTCTATCCGTCACTGTCTCATGTGCTTCAGATGGAACTTCTACACCATCTACAAGGTCTTTTTTCACGTATTTGATCGTACGTGTTACAGTTTTACTGTCAGTGTCTATGCTGATCGGTTCTTTAACAACTAGCTTATAAGTCTGAGATGGTTCTCCCTTAGTAACATCATCTACTCTATCGTACTTGGTAGTTGCCATGATAGGATTGGTGCTCTCCACAGTATAACCACGTTGTTTCAAGGCTTTTATCTTGTTATCAACTTTAGTTTTATTCTCATTCCCAACTACTTGATCGGATACGCCACTAAATTCCAGCTTTTCTTTTGGCATTTCCACTTCTTTCCCTGTCGTGATATTGACAACTTTTATCAGGATTTTTTGTGGATTTGGCACATACTCTATCTCTTTATTCTTCTTAGGATCACTAGGTATTTCTGGCACCTTGTATCCCTTTTTAGGATCATTTGGATCCAATGGCTCTAATGGTTTTAAAGGATTGGTATCTGGATTTTCTGGTTGTGTTGGATCCGTCGGTACTTTTGGTGTATAGCCTGGTACATATGGAATAACTGGTGGTGGTGCTGGAGTTTCAGGTGTCCCTGGATCTCCTGGCCGAGGGTTTGGTGTCTCTCCTGGAGTCTCAGGTGTTTCTGGATAAGTTGGAGTTTTAGGTTTAGTTGGATCGTCTGGGTCATTCGGATATGGAATCGGTGTCGGTACTTCTTGATCCGGAACTTTTGGTACCCAAGACCCTATTTTAGTATATACAACTTTTCTTGTGATGTCCGTGACTGCCCCTGCCTTAGTAGGTTCTGTCGCTGTTTCCTCTGTCACCACTTTCGTATCTGCTAGGTAGCCTTTTAATAATGGCGTCTTGACTTCTGGAAAATTCTGATTGTCAGTAGTCCAGATTCCATATGTAACTGCTTTTGTAACTAGATTATAGGTGGCACTCCGTTTGAATAGAACTTTATCTACCTTATTTTCTACTCCACTTGGCTTCTCAGCTCCATCTGGACTTTCTTTCTTAACATAGGTGATGGTTCGTGTTACTTCTACCTTGAGATTAGACTCTTTTAGTCCTTCTTCTGGCCATTTTGGTCCATCTGGAATATTAGGGTCAATCGGGGTATCTGGAGTTGGCGGTTCTGTTACTTCTTTTGTACGCTCTTGTACTGTAATCGTATAAGACTGCGTTGGCTCTTGTCCGTCTAAATCCTCTTTGTCATCACCTTTTCTTGATTCAGCTGTTCCATTTGTAAAAGTATTACCGATGATTTCGTATCCTAACTTTTGTAGTTCTTTTACTTTGTTGTTTACAGATTCTGATGGGAATTCTTCGCCTACTTCTGTTTCAAGGTTGAGCTTATGTTCTGGTAATTCTGTCACGCTATTATCAGCAGATTGTTTCTTCACATGAACAACTGCTTTTGCTTTGGCTGGCTCCCCTTCTTCGTAGACAAAGGTTACAATCTTATCAGATGAAGTTACTTCACCTGTGATAGCTGCTGAGTTATTATATAGCCCATTATTTAGGGATCTTTTTAGGCGGTATTTTTTCTCACCTGTGTTAATCCCACGTAATTTCTTACTTGTTACATCGTAGCTTGACCCAATAAGGGCTTCTTTTTCTACGAAGTAGGTACCATTCTCAGATTTTTCTCCGACTTTTTTAGCGTCTGCTTCAGATAGTGGTATATCTTGTCCCTGTTCATCGACATAACGAACCTTTACATTACCAGAGATAGCTTTTCTAACTTCCGATGTTTTCTTACTTTCATCGATTTTTCCTTTGAGTTTTTTCCCTTCTTCTGGCGGAATTTTCTTCTCTTTCACCTGTTTATCAATGATCCGTTTGGCTACTTCTTTTGATGGCTCTACCGTATCTTGAATAACTGAGAAATCGGCTAGGATAGGTAGGTTATATTGAAGTCTTGGACTTTGCTTATTAACACCGACACGCTTTTTATTTTCCGCAAACACTTGTATTTTATAGGCTACGACATCTTTGTCCAATGGAATATCTCCTGTTGAGAAGTATCCACCTTTACCTAGTTTATCCTGATCACCATCAATTTCTTTTTCAATCTCTTTTGATAATTTCTCATCAGAAATTACATTATTACGTATAACGTTTCCTTTTTCAACAAAGTAGGCAGTGAATGCTTTAAGACCATCATCATTCTTCGAATCATGTTGCGCAGCAAGTTCATTAGTATGATATTTTGCATAGTTAGCATCTGTTATTTCACTACTATCAGGTTTTCTAGCTGCTTCCATGTGTGAGCCAAGGATTTTTGCTTCTTTACTTCCGTTTCTTGCTTCCAAGTAAGTGTAGGCGTTTGTGGATCCAAGGGCTGCTTTTAAGGCTGAGATCTCTTTGTTAAGTTCAGTTTTTTTATCGTCATCCGTAGTAGTCTTTAAAAGAGCTTCTTTTGCATCTAGGCTCTCTTTTAACTTAGCACGATGATTCCTCACTTTTTCTGGGTCTGTTTGGAGTTCTAATTGATCTGTATCTCCATGATAGATAATTTTTTTAGCAGTTGGCAATACAAAATCTAATAATTTATAGACACGATCTGAGTCTTTAGATTTATCTGTTTCGTTGCTAGTTACCCAGATTGGAGAGTTTTTTTTCACCTCCATATCCTTTATTTTGTTATTCAATTCATTACGGAATTCATTTGCATATCTAGAAAAACTTTCTTTAAAATTAGTCTCATTTTTGAAGTTTGTTTCATTCAATTTATCCTTATCTATCGGTAACTCAACTATCGCTTCTCCCTTTTCAGCGAGCTCTTTTTCAATAGCAGGTTTTACAGCATTCCTTTGTTGTGCATTTACTCTCGTAACTCCTGGATTTTCTTTCTTATATCGTTCCTCTGCAAGAATATTAACTTTTTTATCGTACTCAAGCTTCAATAATTTTTTAATTACTTTATTAAACCCACTTAAATCTACACCTTGGCTATAGCGTTCTTCATTCTCTACTACTCCGTCAATTCTGTTAATAGTATGGTCATAGATGGTCTCTTCCACTTCTTTTGAAGTATCATTCTTATCCTTTTTAATCGCTTTAACAACGATACGATAAGTCCCTTTTGACCCTTCATAGTCTGAGATATACCCTGTTACAAAGTCGATTTTCAAACGACTTCCATATTTGGTAGAGAAGGCAGTGAAGGTTTTTTCTATTCCATTGAATCCCTCAATATTTGGAGAATGTTGGAGAATATCTTCCTTCTCTTTTACAGGTAATTTATCAAGAGTATTCCCAGTTCTTTTTTCTGTCTTTATTTCAAACTTAGATTCATCTTGTGCTTTATCAGTTTTATTGGCGATAGTACGTCCTTTGGCAAGCATCAACATGTAATTAAAACGACGATCTAGGGCTTGCTCATGGACGTAGACTCGGTCCATGGCGTCAGAACCCAGCATCCCCCCTTGCTCTTTTTCTGTGCTTGAACCCTTTTTATAGTACCAACCAGTGAAATACCCTTGAGCATTTTTCTTACCGATGGCGAATGTTCCACCGTCTATGGCTTTCCAACCACCGAACTCGTTAATTTCACGAATTTCACCATCTTGTAGTTGTTTGCCGCTTTCATCCTTAGTAACATTACCATTTCCATCAAATCTAAGAGCATCACCAAGGGTATTCATATTTCTTAGATAAGAACGCTCGTTGTTTTGGAAGTCATCCGGCATATTTTGGATGATTTTGTACATGTACTCAACTGTAGCATTCTCACTAGGAGTATCAAATGTTAAGTTGGCATTCTTATCATCCGAACCCTCTTCTCCATCTTTAGGTACATGTACCCCCGGTTGGTCAGTTTTTACTGTCTCACCTTTACGATTGGCATCCAGTACAGGTGATTTTTCACCTGTTGGCTGGTTCTCTCCTGATTCAGTTCCTGTAGCTCCATTCGATGGATTACTTGCGTCCCCATCAGGTAATGCTCTTTTAGTCCGACGAGGTTTGGCAGCTTCTGGAGCTACTAGCGGATTTTCAGCTACGGGAGCATTGTAGGTGTTTGCTGCTGCATCTGTATTGCTGAGGTCAGGCTTGTTTCCTGCCTCTCCATTTCCAGACTGTTCTGGATCTGTCGGGTTTGCTGCCCTCTCAGTTTCCCTCGCTGATTCCACGCCCTCAGCATGAGCAATCCCAGCTCCCATCAAAAGATAGAGCGCCCCAATGACAACACTAGCTGCACCGACACTCACTTTCCGTATACTGTATTTTAATTGTTTTTCTGGATGATTCATTCTTACACTCCATATATATATATATATATTGTGCCCTATTACTTCCTATATACCTATTACTTCCTATATAATAGAATACAATTCATGAATATATTATACACCAGTCGGCTTGAAACTTCAAATTTTTTGAATGGAAAGACGACTCTTTTTACTAAGACCAAAGCTAGGTTAGAAGTCCATCATCAGTAAGCCAACACCAAAGATGAAGCCTCATCATCCTTGCCTTGTCGTGTGCATCTTATGGACTTACTTCCTCCTATCAGCAAGCTCAGCGCCGTGCTTTGAGACCTTTCCAGCTTGCTTTTAGATTTCCATTAACTTTTACACTTATTTCTTTAAAAAATGAGACAATTTGACATTTTTTCTACTCTTTTTCTACTTTTTCCGAATAAATAGATAGAAGCAGTGAATCTAGTGAGCCTAGATTAAAAAATGTGCTATAATGAAAGGAGAAGAAATATGACTGTACGTCATCCGGGCATCAGCCCAACTAACGATTTGGTTGCTAAGAAAATCTTTAGCAATCCAGAAATCACTTGTCAATTTATCCGCGATATGCTGGACTTGCCAGCAAAAAATGTGACCATTTTGGAGGGAAGTAATATTCACGTCTTGCCTTCCCTGCCCTACTCGGCGCAGGATTTCTATACCAGTATAGACGTCTTGGCGGAGTTGGACAATGGAACCCAAGTTATCATTGAGATTCAGGTACATCATCAGAATTTTTTCATCAATCGCCTGTGGGCTTACCTGTGCAGTCAGGTCAATCAAAATCTTGAAAAAATTCGCCAGCGTGAAGGTGATACCCACCAAAGCTACAAACACATAGCACCTGTTTACGCTATTGCAATTGTGGATAGTAATTATTTCCAAGATGATCTAGCTTTCCACAGTTTCAGCATGCGCGAGGACACGACAGGTGAGGTATTAACCATCACAAACAATGGACAAGAAAACCATCTGGTCAAGATGGCATTCTTGGAATTAAAAAAATACAGAGAAACCAGCAAAGACGAGGTTCGCAAGCCGTGGTTGGAGTTTTTCGGGAACAAACCCTTTACCCAAGAACCCGAGCGAGCCATCAGCCAAGCAGACCAACTGCTGGACTATAAAAGCTGGTCCGAGGAGGACAGGAAAATGTTTAGTCAACTACGTATGCGCGAAGAACAAGCCTTGTTAGCACAGGATTATGCCTTGGAAACAGCTAGGGAAGAAGGTATTGAACAGGGGTTGGAACGCGGTCGTGCAGAGGGGATTGAACAAGGCATCGAAAAAGGTTTAGAACAAGGACTTGAACGTGGAAAACTTTTTGCCTTCCTAGATATGGTCCGTCAAGGTCTTCTGACTTCCGAGGTTGCCAGCCAGCAACTGGATATGTCCGTAGCGGAGTTTGAAGCGTTGCTGGAAGCTTATCACCAATAACGGTCAAGAAAACCATCTGGTCAAGATGGCATTCTTGGAATTAAAAAAATACAGGGAAACCAGCAAAGACAAGGTTCGCAAGCCCTGGTTGGAGTTTTTTGGTAATAAGCCCTTTACTCAACAACCCGAGCGAGCCATCAGCCAAGCAGATCAACTGCTGGACTACAAGAGCTGGTCCGAGGAGGACAGGAAGATGTTTAGTCAACTACGTATGCGAGAAGAACAAGCCTTGTTAGCACAGGACTATGCTTTGGAACAAGCGGAGGAAAAAGGGTTGGAACGTGGTCGTGCAGAGGGCATTGAAAAAGGTTTAGAGCGTGGTCTTGAACGTGGTCGCGCAGAGGGCATTGAACAGGGACTGGAGCGTGGACGAGCTGAAGGCATCGAACAGGGATTAAAAGTAGGTTTAGCAAATCTAGTACGTCAAGGTCTTCTAACACCTGAGGTTGCCAGCCGGCAGTTAGGAATGACTGTCGCTGAGTTTGAGGCACTGTTGAAAGAACATAAGTGAGAAATCTGTAAATATTACACGATACAGAAACAATTAAAAAGGATAGCTAAATTTCTTGATGTAAAGAGTTTGGCTATCTTTTTTATCTAAGATATTGTTATTTTCAGGAAAGTTTGAACTTTTCACTTTCTTTTCCGAATAAATAGATAGAAGCATCAAATCTAGCAAATTAGATTAAAAAATGTGCTATAATGAAAGGAGAAGAAATATGACTGTACGTCATCCGGGAATCAGCCCAACTAATGACTTGGTTGCTAAGAAAATCTTTAGCAATCCAGAAATCACTTGTCAATTTATCCGCGACATGCTGGACTTGCCAGCAAAAAATGTGACGATTTTAGAGGGAAGTAACATTCATGTCTTACCTTCCCTGCCCTACTCGGCGCAGGATTTTTATACCAGTATAGATGTTTTAGCTGAACTAGATAATGGCACGCAGGTTATTATCGAAATCCAAGTTCATCATCAGAATTTTTTCATCAATCGCCTGTGGGCTTATCTGTGTAGTCAGGTTAATCAAAACCTAGAAAAAATTCGCCAACGAGAAGGTGATACACACCAGAGTTACAAACATATCGCTCCTGTTTACGCAATCGCTATTGTGGACAGCAATTACTTCTCAGATGATTTGGCTTTTCATAGCTTTAGTATGCGAGAGGACACGACAGGTGAGGTCTTAACCATCACCAATAATGGACAAGAAAACCATCTGGTTAAGATGGCATTCTTGGAATTAAAAAAATACAGAGAAACCAGCAAAGACGAGGTTCGCAAGCCGTGGTTGGAGTTTTTTGGGAATAAACCCTTTACCCAGCGCCCCGAGCGAGCCATCAGCCAAGCAGACCAACTGCTAGACTATAAGAGCTGGTCCGAGGAGGACAGGAAAATGTTTAGTCAACTACGTATGCGAGAAGAACAGGCATTGTTAGCTCAGGACTATGCCTTGGAACAAGCGGAGGAAAAAGGTTTAGAGAGAGGTCGTGCAGAGGGGATTGAACAAGGCATCGAAAAAGGTTTAGAACAAGGACTTGAACGTGGAAAACTTTTTGCCTTCCTAGATATGGTCCGTCAAAGTCTTCTGACTTCCGAGGTTGCCAGCCAGCAACTGGATATGTCCGTAGCGGAGTTTGAAGCGTTGCTGGAAGCTTATCACCAATAACGGTCAAGAAAACCATCTGGTCAAGATGGCATTCT
This sequence comes from Streptococcus nakanonensis, assembly GCF_059738785.1. Lineage (NCBI taxonomy): Bacteria > Bacillati > Bacillota > Bacilli > Lactobacillales > Streptococcaceae > Streptococcus > Streptococcus nakanonensis. The sequence goes on along the minus strand of NZ_AP027139.1, from coordinate 741,127 downwards.
TGGAATTAAAAAAATACAGGGAAACCAGCAAAGACAAGGCTCGTAAGCCCTGGTTGGAGTTTTTCGGCAACAAGCCCTTTACCCAAGAACCCGAGCGAGCCATCAGCCAAGCAGATCAACTGCTGGACTACAAGAGCTGGTCCAAGGAGGATAGGAAAATGTTTAGTCAACTACGTATGCGAGAAGAACAAGCCTTGTTAGCACAGGACTATGCCTTGGAACAAGCGGAGGAAAAAGGACTGAAAAAAGGATTAGTAAATCTCGTTCACCAGCATCTTTTAACACCTGAGATTGCCAGCCAGCAGTTAGGCATGACTGTGGCTGAGTTTGAAGTGCTGTTGAAAGAACATAAGTGAGAAATCTGTAAGCGTTATGCAATCTTAAAACAACCTAAAAAAGATAGCTAAATTTCTTGATGTAAAGAGTTTGGCTATCTTTTTTTACTTAATGTATTGTTATTTTCAAGAAAGTTTGAACTTTTCACTTTCTTTTCCAAATAAATAGATAGAAGCATCAAATCTAGCAAATTAGATTAAAAAATGTGCTATAATGAAAGGAGAGGAAATATGATTCTCAGACATCCGGGCATCAGCCCAACTAACGATTTGGTTGCTAAGAAAATCTTTAGCAATCCAGAAATCACTTGTCAATTTATTCGCGATATGCTGGACGTGCCAGCTAAAAATGTGACCATTTTGGAGGGAAGTAATATTCATGTCTTGCCTTCCATGCCCTACTCGGCGCAGGATTTCTACACTAGCATAGATGTCTTGGCAGAGTTGGACAATGGGACACAGGTTATTATTGAAATTCAGGTACATCATCAGAATTTTTTCATCAATCGCCTGTGGGCTTACCTGTGCAGTCAGGTCAATCAAAATCTTGAAAAAATTCGCCAGCGTGAAGGTGATACCCACCAGAGTTACAAACATATCGCTCCTGTCTACGCCATTGCAATTGTGGATAGCAACTACTTCTCGGACGATTTAGCCTTTCACAGTTTTAGTATGCGAGAGGATACGACAGGTGAGGTCTTAACTATCACCAATAACGGTCAGGAAAACCATCTGGTTAAGATGGCGTTCTTGGAATTAAAAAAATACAGAGAAACCAGCAAAGACGAGGTTCGTAAACCATGGTTGGAGTTTTTCGGCAACAAGCCCTTTACCCAGCAACCCGAGCGAGCTATCAGCCAAGCAGATCAACTGCTGGACTATAAGAGCTGGTCCGAGGAGGACAGGAAAATGTTTAGTCAACTACGTATGCGAGAAGAACAAGCCTTGTTAGCGCAGGACTATGCCTTGGAACAAGCGGAAGAGCGTGGTCGAGATGAAGGTGGTTTCGCGATGTTAGCAAATCTAGTTCGTCAAGGTATTCTGACTTCTGAGGTTGCCAGTAAGCAATTAGGCATGACTGTCGCTGAATTTGAGGCACTGTTGAAAGAACATAAGTGAGAAATCTGTAAGCGTTATGCAGTCTTAAAACAAACTAAAAAAGATAGCTAAATTTCTTGATGTAAAGAGTTTGGCTATCTTTTTTTACTTAATGTATTGTTATTTTCAAGAAAATTTGAACTTTTCCCTTTCTTTTCCGAATAAATAGATAGAGCCATAGAATCTAGTAAACTTAGATTTAAAACTGTGGTATAATAAAAGGAGGAAGAGGATGATTCTCAGACATCCGGGCATTAGCCCAACCAATGATTTGGTTGCTAAGAAGATTTTTAGCAATCCAGAAATCACTTGTCAATTTATTCGCGATATGCTGGATTTACCAGCCAAAAATGTAACCATTTTGGAAGGGAGCAATATTCACGTCTTGCCTTCTATACCGTACTCGGCGCAGGACTTCTATACAAGTATAGATGTTTTGGCTGAGTTGGACAATGGTACGCAAGTTATTATTGAGATTCAAGTACATCATCAGAATTTTTTCATCAATCGCCTGTGGGCTTATCTATGTAGTCAGGTCAATCAAAACCTAGAAAAAATTCGCCAGCGAGAAGGCAATACTCATCAAAGTTACAAACACATCGCACCCGTTTATGCCATTGCAATTGTGGATAGTAACTACTTCTCAGATGACTTGGCTTTTCATAGTTTTAGCATGCGAGAGGATACGACGGGTGATGTTTTAACCATCACAAACAATGGACAAGAAAACCATCTAGTCAAGATGGCATTCTTGGAATTAAAAAAGTACAGAGAAACCAGCAAGGACAAGATTCGTAAACCGTGGTTGGAGTTTTTTGGTAATAAACCCTTTACTCAACAACCCGAGCGAGCCATCAGCCAAGCAGACCAACTGCTGGACTACAAGAGCTGGTCCGAGGAGGACAGGAAAATGTTTAGTGAACAACGCAGGCGTGAAGAACAAGCCTTACTCGCTCATGACTATGCCTTGGAACAAGCTGAGGAAAAAGGTTTAGAGCGTGGTCGTGCAGAGGGGATTGAAAAAGGTTTAGAGCGTGGTCTTGAACGTGGTCGCGCAGAGGGGATTGAACAAGGACTTGAGCGTGGACGAGCTGAAGGCATCGAACGGGGATTAAAAGTAGGTTTAACAAATCTAGTTCGTCAAGGTATTCTGACTTCCGAGGTTGCCAGCCAGCAGTTAGGTATCTCAGTATCTGAGTTTGAAGCCTTGCTGGAAGATTATCACCAATAACGGTCAAGAAAACCATCTAGTCAAGATGGCATTCTTAGAACTAAACGTCTAGTCACAGATTAAAGATGCTGGGTAAAAGTCTTCTCATAATAAAACGTTTGGTATCAATGTTTTTTTATGAGAAGACTTACTTTTTTACTGAGATTGAATTTTTCCTAGCCTCAACATCATATAAACCCCAAATTCAATCTGACCTGGTTTGAAGAGATTTTCGAAGCAGATAAGGTTTTACTAAAACTAAAAAAAATGATATAATCAAACTGATTAAATGTTTTAAAAATAAAGGAGAATTTTAATGTCTTACCAAGAAAATTACCAGAAATGGGTTGATTTTGCGGAGCTTCCTGACTACCTTCGTCAAGATTTGGAAAATATGGACGAAAAAACGAAGGAAGATGCCTTCTATACAAATCTTGAATTTGGTACTGCAGGTATGCGTGGCTTGATTGGTGCTGGTACAAACCGCATCAACATCTACGTTGTTCGCCAAGCTACTGAAGGTTTGGCTCGTTTGATTGAGTCAAAAGGTGGAAATGAAAAAGAACGTGGTGTCGCAATCGCCTACGATAGCCGTCACTTCTCACCTGAGTTTGCCTTTGAATCTGCGGCAGTTCTTGCTAAACACGGCATCAAATCTTATGTATTTGAAAGCCTTCGTCCAACTCCAGAACTATCATTTGCAGTTCGTCATCTAAACTGTTTCGCAGGTATCATGGTCACAGCCAGCCACAACCCTGCTCCATTTAACGGTTACAAGGTTTACGGTGAAGACGGTGGACAAATGCCTCCACACGACGCGGACGCTTTGACTACTTATATCCGTGCAATCGAAAATCCATTTGCAGTTGAAGTTGCTGATGTGGAAACTGAAAAAGCTTCTGGCTTGATTGAAGTTATCGGTGAAGCTGTTGACGTAGAATACCTTAAAGAGGTTAAGGACGTAAACATCAACCCAGCCTTGATTGAAGAATTCGGTAAAGACATGAAGATTGTCTACACACCACTTCATGGTACTGGTGAAATGTTGGCTCGTCGTGCTCTTGCCCAAGCAGGATTTGACTCTGTTCAAGTCGTTGAAGCGCAAGCAACTGCTGACCCAGACTTCTCAACTGTAAAATCTCCAAACCCTGAAAGCCAAGCAGCCTTTGCCCTTGCTGAAGAACTTGGTCGTCAAGTTGGTGCAGACGTTCTTGTCGCAACTGACCCTGATGCTGACCGTGTTGGTGTTGAAGTTCTTCAAAAAGATGGTAGCTACCTTAACCTATCAGGTAACCAAATCGGTGCTATCATGGCAAAATACATCTTGGAAGCCCACAAAAACGCTGGAACTCTTCCTGAAAATGCAGCCCTTTGCAAATCCATCGTATCAACTGACTTGGTAACGAAGATTGCTGAAAGTTACGGCGCAACCATGTTCAACGTTTTGACAGGTTTCAAATTTATCGCTGAAAAAATCCAAGAATTCGAAGAAAAACACAATCACACTTACATGATGGGATTTGAAGAAAGCTTCGGTTACTTGATTAAACCATTCGTACGTGATAAAGATGCTATCCAAGCCGTTCTTGTCGTTGCTGAACTTGCTGCCTACTACCGTTCACGTGGTTTGACCCTTGCTGACGGTATCGAAGAAATCTACAAAGAATACGGCTACTATGCAGAAAAGACAATCTCTGTTACCCTTTCAGGTGTCGATGGTGCTGAACAAATCAAAGCGATTATGGCTAAGTTCCGTAACAATGCTCCAAAAGAATGGAACACAACAGCTATCACTGTCGTAGAAGACTTCAAGGCTCAAACTGCTACTGCTGCTGACGGAACTGTTACAAACTTAACAACTCCTCCAAGTGATGTGTTGAAATACACACTTGCTGATGGATCATGGATTGCTGTTCGCCCTTCAGGTACAGAACCAAAAATCAAGTTCTACATTGCAGTTGTAGGTGAAACAAACGAAGAATCACAAGCTAAAATTGCTAACATCGAAGCAGAAATCAATGCTTTTGTAAAATAAAATCCTATAAAAGATGAGACCAACCAATCTCATCTTTTTTTCGTATCAAATCTAAGCAATTTTAGAAACTTTATGGCATACTAGACTTCTCAATGAAAGCGAGGTAATCTCATGGAACAATTTTTAGATAACATCAAAGACCTTGAAGTCACTACAGTTGCGCGTGCGCAAGAAGCTCTTGATAAAAAAGAAACTGCAACCTTCTTTATCGGTCGCAAAACTTGCCCTTACTGCCGTAAATTTGCAGGTACTTTAGCAGGTGTCGTAGCTGAAACCAAAGCTCACATCTACTTCATCAACAGTGAAGAACCAAGCCAACTCAATGAGTTGCAAGAATTCCGCTCACGCTACGGAATCCCAACTGTACCAGGCTTCGTTCACATTGCAGATGGACAAATCAATGTCCGTTGCGACTCTTCAATGTCAGCACAAGAAATCAAAGACTTTGCTGGATTGTAAAAAATCAGCTAACAAGTTTTAAAATCACAAAAACGCATAATATAAGGTGCAAAAACCTTGATATTATGCGTTTTATTGTTCCTAAAACAGTTGCATCAGCATTTCATTACAGAACATTTTAATTTTGGAAGTCAAATCAATTTTTAACAATGGTTTAGAAATCACAGTGGGCTATTCCATATTCAATTATGCAGATTCAATCGCTATTATCGTTTTCCTAGATTACAAAAAACTGCGTTTTGCTAATCAAAACGCAGTCTTAGCCACTATTTTATCTTACTGTCCTTCTTTTACTTCTTTGGTTGCCACATCTTCTCCAAACCATTTTTGGCTGATTTCTTGGAACTTGCCTTCTTGGTATAGTTCGATTAAGGCCTGGTTTAATGCTGTTAATAATCTTTTATCAGCTGGTCTAACTCCGACCGCAAAAGATTCACTTTCAAATCCTGCTGAAAAGACATTATAGTCATTTAATATCCCCTCAGACTGAAGATAGTAATTAGCATACACTCGGTCAATCAACAAAGCATCAATCCGATCATTTTTCAAATCAATTAAGGCTTCATTGAAACTCTGGTACTGATTAGCCTTCTGGTCTTTGACACGATTTTTCAGTAAATCTGGCTGGGCTTCGAAGTCTAAATAACCAGAGGAACCGGCTTGGGCTCCCAGAGTCTTATCCTTCATATCCTCTACTGAATGAATTTTCTGGCTTTTCTTCGCAACCAGAACTTGCTGATTTTCCATATATGGAATGCTAAAGGCAACCTTTTCTCGGCGTTCATCAGTGGCAGAATAGCCATTCCAGATGGAATCTATAGTTCCATTTTGCAGTTCCGTCTCCTTCATATCCCAGTCAATTAGCTGAAATTGCACCTTAAAACCTAATTTTTTAGAGACAGCTTGTGCTAAGTCAATATCAAAGCCTGTATATTGGCCATTCTTTTCTTCAAATCCCATGGGTACAAAGGTATTGTCAAAACCAATGGTTATACTGCCTTGCTCTTGATACTTATCCCAGTTATCCTGCTTTGGATCGCTAGCCTTCTGAGTACAAGCTGTTAAAAAGAGAGTCAGGAGAGAAAACAATACTAAAACAACTTTCTTATTAGTCATCGACACCTCCTACTTAGGCTCAACCTTGAGAATCTGATCTGCGATATTTTCAGCGAACTGCAAATCATGGGTTACCACAATCTGGGTCATCCCAAGTTCCCTATTTTGCAAGATCAGTTTTTCTACTTCCAAGCGCAATTCTGGATCCAGAGCAGAAGTTGGTTCATCGTATCCTATGATTTCTGGGTCAATCATCATAGCACGCGCCAAGGCCACCCGCTGCTTTTGCCCACCAGATAATGAAAATGGATAGGCATCTGCGTGTCCTCCTAGTCCTAATTGTTCCAAGAGACCACGCGCCTTCTTCTCAGCCTCTTCCTGCTTCATCCCCATGGTCTTCACAGGCGATAAAGTCAAATTGTCCAGAACTGATAAATGAGGGAACAGTTGAAAATCTTGGAATACAAATCCCAGTAGGTTTCGCTTCTGTAATTCATCCAACTCTAAGGAATCTCCATTATAAAAGATTTGCCCTGAATCAATGGTTTCAAGACCCGCAAGCATACGTAAGAGAGTTGTCTTACCTCCACCAGAAGGCCCAACGATAGCCAGAATTTGCTTTTCATGAATACTTAGACTGAAATCAGACAGGATTTGTTTGTCTCCAAATTTCTTATTGATATTTCGTAATTCTAACATGGCAGCCTCCTATCTATAATAACTGTACTTCTTCTCAACTTTTTTGGAAATAATTGTCACAATCCCAATCAAAATCAAGTAAATGGCACCTGCCAAGAACATGGGAACCAGACTGGCGTCACGGTTGGCAGCTGTTCGACTAGCCAAGATAAGGTCTGAAATTCCGAGAGCATAGACCAAAGAAGTATCTTTGACCAAACTCATAACTTCATTAAAGACACTAGGAAGCACGATCTTGGTCACTTGGGGCAAGATAATATAGCGCACTGTGTCAAAAGGACTAAACTTCAAGACCTTGGCAGCCTCATACTGGCCTCTTGGAATAGTGTCAATTCCCCCACGGAAAATTTCTGCAAAGTAAGCTGCATAGTTGAGAACAAAGGCAATAATGGCAGCAGGAAGGCGATCTAAACGAATCCCAATACTTGGGAGCACATAATAAATAAAAATCAGTTGCAAGAGTAAGGGGGTGCCACGCATAACCCAGATGTAAATGTTAATCAGATAATGGAGGGGCTTCCAATGGACTTGCAAGGTAAAGGCAATCAAAACGCCCAAAGGAATCGAAAATAGCAAGACCAGTGCAAAGACCTGTACAGTCGTGCTCGCACCATTCAGTAAACTCGGTAATATCTCAAATAAATAAGACATACTGCACCTCCTAAAAGTAATTGTTCCTATTATAGCATGAATAAACAAAATAACCAACCATTTTTGTAAAAAAATTCTATCATATACAAATAAAAACCGTAGCTATCAAAAGAGATAAACTACAGTTCTATATGTTTAAACATTCTTACAATCTTTCAAACAGTTCTTGCATTTGCACATCATCTGGAACCAGTTTTAAGTAAGCGTGAGCATGGACTTTTGCTTCCTCAAAGTAGCCCAATTCACGCAAGAGATAGATATAGTGTTCCAGAAACTCTGGATTGTCCTTTAAATCTCCTGCCAACTCTTGGTAAAGCCCATAGGCAGTATCCAAATCGTCCATTTCTTGATAGGAACGAGCAATCATCCACTTGGTCAAGAGATTTTCTGGCTCTTCGCTCTGCAAGTCTATAATATCCTCATAACGCTCCTGCTCCAGATAAATAGTGGCTAAACGAAGCAAGATTTCTTCTGTATCCTCAGCGTCTTCTTTTGCAGCAAGAAGATAATTTTCTGCACCACTAGCATCATGCAATTCATAAGAGAATTGCGAAGCAGCTAGCAAGAGGCGAGTTTCAAAGGGATTTTTCTCCAAGCCTTGCTTAGCGATACGCAGGGCTTCTTGAACTTGATGTTCCTTATGTAAGGCCTGGCTATATCCATACTCATAACCTTCAAAGTCAGGAGAAATGGTATCGATCTGCTTAAAGTAGAGGACGGCCTTTTGGTATTCTTCTTGATCAAAGTAAAGACTGGCCAACTCAAAAGCTGTTAGGTCATCGTATTCTAACTCCAGGGCTTTTTCTAAAAACTCTGTGGCCGTTTCAAATTTCCCTAACTGGGCATAGGCAAAGCCAATTCGTTGATAGGTCGAAATGCCTGTTTGCTCATAAATAGTACGATTATCTAACTGGGCATAGCCTTGAATGGCCTCTTGGTAATTTTCCAACTCACTATCCAATTCTGCCAAGCCCAATATCAAGAGAGGATCCTCTGAGTAGGTCAAAGCCTCCAGCAATTTCTCACGCGCTACATCTGTCAAACCCTCCAGCTGGTAGAGGTCTGCCTTAAGAAGCAAAGCTGAAACATACCAGTCACTGTCAGCTTGGATTTCCTCAAGATAAGCGAAGGCTTCTTCGATTTGACCATCCTCGCTAGCGATTGATGCTAGATTAAGATGAAGCTCTGGGAAATCCTCTACGATTTTCAGGTAAATTTCCTTGGCCTGAGGATAAAAACCAATTCCTTCAAGATAAGTTGCCAACTCATACAGAAGGTCACTTGAATCATTTTCTAAAGCTTCGGCGAAATAGTGCTCAGCCTTGGCTAAATCTTGCTCTTCCAAAGCCTGTAACATCTGTTGACTATTGTTCACTTTTGACTTCCTCTCCCTCTACTTCATATAGACCACTGACTACCTTATACCATTCGAAAATGGCTGAAATGACAACCTTAGCAGAGGCATAAACTGGAATACCGAGTAAGACTCCCCAGATACCAAACATGGAACCTGAAGTTAACAAAACAAAGAGAACATTAATGGGATGAATGTTTAATTGACTTCCCAAAATCAATGGAGAGACAAAACGGCCTTCAATAGTTTGTTCTACGACAAAGACAATCACTACTTTCAACAACATAACTGGCCCAGCAATCAAGCCCAGAACTAAGGCAGGAAGCATGGCTAGAAAGCTACCAAGATAAGGAACCAGATTTAAAATACCAGCAGTAACACCAAGCGTAACCGCATAACGGAGACCAATGATCTTAAAGAAGATCATAAACATTACTGCTACAATAATAGCCACTGTCACTTGCCCTCGAACATAGTTGGACAACTGTTGATTCACATCTGATAAAACTTGTCCAACAGGTTCTTTCAATTTTGTCGGCATAAATTGGGTCAAATAGTTACGCAAGCCTTTCCCATCACGCAAGAGATAAAAGAGCATGAAAGGAACGATAATCAAGGCAACAATCACTTGAGAAGCTCCGCTAATAAAGGCACTCACCCAGTTGACTGCCTGAGATGAAACCTTACTTGCCCAAACTGTAGCCTGGCTAGAAAAATTGGTCAAAACTTGTTCTAACTGAGGTCTGAAATCATCTGGCAGGTGCTGGGCTACCAATCCATTAACAATCCTATCTATATCTTCTAAGTAAACAGGAACGTTTCTTGCAAAGGTCAAAACCTGGCGTTGCAGATTTGGAATGGCGACTGCCAAACCCCAAATGATAAAGAGAGCGATGATAACAAAGACAATAGTGATAGCTATAACACGATTAACCTTATGCTTCTCCATCCAATCAACAATAGGATTCAACAAATAATATAACAAACCAGACAGAATGACTGGCAACATCACGACTGCCAAAAAGTCTAAAACAGGTGAAAATAAAAAACTAATCTTACTTAAAATAAAAAGATTGAGTCCCAATAATAAGGTTACCAAAAATACCGTAATGGCCTTGTTATCCAAAAACCACTTGAAAAACCAAGATAGGCTAAAATGTTTCTCTTTTTGTTCCATATATAATTCCTTTCTGTCGTCCTTTCATTATACCATTTTTGAAGTAAAATAACTCTTTTTTTAAGTGCTTATACTCTTCGAAAATCAAATTCAAACCACGTCAGCTTCGCCTTGCCGTACTCAAGTACAGCCTGCGGCTAGCTTCCTAGTTTGCTCTTTGATTTTCATTGAGTATTACATGGAGACAGCGACATAAAAAATCCCCTCAAAAGAGGAGATTCGATTAGTCTTGAATATGACGATCTAAGTTCTTCTGATAATCAGCATTTGATTTGGCTTTTTCATCAGCAAATTTCTTACGGAAGTCATCCATTTCTTTAGACGTTACAATCTTGTCTTGTAATTTTTGGTACTTGTAGCTGTGTTCACTTGTCTTATCACCTACCCAACCATCTGCACCGCTACCTGGAACTTTCTTCGTTATTAGCATTTGGGCACCATCTGAGTATACAGGAATAACCAAGGCACTATCTGTTAACCAAGCTTGAGCTTTAGCATATTTAGAATAACGTTTTTGCAGATCTGTTTTCTCACCACTAGCATCCGTAATTAACTCTTTAAACTTATCTAAACCAACAGATTTGATTGCCGGATTATCTGTACCTGGTGCTACACCAAGTGCTCCTAGAAGAGTTGGGCCAGATGTTGGATCAAATACATCTAAATAGGTTGATGGATCTGCATAATCAGGACTCCAACCACTATTTACATTGATATCCCAATCAATATTGTCAGTTGATGTTGCAAATACTGTCATATTTCCCAATTCATCATCAGAAACTTGTTGAATGTCAATCACTATATTTTCAGAGCCTAAGGCTTCCTCAATGGATTGTTTATAAGATTGGGCTTGACGAATAAAATCTGTCTGAGTAGAGGAAACTGGAAGGTCTAAATGAACGGGGAACTGTACTCCATCGGCTTGAAGTGTTTTCTTAGCAACTTCAAATTTAGCTTTAGCCTTGTCTACATTATGAAGTGAATCTTGTGCATCATCAAGACTCACGTCTTTCCAAGCACTATCCAACTTATCCAGTTCTGCCTTAGCTACTTGCCCAAACGACTGCTCTCCAACTTGGACAAATGTTGGAGGGGTAAAACTTGTACGTAATTTACGAGGTGCCACTTCGTCCCCAAATACTTGAGATACTGCAGCGGTACGATCTGCAGCGAAAGCCAAGGATTGACGGAAATCTTTATTCAACAAAGCCTTTTTAGTGGATGATTTTTCCGAATCACTTGTTTTAGCAGTATGGTTATAAGCTACACGATCAATATTAGTAGACATATAGAATACGCCACCTCTTTGTTGACCATATACAATATTATCCTTGTACTTTTCTTTTAGACGTTCATAGTTGGCAGAATTTTTAAAGAGAGGTGCCGCTGGATAATGTCCTTCATCAAAGCCACGTCCAAGAGAATCGGCATCCTGACCATCAAAGAAAGACAATTTAATATCATCAATAAAGACATTTTGCTTATCCCAATAGTTTTGATTTTTGGTCATCTCAATGGAAGATTTAGATGTCAATCCCTTGAGGAGGTAAGCACCATTATAAAGAATGCTTGTTACATCAGTCGCCTTCCCAAAGTCATCTCCTTTAGAAGCCAAAAAGTCCTCGCTAATTGGGGCAAGAACACCCATTGTTGTCTTGGAATTCCAGAAAGATTCTGGATGGTTCAAAGTGTAAACAACCGTATAATCATCTGTCGCTTTTACACCAACAGTAGAGAAATCTGTTGTTTTCCCATTGACATAATCGTCCAAACCTTGAACTGAGTCTTGAACCAGATAAAGAGCCTGTGATTTCTTATCAGCTGCGTGCTTCAGACCAGTTACAAAGTCCTGAGCTTTGACTTCACCATATTCTTCGCCTTCATTAGTATACCATTTGACACCCTGACGGATTTTATAGGTATAGGTCAAACCATCTTTTGAAACAGTCCAATCTTCTGCAACTGATGGAATCAGATTCCCATATTGGTCATTTTCAAGTAGACCATCAATAACATTACCTGTAATTTGTTTAGTGCTAGCAGTTCCAGAAACTGTATAATCCAGAGTCGTAGGATCTGTAGAGAAGACATAGGTATAGGTAACAGGTTTAGTAGCATCTTTACCACCTGTTGAACACGCTGCTAGCATAGCCGCCGAGAGCATAGCTACACCAGCTGCTAGAAAAACTCGTTTTTTCATAGTAAGGACTCCTTTAAACATTTTATGAATTCATTATAGCACTTTTAAGAAGAAAAGTAAGGAAAACGATCTCAATATTATTATATTTTTCAAAAAACCAATCAATTATTTTTTTAAAGTGCTTACATCTAATTGGATGTCTTTATTTGGCTTGTTTTTGTGATATAATAGTCTTATCTTTATGTAGAGGTAACGTTATGAAAGAAACTGTTTATTTTGGAACTTATACACGTCGTACTTCCCAAGGGATTTACAAGGCTGACTTTGATACAGAAACTGGTCAGCTTTCAAACCTAGAACTTTTTGCTACTGAGCCAAGTCCAACCTACCTTGCCTTTGACCAGCACCAACATTTATACACCGTTGGTAGTCAAGACGATAAGGGAGGAATTGCAGCCTATCAAACTGACGGGACGTTATTAAATCATGTCGTTGAAGAAGGAGCCCCCCACTGTTATGTTGCTGTTGATGAAAAGCGTAATTTGGTCTATGCAGCCAACTACCACAAAGGACAAGTTCTTGTTTATAAACGTCAGGAGGATGGGAGTCTTTTACTTAGTGATGTAGATCAACACAGTGGCCAAGGTCCACATGAGAATCAAGCATCTCCCCATGTTCACTTTACAGATTTAACACCTGACAACTATCTAGTGACCTGTGATTTGGGTACTGACCAAGTCATCACCTATGACCTTGATCAAGAAGGAAAATTATCTAAGCTCTACACCTATCACAGCCAGCCAGGAGCAGGCTCACGCCATATCGTTTTCCATAACCACTATAAAATCGCTTATCTCATTTGTGAACTCAATAGCACTATCGAGGTTTTAATCTACGATGGCGTTGGTGAATTTGAACGCATGCAAGTGATTTCAACTTTACCAGAAACTTACGAAGGCTTTAATGGAACCGCTGCTATTCGTCTCTCAAAAGACGGTAAATACCTCTACGCTTCTAACCGTGGCCATGATTCTATCGCAGTATATACCATCCTTGCTGACGGTAGCTTAGAATTGCTAGAAATCGTTCCAACACATGGTCAGACCCCACGTGATTTTGATTTGACACCTGACCAAAAATTTCTCATTGCTGTCCACCAAGACTCTGACAATGCAACTGTCTTTAAACGTAATTGTGACAATGGTCGTCTAGCAGAACTCTCCAACGACTTCCATGTTCCCGAAGCAGTCTGCATCCGTTTTGCTCCTTAATAAAACATATAAAAAATGAACTTGGAATTTTCAAGTTCATTTTTTCTTATAGTCTATTTCCGACATTAATACGGTTAATGGCACGTTGCAGTGCAATCTTCGCACGACGTTCTTGGTCAATCAAGTGTTTGTCTTGTGCTTCTTCAATTGCACGTTCTGCACGAAGTTTGGCACGTTCTGCACGACTGATATCGATATCACGAGCACGCTCTGCAGAGTCAGCGACGATGGTAATCATATCATTGGCAATTTCAATAACGCCACCATTTACTGCAATCCAGTTCACATGATCTTCGTCATCAATACGTTTTACCTTTACTTCATCAACTGCTAAAACCGCAATCATATTTTCATGTCGTGGCAAGATCCCCATCTCACCATCCAGAGTTCGAACCGATACATAGCTGGCATGGTGATCATAGACGAGGCCATCTGGTGTCACGATCTGGACAGTTAACTGAGCCATAGATCACCTCTTAAAATCCCATTTTTTCAGCTTTTGCAATCACATCTTCGATAGAACCTACACCACGGAAGGCATCTTCTGGCAAGTGATCGTATTTACCATCAAGGATTTCCTTAAAGCCACGTACAGTTTCAGCAACTGGAACATAAGAACCTGGCTGACCAGTAAATTGTTCCGCAACGTTGAAGTTTTGTGACAAGAAGAACTGGATACGACGGGCGCGAGCAACCAAGGTCTTTTCTTCATCAGAAAGCTCATCCATACCAAGGATAGCAATGATATCTTGCAATTCATGGTAACGTTGAAGAACGCGTTTTACTTCAGCAGCAACTGCATAGTGCTCTTCTCCAACAATTTCAGGTGCCAAGGCACGTGAGCTTGAAGCAAGTGGGTCAACAGCTGGGTAGATACCCAATTGTACCAACTTACGTTCCAAGTTGGTTGTTGAATCTAAGTGAGCAAAGGCTGTTGCTGGCGCAGGGTCAGTATAGTCATCCGCTGGCACATAGATAGCTTGGATAGAAGTTACAGATCCCTTCTTAGTTGATGTAATACGCTCTTGCAATTGACCCATTTCCGTAGCAAGGGTTGGTTGGTAACCAACGGCTGATGGCATACGACCCAAAAGGGCAGATACTTCTGAACCAGCCTGAGTGAAACGGAAGATATTATCGATAAAGAGAAGTACATCTTGGCCTTCCACATCACGGAAGTATTCAGCGATTGTCAAACCAGTAAGGGCAACACGCATACGTGCTCCTGGTGGCTCATTCATCTGACCAAATACCATGGCTGTTTTCTCGATAACGCCTGATTCTTTCATTTCCCAGTAAAGGTCATTCCCCTCACGAGTACGTTCCCCAACACCGGTAAATACTGAAATACCACCATGTTCTTGGGCGATATTGTGAATCAATTCTTGGATTAAGACGGTTTTACCAACTCCGGCACCACCGAAGAGTCCAACTTTACCACCTTTAAGGTAAGGGGCAAGAAGGTCGATAACCTTGATCCCTGTTTCAAGGATTTCAGAAGAGGTAGACAACTCATCAAAAGTTGGAGCTTTTTTATGAATTGGCTGACGCTCTGCGTCTTCTGTAAAAGGAGCTTCCAAGTCAATGGTATCTCCCAAAACATTGAAGACACGTCCCAAAGTTTCTTTACCTACTGGTACAGAGATTGGACGACCTGTGTCCAATACTTCCATTCCACGAGTCAACCCATCTGTTGATTCCATGGCGATAGTACGGACCATACCATCTCCCAACTCTAAGGCTACTTCAAGGACGATTTTTGTTTTTCTTTCGTCATTTTTGTAGACGACAAGTGCATTGTTAATCTCAGGAAGTTTTTCCCCTGCTGCAAACAAGACGTCTACAACGGGACCGATAACCTGAGCAATTTTACCTGAACTCATCTCCTTCTCCTATTCTATATAAGATACTGTCGGTTCCTAGTTCAACTAGGTCCTAAGTTCATTTTCATACGAGCTGGACTAGAGCCTATTCTAAGGCACTAGCTCCTGCTACAATTTCTGTAATTTCTTGTGTAATCGCCGCCTGTCTGGCACGGTTATACTGAATTGTCAAATCATTGATGACTTTCTTAGCATTATCTGTCGCTGTTTGCATGGCGGTCATACCTGCAGCATTTTCAGCTGTCTTAGCATCGATAATAGCACCGTAAATCATACTTTCTGCAAACTGAGGCAACAACTGCTCCAGAATTTCTTCTCGGCTGGTTTCCAATTCAAAAGTCAAGCTATACTCTTCATCCGCTTCATTTGGATCCAAGTCAACAATCGGAAGCATTTGTTCCACACGCATTTGACTAGTTAGCGTATTGACATGGTGGTTGTAGCAGACATAGAGTTCATCAAAAAGTTCATTTTGGTACATTTCAACAGTTTTTGAAATAATCTTACGAACTTGATCAAAGCTAGGCTGATCCGCCAAGCCACGTAATTCATAAAGTGGTTGAATACCACGAGCCTTAAAGAAATCTGCTCCCATTCCACCAATACAGATCATTTCAAAACCTGTACCATCTGGATGGTATTCTTCTTTCAACTCCATAACGGCTTTCAGAATAGAAGAATTATAACCTCCAACCAAACCGCGGTCTGAAGTAATAACGATATAGCCTGTCTTCTTCACAGGACGGCTAATCAACATGGGATTGGTTGAAGCACCAGCTCCATTACCATGAAGGATATCTGTCAAGAGCTTGCGAACTTTCTGAGCGTAAACTTGGAAGTTACGAGCAGCTTCTTCAGAGCGACCTAGCTTAGCAGCCGAAACCATTTGCATGGCATTAGTGATTTGACTCGTATTTTTTGTTGAGGCGATTTTTGTTTTAATATCATTTAGAGATACTGCCATCTGACACCTCTATTCTTATTGGAAGCTAGATTGATTGAGAAACTCTGTAATCGCAGCATCCAAGACTGCTTCTTCTGGCAAGTCTTTTGTATCACGAATGGTTTCCAAAATCTCTGGATGTTGAGCATCAAAGAAGGCATGGAACTCTTCCTCGAAACGAACAATATCATCTACTGGAACAGTGTCCAAGAAACCATGTGTCAAAGCATAGAGAATGGTTACTTGTTTCTCAACAGGCAATGGTTTGTGAACAGGTTGTTTCAAGACCTCAACTGTGCGACGTCCACGGTTCAACTTAGCCTGTGTTGCCGCATCCAAGTCAGAACCAAACTTAGTGAAGGCTTCCAACTCACGGTATGAAGCAAGGTCGATACGAAGTGTACCAGCAACCTTCTTCATAGCTTTGATTTGTGCAGAACCACCTACACGTGATACAGATGAACCCGCATCGATGGCTGGACGAATACCTGCATTGAAGAGACCATCACCAAGGAAGATTTGTCCGTCAGTGATAGAAATCACGTTGGTTGCGATATAGGCAGAGATATCTCCTGCTTGTGTCTCGATAAACGGTAGGGCTGTAATTGATCCACCACCAAGTTCATCAGAAACTTTAGCTGAGCGCTCAAGCAAACGGCTGTGAAGGTAGAAAACATCCCCTGGGAAGGCTTCACGACCTGGAGGACGACGAAGCAAGAGTGACAGTTCACGATAAGCTACCGCTTGTTTTGAAAGATCATCATAAACGATCAAAACATGCTTACCTTGATACATAAATTCTTCCGCCATGGCAACCCCAGCATAAGGAGCTAGGAAAAGCAATGGAGATGGTTGTGAAGCAGAGGCTGTCACAACGATTGTGTAATCCAAGGCACCGTACTGACGTAGTGTTTCTACTTGCGTACGAACTGTTGATTCTTTTTGTCCAATCGCTACGTAGATACAGATCATATCTTGACCTTTTTGGTTCAAGATTGTATCAATCGCAATGGTTGTTTTCCCTGTCTGACGGTCACCGATAATCAACTCACGTTGACCACGACCAATCGGTACAAGGGCGTCAATAGCTTTCAAACCAGTTTGCAATGGTTCTGATACAGACTTACGTTGCATAACACCAGGAGCTGGCGCTTCTACTGGACGAGTTTTATCAGTGTGGATTTCTCCAAGACCGTCAACCGGACGACCAAGCGGATCCACAACACGACCAATCAGACTTTCACCTACTGGGACTTCCATGATTTTACCTGTACGGCGGATTGTATCGCCTTCACGGATATCTGTAAAGTCACCTAGGATGATAATACCAACGTCTGTTGACTCCAAGTTTTGAGCCATACCATAAGAGCCGTTTTCAAAAATCAACAACTCTCCACTCATGGCATTTTCAAGGCCATGAGCACGCGCGATACCATCCCCGATATAGGTTACAACACCTGTTTCAGTCACATCAAAATTGGGTTTGAAATTTTCAATTTGTTGCTTAATTAAAGCGCTGATTTCTTGTGCGTTAATTGCCAAAAGAACACCACTTTCTATTTCAAATTTTCTTTAACAACTTTAAGTTGTTGTTTAATACTCACATCAATTGTCTTGTGATTGGCAAAAATGACAAAACCACCAATGAGACTTTCATCGATTTCTTCTTTTACACTCCTTACTTTCAGAGACATTTTTTTCTCAATCAAAGGGAGCAAGCGACTCTTTTGTTCATCTGTTAAAGGATGAGCTGAAGTAATCGTCACTTCAAATCGATTTGTTTCTTTTTCAAGTCGGTTCAAGCAATCTACAAGCACATCATAAAAAAGATTTACTCTGTGATTGTAGGCCAGAACCTGGATAAAGTTTTGTAATAAAGGTGACACAGAGTCTTGGAAAAAAGCAATCGTTTTTTTCTTGTCAGACTCATCTACTGTCACTTTTTTTAAAAAAGAAGGTAAACCTGTTTCTTCAGCAACTTGCTTGATTTGAGTCAAGTCTGAAAAGATACGGGCTTCTTCTCCTTTTTCAAGTACCAATTGGACAAAAGGCATGCTGTATTTTTCAATTACCTTTACTGTTTTCTTGTCCATTAAGCTTCTCCTAGCTGATCGATATACTGATCAATGAGTTCTTTATGGGCATGACCGTCAAGGTTTTGTGAGATGATTTTACCAGCTAGGCTGATGGTCAAATCTGCTACCTCACCCTTAACGCTTTGTAAAGCTTCAGCTTTGTTTTGAGCAATTTCTTGGTTTGCTTTTTCTTTTAAGCGTCCTGCTTCTAGTTTAGCATCTACTAAAATACTAGCCTTACTTTTCTCAGCTGTTGCTTTCGCATTCTCAATGATTGCCTTGGCTTCTTTACGGCTACCAGCCAATTCATCTTCGCGTTTTTGAGCCAATACTTCTGCTTTTTGACGGGCTTCTTCAGCACTGTCAATATCAGTAGCAATTTTTTCAGCTCTTTCTTCGAAAATGCCTGTAATATTAGACCATGCAAATTTTTTAATCAAGACTAGCAAAAGAATAAAAGAGCCAGTGATTAAAATAAAATTACCAATCAATTCACCTACTGTTACGTGCATCAGTTACTCCTTTCTATTCCTCTTCAATATTAATCTTATTCCCTAAATACACAGATGTCAAAAGAGTAAAGACATAAGCTTGGATGCAGGAAATAAAGACAGAAAATGCAGTCCAAGCCAAATTAGCTCCAAAGGCTACTGGATACCAATAAATAGCTTGGTGGGAAAGAAGAAGTAACAAACTCGTCATGACCTCTCCTGCAAAGATATTCCCAAAAATCCGCAAAGCCAAAGATAAGAAGTTTGTAAATTCTTCCAAGATATTCATCGGTATGACAAAAACAGGACTCATAAAAGATTTTATACTTTTTTTAAATCCACGACGACGAACGCTTTCTATATGTGTCAACAAAATGACAAGAAAAGATAAGGTTAAGTCATACTGTAAATTAGCGGTTGGCGAACTCCACCAGTTAGTCCCATCGATCGTTTGAAGCTTTGTCATTAAGCCAAGGTTATTGGCAATCACCATGAAAAGAAATAAACAAAGGAAAAAGAGTGAGTAATCTTTCATGTAGCGCGAACCAATGTTAGGTTCTGTAAATCCAATAACAAAGTCATAGACATACTCAAGTACATTTTGCTTTCCTTTGGGTTTCAAGGTCATATTGCGGCTTGCCCAATAAATAAAGACAAAAATAACTCCCACAATCAACAAGGTCATGGCTAACATAGTCAGATTGAAGATAACAGGACCAATAGAGATGATTGGATTAATACTTTCTTCCATCTAAAATCCTCCCTTTTCTTCTCGTTCCATGTATTTATTTGATAATAAATGAGAAGACAAGAGTTACAAAGAAAGTTCCTTCAATAAAGGCAACACCTAAAAACATCAAACTACGAAACTCAGAAAGCATATCTGGTTGGCGTGCTACTGATTTAAACAGTCCATTCATCAATAAACCTTCACCGACAGATACGCCCATACAGGCAATACATAAGCCTAAAAATGTTAAATTCATAACGAATTCTCCTTTAAAATAAAATTTACTTACTTAGTGTAGTCCTAAAATTTAAATTTGTCAACTTTTTTTGCACATTGGAAGCGTTTAATGAAAATTACTTCCATTTTCTTTCGTATTTCACTCTATTCTGAAAAGCTTGTGTATATTTACTGAAGCTAGCAAGTCTTACCTGTAAATTTAATGAAAGCAACACAAAATCCGAGAGGGGAATCTCGGATTAAGGTCAATTTAAAAAAATAGAGAGTGTTAAGTTTAAATATAGGATTTCAAAATATCGACGGCATCGCTTCTTTTCTTAACCTGATAGGACTTGATTACCAATTTCTCAGCTGTCATTGCATTGTACCCAATATTGCCCAGAAAGACACAATTTGTAGGATTTAACTGGTATTTATCAAGAATCTCCTTCATACTTATGTCAAGCCCCCTCTTTACTTTATGATTTCATATTCTCCTTACAAATCCTTTTGGTAATAATATCTTTGCCCAATGTAGGGATAGTCTTGTAAGGTAAAGACTTCCTTGTAGCCATGCCTTTTATAAAAATCTGGAGCTTGAAACTGGTAAGTATTGACAAAAGCAAAACGACAGTCTCGATTCTTAGCTTCAGTTTCTGCTTGCTGCAATAGTTTTGAACCGATTCCTTGTCCTCTCAATTCCTCTTTTACAAATAAATACTCGATTTCTAGCCAATTTCCAAAAGTCTCTGCTATCAAACCTGCCAGGAGATTGCCCTTTTCATCTTCGACATAAAGATTAAGTGGCTCACTTTCGGCATCTTCTCGTTTTGAACGGTTATAAACACGAATCAAATTCCCAATTTCTTGTGCTTTCTGAGACTCCTTGTTTTCCAATCTAAAGTACATCTAAACCTCCTCAAACACTATTACAACTTGATTATAGTCTTATTTCAATAGACTGTCAAACTAGCAAAAACCCACCAACCTGAGTTGGTGAGTCTTTAATCTATTTTCTAAATTTCCACTGGCTATAAATACCGAAACCGATAATCCAGATAGCTGAGCCGATTGCTCCTACAAATGTAGACTCTTGTAAAAAGAGGGTTACAAAGACAAAGGCAAAGAAGAGCATGGTTAAAGGATTTAGGAAACGATAATGGGGCATGAGATAGCCATCCGCCATAAAGTCTGGTGACTTGCGGTATTTAAGGTGAGCCACCATGATTAAGATATAAATGGCAATATAGACACCAGACGACGATGCCGTAATCAAGGCAAAGGCATCAGAAACACCTGGCAATACGTTGATAAAGGCTGCTAGGGCAATCAAAATTGCTGAGGCGATGATGGCATTTTGTGGTACGTTGTGACGGGAAAGAGTATCTGCCTTAATAGCCTTTAAGAATGGATTTGGTGAATCATGGGCAATCTGATACAAATGACGTCCTGTTGAATAAAGGGTTGAGTTAAGAGCAGATGCTGCTGACGTCAAAACGACGAAGTTAATCAAGGCTGCCGCCCACTTGATACCTGCTAACTCAAATACTGTAACAAAGGGAGAATCAGCCGATGCAAGTTCACGCCACGGAATGATAGCCATGATGGCTAAGAGGGCACCACCGTAGAAAAAGGCGATACGCAAAGGAATTTCCTTAACGGCTTTTGGCAAGACCTGGCGTGGATTTTTTGTTTCTGAAGTCGTTACCCCAATAAACTCAATCATGAGGTAGGCAAAGAAAACCATCTGGAAGGCCATGACAAAGTTCACTCCACCATTTGGGAAGAGGGAGAAATTGTCGGCAATATTAGCCAAACTTGCTACTCCATGAGGTGTCTTAAAGCCTGTCAAGACCATAAAGACCCCTGTTGCAATCATGGCTAAAATAGCCACAATCTTGACCATCGCAAACCAAAACTCAACTTCTCCAAAGAGCTTCACCGCAATCAGATTGACCAAGGCTAGAATAGTCAAAAATCCAATCTCAATCATCCAACTCGGCCAAGTTGGAAACCAAAATTGCACATAATGTGCGATAGCAGTGATTTCCGCCATACCGATAAAGACAACAGATAGCCAATAAGACCAAACCGAGAAATAGCCCCAGCCCTTACCCAAATGACGCGTGATAAAGTTGATAAAGGTATGTTGCTCAGGATCTTGGTAGAGCATTTCCCCAACCGCACGCATCATGAGGAACATGAAGGCCCCAGTAATCATATAAATCAGTACAATGGAAGGACCTGTTAGGCTGATAGAGCGACCTGCTCCCAGAAAGAGTCCTGTTCCGATTGTTCCCGCAATGGCCATAACCTGCACGTGACGATTGGTTAGACCACGCTCCATCTTATTTTTTTTCTTCTTTGAACTCATATCGTCTCCAATTCAATTTAAAATGGAAAAAGGAGTGAGTGAAGCGCATAGCCTCCCCACTCCTTTTTTCTGTTTTTAGGCTGTTTTTTCAACCTTCAAGATTTTTACATCATAGCTACCAACAGGTGTTTCAATCGTTGCTGTGTCACCTGTTTTCTTGCCAATCAAGGCTTGTCCAATTGGGCTTTCATTTGAAACTTTACCTGCAAAGGCATCCGCACCAGCTGAACCTACGATAATATAAACTTCTTCTTCGTCCTCACCAATTTCTTGGATGGTGACTGTTTTACCAATCGCTACTTCGTCCTGGGCAACTGCGTCGCTATTGACGATTTCAGCATAGCGGATTTTTGTTTCCAAGCTAGAGATTTGTCCTTCAACAAAGGCTTGTTCATCCTTCGCTGCTTCGTACTCACTGTTTTCTGAAAGGTCACCGTATGAACGGGCAATCTTAATGCGTTCTACCACTTCTGGTCGACGAACTAATTTCAATTCTTCTAATTCTTTTTCAAGTTTTTCCTTTTCCTCAAGGGTCATAGGATATGTTTTTTCTGCCATTTTTCTCAACTTTCTTCTGATGATATTTTCGAAAGAAAATTATGTGAAGTATCACATAATTTTAGTTTGTTTGGTTTAATTTGCTGTTGACATGTTCAGCGACATTGCGGTCGTGGTCTTCTTGATTGTTAGCATAGTAGACCTTGCCATCTGTGACATCTGCTACAAAGTAGAGGTTATCGCTCTTAGTTTGATTGATGCTTGACTCAATCGCATCCAGACTTGGACTATCGACTGGACCAGGCATGAGACCTACATTTTTATAAACATTATAAGGTGAATCAATGTTGGTATCAATCGCAACATCCTCAGCTAGGCTGATATTTTGCCCCAGTTTTCCTTGGGCATACAAAATTGCAATGTTACTTTGAAGTGGCATATCACGATTCAAACGATTGTAGAATACACCGGCAATGAGCTTACGATCTTCTGTCTTGGCACCTTCTTTTTCGACCAAGGAAGCAATGGTCAACAACTCATTGACAGTCAAGTTTTTAGATTTGATAGTACTATAGTAAGGAGATAGGTTCTTATCCATAGCAGCTAACATCTCATCAATCAAGCTCTCAACAGTTGTGCTTTCCTTGATAGAGTAAGTAGCTGGGAAAAGATATCCTTCCAAACGATAACGAACGCCACTTTCCTTTGTAGGCAAGCTTTCAAGTATACTCGGATATTTGGCAACTTCTTGACTGATAAACGTCTCATCTTGAACTTTTGCTAGGAAAGCATCCGCTGTCAAAGGCTCTTTGAAGTCACCTTGCAATTGACCCACAGCTTGAGCAATCTGATCCAAAGTATAACCTTCTGGAATTGTCAAAGTCGCAAGGACAGGTTCTTGTGGTTCATCTGTTCCACCTTTTTGCAACTCTTTGAGTAAGTCTTCTGTACTCATACTCTTTTGCAAATTGTAGTAACCTGCTTTCAAATCGGTATAATTTTTATACTTGGCATAAAAGCTAAAAATCAGACCATGCTTTACCAAACCAGCTTTTTCAAGCGTCGTACCGATTTCTTGAACGTTTGAACCTTCTGGAATTCCAACCGTCACATATTTCTTAGAATTAGCATCAATAGGTAACAAAGAATCTAGCACGTACTGATAACCAAAGTAACCACCTGCTGAGAGCAAGGCAAGGAATACAAGGAATGAAATCACAAAAGCTTTCACATGTGACTTCTTCTCTTTCTTAGGCTTAACGGGTTTTGCTCCTTCTCTACGGCTACGACGTGGTGTATCGCTAATGATATCCACTGTTTCTGTAGCAGGCGTAGGTGTTTCTGGACCTGCTTGTTCTGCTTTTTTCTCTGCCGTCTTATAGGAAACAGCTACCCTTGTTGGGGTTTCATTGTATTCTCTTTCAAATTTCTTAGGTCTAACAGGACCTGGACTTGGTCTTGATCCACTTTCTTCCGCTGAAGAAGAAGGTACATCTTGACTTGGATGACTTGGAACACCAGGAATTTCTCTTTGAATCTCATCTGCTGGAGAAGCTGGTACATCTTGACTTGGGTGAGTAGGCGTAGCAGGAGCTTTTCTCATAATCTCCTCTACCGTTGACAAGGAATCAGCCATGAGTTCTTCAGCTGAAGCTTCATTTGCAGGAGTGCGAACTACTGCATTATCTTCTTTCAGAACTTCATCATAGCCTTTTACTTTTTCTAAATCTCTCAGAATCTGCTCTTTAAAGCTTAATTTCTCTTCTTCTCTTGACTTTTCACTCAAAAGTTTTTCCTCCTTGTTGACAATCCATAATATTATATCTTAAAAGTCCAAGAAAAGCAACCTATGATACTTTTCCTAGCTTATTTTTTCGTTTCCCAGACCATATCATACCATGTTTCCCCTGCAAAGGTTGACTGAGACAAGCCTTCATTGACAAATCCATGCTTTTCATAGTAGGCGATGAGATAGTCATGACAGGTTAGGTTAATGCCATCCCTCTCATCTTCAAGAGCAACTTCTTTCAAGGCTGTCAGCAATTGCTGACCCAGTCCTATCCCCTGGGCCTCCTTGGCAATAGAAAGACAGGTCACAGAGATATAACCACCAGGCTCATGACTATAGTCTTTTATTTCTTCTGTAAAGGACTGGTCTTGCAGATGGCGGTGTGGTCCAACTGGCCCTTCAATATAACCCATGATTCTTCCTTCTTTTTCCGCAACCAGAAAAGAGGTCTGAATTTCTCGCAAATGTGCCTCAAAGACAGATCGAGGAATGGCTTCTTCAACCGAGAAATTCTCTAGTTCAATCTCGACGATACGATCCAAATCTTCTAATTTTGCTTGTCTGATTTTCATTTTGCCTCCAGATAAAAGGGATTAAACCAAATCATACTATAACCCTGGCTAGTTTCATAAAGAGAAGTTTCTTCATCAATAAAACCATTCATTTCAAAATAGGAAAGCAGCTCATCAGGACTCTTCAAACGAATCCCTTTGTAATCCAGCTCAACTGCCACCTCTTTCAAGGCTGCAAGAAGAAGTGTTCCCAAGCCCTGTCTCTGATGGTCAGTATCAATGACTAAAGAATGTATTTCTAGACATTGCGGATTGTCTGACTGGGGACTTGATAGAATATAGCCTAAAAGTTGATTTTCATCCCTAGCTAGAAGAAAGGTATCCGCACACTTACGGATACTTTCTTCTAAGATATGGGAAGGTTGCTGCTTTTCAGCTGGAAAAGACGAAGTTTGAATCGCCTCTATCTCAGCCAAATCAGACTTACTTGCCTGAATGATCTTAATTGGAATCTCCATGAGAATAACCTATTGAACATTGCTTGTCAAATTAGACAAGAGACGCTCGAATGAATACTCATAGGTTTGGATGTCTCCTGCTCCCATAAAGACATAAACAGCATTGTCATGGTCTAGGAGTGGAGAAACATTTTCAACAGTGATCACTTGGTGTTTCTTGTTGATTTTTTTGGCTAGGTCTTCCACCTTAACATCACCATGATCTACTTCACGAGCTGATCCATAAATCTGCGCTAGGTAAACAGCATCTGCTTGGTTCAAAGCGTGAGCAAATTCGTCCAACAAGGCAATGGTTCTTGTAAAGGTATGCGGTTGGAAGACTGCTACAATTTCCTTGCTTGGGTATTTCTGACGAGCCGCATCCAAGGTCGCAATAATTTCTGTTGGATGGTGGGCAAAGTCATCGATAATAACTGTATCATTGACAATTTTCTCAGTGAAACGACGCTTAACACCGGCAAATGTTTTCAAGTGCTCACGCACCAAGTTCAAATCAAATCCTGCTGTGTAAAGAAGACCAATAACGGCTGTCGCATTCATGATATTGTGACGACCAAAGGTTGGAATGTGGAATTGCCCCAAGTCTTGTCCACGGAAATGAACTGTGAAGGTTGAACCAGTTGTTGAACGAAGAAGTTCACTAGCTACAAAGTCATTACCTTCTGCTTCAAAACCATAATAATAAATTGGTGCATCAGACGTAATTTTACGCAATTCTGCATCTTCACCATAGACAAAAAGACCCTTGGTAATTTGTTTGGCATAGTCATTAAAGGCATTGAAAACATCCTCGAGACTTGTGAAATAGTCTGGATGGTCAAAGTCAATGTTGGTGATAATAGAGTATTCTGGATGGTAAGGCATAAAGTGGCGTTCATATTCGTCAGATTCAAAGACAAAATATTTGGCATTGGCCGAACCACGACCTGTCCCATCCCCAATCAAGAAGCTAGTGTCTGTGATGTGAGACAAGACATGAGACAACATACCTGTCGTTGAAGTTTTTCCATGCGCTCCAGCTACTCCCATGCTAACAAAGTCACGCATAAAGCTACCTAGAAATTCATGGTAACGTTTGTAGCTGATACCATTTTGGTCCGCATAGGCAATTTCGACGTTGTTATCTGGACGGAAGGCATTTCCAGCGATAATTTCCATATCACCGTCTAAGTTCTTTTCATCAAAAGGAAGAATAGTAATTCCTGCCTGCTCAAGACCACGTTGAGTAAAGTAGTATTTTTCAACATCTGATCCTTGAACCTTGTGCCCCATTTGGTGCAACATCAAGGCCAAGGCACTCATCCCTGATCCCTTAATTCCGATAAAATGATATGTCTTTGACATGTTTCCTCCCCTATTCTGTAATTCTGGTCAGATTCAACTCTTGGGCAACCCGACGTTCTTGTTCTGTTTGTTTGCTTTTTTTATTGTAGATTTGGCTCTTTTTTAGAAAATCATAGTTGTTTTTCTTTGGAGCAGGTGCTGACACTTCTTCATTCTTGGTAGAGATAGATTTGACTTCTTCCGCCAAGATGTAATGAGACTGGGTCAATTTTTGGCTATATTTGACAAATTCACCAGGATTTTCCTTTTGGAAAGGAGCTGTCGGTTGGTTACCCTGTCTAAGAAGGCCTGATTTAGAATGACGTCTCGCACGGCTGAAATCCTGAGTTAGGTAGTTAGCAGAGCGTTTCTTTTTCAAGTCTGCACGCGCTTCTTCACGCGCCACCTCAGCATAACTCTTTCCTTCTTTTTTAACCCCTAAAGGAGCCTTTTTAGGTTTCTCTACTTGCTTTTCAATCGGTTTTACTGGCGCCTCTTCAGTAATAGGAGCCCATTCTAAATAATTTTTATCTCGATACTCACCCTTGATATTACTGATCAGATCAGACTCATCATACAAGTTCATGACTGGCATTTCAGTCAACATGACCTCGTCATCTGACACCAATGGAAATCGTTCTTGTTTCATTTTCTATTTCCTTTCAACACTTCATTATAGCGTATTGTCTTGATTTTTCAAGTACTGGCTTCAGAAATTCCCAAAATTTCTCTAATTTCTGCTAGGGTCAGACTGCCACGTGACTCTGTGCCATCCAATACTTGTGACACCAGATGTTTCTTCTGTTCTTGGAGTTCCTGAATTTTTTCTTCAATAGTTCCCTGGGTTACCAAGCGATAGACCTCAACCGTTTCTTCCTGACCCATCCGATGGGCACGGCCAATGGCTTGCGCCTCCACCGCAGGATTCCACCAAAGGTCAACCAAAATAACCGTATCAGCACCTGTCAGGTTCAGACCAACCCCACCCGCCTTGAGGGAAATCAGAAAGGCATCTCTTTCCCCTTGGTTAAAGGCTTTGGTCATGTCTTGTCTTTCCTTGGCTGGGGTTGAACCTGTAATTTTAAAAGATGTCATGCCCAAGTCTGGCAGTTCTTGTTCAATTTTCTCCAACATTCCCTTAAACTGCGAAAAAATCAAGACACGGTGTCCGCCGTCTGCCACCTGTACCAGCAGGTCTCGGAGACTGTCCAGCTTGCCACTGGCTCCCCGATAATCTTCCATAAAGAGGGCAGGGGTATCACAGATTTGACGCAAGCGCATCAGACCAGACAAGATTTCCACACGACTTCGCTGAAATTCCTGGTCTGACACTTGAGCCAGACGGTCCCGCATCTGTTGCAACTGGGCTAGGTAAATAGCCTTTTGCTGGTCTTCCAGTTCATTCTTATAAACCACTTCAATCAAGTCTGGCAATTCAGTCAGAACTTCTTCTTTCTTGCGTCGCATCACGAAAGGTTTGATAAACTGAGCTACGCGTTCAGCTGACAATTTCATAAATTCTTTCTTGCTTGGCAAAAGTCCTGGCATGACGATTTGGAAAATAGACCACAACTCACCCAGATGATTTTCAATCGGTGTCCCTGATAGAGCAAAAACTGACGGCACCACAAACTGTCTCAAGGTCTGAGCAATCTTGGTCTGGGCGTTTTTCATGACCTGAGCTTCATCTAAGAAAAGGAAGTCAAAGGCCATCCCCTGATAAAGTTCACTATCCTGACGGAAGGTAGCATAGCTCGTCACATAGATTTGATGGCTCTCAGCAAGAATCTCTTCACGACTAGCTTTCAAACCATGAACAACAGCCACATCCAACTGTGGGGCAAATTTCTGAAACTCATCTGCCCAGTTGTAAATCAAACCTGACGGAGCTAAAATCAAGACCCGACTTTCTTTTGTCACTTGACTGGTCAAAAAAGCAATGGTCTGAAGGGTTTTCCCCAAGCCCATATCATCAGCCAAAATCCCACCAAAACCATAATGATGGAGCATCTGCAACCAGCCGATTCCCTTTTCCTGATAATCTCGCAAATCAGCCTGAACCTGAGTTGCTTGTCGAGGGAAGTTCTCTGGATGCGTCAAATCATGAGCCAGATTCTGGAATTCTTGTGAAAAAGAAACACGATCTCGCCCTTCAAAGAGATGGGCTAAACTGTAGGCCAAGGATTTCCGAGCCTGTAAGGAGCCATCTTTTAGTTCAAACTGCCCCAGCTCCTGTAGATTTTGACGAATTTTCTTGGTTTCTTCATCAAAAAAGTAGACTTGGTTAGACGAATCAATGTAAAAATCCTGATTGGCAACCAAGGCCTGCATGGCTTGGTCAATTTCCTCTTGGGCAATATCTTGAAAATCAAACTGGATTTCCAAGAGACCTCCCTTGGAGGCAATCTGCACTTGAGGACTCGCTAAGCTATAAAGCTCTGCTAGCTTATCTGATAGGTCAACATTACCAAGTTTTTCAAAGACTGGAATGATATCATGGAAAAAATGATAGACAGACTCTGCTTTTAAGGTCTGACGCCAAGATTGAAAATCGGCTTCAAAACCTGTAACCAAACAGACTTGGAAAATTCTTTTTTCTAAGTCAGCATCACTCGAAAATGGTAATTCTTCTAGCTCTTGTCGGCTAGATACCTGTCTGTCTCCATAATCAAACTGAATTTCTAAACGAATCCGATTATCTTCTTCCCTGTCAAAGTAAAACGATGGCGCAAACGTTTTGATTTGTAACCGTTCTGGAGCTGAAACGGTCCCCATCTGGCTAAAAAGAGTCAGACAGGAGGCCAACTTATCGCGGTCACTGCTATCAAATTGCAGGTGTTTTTTCCCATATTGATCCACAGGTAGCGCTTTAATTTCCTTGAGAAGACGCATCTGCTGGTCTGTTAGAAAATAAACCTGTCCTTTATGGAACAGCACAGCTCCCTGATAAAAGACATTGACCCTTGGACTCTCACTGATTTCCATTTCAAAATAATCCGAGTATTCTGTTACTGTAAAGGCAAATAGATTGGCATCAGCATGCATATCCTGAAAAAGCAGAGTCTGATAGCTATCCACTTGATGGTCAAATTGAAAATGCGGCAAGGTCATCAGTAAATTCACACCCTGCTCAAAAAAGGTCAGGGGGAAAAAGAGGTGCCGACCTTGGTTTTGGAAAAAGAGGTCTGGAGCCTGTCCTTCCTCCATTAGTCCGCGCAAGAAAGTCAGAAGTTCTTGACTAGCCTCATCAAAGGCTTCCCAAGACAAGGATTCCTCATAAGTTTTGCCAATCATATAAGACTTTCTCTGCTCGACAATCCTTAAAAAGAGTGGAATATCTCGAATGACATAGTATTTTTGGCTATTGATTTGGCCGATTCTCAGAGTCCACAAGATATGATTGGTTCCTGCTTCCACCTGCCCCACAGCCGATAATTCATAGGCTCGGTCTGATTTTGGAGACAAGATTCGATCCAAAAATTTGCCACCCAAGGTCACCTTGGTTTCAACGGCCTCTTTTTCTTCATGACCTTCTTCCAGACTCTGCAAGATTTCCTGACCACAATCATCATTTTTCAGAAAATGCTCCAGCGCTGCCAAGTGGACACAGTAGCCCCTCTTTTGGAAAAAATCGCAGGCACAAAAAACCAAATCATCCTCTAAACTATAGCGCAGTTCTTCTTCTGCAACGCGAGCATAGAGCCGATTGTTCTTTTCCTTGATGATGTCAACCTTACCAGTTTCATAAAGGGCAACGCCTTCGATACGGACTTTCCCCGGAATCAATTTAGCCATATTTTTACCTTTACCTTATCTTTTTATTATACCATATTTTCCCCTATGAAAATAGCCTTCTAGGAAGACTTTTCTCCTAGAAGGCTGGATTTTTAACGTTTGGCAAAAGTCGTCACAATCCGCTGACAAACTTCTTGCAGCAGAGACTTAGGCATGGCTACATTGAGGCGGGCATGGAGACTTCCTTCCTCTCCAAAATCCAAACCACGGTTGAGGATGACCTTGGCTTCATTTCTCAACAGCTCTTGCAATGTTTCATCAGTCAGGTCATAGGCTGAAAAATCAAGCCAAATCAAGTAGGTTCCTTGCGGTTTCATAACCTTGATTTTAGTCTCTTTTCCAAATAAATCCACCACGTAATTGATGTGGTCTTCAAAGACTTGCTTGAGTTCCTCTAGCCAACCCTTCCCATAGCGATAAGCAGCTTCTGTCGCCAAATAGCCCAAGCCTGAAATTTCATGCTGATTATTGGCCAATTGGCGTTTCTGGTAAGCCAGTCTCAACTTAGGATTTTCAATAACTGCATAGGAATTTTTTGTCCCAGCAATATTAAAGGTTTTAGTAGCACTGCTCAAGACGATCGCAAATTCTTTAAAGTCAGGGTTGATGGTATTGAAGGAATGATGCTTGTGACCAAAGAGGGCCAAATCTTGGTGAATCTCATCTGAAACCAAGAAAACACCGTGTTTTTGGCAGAGTTGGCCAATCTTCTCCAACACTTCTTTTTCCCAAACACGTCCACCAGGATTGTGAGGGTTGCAAAGAATATAGAGTTTGACTTCTTCTTCCACCAAATCCTTTTCAAGTCGGTCAAAGTCAATCTCAAACAGACCATCCTTTTCCACCAAAGAATTGGTAATCAATCTGCGATTGTTCAATTTGACACTGCGTGCAAAAGGGGGATAGACAGGTGTGTTAATCAGAACCGCTTCGCCTTCTTTTGTAAAAGCTTGAATAGCTGTTGAGATGGCTGGTACCACACCCTCGATAAAGACAAGATCCTCTTTGTCAAAGTGGTAACCGTGTTGTGTGGCTTCCCACTTTTGAACTTCCTTAATTAAATCATCACTGGCATAGGTATAGCCATAAACCAGTTGATCAGCGTAAGTTTGCACGGCTTGGCGAATTTCAGGCAAGACCACAAAGTCCATATCCGCTATCCAAGCTGGTAGAACTTCACTATCCGTTTCCGCCTCTTTCCATTTATAGGTATGGTGCCCTATACGATTGGGCAGGCTTGTAAAATCATATTTTCCCATCTTTGTCTTATCCTTCCAAGGCTTGGCGCAAATCTGCAATCAAATCTCTAGCATCCTCAATCCCAATTGACAAGCGCAAGAGGTCATCTGTCAAACCATAAGAATGACGCACTTCTGCTGGAATATCAGCATGAGTTTGTGTCGTTGGATAAGTAATAAGACTTTCCACTCCACCCAAACTTTCGGCAAAAGAGAAGACCTTGAGACTGTTCAAAATATGAGGAATGCGTGTTTCATCTGCTACTTTAAAGGAAATCATGCCCCCACGACCAGTGTAGAGAACTTCCTTAACTGCTGGAGAATCCTTCAAAAAGGCAACCACTTCTTGGGCGTTAGCTGTTGAGCGCTCCATACGAAGAGACAAGG
Source organism: Streptococcus nakanonensis (assembly GCF_059738785.1). Classification (NCBI taxonomy): domain Bacteria; kingdom Bacillati; phylum Bacillota; class Bacilli; order Lactobacillales; family Streptococcaceae; genus Streptococcus; species Streptococcus nakanonensis. The sequence goes on along the minus strand of NZ_AP027139.1, from coordinate 708,870 downwards.
TCTTGAGACCACGAATCAATTGATAACTGTCAAATGGAGACAAGACTGCCCCTGTCGTATTGAGATTGTAAAAGAGCTTCTCGTATAGTTCTAAACTATTGGTCACAACCACTCCAGCCAAGACATCATTGTGGCCTGCTAGATACTTGGTTGCTGAGTGGAGAACGATATCTGCTCCATCTTCAATCGGACGTTGGTAGATAGGGCTGTAGAAGGTATTGTCCACCACCACTTTAGCACCCTTAGCATGAGCCAATTTTGCTAGTTTTTCGATATCAAATTCCAACATCAAGGGATTGGTTGGTGTTTCAATATAGAGAACATCCACATCCTTCTCCAACTCGGCAATCAACTCTTCTTCTGTATTGGCATAGGTAAAATGGAAACGGCCTTCTTGCTCCACTTGGTTGAACCAGCGGAAAGAACCACCGTAAAGGTCACGGACAGCCAAGACCTTACTTCCTACTGGAAAGACGCTAAAGGCCAGTACAATAGCTGACATCCCTGAGCTAGTAGCTAGGGCATAGTCTGCTGACTCAATAGCCGCCAAGACTTCTTCTGCCTTACTGCGAGTTGGGTTTTTGGTACGCGTATAGTCAAATCCAGTAGATTGACCAAACTCTGGATGCTGATAGGTCGTTGAAAAATGAAGCGGTGTCACCAAAGCTCCTGTCGCTTCATCTGACTTAATACCCGCCTGGGCCAAAATTGTGTTAATGTGTAATTCCTTGCTCATACAATACCTCCAAATCTATAGTAACTATTGTACCACTTATTTTCATCAACTCATTTTCTTCTTTTCAAGAGCTAGTTATAGTTTCAGACTATAGACTTATCGAGTAAAGCTAAAAAGAATCCAGAAAACACTCCAGATTCTTTTGTTAAAATGATTGCTAGGGCTTACTTAGACTGAAAGAAATCCTGTTGGGCTAAATAGTCATAATGGTCTTTGTTAAATTGATATTGGCCCACATGCTGACTAATCTGACCGACATCCACGGAAAAAATATAGTCTTCATTTTGATAGTTCCAGTTCAGCCTAACTGTATTCAAGACTGTCTTATAAGTAAAATCTTTAACTTGATTCCAAGGCATCCCTACGACGTGATTAGAACGCTTTTCAGTTACATCACTGATGTCCATCAAGTAGATTCCCTTAGGTGTGAATGCCAGAATCTTAGGCTTCACACTCGACTGAACATAGTAGGCTCCTCCTACAATGAAGAAATCAATAAAGGATTTCAACCATGTCTTTTTCTTAAAAGTCATCAGAAAATTCTTTTGCCCTTCAATATGACAAGTTGAGAGAAATGATGCAATCTGTTTTTCTGTTGCAAACTCCATAATAGCGCCCATGATGTTACCTCCATAACGATTAGTAAATAGGCAAATAAGAACTCTTCACATAAAGAAGAACTTATCATTTGTTGCATTTTATCTTACTTTTCCAGTAGATGGCACCCCTCCTATAACATTACCCTAGCGTGTGCATACTTCAATCAACATTAGGTAAATTTTCGAACGTAGTTTCTTATATTTATTATATCATAAATTCAATTAACTAAGAAAAAATGTAAGCGCTTTTCTTCCAAATTTTCCATCATTCTATATAAAAACGACAGTTTCCTTAGAAACCATCGTTTTTCTTGAAAAATCCTTATTTGACATGTTTTGCCAATTCTTCTTGAGCTTTTTTATTGGATTCTTCTTTTTCTTTCAACCATTTTTCTTTAGCTTTTTCAAATTCGTCTTTTGTGACTGTCTTATCTTGTACTTTGAGGTATTTATATGATTCGATACCTTTATTACCAGCTAATGAATACGGTGAAGAGAAAGGAACTGTTTTTCTCAATGTTGGTGTTCCACCCTTAGAAACATTTGGAATTGCTAAAGCACTATCTACCAACCAAGCTTGGATCTCAGCATATTTTTCATAGCGTTTCGCAAGATCTTGTTCCTTGTTAGCTTCTTCCAACATTTGAGTGTAGACATCTAGTCCAACAGCCTTGGCCTTGTCATTGGCTTCACCTGGCTCTAAACCTAGATTTTGCAACACTCCACCGGAATTAATATTAAAAATATCAAGGTAGCTTGATGGATCTTGATAGTCTGCGCTCCAGCCACCATTGTAGAGGTCATAATCTTTCTGAGCTGCAGTTTGAGCTAGATAACCTGAACTATCATAGTCCTCTGTAGAAAGTAGGTGGACATCAATCACAACATTTTCTGCACCTAAGACAGACTCAATTGATTGCTTCATGGAATTGATTCCTTGAATTTCAGCCTTATTGGTCAACTCTATATTTTTATCTAAGTGGATAGGGAATGTTACACCCTTAGCTTCTAATTCTTTCTTAGCTTCTGCAAATTTGGCCTTGGCTTTCTCTGGATTGTAGTATGGATCTTGGGCATCCGCGAAGTTGATTCCTTGCCATTCCTTACCATAATTGACCATCTTAGAGGCTACTACTTCACCAAAGTCTTTTCCCTTGATACTTACAAAGGTTGGAGGAACAACCAAGTTACGCAAAATCTTAGTTGCACCATCTTCTCCTTGAGATTGAGCCCCGTAAGCTGTCCGATCATAGGCAAAATTAATAGCTTGACGGAAGTTTTTATTAAGAACTGCTTCTTGAGTCGATTTCTTTTCAGCATCACTTGTTTTTGAAGTGAATTTATAAGATTTTCTATCCAGATTAAAGTTTAAGAAGTAAGAAGTGGCATCCTGCATACTGTAGATGATATCATCTTTGTATTTTTCTTTAATCCCTTCAAAACTTGAACTATTTGGATAGAGACGGGCATAGCTATAGGCTCCGTCTGTAAAGTTACGAACAAGAGCATCTTGGTCACTACCATCATAGTAGGTCAATTTCACATCGTCCACAAAGACATTCTTAGCATCCCAGTAGTTAGGGTTTTTCTTGTATTCGATGACAGATTTTGAAACAAAGGCTTTCATCAAGAAAGGTCCACTGTACAAAATATTAGCAGGGTCTACCTTGCCAAAATCATCCCCTTTTGATTTCAAGAAATCTGCATTGACTGGGAAAAGAATGGTTGATGTCGTTTTTGAGTTCCAGTAAGGTTCTGGTCGAGCCAAGGTGTATTGAACGGTTTGGTCATCAAGAGCCTTGACTCCGACAGTTGAAAAGTCGCTTGTTTTCCCGTTAATATAGTCATCCAAGCCTGCAACAGAGTCCTGCACTAGATACAAGGCTTCTGATTTTTTATCAGCTGCATATTTCAAACCTGTCACAAAATCCTGAGCAGTTACAGGAGCATATTCTTCTCCCTCAGAAGTAAACCACTTAGCATCCTTACGAAGTTTGTAGGTATAGGTTAAACCGTCCTTAGAAACACTCCAATCCTCTGCCAAGGATGGCACATAGTTCCCATACTGGTCATTTTCCATGAGACCATCTACCAGATTGGTCACAATATCATTGGTTGTTGCACGGTTTTCTGCTAGATAGTTCAAACTAGATGGATCACTTGAATAAACATAGTTATAGGTTTTTGACCCTGTGCTAGAATTTCCACAGGCGCTTAACAAAATACCTGCACTTAACATGACACCTGCAAGTGTTGCATACTTGGCCTTAGACTTTTTCATTTCCAGAACCTCCTGATTTAAATATTTGTTTTATTATACAACGTTTAGTTTGTTTAGTCAATGTTTTTTCTAAAAAAATCGAAAAAGACCTCATCTTCTACTTTCAAAAGATAATTTTAGCTATTTTGACGCTAAAAAAGGAATAAGTTTCAACTTCTCCTAAAAGATTGTTCAACTTATTCCTTTTATTTATAAATGCTACCTTACGAAAGCTTAAATTTTGCTCTCAGGCGGTCTGCTTGGGCTTTTCCAATCACCTTATCCAATAGACGGGTACGAAGACTCATGACTCCATAAACACCCCCACCCATGGCACCGACAAGGGCTATATATAGGAAACTCCATAAACGTCCACTTGGTTGGAAAACAAATCCTAACAGCCACTGGATGGTTCCTATTAACAGAAACATGACTAGGGTCAGCAAACTGATTAAAATGGTTCGCTTCACAATCACCTTGCGCTTGACACCTGTTACCTTACAAATATCCCGATACATCAAGACATTAGGAATAATGAGAGCGATTGTTGTGGAAATCAACGGACCATAACTGTGGAAGAGGGCGATGGTAGGTAGTTGCAAGACCAGCTTGGCAATAGAACCATAGATAAAATAGAGAACGGCCTTGCGGTTGCGGAACATGGCTTGAAGCATGGGAGACAAGACCATGTACAAGCCTAAAATAATAGACTGCAAAACTGCAAAGACAAATAAGCCCATGGCCAAACTATCTGGCTTACCATAGAAGACCGTATAAAGAGGTTCTCCGACCATGACCACTCCAACCGTTGCTGGTAGCAGAAACATAAAGAGTAGGGTGAGACTGTCCTGAACAAGACGAGAAGCTGCCTTCAAGTCTCCCTTGATATAGTTTTCAGTCAAAAGTGGCAAGCCTACACTCCCAATAGAAACCCCTACAGAAATCAAAATCATAGTGATTTTATTAGGATTGGCTGAGAAATAAGAAAACATGACAACCAAGTCCTCATTGCTGTAGTTGGTAAACCAGCTCATACTATTGATAAAGGTCAGCTGATCCAAAATCTGGAAAAGCTGGATGGCAGACCCTGTTAAGATAAAAGGAATGGCTTCCTTAATAGTATCGACCAAAAGACGCTTGCTGTTAATCTTATCTCCTGTTTCAAGGACTCTTTTGAGTAAGCCTTCTTGAGCAAGGAAATAAATCAAAACTGCAAAACTGGCGACCATGCCGACAAAGGCCGCAAAGGTTGATTGGGTAACCGCTACTAGGTAATCTCCTGAACCGAGCTTCATAATGATAAAGGTTGCTAAGAGCATCCAGATAACACGAATGACCTGCTCAGCGATTTGACTCATGGCATAGGGTTTGAGGTTATTCATCCCTTGGAAAAATCCTCGGATAACACTCATAGACGGGAAAATCAAGACTCCCCAAGCCAAGCTTTGCATGATTGGGATCAAGTCTTTGCCCACGCCAGACAAGTCTGCTAGCCAAGGAGCAAAGACATACAAAACTAAAGCAAAAACCAGGCCAAGTCCTGTCATAAATCCTAAAAAGCTCCGAATCAGGGCAAAGCTATGCTCCTCTTCTCGCATGGTATTATACTTGGCAACTTGCTTGGCCACCGCAACTGGAATCCCTGCTGTTGAAACCAGCAAGAACCAAGCATAGATATTGTAACCCATGGTAAAAAGACCATTGGCCGTAGCTGCATAAGACCCCATCCAGATATACCAAGGAATAATGTAAATAGCCCCAAGTAGGCGACTGATAAAGTTACTAGCCGTTAACCAAGCAGTCCCCCGTAACATCTGGGCCTGCTGGTGATTGTTTTCGTGCGACATAGATTCCTCATTCAATTTTGATAACTAGGAAAAACTCCTTGTCTTCCATTATAAACTTTTCCTTGTTACTTGTAAATTTGCGACTTTCGGTTTACAATAGAAAGTATGATAAAGATTGAAACCGTATTAGATATTTTAAAGAAAGATGGCCTTTTTCGCGAAATTATTGACCAAGGTCATTACCACTACAACTACAGCCACGTCGTATTTGACACCATCTGCTATGACAGCCGCAAGGCCAAAGAAAAGAGCCTCTTTTTCGTCAAGGGTGTTGCCTTTAAGAAGGAATTTCTGATCTCTGCCATCTCTCAAGGCCTCGGTTGGTATGTGGCTGAAAAAGACTATGAAGTTGGTATTCCTGCCATTATCGTCAGCGACATTAAGAAAGCCATGAGTTTGATTGCCATGGAGTTTTATGGCAATCCACAGAAAAAACTTAAACTCCTTGCCTTTACTGGAACTAAGGGTAAGACAACAGCAGCCTATTTCGCCTATAACATTTTATCTCAAGGACATCGACCTGCTATGCTCTCGACTATGAATACAACTTTAGATGGCAAGACTTTCTTTAAGTCTGCATTGACAACCCCTGAGAGCATTGACCTCTTTGATATGATGCATCAAGCTGTGCAAAATGACCGTACCCACCTCATCATGGAAGTCTCTAGCCAAGCCTATCTAGTCCATCGAGTCTATGGTCTAACCTTTGATGTGGGAGTTTTCCTCAATATTAGCCCAGACCATATCGGCCCGATTGAACACCCTAGCTTTGAAGACTATTTCTACCACAAACGTCTCTTGATGGAAAATAGCCGAGCAGTCGTCATTAACAGTGACATGGACCACTTTTCTGTCTTGAAAGAACAAGTGGCAGATCAAGACCATGATTTCTACGGTAGTCAGTCGAGCAACCAAATCGAGAATTCCAAAGCCTTTAGCTTTTCAGCTACGGGCAAACTGGCTGGTGATTATGATATTCAACTCATTGGACACTTCAACCAAGAAAATGCCGTTGCTGCTGGACTTGCTTGCCTCCGTCTCGGAGCTAGTCTTGAGGACATCAAAAAAGGCATCGCTACAACCCGAGTTCCTGGTCGTATGGAAGTCCTCACCCAGAAAAATAGAGCCAAGGTCTTCATCGACTATGCCCACAATGGGGATAGTCTGAAAAAACTCATCAAGGTTGTAGAAAGTCATCAAACTGGAAAGATTGCTCTGGTTCTAGGTTCGACAGGAAATAAAGGTGAAAGCCGTCGCAAAGACTTTGGCCTCCTCCTCAATCAACATCCTGAGATTCAAGTCTTTCTGACTGCTGATGACCCCAACTATGAAGACCCAATGACCATTGCAGATGAAATCAGTAGCTACATCAATCATCCTGTTGAAAAAATTGCGGATCGCCAAGAAGCCATCAAGGCAGCTATGGCTATCACAAATCACGAATTAGATGCAGTTATTATTGCTGGTAAGGGAGCAGATTGCTACCAAATCGTCCAAGGAAAAAAAGAAGCCTATCCTGGAGATGCAGCCGTAGCAGAAAATTATTTATAAGGATCGTAAAAAATCAAGGGAAACGAAACCCTTGATTTTTTCTATCTTTATTTAAAAGCGTTTTTCAAACCTTCAACGGCACCTTCTACAGCACCTTTAGCATCTTCTACAACGTCTTTTGCCTTAGCAACTGTTTTTTCAACAGCTCCTTCAAGTTCTGTCTTGCTGTCTCCAGTAACTTTACCAAAACCTTCTTTGACAGCGCCTGTTGCTTGTTCTAATTTGTTTTCAAGTGACATATGATTGTCTCCTTTAGTTTTATTCCGATATGTGTTATCGGTTACATTAGTATAAACTTATCGATAGATAAAGTCAAACAATGTGCTCAGAAAAAGCAATCACACTAAATAGAAAGTTAATCTCTCCTTGTCAAAATCGACAGTCAACTCATACTTTCCATCTGCATTTTGGACAATATAACCTAGGACAACTAAACTGTCCACAAAGATGTCACGGCGTTTCTGCATAAGTTGATCTTTTTTGAGAAATTTCAACAAAAAAGTCGTCATATATTTAAGAGCATACTCAGGATTAACATCTCCTAAAATGGCATAGAGTTCCTGCTGTTTTTCTGTCAAAGGATACTGATGTTTGACCTTGTAGAAATAATTAGACAGGGTCATTTTAGTGCGCGCAAAATCTGTTTTTTCAACTAAAATAGCTTCATTGGTTTGATTGCGCAATTCCGTCTCAAAACTTTGCTCTAACAAGGCTTGATAGGACGGACTATCTTCGCTGACAAAAATCTCTTGATCCAGTTCGAGACTATCGAGTGATTCAAGCATAGGAAGATTGAGGTAATAACGCTTATTTTCCCGACGAATCAAGCCAGCCTTTATATACTCTTCCATGAGTTTATCAACTGCCACATCTGGAAATTGAGCCTTAATTTCTCGTAAAATCACATCCTCATGCTGGTCCAGATAGCGGATCAATTCTCCAAAAAATGGCTGTCTCGTCAAACGAGATGGATTAAAAATCTGAATCATGAAGATTCCTTTCTTTACATTTTAACAGAGGCGATGCTGCCAACTGACTGGGATTGGTCCCAGCTTGGTTCAGAGGAACAGGCAGACCTAGTTCTCTGTAATATTCTCTCCAAAAATCACTAATCTCCTGCTCCCCATCCCCAAATTTCATAGGTATGTTTTCAAAAATGGGGAGAATTTCTGCCATGTACTGGGAACAGTAAAAACCAGCTCCATCTCGATAGAAAGAAGCATTATAAGAAGCTCCCAGATGTTTGCAAGCTCTTTCCTTCACCGACTGAATATCCATTTCTGGGTAGACATAGAGGTCGTACAAGTTATCAGATTCAAAGAAGTCTGCCGGTTCTTGACAGACAACACCAGCCTGTCCACTAGAATGGTAAATCATCCCATCCAAATAAATGGCAACATGGTTATAGTTGCCTGTGGAAGTCTGGATGGCCTGTCCCATATCTGACTCATCTCTCACAAAAATCAAATCGCCATTTTCTAACATGCTTCACTCCTAGAAAAAAAGGAGCCGAAACTCCTTTCGATATAAGGCAAACTAGCCTTTCCTAATTTGAATTAACACTCAAAATCTTAAGCATTAAAGCTTTCAGTCAATTGAGGTACCACTTGTTTCTTACGTGAAACAGCACCAGCAAGAAAAGCATGATTGTTTTCAAGTTTGAAGTTGAAAGCTGCTTCGACTTTGCCCATATTGGTACCAAGAGCTAAGATTTCTGAGTTTGAGTTGACGATATCTGTAATCATCAAGACAAAGTCAGAGTAGCCGTTTGCTTCGTTAGCAGCTTGCATTGCAGCTTCAATTTCTGCTTGACGTTCCAAGACTTCAGCGATGTCAACTGTGTTCACTTGGGCAACACGGACATTATTTCCGTTCAATTCAAAAGTTTTAGCATCGATGTCAATCAATTCTTCAGCAGATTTGCTAGCCAAGTTTGTACCAGCTTTCAACATAGCCAAACCATATTCTTCCAAGTTGACACCAGCTAATTCAGCCAATTCAGGAGCAATGACTGTATCTGTTGAGTGTGTTGTTGGTGATTTCAAAAGAAGGGTATCTGAAATCAAACCTGAAAGCATCAAACCAGCAATCTCTTTAGGCACAGCCACACCATGTTCTTTGAACATACGGTAAACGATTGAAGACGCTGAACCAACTGGCTCCAAACGCATGTAAAGTGGGCTTGCAGTTTCAAAGTTAGCCACACGGTGGTGGTCTACAACACCATAAACTTCTACTTCAGCGATATCTGATACAGATTGTTGGAATTCATTGTGGTCAGTCAAGATAACTTGCTCTGCACCTTCTGCTTTGGCAGAAGTGATGACACGCGGTGCTTCCACACCAAAATAGTTCAAGACAAAGGCTGTTTCTTCATTTGGAGTTCCAAGAGCAACAGCTTCCGTATCCAAACCGTAAGCTTCTTTGGCAAGGTAGGCAAAGGCTACAGATGACCCGATGGCATCTGAGTCTGGATTTTGGTGACCAAATACTAGAATCTTAGACATGATAATACCTCATTTTGTTTATTCTCTTTATTGTAGCATTTTTTTCGCTTTTTGACAAAAGTAAGAGGAGTCAAAGGGCTCCTCACGATTCTTCAAAATAACTGATACTCTTCGAAAATCTCTTCAAACCACGTCAGCTTCGCCTTGGATTATATATGTGACTGACTTCGTCAGTCTTATCTACAACCTCAAAACAGTGTTTTGAGCTGACTTCGTCAGTCTTATCTACAACCTCAAAGCAGTGCTTTGAGCAACCTACGGCTAGCTTCCTAGTTTGCTCTTTGATTTTCATTGAGTATGAGCAAATTTCTATCTTGATTTTCAGATAAAAATTGCTCCTTCTGTGGTCGTTTCTTACGCTTGAGAAGGGCTTCAGCTGACATGGCTTCTTCCTTACTGGCAAAACCTTGAGCATAGATAAGTTTGACTGGCAAGCGGGCTCGTGTGTATTTGGCTCCCTTCCCACTATTGTGGACCGCGAGGCGTTTTCTCACGTCAGTAGTATAACCCGTATAGTAGGAGCCATCACAGCACTCCAGCACATACATATAAGCCTTATGATCCATAATAAATCTCTTCGAGTTCAGGCGTATAAGAACCATCATCATTGTGCACAATGAGAGGTGGCAAGACCTTAAAGCCACTTGTCGAGCCATCCTTGATAGCCTCAATCAAAAGCATATTGGCTTCCTTTTCCCTCTTTGGATAAACAAACTGCAGGCGCTTAGGTGCTAGATTATGTCGTTGCAACATATCCAGAATGTCCAAGAGTCGGTCAGGACGATGAACCATGGCCAACCGTCCATTAGACTTGAGAATACTCTGGGCACTACGACAGATTTCCTGCAAATTGGTCGTGATTTCATGGCGCGCCAAGAGATAATGTTCACTCTCATTTAAGTTGGAATGAGGATCCACCTTGAAATAGGGCGGATTACACAAAATCATATCCACCTTACTTCCCTGGATGTAAGCAGGCATATTTTTCAAATCATCACAGATGACCTGCATCTGCTCTTCCAAACCATTCAAACGGACAGAGCGTTCAGCCATATCTGCCAAACGCTCCTGAATCTCAACAGCCAAAATCTGTGCCTGAGTCCGAGTGCTAGCAAATAGCCCAACTGCTCCATTTCCAGCGCAGAAATCCACTATCAAGCCCTTTTTAGGAAAACGTGGAAAACGTGACAAGAGAACACTATCCACCGAATAGCTAAAAACCTCTCTATTTTGAATGATTTTAATATCTGTCGAAAAGAGCTGGTTAATGCGCTCCCCTGATTTTAATAATTGTTCTTCTTCCATGGTTCTATTATAGCAGATTTATATTAACATTACAAAAAATATAAAACTCTAAACTACTTCTTCTTTTTTAAATGGTGCAGGGCTTCTCTAGTCCAGATTGGTAGCATTCGTCGAAAGGGCGCAAAGCCGTAGTTAAAGCGGTCGCTTGAAAAGCGTCTCCGTCTCGGAAACTGGTGCTTTTCTTCCTCCAAAGTGCGAATAGAAAGACTAGCTTTCCCTGTAAATTCATCTAAATCCACTACCTGAACCTGAACCTCTTCATCGACTTTCAAGGCTTCATGAATATTTTCAATAAAGCCTGTCCGAATCTCTGAAATGTGAATCAGCCCCGTATCACCCGTCTCTAGCTCAACAAAGGCACCGTAGGGCTGAATCCCTGTAATACGACCCTTTAGCTTATCACCGATTTTCATCTTAGTCCTCGATTTCAATTGTTTCAATCACAACATCTTCAACTGGCTTGTCCATCGCCCCCGTCTCAACAGCAGCAATGGCATCCAAGACAGCGTAAGATGCTTCATCAGCTAACTGTCCAAAAACCGTGTGACGGCGGTCTAGGTGAGGTGTCCCTCCTTGGTTGGCATAGATTTCCGCAATCGGTTCTGGCCAACCACCACGAGCAATTTCTTTCTTAGAATAAGGCAAATGTTGATTTTGCACGATAAAGAACTGGCTACCGTTGGTATTTGGACCAGCATTGGCCATAGAAAGGGCTCCACGGATATTGTAAAGCTCTTCTGAGAATTCATCCTCAAATGATTCGCCGTAGATTGACTCGCCTCCCATACCAGTTCCAGTTGGATCTCCACCTTGAATCATAAAGTCCTTGATAATACGATGGAAAATGACTCCATCATAGTAGCCATCTTTTGAAAGTGCAACAAAGTTAGCCACAGTTTTAGGAGCATGTTCAGGGAAGAGCTTGATACGCAAGTCTCCGTGATTGGTCTTAATAGTCGCGATAGGACCTTCTGCTGTTTCAATGTCTACTTGTGGGAAATGCAAGTCTTTTTCTACCATACCAAATCCTTCTAAGGCATCAAAAATGCCATCTTCTTCTAGTGTTTTTGTAATATAATCTGCTTTTTCTTTGATTTTATCATGAGAAATTCCCATGGCAACGCTGATTCCAGCATAATCAAAGAGTTCCAAGTCGTTGAGTCCATCTCCAAAAACCATGACGTCCTCTGGTTTCAAGCCAAGGTGTTCCACAACCTTTTCCACACCCGTCGCTTTGGAGCCTGAAATCGGCACAATATCAGACGAATGCTCATGCCAACGAACCATGCGAAGTTTGTCTGAGAGACTGTCAGGCAAGTGCAAGTCATCTCCTTTATCTTCAAAAGTCCACATCTGATAAATCTCTACTTTTTCATGGAAATCAGGATCTACATCCAAATCAGGGTAAATTGGATTGATAGCTTCACTAATCATATCGGTGCGAGTCGACAACTTGGCATCATGACTCCCAACCAAACCATACTCAATTCCCTCTTGCTTGGCCCAAGAAATATACTCCTCAACATCTGACTTCTCGATCTGATACTGATAAATGACCTGACCTTTTTTATCTTCGATATAAGCCCCATTCAGGGTCACAAAAAAGTCAGGCTTGAGTTCACGAATCTCCGGAACGACACCAAAAATCCCTCGTCCAGAAGCAATACCTGTCAAGATTCCTTTCTCACGTAATTGCTTAAAAACAACTGGGATTGAAGTTGGAATAAAACCCGTCTTGGAATTTCGCAATGTATCATCAATATCAAAAAAGACAATCTTGATTTTCTTTGCCTTGTATCTTAATTTCGCATCCATCTCACTACCTCTTTCAATCTAACTCTTTCCATTATACCATAAAGTAGCTAAATCCCCTATTTTCAAAGAAATTCGCTATCTCTTATTCGAACTTCTTGGATAAGTACAGAACTAAATCATCATTATTTTGAATAGTAGCATTCATTTCCAACGGCTGATTTCGATACCAAACGCCTGAACCATCTGGAATATAGCCTCGTTTGATGTACAATCTCTGGGCAGGTCCATAGCCTGAGTGCAAACCTACACCCAACGTCACTCTGTCTGAAAAAAACTTAACTCGATTTTCTGCTTCTTCTAGCAGTTGACTCCCAATCCCTTGATTTCGAAAAGGTTCAAACACATTAAAATCTGATAATTCTGGATAGACTTCTGCAAAAGGACCATGTTTAGCAGAGGGCAAAATGGTAACGTAGCCCGCTACAGCACCATCAATCTCTGCAACTAAGACTTCTCTCTCCCCACTTTCCTGTTCCAGAAAATATCTAGCCAAAATTTCCTCTCTACCAGGCCAACCTTGATTGATAAATCCATGAGATAAGGATTCAATATCAGACTTAATCATATTTCTAATCGTACAATTCATCTTTGACTTACCCACCTTTACTCTTTTTATTACCATTATAGCACGCCAAGGTCAGAAAAAAACTATTTCGTGAAAAAGAGGTCCAACTGGACCTAAACTCGCTCTCTTATTTCAAAGCTCGTGAAAAAAAGACCCAACCGGGTCTTTTCTTTAATCTTCGTTTACGAAAGGCATCAAAGCCATTACGCGAGCGCGTTTGATAGCTGTTGTTACTTTACGTTGGTTTTTAGCTGAAGTTCCTGTTACACGACGAGGAAGGATTTTCCCACGTTCTGAAACGAAACGGCTAAGAAGCTCAGTATCTTTGTAATCAACATATTCAATTTTGTTTGCTGCGATGTAATCAACTTTTTTACGGCGTTTGAATCCGCCACGACGTTGTTGAGCCATGTTTTTTCTCCTTTATAATTTTAGTTGTCCATTAGAATGGTAAATCATCATCTGAAATATCCAAAGGATTTGTTGCTCCAAATGGATTTTCATCACGTGAAAAGTCTGGTACTGAATTTGTAGGTGCTGAATAGTTTGCAGTTGGGGCAGAGTAAGCTCCACCTGTATGACCTTCACGCACACTACGGCTTTCCAACATTTGGAAATTCTCAGCCACGACCTCTGTCACGTAGACACGTTGTCCTTGCTGGTTATCGTAACTACGAGTCTGGATACGGCCTGTCACCCCGATAAGTGAGCCTTTTTTAGCCCAATTAGCAAGGTTCTCAGCCTGTTGGCGCCACATAACGACATTGATAAAATCAGCCTCACGTTCGCCATTTTGACTCTTAAATGTACGGTTTACTGCAAGAGTAAAAGTCGCAACTGCTACATTTGATGGGGTATAACGTAACTCAGCGTCACGTGTCATACGCCCTACAAGTACAACATTGTTAATCATAGTTTACCTTCTTACGCGTCAATTTTGACGATCATGTGACGAAGAATGTCAGCGTTGATTTTTGAAAGACGGTCAAACTCTTTAAGAGCTGCATCGTCGTTTGCTTCAACGTTAACGATGTGGTAAAGTCCTTCACGGAAATCTTGGATTTCGTATGCAAGACGACGTTTTTCCCAAGTTTTTGATTCAACAACAGTTGCACCGTTGTCAGTCAAAATAGAGTCAAAACGTGCTACCAAAGCGTTTTTAGCTTCTTCTTCAATGTTTGGACGAATGATATAAAGAATTTCGTATTTAGCCATTGATATGTTCCTCCTTTTGGTCTAATGACCCCAAGACTTTGCAAGGGGTAAGTGAGGTTCGCTCACAATAAACTATTATACTAGAAAAAATTTTTTTACGCAAGTAAAAACTCTGAAATTCGAAAAAACGCCACATGGGCGTTTTCCTGTTCTTACGGTTTAATACGGTGCAACATACGTGGGAATGGAATAGCTTCACGGATGTGTTTTGTTCCTGCCGCGAAGGTTACCATACGCTCGATACCGATACCAAATCCACCGTGTGGAACTGTACCGTATTTACGAAGGTCAAGGTAGAATTCGTACTCTGTACGATCCATACCAAGTTCATCCATCTTAGCTACAAGAGCATCGTAGTCTTCCTCACGCATAGACCCACCGATAATTTCTCCATAGCCTTCTGGGGCAAGCAAGTCTGCACAAAGCACGCGCTCTGGATTTCCAGGAACTGGTTTCATGTAGAAGGCCTTGATGGCTGCTGGATAGTTCATGACAAATGTTGGCACACCAAAGTGGTTTGAAATCCATGTTTCATGTGGTGAACCAAAGTCATCACCATGTTCCAAATGCTCGTAGTCAGCATCTTCATCATTTTCATGCTCTTGTAAAAGGTCAATGGCTTGATCATAAGTGATACGTTTGAAGGGCTCTGCAATGTAGCGTTTCAAGAGCTCTGTATCACGTTCCAAGGTTTCCAAGGCTTGAGGCGCACGGTCAAGAACACCTTGAAGAAGAGCTTTCACATAAGCTTCTTGCAAGTCGAGTGACTCATCGTGTGTCAAGTATGAGTACTCTGCGTCCATCATCCAGAACTCAGTCAAGTGACGGCGCGTTTTTGATTTTTCGGCACGGAATACTGGACCAAAGTCAAAGACACGACCAAGAGCCATAGCTCCTGCTTCTAGGTAAAGCTGACCTGACTGGCTCAAGTAGGCTGGAGTACCGAAGTAGTCTGTTTCAAAAAGTTCAGTTGAATCTTCTGCTGCATTTCCTGAAAGAATTGGGCTATCAAATTTCATGAAGCCGTTCTTGTCAAAGAACTCATAAGTTGCATAGATAATAGCGTTACGGATTTGCATCACAGCCACTTGCTTACGAGAACGAAGCCACAAGTGACGGTTGTCCATCAAGAAGTCTGTTCCGTGTTCTTTTGGTGTGATTGGGTAGTCTTGAGATTCACCGATCACTTCGATGTCTGTAATGTCCAACTCATAACCAAATTTAGAACGTTCATCTTCTTTGACAATTCCTGTCACATAGACAGACGTTTCTTGGCTCAAGCGTTTGATAACATCAAACTTCTCAAGTCCTACTTCTTCACCAAATTTTTCGACAAAGTTTGGTTTAAAGGCTACACCTTGAAAGAAGGCTGTTCCATCACGCAATTGCAAGAAGGCGATTTTCCCTTTTCCTGATTTGTTGGCAACCCAAGCGCCAATCGTCACTTCTTGACCAACATAGTCTTTTACATCAATAATCGTTACACGTTTTGTCATTATTTTTCCTTTTTCTTTTTTATTCTTTATGGCAAACCACTTCTATATTGTTCCCATCTGGGTCAATCACAAAAGCAGCGTAGTAAATCGGTTGCTCACTGCGATAACCAGGAGCTCCATTGTCTCGCCCACCTGCCTCTAAACCAGCCTCATAACAAGCTTGAACCTCTTCCTTATTTTCTGCTAAAAAAGCAAAGTGAATAGGATTTTGCTTCCCCTGAGCCAGCCAAAAATCACCACCAGGATGAGGGCTGTTTGGGGCAAGAAAACTGATTAGAGAAGTAGTCTTAAAAGCTAATTTATAGCCCAAAGGAGCAAGAAAACTCCTATAAAATCCTTCTGAAATTTGTAAATCCTTTACCTTAATTTCAAAATGATCAATCATTCTCACTACCCATAAATGCTTTCAAGCGTTTAACTGCTTCTTTAAGCGTGTCTAGGTCTGTCGCATAGCTGAGGCGGACATTTTCTGGTGCTCCAAATCCTGCTCCTGTAATCAAGGCCAGACCAACTTCTTCAAGAATAGCCGTTGTAAATGCTGTTACATCGCTATAACCTTTCATCTCCATAGCTTTTTTAACATTTGGAAAGAGATAGAAGGCTCCTTGCGGTTTGACTACTTCAAATCCAGGCACCTCACATAATAGCGGATAAATGGTATTGAGACGCTCCTCAAAAGCCAGACGCATGATGTCAACAGAATCCTGTGGTCCTGTTAAGGCTTCAATAGCCGCATATTGAGAAACAGCAGTTAGGTTAGAAGTTGTTTGACCTGTCAATTTGCTCATAGCAGCAATGATTTCTGGATCACCCACTGCATAACCTACCCGCCAACCTGTCATGGCATAAGCTTTTGATACACCGTTAATGACAATGGTTTGCTTGCGAATGGCTTCTGATAGACTAGAGATTGGTACGAACTCATTCCCGTTATAGACCAAACGACCGTATATATCATCAGCTAAAATCAGAATGTCATGCTCAACTGCCCAATTTCCGATAGCTAGTAATTCTTCACGAGTATAAATCATACCAGTCGGATTAGATGGTGAATTAAGAACCAAAACCTTTGTCTTATCTGTCCTAACTAGTTCTAGTTGATCCACCGTAACTTTAAAATCATTGTCTTCTTTAGCTTGAACAAAAACTGGAATCCCTTCTGCCATCTTGACCTGATCTCCATAGCTGACCCAATATGGAGTTGGGATGATGACTTCATCACCTGGATTGACCACAGCCATAAAGAAAGTATAGAGTGAGAACTTAGCACCGGTAGCAAAGGTAACCTCATTACTTGCGACAGAATAGCCATAGTAGCGCTCGAAGTAGGTGTTCACCGCAGCTTTTAATTCTGGTAGACCTGAAGCTACTGTATAGAAAGAAGCACGTCCATCTCGAATGGCTGCAACAGCTGCATCTTGAATATTTTTGGGAGTATGGAAATCGGGCTGACCTAAAGTTAAGAAAAGTACATCTTTTCCTTCAGCCTTTAACTTCTTTGCTCTTGCATCACTAGCCAGAGTCACACTTTCTTCCATTTCTAAAACACGGTTGGATAGTTTCATAGGCCCTCCTTATTGACCAATGCTCCTGTTTCAAAATCTACTAGATAAAAATCAGATCCTGACTTGACTTCCCAGATTGGCTTTTCTTGATAACGGCCAAAGGTAATCTTGTCAATCTCGCCAGCTCCTTTTTCCTTAGAAACCGCTTCTGCTTTTTCTTGTGAAACACCCTGATTTAGCTGATAAACGTAAATCTTATGGTCATCTTTTCCAATCAGGACAGCAAGTGCTTCTTGTTTTTTATTACGACCAAGAACGCTATAATAAGATTCCAAGCCATTGTATAAGTCAACCTGATCAGCCTGCTCTAATCCTGCATACTGCTGAGCTAATTTTTCTCCTTCACTTTTAGCTGTTTGATAAGGTTTCATACTCAGAAACACTAGATACAGAAAGGAAGCACTGATAACCACAAACAAAATCGTCATCCCTAGACCATACTGCCACAGTAGATTATTTTTTGCTTTATTTTGTCTTTTTTTCACTCGTCTATTTTACCATCTATTGGGCTTTATTACAAGTGAATGCAAGAACAAACCTATATTATTTCTTCCTTCAAACAAAACAGATTTTTCTTATTTAAAACCGAGCAAGAAAAGTAAAGACAGCTCCAAAATCAACCTATTAAAAAACCTGAGCTTGGCACTCAAGTTTTTAAAAGTTCTTTTAATTTATGGAATCACTTTATCATCCATTCTTTTAGCCATTTTTCCTAAAAATACAGGGAGTAGAAGGCTAATCAAGACTAAAAAGAATCCTAGATAAAGAAATGTTACCACAAAGCCTAAATGGTCAATCAACCAGCCTGTCAGTGGGAAAAACACAATCATACTCAAGCTAAACATCATAGAGTAGACACTCAGCATGGTTGCCCTTACTTCACTTGGAAGGCGCTCTTGCAAATCATTGTCAAAAATCGGCTGAAAAAGAGCATATAGAGCATTACTAATCAAATAAATCAAAATATAGATTAGAGGTGTTCCAAAGTAGGACAACATATAGGTGACGCCAGTCAGCAGGACGAGGATAGGGAAAAGCTTCAAGGCAGCAAAGTTCTTTCCAATCCTACTCGCTAGATAGACTGCGACGATATTCAAGAGACTACCAAGTAGCATAACTGCTGAAATTTGCCAACCACTTAAATCTGGTAACTGATTTTGATAGTAAAAGTAAAACATGCACATGAGTGTTCCGATAATCTGAGACAAAATCATCCAGTTGAACAGCATGGGATTTCGCTCCAACTCTTCCTTAACAGTCCAAATAATCTGTTTCATGCTCACACTATCAGCTTTTTCTAGCTTGACACTAGGTTCTTTCAGCATCCAAATCAGGAAAAGAACTATGATAGAAGTGGCAATCATGATACAGTAGGTCAGGTGCAATTGACCATGGACAAAAAATCCCGCCAACACTGTCCCCAAAGACCGAGTCCCTTCTGCCACTCCTGATAGGAAGCTTGAAATGGATAGGTAACGCTCCTTTAGTCCAGCCTCTACAGCTGAGTCATAGACCATTGCTGCACTCGTTCCTGAATCAAAATTATAAGACAAGGCACTTACCGCCATCGCTACGGCATAAATCCAAAAATTTCCCTGCCCAGCCAACATGAGAATAGAAGACAAAATCCCTGCTATTCGACTTAAATAAAGGTTGGTCTTATAGGAATAGCGGTCAGCCAACATTCCAGATGGAATTTCACAGAGAAGACTGGTCGCATGAAAGATACTCTCCAGAAGTCCAATCTGCCAAAGAGACATACCATTTTGACTGAGAAAGAGAATCCAAAAACTGGTAATCCCTAGAAATGCAAAAAACTCAACTCCGGCCATCAGGCCAATATTTTTCCGATAATTTCTTATTAACATCTTTTCTCCTTAACAAGTGTATTATTATTTCTTTTGTCCGTCACTTGTTAATCTATGCCTTACATGATCTCCACCCCTTTTATAAGCATTCTTCAATGCCATTATTGTTCCTTTAATGATTTATGAAATGATACCGGAAAATAGCTGTTCTGCGGTTTCTATTGCGAGTTTTCTTGTTTATTTTAGCACTTATGTCATCATATTACAAGAGAATGTTAGAATACTCTTCGAAAATCAAATGCATTCCAGTCGCAAGTGACTAGAGTTTCAGCAATTTTATAATTTTCAAATAAACTCTGAGCAAATTTCTTGCAAGTCCTTTTGTTTTGTTGTAATATATTTTATAACAACGAGAGACTTCTCGAAAATTTAAGAAAAAGGAGACACATCATGTCTAAAAAAGTATTATTTATCGTCGGATCCCTACGCCAAGGTTCTTTCAACCACCAAATGGCTCTTGAAGCTGAGAAAGCACTTGCTGGTAAAGCAGAAGTTAGCTACCTTGATTATTCAGCTGTTCCTCTCTTCAGCCAAGATTTGGAAGTTCCAACTCACCCAGCTGTAGCGGCTGCTCGTGAAGCGGTTCTCGCTGCAGATGCCATCTGGATCTTCTCTCCAGTCTACAACTTCTCTATCCCTGGAACAGTGAAAAACTTGCTTGACTGGCTATCTCGTGCCCTTGACTTGTCTGATACACGCGGTGCTTCTGCCCTTCAAGACAAGTTTGTCACCGTATCATCTGTAGCCAATGCAGGTCACGATCAACTCTTCGCTATCTACAAAGACCTCTTGCCATTTATCCGTACACAAGTCTTTGGTGATTTCACCGCTGCACGTGTCAATGACTCTGCCTGGGCAGACGGAAAATTGGTTCTCGAAGAAACAGTCCTAAACTCACTTGAAAAACAAGCGGAAGACTTGATCAATGCGATCAAGTAATACTCTTCGAAAATCAAATTCAAACCACGTCAACTTTATCTGCAACCTCAAAGCTGTGCTTTGAGCAACCTGCGGCTAGTTTCCTAGTTTGTTCTTTGATTTTCATTGAGTATAACTAAACTAACTAACATAATAAAAGCGAGCAAGACTACTTTTCTGACACTCAGAAGACTAGCTTGTTCGCTTTTTTTCTCATTTATAAACTAAAATAACTGATGATACATATTGTCAAATACAAAATATCTGATTTCTATACTTCCTTAACAAAAACCAATTCCTGTGGCTGTGACAAATCTTCTCGGTAGTTAAATCCCGCAAAGCTTAAGCGACGAGCTTCCTCTACTGTCTGTACTTGATTTTCTATCAGGGCTGTCAGGAAGGCACCACGCGCTTTCTTGGAAATAGTTGAATGAATTTTCAGCTGACCACCCTTGTCCTCCATAAATTTGAAGGTCACCATTTTTTCTCTGATTTCCTTAGAAAACACAGTCTCAAACTCGGACGACAAGAGGGAGAAAATTAGGTCTTCACCATTCATAGCCTCATCATAGGCTGCCTTCCAATGGCTCTTCAAAGTCTTACCAGCGACTTTCAACTTCATCAAAAAATCCAAACGGTGAGGTGCCATAGGTGACAAGGCTGGAACAACACCGTACAAAGCCGAAGTAATAAAGACATGATTTTCAAGATAGGCTTGTTCCGCCTCGGTCAATTTGTCTCGCTTGATATGGCGATACATGAGCCCATCAAAAAGTTTCAAGGCTGGGTAGTGTTGAGCAGTTTGCCTTTTCAAAGTTTGGATATGTTGAAATTCTTCCGCCGCCTTCTCAGCTGATACCTTGTAAAAACTCTCTAATTGACTAGCAGAATAGAGGGCCAAGGCATCCAGCACGGCCTGACTTTCTGGTTTTAAAGGGGCAGCTTGGATATTTGGCAAGTCTGTGTTCATTTCTTTTGCTGTTGGGATTAAAATTTTCATATTGATAGTGTAGCATATTTTTTAGCCACAACCAAGAAATTCATCTGATACTCAATGAAAATCAAAGAACAAACTAGGAAACTAGCCGCAGGTTGCTCAAAGCACAGCTTTGAGGTTGCAGATAAAGCTGACGTGGTTTGAAGAGATTTTCGAAGAGTATGAAAAACCTCGGTTTAACCGAGGTTTTTCTATTTATTTGGGCCATCCTAACCAGACAGCCACGAGAACAAGGGCTAGCCCAGCTAAACTTGTTAAGATAGATAAGAATTTATCTTTTTTCTCCTTGAACTGAGAAAAACCTATCTTCAAAGCGAGCAGTCCGAGTAGCATTGAAGCAACCATCAAATAAAAACCCATTTCTTTGTCCTCCATTAGGCTTAATTTACTTTATTATAACATATATTTCTTAAATAAACCTTTTTTACTGCACTTTAAAGGTCTTGAGATAGTTGTCTTTTCCTACTTGACCTTCGAAGATTTTACCATTTTCAAGGTAAGGAAGGTCATCAGATACAGAGGCCTTGACCTTGTAAATCTTGCCATCAACTTTAAAGAAGTAGACGGTGTCTCCCTTGATAACAGCTGATTTGAGGTCTGCTACCACACCCTTGATACTCTCTGTCGTTGCATTGTCAATTTCAAGGTCGTTTTTATTGGCATACTTGCTGAGCATCTCTTCCACTGTAGTAGCTACGATGACATTCTGGTACTCGACTGCGTCTACCAAAGCGTACTCTTTGACCAAGCCCGCATTGTCCTTCAAGCCCATGATATACAGAGGCTTATCATTGAGGTTGATGAGGATTGGGAAGGTCGCCTTGTAGGATTTCTCCTGAACAGCACCTTCGGCTGATTCACGGGCTGATTCTTCGGTCGCAGAAGCCAAGCTATACTTCGTGATTTCTCCTGTTCGCATATTTTCAAGGATGAAACCAAGATTACTTTCATCTGCATTAGCCGACGTCACACCTGTGTAGAGATAGATGTCATTGCCGATAGACAAGTAGTTATAGCCCTTGGTAGTCTGAGTCACGTTTTTCTTGGAAATCATGGCATTCCAAAAACCGTCCTTGTACTTGCCGTTGTAGTTGATTTGCTCGATGGTTTCCTCAGCTGGATAGACCCTGTCCACCCATTCTGGAACATCTGCCAAGCTGTATTCCTTGGTTTCTCCATTTGTGGCATCCAAGATAATAACTGAAACAGGACGAGGAACCGCCAGTCCAAATTGCTTTTGGTAAACCGTTGCTACATAGAAAGGATTACCCTCATCGTCCACCTCGAAAGATGGAGTTTTGAAGATCTTGGTTGGGTACTTCAAGCGCAGGTGACGCTTGACATCGCGGTTAAAATACTCCGAGTCCGAATACTTGATTGGTGTCTTCAAGTCCACCAAGTCCGCATTCCCGGTTACCATGTCCACCTTGATATACTCGCCGATTCCCTTGGCTTGATTATTAAACCACTTGATAGGATCTGCGTATTCTAGTGGCGTAACTCGATAAGGCTTCCCATCAATTGTCAATTGGGTATAGGTGTCTGCCGCTACGTACTGCGACACCTTATCTGTTAGGGACCCCAAATAACGGTCACCAATTTTTTCAGCAGTACTTCTATCTAAGATTGGAACCTTACTGGTGTCAGTCTTAGGAAATTCAGTAAAGTCTTTTTCCGTCACCGTGACTACATTGGCATAATTTTTAGCCTGAAAAATGCTGGAAGTCACCAAGGAAACCAAGGCTGCTAAGAGAAGAATTCCTCCAATCGAAGCTAACAGAATTTTCCCTAACCGATTGATTTTGAAACCCTCAAGATTTAAGGCAGCTTCCGCCTTGCCGTGGCGCACATGAACCGTTTTGACAAGGTTTATCCCCTTGCCAAAGCCAAATAAGATTGCTACAAGCAACATATGCCCACAGAGGAAGAAGAGAAATTCCCAGCTGGTCAGGTTAAGGGGCGGTAAAAAGATATACCAGGTCGTTGCGATAAAAATAAGTTCAAAGATTATCCGTTTCATTTGCTTTCCTCCTAAATGATTCGTCCTTCCAAGTGATCCAGTTCATGCTGGCAAATCTGGGCTGGGAAGCCTGTCAAGGTAATGGTCTGTTCCTGCCACTTGCTGTCACGATAAGCAACCCTTATGGTTTCATAACGCTTAGTAGGTCTCACACCTGTCAAGGACAAACAGCCTTCCTCTGTCTCATAAGGTCCTTCAAAGGACAGGAGCACTGGGTTAAACATAACCACAGGAACCAAGCCAAGATTAAAGATAATCACGCGCTTCTGCACCCCAATCATATTGGCAGCCAGACCAACGCAGGTCTCACGATTTGCTAAGAGTGTATCCTGCAAATCTCTGGCAAGATACAGATCATCCTGACTTGCCGGCTGAGATACCTGAGATAAAAACAAAATATCCTTCACAATTTTCTTTTCCACTTCCTCACACTCCTCTTACTTTTTACTATATTATAGCAATTATAGCACAAAAGCCAATAACTGCAAGCCCTTTCCTTCAACTGTAGCAAAAAGCCATCCGAAGATGACTTTTTTGCTACTTAATTTCTTTATAAGTTACTTCCATGCCACGATTAACAGCTGGACGATTGGCAATTTTTTCTGCCCATTTTACTAAATTCTGGTAACTTGAGGCATCCAAGAATTTTGCAGAACCTTGATAAAGGTTTCCTTGGACTAACTGTCCATACCAAGACCAGATAGCAATATCTGCAATCGTATAGTCATTGCCTGCAATATAAGGTTTCTGAGCCAATTCCTTATCCAATAAATCCAACTGGCGTTTCACTTCCATCGTAAAACGGTTAATAGGATATTCCAATTTTTCAGGGGCATAATTGAAGAAATGTCCAAATCCCCCACCTAGAAAAGGTGCTGCACCTGCTTGCCAGAATAGCCAATTCAAAACTTCTACCTTTTCCACAGGATTACTTGGTAAAAAGGTTCCAAATTTCTCAGCAAGGTATAAAAGAATATGAGCAGACTCAAAAACTCTTACATTTTCAGTCCCTGACTGGTCCAACAAGGCTGGAATCTTGGAATTTGGATTGAGCTTTACAAAGTCTGAACCGAATTGTTCCCCATCCATGATAGCAATCTTATACAAGTCGTAAGCTGCTTGCTCAAAACCAGCTTCTAGTAATTCTTCAAATAAGATAGTGACCTTCACACCATTTGGTGTTCCCAGTGAATAAAGCTGAAAAGGTTGTTCTCCTTTTGGCAAGTTTTGTTCGAAACGGGCACCTGCTGTTGGTCTATTTAAGCCCGTAAAGGCTCCTTGATTACTAGCTTCATCTTGCCATACGGTCGGTAATTGATAAGCTGACATCAGAAACCTCCCTTAAATCGCATTCTTATCAAAGCCGAGTTTACGTTGGATGAACTTAACGATTTCGACGATAATAATCATTGAGAAGCTTCCGCCCATAACGATTCCCCATTGTGACAAGTCTAGTTTTGTTACGTGGAAGATTCCTTCAAGCGGTTCTACGACGATTGTTGCCATGAGAAGGATGAAGGATACCAAGATAGACCAGTTGAAGGTCTTAGACTTGAATGGGCCAACTGTCAAGATGGATTGATAAACAGATTTCACATTGTATGCATGGAAGAGCTGAATCAAACCAAGGGTTGCAAAGGCCATCGTTAGAGCATCTGCATGAATGGCATGATTGTCACCCACATGAACTGGGTAAAGAAGGGCAAGTCCATAAACACTCATAACAATAGCTGCTTGGAGTACACCTTGATAGATGATAGAACTGAAAACACCACCTGAGAAGAAGCTTGCCTTGCGTCCACGTGGTTTATGGTTCATGACACCAGGCTCAGCAGGTTCAACACCAAGAGCAATAGCTGGGAAGGTATCCGTTACCAAGTTGATCCACAAAAGATGAACTGGCTGCAAAACATCCCAACCAAACAAGGTTGATAGGAAGATGGTCAATACTTCAGCAGTATTGGCAGAAAGTAAGTACTGAATAGTCTTTTGAATGTTTGAGAAGACCTTACGTCCTTCTTCCACTGCAACGATGATAGTCGCAAAGTTATCATCTGCAAGAATCATGTCAGATGCACCCTTAGAAACCTCTGTACCAGTGATTCCCATACCGATACCGATGTCTGCTGTTTTCAAAGCCGGAGCATCATTGACACCGTCACCTGTCATGGCAACGACTTTACCTTGTTTTTGCCAAGCCTTGACGATACGAACCTTGTGTTCTGGAGACACACGGGCATAAACAGAGTATTGACCAACTACTTTTTCAAAGTCTTCATCAGATAGTTCGTTGAGCTCAGCACCAGTTAAAACGTGGCTTTCGGTATCGTTTGCGTCAATGATTCCCAAACGTTTAGCAATAGCTTCTGCTGTGTCTTGATGGTCACCAGTAATCATGATTGGACGGATTCCAGCTTCCTTAGCCACACGAACAGCCTCAGCTGCCTCAGGACGTTCAGGGTCAATCATCCCAATCAAACCAGTAAAGATTAAATCATTTTCAAGCTCTTCAAAAGTGAGGTTTTCTGGAATGCTATCGATAATCTTATACGCACCTGCAAGGACACGTAAGGCTTGGTGGGCCATTTCAGAATTGTTTGTATGAATGAGGTTTGTAACCTTCTCGTCAATCGGAGCAATATCCCCAGCCTTATCACGAAGAACACAACGTTTCAAAAGTTGGTCTGGCGCACCCTTGACTGCTACAAGGAAACGACCGTCTGACAATGGGTGAACCGTTGACATGAGCTTACGGTCAGAATCAAATGGCAACTCAGCCACACGTGGATATTTCTCTAAGAAACCTTTAACATCGTAGCCCTTGTCCAAGGCATATTGGATAAAGGCTGTTTCGGTTGGGTCACCAATCAGGTTGCCTTCCACATCGATTTTCGTATCATTAGCCAAGACAACTGAACGAAGAAGGGGCATTTCAAGACCTAGTTCAATGTCATCAGCTGAATCATGTAGAACCGCATCGTAGAAGACTTTTTCGACGGTCATCTTGTTCATAGTCAACGTACCAGTCTTATCAGAAGCGATGATTTCAGTTGAACCAAGTGTTTCTACTGCTGGCAACTTACGAACGATAGAGTTTCGTTTTGCTAAAACTTGAGTACCAAGGGAAAGAACGATGGTAACGATAGCAGGAAGTCCTTCTGGAATGGCTGCAACGGCAAGGGCAACAGAAGTCAACAACTCACCAAGTGGACTTTTCCCTTGGATGAAGACACCCACTACAAAAGTAACAAGGGCAATGACCAAGATAGCATAGGTCAAGACCTTAGAAAGGTTGTTCAAGTTTTGTTTGAGTGGTGTATCCGTCTCATCTGCATCTTGGAGCATACCCGCGATATGACCAACTTCAGTGTACATACCTGTATTGACAACAACACCAAGACCACGACCATAAGTCACATTTGAGTTTTGGAAGGCCATGTTGACACGGTCACCAATACCAGCATCTGCAGCAAGTTCAACTGTCAAATCTTTTTCGACTGGCACAGACTCACCTGTCAGGGCAGCTTCTTCGATTTTAAGAGAGTTAGCTTCTAGCAAACGTAAGTCTGCTGGTACAACATCACCAGCTTCGAGAGCGACGATATCACCTGGTACTAATTCTTTAGAATCAATCTCAGCCATATGACCATCACGAAGAACGCGAGCAGCTGGACTAGACATGGATTTGAGGGCTTCGATCGCTTCTTCTGCTTTCCCTTCTTGGTAAACACCAAAGGCAGCGTTAATGATAACTACGGCTAAAATGATAATGGCATCTGCGATATCTTCCCCACCAGAAGTCACGACTGACAAGATTGCTGCCGCAACTAGGATGATAATCATCAAATCCTTAAATTGCTCGATGAATTTGACCAGGATTGATCGTTTCTCGCCTTCTTCGAGTTCATTGTGGCCAAATTCTGCAAGGCGCTTTTCCGCCTCACTTGATGACAAACCTTGCTCGGTCGCATCCACAGCCTTCAAGACCTCTTCAGGACTCTGAGTGTAAAACGCTTGGCGTTTTTGTTCTTTTGACATGTGTCTCCTCCTTGACATTGTGTGCAAAACAGACTCTCTTTTCCCTCATCGCATCTTTTCACGACAAACAAAAAGAGACCTGTTAATCATAACAAGTCTCGCTGTTTAAGATAGTGCCGGAAAGCATACTTTTCAGTATAAAATTCGGAATGACGACACTATCACAGGTTTCTGCCAGCTACTCCCTTGAGTAGTACTATTATACCAAATTTTGAAAAGTTTTCAAATAGTAAAGATTCTATAAAATTCTATCCTTATCAAAAGTACGTTCACTGATAATATATCTAGGACGACGTTTCGTTTCTAGGTAAATCTTTCCAATATACTCACCAATTACTCCCAAACTAATCAATTGTACTCCACCAAGTAGGCTAACTATTGCATAGGTGCTTGCCCAACCAGCCACAACCGTACCAGCAAACTTACTCAATATAACCCAAATAATCAATAGAAAACTAAAG
Source organism: Streptococcus nakanonensis (assembly GCF_059738785.1). Classification (NCBI taxonomy): domain Bacteria; kingdom Bacillati; phylum Bacillota; class Bacilli; order Lactobacillales; family Streptococcaceae; genus Streptococcus; species Streptococcus nakanonensis. Next base: position 681,107 of record NZ_AP027139.1, on the reverse strand, counting down.
AGTGACGTCAAAACACCAAGACTTGTAATCAAACGAATCGGTTTGATTGATAAACTGGTAATACCATCCATAGCCAAACCAAGCATTTTTGACAGTGGATAATGGCTCTCACCAGCAATTCGTTCATGGCGTTTATATGAAACATAAGAATATTTAAAGCCCACTAAGGGCATTAAACCACGAAGAAAAAGATTAACTTCTTGGAACCTCTCTAACTCCTGCAAAAATCTTTTTGATACCAATCTATAGTCTGCATGATTAAAAACAACTTCTGCCCCAAATAGGCGCAGCACTTTATAAAAACCTTCGGCTGTAATTCGTTTAAAAGCAGAGTCCGTATCACGATTATCACGGACACCATAGACAATTTCAGAACCACTTTTATATTCTTCAACCATTTTGTCCATACAATTGATATCATCTTGCCCATCAGCATCGATGGTAATAACAATATCAGCAAACTGAATGGCCTCATACATACCTGCAAGGACACTACTTTGATGACCTCTGTTACGACTTTGTGACACGCCAACTACAGAAGGGATGGTTTTAGCATAACTTTCTATCAGTTCCCAAGTCTGATCCTTACTACCATCATTTACATACATGATTTTACTAAGAGGATGGATTACTTCTTTCTTCACTAATTGTTCAATTTTTTCAACGAACATTGGATTAGTATGTGGTAGGACTTGCTCTTCGTTATAACATGGAACAACAATATATAAAATTGGCTTTTTCCTGCTCATGCTATTCTCCTCCTTTTCTATAAATCATAGCCGTATCAATCTGTTTTTCTAAGTGATAATTTACTTTAATATAATCCTTTATAAAAGAGTCAGTTCTCTTACCATAATCCCATTCAGTATCAAATACAATATAGATCGGAGGATTTTCTTGTATAGATTTTCTAAACTCATCAATAATAACTCGATCATCTGTCACAGCTGGGATGAAGAAAAATTTTGTACTAGCTAGCCGTTCACTATACAAATAAATTGTTCCATTTTGACGGTGTGTATAAATTCGGTCATCCATCGACGTATTTTTCTCTATATAGCTAGCAACGCGTTGCTGTTTCTCAGATCTATTCAGATATCTTGTATTCATACTTTTCATGATGGATTTTACATCATTCTGGTATACAATAATAAATCCTAATAATAAGACAAAAAATACTTGAAAAGACATTTTCTTGGATATGCTATGAAATAAATAGGAAATATATGGAATCAAAATCGGGAGCATTACTAAAATGTAATGACCATAGCTTCTTTTTGAGATAAGAGCCAGAAGTAAACAAACAATAAAAACAAAATGATAGAAGATTGATTTTATTCCAAATTTCTTCCATAGTGGTATCAAGGAAAATAACATCAATAAATTAAGACTTAAGAGATTTGTTTGAGAAATGTACCATCTGATAATCTCATACATCGAAACGTTATTAGACTCTGTAGTATAAATAAAATTAATTCCAATCGACTGGTATACCATTTCAAAAAAGATGCCCTTTGATAACAGATATAGGCACAAAGGGATAGTTGGTATTAATACTCCAAGGAAAAATAATCCTATCAAAGAAAACAATTCCCTATATGCTTTCTTAAGTATGAAATCAATCAATACATAAATACAAAATACAAGCCAAATCCCTATCATATTTGCTTTCGTAAAAAATACAATAGAGAAAAATGCACCTGATGCTATGATGTCATTTTTACTGAAATCATTTTGTATAAACAGTTTTAAAAAAATGTATAATGAATAAGCCAAAAAAGGTAAAATAAAACCTTCTAAACTCCAACCGCCATCAAAAAAATACTCATAAATTATAAAGATAATTGCTAACGTTAAAATTGTTTGCTTATTTCCAGTAAATAACCTTGAAATCTTATAACTAGCTATAAAGAATAGAAATGTGCAAAATAGGTATAAAAATTTAATTCCTAACGCACCACCAATAAGATATCCTAGGTAATTCAGTAAAAAAACGACTGGCCCCTTATGATCAAATAGGTTTGCATACATCAATTCTCCTCGATTCATTGCATACCCAAAATATTCAAAAATACTAGCATCTGAAAACGGTATCCCTTGTTTGACATTTGTTACCATAGAGAACCAGACTAAAACAGTAAAGAGCAAAGAAATACTCATCACTAAAATACTCATTTTTTTCAATTTTATTCACCTCAACTTTTCACTTTATCAGTCTATCACATTTCCTAAAAAAAAAAAGCATTTTCTGCTTTGTATTTTCTTAGTTTTATCTGTCCTATTTGAATTTTCCCTTGAAAACCAGTATAATGGTAGAATGCTATGTGACTAGAAAGGAAGTTGAATGAAGCAATCTATCTCAAATCTCAAGTTAGCTGAGCGTGGGGCCATTATCAGCATTTCAACCTATTTAATCTTGTCTGCAGCCAAATTAGCAACTGGTCATCTTCTTCATTCATCCAGTTTGGTGGCAGATGGTTTTAACAACGTATCGGATATCATTGGAAATGTGGCCCTCTTAATTGGGATTCGGATGGCGCGCCAGCCTGCAGACCGGGACCATCGTTTTGGTCACTGGAAAATTGAAGATTTGGCTAGTTTAATCACTTCCATCATTATGTTTTATGTTGGCTTTGATGTGCTGAGGGACACCATTCAAAAGATTCTCAGTCGTGAAGAAACGGTCATTGATCCTCTTGGTGCAACTCTAGGAATCATTTCTGCAGCGATTATGTTTGTGGTCTATCTCTACAATACTCGCCTCAGTAAGAAATCCAATTCCAAGGCACTAAAGGCTGCCGCCAAGGACAATCTTTCTGACGCTGTCACCTCACTTGGTACTACTATTGCTATCCTAGCTAGCAGTTTCAATTATCCCATTGTGGATAAACTGGTTGCCATTATCATCACTTTCTTTATCTTGAAGACTGCCTATGATATCTTCATCGAGTCTTCCTTTAGTCTTTCAGATGGCTTCGATGACCGTCTGCTTGAAGACTACCAAAAGGCTATCATGGAAATTCCCAAGATCAGCAAAGTCAAATCGCAAAGAGGTCGTACCTACGGTAGCAACATCTACCTGGATATTACGCTGGAGATGAATCCTGACTTGTCTGTTTATGAGAGTCATGAAATCGCGGATCAGGTCGAGTCTATGCTGGAAGAACGTTTTGGGGTTTTTGATATCGATGTCCATATTGAACCAGCGCCTATACCTGAGGATGAAATTTTAGACAATGTCTATAAAAAATTACTCATACGCGAGCAATTGATTGACCAAGGAAATCAACTGGAAGAACTCTTGGCTGATGATTTTGTCTATATTCGTCAAGACGGAGAACAGATGAATAAAGAGGCCTATAAAGCCGAAAAAGACTTGAATTCTGCTATCAAGGATATTCAAATCACTTCCATCAGTCAAAAGACCAAACTCATCTGCTATAAGTTAGATGGTATCGTCCATACCAGTATCTGGCGCCGCCACGAAACCTGGCAAAATATTTTTCATCAAGAAACCAAAAAAGAATAGAGAAATCCTGTCATGAGACGGGATTTTTCTATTCTTCTAGCTATCAAAATCACTTAGGTATTCATAGCGTTCGTATTTTTCAAGAAGTGCTTCGTTTTTCTCATCCAGTTCTTTTTGGAGAGTAGCCAGCTTACCAAAGTCAGAGCCGTTGGCCTGCATCTCCTCTTCAATAGCAGCGATACGATTTTCCAAGGCTTCAATATCGCTTTCAATACTTGCCCACTCCTGCTTTTCTTGGTAGGTCATGCGTTTCTTGTCTTCTCGAACCTTGACCACTTTTTCCTTTTCAGCCTTTTGCACCTGATTGGACATATCTGTTTCAAAAGCTTTTTCATCTAGGTAATCAGTGTAATGACCAAAGAAAGGACGAATCTTGCCATCTTCAAATGCGAGAATCTTGGTCACTACCTTATCCAAGAAATAGCGATCGTGGCTAACTGTCAAGACAGGCCCTGCAAAGCCTTGCAAGAAATTCTCCAAGACTGTCAAGGTCGCAATGTCCAAATCATTTGTAGGCTCGTCCAAGAGAAGAACATTTGGTTTTTCCAAGAGCAATTTGAGGAGATAAAGACGCTTTTTCTCTCCCCCAGACAATTTCTCAATCAAGGTTCCATGCGTTGAACGTGGGAAGAGGAACTGCTCCAACAACTCAGCGATGGAAGTCGTAGAACCACCGCTGGTCTTGACTTCTTCAGCCACTTCTTGCAGGTAATTGATCACTCGCTTGCTTTCATCCAATCCCTCAATTTGCTGAGAGAAATAGGCAATGTGAACTGTTTCCCCAATTACAACTTTTCCTGCTGTCGGCTCAAGACTTCCTGCAATCAAGTTGAGGAGAGTTGATTTTCCAACACCGTTGTCCCCAACGATTCCAATACGATCTTTGGCCTGCACCAAGAGATTAAAATCTTGCAGAATGGGCTTGTTTTCATAGGCAAAGGAAACATCCTGAAACTCGATGACTTTCTTCCCAATCCGACTGGTTTCAAAGTTCATGGTCAAGTCTGTCTCAGCACTACTGCCTGAAACTTCCTTTTTCAAGTCATGGAAGCGATTGATACGAGCCTGCTGCTTGGTCGCACGCGCCTGCGGTTGTCTGCGCATCCAGGCCAATTCTTGCTTATAAAGTTGTTCCTTTTTGTGGAGAAGAGCCGCATCGCGCTCGTCCTGTTCCGCCTTAAGGCGAACATAATCCTGATAATTTCCCTGATATTCGGTCAAGCCTGCTCGGTCCAACTCGAAAATCCGTGTTGACAAAGCGTCTAGGAAATAACGATCGTGGGTAATAAAAAGGACGGTCTTCTTGGAATTTTTCAAAAAGAGGGTTAGCCACTCAATAGTCGCAATGTCCAGATGGTTGGTCGGCTCATCCAGAAGCAAGAGGTCGTGGTTGCCAAGTAAGACTTGCGCCAACTGAACTCGTCTTCTCAGACCACCTGACAATTCCCCAACTGGAGTGGATAAGTCCTGAATACCCAGCTTACTAAGAACCGTCTTGACCTGACTCTCAATTTCCCAAGCTTGGAGAGAGTCCATTTCAGCCATGACCCGTTCCAAACGCGCCTGCTTGTCCTCACTATAGTTGAGCATGAGGAGTTCATACTCACGAATGAGCTGGATTTCCTTGAGGTCGCTGGATAGGACCGTATCCAAGACCGTCTTGCTATCATCAAAATCAGGGTCCTGGGTCAAGTAACCAATCTGATAATCATTCTTAGCTGAAAAGGGACTGACATCCCCATCAAAGCCAGAAACACCAGAAAGGACATCTAAAAGGGTGGTCTTCCCTGTTCCATTGACACCAATCAGACCGATTCTGTCTAGGTCATGGATGATAAAGGAAATATCCTTAAAAACGGTCTTGTCACCGACGGATTTACTTAGTTTTTCAACGATAAAATCACTCATTTTTTCTCCCTCAGATAAGCATGGATGGCTTGACGGTCATTTTCCAATTCTCCATCGACAATGGCATATTCAATCTCTGTTAAGATCTCTCCCAAGTCTGGGCCCGACTGATAACCATATTCCTTGATCAAAATACCACCGTTGATTTGGATCTCTTTCTTGTCATGAATAGTCAAACTCTGGTAGGTTTCTGTAATAGCTTGCGGATTGACTGGTTTCCCTTGAGCCTGACGAAGATTTTCAGCCTGTAAAAGTAAATCCAAGTCAAAGCGATAACAATCGCGCTTGCTCAATTCTCCCTTTTCACGCAAGGCCAAAATAGTCAGTAAATCCTGAACTTGCTTGGCAAACTGGCGTGAGGTCTTCCAAGCCTTCAAAAATGGCTGCGCATTTTCAATCTCCAAAGTCCACAGTAGAGCCGCCCAAGCTTGCTCTGAAGATGCAAAGATGAAATCAGTCTCCAAATCAAACAGTCTGTTAAGCTTGTCTTGGCTAGCTGACATATCAGGGAGATAGTCATAAGCTTGACTCTCAATCATGGAAGCCAAACCTCTTCTCCAAAATGGAGCCAGCAAGAGTTTATCAAACTCGACGAAGGTACGCTCCACAGAAATTTTCTCCAAAAGTGGCGTCAAAGTCTTCATAGCTTTAAAGGTTTCTGGCTCAAGTTCAAAGCCAAGACTGGCCTGAAAACGGAAACCACGCATAATCCGTAGAGCATCTTCGTTGAAACGCTCACTAGCTACACCAACCGCTCGTAAGACTTGCTTTTCCAAATCTTCTAAACCATGAAACAAGTCAATGATTTCTCCTGTCTCATCCAAGGCAAAGGCGTTGACTGTAAAATCACGGCGTTTGAGGTCTTCTTCTAGCGAACGCACAAAGGAAACCGCACTGGGTCTTCGATAGTCCACATAGACATCTTCTGTCCGAAAGGTAGTTACCTCATACTCCTCATCCCCATCTAAAACCAAGACGGTTCCATGCTCGATTCCGATATCGGCTGTTCGCGGAAAAATCTGCTTGGTCTCCTCTGGATAGGAAGACGTCGCAATATCCACATCATGGATAGGACGATTGAGGAGGGCATCTCGAACAGATCCCCCAACAAAATAAGCTTCAAAACCTGCTTCTTTAATTTTTTCTAATACTGGTAAAGCCTTCTGAAATTCAGAAGGCATTTGCGTTAATCTCATAATAAGTGTTCTAATCCATAGACAAGCTCATGACGCTTGACAACTTCTTTAATTCCCAAATTGACCCCTGTCATGAAGGAGCTGCGATCATAGGAGTCATGACGGAGGGTCAATCCTTCTCCCTGATTGCCAAAGATGACTTCCTGATGGGCTACCAAACCTGGTAAACGAACTGAGTGGATGCGCATGCCATCAAAGTCAGCACCACGGGCACCTGCAATCAGCTCTTCCTCGTCTACTGCACCTTGCTGGGTAGACTCTCGAACTTCCGCCATCAACTCAGCTGTTTTAATAGCTGTTCCACTCGGAGCATCCTTTTTCTTGTCATGATGGAGCTCGATAATCTCCACATTTGGGAAATATTTAGCAGCCTGCCTTGCAAATTGCATAAGCAAGACAGCACCCAAGGCAAAGTTAGGAGCGATCAAGCCCCCCAAATCTTGGGTACGAGAAAATGCTTTTAGCTCTGCAATTTCTTCACTTGTAAAACCAGTCGTTCCAACTACTGGAGCAAAGCCATTTTCAAGAGCAAAGCGTGTATTTTCGTAGGCAACAGTTGGAGTAGTAAAATCTACCCAGACATCCGCTTCAAAGCCTGCTAAATCAATCTTATCCTTGAAAACAGGAATTCCCTGCCATTCTGACTCAGACTCAAAGGGATCCAAAACTGCTACCAAGTCTAAGTCTGGATCAGCCAAGACCATCTGACAAGCAGCTTGGCCCATCTTTCCCTTAAAACCAGCAATAATTACTCGAATACTCATCTCTACTCCTGTCTAAGATACAAAGGACGTTGGCTGCCCATGAAAAATAGGGAATGGCGCTGACTTTCCACGAAAGGCCAGACAGGCATCTTTTTTCATGAGGCAGGTAGTCCGTGTTCAATTGCTAAGATACAAAGCCTGTAGGAACACAAAGTGAAAATAGGAGTTTTGATCAAGAAGTGTTTACTCCTTGGAAAAACTATCTTTTTCACACAGGGTTCCAGGCGTGTTCAATTATCAAGATACAAAGGACATTAGCTACCCATGAAAAATAGGGAATGGCGCTGACTTTCCACGAAAGGCCAGACAGGCATCTTTTTTCATGAGGCAGATAGTCCGTGTTCAATTTCTAAGATACAAGGCATCTTAACTAGCCTAGAAGCGCCAACTAAATCACTGGAATATAACCTAGAGCAATACTTCCTGCTCCTAGGTGAGTTCCAATGACACTACCAAATGTAGCAAGTGAAACATCCGAACCCAAGCCAGAATCAAGCAAGTGTTGACGCAATTCCTCAGCCTTTTCAGGAGCATTCCCATGAATGACAATGACCCGATATTGGCCTGAAGCCGTTGTTTCCTTGATAATTTCAATTAAGCGCTTGGTTGCTTTCTTTTCAGTACGAACTTTTTCGTAAACTTCAATCACACCTTGGTCGTTGAAATAAAGGATTGGCTTAATGCTTAGCAGATTGCCCAAAATGGCAGCCCCATTTGAAAGGCGCCCACCTTTTACCAAATGATCCAAATCATCTACCATGATAAAAGCTGACGTACGGCTGATTTGAATGGCTAGCTTATCCTGAATGCTGGCAAAATCATCGCCCTGGTCACGCCAATTAAAGACGCTTTCAACCATGATACCCAGAGGAGCACTTGTAATCAAAGTGTCTGGAAAGGCAATAGTTAAGCCCTCATATTCATCTATCATATACTGGATATTTTGGTAAAAACCTGAAATTCCAGAAGATAGGAAAAGCCCCAAGGCATGTGTATAACCTTGTTCTTTGAGCGAAGTTAAGATTTCATCTAACTTGGCAATACTTGGTTGACTAGTCTTAGGCAATTCAGAAGCCTGAGCCATTTTTTGGTAAAATTCCTCAGCAGTCAGATTGATACCTTCGACATACTCCTCACCATCAATATTGACAGGAATATCCAAGACATACAAATCTTCTCTTTGCAAGGTCTCTGCACTGAGATAGGCAGAAGAATCTGTGATAACAGCTAGTTTCATATTAGAACTCCAAATTGATTCCTGGTAAGTCTAATGCAATTTCAGTTACTTCGTAAGTCAAACGGTTGAGCATGTTCAAACTTGGGCGAGCCAAAGTTTCCACTTCTTCTTGGCTCAATTCACTTGGTTCATTGACAATACGGCCATCGATGTGGTTTACCTGTGAAATGGTTCCACTGATGACAAACTTATCAAATACAATCATAAATGTCAAGATGACAATCAAGGAAGTCACTTGATTTTCTTGATCATGTTGGAGCAATTGGAAATTCACATCCACCTTAGTTTCAGGAGCTCCATTTTCATTTTCCCATTCAAAATTACGCGCATCAAAATGATACTGACTAACAAATTCTTGTTCACGTTTAAGATTCATGTCTTTCTCCCTCGGCTACAATATTATAAGCTATTGTACCATAATTTTTTATTTTCATCTAGTTTTCTAGGATTTAGTCAATCCCGATTTCAGCTCGAACTACATCTGCGATGGTATCAACATAGTAGTCTACTTCTTCTGTTGTAGGCGCTTCTGCCATAACACGCAAGAGGGGCTCTGTTCCACTTGGGCGAACAAGGATACGTCCGTTCCCCGCCATTTCTTCTTCCATCTTCTCGATGATATCCTTGATAGCTGGCACTTCCATAGCCTTTTCCTTCATGGCATTTTCCACTCGGATATTGACTAATTTTTGTGGATAAATGGTTACTTCTGCTGCCAACTCTGACAGGCTCTTACCAGTTTCCTTCATGATTTTTGTTAATTGAACAGCAGATAATTGGCCATCACCTGTTGTATTGTAGTCCATCAAGATGACGTGACCAGACTGTTCACCACCAAGGTTGTAGCCTGATTTTCTCATTTCTTCAACAACGTAGCGGTCGCCAACTGCAGTGACTACCTTGTTAATACCTTCACGGTCCAAGGCCTTGTGGAAACCAAGGTTAGACATCACGGTTGTCACAATTGTATTTTGAGCCAATTGTCCTTTTTCAGAAAGGTATTTTCCGATGATGTACATGATCTTGTCACCATCAACGATGTCACCATTCTCATCAACAGCAATCAAACGGTCACTGTCTCCATCAAAGGCCAAACCAATAGCTGAGCCGCTTTCTTTGACCACTTCTTGAAGAGCTTCTGGGTGAGTTGAACCAACATTAAGATTGATGTTAAGACCGTCTGGTGTTTCCCCGATAACCGTCAATTGGGCACCAAGGTCTGCAAAGATTTGACGGGCACTTGTAGAAGCTGCACCGTTTGCTGTGTCCAAGGCAACCTTCATTCCTTCAAGAGGAGTTCCAGTTGAAACAAGGTAGCCTTCATACTTACGCAAGCCTTCTGGATAATCTACCAAGGTTCCTAAGCCTTCTGCACTTGGACGAGGAAGAGTGTCTTCCTCAGCATCTAGCAAGGCTTCAATTTCTGCTTCTTTTTCATCATCTAGTTTGAAGCCATCACCGCCAAAAAACTTGATTCCGTTATCAAGGGCTGGGTTGTGGCTAGCAGAAATCATGACACCGGCACTTGCTCCTTCAGTTTTAACCAAGTAAGCTACTGCTGGTGTTGCCAGAACGCCTAATTTGTATACGTGAATCCCCACAGACAGCAGACCTGCCACCAAGGCAGATTCTAGCATTTCCCCGGAAATACGTGTGTCACGTCCCACAAAAACTTTCGGCGCTTCCGTTTCATGTTGACTGAGAACATAGCCTCCAAAACGTCCTAGTTTAAAGGCCAATTCTGGCGTTAGTTCTACGTTAGCTTCTCCACGGACTCCATCAGTCCCAAAATATTTACCCATTTTTATAAAATCCTTTTTCTATTTTTAATTCGTTTTTGAACTAGTTGCTTTCGTTGACGAAGATGTCTCCGACGAACTGCTTGTGCTTGAACTTGGTGCTACTGGTTTTGTAGTGACCTTCATTGTTGTATCAAACGGAGTAATCACTACTGGTAAGACAACCCCATTGCGATCGATTGCCTGCAAAGGTACTGAGCCACTGTAATTACCTGTTATGCGTTCACTAGTTGGCAAGACAGCGATAATCTTATCAATTCTATCCAATGTCTCTTGGTCACTCGTAATCGACACTTCTTCATCTGACACCGTGACATTTTCAATTTGTACCCGACTATCAATTTGACTAGGGTCAATCTCTGGTACAACCTTTACCTTATCCTTCTGAGCCTTCTTACCAATCTTGACTGTAATTTTTTGCGGAGTCGCCACAGCGGTCAGCCCATTGGGTAAATCTTCAATACTCAAAGGAACTTCAATCGTTCCAACACTGGCATCTGTTAGGTCAGCAGTAACCTTGAATTTACGTGTGCTTTCTTGCATTTCACTAGCTAGCGATAGGCGATTTGCACCAGTCAAGACCACTGATACTTCTGAAGCAAAACCGCTAATAAAATACTCATCACTATTATAGCGTATGTCAATAGGGACATTTGTTACTGTATTCGTATAGGTTTCCGTTTTTACCTGCCTAGCACTGGTACTGTTTTGAAAATTCGTCGCCGTAGCATAGACAAATAAGACACAAGCAAAAAAGAGTGAGGATATGATGTATAAACTATTTTTTCTCATGTTTCCATCCTCCTAGCAATCGTTCTTTAAAACTAAGACCTGCTTCCTCTTTTGGAAGTAAGATTTCACGTAATTCTGTTTCAAATTCATCAAGTGTTAGGTTGTGCTTAAAGCTTCCATTATAGGTTATCGAAATTCCTCCCGTTTCCTCTGATACGACAAAAGTCAAGGCATCTGAGACTTCTGATAAACCGATAGCCGCCCGGTGTCTGGTCCCAAATTCCTTGGAAATCCCTGTACTTTCTGTCAAGGGCAGATAGGCAGACGTCACAGCGATACGTTCTTCTCGGATAATCACTGCACCATCATGTAGGGGAGTGTTGGGAATAAAAATGTTAATGAGAAGTTCTGCAGAAATCTTAGCATCCAAGGGAATTCCTGTCGAAATATACTCCTGCAAGGTACGTACACGCTGAATAGCAACCAAGGCCCCGATTTTACGAGGACTCATGTATTCAACTGATTTAACAAAGGCACGAATCATCTGTTCCTCAGCACTAATAGGGGCATTGGAAAAGAAATCTGTCGCTCTTCCCAAACGTTCCAAACCAGTCCGAATCTCTGGAGAGAAGATAACAACCGCCGCAATAACCCCATAAGTAATAATTTGATTGATTAACCAAGAAATCGTAGTCAAGCCAATCATATTTGCAAGGATTTGAGCTAAAATAAACACCAAAACTCCACGTACCAAAATCATAATCTTGGTTCCTGCAATAGCTTTTGTAAAATGATATAAAATATAGGCAACAATCAAAATATCAATCAGATTGATAGCTATCGTCCATGGACTTGCAAACAAACTGGTCCAATATTGCAGATTGGATAATTGTTGAAAATTCATCCCTGATATCCTCCCTATCAAAACACTTTCGTCCTATTATACCATTTTCTGGCATTTTTTTCCCTATCCTAGTCCATTTTACATTGAGCAAAAATATGATACAATAAACTGACTAGAAAAAACAAAGGAGAAACCATGTCTCAACTCTATGATATTACCATTGTAGGTGGTGGTCCTGTTGGGCTTTTTGCAGCCTTTTATGCCCACCTACGTCAAGCCAAGGTTCAAATCATTGACTCTCTTCCCCAGCTAGGTGGACAACCTGCTATTCTCTACCCTGAAAAAGAAATCCTAGACGTCCCAGGCTTCCCAAACCTGACTGGAGAAGAGTTGACTAATCGCTTGATTGAACAGCTAAATGGATTTGATACCCCTATTCATCTCAATGAAACGGTTCTTGAGATTGAAAAACAAGAAGAAGGATTTACCATCATGACTTCTAAAGGAAGTCACCTGACTAAAACAGTTATCATCGCTATGGGTGGCGGTGCCTTCAAACCACGTCCTTTGGAACTAGAAGGCGTTGAGGGCTATGAAAATATCCATTACCACGTTTCCAACATCCAGCAATACGCTGGTAAGAAAGTGACGATTCTTGGTGGGGGAGACTCAGCAGTGGATTGGGCTTTGGCTTTTGAAAAAATTGCACCAACCACCCTTGTTCACCGCAGAGATAATTTCCGTGCCTTGGAACACAGTGTTCAAGCCCTGCAAGAATCATCTGTATCCATCAAGACACCATTCGTTCCTAGCCAACTCCTTGGAGATGGAAAAGCACTCGATAAACTTGAAATCACAAAAGTCAAATCTGATGAAACCGAAACGATTGACCTAGACCACCTCTTTGTCAACTATGGTTTCAAATCTTCGGTCGGTAATCTTAAAAACTGGGGACTCGACCTCAACCGCCACAAGATTATCGTCAACAGCAAACAAGAATCTAGCCAAGCAGGTATCTATGCTATCGGTGACTGCTGCTACTATGACGGAAAAATTGACTTGATTGCGACAGGTCTCGGAGAAGCTCCAACTGCTGTCAATAATGCTATCAACTACATCGACCCTGAGCAAAAAGTACAACCAAAACACTCTACTAGTTTATAAAAAAGAACCACGAGTCACATAGGATTCGTGGTTTTAAAATGAACTACACCTCAAAAGTTAGACAGAAATACATCTAACTTCTGATATGCAGCCCACCTTCTCTTTGCTCTTGTTTGAATAAGAAATTTTTTGAAGAATCATTAGATTATACAAAGTATTCATATCAGCCTTTTAAAGCTATATAAAAACTCTCCAACTATTCTATTATACCATATAAAAAAATAAATAAATAGACTTGTTTTTTTCTTTTTTTGACGTATACTAATAATAGAAAGCGCTTTAAATAAAATAAAAGGAGGTTTTATGAGGAAAGTAAATAAGGACATTTTATTCTTAACTGGAATCATAGTTTTATGTTTTGGTTTTTTATTATTTCACATCAACCCCTATTATGCCGAACCCTATGCGACACTGAAAGAAAGAATAAATTTATTCTTTTGGCAACTATATTGGAGACCTGTAGGAACTCTCAGTATTATTTCGGGTTGCATTATAACTTTCAAAGGATTGAAAAAATAATCTTTTACTCATGAAGAAAGGAAATTTGTTATGATTAAACTGAAACTATTGTTTTTCTCTCTACTATCAAGTCTATTATTCTTAGTCACAACATCTACGGTTTTTGCTGATGTCTATCCTGGTACAAATTATGAAATTGTATCTAATCGTATTGTAAAAGATATCAACACAGGAGAGTTATTGTCATTTTATACGACTGAACTTAGAGACGCCTATTTAGAGTCTAAATCTACGTATCAGACTCGTTCTAATGCAACTGGTGTTGCAGACTATAGAACTAAATACTCTCACTCTTACAAGAAAAGCACCACATCAGGTCCTGTAAGTTCAACTGCCTATGGTGGAAAAGCTGGAGCTACTCTGACTGTAGGTGCAGGTGTTAGCTTTTCTGCTCCGGAGTCTGGAGCTGGACTTAGTTTAAATCACTCAGTCTCCCATAACGTACCACCCTACACTTATGGTTATATTAGACTAAAAGCATCTTACACAGTAAACGTTCGTAAACTAGAAGTTAGATACTTAGGCACCAACAAATGGGTTCCAGCTGGTGAAACCTCTACTATATCGAATGTTAGCGTTTGGAGCGAACTGGTCACTTGGAAATAACTCATTAGAGACTGGGTAAAAACTCAATTTCAGGAGAAAATGAAATAAATTTTCTCACAATAAAACGCATAGTATTACGGTTCAAGTCAACACCGGATATTATGCGTTTTTGATTTTAAAGAGCCAAATTTCTTAACTTAATGACATTGCTTTTTGCCCAACCTCTTTTTATTTCAAAAAAGAACCTCGCAAAACAAGAGCCTGGTTTTATAGTTCATCGGCTAATTTATTTATCTTTCTGAGTCTGTGGTTGACACCACTTTTGGTCAGAGGGGTGCTGAGGCTATCTGCTAACTGCTGGATAGAGTAGTCTGGGTGCTGAATACGCAGTTGCGCTACCTCCTGCAAATCCACTGGCAGATTTTCTAAGCCCATGATATCTTTGATTTTACTGATATTGTTGATAGTCTTCATGCTGGCAGAAACTGTCCGAGCAATATTGGCTGTCTCGGCATTATTGGCCCGATTGAGGTCGTTACGAGTTTCTCGCAAAATCTTAACCCGCTCAAAATCATCACGCGCCTGCATGGCTCCGATGACTATCAAAAAGTCCATAATGTCTTCAGCTCGCTGGAGATAGGTAACAGCTCCCTTCTTGCGTTCAAGAACCTTGGCATCCAGTAAAAATTGCTGGAGAAGAGAGGCAATCCCTTGCGCGTGGTCCAGATAAACAGAACTGATTTCCAACTGATACTTGCCTGACTCAGGGTCACGAATGCTCCCATTCGCCAAGAAAGCGCCACAAAGATAGGCACGACCTGCTTCCTCGTCTGATAAAATCTCCTCATCAATACCCGTTTCTAGGCCAAAAAAGGAGTCTGCTAAGTGCAAATCACTCAGAAGGTCCTGCACCTTTTCATCTGTAAAAACGGTATAGACCCGATTCTTACGAAGATTGCTCCGTTGGTGGTGTCGGATTTCCGATTTGATTTCGTAGAAATGGAGAAAGGACTCATAGAGGTGACGAGCCAGTTTGGCATTTTCTGTCACAACTGACAAGGTCAAACCCGAAGTCGAGAGACCGATACTGCCAGACATCTTGATAATGGCAGATAATTCATGCCGGCTCAGATGGTGCTGACCCAGGATTTCTTCTTTTACTGCTACTGTGAAACTCATTTTCTCACCTGTATAATCCGCATCAACTCATCCACAATCAAATCTCCATCGTGGAAGGCACCCCCATTTTCCAGACGAAGGAAGTTGGATGAAATCACACGCGGAACCTGCTTACAAAGACCAGCAAAATCATGTTCCACCTGGACCAAGTATTCATCAAAACGGTTGGAATTCATGTATTCCTGAGGCACTTTTTCGATATTCACCAAAACAGTATCGATAAAAGGGCGACCAAGGTGACGATGCAGGACCTCCACGTGGTCACTATCTGTAAAGTGTTCTGTCTCCCCACGTTGGGTCATGATATTACAGACATAGGCGATTTCTGCCTTGGTTTCCAAAAGCGCCTGCCCGATTTCCTTAATCACGATATTGGGCAAAATCGAGGTAAAGAGGGAACCAGGTCCGAGGACAATCATGTCACTTTCAAGAATGGTCTGCACTACTCGACGACTGGCCAGAGGTGTATCATCGTTGAGGGTATTGGTCACATAGACATGGTCAATCATGCCTGGATGGTCTGCAATATGACTCTCTCCAGCCACTTCTGTCCCATCCTGAAAGACTGCATGCAGGGTCAAAGGATGGTCACTGGAAGGATAAATCTTCCCAGTGGTATGGAAAAATTTGCTCAGCAACTGCATGGCATTATAGGTCGAACCCTGCATTTCTGACAGACCTGCAATAATGAGATTTCCCAATGGATGGCCAGCAAAGGCTCCAGCATCTTCAGAAAAGCGATACTGAAAGACCTTTTCATAAAACTTAGGCATATCCGACATGGCCACAAGGACATTACGAAGATCACCTGGCGGTGTCAATTGCTGCATATTTTTTCGGAGTTCACCTGAAGAACCACCATCATCTGCCACCGTTACGATAGCCGCGATTTCCACATCTTTTTCCCGCAGACTTTTAAGAATGACGGGGATCCCAGTCCCTCCACCAATCACCGTTATCTTTGGTTTTCTCATGAACGGTTTACCGTTTCCTTTCTTCGGTCTTTGTCACGATGTCCTTCATTGACAGGCCAAGTCTTGGATAAGTCCTGCGCCAAGCGTTTGGCAAAGGCCACACTACGGTGTTGTCCACCCGTACATCCCATGGCAATAGTCAAAACAGACTTTCCTTCCTTTTGGTAACTTGGCAAAATTGGCTCAATCAAGGCCAACAAATGTTGATAAAAGTCTTCTGACTCAGGATGATTCATGACATAGTCATAAACAGGTTCATCCACACCCGTTTGGTTTCGCAGTTCTGGTAGGTAGTATGGATTTGGCAAAAAGCGCACATCAAAGACCAAGTCCGCATCAATTGGGATTCCATATTTAAAGCCGAAAGACATGACTTCAATACGGAAAGACTGGGCTTGCTCTTGATCTGAAAACTGCTCTGCAAGGGTTTTACGCAGCTCACGAGGAGTAAGTTCAGTTGTATCCACCACATTTTGGCTCATATTTTTTAAAGGTGCCAAAAGTTCACGTTCCAACTTGATTCCATCCAAAATCCGTCCATCTGCAGCTAGTGGGTGACTCCGTCTGGTTTCCTTGTAACGGGCTACCAATTCCTTATCTGCTGCGTCCAAAAAGAGGATTTTAAAATCCAAATCATCTTGATTTTCCAACTCATCCAAAACAGCTTGAATCTCTGAGAAGAAAGAACGGCTACGCATATCCACTACCAAGGCCAACTTATGGTCGTCTTCCTTTGTTTCCACCAACTGCAAAAACTTAGGCAAGAGAGCTGGAGGCATATTATCAATAGTAAAATAACCCAAATCTTCGAAGGACTGAATGGCAACTGTTTTCCCTGCACCACTCATCCCTGTCACAATCACCAAGTGAAGTTGTTTCTTTGTCATCTTTTTCTCCTTATATCAAAAGAAGTTTGGCAACACCAAACTTCAGCTAGCTTATCCAATCTCTGCGATGACTTCAATTTCGACTTTTACATCACGAGGAAGACGAGCTACCTCCACAGCTGAACGAGCTGGAAATTCCTCCTTAAAGGCCGTTTGGTAAACCTCGTTAAAAGGAACGAAGTCGTTCATATCGCTCAAGAAGCAAGTTGTTTTGACAACATGGTCAAAGTCTGTTCCTGCTTCTGCCAAAATAGCACCGATGTTTTTTAGGACTTGCTCTGTCTGTTCTTGAATCGTTTCTCCAATGATTTCCCCAGTTTCAGGAGAGAGAGGAACTTGACCACTAGCAAACAAAAGGTTGCCAACGATTTTTCCTTGAACATAGGGTCCGATAGCCTTTGGAGCTTTGTCTGTATGAATTGTTTTTGCCATTTTCTTTTCCTCACAATTTTTCTAAGATTGCATCCCAAGCCTCATCCATCCCTGCCTTACTGACAGATGAAAAGAGGATAAAGTCGTCACTTGGGTCAAAGTTTAATTTCTTTTTGATTGCTGATTCGTGCTTGTTCCATTTACCACGAGGAATCTTATCTGCCTTGGTCGCAACGATGATAACCGGAATCTCATAATACTTGAGAAATTCGTACATCTGTACATCATCTGCTGACGGGTCATGACGAAGGTCAACTAAACTGACTACCGCACGGAGATTTTCTCGAGTTGTCAGATACTCCTCAATCATGCGCCCCCACTTTTCACGTTCCTTTTTAGAAACACGGGCATATCCATAGCCAGGCACATCCACAAAGCGCATCTTGTCGTCGATATTAAAGAAATTGAGCAACTGAGTTTTCCCAGGTTTCCCTGACGTACGAGCCAGATTCTTACGGTTCAGCATGGTGTTGATAAAACTAGACTTGCCAACATTTGAACGCCCTGCTAGGGCAATCTCTGGCAGTTCATCCTGCGGATAGTGGGACTTATTCGCCGCACTGAGCAAGATTTCAGCATTGTGTGTATTAAGTTCCATAGTCACCTCTAAGCTGTTTCTAGGATTGGTTTATCCGTTCCATCGACAGCTTCTTTTGTAATGCGAACCAATTTCACATTTTCCTGACTCGGTACTTCAAACATGACATCCAACATGGTCTCTTCGATAATTGAGCGAAGACCACGCGCCCCTGTCTTGCGTTCGATAGCTTTATTAGCAATCTCTTGAAGGGCTTCGTCGTCAAATTCCAACTCGACATCATCATAAGAAAGCAAGGTTTGGTACTGTTTGACCAAGGCATTTCTTGGCTCTTTCAAGATACGAACCAAGTCATCAACCGTCAATTGCTCAAGAGCTGCAAAGACTGGCAAGCGTCCAATCAACTCAGGAATAATCCCGAATTTTTGAATATCTTCTGCGATGATTTCTTGCATGTAAGAGCTATTTTCGTCAATCGCCTTATTGTTTTGACCAAATCCGATAACTTTTTCACCCAGACGTTGTTTGACGATTTCTTCGATACCATCAAAGGCACCACCCACTATGAAGAGGATATTTTTGGTATCCACTTGAATCATTTCTTGTTGCGGATGTTTGCGTCCACCTTGAGGCGGTACGCTGGCAACAGTTCCCTCGATAATCTTAAGAAGGGCTTGTTGCACCCCTTCACCAGAAACATCACGTGTGATAGACACGTTCTCGCTCTTCTTAGCAATCTTGTCAATTTCATCCACGTAGATAATGCCACGCTCTGCACGTTCGATGTTAAAGTCAGCAGCCTGCAAGAGTTTGAGGAGGATATTTTCCACATCCTCACCTACATAACCAGCCTCAGTAAGAGCTGTCGCATCCGCAATCGCAAAAGGCACGTTCAAGCTCTTAGCCAAGGTCTGGGCAAGGAAAGTTTTCCCTGAACCAGTCGGGCCAATCATCAAGATGTTTGACTTCTGCAAATCCACATCTTCTGACTCTTCACGCGTATCGTGGAAATTGATGCGTTTGTAGTGGTTGTAAACTGCCACTGCCAAGGCACGCTTGGCACGATCTTGACCGATTACATAGTGGTTCAAGATATGGAGGAGTTCAATTGGTTTTGGCACCTCAGACAAGTCTGCCAAGACTTCCTCAACCAATTCTTCTCGAATGATTTCTTGAGCTAACTCCACGCATTCATTACAAATAAAAGCATTGTTGCCAGCGATTATTTTTTGTACTTCTTCTTGGTTTTTGCCACAAAATGAGCAATAAACCATCATATCATTTTTTCTATTTGTAGACATGATTTCCTTCCATTCTATACTATCATTCTATCTAAAATAAGGTCATGTAAAAAGCATGAATACTATTGACCAGATTGGTAAAGGCATTTAACCAAAGGAGGATAGAAAGCCCGTAACGCTTTTTACGAAAAGCCTGTGCTCCTGCCAAAAGGCAGATGAAACACAGAAAAGCCGTGAATAAACCAAATAAACTCCGTTCCATTAGACTTCCTTTCTCTTGCGGTATTGGATGGTAAAATCATAAGAATTTTTCTCATCTTTGGTATAGGATTTGCTTGAAACTGTCTCAAAAAGGGACAGGTCAAACTCCTCAGGAAAATAGGTATCTCCCTCCACCCGAGCATGAATTTGAGTCACAATCACTTCATCAAGGTAGGGTTCAAAAGCTTGAAAAATCTGCTTCCCACCGATAATATAGAGATTCTTGTCTTGAGCCTGATACCAGTCGAGAACAGACTGGACGTCCTGAAAAGTAGCAACCCCATCTATCTTTTCTTCCGGATTACGCGTCAAAATCAGGGTTTCCCGTTGTGGAAGCAGGCGACGCCCCATTCCATCAAAGGTTACCCGCCCCATCAAGATAGCATGATTCAGAGTTGTTTCTTTAAAGTGCTGCAATTCTGCTGGCAAATGCCAAGGCAGACGATTGTCCTTCCCAATCACACCCTCTTCATCCTGAGCCCAAATAGCTACGATTTTCTTAGTCATGCTTCCATCCTTTTCACTGATAGTACTATTTTATCAAAAAACTAAAAAAAAGACTGGTTTGGAATAGCTTACAAAATAGAAAAAATCTGTAAGAAATTTCCTACAGATTTATCTATGTTGCCTTGTTTCTTACAAACCAGGTGCTTGTCCAAGTTCTGCGGCAAGCATCCAAACTGTTTTCTCAAGTTCAGCCTTAGCACCAACAAAAATATCGTTTGTAACATCATCGCCTTCTTCGTCAGTCACATCCAACGCTTTTTGGAAAAGAGTGATGAGGTAGCGATAAATATCAAGGACACGCTCCAAACTTTCTTCTACATTGCGAAACTCTCCAACTTCTTCTTCGATTTCACTATTTTGAAGGAATTCTGTCAATGTAGAGAATGGGCTTCCACCGAGTGTAATCAATCGTTCGCTGATTTCATCTAAATGACCATCAAGAGCATCCATGTACTCATCCATTTTTGGATGCCATACCATAAAACCGCGTCCACGCATATACCAGTGTACTTGGTGCAAAGCAACGTGGGCTACGTACAAATCAGCAACAGCTTGATTCAAAACTTCCTTTGTTTTTGCCAATGCTACTGGCGCTGCTTTTGTTAATGTTGCGACATCTTTTGCTGCTTCTTTTTTCAATTCTACCATTTTATTTTACCTCATTCATTATTTTTATGTAACCACTTCTTAATGATTACTACCTTAGTATACTACTAAGGAAAGACAATAGCAAGCCAAATGACTCACATGAGAAAAGTTGCAATAGACTGATAATTTAAGAATCTTTAGAAGACGAAAAAGAGGTCTGGATGCTTATAGTCCATGGAAATCCATCAGCAAACTAGGAAGCCAAACCCAGCTTGACCAAAGCACAAGTTTTGAGGTCGCAGGTAGAACTGACCAAGCTGATGTGGCTTGAAGAAATTCCCCAAGACTATAATAGATTGAAATAAGATGGAACCAAGTCGATTAGGAAAGACAAATGAATTTCTAAAAATGTTTTAGCAACCGCAATGTCCCGGTCTATATTCAATCTACCATATAATATTTATTTCCTAGCAAGATCTTGAATTTACTCGAGGATAAATTATCATAAAACAAAGAAAAAGAGGGTGCTACTATCACATCCCTCTTTCAAATCATCGCTTAATACCAAACGCTGACATCTACGCGCCCTTGGATTCCTTTCATGTATTCAGAAGAGATATACTGCCAACCCTTTTCTCCTGAATAATGAGGATTTTCCCATTCTAAAGCATTGGTATAGGCCGCTACCCAGTTTACATGTTTTAAAATATCTGGGTGTTTTAAACGCGTCTGTAATAAACTACGATAGCTATAGACATACACATTTTGATAACCCGCCTGCTTCATCGTCTCCATGTACTTGTTGATAATCTTAACCCAAGTACCTGTATCACTCGGAGCACGCTTACTTTTATTCACATACTCCCAGTTCTCAACATCATAGTAGATAGGGTAAGACAGGTTCATATTGTATTTCTTCAGAAGTTCAATGGTCTGTTCAGCGTCATTCTCAGCATCGGTCTCATTTTCAGCATAGGTATAGAGATAGACACCATAAGGAATTCCCAGACGATTTAACTCCTTAATGTTATGCGCCAATTCCTTGTCTTCTTTACCGCTATAACCTAGACGAACAATGACACCATCTACTTCATTTTCATCAATAACCTTTTTCCAATCATTGATACGGCCATTGTGCTCACTAATATCAATAACTTTCTTAGCATGTTCGGTTCCAACTTGCTCTTCTCTATTATTAAAGAAATAGCGTTTACCATCTCTGTGAACCCAGCCGACATTCAAATCTTTCTTTTCTTTGAGCTCACCAGAGGCCGCAAAGATATAGCGAGCACCATCCATAATCACTTCGTCAGTCGCCATGGCACCACTTCCAGTCAAATAGTAGTTTCCTTGCCACTCATTCCGAGCCATATAACCCCACTTCTTAAAATAGTACCATTTACCGCCCACTTTTTGCCACTCTTGGTTGGCATAAGTTCCATCGGATTTTAGATAAAAATAAGCAGAATAAGCCGGATCATAAAGCCATTCATTTTGCATCATGGCACCTTGACCATTCAAGAAATAACTTCCTTGCCATTGGCTTTTAGCCATGTAACCCCACTCCTTGAAGTAATACCACTTATTTCCAAGCAATTGCCATTCTTGATGAGCATAAGCCCCATCTGACTTGAGATAAAACCAACTCTTGTAATTACTGTCATAGATCCACTCGTTTTGGGCCATATATCCACCTGATTTCAGGTAGTAATTTCCATGCCATTCATTCTGCGCGTAACGACCATCTGAATTAATATAAAACCAAGCCTTATAGTAGTTGTCAAAAATCCATTCACTTTGAGCTTTAGAACCATCAGCCTTTACATAATAATCCCCATCCCAGTGGGCAGAGACACTGTTTCTCTGTTCATTGCTACTAGTTGATGAAGTTCCTGTTGATAGACTAGATTTTTCTGAAACTGTGCTTCCACTTGTTTCATCTGCCGCAATTCCTGAAACTCTTGCGCCAAGTAAGCAAAGACTTGCTAGCCCTATACATACAAATTTTGTTTTCAATCTTTCCTCTCCTATAAAAAATGGAACAGGCACCTGAATGCTGTTCCACCTAGCTTTTGCTACTTACTGATTATTTTACAAAGTCAAGCAAAGCCAAGAAGCTTTCAGCTTCAAGTGACGCACCACCTACAAGGGCACCGTCAACGTCTGGACAAGCCATGTATGAAGCAACGTTCTCAGGTTTAACAGAACCACCGTATTGAACACGAACTTTGTCTGCCACTTCTTGACCAAAGTCAGCAGCTACAACGTCACGAACAACTTTACACATTTTTTGTGCATCGTCTTGTGAAGCTGATTTACCAGTACCGATAGCCCAGATTGGCTCATAAGCGATAACTGATGCAGCAACTTGTTCAGCAGTCAATCCAGCCAATGCAGCAGATACTTGAGCACCTACGAATTCAGCAGCTTTACCAGCTTCGTAAGTTTCAAGTGACTCACCACAACAGATAATTGGAAGCATACCGTTTGCAAAGATTGCTTTTGCTTTTTTGTTGATATCTTCGTCAATTTCATGGAAGTAGTCACGGCGTTCTGAGTGACCGATAACAACGTAGTCAGTACCGATTTCTTTCAAAACTTGTGGGCTAGTTTCACCAGTGAAAGCACCTGCATTTTCAAAGTAGCAGTTTTGAGCAGCAACTTTAAGGTTTGAACCTTTTGCAGCAGCAAGAACAGTTGTCAAATCAAGAGCTGGAGCAGCGATACCTGCTTCAACAAGATCTGATGAAGGAAGTTTTGATGCAACTGCTTCAACGAATGCTTTAGCCTCTTCTGGATTTTTGTTCATTTTCCAGTTACCAGCGATAAATGGTTTACGTGACATTTCACATACCTCTTTTTTCAATTTATTTTCTACTTATTTTATCACAATTAGACACAGCTTGCAAATCTTACTCGGATTTCAAGCCTGCTTACAAGGATTAATCCTTCCAGAGATCCATAGCATTTCTAAAATCTGCAGATACCTGTGTCAACTGAGGATTGCTTGCTTCTCTCTCTGCCCGCTTAGCCTCAATTTGAGCCACACTTTTGATACCTTCATGGCGCCAGTTTCTCAAAATCGCCTGAATGTACTTCCAGTTTGCTTTTCCATTTAAAACAGCTTCACGAAGAGCCTCCTTAATCAAGTCAGCACTGGTTCCATCTTCCTTTAGTGTCTTGGTCAAATCCTCAATCTCAAAAGGTGTCAACAAGCGTCCCAATTCCTGCTGGAAGGTTTCCACCAAATCCTTAAGCTGATTCTGAGGTGTCAACTGGTCTGAACTCGAAGCAGGAGCTCCAAGCAAGTCATCCAAACGTTCCAAAGCCAAACTAGCATCAAAAAGCAATTCGATTTCACCATTCAATTCAATCGTTCGATACTGGAGAAGTCCCCTCTCCGTAAGATTAGAAATGGACTGGTTGACATCTGAAATTTCCTTGCCAATCCTTTCAGCAATCTGGCTTGGCGACATTTCTTCCAAACCTGTCGTATTTTGCAAATAGAAAAATTGCCAGACCAGAAAATCGTCGCTAGAAGGAAAGAGTTCCTTAAAATGCAAGAGCAGGGCACTCGGTAAAACCAAGTTCCCTGATTTAAAAGCGTCTAAATATGTCATAATTCCTCTTATAAATACCCAAATGCGGATGCATCATCTTCTATTTTTCTCCAGTCAAAAGGAGTTTCCTGATAGACCGCATAGTTCACCCAGTTACTGAAAAAGAGGGCTGCCGATGAAGACCAACAAAGACAAGGCGTCTGATTGACATCATCATCCTTAAAGTAATTTTCTGGAATATGAGGATCTAAACCTGCATCACAATCTCTGAAATACTCTTTTGCCAAGGTATCACGGTCATATTCCAAATGTCCAAAACTATAAATTTCACGCAAATCCCGACTAGCCAAAATCGAAACCCCAACCTGAGGTCCTTCTGATAAAATCTCGAGATTGGTTTTGTTTAAGACTTCTTCCTTAGAAATCTCCGTGTGCCGTGAATGAGGGGATACATAGCTATCGTCAAAGCCTCTAAAAAGAAGGTGCCCTTCTTTTAAAGCATCCTGAGGATAAATACCTGATAACTTACTGTCCATCTGGTATTTTTCCACTCCATAGCGCAGATAAAGACCAGCCTGAGCACCCCAACAGATATGAAGGGTCGAATAGACATGGGTCTTAGACCACTCAAGCACCTGGCTAAATTCCTCCCAATAGTCCACTTCCTCAAATGGTAAATGCTCAACTGGAGCACCCGTGATAATCATCCCATCAAAATACTCGTCCTTAACTTCAGGAAAAGTTTTATAAAAGGTCTCCATGTGCTCTGAACGAGTTGTCTTAGAACGATGGCTCTCCATATAGAGAAAATCAATATCCAGTTGTAGAGGTGTATTGGCCAAATGGCGTAACAACTGGGTCTCTGTGACCATTTTCTGTGGCATGAGATTTAAAATTAAAATCTTCAACGGGCGAATATCTTGGTGGGCAGCACGTTGATCATCCATGACAAAGATATTCTCTGTCCGTAAAATCTCAACAGCTGGTAATTTTTTATCAATTCGAATCGGCATAACCCTCTCCTAACTGTACTCTTTCAGGAATAATTGCTTGTGTTTGAACTCTTCGAAAATCTCTTCAAACCGCGTCAACGTGCCTTGCCGTACGTATATGTTACTGACTTCGTCAGTTCTATCTGCAACCTCAAAACAGTGTTTTGAGCTGACTTCGTCAGTTTTATCTGCAACCTCAAAGCTGTACTTTGAGCAGCTTACGGCTAGTTTCCTAGTTTGCTCTTTGATTTTCATTGAGTATGAAACTAAATCTCAAACATCTAGTCCTTTTATTATACTGCAAGAAGATATAGTTTTCAATTATAGTTTTTCTCTAACTAGCTATAGTCTATTTTTATATCCCAATGTAGAGAAAACAGCCCTAGGGACTGTTTTTCATTAATAATGCATCAAAACTTTGTAATCGTAGTCACCGATTTTTTCACGGCCGTTCAATTCATCCAATTCAACAAGAAAGGCACAACCTGCTACAACACCGCCAAGTTTTTCAATCATTTCGATAGTTGCCTTAACAGTTCCACCTGTTGCCAAGAGGTCATCTACGATTAGAACACGTTGACCTGGCTTGATGGCATCCGCGTGCATAGTCAAGGTATCAACACCGTACTCTTTTTCATAGTCAGCAGAAATGACTTCGCGTGGCAATTTTCCTGGCTTACGAACAGGTGCAAAGCCAATTCCCAACTCAAAGGCAACTGGACAGCCCACGATAAATCCACGAGCCTCAGGCCCTACAATCATATCAATTTTCTTGTCAGTAGCATACTGAACAATTTCACGAACAGCGTAGCTATAAGCATTCCCATCAGCCATCAAAGGACTAATATCACGGAAGATGATGCCTTCCTTTGGATAATTTTCAATTGTTGCAATATAATCTTTTAAATTCATCTTTTTCTTTCTTTCAAAGTTTTTACTCTCTATTATACCATACTTTCTAGTAAAGAAGAAAGAGAAAACAATATTTCATCTGCTAGTCACCCTATAAGTCAAATAAGATGACCATTTTTATTCAAAGGGTATCACAAGATAGATGCATAATATGACTTCCCTAGCAAAAAGGAGAGAAGCATTTCGTTTCTCTCCCTAGATTAACTGATATCTCTCCACTACAATTGATAAAGAGATATCTTTTCTTGTAGTGCTTTAAATTTTATTTATTTTAATAGACTGTTTTTTCAGTTTCTACATCAAAGAAGTGTGCTTTGTTCAAGTCAAATCCAAGTTCAACTGTTGCGCCTGTTTGCAAGTAATCACGAGCATCAACTTTAGCAACAAATTCGTCTTTACCAACTTGGCAGTATAGGTGAGATTCTGAACCAAGCAGTTCTGATACAGAGATAGTCGCTTTTACAACACAGTCTGGGAATGTTTCAAGGAAAGCAGGTTCTGCATTCACGTCTTCTGGACGGATACCGAAGATCAATTCTTTACCTTCATAGCCCTTTTCACGAAGTACTTTCAAAGCGCCTTCTGGAACTTTCAAACGGAAACCGTCTGAAATAATTTCGCTACCAACCAATTTCACATTGATGAAGTTCATTGCTGGACTTCCGATGAATCCTGCAACGAATTTGTTAACTGGGTTTTTGTAAACTTCTTGAGGAGTACCGATTTGTTCTACACGTCCGATAGTACCTGTACCAGCAGGGTTCTTAGTTGCTGACATGATAACGATACGGTCTGCAAGTGTCATCGCTTCTGTTTGGTCGTGAGTTACGTAGATAGTTGTAGCTCCAATACGACGGTGGATTTTAGCGATTTCAGCACGCATTGATACACGAAGTTTTGCATCCAAGTTTGACAAAGGTTCGTCCATCAAGAATACTTTTGCGTCACGGACGATGGCACGACCCATGGCAACACGTTGACGTTGACCACCTGAAAGGTCAGCTGGTTTACGTTCCAAGAATTCTTTCAATCCAAGGATTTCAGCTGCTTCTTGCACACGTTTGTCGATGTCTTCCTTGCTGTATTTACGCAATTTCAAACCGAAAGCCATGTTGTCATAAACAGTCATGTGTGGGTAAAGAGCGTAGTTTTGGAATACCATAGCGATGTCGCGGTCTTTTGGAGCTACGTCGTTGACAACCACGCCATCGATAGATGCAGTTCCTTCTGTGATGTCTTCAAGACCAGCAATCATACGGAGTGTAGTTGATTTACCACATCCTGAAGGACCTACGAAAACGATAAATTCTTTATCTTTGATGTTCAAGTTGAAATCTTCAACTGAATAGTGTTCGCTGTTTGGATATTTTTTGTAAATATTTTTAAGATTCAATTCTACCATGAGGTGAACTCCTTTTGTCTTTTGATAATTACATTATATATGAAAACGCTTTACATTTCTATGGCAAGGTGACCAAAAAAACAAAAAAGTTCTGTGCAACTTGCACAAAACTTTAGAGAATATCGAAGAATTTGAAGAAGATAATCTTTATTATTCTTCTATACAAAAGCAGAAACAAGGATTAGTTTTCCCATATTTTCACTGATTCTCCACTACATTTGACTGGATTCTAATTTTTTAGAGAAATACAAAAGAGCTAGCCTAAGCTAACTCTTATCCTATGCGGAGAGAGGGACTTGAACCCTCACGACCTAAAGCGGTCACAGGATCCTTAGTCCTGCGCGTCTGCCAATTCCGCCATCCCCGCGTCGATTACTTTACTAGTATATCAACTTTTGGGATCCTTGTCAACACTTTTTTTCAAATTTTTTCATTTCATCAACCAAATTACTCTGAAATTTCATTTAGATTTTCATCTACTAACTTAGCTCCGAGTGTGTTTTTGAAATGACCTAGGGCAAATTGATGATTTTCAGGCCAGATGGAAGCAACAGCTGGTTTAACAATCTCGATGTCATATCCTAGATTATAGGCATCTATAGCTGTATGTAGGACACAGATATCCGTCAAGACACCTGTTAAGATAACGGTAGAAATTCGACGCTCTCTCAAACGAATATCTAGGTCAGTCCCTGAAAAAGCTGAGTAATGGCGTTTATCCATCCAAAAGACACGACTGTCTGAAGCATGCTCTTGATAAAAGATCCCCAAGTCTCCGTATAAATTGCGTCCACTAGTCCCAATCAGATTATGAGGAGGAAATAGTTTACTTTCTGGATGAAAACAATCGTTTTCTTCGTGAGCATCAATGGTAAAGAAGACGTAGTCTCCACGTTCAAAAGCTAATCGAGTCACCTTGCTAATGGCTTCTGAAATAGCTTGAGCTGGAGCCCCTGCTGTCAATTTACCACTATCAGCAACAAAATCTTCTGTATAATCAATCGAAATCAAAGCCTTAGTCATTAGTAATCTCTTTTCTTCACTTCTTCAAAAATATCTGAAATCAAGACCTTAAGATAGGTTCCCTTCATTCCAAGAGAGCGACTTTCAATAATCCCCGCAGATTCAAGTTTACGCAGAGCATTGACAATCACAGAACGAGTGATTCCGATACGATCTGCAATCACTGACGCAGTCAACTGCCCTTCATTTCCATTTAACTCCCCTAAAATTGCTGAAACAGCACGGAGTTCGGAGTAAGAAAGGGTATTAACCGCCATGGTAACAGCAGTACGGCGGCGAATATTTTTCTCATCTTCTTCACGTTGGAAATTAAGGAGTTGAATCCCAACGACGGTACTGGCAATCTCAACAAGGATCAAGTCCTCATCTTCGAATTTTTTATCATTGCGCCAAATAATCAAAGAACCAAGTCGAATCCCTGATACATGAATCGGTGCAATGGTTGTCAAGCCATCTGGAAAATCATCTCTACTCTCAACAGGGAAAATACTCATATCATGCTCAACAGGCAAATTTGCTTCTGTTTCGTAAATCATATTAGCCCCTTGAACGTAGTCATCTGGGAAGATCTTAGTTTGGAAGAATTGCTCTACGCGATCTGTATTTGTTTTATAACGCATAAAATAGCCAAGCAGACGTCCCTTACTATTGATAATGCAGGCATTGCAATGAATAATATCCGCTAACTGACGCGTAATAGCGTTGTAAGGCAGCTCATCCTGCAACTGCTCCTCTGAGCGCTTCAAAATTGATGTAATTTTTCTTGTTTTTTCTAATAAATGTGCCATTTTTCACCTCGAATTTAATCGCTATCATTATAACATAAAAACGTCTCTTTTTCAATAATTATCTGAAAATTCCTTATTGACTTGCAATTTTTAAAAACCAGAATATTTTTAATTAAATTTTCCCTTTTCTATTGACAAGCTGTCTATTTTTGTGTATCATAACATTATAAAAAGATAATACAACAATTTTATTTATACTCAATGAAAATCAAAGAGCAAACTAGGAAACTAGCCGTAAGCTGCTCAAAGTACAGCTTTGAGGTTGCAGATAAAACTGACGAAGTCAGCTCAAAACACTGTTTTGAGGTTGCAGATAGAACTGACGAAGTCAGTAACATATACCTACGGCAAGGCGACGTTGACGAGATTTTCGAAGAGTATTATCTTTTCACATTCGGTCTCCTTATATAAAAAAGCGATTCATTTTGAACCGCTTTTTCTTATTTATCTCCCTTGTTACGAATAACAAAGCCTGTTTTCTTTTCGCTTGAGGTATTGCGTGGTTTTTTATTATCCTTACGGTAACGTTTTTCCTTATCAAAACGATCGTTGCCACGACTTCCTTTTTTGAAATCATCACGGCGACCACCACGACGGTTGTCTCCACGGCGATTATCACGACGGTCATCTCCACGACGACCTCCCTTAGCTTTACCACCGAAGCCATTACCTGATGGTTTAAACGGTAGTGGTTTTTCACGCGCAATCTCCACTTCTGGAAGGCTATCTGGATCTTGGACTGTCAGACTCAAGATATACATTGCCAATTCTTCTGGAGTAAATTCGGCAGCTAGCTTACGAGCGTCCTTACCAAATTTCTCAAAGTTGGCACGAATGGTTTCATCTGCAAAATCACGTTCGATTTTCTTGAGAGCTACTTGTTTTTTAGCTTGGAAGGCTTCTTCTGCACTTGCAGGTTTGAGACCTTTCATGCGTTTCTTAGTCAAGTTTTCAATAATTTGAAGGTAGCCCATTTCGTTTGGAGCAACAAAAGTAATCGACTGACCTGACTTACCAGCACGACCTGTACGACCGATACGGTGAACATAACTTTCAGGATCTTGTGGAATATCGTAGTTATAGACATGGGTCACACCTGAAATATCCAAGCCACGCGCTGCAACGTCTGTCGCAACCAAAACATCAAGATTGCCATTTTTAAAGTCACGAAGGACACGAAGACGTTTGTTTTGGTCCAGGTCACCATGAATTCCTTCGGCACGGAAACCACGGATTTTAAGACCACGAGTCAATTCATCTACACGGCGTTTAGTACGACCAAATACGATAGCAAGTTCTGGTTGTTCCACATCCATAAGACGAGTCATGGTATCAAATTTTTCTTGTTCCTTAACTCGGATATAGTACTGGTCAACCAATTCTGTTGTCAATTCCTTAGCCGCAATCTTCACATGCTCAGGTTCTTTCATAAACTGAACACCGATACGTTTGATAGCATCTGGCATAGTTGCTGAGAAAAGTAAGGTTTGACGGTTTTCAGGAACACGAGAAATGATGGCTTCGATATCTTCAAGGAAGCCCATGTTGAGCATTTCATCTGCTTCGTCAAGGATGAGAGTTTCAATATCTTGTAATTTCAAGGCCTTGCGTTTAATCAAGTCCAAGAGACGACCAGGTGTTCCCACCACGATATGGGCACCAGATTTAAGAGCCTTAATTTGTTTTTCAATGCTTGATCCGCCATATACTGAGCGAACTTTGACTCCCTTACTACGACCAAAGCGGAATAGTTCTTCTTGACTTTGGACAGCGAGTTCACGAGTTGGAGCGATGACCAAGGCTTGGATGGTCGCTTCTTCTGTACGGATTTTTTCAAGAGTAGGCAAGCCAAAAGCTGCAGTTTTTCCTGTACCAGTCTGAGCTTGACCGATAACGTCCTTGCCTTCAAGGGCCAAAGGAATGGTTTGTTCTTGGATCGGACTGGCTTCTACAAAACCAGCTTTTTCAATCTCTGCTAGCAAATCAGCAGACAAGTTTAATTCATTAAATTTCACGTTATTCTTCTTTCTAAAGGTGGTGCGAAGCCACCCTATAGGGCTTAGTGTATACTTTTCTTTTTATGACGTATTTTCATATACTGGATACAAAATCGTGTTGCTTCTTTTCCACAAAAGAAAAGTACTGTTTTCTTTGCAACCCATCTAGTATAACACAAGACCAGAGCAAAAGATAGCCTAATTTCTCTAGAAAATCATGTAAGCGGTTTTTGGCTTTCCTTTTTGATGGAACGACCTAGATAATAAGACAAAGCCAAGGCGATACTATATAAAATGATAAAAACGAACAAGGTTTGTGTGTAAGAATGAGCCATTTTATAAGTCTCTGCTAATAAAATAGGTCCTGCTAAACCAGCCATTGCCCAAGCTGTTAAAATATAACCATGCAGAGCGGCCAATTCCTTGGTTCCAAAAATATCACTGAGATAAGCTGGAATCAATGAAAAACCAGCTCCATAGCAAGTCATCAAAATAGACATAGCGACTACAAATAAAACGGAATCTGTAAAGAGCCAAAGTGAGAGAGAAAAGAAAAGATTGACAAGCAGTAATATACTAAAGGTTAGGGGGCGACCGATATAGTCAGATAAGCTCGCCCAGAGCAAGCGACCAAATCCATTGAAAATCCCTAAAACGCCCACCATTACTGCTGCATGACTTGTAGACAAGCCAGCCATCTCCTGTGCCATTGGCGATGCCGCTGAAATTAAGCCTAAACCACAAGCTATGTTGATAAAGAAAATAATCCAAAGTATATAAAACCGATTGCTTTTCAGAGCCTGATTTGCAGCCATTCCTTGCGTCAAAGAGGCTGTTTTTTCTTTCCCTGAAGCAGATAAAATTGCAAGCTCTTGCTCATTTGGACGCTTAATGAATTGTGAAGCTAGGAGCATGATAATAAAGTAACTTGCACCTAAAATATAAAAAGTTTCTACAAGCCCTATCCCTGCGATGAGATGTTGCGCTATGGGACTAGTCAATAAAGAAGCAAAACCAAACCCCATAATCGCTAAACCTGTTGCGAGACCACGTTTATCAGGAAACCATTTTATAATCGTTGACACAGGGGTAATATAGCCTGCTCCCAAACCAAGCCCACCTAAAATGCCGTAAGCCAGATACAACAACCACAGTTCCTGACGGTCTATTGCAAATCCTGTTAAGATATTTCCACCTGCGTATAGAAAAGCAGATAGACTCCCCATGACTCTCGGACCAAATTTTTCTACCAAACGCCCCATAAATGCAGCCGATAAGCCTAAACAAAAGATTGCTAGACTAAAGGCAAAGGCAACAGAAGCCTGATCCCATCCCGTTTTTTCAATAATAGGGTTACGATAAACACTCCAAGCATAAGTCGAACCCAGCATTAAGTGTAAAATGACCCCAGCAAAGGCAATAATATAACGATTCGATTTCATAAAACCTCCTATTTTCGAACATTTATTCTATCTTATATAAAAATAGATAGGATTTTAGTTTATCAAGCTTGTCAAAAAATTACTAGCTTTTTGTCTGGAAAGCGTTTTTATTTTTTTCTGTCTTTTTCGTAGCAGAATTGTGCAAAAGTTTTTTTCTTGTGCTAGAATGTAATTCGAATAGGAGGAACTCTAAATGTTAACTTATGATTTAATCGTTATCGGATTTGGTAAGGCTGGTAAAACACTAGCTGGTAAATTGGCTTCAGCTGGCAAAAAAGTTGCCCTCGTTGAACGTAGCAAAGCTATGTACGGTGGAACTTGTATCAACATCGGTTGTATCCCAACTAAGACTTTGCTAGTTGCTGCTGAGAAGGGCTTGTCTTTTGAAGAAGTCATTGCTACCAAAAATACTATCACTGGTCGCCTCAACGGTAAAAACTATGCGACTGTTGCTGGTACAGGCGTGGATATCTTTGATGCGGAAGCTCACTTCCTTTCAAATAAAGTCATCGAAATCCAAGCTGGTGATGAAAAGAAAGAACTGACTGCTGAAACAATCGTCATCAACACTGGTGCTGTTTCAAACGTCTTGCCAATCCCTGGACTTGCTACAAGCAAAAACGTCTTTGACTCAACAGGGATCCAAAACTTGGACAAGTTGCCTGAAAAACTTGGAGTCCTTGGTGGCGGAAATATCGGTCTTGAATTTGCTGGCCTTTACAACAAACTTGGAAGCAAGGTCACAGTCCTAGATGCCTTGGATACTTTCCTACCTCGTGCAGAACCTTCCATCGCAGCTCTTGCTAAACAATATATGGAAGAAGACGGTATTGAATTGCTTCAAAATATCCATACTACTGAAATCAAAAACGACGGTGACCAAGTCCTTGTCGTGACTGAAAACGAAACTTACCGTTTCGATGCCCTTCTCTACGCAACTGGACGCAAACCAAATGTAGAACCACTTCAACTTGAAAATACAGATATTGAACTAACTGAACGTGGCGCTATTAAAGTAGACAAACACTGTCAAACAAACGTTCCTGGTGTCTTTGCAGTTGGAGATGTCAACGGTGGCCTTCAATTTACTTACATTTCACTTGATGACTTCCGTGTTGTCTACAGCTACCTTGCTGGAGATGGCAGCTACACTCTTGAAGACCGTCTCAATGTACCAAACACCATGTTTATCACACCTGCCCTTTCACAAGTTGGTTTAACTGAAAGCCAAGCAGCTGATTTGAAACTTCCATACGCAGTGAAAGAAATCCCTGTTGCAGCCATGCCTCGTGGTCACGTAAATGGAGACCTTCGCGGAGCTTTCAAAGCTGTTGTGAATACTGAAACAAAAGAAATTCTTGGAGCAAGCATCTTCTCAGAAGGTTCTCAAGAAATCATCAACATCATTACTGTTGCTATGGACAACAAGATTCCTTATACTTACTTCACAAAACAAATCTTCACTCACCCAACCTTGGCTGAGAACTTGAATGACTTGTTTGCGATTTAAGTTGAGATTTGATCGTATCGAACAGCCCTCTTTGGGCTGTTTTTGCTTCTGCGAAACACCAAATCTGTCTTTTCACTCTTTTGTGATATAATAGAAACATGAACTTAAAAACTACTTTGGGCCTTATTGCTGGGCGCTCTTCCCACTTCGTTTTAAGCCGTCTTGGCCGTGGAAGTACGCTCCCAGGAAAACTTGCCCTTCAATTTGATAAAGATATTTTACAAAACCTAGCTAAGAACTACGAGATTGTCGTGGTCACTGGAACCAACGGAAAAACCTTGACAACTGCCCTCACTGTCGGTATTTTAAAAGAGGTTTATGGTCAAGTTCTGACCAACCCAAGCGGTGCCAACATGATTACAGGAATTGCGACAACCTTCTTAACAGCCAAATCTTCTAAAACTGGAAAAAATATTGCCGTCTTAGAAATTGATGAAGCCAGTCTATCTCGTATCTGTGACTATATCCAGCCAAGCCTTTTTGTTATCACCAATATCTTCCGTGACCAGATGGACCGCTATGGTGAGATTTACACAACTTACAAGATGATTTTGGATGCCATTCGTAAGGTGCCTACGGCTACTGTTCTCCTTAATGGAGACAGTCCACTTTTCTACAAGCCAGCTATTCCAAATCCTGTAGAGTATTTTGGTTTTGACTTGGAGAAAAGACCAGCCCAGCTGGCTCACTATAATACAGAAGGGATTCTCTGTCCTGACTGCCAAGGAATCCTCAAATATGAGCAGAATACCTATGCAAACTTGGGTGCCTATATCTGTGAAGGCTGCGGATGTAAACGTCCTGATCTCGACTATCGCTTGACAGAACTAGTTGAGTTGACCAACAATAGCTCTCGCTTTGTCATAGACGGACAAGAATATGGTATCCAAATCGGTGGTCTCTATAATATCTACAACGCCCTAGCTGCAGTTGCCATCGCCCGCTTTCTCGGCGCCGATTCCCAACTCATCAAGCAGGGATTTGACAAGAGCCGTGCTGTCTTTGGACGCCAGGAAACCTTCCATATCGGTGACAAGGAATGCACCCTTGTTTTGATTAAAAATCCAGTCGGTGCAACCCAAGCTATCGAGATGATTAAACTAGCACCTTATCCATTTAGCCTATCCGTCCTCCTTAATGCCAACTATGCTGATGGGATTGACACAAGCTGGATCTGGGATGCTGATTTTGAACAAATCACTGACATGGACATCCCTGAAATCAACGCTGGCGGTGTTCGCCATTCTGAAATCGCACGCCGTCTTCGTGTGACTGGTTACCCAGCTGAGAAAATTACTGAGACAAGTAATCTGGAACAAGTTCTTAAGACCATTGAAAACCAAGACTGCAAGCATGCCTATATCCTGGCTACCTATACTGCTATGCTGGAATTCCGCGAACTGCTGGCTAGTCGTCAGATTGTTAGAAAGGAGATGAACTAATGGTTTATACTTCACTTTCCTCAAAAGATGGCAATTACCCCTATCAGCTCAACATTGCCCACCTCTACGGAAATCTCATGAATACCTACGGGGACAATGGAAACATCCTCATGCTCAAGTATGTGGCTGAAAAGCTGGGAGCCCATGTGACCGTTGACATCGTTTCACTCCATGATGACTTTGACGAAAATCATTACGACATCGCCTTTTTTGGTGGTGGTCAAGACTTTGAACAGAGTATCATTGCAGACGACCTACCTGCTAAAAAAGAGAGCATTGACAACTACATCCAAAATGACGGTGTGGTTCTGGCTATCTGCGGTGGTTTCCAACTATTGGGTCAATATTATATTGAAGCTTCAGGCAAACGCATCGAAGGGCTAGGGGTTATGGGCCACTACACCCTCAACCAGACCAATAAGCGTTTTATCGGTGACATCAAGATTCACAATGAAGATTTCGATGAAACCTACTATGGTTTTGAAAACCATCAGGGCCGTACCTTCCTCTCAGATGACCAAAAACCACTGGGACAGGTAGTCTATGGAAATGGAAACAACGAAGAAAAAGTCGGCGAAGGGGTTCATTACAAGAATGTCTTTGGTTCCTACTTCCACGGACCTATCCTCTCTCGTAATGCCAATCTGGCTTATCGCCTAGTCACTACTGCCCTCAAGAAGAAATACGGTCAGGACATCCAACTCCCTGCTTATGAAGATATTCTCAGCCAAGAAATCGCTGAAGAGTACAGTGATGTCAAAAGCAAGGCTGACTTTTCTTAAACCAAGGAAAAACATATCAAAGAACTCCATTATCTTATCGGAGTTCTTTTTGTCTTTTCTTTTACCCTTCTCCCTTGCATTTTCTCTCTTTTTTTGCCAAAATAGAGGGGTAGAAAGAAGGTAGCATATGTCTAAATTACAACAAATCGTAACATATCTTGAATCAGAAAAACTAGACGTCGCTGTCGTATCTGACCCCGTCACAATCAATTACCTCACTGGCTTTTACAGTGATCCCCATGAACGCCAAATGTTCCTTTTTGTCCTAGCGGATCAAGAACCCCTCCTCTTTGTCCCAGCTCTTGAAGTTGAGCGTGCTACTAGCACTGTTTCCTTCCCAGTTGTGGGCTATGTGGATTCTGAAAATCCATGGCAAAAAATGAAACATGCTCTACCACAGCTTGATTTCAAACGTGTCGCTGTTGAGTTTGACAATCTCATCTTAACCAAATATCATGGTTTAAAAACCGTTTTTGAAACTGCTGAGTTTGAAAACCTCACTCCTCGTATCCAACGCATGCGCCTCATCAAATCAGCTGATGAAGTGCAAAAAATGATGGTTGCAGGTCTCTATGCGGACAAGGCTGTTAATGTTGGTTTTGACAATATTTCTCTTGATAAGACTGAGACAGATATCATCGCCCAAATTGACTTTGCTATGAAGCGTGAAGGTTATGAAATGAGTTTTGATACCATGGTCTTGACTGGTGATAATGCTGCAAATCCACACGGTATTCCAGCAGCAAACAAAGTTGAAAATAACGCCCTTCTCCTCTTTGACCTTGGTGTTCTAGTCAACGGCTATGCGTCAGATATGACTCGTACGGTCGCTGTCGGCAAACCAGACCAATTCAAGAAAGACATTTATAACTTGACTCTTGAAGCCCAACAAGCTGCTCTTGACTTTATCAAGCCAGGGGTGACTGCCCATGAAGTGGATCGCGCTGCCCGTGAGGTCATCGAAAAAGCTGGTTACGGCGAGTACTTCAACCACCGTCTCGGTCACGGTATCGGTATGGATGTCCACGAATTCCCTTCTATCATGGAAGGAAATGACTTGGTTATCGAAGAAGGCATGTGCTTCTCTGTTGAACCAGGTATCTATATCCCTGGTAAAGTCGGTGTCCGTATCGAAGACTGCGGTGTTGTTACCAAGGATGGCTTTGACCTCTTTACAAGCACCAGCAAAGACTTGCTTTATTTTGATTAATATTCATCTAATACTCAATGAAAATCAAAGAGCAAACTAGGAAACTAGCCGCAGGTTGCTCAAAACACTGTTTTGAGGTTGTAGATAAGACTGATGAAGTCAGCTCAAAACACTGTTTTGAGGTTGTGGATAGAACTGACGAAGTCAGTAACCATATCTACGACAAGGCGACGTTGACGCGGTTTGAAGAGATTTTTGAAGAGTATAAAATCTTCCCACAATAAAACGCATAGTATCAAGTTTTGAACACCTGATACTATGCGTTTTTCTTATTTGAAAGACTTTTGACTCAGTCTCTTTACTTAATCTTCTTGATACTTTGACTAAGAATAAATCCTACAATCATCCCTACTATATTTTGCATGAAATTTGGTAAAATTTCTGGTAGGGCTGCTGCCCAGCCATTCATCAATGTAGAACCCAAGGCGTAACCCCCTACCATGGCAATCGTTGCTAAGATAAGGCCTAACCACTGAGTTTTTCCTTTAAATCCTGCGAAAAATCCCTGCAAGCCATGGTTGACCAAGCTAAAGAACATCCACTGAGGATAGCCTGATAAGAGGTCAATCAAGAAGCCTGCTAGTCCTCCGACTACAGCCCCTTCACGACTACCAAAGTAAAAGGCCGTAAAGAAGACACCCGCATCTAAAAGAGTTAGAATGCCTGTCGGTGTTGGAATTTTTAAGAAATAACCTAGAACCACAGAAAGGGCGGTTAATAGGGATACAAGGGCGATTTTAGTTGTTTTGGTTTGCTTCATATTGTCTTACTCCATACTGATCTGCTTGTACAATGGCACGGTAAACGAAAGCCTTAGAGCTTTCTACTGCTGATAAAAGTTCATCACCTTTAACCAAGTAACTGGCAATGCTAGAGGCAAAGGTACAACCTGCGCCAGCATTTTGCCCTTGGATGACAGGATTTTCCAACACTGTAAAGGTTTGTCCATCATAAAAGACATCTACAGCCTTGTCCTGACTAAGGCGATTGCCTCCCTTGATAATAACTGCTGGCGCTCCTAATTCATGCAATTTCTGTGCTGCAGTTTTCATATCTTCAAGGGTTTTAATCTCTTGATCTGCTAGTAATTCTGCTTCAGGAAGATTAGGCGTAATCACACTGACATGAGGGAAAAAGCGAACCAACTCTTGGCAGAGTTCACTAACTGCTACGTCGTGCGTTTCCTTGCAGACCAAGACAGGATCCAGAACCACAGGCACTCCTGGGCGTTGCTTGATAAAGTCCAATGCCTTCTCAGCCACACTGACAGTTGGTAGGAGACCAATCTTAATTCCCCCAAACTCCACATCACGTAAGCTATCTAATTCATGTTGAAAAATGGTATCGTCAGTTGGAAAGACTTCAAATCCTTTTTCTGTCAAGGCTGTCAAACAAGTCACTGCTACAAAGCCATGCAAGCCGTTCAAGGTATAGGTAGCCAAATCAGCGGACAATCCACCACCACTAAAAATATCATTTCCTGAAAGTGCTAAAATACGATTATTCTTCATAACGAATCTCCTTTAAATACAAACCATTAGGTGCTGCAGTGGGACCTGCAAGTTGCCTGTCCTTCTTCTCCAAGATGAGGTCAATCTGCTCTACTGGCATGCGGTTATTGCCAATTTTGAGTAGCGTCCCCACCATATTGCGAATCTGTTTATACAAGAAACCATTTCCTGAAAAGGTAAAAGTCAAAAACTGGCCTGTCTCATCAACCCTAAGACTGGCTTCTGTAATAGTGCGAACCTTATCCTCTACACTAGTCCCAGAGGCTGTAAAGCCAGTGAAATCATGGGTTCCTTCTAGCTTTTTGACGGCCTCCTGCATCCTCTCCACATCAAGTGGGTAAGGGAAGTGGGTGGCATAGTGACGGCGCATCGGATTTTTGGGACGTCCTCTATCCACGATAAACTCATAGGTCTTGCTATGCTTGGCATAACGACAATGAAAATCATCCGCCACAAGCTCAATTGAAATCACATCAATATCTTCAGGAGACTGAGTGTCCAAAGCAAAACGGAGCTTCTCCTCATCCATCTGATAAGGTAGGTCAAAATGAATAACCTGTCCCAAAGCATGAACCCCACTATCAGTCCTACCAGCACCGTGAACAGTGATGGCTTTCCCCTTATTCAATCTAGTCAAGGTTTTTTCAATTTCTTCCTGAACGCTACGCGCATGAGGCTGGCGCTGAAAACCAGCAAAGGCGTAACCATCATAGGAAATAGTTGCTTTATATCTCGTCATAACTTCTATTTTATCAAGAAATTAATCTGTAGACAAGGTTCTAAAATAAATATTGTCTGGGTACAAAAAACTCAAAAGAAAAACCTAGGAAACCAATCCTAAACTCTCTTTTGGAGTAGGTACATGACAAAGATAGAGGTTACAATTAACCAAGATCCTAAGATAGCAAAGACCAACATCCCATTGTGAGTTAGTAAGCCAATTGCACCTAGAATAAATGGGGTTGTAAAAGCTCCGAAACTACAGCCTAATACAGCAAATGAAGTTGCTTGATTGAGGAGTTTAGCTGGAATTCGTTCAGAGACAAGTTGAAAGACCGTCGTCAAGGCTACACTGTAGGCAAAACCAGCCAGAATACTCCCTGCCACTACCACCCACAAGGATGGAGACAAGGCAATCACAATTTGCCCCAAACCAAAGGTAATACCAGACCAGAGGAGCAGTTTCTCTTTAAAAATAGAAATCAAGAAAGAAAAACTCACCCCAGCCACAATCCCGATTAACTGCATGACACTAAGAACAAAACTAGATAACTGGGCATCTCCAAGTCCTCTTTCCACCATCAAACTTGGAATACGGATAGTAATAGCCGTGTTGGTACAAACTACAACTGCCGCTTCAATAGCTAGGGTAAAAATCAAGCCTTTCATTTCTCGAGTTAAGCGACTTGCTTCCTTCGCTTTTTTCTTGACTTCTTTCTTTTCTTTTCCATAAGGGACAAAGAGCAGATAAAGGGTCAGCACCAAAAATCCAGCACTATAAGCTAGGAAGGTAGCTGTCCAACCAAAGGCCAACAACTGACCGACTGCCAAGGTAATGAGAGAAGCTCCAACGACCTCTGCAGAACCGCGTAACCCTAGCATCTGAATTCGTGTTTTTCCTTGATAACGTTCACTGATAATGGAAATGGCCTTGGCATTGATCATCCCGAGACCCAAACCAAAAAGAATCCGAGTTCCAAAGACAAAGGGATAGGCTTGATACCAAAAGGGTGCTGTTCCACTCAGTGATAAAATCAACAATCCCAAACTAATCTGTAATCGCTCAGGAAATATTTTTTCTAAGAAACCATTTAGTAGTAACATCATCATGATCCCAAAGGAAGGCAAGCTCGCCAAGAGCTCAATTTGTTCCTTAGGATAACCTTGATAATAGTCAAACATGGCTGGCAGGGCACTCGAGATGGAAAAGGATGTAATCAAAACGAGTGAGAGAGCCAAAATACTGGCCCGTTCTAAAAATTGTTTCATGAAATCTCTTTCTATATTTCTCTTAATCTTCTGTCTCTTTTGATAGTTGTCAAAAAAGCAAGAAAAGAAGAAGCCTCTTTAGTGTATAGACTCCTTCTTAAACTCGAAAATGAATCCCTTGTGTCTTAGGATGACTTTCTCTTGATTTGCTTGATAAAGTAGAAGATAAATCCTGCCACCATATAGGCAACAAAGATAATCAGACACCACTTGAACACGACATCCCAACCCTTGTTCACATTCAAA
The DNA here is from genome assembly GCF_059738785.1 of Streptococcus nakanonensis. NCBI lineage: Bacteria > Bacillati > Bacillota > Bacilli > Lactobacillales > Streptococcaceae > Streptococcus > Streptococcus nakanonensis. The sequence continues at coordinate 639,456 of NZ_AP027139.1, read as the reverse complement.
AAGAAGTAAGGGAAAGGATTATCCTTGGCATTTGGAATATTGAGTTTTAAAACCAAACCATTAAAGAGAGCAAACATCATATACAGCAAGGGTAAAATCGTCCACACAATTGGATCCCAAATCTTGTATTGACCCTGTTTGTCAAAAAAGAGGGTATCTGCGAAAAACCAGAGGGGAACGATATAGTGGCAAAGGAAATTTTCTAGAGTATAGAAATTAGTCGCAATAGGTGCTAAGAGGAAATGGTAAATCACACAGGTAATCATGATACTCATGGTGACTCCACCTTTTAAGCGCAAGAGACTTGGTCTTTGCCAGTTTTCACCTACACGGCTCATAACCTTTAGGAGATAGAGGGTAAAAATAGTTACCAAGAGGTTGGACAGAACCGTGTAATAGAGAAGCATCCCAAAACCACCATGCTTGGTAATTTCAAGATAAACTCCCGTAAAAGCCGCTAGAAACAAGAAGATACGGCTATAAAATACAAGTTTATAGTGTTTTGACATACTTAAATCTTCTTCACAAACTCTGATTTGAGTTTCATGGCACCAAAGCCATCAATTTTACAGTCGATATTGTGGTCGCCTTCTACGATGCGGATATTTTTCACGCGCGTCCCTTGTTTCAAATCTTTTGGCGCACCTTTTACTTTCAAGTCCTTGATGAGGGTAACAGTATCACCGTCAGCCAAGTTATTTCCGTTGGCATCGATAGCGACAAGACCTTCTTCTACTTCTGCAACTTCAGCAGGATTCCACTCATGAGCACACTCTGGGCAAACCAGTAGGGCACCGTCTTCGTAGACATACTCTGAGTTGCATTTTGGGCAATTTGGTAGGTTGTTCATGGTTTCTCCTTATCATCATTCACTATTCTTTGAAAATCAAAATTTCTTGAACAGCAACTATTATACCTTAAAATCAGCATTTTGACAAATTTAGAAAAAAACCGATATCAATCTATCGGCTTTTCTACATCTACATTCTTTTTTCAGCTTCTGCTTTGATTTTTTCAACTACTTCTTGAATGTTCAAACCAGTTGTATCAAGGTAGACAGCATCCTCTGCTTGTTTGAGAGGTGAAGTCTCACGATGACTATCCTTGTAGTCACGCGCAGCAATTTCCTCTTTTAAGGTTTCAAGGTCTGTCTCAATTCCCTTGGCAATATTTTCCTTATAACGACGCTCTGCTCTTTCATCAACAGAAGCTACTAGGAAAATTTTCAATTCTGCTTGTGGTAATACAACAGTTCCAATATCGCGACCGTCCATGACAATACCGCCTTGTTGGGCGATTTCTTGTTGGAGAGAAACTAGTTTCTCACGGACTTCAGGAATTGCTGCAATAGCAGAAACATGATTGGTCACTTCATTTTCACGAATAGGATGGGTAATATCCACATCGCCTACAAAGACAAGCTGGTCTCCAGTTTCTGAGCGTCCAAAACTAATTGGATGCTGGTCCAACAAGGCTAGAAGGGCTTCAACTTCTTCTACTCCTAACTGGTTTTGGAGAGCCATATAGGTCGCTGCGCGATACATGGCACCTGTATCTAGGTAAGTGTATCCAAAATCCTTGGCAATAATCTTTGCGACCGTACTCTTACCACTTGAAGCAGGACCGTCAATAGCAATTTGAATTGTTTTCATATCGGCTCCTATTTTATTTTTATAACATCACCTGGATTAGCAAACCAAGACCCCGTAGCCATGTGCCCAGGATTTAAAGCTTCTAACTGAGCAATCGAAATCCCAGCACGAGCTGCAATGGCTGCTTCCCCTTCTCCAGCCAAGACTTTTGTCGTCCCTTCTGGATCTGTAGCTTCCTCCGAGTGTTCAGAAGAAGATTCTGAACTCTGTTCAGGCTGGGAACTACTAGATGATGAAATCTGTACTACATTTGCATCTGAATCGTGAAAATCTTTCAAGGCTGCTGTGCGATTACTCCCACCTGATGAAAGATAGATGAGAACAATAATCATCACCACCACAATTACAAAGAAAATACTGGCTAGGATCGTCAAGACACGATTGGCCACTACATCTCTGCCTTGAGTTCTCTTACGACGTTCTGATCTTGTTTCTTCTTGATTTTCATAAATATCTTCTTGCCACGGTTCTTTTTCCATACCCTGCTCCTTGTTTTTTTTTACTTTTCTTATTACAATATAAATATGAAAATCACACTTATACCTGAACGATGCATCGCCTGTGGGCTTTGCCAAACTTATTCTGATTTATTTGATTACCACGATAATGGAATCGTGCGTTTTTACGATGACCCTGACCAACTAGAAAAAGAAATTTCTCCTAGCCAGGATGTCTTAGAGGCTGTTAAAAATTGCCCAACTCGCGCCCTGATTAGCAATCAGGAAGCCTAAATCAATGGCGATAACCCACTCCCTCTAGTTTAGCATATTTCCATGTAAAATTATAGTCTTTTCACTTTATTTTTTTCTGTAAAATCAGGAAGGTCACTTTTTTCTTTAACGAGATAAAGTGGTCTTTTTTTAGTCTCCAAATAAATTTTACTGATGTACTTGCCGAGAATCCCAATGGTCAAGAGTTGAATGCCTCCAAGAAAGAGAATGACTGCCATCAAAGAGGTCCAACCTGATGTCGGATTGCCCAAAATGAGAGTCCGAACCACAACAAAAAAGGTCATTATTAGAGAAACAAAGCAAGATAAGAGACCTGCAACAAAGGCGATAATCAAGGGAAAATCTGAAAAATTAACAATCCCTTCAATGGAGTAAAAAAAGAGTTGCCTAAAACTCCAACTGGTCTTGCCAGCCTGCCTTTCGACATTTGGATAGTCCAGATAGTGGGTTTTAAAGCCGACCCAGGCAAAGAGTCCCTTAGAAAAACGATTGGACTCAGTCAAGCTTAAAATGGCATCGACCACAGTTCTTCTCATCATGCGAAAATCACGAACACCAGAGGGCAGGGCTACTGGGCTGATTTTTTTCATAAGGCGGTAAAAGAGATCAGCACAGAAACTGCGAAAGAAGGGTTCCCCCTCCCGACTGGTTCTCCGTGTTCCTACGCAGTCCAAATCTTCATTTTGGTCTAGTAAGTTTTTCATCTCAAGCAGCATACTAGGAGGATCCTGGAGGTCTGCATCCATCACCACCACCAAATCTCCTGTCGCATATTGCAATCCTGCATAAAGAGCTGCTTCTTTTCCAAAATTTCGAGAGAAAGAAATATAATGCACTGCCGGATTTTGTTCCCGATAGGCCTTTAAGAGTTCCAAGGTTCCATCACTTGATCCATCGTCGACAAAGACATACTCGATTTCTGTTTCCAAATCTGGAAGTAAAGCTTCCAAAGCCTGATAAAAAAGAGGAAGTACTTCCTCTTCGTTTAAACAGGGGACAATGATTGACATCACCATCTTAGTCTTCAAATCCATTTGGATGCTTGCTTTGCCAACGCCATGCGTCTTCACACATTTGGGTGATGCCGAGTTCTGCTTCCCAGCCGAGTTCTGCTTTGGCTTTTGCAGGATCTGAATAGCAGGCTGCGATATCCCCTGGGCGACGGTCTACGATGCGGTAAGGAATTGGACGTCCCACCGCTTTTTCCATATTTTGGATAATTTCAAGAACTGAGTAGCCTTTACCTGTCCCAAGGTTATAAATGTTTAGACCTGAACCTTTTTGGATTTTTTTCAGAGCTGCGACGTGACCTTTAGCCAAGTCAACAACGTGGATATAATCACGAACACCAGTTCCATCTTCCGTATCGTAATCGTCTCCAAACACTTGCACTTGCTCTAATTTTCCAACGGCTACTTGAGTCACATATGGCAAGAGATTGTTTGGAATACCGTTTGGATTTTCTCCCAAATCACCACTCTCATGGGCTCCGATTGGGTTGAAGTAACGAAGCAAGACCACATTCCATTCTGAGTCTGCCTTGTAAATATCCGTCAAAATTTCCTCTAGCATAAGCTTAGTACGACCGTATGGGTTAGTCACTGAAAGTGGGAAATCTTCCAAGATGGGTACTGTGTGCGGATCTCCGTAAACTGTCGCAGAAGAACTGAAAATGATGTTTTTACAGTTGGCTTCTTCCATAACTTTCAAAAGGCTAACAGTTCCTGCGATATTGTTGTCATAATAGGCAAGAGGGATACGGGTTGATTCGCCAACAGCCTTCAAACCAGCAAAGTGAATGACACCTGTTGGTTCTTCTTGTTCGAAAATGTCACGAAGAGTATCTGTATCACGGATATCAGCCTCATAAAAAGGAATCTCAACTCCTGTAATTCTCTCAACAACTTCTAAACTTTTACGGTTGCTGTTAACAAGGTTATCCACCACAACAACCTGATGACCTGCTTGGATTAACTCAATAACAGTGTGGGTCCCGATAAAACCTGCCCCACCCGTTACCAAAATCTTTTCTTGCATCTTCTTTCCTCGATTCTCGGATTTTTTCTTATTTTACCATTTTTGATAGGGAATGTCATTTGCCATCCTAGAAGCTAAGCTAAAATTTCAGTAAAATATTTATTCGCTTTTTAGTCGTTTGACATAGTTTTCAATTGGGTAGTTTTCAGGGTCCAAGATCAACTCCTTGTCTTTGACCAATTGAGCTAGGTGGTAACCAATGATAGGACCCGTTGTGAGGCCTGATGAACCTAGTCCACTAGCTGCATAGACACCTGCTAATTCTGGCACCTGCCCAAAGAAAGGAGAGAAATCACTGGTATAGGCACGGATTCCCACACGCTCAGTTCTTGAAGTCGCTTTAGCCAAGGCTGGATAGTGAGGCAATGCCGCCTCCTCCATTTGTTGGAGTAAGGTTTCATCTACCGTCAAATCAAATCCCATATCATTTTCATGAGTAGCACCTAGGGATAATTTCCCACCTGCAAAAGGAATCAAATCCCACTCCCCTTCTGGCATAACCACAGGATAAGATTCCATGTCTTGGGCAAGCCAATAATCTCGGAGTTGTCCTTTTTGGGGACGAACATCCACAGCATAACCCAAGGGTTCTAACAAGTCCCCCAACCAAGCTCCCGTCGCCAAAATAACCTGCTCAAACTCCTCTTCACCAATCTGGTAGCCTGATGCTAATGGTGTCAGAGTCACTTTTTCTTTGACCAGCTTGACCTGACTGGCTTCTAGCAAACGAGTCACTAAGAGTTGGCCATCTACTCTCGCTCCACCAGAAGCATAGAGCAAGCGATCAAATCCCTGCAAACCAGGGAATAATTCAGTTGCTGATGCTTGGTCCAGAATGGCTAATTGCCCTATCAAGGGAGACTCTTTTCTACGCTGGAGGGCTAGTTCATAGAGTTCTTCTAGCTTGGATTCATCCTTTTTCAAGAGAAAGACTCCCGAACGTTGGTAAAAGTCGATTTCTTGCCCTGAATTCTCTAAATCAGCCAACAAATCCACATAAAAGTCTGCCCCCAAGCGCGCCATCTTGTACCAGGCCTTATTGCGACGTTTGGAGAACCAAGGACTGATAATTCCTGCTGCGGCCTTGGTGGCTTGACCCTGTCCATGGTCAAAGACGGTTACTTCTAGGTCACTTTCTTTAGAGAGGTAGTAGGCAGCTGTTGCACCTACAATCCCTGCTCCGATAATGGCAACTTTTTTCATTGTCTTCACTTTCTAACTAGATATGATGGAAAGGATTGGTCGATGCTTGGCTAGGTAAAATCTCTAGTTCCCAGCCTTTTTCCTCTTTCCATTTATTAAGGAGTGCAGCGATTTTTTCTACAAAAAGCACTTCGATATAGTGGCCTGGGTCCAATGCCAACAACCCATCAGACAGCATATCCTGGGCAGTGTGGTAGTAAATATCACCAGTGATATAAACATCTGCCCCCTTTGCCAAAGCATCCTTATAGAATGATTGCCCACTTCCACCGCAGATAGCCACTCTTGAAATAGGCTTCTGCAAATCCCTCTCTTGATAATGGACCATTCGAAGGCTATCTAAACCAAAGACTTGCTTGACATGCTGGGCCAATTCCCCAAATGTCTGAGGCTGAATATTCCCAATACGACCAATTCCACGTTCAGGACCTGTCTCCTGAAGATAAGTCGTCTCCTCGATACCTAGCATCTGACAGAACCAATCATTGAGGCCATTTTCAACGATGTCAATATTGGTATGGCTGACATAAACTGCAATGTCATGCTTGATCAGGTCGATGTAAATCTGATTTTGTGGACGGCTAGCTACCAAGTCCTTGATGGGACGGAAAATCGGCGCGTGCTTGACAATAATCAAGTCCACACCCTTTTCAATAGCTTCAGCCACCGTTTCTTCACGAATATCCAGAGCAACCATGACACTTTGGATATCCTTGTCCAAAGTGCCAATTTGTAGGCCACGACTGTCTCCCTCCATGGAAAATTCCTGAGGACAAAAGGCTTCATATGCGTTAATTACTTCACTTGCTAGCATGGAGAACCTCCTTGATGGCTTGAATTTTATCCACTAGAACTTGACGTTCCTCCAGATTTTTTTCTGGGATTTGTCCGAGGGCAAACTCTAGCTTAACAGCTTCTTTTTGCCATTTTTGGACAAAGACTGGACTGACCTCTTTGGACAAGAAAAGACCAAAGCGAACATCACTGGCTGAGAGCTTCATTTGTCCTGCTTCCACCACCAAAATCTCATAAAACTTACCAGCTTCTTCTAAGATGCTTTCAGCTACAATCTGGAATCCGTTCTCTTGTAACCAGATACGCAAGTCGTCTTCACGATTATTGGGCTGGAGGATCAATCGTTCTACATTAGCTAACTTGTCCAATCCTTCTTCTAAAATCCTAGAAATCAAACGGCCGCCCATGCCAGCAATAGTGATAACCGATACCTGATCTGCCTCTTCAAAGGCTGCCAAGCCATTGGCTAAACGAACCTGGATTTTCTCCTTTAGACCGTGAGCCTCAACATTTTTGACTGCAGACTGGTAAGGACCTTCTACGACCTCACCTGCAATGGCACTTTTGATTTGTCCTCTTTCGACTAACTCGATAGGCAAATAAGCATGGTCACTTCCCACATCTAGCAAAATGGCTCCCTGTGGCACAAAGGAAGCCACCAATTCTAATCTCTTTGAAATCATCTTCTCTCACTTTCCAAAACTCTATTACCTCTTATTATACCACATTTCAACTGGCAATCTTGTACCTAAAAAGACCGCAATCCACAGATTGCAGCCTTTCTTTATTTTCTGGCTTGATAGCGACTAGTCAGGATGAAAATCACGGTAAAGACCAACATCATGACACCATAAACAGGTAATGTTTGTCCTGTTAAGGTTGAGATTTCAAGCAATTTTTGAATTCTTGGGAAGAGAGCTGTAGCTAGGAAGCCTCCTACTGACCAAACAATCAAGAGGACACGCCATAGGGTAAATGGCATGCAGGCTCTAAATACGGATAAGAAACCAATTGACCCCAAGAGATAATAGAGTAGAGTTGAGATTTCTAACTCAGACCAACCTTGGCTACTTCCAAATATTTTCACAAAAAGAACGCTGAAGACGACCATGAGAGCGCTTGGTAGAGCACGAAGCATGGATCTTCTGAGGAAATTTGACTCAACAGGTTTGATATTTCGCTCAAAAGTCAGAACGAATGGTGGGAAACCTTCCACGAACTGGTCAATCATGGTAATCTGGATTGGAATGAAGGGGAAAATCAAGATCCACTCAGACCGACCTAGTAAAGCACTGGCAATACAGATGACCGCTAATAGGAATGAATAGATGGTCTTTATCAAGAAAATCGGGGCGATGTGGGCAATGTTATTGACCACACGACGACCTTCAAAGAGAATCTCAGGAACATCATTAAAATCAGAGTTCAAGAGAACCAAATTGGCAATCTGACGAGTCGCAGGATCTCCCTCAGCCATCACGATAGAACAATCCGCCTCACGAAGAGCCAGGATATCATTAACTCCATCCCCAGTCATAGCTGTTGTATGCCCTGCTTTTTTCAGAGTTTGGATGATAAGTTTCTTTTGATGAGGGGAAACACGTCCGAAAATAGCTGTCTCTTCAGCCATAGCAATCAATTCCTCATCCGTAATTTTCGAGCAATCTACATAACTGTCATAGTCCACAAAACCAGCCTTCTGGGCAATGCTGGATACCGTAACTGGATTGTCACCAGAGATAATCTTGAGTCTCACTTCCTGAGAACGGAGATAGTCCAGCGTCTCTGCTGCTCCTTCTCGAATGGGGTCCAAGATTTCCAGCAAGGCCAGAGCCTGAATATCAGATGGTTTCTGTGGCTTGTGATGGTCAAGTTTTTCTTGACTGAGCGCTAAGACCAAGACACGAGAGCCTCGTTCAAGAGCTTCTCTAGCTTCAGGAACTTCAGCATCCAACAACATCTCAGGTGCCCCTAAGAAAACTGTTCCCAAACCTTCTAACTCCATGGCTCCCCACTTGCGGTCGCTTGAGAAAGGCAGATTAGAGATCATAGGATAGACTACCTGACCTTGGAAACGCTGGCGAATAGCTTGAGCTGTTGGATTTTTATCCTCACTATGGGCCATATAGCTGGCCAAGATGCTAGCAAGCGCTGACTCTCCATACTCTTCGGTCAAAGGAAGAACGGCCTCCACCTGCATCTTTCCTTGAGTGATGGTGCCCGTCTTGTCCAGACAGAGCATATCCACGCGCGCCAAGGTCTCAACAGAGTACATCTCCTGTACCAAGACCTTTTTCAGACCCAGCTTAATCACCGCAGTCAAGAGCGAAGTAATGGTCAAAAGGGCAATTCCCTTAGGCAACATTCCCAAAAGGGCTGTCGACGAATTTACAACGGATGATTTGAGAGGCAGACCTTTTAAAATCAAGGCTTCTAGCAAGAGAGCCAGACCAAAAGGAATGATAATCTTCCCAGTAAAACCAGCTAACCTGTCCAGCGATTTCATGATACGAGAGTTGATTGGTTTAACGGTCTTGGCTTCCAGCATGAGTTTGGCAGCATAGTTATCAGCCCCAACATGGTGAACTTGAGCTAAAACTACCCCACTGGCTAGGAAACTTCCTGACAAAAGCAAGGCATCCACTTCCTTTTGCACCAAATCACTTTCCCCCGTCAACATGGCTTCATTGACTTCCGCAAAGCCTTCCAAAACCAAGGCATCACTGGGAATCTGCTCTCCAGCAGACAAACGAATGACATCTCCTAGCACCAATTCTTCCGGATTCAGAGCCACTTCTTGACCATCACGAATGGTTTTGACCTTTTCCTTGGTCATAAGATTGAGCTTGTCCACCATGTGTTTGGCCCGTAGCTCGGTCACAATTCCAGAAAAAGCGTTAAAACAGATAACAGCAAAGAAGACCAAATTGCTCCAAGCCTGCACAAAGGCTAGTGCCAAAGCAATGGCAAAGTTCAAAGCGTTAAAAAGGGTAAAGACATTTCGTTTAACGATTTGCCAAGTGCTGGTACTGGCCGAAGCAGTAAAATCATTGACCAAGCCCTTAGCCTGTCTTTCCTTGACTTCTCTTTGGGTTAATCCCATAATCTTATTTTTATCCATAAATTCTATCATATCATTTTTTTTAACAGAATTCTAATCTCATCCCAAATATGCACCTAGTCAAGGGAAAAGTTTGCCAGCCCTCCTTTGATAAGGTATAATAATAACAAGAAAATAATCGAAGGAGATCGCATGTTTTATACTTATTTACGTGGATTGGTTGTCTTGCTCCTATGGTCCATCAATGGCAATGCCCACTATCATAATACTGATAAAATTCCTAATCAAGATGAAAATTATATTCTGGTTGCACCTCACCGCACCTGGTGGGATCCTGTTTACATGGCCTTTGCGACCAAGCCAAAACAGTTCATCTTTATGGCCAAAAAAGAACTCTTTGCTAACCGTATCTTTGGCTGGTGGATTCGTATGTGTGGAGCCTTTCCTATTGACCGTGAAAATCCTAGCGCTTCAGCCATCAAATATCCTATCAATGTTCTCAAAAAAAGTGACCGCTCTCTCATCATGTTTCCAAGTGGAAGCCGTCACTCAAACGATGTCAAGGGTGGAGTTGCCCTGATTGCCAAAATGGCCAAGGTCCGTATTATGCCGGTTACCTACACAGGTCCTATGACCTTGAAAGGCTTGGTTAGCCGTGAGCGTGTCGATATGAACTTTGGAAATCCAATCGATATCTCAGATATCAAGAAAATGAATGATGAAGGTATTGAAACAGTCGCCAATCGCATTCAAGCAGAATTCCAACGTTTGGACCAAGAAACGAAACAATGGCACAATGATAAAAAACCAAACCCACTCTGGTGGTTTATCCGCATACCTGCTCTCATCCTTGCCATTATCCTCGCTATCCTAACCATCATCTTTAGCTTTATCGCAAGCTTCGTATGGAATCCAGATAAAAAGAGAGAAAAACTTGGTTAAATAAATACAACAATCCCTTGGCAAAAGCCAAGGGATAAATCTGTTATTCGATTTTCCATTTTTGGGCCAACCAGCTGGAAAAGGCTAGAAATCGCTCATCCACTTGTTCATGGTGCCCATAAGGGTCAAAGACAAACTGACCGTTCGGATACCATTTCTGAAGACTGGTATGGATCTGCTCAGCACAGACTGGTGCTTGAGCCAAGCGATTAATATGGTGTGCTCCTTCTGTTTGACCATTCTGTAAATACAGCAAACAGTCTAGATTTTTCACTGTCTCTGCCTTGCAGTAAGTCACAAAATCAGGATACCAAAAGGAACCGCAGATCGAAAAGACACAGGAAACCTTGTCAAAGCTGAAAAGATTGTAGACTGCCGCCAAACCACCTAGTGAGTAGCCTCCGTAGGCAAGGCGATTTTCATCCAGGCGATAAAGCGACTGTAGCTTGTCTAAAAGACCTCCAAACAAATGATTATGATAGACGTTGGCCTGACCTCCAAAATCTGGAGCTCCATCTCTCAGAGCTGATGTTGCCCAGGGAGTGTAGTCATCTAAGCGATTTTTAGAGGTCAAGCCCACTAAAATCACAGATTCTGAAAGTGAAGATAAGAAATCCAAGTTTCCATCATTCAATAAAATAGCCGGATAGGTTTGTTTGGGGTCGTAGTTAGAAGGAAGGCTGATTTTGACTTGAATTCCTTCCCAATCAAACTCATTATTTATTGATAAAGTCATTGATTTTCTCAAGGGAATCAATCACTGCTGGACCATAATCCATCAATTCATCGTAAGAGATGGTCATGATTTTTTGATTCTTAATAGCAGCAACGCTTTCCAAAACAGCATTTGCCTTCATCAACTCTACTGCTTTTTCATCCAATTTTTTATTGCGATCGCTGGTTACATAGATAATCAATTCAGGATCCATTGACACGAGATTTTCCAAGGTTAAGCCTGATGTCCCCGTAGCAACGTTTGTATAGCCAAGTTGGTTCAGCAAACTTTCTTGCAAAGCAGACTTGTAGGCACCAAAGGTTTGATCATTATAAGCAACCATAATCAAAGCCTTTTTCTTTTCACCTTGACTTGCTGGATTTGCTTTCTTAACAACGTCAATTTTAGTTTGTAATTGGGCTGCGTATTCATTAGCCTTGTCCTGAACATTAAAAATCATTCCAAGATTTTTGACATCTTCTACGATATTCCCCAAATCTTGCTGAATTGTTGAGAGAGAAGCTTTTTGTGTATAGACTGGGATTTTGTTTTCATTCCAAGTGCTAACTGTCCCCAAGGATTTTTCAGAAAACATCATATTTCGACCCATCACAGCGTCTGGCTCATAAGAAAGGACTGTCTCTTGTGAGACTGTTTTTTTATCCCCAATTTGAGGAATAGTCGCAATCGCATCCTTGTATTTGTCCGTCACAGCATTGTCTGGATTGAGCATGCCAACAATTTTATCCTTCAACCCCAACTCCAATAAGATTTCAGTGGTTGAAAGATTGTTTGTGATAACTTTTTCAGGTGCCTTGTCAAAAACTTGTTCGACTTCATTTCCCTTAGCATCATAGGTTTTGATAGTTAGCGGATAAGTCGTCTCTGCGTTAGCCTTTTGACTTGTTTCTGCGCTTGATTGTGTGGTAGCTTTTTCTGTAGTAGTGTTACCACAAGCTGCCAGGGTTAGGGTAGCTACTGTTACCAGTAAAATGCTTAGTGTTTTTTTCATCTTATTTTCCTTTTCATTTTTATAAATAGTGAATCATGGCTTGCTGATCCTCGGTCCAAGTCACCTGACTTTGCACTCCGTATACAGTTTGCAATGACTCAGGGGTGATGGTCTCCTTTGGAGTCCCTTGGTAAAGGATTTCTCCCTCTTTCATTAGATAGAGATAATCCGAATAGCGACAAGCAAGTTGAATATCATGCAGGACAGCTAGAACATTGACCTTGAGCTCCTTCACAATGGCCAACAAGTCTAACTGATACTTGATATCCAGGTGATTGGTTGGTTCGTCAAGGAGCAAGAGAGTCGGTTCTTGCGCCAAGGCGCGGGCTAGTAAGACTCGCTGTTTCTCTCCCCCTGACAGAGACGAATAGAGACGTGTTTTCTTCTCAAGCATATCCACCTTAACGAGAGCATCTTGAACGAGTGTAAAATCTCTTTCCTTTTCCTTCTGTAAAAAAGAGAGGTGGGGAGTTCTTCCCAGCAAGACGATTTCCTCAACTGTAGAATCAAACTGCAATTGATTAAACTGGGTGACGACCGCCATTTGCTTGGCTGTTTCTTTGAGCGTCCATTGTTCCAGCGGCTTTCCATCTAGGCTTATCAAGCCTTTGTCCACCTTTTCCTGACGATAGAGGAGTTTAAGCAGGCTGGTTTTCCCGCTTCCATTTGGTCCTAGTATCGTGTGAAATTGATTCCCTTCAACCTTAAGAGAAACTCCCTTGAGGATTTTTTTCTCTCCCAGTCCAAAGTGGACATCCTGACAAATCAAGTCCATATCAGACCCTCACCTCCCTTCGCCTACCTCCAACAATGTAGATAAAGAAGGGAGCACCTACTAAGGCTGTGAAAATACCAATAGGAAGCTCTGCGTTTGGAATGATGATACGAGAGAGTACGTCTGCCCAGATGACAAAGAGGGCACCTAGCAAGGTTGCAACAGGAAAAAGCCTCTTGTAATTCGTTCCTACTAACCCTCGAGCTAAATGTGGAGTAATCAGACCGACAAATCCAATAATCCCACAGGTTGCCACTAAGACTGCTGTCAGCACAGCCACCATGGTCACATAAAGATACCAATAAAAGCGTAAGGGAATTCCCAAAGTTAAAGCAGCCTCATCTCCCATCATCATCGCATTGAAAACACGATACTGAGTAGAGAAAAATAGAAAGGCTATTCCTACTACTATAGTTGGCAGGACCAAGTCTGCCCAGGAAGTCCCAGCGAGCGAGCCCATGGTCCAAAACTTAATGGTCATCACACTGTCCGCATTAGCGCCAACTGAGATAATAAAGTTGGAAAAAGCTAGAAAGAGAGCATTGACCACCGTTCCTGATAAGATCAGACTGGAAGTCGTCATCCTTCCCTGCATAGAGGCAATGATGAGGACAGCAATTGTTGCCAAAATAGCTCCAAGAAAAGCTCCAAGGCTAATCATCACTTTTAAACCAAGAATGATGCTCAAAGTTGCCCCTAGAGTAGCACCCGCAGATATTCCTAAGACATAAGGCTCTGCGATGGGATTGTTCACTGTGGACTGCATCACACTACCACACATAGAAAGGCCTACTCCTACTATCAGACCTAACAATACTCGAGGGAATCTCATATTCCATACAATGGCAAGAGTAGACTTGGAAACCTCTCCTATCTCAAGAGGAAATCCCAACCTGCTCAAAATAATCCGATAGGTATCTCCTAGATCAATCGCAACAGATCCCATTGAAACTGCTAGAAAGAGAGAAATCCCTAAAATACCTAGCAAAATAACTAAAAGTAACACAAATTGCTGGTCTTGTCGGCTTCCAGAAAATTTGGAAAGCATGCAAACCTCCTTTGATAGAATCTTAAAAATTTAGAAAATTCTCATGAAAAGTATACCATATTTTCAACAATGGAACAAGATGAGAACAAATGAATATAGTTGATTTTATTGTGCTAGGAACCGTAACCGAAGATTATACTTGAGTATATCGAGGTAAGGTGCCAACGCAAAAAGCTCTCTGAAGTCAGAGAGCTGATTTGAGCTCGGGCTAAAATCCTAGTGAAACAAAAAAATCTACACGGTCAGAAAAGTCTCTATCGTGCCATTTTCATACATGATGTATAGTCCAAGTAGAATGAATACTAAGGGCACAATGATTCGCTCGTATTTTTCAATTGTCTCGAATATTAAGGGAATAGAGGATAACACCCGACTAATCTCGCATAAGATAATTATGCCGATTACAAACACAAGCAAGGCCACGAGGGTCTGTGACCAATCTAATGAAGCAAAATAAGGTATATAGATACCTAAATTATCTCCGCCAGACGCAATTGTTAGCAATGTAACTGTCCAAAACAGTTGATTTGCCTTGCTTTGTTCTAATCTTTCAATAATTTCTTCCTCTTCTTCCTCTTCTTCCTCACCTTCTCCAACAATTGCAAAGCGAATCCCTAAATAGATAGGGATTAAACCAAGCAATCCAACCATCCATTCTTCAGGCACGAAATTAACGACATAAGCAGCAACTAAACTCGCCCCTACAAGTAAGCCTGTGCCTAGATATTGCCCCGCATAAATATGCCATTTTTGTTTATTCTGTGATAGCTGTGCAAATAAAATAAATAAAATAATTAAATAATCGATACTGGTGGAAATATAAACACCAATAGCAGATATGATTGTCTGTCCCATAAAAAACCCTCCTGTATTAGTCAGTAATAAATCAGCAGATTTTAGGAGAGCACAGACACATTAATTTAGCTATCGCTAGTGGGTAATTTCGAACATAGGAAAGCATTTTACTCCTCCTCAAAACGTAGTTACAAAGTAATTTCTAACTGGAATTCGGTGACTACTTCCATGTAAAGTATAACATACTATACTTTACTTCGTAAAGTGTGGGCTCTCCGAAGGGGCTTGCAGACAGCTACTCGGCTTTTCAAGCCGAGTAGCTACGCACCCTTATGGTGTAATTAGCTGATACCATTTGAGGTTTTTGTAGTCTCCAAAATTGTGACCGATAAAACACATCTTGCCAGAAGTCGAGTTGACCGATAGTTTTTGTAGTCTCCAAAATTGTGACCGATAAAATCTCAATAAAAAAGCCCTCTGAAGTCCGAGAGCTGATTTGAGCCCGGGCTAAAATCCTAGTGAAAAAGATGAAACTCCTTGTGTTCATCGAACACTGTGTCATTTCCCTATTTTCATACGGATTTCTTACGCCCTTAGCATCATAATTCTTGCTGGATAAACCGTTTATAGACTAGGCGGTAAGCCGAAGATTGTACAAAATTTTTAGTGAAACAAAAAAATCTCCCCGAAGGGAGATCATTCTGGTTTATTTTACCTTACAGTGCTAGGAACTGTAACCGAAGATTATACTTGAGTATATCGAAGTAAGGTAACAAAAGTAAAAAAGCTACCCAATTTAGAGTAGCTTCATTATCAAGATATGCTCAATTGAACACGGCCTAAGCACTTGGCAAAAAAGATAAAATCTCCTAGAAACTGAAGTTTCTTCGTCAATTTTCCTATTTTTGCTTTGTGCTTTTGACGGCCTTTGTATCTTGAATTAACGACGAAGTCCTAGAGAGTTGATTAACTCACGGTAACGGTTAACGTCGTTTTTACGCAAGTATGCAAGCAAGTTACGACGGCGACCGATTTTTTTCATCAATCCACGGTAAGTAGCGTGGTCTTTTTTGTGTTGTTTGATGTGTTCGTTAAGGTGGTTGATTTCCCAAGTAAGGACAGCAACTTGAACCTCTACTGAACCTGTATCACCTTCGTGACGTGCATATTGTGCGATGATTTCATTTTTTTTCTCTTTTGAGATTGCCATGATGTTTCTCCTTTTTATTTGGCTTCATCCGAGTGACAGGTTGGCATGCCTGTAACCAAGAAGAAGTTATTTGTCTTTACGACAATCCCTATTCTACCAATAACTAACTTCTTTGTCAACAGATTTACTTTCTTGTTTTAAACATGCTATAATAATCATAGCAAGAAATCCAAGTTATCTGTTTTTAAACGAGGTGATTATCATGCCTAGATTCTATTCCCATGTCCCCTACTATTTGGTCGTATTTTTCTTTTATTGGCCATTTTATGAGTTGTTATCACTAATCATTTCTGACCCCCTTTTGCTCAAGAGTCTCTACGTAAATAATATTCTCTTCTTTACACCTCTGGTAATCTTGATTATATCGCTACTCTATAGCTACCGTTTCCGTTTCTCACTTTGGTGGTTAATTGGTAACGGACTGCTCTTTTGTTTTACCATCATTACTTTCAGAGAATTTATCCTTCTCTACTTCCTAGCCTATGAAATCTTTGCCATAGTTGGTATGGCTGTCGGTGCCGCTATTAAGAATCTAGTGCAAAAACTGAAAAACAAAAAACTTTCACAAAATCCTTGAAAAATCTCACAATCATGCTATAATAATCCATAGAGACAAGTCACTTAGTCCCTTTCTACTAGAGAGTGCGTGGTTGCTGGAAACGCATAGAAAGCCTAAACTGATACTACTCTTGAGTTTTTATGAAAACATAAAACGGTGGCCACGTTAGAGCCAATCAGAGGTGTCCCTCTCTTTTGAGGAACATAAATGAAGGTGGAACCACGTTGCGACGTCCTTTCGAGGATGTCGCTTTTTGTTTTTCTATCTTTCACAATCCTCTGTCCCTGTTTTCAGAATAGGGTTAACACATTCGTCAATAATATAAGTAAGGAGAACATCATGATTAACATTACTTTCCCAGATGGCGCTGTTCGTGAATTCGAATCTGGCGTTACAACTTTTGAAATTGCCCAATCTATCAGCAATTCTCTAGCTAAAAAGGCCTTGGCTGGTAAATTCAACGGCAAGCTCATCGACACTACTCGTGCTATCACTGAAGATGGAAGCATCGAAATCGTGACACCTGATCACGAAGATGCCCTTCCAATCTTGCGTCACTCAGCTGCTCACTTGTTCGCCCAAGCAGCTCGTCGTCTTTTCCCAGACATTCACTTGGGAGTTGGTCCGGCCATCGAAGATGGTTTCTACTACGATACTGACAACACAGCTGGTCAAATCTCTAACGAAGACCTTCCTCGTATCGAAGAAGAAATGCAAAAAATTGTCAAAGAAAACTTCCCATCAATCCGTGAAGAAGTTACTAAAGACGAGGCACGTGAAATCTTCAAAAATGACCCTTACAAATTAGAATTGATTGAAGAACACTCAGAAGACGAAGGTGGTTTGACCATCTACCGTCAGGGTGAATATGTAGACCTTTGCCGTGGCCCACACGTCCCTTCAACAGGCCGTATCCAAATCTTCCACCTTCTCCATGTAGCAGGTGCTTACTGGCGTGGAAATAGCGACAACGCTATGATGCAACGTATCTACGGTACAGCTTGGTTTGACAAGAAAGACTTGAAGAACTACCTTCAAATGCGTGAAGAAGCTAAGGAACGTGATCACCGTAAACTTGGTAAAGAGCTTGACCTCTTCATGATTTCACAAGAAGTGGGACAAGGTTTGCCATTCTGGTTGCCAAATGGTGCGACTATTCGTCGTGAGTTGGAACGCTACATCGTAGACAAAGAGTTGGCTTCTGGCTACCAACATGTTTACACTCCACCACTTGCTTCTGTTGAACTTTACAAGACTTCTGGTCACTGGGATCATTACCAAGAAGACATGTTCCCAACTATGGACATGGGTGACGGGGAAGAATTTGTCCTTCGTCCAATGAACTGCCCACACCACATCCAAGTCTTCAAACATCATGTTCACTCTTACCGTGAGTTGCCAATCCGTATCGCTGAAATCGGTATGATGCACCGTTATGAAAAATCTGGTGCCCTCACTGGTCTTCAACGTGTACGTGAAATGTCACTCAACGACGGTCACCTCTTCGTTACTCCAGAACAAATCCAAGAAGAATTCCAACGTGCTCTTCAGTTGATTATCG
The DNA here is from genome assembly GCF_059738785.1 of Streptococcus nakanonensis. Taxonomy (NCBI): domain Bacteria; kingdom Bacillati; phylum Bacillota; class Bacilli; order Lactobacillales; family Streptococcaceae; genus Streptococcus; species Streptococcus nakanonensis. The sequence goes on along the minus strand of NZ_AP027139.1, from coordinate 621,360 downwards.
ATGTTTATGAAGACTTCAACTTGAATGAATACCGCTTCCGCCTCTCTCTTCGTGACCCTCAAGATACTCACAAGTACTTTGATAACGATGAAATGTGGGAAAATGCTCAAACCATGCTTCGCGCAGCCCTTGATGAAATGGGTGTGGACTACTTTGAAGCCGAAGGTGAAGCAGCCTTCTACGGACCAAAATTGGATATCCAAGTTAAGACCGCTCTTGGAAAAGAAGAAACTCTTTCTACTATCCAGCTTGACTTCTTGCTTCCAGAACGTTTCGACCTTAAATACATCGGAGCTGATGGCGAAGAGCACCGTCCAGTTATGATCCACCGTGGAGTTATCTCAACTATGGAACGCTTCACAGCTATCTTGATTGAGAACTACAAGGGTGCCTTCCCAACATGGCTTGCACCACACCAAGTAACCCTCATCCCAGTATCTAACGAAAAACACGTGGACTACGCTTGGGAAGTAGCTAAAAAACTCCGTGACCGTGGTGTCCGTGCAGACGTAGATGAACGCAATGAAAAAATGCAGTTTAAAATCCGTGCGTCACAAACCAGCAAGATTCCTTACCAATTGATCGTTGGGGACAAGGAAATGGAAGACGGAACAGTCAACGTTCGTCGCTACGGCCAAAAAGAAACACAAACTGTCTCAGTAGATGATTTTGTTCAAGCTATCCTAGCTGATATCGCCAACAAATCACGAGTTGAGTCTAAGAATCTAGCATAAAAGCCTCCAATCCGGAGGCTTTTTCGTCTATTCTCACTCAAGGACTAAGTTCACTTGAGCAAACTGAATCCGCACTATCGTTCCTGTACCAACCTCAGACTCGATACGAATCTGGTGCCCCAGTTCTTCAGAAATTTTCTTGGATAGGTAAAGACCAAGTCCAGATGACTGCTGGGTTAGGCGCCCATTGTATCCTGAAAATCCACGTTCAAAGACTCGGAGAACATCACTGTTTTTTATTCCGATTCCTGTATCCTTGATACAGAGCTCTTGACCGTCCATATAAATCTCCAGACCACCTTCCTTAGTGTACTTGAGACTATTTGAGATGATTTGCTCAATGACCACTAGCAGCCATTTCTTATCTGTCACGATTTCTTTATCAAGGTCATGTAGATTGACATTTAAGCCTTTTTGAATAAAGAAAAGAGCATATTTACGAATCATTTCCTTGACCAAGTTCTCAATTTGAACCTTCTTTAAGACCAAATCATCATGAAAACTTTCTAAACGCAGGTACTGTAAAACTAGATTGGTATAGGAGTCAATCTTAAAAATTTCCTGTTCTAATTGCTGCTTCAGTTGGCGGTCGGCTACTTCTGCAACTAAGAGTTGACTGGCTGCAATGGGAGTCTTTATCTGATGGACCCACAAGGTATAGTAATCCAGTAAATCCGTCAATTTTCTTTCTGAATCTGACCTTTGCTGATAGAGTTCCATCTCACGCGCTTCTAATTTTTCTGCTAAAGCTATTTCCAAAGGAGACTGGGCTTCTCTCTCTCCATAGAGAATTTCCTGGCGATAGACCTGCATTTCCACCAATATGTCCCAAGCGAAAAATAAGATGGTTACAAAGCAACACAAAAGAAAAAAGTAGAGAAAGTAAGTTCCTAAACTGGCAAATAAAAACTGAAAGAGCAAAACCAGAAATGCTAAAGCAAGTAGATAGACAAACAGACGACTACGGGAACGCAGATAGGCTAGAAAAAATTGTTTCCAATCAAGCATGCTTCAATCCGTACCCTATTCCTTTCTTGGTCTCGATAAATCCTACCAAGCCCTGCTCTTCCAATTTTTTACGCAAACGAGCCACATTGACAGAGAGAGTATTATCATCAATGAAAAAGTCACTATTCCAAAGTTCTCGCATGAGGTCGTCACGCGCTACGATATTGCCCGCATGCTCAAACAAAACGCGTAAAATCTGGAATTCGTTCTTGGTCAAATTCAAGACTTGGCCTTGATAATGTACATCCATGGATTTGGTATTAAGGATCACACCGGCGTATTCCAGTAAACTCTCGTCACGCCCGAACTCATAGGAACGACGCAACAAGCCCTGAACCTTGGCTAAAAGAACCTGCTGGTCAAAAGGCTTGGTCACAAAGTCATCCGCCCCCATATTAATCGCCATAACAATATCCATAGCCTGGTCTCTCGAAGACAGAAACATAATCGGCACCTTGGAAATCTTGCGAATCTCCTGACACCAATGATAGCCATTAAACAAGGGCAAGCCAATATCCATAAGGACCAAATGAGGTTCCGACTGGACAAAAAGACTCAAAACTTCCATAAAGTCTTCTACCAAAACCACTTCAAATCCCCATTCAGAGAGCATTTTCCCGACTTGTTGACGAATAACCTGATCATCTTCTACTAATAAAATCTTGTGCATGCGCTTCTCCTTTTCTATTATTATAACAGATTTTTCCATGCTAGCAGGTCTGAAACTGAATTTGAAATAGCTTGTTTTCAGCTAACAAAGTGAGGTAACCCTAGTAGCTAATTTGAGGGAAATTTGATAAGATAAATAAAAAGAAAGGAGCTCTTATGGCCAATATTTTTGACTATCTGAAAGATGTCGCATACGATTCTTATTACGACCTTCCTTTAAATGAATTAGACATTCTAGCCTTAACAGAAACCGCCTATCTCTCCTTTGATAATCTGGTCTCCACAGCTCCTCAGCGACTTTTAGAACTGGCACCTCAGGTTCCAAGAGAACCTAACATGTTGACCAGCAAAAATCGCCTCCAGCTATTAGATGAACTAGCTCAACACAAACGCTTCAAAAATTGCAAACTCTCCCATTTTATCAACGACATCGACCCTGAGCTGCAAAAGCAATTTGCTGCTATGACCTACCGCCTCACTCTCGATACCTATCTGATTGTCTTTCGTGGGACTGATGATAGTATCATTGGCTGGAAGGAAGATTTCCACCTGACCTATATGAAGGAAATTCCTGCTCAAAAGCACGCCCTCCGCTATTTAAAGAACTTTTTTGCCCACCATCCAAAGAAAAAGGTCATTCTGGCTGGGCATTCCAAGGGAGGAAATCTAGCTATCTATGCTACTAGCCAAATTGAGCAAAGCTTGCAAGATCAGATCACAGCAGTTTATACATTTGATGCGCCTGGTCTTCACACAGAATTGACACAGACCGAGGGTTATCAAAGGATAATGGATAGAACCAAGGTCTTCATTCCACAAGGTTCCATTATCGGTAGGATGCTAGAAATTCCTGCCCACCAAATCATCGTTCAGAGTACTGCCTTGGGTGGCATCGCCCAGCACGATACCTTTAGTTGGCAGATTGAGGACAAGCACTTCGTCCAACTGAATAAGACCAACAGTGATAGCCAACAAGTAGACACAACCTTTAAAGAATGGGTAGCGACAGTCCCTGATGAAGAACTCCAGCTCTACTTCGACCTCTTCTTTGGCACTATTCTTGATGCTGGAATTAGCTCCATCAATGACTTATCTTCCTTCAAGGCTATCGAACACATTCATCATCTCTTTGTCCAAGCTCAATCCCTCACTCCAGAAGAAAGAGAAACCATGGGACGCCTTACCCAGTTATTGATTGATACCCGTTACCAAGCATGGAAGAATAGATAAAAAGCTTATGATAAGGTTTTTGCCTTTTCATAAGCTTTCTTGTTTTAAAGAAAATTCAATCCTTCATCTGACTCTCTGCATCGGCCACAACTTGCTCTAAACTGGTCTGACCAAGCTCAGACTCCATAGCTAGCTGGATTCTCTCCAATTTTTGATCCAAAACATCATGAATATGAGCTCCGACTGGACAATTTGGATTTGGATTGTCATGAAAACTGAAGAGTTGACCTGTCTTACCAAGACATTCGACCGCCTGATAAACATCTAATAGACTAATGTCTTTGAGATCCTTAACAATCTCTGTTCCCCCTGTTCCACGCGCTACTGAAATCAGCTCTGCCTTCTTCAACTGGGACAAGGTTTTTCTGATAATGACAGGATTGACCCCGACACTAGCAGCCAGAAAATCACTGGTCACCTTGCTTTCCTTCCCCTCGAGGGCGATAATTATCAGCATATGAGTCGCAATGGTAAATCTACTTGGAATTTGCATCCTCTTCTCCTTTTTACGAGGCTCCCCTGCCTCTACTCTTCTTTTTCTTTTATTATACCCTTTTTAGTTGTAATGTCAATCGTTACCACTTTTCAACCAAGCATCTAATTCCCTATCATAGCCCTCTTTCTGGGCCAATTCTCTCAGAAATTCCTGATTGTGGGTATGGTGGATACCATTGACCAGACTTTCGTAGTAAACCTCAAAATAGGGAAGTTTAAGATCTTTAGCCAGTTGCAATTCAGCTGCCACATCGTAGTCTACCCGTCGGAAGTCCATATCTACCAAACCCTTGTCATCAAACTCCAAAATCATATACTGGGCTCGCAAGTCCTTCCGCAACTGAGCATCTAAAAAGAAGGGCTGTCCAATCGAACCCGGATTGACAATCAATTGCCCACCAGTCCCGTAACGAAGCAACTGCTGGTGAATATGACCATAAACAGCAATATCACAAGGGGGATTGGTCACCAAGCGGTCAAAATCCTCTTGCGCTCCAGTATGAATCAACTCTCGCCCCCAGTTCTTATCAGGAAGATGGTGGCTAATTCCCACCGTCAAATCCCCAAACTGACGATGAAGCTGGAGAGGTTGATTGTGGAGCAGTTCAATTTCTTCTAGGGAAATTTCCTCTAAAACATACTGGCACTGGCGCAAGAGATAGCGTTGACTGGGACGAGTACTATCCAATTCCTTACGGACACCATGCCACAAACTATCTTCCCAGTTTCCCAAAACTCTAGCTGTAATCGGTAGTTGAGCCAACAAGTCCAAAATCCTTCTACGCCCTGTCCCTGGCATGAGAATGTCTCCCAAAAGCCAGTATTCATCCACTCCTAGCTGCCGAGCATCTGCCAAAACAGCCTCCAAGGCGGTGGTATTTCCATGAATATCTGAAAGAAGAGCTATTTTCGTCATATCCATCTCCTCGTTTTTTCTCTTGCAATAAGTATAACATAAAAAGTCACAGCTAGAGAAATCTAGCTTTTTTTGATATACTAGATAAAGATATTAGACAAGAGGAAGCGAATGACCCCGAATAAAGAAGACTATCTAAAATGTATTTATGAAATCGGCATAGACCTGCATAAAATTACCAACAAGGAAATTGCTGCCCGCATGCAAGTCTCTCCCCCTGCCGTAACTGAAATGATTAAACGGATGAAGAGTGAAAATCTCATCCTCAAGGACAAGGAATGTGGCTATCTACTGACTGACCTCGGCCTCAAACTGGTCTCTGAGCTCTACCGTAAACATCGCTTGATTGAAGTTTTTCTAGTTCATCATTTAGACTATACGAGTGACCAGATTCACGAGGAAGCTGAGGTCTTGGAACATACTGTCTCTGACCTGTTCGTGGAAAGACTGGATAAATTGCTAGGTTTCCCTAAAACCTGCCCCCACGGAGGAACCATTCCTGCCAAGGGAGAACTCCTAGTTGAAATCAATAACCTCCCACTAGCTGACATCAAGGAAGCTGGCTCCTACCGCCTGACTCGGGTGCATGATAGTTTTGACATTCTCCATTATCTGGACAAGCACTCACTTCACATCGGTGATCAGCTCCAAGTCAAGCAGTTTGATGGCTTCAGCAACACCTTCACTATCCTTAGTAAAGACGAGGACTTACAAGTAAGTATGGACATTGCAAAACAACTCTATGTCGAGAAAATCAACTAATTTCTCCAATCCCCTACCAACCCTGAAAGTTTGATTTTCAGGGTTTTCTTATCTATTTTTTATATCAAAAATAGCATAAAAATCTAGTTATCCGCATAAAAACTGGACTTATCACACTTTATCAAGGTCAAAACCACTCAATTTACTACTAATTTACTACTTATGAATGAGCTTTGATACGACGATTTATCCTTGAAAAGTGAAGATATAAAGATACTTCCAATAAAATTTGAATATTTAATAGGTAGACACTTCAAAAAATGAGGTGTCTATTTTTTTACCCGATTTTGAAAGGAAGTGAACTTATGAAAACAAAAAATCAAGAATCAAAAGGTCGTTCCCCACTCTTTAAGACCATCAAACATTCATTCAGCCAATAAAAAAGAAAGGATAGGTAAAAATATGGAACTTAAATTTGTGATTCCCAACATGGAAAAAACATTCGGCAATTTAGAATTTGCTGGCGAGGATAAAGTCGTTCAGCGAAGAATCAACGGACGGCTAACTGTCTTATCAAGAAGCTATAATCTCTATTCTGATGTTCAAAGAGCAGATGATATTGTGGTGGTGCTTCCTGCTGAAGCTGGCGAAAAACATTTCGGCTTTGAGGAACGTGTGAAGTTAGTCAATCCACGTATTACCGCAGAGGGCTACAAAATCGGCACTCGTGGTTTTACAAATTACCTTTTACATGCTGACGACATGATAAAAGAATAAAGAAAGAGAGGAAAAATGATGAGATTAGCAAATGGCATTGTATTAGATAAAGACACGACTTTTGGAGAATTGAAATTCTCTGCTCTACGTCGTGAAGTGAGAATCCAAAATGAAGACGGGTCGGTTTCAGATGAAATCAAGGAACGTACCTATGACTTAAAATCCAAAGGACAAGGACGCATGATTCAAGTAAGTATTCCTGCCAGCGTGCCTTTGAAAGAGTTTGATTATAACGCACGGGTGGAACTTATCAATCCCATTGCGGACACCGTTGCTACTGCCACCTATCAAGGAGCAGATGTTGACTGGTATATCAAGGCAGACGATATTGTGCTGACAAAGGATTCTAGTTCATTCAAAGCTCAACCACAAGCAAAGAAAGAACCGACACAAGACAAATAGTCGCTAGGTAGAAAGGAGACTTTTTCGCATGAAACAGCGTGGTAAAAGGATTCGCCCATCTGGTAAAGATTTAGTCTTTCATTTTACGATAGCGTCACTCCTGCCTGTTTTCCTGCTGGTTGTCGGACTGTTTCATGTGAAGACAATCCAGCAGATCAACTGGCAGGATTTTAACCTATCACAAGCAGATAAGATTGACATTCCCTATTTAATTATCAGTTTCAGTGTCGCAATTCTTATCTGCTTGCTGGTAGCGTTTGTATTCAAACGGGTTCGCTATGATACGGTTAAACAACTTTACCACCGTCAAAAACTGGCAAAGATGATACTTGAAAACAAGTGGTATGAATCTGAACAGGTCAAAACAGAGGGTTTCTTTAAAGATAGTGCTGGTCGTACAAAAAAGATAACCTACTTCCCTAAAATGTATTATCGACTTAAAAATGGCTTGATACAGATACGGGTGGAAATCACGCTGGGAAAATATCAAGACCAACTCTTACACTTGGAAAAGAAATTAGAGAGTGGCTTGTACTGTGAGCTGACGGATAAAGAGTTAAAGGATTCCTATGTGGAATATACTTTGCTCTATGACACCATAGCCAGTCGTATTTCTATTGATGAAGTAGAAGCTAAAGATGGTAAACTTCGCTTAATGAAAAACGTATGGTGGGAATATGATAAGCTCCCTCATATGTTGATTGCTGGTGGTACAGGTGGCGGTAAAACTTACTTTATACTGACACTGATTGAAGCCTTGCTTCATACAGATTCAAAACTGTATATTCTTGACCCGAAAAATGCTGACCTTGCGGACTTAGGTTCTGTGATGGCAAATGTCTACTATAGAAAAGAAGACTTGCTTTCTTGCATTGAAACATTCTATGAAGAAATGATGAAACGTAGTGAGGAAATGAAGCAGATGAAGAACTATAAGACTGGCAAAAATTATGCTTACTTAGGTCTCCCGGCACACTTCTTAATCTTTGATGAATACGTCGCTTTCATGGAAATGCTGGGAACAAAAGAAAACACCGCAGTTATGAATAAGCTGAAACAGATTGTCATGTTAGGTCGTCAAGCTGGCTTCTTTCTAATACTGGCTTGTCAACGTCCAGACGCAAAATATTTAGGCGACGGAATCCGTGATCAGTTTAATTTCAGAGTGGCTTTAGGTCGTATGTCTGAAATGGGCTATGGCATGATGTTTGGCAGTGACGTACAAAAGGATTTCTTCTTAAAGCGAATCAAAGGTCGTGGCTATGTTGATGTAGGAACAAGTGTCATATCAGAGTTTTATACTCCCCTTGTACCAAAAGGATATGATTTCTTGGAGGAAATTAAAAAGTTATCCAACAGCAGACAGTCCACGCAGGCGACGTGCGAAGCGGAAGTCGCAGGTGTGGACTGATCTTGCTGGCTGGTGTGGCAATAGCCACGCCAGCACTTAACCCCCCGTATCTAACAGGGGGGTACAAATCGACAGGAAACAGTCAAAAAAACATTAGAAAATCCTTTGGTTACAAGGGATTTACAAAATTTCAGCGTATGTCAAATGGGCTTTAAAAGTTGACATACGCCTTTTTGATTGGAGGGATTTTTACTGAATGAACAAACTTGGTTACAGCATTTAAAAGAAAAACGCTTGGCTTATGGACTATCTCAAAACCGTTTAGCTGTTGCGACTGGTATTACAAGGCAGTATCTAAGCGATATTGAAACAGGAAAAGTCAAGCCATCAGAGGATTTACAGCAGTCCCTTTGGGAAGCTCTGGAACGCTTCAATCCCGACGCTCCCCTTGAAATGCTGTTTGATTATGTAAGGATTCGCTTTCCGACAACAGACGTACAGCAGGTGGTCGAAAACATCTTACAACTGAAACTGTCCTATTTTCTTCATGAGGACTATGGTTTCTATTCTTATTCAGAGCATTATGCTTTAGGCGACATATTCGTCCTTTGCTCCCATGAACTGGACAAAGGAGTTCTGGTGGAATTGAAAGGTCGTGGGTGCAGACAATTTGAAAGCTATCTTCTGGCACAACAAAGAAGCTGGTATGAGTTCTTTATGGACGTTTTGGTGGCTGGCGGTGTGATGAAACGCCTTGACCTTGCCATTAACGATAAGACAGGGATTTTGAATATCCCTGTACTCACTGAAAAGTGCCAACAGGAAGAATGTATCTCCGTCTTCCGCAGTTTTAAAAGCTATCGCAGTGGCGAACTGGTACGCAAAGAGGAAAAGGAATGTATGGGAAACACCCTCTATATCGGTTCATTACAAAGTGAAGTTTATTTCTGTATCTATGAAAAGGACTACGAGCAGTACAAGAAAAATGATATTCCCATTGAAGACGCAGAAGTAAAAAACCGTTTTGAGATTCGATTGAAAAATGAGCGTGCCTATTATGCAGTCCGTGATTTACTCGTCTATGACAATCCAGAGCATACCGCCTTTAAAATTATCAATCGGTATATCCGTTTTGTAGATAAAGACGATTCCAAACCTCGTTCTGATTGGAAACTGAATGAAGAATGGGCTTGGTTTATTGGGAACAATCGTGAACGATTAAAACTAACCACAAAACCAGAGCCTTACTCCTTCCAAAGGACGCTGAACTGGCTATCTCATCAAGTTGCCCCGACCTTAAAGGTTGCGATTAAACTTGATGAAATCAACCAGACGCAGGTTGTAAAAGACATTCTCGACCATGCGAAACTGACAGACCGACACAAGCAGATTTTGAAGCAACAGTCAGTAAAAGAACAGGACGTGATAACAACAAAAAAATAACTCAAATACAAATTCATTGAATATAGAGAGGAGAACATTTTTATGAATTTTGGACAAAACCTTTATAACTGGTTTCTATCAAACGCTCAATCACTGGTGCTTTTAGCAATCGTTGTGATTGGCTTGTATCTTGGCTTCAAGCGTGAGTTTAGCAAACTGATTGGCTTTTTAATTATTGCGATTATTGCGGTTGGCTTAGTCTTCAACGCTGCTGGAGTAAAAGACATTTTACTAGAGCTATTCAATCGCATTATTGGTGCTTAAATAAAACCGTTCTTTTGTGGAATATAAGTGGTTTTCTTATGTTCCGCAAAGGAATGGTACACCAAACGAAGTGCGGTAGGGATTTTTGAATCTCTACAAAGAAAGGACGTGAATATATGGACGATATGCAAGTCTATATTGCGAATTTAGGCAAATACAATGAGGGCGAATTGGTCGGTGCGTGGTTTACCTTTCCCATTGACTTTGAGGAAGTCAAAGAGAAAATCGGCTTGAATGATGAATATGAGGAATACGCCATTCATGACTACGAGTTACCCTTTACGGTTGACGAATACACTTCCATTGGCGAACTCAATCGACTATGGGAAATGGTATCGGAATTACCCGAAGAATTACAATCGGAGCTATCTGCTCTGCTCACTCATTTTTCAAGCATTGAAGAACTAAGCGAACATCAAGAGGATATTATCATTCATTCCGATTGTGATGATATGTATGACGTGGCACGCTACTACATTGAAGAAACGGGTGCTTTAGGCGAAGTACCAGCTAGTCTTCAAAACTATATTGATTATCAAGCCTATGGTCGGGATTTAGACCTTTCAGGAACGTTTATCTCAACCAATCATGGGATTTTTGAAATCGTCTATTAAATCTGTCGGTACATTACTACTGGCAGATTTTCTATTTTACGGGGTGGCTCAATCAGCTACCCCTATTTTTTATGAAAGGATTGATTACATGAAGAAAATACGAAGCTATACCAGTATCTGGTCTGTGGAAAAGGTACTGTATTCTATCAATGATTTTAGACTTCCGTTTCCCATAACCTTTACGCAAATGACATGGTTTGTCGTGTCACTCTTTGCAGTGATGATACTTGGCAACTTGCCCCCTCTTTCCATGATAGAGGGAGCATTTCTCAAATACTTTGGGATTCCTGTGGCTTTCACATGGTTTATGTCTACAAAAACTTTTGATGGTAAAAAGCCTTATGGATTTTTGAAGTCTGTCATTGCTTATGCACTGCGACCAAAGCTGACCTATGCAGGAAAAAAAGTAACGCTTGGCAGAAACCAGCCACAAGAAGCCATTACAGCAGTTAGGAGTGAATTTTATGGCATATCCAATTAAATACATTGAAAACAATCTCGTCTGGAATAAAGACGGGGAATGTTATGCTTACTATGAGCTTGTTCCTTACAATTACTCATTTCTAAGTCCAGAACAGAAAATACAAGTGCATGATTCTTTCAGACAGCTTATCGCACAAAATCGTGATGGCAAAATTCATGCTTTACAAATCAGTACAGAATCCAGCATACGTTCTGCACAAGAGCGTTCCAAAAATGAAGTCACTGGCAAGCTCAAAGCGGTTGCCTATGACAAAATCGACCAACAGACAGACGCTTTAATATCCATGATTGGCGAAAATCAAGTGAACTACCGTTTCTTTATCGGCTTTAAGTTGCTTCTCAACGATCAGGAGTTTTCTATGAAAAGTCTTACCGTTGAAGCAAAAAATGCTTTGTCTGATTTTGTCTATGATGTGAACCATAAGCTGATGGGCGATTTTGTTAGTATGAGTAATGATGAAATCCTGCGTTTTCAGAAGATGGAAAAGCTCTTAGAAAATAAAATCTCTCGTCGTTTCAAAATCCGCAGGTTAGATAAGGACGACTTCGGCTATCTGATTGAACACCTTTACGGACAGACAGGCACTGCCTATGAAGAGTATGAGTACCATCTATCAAAGAAAAAGCTGGATAATGAAACGCTGATTAAATACTATGACTTGATTAAGCCTACTCGCTGTTTGGTGGAAGAAAAACAGCGATATTTGAAAATCCAGCAGGAAGATGAAACCGTCTATGTAGCTTACTTTACCATTAACAGCATTGTCGGAGAACTGGACTTCCCGTCCTCTGAAATCTTCTACTACCAGCAACAGCAATTTACATTCCCGATTGATACGTCAATGAATGTGGAAATTGTAGCGAATCGTAAAGCCCTATCTACTGTCCGCAATAAAAAGAAAGAACTGAAAGACTTGGATAACCACGCTTGGCAAAGTGATAATGAAACCAGCTCCAATGTGGCGGAAGCTCTGGAAAGTGTGAATGAGCTGGAAACCAATTTAGACCAAAGCAAGGAATCTATGTACAAGCTGTCTTATGTGGTAAGGGTATCAGCAAATGATCTTGACGAACTCAAACGTCGTTGTAATGAAGTGAAAGATTTTTATGACGATTTAAGCGTAAAACTGGTACGACCATTTGGGGATATGCTCGGCTTACATGAAGAATTTTTACCTGCCAGCAAGCGTTATATGAATGATTATATTCAATACGTGACCTCTGATTTCCTCGCTGGTTTAGGTTTTGGTGCTACTCAAATGCTGGGGGAAAATGAGGGGATTTATGTTGGCTACAGCTTAGATACTGGACGCAATATCTATCTGAAACCTGCTCTTGCCAGTCAAGGGGTTAAGGGTTCAGTAACCAATGCGTTAGCGTCGGCTTTTGTTGGTTCGCTGGGTGGTGGTAAATCCTTTGCGAATAACCTTATCGTCTATTATGCGGTGCTTTATGGGGCACAAGCAGTGATTGTAGACCCAAAAGCAGAACGTGGCAGATGGAAAGAAACCTTGCCAGAGATTTCCCATGAAATCAATATCGTCACTCTGACTTCTGATGAGAAAAACAAAGGCTTACTTGACCCTTATGTGATTATGAAAAATCCCAAAGATTCTGAATCACTGGCTATTGATATTCTGACATTCCTTACGGGGATTTCCTCTCGTGATGGGGAACGCTTCCCAATCCTTAGAAAAGCCATTCGTGCAGTAACCAATAGTGAAGTACGAGGGTTGATGAAAGTGATTGAGGAATTACGGGTTGAGAATACGCCACTAAGTACCAGTATAGCCGACCATATCGAAAGTTTTACAGACTATGACTTTGCACATTTATTATTCAGTAATGGTTATGTGGAGCAGTCTATCAGCTTAGAAAAACAACTGAACATTATACAGGTTGCGGACTTGGTACTTCCCGACAAGGAAACTTCCTTTGAGGAATATACCACTATGGAGCTTTTATCCGTTGCTATGCTGATTGTCATTAGTACCTTTGCTTTAGACTTTATCCATACAGACCGAAGCATTTTCAAGATTGTAGATTTAGACGAAGCATGGAGCTTTTTACAGGTAGCACAAGGAAAAACACTATCTATGAAGCTGGTTCGGGCTGGTCGTGCTATGAACGCTGGGGTATATTTCGTGACCCAAAATACAGACGACCTCTTAGATGAAAAACTGAAAAATAACCTCGGCTTAAAATTTGCATTTCGTTCCACTGACCTTAACGAGATTAAAAAGACCTTAGCCTTTTTTGGTGTAGACCCAGAGGACGAAAACAATCAGAAGCGATTGCGTGATTTGGAAAACGGGCAATGCCTTATCAGTGATTTATATGGTCGTGTCGGTGTGATACAGTTCCACCCTGTATTTGAAGAACTGCTCCATGCCTTTGATACCAGACCACCTGTGCGAAAAGAGGTGTAAATGTGAAACCATCAATAGTAAACAGAATAAAATCAAACTGGACGCTGAAACGTCTAGGTAAAGTGGCAATGACAGTGGCTTTCACACTTGTGATTGCCATTTTTCTTTTAGCCATGCTGGGAACGGTGGTTCAAGCTGCGGGCTTGGTAGATGATACGGTCAATGTGGCAAATGAATACAGCCGATACCCACTTGAAAACTATCAACTGGATTTTTATGTGGATAATAGCTGGGGCTGGCTTCCGTGGAACTGGTCGGACGGGATTGGAAAACAGGTCATGTATGGACTATATGCCATTACCAATTTTATTTGGACAATCAGTTTGTATGTTTCCAATGCGACAGGTTACTTAGTACAGGAAGCCTATTCCTTAGACTTCATTTCCGCTACAGCAGATTCCATTGGTAAGAATATGCAGACCTTAGCTGGTGTGAGTGCAAACGGATTTTCAACAGAGGGTTTCTATGTTGGATTCCTCTTACTCTTGATTTTGGTTCTTGGGGTTTATGTTGCCTATACGGGACTGATAAAGAGAGAAACCACAAAGGCAATTCATGCCATTATGAATTTTGTGCTGGTGTTTATCCTATCGGCTTCCTTTATTGCCTACGCTCCCGACTACATTAAAAAAATCAATGACTTTTCATCAGACATCAGTAATGCCAGTTTATCACTTGGCACGAAGATTGTCATGCCCCATTCCGATAGTCAAGGCAAGGACAGCGTGGACTTAATCAGAGATAGCCTGTTTTCCATACAGGTTCAGCAACCGTGGCTACTGCTTCAATACAACAGTTCAGACATTGAAAGTATCGGTATTGACCGTGTGGAAAGCCTGCTCTCCACCAGCCCAGATTCCAACAATGGCGAAGACAGAGAAAAAATTGTTGCGGAAGAAATTGAAGACAGAAGCAATACCAATCTAACCATTACAAAGACCATTAACCGTTTAGGTACAGTCTTCTTCCTATTTGTCTTCAATATTGGGATTTCCATATTTGTATTCCTATTAACAGGAATCATGATTTTCTCGCAGGTACTTTTTATCATCTATGCTATGTTTCTGCCTGTGAGCTTTATTTTAAGCATGATTCCATCATTTGATGGTATGTCAAAACGAGCCATAACAAAGCTCTTTAATACCATTTTGACACGAGCTGGAATCACATTGATTATTACGACAGCATTTAGTATTTCAACCATGCTCTATACCTTATCGGCTGGTTATCCGTTCTTTTTGATTGCTTTTCTACAGATTGTGACCTTTGCAGGAATCTACTTCAAGCTGGGCGATTTAATGAGTATGTTTTCTCTACAGAGTAACGATTCTCAAAGTGTGGGAAGTCGTGTGATGAGAAAACCTCGTATGCTTATGCACGCTCACATGCACCGTCTACAGCGGAAACTTGGACGTTCCATGACTACTCTAGGGGCTGGGTCTGCCATTGTTACAGGTAAAAAAGGGTTCTGTTGCAAAGTTTTAAATAAAGAATAAAATCCCTTACGGCATCTATGATTTAAGCTGGGATTCCCAATAATACCTTGATTTCAGTACAGACCGAAAACCCGAAGAGAGTGCCTTCTTTTCGGGTTTTCTTATATAATCCTCGGATGGCTTCCATGCCTTTAATCGTGGGTGAGGCAGTGCGTAAACTTCGATAGAATTTATTGCGTCTCTTTACTGGACGATGGTCTTGTTCAATCAAATTATTCAGGTATTTAATGGTACGATGTTCTGTCCCTTGATAAAAGCCGTATTCTTTTAGTCTCTTAAAGGCACTTGTAATAGAGGGGGCTTTATCTGTGACTACAACCTTCGGTTCATCAAACTGCTTCACTAACCGCTTAAGAAAAGCATAGGCTGCTTGTGTGTCCCGTTTTTTACGTAACCAAATATCCAAGGTTAAACCATCTGCATCGATGGCTCGATACAAATAATGCCATTTTCCTTTAATTTTAATGTATGTTTCATCCATTTTCCATGAATAAAAGGATTTTTTATTTTTCTTTTTCCAAATTTGATAGAGTAGTTTGCCATATTCTTGCACCCAACGATAAATCGTCGTATGAGAAACGTTAATGCCACGATCATATAAGATTTCTTGAACTTCACGATAGCTAAGGTTATAACGAAGATAGTAGCCCACGGCTACAATAATCACATCCTGCTGAAATTGCTTTCCTTTAAAATGATTCATCGTCATTCCTCCTGCTATCTTTTTCTATTATTCTACCTTATTTGATAGTAGATTTAAAACTTTGCAACAGAACCGCAAATATCTTTGGGACTACTACAGATTATTTGCTGGGACAAAAACCTTATTCAATTATCAGTAGTTTACCTCTAGAACAATTAGATCTTACCAATATTGCAAACTTTTCAAAGGATGAGTTTGATATTTTGAAACATTCAATAGCAGTTTCGGTGGCAAGAAATAAAATAAAGGCAACAGAACTAAAAGATAGAGTTATAGAAAAAAATCAGTTGTCAGAAAAAGATGCAGAACTTTTGAATAAGATTTTTGAAGAAGTTAAAACTTATTGGGAAAATTAGGAGGACGCTAGTCTTCAAAATTCCCTCCCAAAATGTGTCCAAAATATTGACAGAATTCTAGCTTTTCATTATAGTTCTTATGGAACTTTTTTTCTACAACAAAATAGGCTCCATAATATCCATAGGGGATTTACCCACTACAAATAGTATAGAGCCGGTTTTATTAATGTCCTGCATTTCCTAATAAGTTAACCATGACAACACCAATGATAATCAAAATTAAACCGATAATGCTATAAACATTTAGTGTTTCTTTGAAAATCATTACTGCGATAGAGGCTGTCAAAACTAAACCGACAGCTGACCATGTTGCATAAGCTATTCCTAAAGGAATTTTTTGCATTGCTAGTGAGAGGAAATAGAAACAAACGCCATAGCTAAGTAGGGCAGAAACGGTTGGAATAGGCTTTGTAAAACCGTCTGATAATTTCAAAAGGTTAGTTCCCAATATCTCTCCTACAATGGCGATAAAAAGATAAAAGTATGACATGTCTTTAACCTCCTATATGTCATGTTTTTGCTCTAAGAGCTATTATAGCTATCCGTTTTTTATAAATCTTGGCACAAGTCATGAGAATTTGTAGTAAAACTGTGGCAGACACTTTTTCAGAACCAATAGCTGATAAGTTTAGTATATCATAAAATAAATTTTAAAAAAAGTCTTGATTTATTTCAATGTCTTGCGTGGTCTCGATTTTACTGGTAAAATTACTTTTAAGAACTTTAAAAAAGAGGTTTCTATATTTGACAAAACAATGACTTGTTGTCCCGAATGTGGGCATCCTTTGGAGAAAAAATTTTTAAAAGATGAGGGAGATATTCCTTATTGTTCACAATGTGCGAGTTTTCGTTTTCCAGTCTTTAATACAGCAATTAGTGCGATTTTATTTAATGAAAAACATGATAAGATTCTCTTGATTAAGCAATATGACATGGCTGAGCATATTTTGCTAGCTGGTTATGTGTCTAATGATATTCACAACCAATTTCTACAATCATTAAAGGCAATTAATTTAGCCTCTCTTATTACGGATATGGGTAATAAAATTGCACAAAACTAGTCCAAAACTCTTTTTAATAAGGAGTATACTTTCTAGCATTTTATAGTTACTAAAAAGGGTTCTGTTGCAAAGTTTTAAATAAAGAATAAAATCCCTTACGGCATCTATGATTTAAGCTGGGATTCCCAATAATACCTTGATTTCAGTACAGACCGAAAACCCGAAGAGAGTGCCTTCTTTTCGGGTTTTCTTATATAATCCTCGGATGGCTTCCATGCCTTTAATCGTGGGTGAGGCAGTGCGTAAACTTCGATAGAATTTATTGCGTCTCTTTACTGGACGATGGTCTTGTTCAATCAAATTATTCAGGTATTTAATGGTACGATGTTCTGTCCCTTGATAAAAGCCGTATTCTTTTAGTCTCTTAAAGGCACTTGTAATAGAGGGGGCTTTATCTGTGACTACAACCTTCGGTTCATCAAACTGCTTCACTAACCGCTTAAGAAAAGCATAGGCTGCTTGTGTGTCCCGTTTTTTACGTAACCAAATATCCAAGGTTAAACCATCTGCATCGATGGCTCGATACAAATAATGCCATTTTCCTTTAATTTTAATGTATGTTTCATCCATTTTCCATGAATAAAAGGATTTTTTATTTTTCTTTTTCCAAATTTGATAGAGTAGTTTGCCATATTCTTGCACCCAACGATAAATCGTCGTATGAGAAACGTTAATGCCACGATCATATAAGATTTCTTGAACTTCACGATAGCTAAGGTTATAACGAAGATAGTAGCCCACGGCTACAATAATCACATCCTGCTGAAATTGCTTTCCTTTAAAATGATTCATCGTCATTCCTCCTGCTATCTTTTTCTATTATTCTACCTTATTTGATAGTAGATTTAAAACTTTGCAACAGAACCTAAAAAAGGACAGTCGGGTTCGGGGAGTTCTGCAAGGACACAAGCAGATCACTCCCGACCAGACGGAAAGGAAAAATCAACACTTGGAAAACGTATCGGTCAAACCATCGGTACAGTAGCTGATACCAAAGACAGAATGGTAGACACTGCTAGTGGTTTGAAAGAACAGGTTAAAGATTTGCCGACCAATGCAAGATATGCAGTATATCAAGGAAAATCCAAAGTAAAAGAGAATGTCCGTGATTTAACCAGTAGTATTTCTCAAACCAAAGCGGACAGAGCCAGTGGACGCAAGGAACAGCAGGAACAAAGGCGAAAAACCATTGCGAAGCGTCGCTCTGAAATGGAACAGGTCAAACAGAAAAAACAGCCTGCTTCTTCTGTTCATGAAAGACCGACTACAAGACAAGAACAATATCATGATGAACAGACCTCAAAACAGTCTAATATTCAGACTTCATATAAGGAATCTCAACAAGCCAAACAAGAGCGTCCAGCAGTTAAGTCCGATTTTTCAAGTCCAAAAGTGGAACGCCAAGGCAATACCGTTCAAGAAAAAACCGTTCAAAAGCCAGCAACTTCAACCACTACAGCAGATAGAACTTCACAACGTCCAATCACAAAAGAACGTCCGTCTACTGTTCAAAGAGTACCACTACAAAATACAAGAAGTAGACCACCAATCAAAACCGCCACCATTAAGAAAGTCGGTAAGAAACCATGAAGTTGAAAACTTTAGTGATTGGTGGTTCTGGATTATTCTTGATGGTCTTCTCACTGCTTCTGTTTGTTGCCATTTTATTTTCAGATGAACAGGACAGCGGAATTTCCAATATTCATTATGGAGGTGTGAATGTTTCCGCAGAAGTGCTGGCTCATAAGCCTATGGTAGAAAAATATGCCAAAGAATATGGCGTTGAAGAATATGTCAACATACTTCTTGCGATTATACAGGTGGAATCGGGCGGTACTGCGGAAGATGTTATGCAGTCCTCGGAATCCCTCGGTCTTCCACCTAATTCATTGAGTACAGAAGAATCCATTAAGCAAGGTGTGAAGTATTTCAGTGAATTATTAGCCAGTAGCGAAAGGCTCAGTGTAGATTTAGAATCGGTTATCCAGTCCTACAATTATGGTGGTGGTTTCTTAGGGTATGTGGCTAATCGTGGAAATAAATATACCTTTGAACTGGCTCAAAGTTTCTCAAAAGAGTATTCAGGTGGCGAAAAAGTGTCTTACCCCAATCCCATAGCCATACCTATCAATGGGGGCTGGCGATACAACTATGGCAATATGTTTTATGTGCAACTGGTAACGCAGTATCTTGTCACAACAGAGTTTGATGATGATACGGTACAAGCCATCATGGACGAAGCACTGAAATATGAGGGCTGGCGATACGTTTACGGTGGAGCTTCCCCGACTACTTCTTTTGATTGTAGCGGACTGACACAATGGACGTATGGAAAAGCTGGAATTAACTTACCACGAACCGCACAACAGCAATATGATGTGACCCAGCATATCCCACTATCGGAAGCACAAGCTGGCGATTTGGTTTTCTTTCATTCTACCTATAACGCTGGCTCTTATATTACTCATGTTGGGATATACCTTGGCAATAACCGTATGTTTCATGCAGGCGACCCAATCGGTTATGCCGACTTAACAAGCCCCTACTGGCAACAGCATTTAGTGGGAGCAGGACGAATCAAACAATGAGAAAGGAAGATTTAATGATGAAATTTAGAAAAAATCAGAATAAAGAAAAACAGATACCAAAGGAAAAGAAACCTCGTGTCTATAAGGTCAATCCTCATAAAAAGGTTGTGATTGCCTTGTGGGTACTTTTAGGGCTTAGTTTCAGCTTTGCGATATTCAAGCACTTTACAGCTATAGATACTCATACTATTCACGAAACAACTATCATAGAAAAGGAATACGTTGATACTCATCATGTAGAAAATTTTGTAGAGAACTTTGCGAAAGTCTACTATTCATGGGAGCAATCCGATAAGTCCATTGATAATCGAATGGAAAGTCTAAAAGGCTATCTGACAGATGAACTTCAAGCTCTCAATGTTGATACAGTACGCAAAGATATTCCTGTATCGTCTTCTGTAAGAGGATTTCAGATATGGACGGTAGAGCCAACTGGCGACAATGAGTTTAATGTAACCTACAGTGTAGACCAGCTCATTACAGAGGGAGAAAATACAAAGACCGTCCACTCTGCTTATATAGTGAGTGTCTATGTAGATGGTTCTGGAAATATGGTACTGGTTAAGAATCCGACCATTACCAACATACCTAAGAAATCAAGTTATAAACCAAAAGCCATTGAAAGTGAGGGGACGGTTGATTCCATTACAACCAATGAAATCAATGAGTTTTTAACGACGTTCTTCAAGCTCTATCCTACAGCGACAGCCAGTGAACTTTCCTACTATGTGAATGACGGGATATTAAAACCAATCGGAAAAGAGTACATCTTTCAAGAACTGGTAAATCCTATTCACAATCGTAAGGATAATCAAGTCACGGTATCGCTGACAGTGGAGTATATCGACCAGCAGACCAAAGCAACGCAGGTATCTCAATTTGATTTGGTACTTGAAAAGAACGGGAGTAATTGGAAGATTATAGAATAACAAATATTGGTACATTATTACAGCTATTTTGTAATCACGTACTCTCTTTGATAAAAAATTGGAGATTCCTTTACAAATATGCTCTTACGTGCTATAATTTAAGTATCTATTTAAAAGGAGTTAATAAATATGCGGCAAGGTATTCTTAAATAAACTGTCAATTTGATAGTGGGAACAAATAATTGGATGTCCTTTTTTAGGAGGGCTTAGTTTTTTGTACCCAGTTTAAGAATACCTTTATCATGTGATTCTAAAGTATCCGGAGAATATCTGTATGCTTTGTATGCCTATGGTTATGCATAAAAATCCCAGTGATAAGAGTATTTATCACTGGGATTTTTATGCCCTTTTGGGCTTTTGAATGGAGGAAAATCACATGAAAATTATTAATATTGGAGTTTTAGCTCATGTTGATGCGGGAAAAACTACCTTAACAGAAAGCTTATTATATAACAGTGGAGCGATTACAGAATTAGGAAGCGTGGACAAAGGTACAACGAGGACGGATAATACGCTTTTAGAACGTCAGAGAGGAATTACAATTCAGACAGGAATAACCTCTTTTCAGTGGGAAAATACGAAGGTGAACATCATAGACACGCCAGGACATATGGATTTCTTAGCAGAAGTATATCGTTCATTATCAGTTTTAGATGGGGCAATTCTACTGATTTCTGCAAAAGATGGCGTACAAGCACAAACTCGTATATTATTTCATGCACTTAGGAAAATGGGGATTCCCACAATCTTTTTTATCAATAAGATTGACCAAAATGGAATTGATTTATCAACGGTTTATCAGGATATTAAAGAGAAACTTTCTGCCGAAATTGTAATCAAACAGAAGGTAGAACTGTATCCTAATATGTGTGTGACGAACTTTACCGAATCTGAACAATGGGATACGGTAATAGAGGGAAACGATGACCTTTTAGAGAAATATATGTCCGGTAAATCATTAGAAGCATTGGAACTCGAACAAGAGGAAAGCATAAGATTTCAGAATTGTTCTCTGTTCCCTGTTTATCACGGAAGTGCAAAAAACAATATAGGGATTGATAACCTTATAGAAGTGATTACGAATAAATTTTATTCATCAACACATCGAGGTCAGTCTGAACTTTGCGGAAAAGTTTTCAAAATTGAGTATTCGGAAAAAAGACAGCGTCTTGCATATATACGTCTTTATAGTGGCGTACTGCATTTGCGAGATTCGGTTAGAATATCGGAAAAGGAAAAAATAAAAATTACAGAAATGTATACTTCAATAAATGGTGAATTATGTAAAATTGATAAGGCTTATTCCGGGGAAATTGTTATTTTGCAGAATGAGTTTTTGAAGTTAAATAGTGTTCTTGGAGATACAAAGCTATTGCCACAGAGAGAGAGAATTGAAAATCCCCTCCCTCTGCTGCAAACGACTGTTGAACCGAGCAAACCTCAACAAAGGGAAATGTTACTTGATGCACTTTTAGAAATCTCCGACAGTGACCCGCTTCTGCGATATTATGTGGATTCTGCGACACATGAAATCATACTTTCTTTCTTAGGGAAAGTACAAATGGAAGTGACTTGTGCTCTGCTGCAAGAAAAGTATCATGTGGAGATAGAAATAAAAGAGCCTACAGTCATTTATATGGAAAGACCGTTAAAAAAAGCAGAGTATACCATTCACATCGAAGTTCCACCGAATCCTTTCTGGGCTTCCATTGGTCTATCTGTAGCACAGCTTCCATTAGGGAGCGGAGTACAGTATGAGAGCTCGGTTTCTCTTGGATACTTAAATCAATCGTTTCAAAATGCAGTTATGGAGGGGATACGCTATGGCTGTGAACAAGGATTGTATGGTTGGAATGTGACGGACTGTAAAATCTGTTTTAAGTATGGCTTATACTATAGCCCTGTTAGTACCCCAGCAGATTTTCGGATGCTTGCTCCTATTGTATTGGAACAAGTCTTAAAAAAAGCTGGAACAGAATTGTTAGAGCCATATCTTAGTTTTAAAATTTATGCGCCACAGGAATATCTTTCACGAGCATACAACGATGCTCCTAAATATTGTGCGAACATCGTAGACACTCAATTGAAAAATAATGAGGTCATTCTTAGTGGAGAAATCCCTGCTCGGTGTATTCAAGAATATCGTAGTGATTTAACTTTCTTTACAAATGGACGTAGTGTTTGTTTAACAGAGTTAAAAGGGTACCATGTTACTACCGGTGAACCTGTTTGCCAGCCCCGTCGTCCAAATAGTCGGATAGATAAAGTACGATATATGTTCAATAAAATAACTTAGTGTATTTTATGTTGTTATATAAATATGGTTTCTTGTTAAATAAGATGAAATATTTTTTAATAAAGATTTGAATTAAAGTGTAAAGGAGGAGATAGTTATTATAAACTACAAGTGGATATTGTGTCCTGTATGTGGAAATAAAACACGATTAAAGATAAGGGAAGATACTGAATTAAAAAAATTCCCCCTCTATTGTCCGAAATGCAGACAAGAAAATTTAATTGAAATAAAGCAGTTCAAAGTAACTGTGATTACAGAGCCAGACGCAAAGACGCAGAGCCGATAAAATGAGATTAATACAATCTCATTTTATCGGCTCTTTCCGTTATGTATGGATTCTTTTAATTAGTCTTCGATGTTTCTTGCTTCGTTGATACCGCTGGCTAAAGATTCCATTAAGGATAGTTCTTTGTCTGTAAAGCTATCCATGTATTTCTCTATCTGTAATCGTCGGGTGCTTTTTACCAAGTTATTAGCAGGTAAGAAAAATTCATCAACGGAAACATGAAGTAACGATACAAGGTCATAAAGAACTTGTATGCTGGGGTGTTGCCCTTTATTTTCAATATTAGTTAAGTACCGTGGGTCAATTTCAATCAATGCTCCCACTTGTTCACGAGTTAAACCTCGTTTCAATCGAGCTTCTTTAATGGCTAAACCAAAGGCTCTAAAATCATATTTATCTTCTTTTTTACGCATAGTAGACCACCTCTATACATTTTATTGTTCCTACTGAATTAAAAACAGGTATAGAAAAACGTGTTATATGGTTTATAGGTTTATATTTAATAAAAAGCACTACTAAACGCCAATAAAAAAAACCGTTATATGGTAGTGCTATTTACGCTGTTAAAATATTGTATATTACTTCCAAATGGCGGTTTGTTGGAGGTCAACGTCTCCATGAAGTACATCATATACAATAAATTTCCTTACATTGGGTTCTTGTCAAAAAAAGTCGTCTATCTGCAATAGATAAGTACGTCCACCAATGTGGTTTTATAAATCATATAGATAGAATAACAGAAGCATGTAAACAGAGAAATAAATCTGTTTATATGCTTTTTTGGCTATTCAGAACTTTTTTACAAAGTTTATTTATCAGTAATGCAACAAATCCCCCTTTCACATTGGGACTAAGAGTGAAAGGAGATAAACGAGCAAGGCTCACTTCCTTTCCTAGACAGAAAGGGGGTGAGAAACATGAAACCATCTTCTTTTCAGACCACAATAGAAAATCAGTTTGACTATATCTGTAAACGTGCTATGGAAGACGAGCGAAAGAATTATATGCTTTATCTTTCAAGGATTGCAAAGCGTGAGGTGTCCTTTTCGGATGTTGGCGATTATCTTGTTAGCCAGTTTGCGACAACAGATAACTATTCAACTGACTTTCAGATTTTTACACTCAATGGGTTATCAGTAGGCGTTGAAAATGATTTGTTGAGTGAAGCATTACGTGAGTTGCCAGACAAGAAACGTGAAATTCTACTGCTGTTTTACTTTATGGACATGAGCGATTCAGAAATTGCAGACCTGTTGAAATTGAACCGTTCTACTGTCTATCGGCATAGAACCAGTGGACTAGCCTTAATTAAAAAGTTTATGGAGGAATTTGAAGAATGAAAACACAATATCCTATGATTCCCTTTCCTCTCATTGTAAAGGCAACAGATGGCGATACCGAAGCGATTAACCAGATTCTACATCATTACAGAGGGTACATAACGAAGCGTTCCCTACGACTTATGAAAGATGAATATGGCAATCAAAGTATGGTCGTTGATGAAGTCTTACGTGGAAGAATGGAAACCAGACTGATTACAAAGATTTTGTCATTTGAAATTAAGTAATATCCTCTCTCCTTTCGTGGAAGCGTGCTAAACCATTCCACGCTTCCCGAACAGGGAGGTTTGTTATTCCACCAAAGCATATTGAGCTTTCAATGTGTTTTGATAGGCTAACGAGCCATTGTTCTTTGAAAACTGAATAAAAGTAATCGAATACGTTTCGATAAGAAAAGAGCCAACGGAACTAACCGCCATGACCTATCTTATAAAGATAGCGAGCGATTCATGTTAGTGATCCGAGAAGCAATCTTTAGCAGGATTGCCTGCAACGACATTCTTATCGTGATAATGATACTCCCATACAGTCAATAGTCCGAGCGTGATAAAACCGTCGCAGGCAATGAGTATGGCTACATGAGAACCATGCAGGGGTGGAACTCCCGTGAGCTTTGCTAAAGCTGTTCGATTGCTGGTAAAACAACTTTTATGAAATCCAAATAAGTGATTTGGAAAGGAGGATTTTATGAAGCAGACTGACATTCCTATTTGGGAACGTTATACCCTAACCATTGAAGAAGCGTCAAAATATTTTCGTATTGGCGAAAACAAGCTACGACGCTTGGCAGAGGAAAATAAAAATGCAAATTGGCTGATTATGAATGGCAATCGTATTCAGATTAAACGAAAACAATTTGAAAAAATTATAGATACATTGGACGCAATCTAGCGTCGCCAAAGGGTCTTGTATATGATAAAATAGTATTAAGTCGTATCAAGGCTCTTTCCATAAAGGAAAGGAGCAAATGCCATGTCAGAAAAAAGACGTGACAATAAAGGTCGAATCTTAAAGACTGGAGAGAGCCAACGAAAAGACGGAAGATACTTATACAAATATATAGATTCATTTGGAGAACCGCAATTTGTTTACTCGTGGAAACTTGTGGCTACAGACCGAGTACCAGCAGGAAAGCGTGATTGTATCTCACTTAGAGAGAAAATCGCAGAGTTACAGAAAGACATTCATGATGGTATTGATGTTGTAGGAAAGAAAATGACACTCTGCCAGCTTTACGCAAAACAGAACGCTCAAAGACCAAAGGTTAGAAAAAACACTGAAACTGGACGCAAATATCTTATGGATATTTTGAAGAAAGACAAGTTAGGTGTAAGAAGTATTGACAGTATTAAGCCATCAGACGCTAAAGAATGGGCTATTAGAATGAGTGAAAATGGTTATGCTTATCAAACCATCAATAACTACAAACGTTCTTTAAAGGCTTCATTCTATATTGCTATACAAGATGATTGTGTTCGGAAGAATCCATTTGACTTTCAACTGAAAGCAGTTCTTGATGATGATACTGTCCCTAAGACCGTACTAACAGAAGAACAGGAAGAAAAACTGTTAGCCTTTGCAAAAGCTGATAAAACCTACAGCAAAAATTATGATGAAATTCTGATACTCTTAAAAACAGGTCTTCGTATTTCAGAGTTTGGTGGTTTGACACTTCCAGATTTAGATTTTGAGAATCGTCTTGTCAATATAGACCATCAGCTATTGAGAGATACTGAAATTGGGTACTACATTGAAACACCAAAGACCAAAAGTGGCGAACGTCAAGTTCCTATGGTTGAAGAAGCCTATCAAGCATTTAAGCGAGTGTTAGCGAATCGAAAGAATGATAAGCGTGTTGAGATTGATGGATATAGTGATTTCCTCTTTCTTAATAGAAAGAACTATCCAAAAGTGGCAAGTGATTACAACGGCATGATGAAAGGTCTTGTTAAGAAATACAATAAGTATAACGAGGATAAATTGCCACACATCACTCCACATAGTTTGCGACATACATTCTGTACCAACTATGCAAATGCAGGAATGAATCCAAAGGCATTACAGTACATTATGGGACATGCTAATATAGCCATGACGCTGAACTATTACGCACATGCAACATTCGATTCTGCAATGGCAGAAATGAAACGCTTGAATAAAGAGAAGCAACAGGAGCGTCTTGTTGCTTAGTAGTACAAATGAATTTACTACTTATTTACCACTTCTGACAGCTAAGACATGAGGAAATATGCAAAGAAACGTGAAGTATCTTCCTACAGTAAAAATACTCGAAAGCACATAGAATAAGGCTTTACGAGCATTTAAGAAAATATAAAAAGATAATTAGAAATTTATACTTTGTTTCAAAGAAAAAAGATAGTAAACGCTTTCACACTCCAACTAAATATTGTATAATAATTATATTCAATATTACGTCACTAACAGATGAAAAAAGGAGGTTTTAGCATGAAAAAAATCATCTTCATCAAAACCATTGAGCTCCTTGCCATCGATGGAATTATGCTGGCATTTTTGACATTTAAAGAGGGGCTCACTTGGGATTGGATTTTAATTTATAGTGGTTGGCTCATTTTCTTTCACCCTGTGCTATTGGCCTATCTTTCAAACCAGCTTTGTGACCACTTTAGTCACCTCTATTCCCAGATTAGACCAAAATTCTGGCATTTTGCCTTACAAATCCTTCTATGGGATAGCCTGATGATTCTCTCCTTGATATGTTTGAGTGGTGTGCCACTTCTCCTTCAGGGAACTCTCCTAATCCTAGGACATCTCATCTCTTCCTATCGCATAAGCCAAAGACTGAAAAGAGACTTCCCAAAAGCCTATCAAGAAACGATTTCATTTTGGAGTATTTTATGATAGATGAGAAAAACCAAGCCGACTGGGCTTGGTCTTTCTTATCTATTTTTAGTATCTAGGATAATGGTAACTGGTCCGTCATTGACCAGCTCAACTTGCATATCCGCTCCAAAGATACCTGTCTGAACGGGTACTTCTTGCGCTAATTTTTGATTGAAAGCGTCATAGAAGTCTGATGCCATATCAGGCTTGGCTGCACCTGTAAAGGCTGGACGATTGCCTTTCTTAGTATCCGCAAAGAGGGTAAACTGAGAAATAGAAAGGAGTTCTCCTTCAATATCTTTGACAGACAGGTTCATCTTGCCTTCTGCGTCTGAAAAAATCCGCATGTTGACAAGCTTTCTCACAGCATAGTCCAAATCTTCCTCTTGGTCCTCTGGTCCTACACCAACCAGCAATAAGAGCCCCTGATTGATTTTCCCCTGAATCTGACCTTCGATACTCACTTGGGCTTTTGTAACCCGTTGGATAATGATTTTCATAATAGCCTTTCTAGTAAGAGCTCGGGCAATTAACCGTTAGTCCGTTTGACAGAGTAGACTTCTGGCACACTCTTAATCTTGTCCACAACCGTGGTCAATGTAGAGAGGTTGGCAATGCCAAAGGACACATGGATATTGGCAAACTTCATATCCTTAGTTGGTTGGGCGTTGACTGTTGATATATTCTTGGTTGTGTTTGAAAGAACTTGCAGTACATCGTTCAACAGTCCTGTACGGTTGAGACCGTAAATATCAATATGGGCCATATACTCCTTATTTGAGTTTGAGTACTGGTCTTCCCATTCCACATCAAGGAGACGTTGCTCGTAGTTTTCTTGGGCACGCAGGTTCATACAGTCCACACGGTGAATAGCCACACCACGGCCCTTGGTAATATAGCCGACAATATCGTCACCAGGAACAGGATTACAACACTTGGCAATCCGCACTAGGAGACCTGAGGCACCTTCAATGACCACACCACCCTCATGCTTGACCTTGAGGGTTTCTTTGTTTTCAACCTTGACTTCGCCACCCTTGACAAGTTCTTCTGCCTCCGCCTTGGCCTTGGCACGTTCTTCCTCACGACGTTCCTTTTCAGTCAGACGGTTAAAGACAGTAATAGCTCCAATTTCTCCAAAACCAATAGCCGCAAAGAGGGATTCTTCTGTCTTGTAGCTGGTCTTTTGTAGAACTTGGTCCATGTGGCGCTTGTCCATGAATTTATTTGCCACATAGCCGTTTTCTTGGAACTGGGCCATCAACATCTCACGACCCTTGTTGACTGACAGTTCCTTATCTTGGTTTTTAAAGAACTGACGAATCTTGTTACGCGCCTTGCTGGTCTTGACCATATTGAGCCAGTCACGGCTAGGACCAAATGAATTCGGGTTGGTGACAATTTCAACCTGATCCCCAGTTTTTAACTTGGTTGTCAGAGGAACCATACGACCATTGACCTTGGCACCAGTCGCTTTTTCACCAACCTTGGTATGGATTTCATAGGCAAAGTCAATCGGTCCTGAATCTTTGGGAAGAGAACGGACAGCTCCATCTGGGGTAAAGACATAAATCTCCTCAGCCAGATAGTTTTCCTTGACAGAGTCCACAAATTCCTTGGCATCATCAGCCTGGTCTTGGAGCTCCATCATCTCCTTGATCCAGTTCATCCCAATAGCAGATTCCTTGCTGTTAACCTGCCCCTTAACGCCTTTCTTATAAGCCCAGTGAGCCGCAACCCCGTACTCAGCCACCTCGTGCATGGCCTTGGTCCGAATTTGGAACTCAATCGGTCCTTTTGGCCCATAAACTGTCGTATGGATAGACTGGTAACCATTGGCCTTGCGGTTAGCGATATAGTCTTTGAAACGACCAGGCATCGGTTTCCAAAGTTCATGCACATAACCCAACATGGCGTAAACATCACTTTGGGTGTCTAAAATACAACGAATGGCAATCAGGTCATAGATTTCCTCAAACCGTTTTCTCTTGTCCTGCATTTTGCGGAAAATCGAGTAAATATGCTTGGGACGACCGTAAATCTTCCCTTTTAGGTGACGATCTGTCGTATATTCCTCTAATTTTGTGACCACCTCATCCACCAAGGCTTCACGCTCCCTGCGCTTTTCCTTCATCATATGGGTAATCTTGTAAAACTCCGTTGGATTGAGATAACGGAAAGACAGGTCTTCCAATTCCCATTTGACACTGGAAATCCCCAGACGGTGGGCAAGTGGGGCATAGATTTCCATGGTTTCTTTGGAAATGCGCTCCTGCTTGTCTTTTCGAAGGTGCTTTAGGGTCCGCATATTGTGCAAACGGTCAGACAGTTTAACCAAGATAACACGGATGTCCTCAGACATGGCCATGAGCATCTTACGATGATTTTCCGCTAATTGCTCCTCGATTGATTTGTACTCGACCTTACCAAGCTTGGTAACCCCATCTACGATTACCCGCACATCAGGACCAAACTCTCTTTCCAAATCGTCCAAGGTCGCATCTGTATCCTCCACCACATCGTGCAAGAAACCACAAGCTACCGTTACAGCATCTAGCTTGAGTTTGGCTAAAATACCTGCCACTTGGATAGGGTGAATGATATAAGGCTCGCCTGATTTGCGATACTGACCACTGTGGCAATCCACCGCATAGACCAAGGCCTTATGGACAAAATGGACATCCTCTTCTGTTAAATATTCTTTGGTTAAAGCGACAACTTCTTCGCCTGTTAAATTCACTTCTTTTGGCATCTCTACTCTCCAATTCTTCCTACCATTTTATCACTTTTTTAAGAATATGAAAACTAGATTGGAACAGAATAGGAAAAAAATATTTCAGAATTGCTTGACAATTCTGAAATATTTTTTTATAATACATTGTACAGTTAGATTTTCTATTTAGGTGATAGAAGGAGAGATAGAAGAACGGAAACCATATTGTAACCTAAATATAATTTAACTCCCTATCCTTATCACCTTTTCATTCAAGTCAATATAGTTGAATGACGTCGTTTTACAAAGGAGTATTCTATGAAAAAAACTGTACTAACACTATTAGGAGCTACTGCTCTATCTATTACCGTTCCAATCACTGCTGCTGAAACTAGTACAACAAATAACTTTGAAGGTCCTCGTTATGAGCGTATATATTCTCATCGTTATAGTAAAACAGTAACAAAATACTATAACGATGATGGTTACATCCCACCAACTATCTACTATTCAGAATATAATGATAGTTTCCATTCAACCTTCAAAGGAACACTTGAAATAGACAGTGTACGAAGATCAAACGGTGGGACTCGTGTCACATACACTGGTACCTTGACTGGATTTTGGAATTAAAATCCTCAAGATGCTTTCTTTTATCCTTTAGTTTATAAGGAGAACGCCTATGAAAAAAACTGCTATTTCTATCTTTTCTCTCCTAGTGTTAGGAGTTTGCTGCCTGTTCCTATTCAGCCAGCAAGGCTATAAAAAAACAGTCGTTCAATACTATGCTAACGACCAGAACCTGCCCAATAGAATAACTTATAGTGAATATAGTGACAAACGAGAAGCCAACTACGGTGGCACTCTAAACATCACATCTATCAAACAAGCTAATGACGGAGTTTATGCAACCTATGAAGGGCAATTGACACCTCTCCAATATTGATAAATTGATAACCAGCCTGTCTTCATCTAGTCATGCTGGTTTTTAAGTTCATCCTAAATCCTTACCTATTCTCCCTAACTGTGCTATACTTATTTAGTACATTCTTTGAGATTGGAGCTAATATGAAAATCCATAAAACCGTCAATCCTGTTGCCTATGAAAACACCTATTACCTGGAAGGCGAAAATCACCTTATCGTAGTAGATCCTGGTAGTCATTGGGAAGCCATTCGTCAGACAATCGAGAACCTCAACAAACCGATCTGCGCTATTCTCCTGACCCACGCCCATTATGACCATATCATGAGTCTGGACTTGGTTCGCGAGACTTTTGGCAATCCTCCTGTCTATATCGCAGAGAGCGAAGCCAGCTGGCTCTATACTCCTGTCGACAATCTCTCTGGACTTCCCCGCCACGATGATATGGCAGATGTGGTCGCAAAACCGGCTGAACGCACCTTTGTCTTTCACGAAGAATACCAACTGGAGGAATTTCGTTTCACTGTCTTGCCAACACCAGGTCACTCCATCGGCGGTGTTTCTATCGTCTTTCCTAATGCTCACCTAGTCTTGACAGGTGATGCTCTTTTCCGTGAAACAATCGGACGGACCGACCTTCCAACTGGTAGCATGGAACAACTCCTCCATAGTATCCAGACTCAACTCTTCACCCTACCAAACTACGATGTCTATCCAGGACATGGTCCAGCTACGACCATCGCCCATGAAAAGACCTTCAATCCCTTTTTCTAGTAAGATGGTGACAATGACTATCGCATTTTAAGTACATTATCCAGCAGTCTTTCCACTATAAAAGGCATCCTATCAAGGTTTTCACACCTGATTGGATGCCTTTTTTCTGATGACTAAATTTTTTGCCTTACCAAATAATCACGCGCTCTTCTGGTGAACGCCACATACCGTCTCCTTCTTTGACATCATAGGTTGTAAAGAAATCATCGAAGTTTGGTACTTGTACATTGACACGGAGTTTGGCTGGCGCGTGCACATCGACGCTGGCCAAAAGTTTCATAAATTCTGGACGACCTTTCATGCGCCAGATGCGACCGAAATTGTAGAAAAATTCTTCTGCTGAGAAGTCTGGTTCTCTCTTAGCTGCTTCAAGCGCTGCAGCGATTCCTCCCAAGTCAGCCACGTTTTCTGATACAGTCAATTTACCGTTAATGGTTGCTCCATAAGAATCCTGTCCATCAAACTGGTCAATGACTTTTTGTGTTTTCTCCTTAAAGGCAGCATAGTCGCTCTCTGTCCACCAATCCTTGAGGCTACCATTTTCATCAAAGGAAGCTCCATTGGTATCAAAGGCGTGGGAAATTTCATGGGCAATAACCGCCCCAATACCACCATAGTTAGCAGAAGATGACTGATGCAAGTCATAGAAAGGTGCTTGTAAAATAGCTGCTGGGAAGACAATCAGGTTCTTCTGTGGATTGTAGTAGGCATTGACCATATGAGCAGGCATGCCCCATTCCTTGTAGTCTACAGGCTGATTCCACTTGCTCCAACTGTGCTTGATTTCCACACGCGCAAAGGCTAGAGCATTGTCAAAAAGGCTAGCCGTTTCATCCACTACCTTGTCCTTATAGCGTGCTGGCAATTCTTCTGGATAACCAATATAAGGCTTGATGACATTGAGTTTGACGATGGCCTTGTCACGAGTTTCAGGAGTCAACCAGTCATTTTTAGCCAAGCGTTCCTTATAGACATCAATCATGGTTGCCACTTTTTTCTCTACGTCTGCCTTGGCTTCTGGAGAGAATTTTTCATGAGCATACCAGAGCCCCAAGGCTTGTTTGAATGGACCTTGTGCTAGCTGGTAGGCTGCCTTGACCTTGTCTTTGGCTTCTGGAACTCCTGAAAGCGCACGGCTGTAAGCACCTGACAAGACACGGATTTCTTCTGTTAAATAGCTGGTTGAGAGATTCACAACACTTAAAATTAAGGTTGCCTTGAGGAGAGGCCATGCCTCTTCACTATAGAATTGATCTGCTGCTTGCCAGAAACGTTCCTCATCTACAATAACCTTGTCTGGCACTTGTCCAAGAACGGCTTGGAAGAAGTCATCCAAAGGTAGGGCAGGCGCAAATTTCTTGAAATCTTCGTAATCATATGGATGGTAAAGTTTAGCATACTCTGAACTTTCTTCATTAGAAAGCACTACTGCCGCAACTCGACGGTCCAATTCAAGTCTTTTCTCTAGCAAGTCTTCAATTTCTTCATCAGAGAAATCATAAGCCTTGAGAAGATTTGCGCTGCTTTCTTTCCAAAGAGTCAAGAGCTCTTCGCGCTGAGGATGGTCTTCTGCATAGTAGGTCGTATCTGGCAGGATTGTGCTTGGAGCACTGGCCCATAAAACGTTGATTCTAGCATCCATAAAGTCTGGCGATACACCAAAAGGAAGGAAGTTTGGTTTTCCTGCAAGTTCAAACTCTGCTAGTTTGGCAGTGAAATCTGCAAAAGTCTCCAATTCTTGGAATTCTTTAAGAAGTGGTAAGACAGGTTTGATACCGTCGGCTTCTCTCTTGTCAAAATCACGAACTAGGCGGTGGTATTTAACAAAGTTCGCCAAGATAGCATCCTCAGGCACCTCTTCATCTGCCAACCACTTGTCTGTTGTCGCCAACATCAAGTCTTCAATTTCCTGGTCTAAATCAACAAAACCTCCCGTTTGAGACTTATCTGCTGGGATTTCAGCTGTCTGTTGCCATTCTCCATTGATTGCATCATAAAAATCATCTTGATAACGTGTCATCTTGTTCTCGCTTTCATTTGTACTTGTTTTTAGCTTAACAAAAATTGCTTGGGAATGCAATTAAAAATAAACGGATGTTTCCTATTGTTTTTCAGTTATTATTTTAATTTTTTCAAAAATTAACTTGACTTAATTTTTTTTTAAAGGTATATTAAGAGTTAGGAGGAATACAAGTTTATGATACGTATCGAAAACCTCAGTGTCTCCTACAAAGAAACGTTGGCACTTAAGGATATTTCACTAGTGCTCCAAGGACCAACAATTACCGGTATTATTGGTCCAAACGGTGCTGGAAAATCAACATTATTAAAAGGGATGCTGGGAATTATCCCACATCAAGGTCAGGCATTTCTCGATGACAAGGAAGTTAAAAAATCCTTACATCGAATCGCCTATGTCGAACAAAAAATCAATATCGACTACAACTTTCCCATCAAGGTCAAGGAATGTGTCTCGCTAGGACTCTTTCCCTCTATCCCTCTCTTTCGAAGTTTAAAGGCTAAACATTGGAAGAAAGTGCAAGAGGCCCTTGAAATTGTCGGTCTAGCTGACTACGCTGAACGTCAAATCAGTCAACTGTCTGGAGGTCAATTCCAGCGGGTCTTGATTGCCAGATGTTTGGTACAGGAAGCCGACTATATCCTCTTGGATGAACCCTTTGTTGGGATTGACTCTGTCAGTGAGGAAATCATCATGAATACGCTGAGAGATCTGAAAAGAGCTGGGAAGACGGTTCTCATCGTCCACCACGACCTCAGCAAGGTTGCCCACTACTTCGATCAAGTCTTGCTTGTCAATCGAGAAGTGATTGCCTTTGGTCCAACCAAAGAAACCTTTACCGAAGCCAATCTCAAAGAAGCTTACGGTAATCGACTATTTTTCAATGGAGGTGACCTATGATTGCAGAATTTATCGATGGATTGCAAAAATTCCATTTCTTACAAAATGCCTTGATAACAGCTATTGTCGTCGGGGTCGTAGCTGGAGCTGTGGGATGTTTCATCATTCTACGCGGGATGTCACTCATGGGAGATGCTATTTCACATGCTGTCTTGCCAGGTGTAGCCCTCTCCTTTATCTTGGGCCTTGACTTCTTTATCGGAGCCATTGTCTTTGGATTGCTAGCTGCCATCATCATTACCTACATCAAGGGGAACTCGATTATCAAAAGCGATACCGCCATCGGCATTACCTTTTCTTCTTTCTTAGCCCTCGGTATCATCTTGATTAGTGTCGCTAAAAGTTCAACTGACCTGTTCCATATCCTTTTTGGTAATATCCTGGCCGTCCAAGATACGGATATGTTTATTACTATGGGTGTGGGAGCAGCCATTCTCTTGTTAATCTGGATTTTCTTCAAGCAACTCTTGATAACTTCCTTTGATGAACTCTTGGCCAAAGCCATGGGAATGCCTGTCAATTTCTATCACTACCTTCTCATGGTACTCTTGACTCTCGTGTCTGTGACAGCCATGCAAAGTGTCGGAACTATCCTGATTGTAGCCATGCTGATTACCCCAGCTGCAACTGCTTATCTGTATGCTAATAGCCTGAAAAGTATGATTTTCCTTTCCTCAACCTTTGGAGCGACTGCTTCAGTTTTGGGACTCTTTATCGGCTATAGCTTTAACGTTGCGGCAGGTTCTAGTATCGTGCTTACAGCCGCTAGTTTCTTTCTCATTAGCTTCTTTATCGCTCCAAAACAACGATATTTGAAACTAAAAAATAAACATTTGTTAAAATAAGGGGCAAAGCCCCAATAAATTGGAGGATCTAATGAAAAAATTAGGTACATTACTCGTTCTCTTTCTTTCCGTCATTGCTCTTGTAGCATGTGCTAGCGGAAAAAAAGATACAGCTTCTGGTCAAAAACTAAAAGTTGTTGCTACAAACTCAATCATCGCTGATATTACTAAAAATATTGCTGGTGACAAGATTGATCTTCACAGTATCGTTCCGATTGGACAAGACCCACACGAATACGAACCACTTCCTGAAGATGTTAAGAAAACTTCTGAGGCAGACCTCATTTTCTATAACGGTATCAACCTTGAAACAGGTGGTAATGCTTGGTTCACCAAATTGGTAGAAAATGCTAAGAAAACTGAAAACAAAGACTACTTTGCAGTCAGTGAAGGTGTTGAAGTTATCTACCTTGAAGGAAAAAATGAAAAAGGTAAAGAAGACCCACACGCTTGGCTTAACCTTGAAAATGGAATTATCTTTGCTAAAAATATCGCCAAACAATTGAGCGCTAAAGATCCTAACAACAAGGAATTCTATGAAAAAAATCTCAAAGAATATACTGATAAGTTAGACAAACTTGATAAAGAAAGTAAGGATAAATTTAATAACATCCCTGCTGAAAAGAAACTCATTGTAACCAGCGAAGGAGCATTCAAATACTTCTCTAAAGCCTATGGTGTCCCAAGTGCCTACATCTGGGAAATCAATACTGAAGAAGAAGGAACACCTGAACAAATCAAAACCTTGGTTGAAAAACTTCGCCAAACAAAAGTTCCATCACTCTTTGTAGAATCAAGTGTGGATGACCGTCCAATGAAAACTGTTTCTCAAGACACAAACATCCCAATCTACGCACAAATCTTTACTGACTCTATCGCAGAAGAAGGTAAAGAAGGCGACAGCTACTACAGCATGATGAAATACAACCTTGATAAGATTGCTGAAGGATTGGCAAAATAAACCTCTGAAAAACGTCATTCTCACATGAGCTGGCGTTTTTTCTATGCCCACATTTCCGGTCAAATCATTGGAAAATTTCGACCGTTTCAGCTAAAATGGAAGAAAAAAGATTGGAGTATCTTATGGTAACTTTTCTCGGAAATCCTGTGAGCTTTACAGGTAAACAACTACAAGTCGGCGACAAGGCGCTTGATTTTTCTCTCACTACAACAGACCTTTCTAAAAAATCTCTGGCTGATTTTGATGGCAAGAAAAAAGTCTTGAGTGTCGTGCCTTCTATCGATACAGGCATCTGCTCAACTCAAACGCGTCGCTTTAATGAAGAACTGGCTGGACTGGACAATACGGTTGTCTTGACTGTTTCCATGGACCTGCCTTTTGCTCAGAAACGTTGGTGCGGTGCTGAAGGTATTGAAAATGCCATCATGCTCTCAGACTATTTCGACCATTCCTTTGGACGTGACTATGCCCTCTTAATCAATGAGTGGCACCTATTGGCACGCGCAGTCTTTGTCCTCGATACTGACAATACGATTCGCTACGTTGAATACGTAGACAATATCAACTCTGAGCCAAACTTCGAAGCCGCAATTGCAGCTGCTAAAGCCCTATAGAAAAAATCCTCTGTCACAAAGAGTTCTCTACTCTTTGAAACGGAGGATTTTTGTTTACGAGTAAATATAAATTAAATCAGATAAAAACAACTACCTTATACTCTTCGAAAATCGCTTCAAATCATGTCAGCTTTATCTGCAACCTCAAAGCGGTGCTTTGAGCAACCTACGGCTAGCTTCCTAGTTTGCTCTTTGATTTTCATTGAGTATTACTCTACAGATTTCAAGGCTTCAAGCATATCAACCTTTCTCAGATGATAATTGACAAAGAAACCAAGCAAGGTCAAAATGATGCTTACTGCTGCCACTGGGATTACGTAGACTTCCCAGCCTACCTGCGGATAAAAGAGAATAGTCGCAGGCGAAATCATTTGAATCAAAAATTGATGTAAATAGAAACCAGATACCAAACCAAGTACGATTCCCACAAGGGACAGCACAATCGTCTCACGATAAATGTAGAGGGTGACTTCATTATTATGAAAACCGAGCACCTTGATAGTGGAGAGTTCACGGATTCTCTCAGCCACGTTGATATTGGTCAGATTGTAGAGGATAACAATAGCCAACAGAACCGACACGATAACTAAGATAGTCATAGTCTGATTGAGTGAGCTAGCGACCGAGTCAAAGAGTCGAATGGCTGAAGCATTTTGGACAACGCTGGACACCGCAGCTTGATTCATAAGCAAGCCTGCCTGCCTTTCAATACTAGGCGCACTAGAATCCTTTAGCGAAACCAGATAAGTGTTGGCTTGGGGTAGCTGTCCGTAAAGTTGCTCATAGTCAGTATGACTCATATAAATAAAATGACCAACATAGTTCTCAGCAATAGCAGCGACCTTTAGCTTCTTACCTTCAATTTCTAGAGTCTGTCCAACCTTGACACCTGCCAACTGGGCGAGTTTAGCTGTAATAACAACTCCATCTTTTAATGTCAACTCTTGCTGATGGTCTTGCAGATGGATAAAGGGAGTCAAATCCTCCTTATCTGTCATCATAAGAGTAATGGTTTGAAGACCAGCCTTACCTTTGAAATCCTTGTCTAGCGTCTTAGAATAAATTTTCTGATAGGCTTTGATGTCCTGCCCTTTCAACACTTCTTCTAGATTTACCTTGTCCTGATTGGTCGCACTAGGATTTTCAGAAACAATCATCTGATACTGTTGGATTTGTTGAAACTGTCTGGACGGAACTCCTGCCACAGAGGATTGGATTCCCAAGCCTGCAAAGAGCAGGGCTACAGAACCTGCCACACCAAAGATCGTCATCAACATCCGCTGCTTATAACGGAAGATATTGCGAGCAGTTACCTTATGAGTAAAACTGAGACGGCGCCAGATAAAACCGATGCGCTCCAGTAAGATTTTAGCTCCTTTAACAGGAGGTTTAGGCAGTAAAAGCTGGGCTGCTTCATCATGAAGTTCCCTCCGAGCTACCAAGTAGGCTGGTAGCACACTCGCCAACCAACTCAAGACAAGAGCCAGTAAGCTATAGGTCCAATAGAACTGAATCTGGGTTTCTCCCACCACCATGCCTTTCGTAATGACACTTGAAATCACACCGGCTAGTAAATAATGGCCAAGTATGCTACCTAGAGCTGTTCCGACAGTCCCAGCTACTAGACCGTAGAGGAGAAATTTAACGATAATATCCTTACTGCGATAGCCCAAGGCCTTAAAAATCCCTGCATGAGTTCGCTCTTCATCCACAAAACGAGTCATAGTTGTAAAGGTCACCATAGCTGCTACGGCATAAAGCACTACAGGAAAGATATTGCCCACTGCCCGAATACTGGCTGAAGCATTACTGTACATGAGATAGCCCTGACCACCTGGCATGGTCTGACGATTATATACCTGATACCTTGGCTCCGCCAAATCATCTAAGACTTGCTGATGTTTTTCTAATTTTTCCTTTTCTTGGGCTAAATTTTGTTCAGCCTGCTTTAGTTTGTCTTCTTCCTTGCTCAATTCCTGCTTGGCTTGAGTAAGTTGGGCACTAGCCTGCTCTCTCTGGGCTTGAGGAAGCAAGGCTAGTTGACTTTCTTGAGCCAGTATACGAGCTTGAGCAGCTGCTAAACGACGCTTGCCTTCCTGCAAATTAGTCTCAGCCTTGTCAAGGGCCTCTTGGCCCTTGTCGAGAGACTCTTGCCCTTCTTTTTTCAAGAGTTGCAGACGTGCCTTGCCATTATCTGATAGAACTTGTTCAAGTTCTTCCTGATGTTGCTTGGATTTTTCTTCATAAGCTGATGAAAAAGCATTTAAGCCTGCTAAATCTTGATATTTCAAACGAGCTATATTATAGACTTTCTGATCAAACTGACTAGGTAAAATCACCCCATAGGCTGTCAGAGTCCCACTTCCACTTGCTGCGTAGCCCATATCTCGCTGGGAGAGGATTTCAGCTGAATCCACAAAACCAGTAATGGTATAAGTATGGTCTTTTAAAGAGGAATGACCCTCTTCTTTTTCTTTAAAACTAATCTCCTGTCCCACACGATATTGGCCTTGCAAATGACTTGCCAAGGCGATTTCCTTATCTGACTGAGGAAGTCGTCCCTCTCTTAGCTGAAAGGTTGAAATTCGCTCTGATTTGGAGTACAGCCGAATGGCATCCTGCCCATTCTCCATAGTCACATCTGTCAAATAGCCAAACTCAACCTCTGCGCCCTCTATCTGTTCTAGTTCTTCTTGATCTGCTTGATCCAAACCATAATTAGACATAACTGCCAAATCCAAGGTTTTAGCAGTTGTTAAATAAGCATTAGCTGTCGCCTCCATGTTGGGACTGGTTACTTTGAGGCCTACTAAGGCTAGAGATCCCAACATCATCAGGATCAAGATGGATAAAAAACGCCCCTTGGAGCCTGTGAAGGACTGAATTAAGTCCTTCCAATAGGTTTTTCGCTTGATCATGCTAGTACTCCAAACTGTCAATATCCTGAGGATGCTGGTTGAGCACCACATCCTTAACACTGGCATCGTGCATATGAATCACGCGATCAGCAATGGGCGCCAAAGCTCCATTATGAGTCACGATAATCACCGTCGCTCCCTTTTGACGAGACATATCTTGAAGAATCTTCAAGACTTGCTTGCCTGTCTGATAATCCAAGGCGCCTGTTGGTTCGTCACAAAGAAGAATTTTAGGATTTTTGGCTACCGCGCGTGCAATGGAGACTCGCTGTTGCTCCCCTCCAGAAAGCTGGGCTGGAAAGTTATTGAGTCGATGAGCCAGACCTACATCTGTCAGCACCTGCTCAGGATCCAAGGCTGCTGTCACGATTTCAGAAGCCAGCTCCACATTTTCCTTGGCTGTCAGATTGGACACTAGATTGTAGAACTGAAAAACAAAACCGACATCATTGCGGCGGTAATTGGTTCGCTGGTAGGAACTATAGTCTGCAATATTGGCACCATCAATCCAAATCTCCCCTTCATCATTGGTATCCATGCCCCCAAGAAGATTAAGAATCGTTGACTTGCCTGCACCTGAAGCACCAAGGATAATAACCAACTCCCCCTTTTCAATCTCAAAATTCACATCACGATTGGCCACAATCTCCGTGTCCCCAACCTGATAACGCTTGTAACAGTGTTTCATCTCAATATAAGCCATCAGTGCCACCCTCTCTCAAACAAATTACTTCCTACTACCATTATAACGCTTTTTCAACTAGTTGGAAACTGCTTACATTCTCAAATCCTTATTAAAAGGCAGTTTCAAATTACTGCCTTCTAACATCTTCTTAAAAATAAAATTGAACCAGATCACCTTCTGCTGTTGCCACCGAAATACAATCTTTCCCCATGCATTTCACTTCTGCTTTTTCTTGATTCATTTTAATCACACTCTTCTCAATATCTGAATAAGAAACTCGCAAATCTCCCCCACTCCTTGATAAAATGGTCAACTGTAAGAGTTTTTTATCCGCCCACCTCATGCTCACTTCAAAATGTCCACGTGCCATTAAGCCTGAAACGGAACCTGTTGACCAAGCATCAGGTAGAGCGGCTAGAGGTACCAGATAAGCTGTATG
Organism: Streptococcus nakanonensis; assembly: GCF_059738785.1. NCBI lineage: Bacteria > Bacillati > Bacillota > Bacilli > Lactobacillales > Streptococcaceae > Streptococcus > Streptococcus nakanonensis. The sequence goes on along the minus strand of NZ_AP027139.1, from coordinate 580,133 downwards.
AGACTGGAGCAACATTTCCGCCATGCCACTAGTAGCACCAAAATTACCATCTATCTGAAAAGGAGGATGGGTGCACCAAAGATTGGGCAAGGTGGATGTCTTTAACTGCTCTGCTAATAATTTATGGGCTCGATTGCCATCTCCTAGACGCGCCCAAAGATTGATCTTATTAGCCTTGGACCAGCCTGTGCCCCCATCTCCACGATCATTGAGGCTAGCACGCGCCGCTTCAAGATAGTCTTGTCCCTTATGACTAAAGAGATTTCCAGGATAAAGTCCCACTAGATGGGAAGCGTGCCGATGCTGGGCCTCCACTTTCTCATTTTGAAAATGCTGCTCTTCCTCCTCATACCACTCCCTGATTCGACCAGATTGAGTGATTTGAAGAGGATTAAGCAAGTCAAACTTCTCCTTGACCTCAGTCAACAAAGTCTCATCCAGTCCCAATTCCTGAGCAGCCTGAATAAAATCATGAAATAACTGCCAAATCAGAGATTGGTCATAGGTATTGCCAATCGAAATCGGCCCATGTTCTGGCGAATAAGATGGAGAAGAGACCCAACGCTGCGCCTGCTGATCCTTATGTAAAAAGGCATTCCAAAAACGAACCGTTTCCCTCAACATGGGATAAATTTTCTCCCTGAGATAGTCTTGGTCCCTGTAAAATGAATAGGCTTCATAAACGGTTTGCATCATCCACGCATTGGCAGCTGGTGACCAACCCCAATAGTAATCCCAACCAGGTGCTGTCCAACCAAAGGGAGTCGCTTGAGTATGAACCAACCAACCATTTTCCTCCCCTTCCTGAGAGACGATTCCTGCATACCTTGCAGCCGCTATGCGACCATAGACACGCAAATCATCTACATAGTTGATGACCGGAAAGGCCGTCTCTAGGAGATTGGTAACATAGGCTGGCCAATAATTCATCTGCAGATTGACATTTAAGTGATAGTCCGAATTCCAAGGAGGATTATCGACCGCATTCCAGACCCCTTGTAGGTTAGCTGGTAGAGCATCTGGACAATCTCTGGAAGAACTAATCAATAAATACCGTCCATACTGGAAGAACAGCTCCTCCAAAGCCTGCCCCTCTTGTGGCTTATAATTTTTTAACAACTCATCTGTAGTGGATGCGTCAACATCAGACCCCAAATCCAATTGAACACGTTGGAATAAGGCTTGGTAGTCCTCAATATGCCTTGATTTCAATTGGGCATAGCCCTTTTCTTTAGCTGTGTCCACCAAGTCTATCACCTGTTGCTCTAAATCTAGTTTCTTGCGATAATTGCTAGCAGGATTTTGGGCAAAATCCGTCTTAGCTGCCAAGAAAAGATTGGCATAACTGGCTCCTGATATCTGAACCTTATCTGACCAAACTCTAATGTCTCCATCCGTTTCCCAAGCTAAACAGCTAGCAAACCGCTGATCATTATCCTTAACTCTTCCCTTCATCAAGATATGAGAATCAGTAATATCCAGCTGGCACTCCTTGTAATCAGATTTTTCCTGCTCATACTTTCCATCAGAAGCCAAATCACAGGTCAAGGATAGTTCTATAGTAAAATCTAGAGTTTCCGCCCCTTCCTTAATAAAACGCTGAACCAAGAGATTATCTGGAAAACTCACAAAAGCTTCACGTTCAAATCGCGTTCCCTTATAGGCATAAGAAGTCGTCGCAAGTGCCTTACTGATATTCAGCTGTCTCTGGTAATCCGTCACCTGAGACAAAGTCTTGCCTTGATTACTAAACTCAATGTGAATATCCCCAAAGGACAGATAGGTCCCATATTGACTCGTTTTTGGCCCGACCAGATGATGTTCAGCCAGTTCCTTAGCAGTATTGCAGTCTCTCTTCTCCAAAGCCTGCCGAATCTCAGCTAAAAAACCATACTGGTCCTGAAGATTTCCACCTTGATAATCTGAACTATCAGGAAGTGGACCTCCAGACCAGAGACTTTTTTCATTGAATTGAATCCGTTCAGCCCCTACAAGCCCAAAGACTTTAGCCCCTAGAGAACCATTACCTATCGGTAAGGCCTCTTCTTCCCAACCCTTATATGTTGTTGACGCTGGTTGCTTGTAGGCCAATACATAATCTTGTTTTTTATTCCTTATCATACTACCATACTAACATAAAAAGCCTAGAAATCAATCCTAGGCTTACAATTTTTTATTTTCCAAGGTAGTATTCAGAAACGACGTTCAATTTTTCGTCAAATTCGAATACCAATGGTGGGAAGTTAGGAATTTCCACGTCCATGATTTCGTCATCTGACAAACCTTTGATGTGTTTTACAAGGGCACGGATTGAGTTACCGTGAGCTCCTACGAATACGTTTTTACCATCTTTAAGAGCTGGAGCGATTTTATCTTCCCAGAATGGAAGGGCGCGTTCCAAAGTCACTTTCAAGTTTTCAGCATCTGGGATAACTGAGTCGTCAAGTGAAGCGTAACGACGGTCTGTGTGAGCTGAGTGCTCATCATCACGGTCCATGTTTGGAGGCAATACATCGTATGAACGACGCCAGATGTGAACTTGCTCATCACCAAATTGTTCAGCAGCTTCAGCTTTGTTTTTACCAGTCAAACCACCGTAGTGACGTTCGTTCAAGCGCCATGATTTTTCAACTGGAACCCACAATTGGTCAGAAGCTTCAAGAGCCAAGTTCGTTGTTTTGATAGCACGTTTCAATACTGAAGTGTAAGCTTGGTCAAATTCGATACCAGCTTCTTTGATCAATTTACCAGCGTCAATCGCTTGTTGTGTACCTTTTTCAGACAAATCAACATCAGCCCAACCAGTGAAAAGGTTAGCTTTGTTCCATTCAGACTCACCGTGGCGAGCAAAAACCAATTTTACCATTAGATGGATTCTCCTTTAAATTTTCCGAGGTTTCCCCTCGTTTATCTATTCTATTTTACACAATTTTTCACAAAAAAGCTAGTCAAAACCAAAAAGGAAAGAGTTTCACACATGAAGAAACGAAACCTATCTTCATGTGCTACCCTAATTAGTAAATTTATTTTCCTCATCAAAAATTGAACTTCTAAAATCATCAGTTTTATCTAGATAAGCTTTGAAAATAGCTTTTTTAAGTTTGTAAACTTTACTACTTTCTTTTGGATATAATATTGAAGCATAATTAGTAGCATCCGCCTGAACCGCTTCTTTAATTATATTTCTTAACTTAGCAATACTATCAATAGTTATCGTCTCTTGACGTCCCCAATTATTAGGATTTATAAAGCTAATATTTGTTAAGTTATTAAATTTATTTTCTCGTTCTTTATACATAGCTTTTTTAAAATCAGCCCAAGATGAATACTGGTTATTAAATATCTTATTAAGCACTAATTTATCAGTTACCAATCCTACTTCTTTACCGTATGAATTAATTTTACTTCCATTAGCTTTCACTTCATTTTCATATTGGTTAGAAATATATGGTACCATACCTTCTTTATATCCTTTTGCAGCTAATAGTTCAAATGCCATACGACGAGCCATTAAATCACCCGGAGTCCCTTTATCACTACTTAAGGCAGAATATATTGGCGAGAAAAGATTGATTGTGTAGTATCCATTTCGTTTATACTCACCTTCATCAATATACCCTCTTCTTGTGATTATATCGTTTTCTATTAAACTATTGAAAGAGGTTAACTTATTAAGCTCATCAGGTTTTAATCTACGGACTACATTCGTTGCATAAACATCATTTCCATCAGGATCAGGTTTATACTCATTCTCTATTTTCCTTAATAGCTCACCTTTCTCATTGGCACCTAAGTTAACTACTGCTTCTCCTTCTAATTTTTCAAGTGTATAAACTAAATCGAATAAGTTATGCATATATTTACGCAAGTCTTCTGCATTATTAAATCGTTGAGTTGGATTTTTCACTTGTAGTCTATTAGCATTTTCCGCTTCATCATATTTCAATACAGAGTTTATCGTGATTGTTGCATCATCTGGATGATCGGGAGCTTGTAATAATCCTTTTGCATAAAACTCTGGTCCAAGCCCATTTCTTCTTCCATATCCTCCAAGATAAATTTCTCTATCTGAGTTATGTGTCATTTCATGAGTATATGTTACTGCGCCAGCCTTATCAAGCATACGATAAGCCATATAGTAGAACGCATCTCCCGTAGCATATGCTCCGTGTCCATTATGAACAACATTATTCCCCGCAGGACCGAAGAAATGTTTTATTGCTGGATGATCAGTTTCAAAATCTGCTTGACTAGTATTTTTATCTTTATCATTACCAAATCTGAAAGAATCATATACCAAAATACTTCTAAACAATTTGTCTTTATTTTTCGTATCTAGTATTTTGTACCAATAATCATAATGATCTCTAAAGCGTTTAGCCGCTTCTTTTGCATTATCTTCTACAAATTTATTTAATTTTTCTCCCTTAGGATATTCTGAACTTCTATATCTGTCATAGGCTCCAAATCCTATAGTTGAAATATTCGCTATCATAAACACTGATTTTTCAGGTAGTGTTAATAACGGTAACACCATACTTTGATATTTCCAAGAAGGGCTAGTTAATCTATCATATACTCCAATAGAATACTTCGTCCCTTCCTTAGATTGTTTTTCGCTTACTTCAGGAATTGTAGATTTTTCTTCTACTATATAAGCTTTAGATTGTTCTTTAAACCATTCGTTATTTGTTTTATTCGGCACTAAAACTTTTCTATATTTTTCCAATGCCTCAAATAAACTCTTAGTTCCATAATTTTTTGATAATAATACATTATAAGTAATTACATTATTTTTAGCTAATAAATTGTTAAATCCTGATTTACCTAGCTCAATAACATTATCTAATGCAGAACTATTAGATTTACCAAAGAAATCTAAATGATATAATACTAAATCTTTTGCACTTGCATTATCATATTTAAAATTATACCAACGTTCAAGATATGTTAAACCTAAAAGCAACGCCTCTTTATTATTCTTAATTTTTTCTACTACATAATTATCTATTATCGAATTATTATTTACAGCTATTGCCGCATCTGCAGAAAGAAGTTTTGATAAAGTATCTTCAATATTTGCTTTTGTTTTATCGAACTGTTCATCTAGATATAATTCTGTTAATTTTATATCATTAGAAATATCTAATACTTTTCTAACATCAGCTGAATTATATTGAACAGATTTCAGATCATTTAAAACAGATTTTACAATATTATTGTAATTATGTAATAACGTATTAGGTGTGTATATTAATTTTGTATTAGTTATTTCGTATTCTGCTACTTTAGAGAAATCTTGTAGATATTTTATATCTAATGTTTGAGAAGTATTATCTGAATAATGTAGTAACAACTTATTAATACTAGCTTTATGTTTATTAATATCAGAAATTACTTCTTTGTCATGCATTGAAACTACAGACACAAGATCCTTAGTATATAAAGCATTATTAGTATCCACTAAATTACCATACTTAACAATAGTCTCTCGGTTATAAAATGGCAGTAATTTTTCTATATTTTTATATACCCTTAACCTAGAAACATCAACATCTTTTAATTTACTATAATCCGTTCCATATTTAGAAGAGAAATTAAAGTCCTCAGTTTTAATATTATTTTTAGGAACAAGTTGAGCTTTTTTCACATTAATCTCATCCGCTTCTAGCACAGTTCCTCTTTGCTCTTCAGAATCTTTACTAAGTACTTCGTCATCTACTTGAACTACTTTTACCACCTTATTATTTTTATTACTATAAGTGTTAGTTGCTTTTATACCATTAAAATCATAACCAGCAATAGCATTACCGTTAGTAACATTGACATCGCTTAATACATCAGATAGTCGACCTGAATTTTCAACTTCACCTGAATTATCCCAAAGATTACCTACAACTCCTCCTACTTTACCAAAAGGCTTCACATTGTTAAGATTTCCTTCAACGTAACTATTACTAATTCTAGCACTTCTATCAACAACCCCAGCTATACCACCAACTGTTTGGTCCCCTTGATTAGCGTTTGTCGCCATATCGATAGATGAAATTGAGTTTTCTATTAAAGCACCAACACCTGAAAGTTTGCCAACTAAACCACCTATTTGATAAGTAGCATTTGTATTATAAGTATTTGTTATTCTACCTGTAAAACTACTATTAGAAATTGTAGAGTCAGTTACTTTTGAAACCAAACCACCAATGCTACGCTCACCAGCAATTACACCTGATGAATGAACATTTGTAATTGTAGTACCATTATTCGCCTCTTTCGCTATTGTAGCAGCATCTTCTTTCAAAGAAACATTAGCTTCTTTTATTGAAAGATCTTGAATAGCAGCATGATTTAAAACTTTAAATAACGGTTTTTTCAAGTTATATATAGCATAGTTCTTATCATTGTTTGTACCTATTAATGTACCACTAAATTCTTGATTTATATAACTTTCTTGACCATCCGAAAGTTCTACTTCACGAGCATCCATAGTTGCTCCTAAACGAAACGTACCATGTAAATTTCTATTCATTGCTTCTACTAGATTTTTAAATGATGTATAAACTTCGTTTTCACTATTAATAGTTTTTGGTAAATAATAAGTATAATTTTCTACAGTACTATCATTTTCATGTTGAATTAAATCATTTGCTCGACCAACAATTTTATATACTTCTTGATTATCTCTTCTGACACTTGTAATACTTGAGACAGGTAACATCACATCTTTAAACTTCTCTGATTTTACTTTCATAAAGTAGTTACTAGGATTATTTGGAACCGTATCAAATGAGGTTACATGTCGATATTTATTATTTTCTACTGTAAATAATTCCACATTTGAAATATTCCTAAGCTCTAGTTTCTTGTCGACTTGTTTTTCTTCTGCTTTTGGTGCTGATTCTTCTTTTCCTGTAGATGTTCCTTCTGTTGACGCTGTTGGGTCTGATCCTACTTGTACAGCTGGTTCATCACCCTGTGGTTTTTCTGAATCTGAATTAGATGATTCTGAGTTTTCGTTCACAGTCGAAGCTTCAGTATTTTGTGAATTTGTTTCTTCTTTATTGCCTTCTGTTACTGAAGGTGATGACTCTGAATTACCTGAATCATTTGTAGCATCTACAGATGGAATAGTTGAAGTTTCTGACGTTGGTTCGGATTTATTTTCTTCTCCAGCTGGTTGTGTAGCTGGTAACCCACCTTCAGAGACAGTTTCTGAAGCCGGCTGTTCTTCTGTAACTGTTGTATCCCCTGCAGATGAATCTTCCTCTTTCGACTCTGATTCTGATGGTACTTCTGAAGCTGGGGTTGCCGCCTCTGGCTCTTCCGCTTTTGGTGCTGTTGCTGTTTCCGTAGTTGCAAGTTCTTCAGCTTCCGATGTTGAATCTGTTTCTTCTTCTACAGCTGGCTGCGTAGCTGTTGACTCCCCTTCAGAAGCAGTTGATGAAGATTCAGTTGAAGAAACTGAATCCTCCGCTTTACCTTCTTCTCCTGATTCTTTTGGTGCTGGGGTTGCTTCTGCTATTATTCCTGGTTCTTCAGCTTCTTCCGTTGCTTCGGCTTTACCTTCTTCTCCTGCTGGTGTTGATTCCACAGTTGCAGATGTTCCTGGTTCTGCTGACTCTTCTGCTTTTGCTTCTTTTTCTGTTGCTTCTGGTGTTGTTACCGCTTCTTCTTTAGACTCAGCTGACGGTGTATTTGTTGCGCTATCTTGTTTTCCTGTCTCCTCAACAGAGGTTTCTTCTGCATTGCCTACTTCACTTGAAGTTGTAGCCTCTGTAGCTGCTTCTGTTGAAGCTGGGGTTTCTGGTTTTGATGGTGCTGGAGTTTCTTCTGCTGGTTGGCTTTGTTCTCCTGAAGTTGTAGCCTCTACCACTGGTGCTTCTGAAACTTCTGCTTTTGGTGTTGTTCCTGAAGCTTCTTCTGTTGAACCTAGAGTCGCTTCTGAACTTCCTTCCGCTGCTGGTGCACCTGTTGTAGCTACTTCTGAACCTGTTCCTGCTTCTTCAGTTTCTTTTACTTCATTTCCTGCTGTTGTTCCTGCTTCTTTTGGAGCTGGTTTCGCTGCCTCGGACTCTGTTACTTTTGGTTCCGGTGCTTCTGTTGCACCTGGTTGTTCTTCTTTATTTTCTGGAGTTGTAGGTGCTTCTGTTTTTGGTTCAGCCAATTCTGCTGACTCTGTTCCTGTTTCTCCTTCTGAAACTGTTCCTTCAGGTGTATCTTCTTTTGGAGTTGTAGGTGCTTCTGTTCCTGATTCTTCAGTTTCTTTTCCTGTTACTCCTGGAGTTACTTCTGAAGCCCCTTCTGTTCTTCCTGAAGCTCCATTTGCCACTAATTCTGTTGAATCTGGTGCTGATTCTGCTGTTCCTGTAAATGTTCCTTCAGGTGTTGATTCTGCTTCTTTAGGCTCAGCTGGTTTTTCTACCTCTGGCGCTGATTCTGTTGGTGCTGGAGACACTGGTTTTTCTGCTTTTGGCGTTGTTACAGTTGGCTCTTCTGCTTTTGGTGCTACTGGAGCTTCTGTTTCTTCTTTAACTTCTGGGCTTGTCTCTGCTGGTGCTTCTGAAGCAGGTTCTTCACCCGATTCTTCCGCTCTTTCCACTACTGGTGCTGATACAGGCTGATAAACTAGGCTATAGTTCACAGTCATTTTTTCAACTTTCTCAGTGACATCTGTTAATTCAAAGGTAACAGCTTTTGTTTCCTGATCTTTCTTGAGCAAGACTTCGTAAGTGCGAACTTCGCCACTTGCACCACTTTCTTTGATGACAATCTTGTGTTTTGTGACTGTATCTGAAACCGTTTCAGCTTCAGTAAAGTACAATTCATTGTGTGGTAAGAATAAATTCTTACCTGAAGCTTGATTCATTTCTTGGAGTACATCTACCGGGATATTGCTTGCTTCGCTGATAACACTTAATGTATCTCCCCACTTAATGACATACTTAAATAAATCACCTTCTTTTTGAAGGTCAGCTTTCACTTCCTCAACTGTTCTGGCTACCCAGACACCATCTTGTTCACTGGCTGACACAGTTGGAGCTAAAAAGCCCAGACCTAGCAAAATGACACCTGTCGCAACAATTGCACCTGTTCTCAATTTTCTAAAGCCACGGAGGGACAAGCTTCCTCTAACATTTGTTTGTCTCATAATGTTTATTTTTCCTCACTAGTTTAAGAAATCGCAAGAAAAACAATCTTGCGATTTTAGCATACTTACTTTCTCCTAGTATTAGCAAAACCAATTCTCATTAAACTTTAGCATCTCACAAGAGAGATTATAAACTTGGAATAACTGATTTTTATATACTAGACGCATAGAGACTTTTCAACCTTACTTCTCTTCAAATCCTTCTGCGACTGCTTCTGCAAAGTTTTCTTCTACGATACTTGCACAGTGGTCACAGATGACTGCCTGGTAGCTACGTTCTGCTGTTGTTGGGTCGATACGACGGCAACGGTCACACACTTGGCCTGCAGCGCGTTCAACTGTAAAGGCTACATCTTCGAAGCTAACGGCAGCTTCTGGAGCTGGTCCTTCTGCGATGGTCAAGTCTGACACAATCAAAAGTTGAGCCACATTGCTGTTTACTGCTTCGAGTAGAGTTTTCACAACTTCGTTTGGATAAACTGTCAAGTGTGCTTCAAGCGATTTCCCGATAACTTTGGCATTACGAGCTTCTTCCAAGGCTTTTTGAGCTTGTCCACGGAAGTCCATGAAGGCAGCCCATGTATCCAAGATTTCTTCTTGATTAGCAAAAGTTTCTGCTTCTGGCAATTCTGACAATTGAACAAAGTCTGCAGCTTCAAACTCAAGATATGACCAGATTTCCTCTGCTGTGTGAGGAAGAATTGGTGTCAAGAGTTTCGTAATTTTCACAAGAATGTCATAGAAAACAGTCTGCATTTGACGGCGTTCCAATGATTTGGCACCTTCAATGTAAACAACATCTTTAGCAAAATCAAGGTAGAAGGCTGATAAGTCAACATTGATAAAGTTCACTAAGGCCTTGTAGATTGTCAAGAATTCAAAGTTTGCATAAGCATCACGAATGGTCTTGACAAGCTGGTTAAAGCGAATAGTCATGTACTTATCAACTGAGCGAAGCTCTTCGTATGCTACTGCGTCTTGAGCTGGGTTAAAGTCAGATGTATTGGCAATCAAGAAACGAAGGGTATTACGAATCTTACGGTAAGTTTCAGAGACTTGGCTCAAGATAACCATAGAAATACGCACGTCATTACTTGAGTCAACACTTGTTACCCAGAGACGCAAGATTTCAGCACCAAATTGTTTTTCAACATCGCTTGGAGCAATGGTATTTCCAAGAGATTTAGACATCTTCTCACCTTTACCATCAAGAGCAAATCCTTGTGACAGAATTTGTTTGTAAGGTGCTACACCATGGTTGGCAACAGATGTGATGAGTGATGAGTTGAACCAACCACGGTATTGGTCTGAACCTTCTAGGTAAAGGTCTGCTGGGTAAGTCAACTCAGGACGGTTTACTACAACTCCATTCCATGATGAACCTGAGTCAAACCAAACGTCCATGATATCTGTTTCTTTTTTGAACTCACCATTTGGTGAACCTGGATGAGTAAATCCTTCTGGTAAGAGGTCTTTGGCATCACGTTCCCACCAAATGCTTGAACCATGTTCCTCAAAGAGTTGAGCCACGTGTTCAATCGTTTCAGCAGTCATAATCGCTGTACCATCTTCAGCGTAGAAAATTGGAAGCGGAACACCCCAAGCACGTTGACGAGAGATAACCCAGTCGCCACGGTCACGAATCATATTGTAAAGACGAACTTTACCCCATTCTGAGTGGAATTTCACTTTTTCAATTTCGTCCAAGATTTCTTGGCGGAATTTAGAAACTGAAGCAAACCATTGTGGTACTGCACGCCAGATGATTGGTTTCTTAGTACGCCAGTCAAATGGGTATGAGTGAGAGATTTCTTCTTGGGCAAGAAGGAGGTTACCAAGTTTCTCGATAACAGTTGGAACTACCTTTTCATAGAATTGACCTTCAAACTCAGGACCAGCATTCTTCATCATGATACCACGTTCGTCAACAGTCACTGCGACTTCAAGACCATTAGCAATACCAACATTGTAGTCGTCCTCACCAAAACCAGGGGCTGTATGGACAATACCTGTACCAGAGTCAGTTGTAACGTGGTCACCAAGGATAACGAGCTCATCTACAGCTGTATCCCATGGGTGTGCTGTTACGATGTGGTTCAATTCTTGACCACGGTAAGTTGCCAACACTTGAACATCAACCCAACCAAATTTCTCAGACAAGCTGGTCAATAATTCTGCAGCAACCACAAACTTACGAGCTTCACCAGCAGGTTGAACCAAAACGTAATCAATATCTGCACCAACAGTCAAACCACGAGAAGCTGTGATGGTAAATGGAGTTGTTGTCCAAACTACGATATAAGTATCTGTATCTAGAACACCTTTGCCATCTTTGACCTTATTGGCATAGTAAAGGGAAGTTGAAACCAAGTCATGATATTCAATCTCTGCTTCAGCAAGGGCTGACTCAGATGACCAAGACCAGTAAACTGGTTTTGCACCACGGTAGATATAACCTTTATTAGCCATCTCACCAAATACACGGATCTGGGCTGCTTCATAGTCAGGAGTCAAAGTCACATATGGATTTTCCCAGTCACCAGAAACACCCAAACGTTTAAAGTCTTCACGTTGTTTATCTACTTGAGAAAGAGCGTACTCACGGCAAAGTTTCAAGTACTCAACCAAGTCCATTTCTTTACGTTTGACACCTTGTTTTGCCAAAACTTGCTCGATTGGCAGACCATGAGTGTCCCAACCTGGGATAAATGGTGCGTAAAAACCTGACATAGATTTTGAACGAACAATGATATCTTTTGAAATCTTGTTCATAGCGTGTCCAGCGTGGATATTTCCGTTGGCGTATGGAGGGCCATCATGCAAGGTGAAATGAGGTTTTCCTTGGTTCAATTCTTGACGACGTTGGTAAAGTTTTGCATCTTCCCATTCCTTTTGCCAAACTGGCTCTTTGGTCGGAAGGCCTGCACGCATTGGGAAAGCTGTTTTCCCAAGATTAAGGGTATCTTTGAGTTTCATGGTATCTCCTTTATAAATAATAACAAATTAAAAACCACGACTGCCAAAAAGGACGAAAATCGTGGTACCACCTTTATTCGGAAAAAGATTTAGTCTTTCTCCCTCTTATCCCGTAACGTGGGGAACGTCAAATCTTACTCCATTCAGACTTGATTGTTTGAGAGGATAATCTTATCATTAGGGAATGCAGGACTCACACCATCTCCTGCTCGCTGGAAATATAAGGATAAGATATTGTTCTCACATCGTTTCTTATAAAATTGTAACGGATTCTTGCGGTGCTTCAAATCCTGGTGCTGAATCAAACGTTTCTGTAGCTGGTGTTGGAGCCGAAGGATGTACTGGAGCTACTTCTGGTTCTTCGTACATTGGACCAACTGGATGAGCAGGCTCTTCTTCAACTTGAGGACTCACTACAGGAGTTGGATTTTCCACTTCCTGTTTAGCTTGAGCTTCAAATTCAGCCAATTCTTTATTGGCTGCCTCAATACGAGCTTGTAACTCTGCCATTTCTGCTTGAGAGAACTGACGTGTCATATCAATTGGTTCGTCCTCAATTGGAGCTGGAATCGGTTCTCCAAGTACTTCACTAACCACTTCTTTAAAGGCTTCATCACTGGTTTGAAGATAAGTAGCTGTTGGACGAAGAATATCTTCCCAGTCTGAAGATTCAACAATAGCCAACTGACTCTCAATTGTAGATTTAAGACGTTGGTGGAAGACACGGCTCTTGTTCTTCAATTCTTCTGTTTCAACAGCGACTTTCTTAGCATTATCAGTTGCTTGACGAAGAATCTCATTTGCCTTATATTTAGCTTCTTCCAACAAGCGTTGCGCATCCTGCTCTGCTTGGTGAATGATATTGTTTGAACGTTCATGCGCCGCCTGTTTCACTCGCTCAGCTGTGTCTTGGGCAATCAATACAGACTGGCTCAATGAATCTTTCATCTCATCAAAGTAAGACAAACGCTCTTCTAAACTCTTAATACGCAAATCTTTATCATGATTCGCACGAACAAGATCTTCGTAATCACGAACCACAATATCTAAAAATTCATCGACTTCTTCTGGATCAAAACCTCTGAATCGAGTTCCAAAGGTTTTGTCCTTTATTTCTAATGATGTAATTGGCATTCTATTCCTCACTTACTTAATAATAACTGGACGGTTATTTTTTTCTTCTCTTTTTTCGTTTGTCCCTTATCTTGAAGCAATCTCAAGCGCCCAAATTTTCTCACACTAATCAAGTCTCCAACTTGAACAATATAATCTGATTTGTCTACCACATGATAATTTACTTGGACAAGTTTCTTTTCAATCAACTGGTTTGCTTGATTCCTAGATAGTTTCAAAACATTTGATAAAAGAACATCTAATCTAAAACTAGACACACATAAATCCAGCTCTCGATACTGTTCTAGCTTATCTATTTTCTCGGTGAAAGGACGGTCCTCCAGCGAAACGGGTATACGGCCAATTTTCTTTAATCCATCTTGAAATAGAAGAAGAAACTGCTGATTAATCATAATCTGCGCCCGTTCTTCATCTACTAGGATATCTCCAAAAAGTTTCCGTTCAATCCCTAATTGATTGATGACTGTCCCTAAAATCTTAGCATGCGTTAAGTGTTCAAATTTATTGGAATACACAATTTCTTGGAGAGATATTTCAAAATCTGAAAACTCTGGTTGGAAATAATATGGGTATAATAAAACTCGAACATACTCACTCGAGACGAATTCCCCACTACTGCTACAAGCAAGACCATAAGTTTTGGCCAAAATCTTTAATAGCTTCTCCTGATGAGGATTGATAAAAGGAGTTAAAAAAGGAGCATAGCTATCTTCTACTTTCTTTATCCACTCCATTCCCTTGTCAAGAAACGGACGATCTTCTATGGAGAAATGCTGATAAATCCCTTTATTCATCCTATCATCGCCAGAAAACGCACTAGGTTTTCTCCTAAAAATCGAACCAAAACAATCGCAACCCAAACAGATAAATCAAGACCCGCTATCTGTAAAGGCAGGCGTTGCAAGGGAGCAAGCACTGGTTTTACCAACGCTACAATCCAACGACCTAAACTGGATTCGTAGGCACCTGGAAACCAAGACATGACAGCGAAGGCTACCAAAATCAGGGAGTAAATATCCACTGCATTATAAATCATACGAATTAAAAAAATCATTATCGTACTCTATTTCGCTTCATATCAAAACCGAACTCACCCTGTTGATCTTCATCTGGTAAACGGATATCTTCAACATTTACAATAACATTCACTGGTGTCAACAAGTACATGGTAGAAGCTACCTTTTTCAAATTTCCAGCTAAAACATGACAAGCTCCATCCAAATAGTCCAAACAACGACGAGCCTGCACCTCTGTCATATACTGAAAATCAATCAAGATACTTTCGTTTCCTGCCAATAAATCAACAATTTCTGTTGCATCTTCATATTTTCTAGGATAACGAACATCTATAATAACCTTATCAGTTGAACGCTGGCTCTGATTTGCCAATTCCTGTTGTCGTGCATGCAGTCTGGTGATATTGTTCTCTTTTGTACCAGCCGACTGTGAAGGGTGATTCATTGGGAGAGCCGGTTCCTGTGAAGAATTTACTGGAGTAAACACGGGTTCATTTCCTTTTTCATAAGGAATCGTAGAATCCTCATCCTCCGTAAAATAATCTATAAATCTATCGAATCTATCTTTTAAAGACATGGTTCTCTCCTACTTAAAAAATGATGTACCTATACGAACAAAGGTGGAACCGAATTGAATCGCTTCTTTATAATCACGACTCATTCCCATACTTAACTCTGTCATAGGCATATTTGGAATTTGTTTTTCTTGAATTTCTCTTTGTAAATCTTGGGTCGCCTTGAAAATTTCTTTCAACTGCTCACTGCTAGCCTCAAAAGGTGCCATCGTCATTAAACCAACATATTCAATCTTATCTAGTCTAGCTAACTCTGGCAAGATTTCCAGCAGTTCCTCTCTCGAAAAACCGTGTTTGCTTTCTTCTTTAGAAATATTTACTTGAAGGAAACACTTGATGACTCGGTCACTTCTTTTTTGTATTTCCTCTGCTAGCTTTACTGAGTCCAATGCATGGAAATAATCGACAAATTGTATGACATCTTTCACCTTACGTCTTTGTAAAGTACCAATCAAATGCCAAGTCACATCTCGATCTTTTAAAGCTTCATATTTTTCCAGAAACTTATCGACACGATTTTCACCGATATGATGAACACCTAGCGGAAGCAAGGCTTCCGCTGTCGGTACATCTACATACTTGGTAACTGCAATGACAGAGACTGAACCACTCTCTCGATGAGCACTCAGACTAGCCTCTGCAACTTCTCGAAAAACAAGTTCTGTATTTTCTTTTACATTCATTTACTTAACGATTTTTGAAAAATGGAGGTGTATCCAATTCATCTTCATCTTGTGATGTTGGGGCTTCAAAGCGTTCAACTGGAGAAACGACTGAATCTGTTGTACGAACAATCGATTCACGGCGAAGATCCCAATCACCAAAAGCGGATGCCTGAGTTGGTTCCAAACGACGTGGATTTTGTTTTGGCAATTCAGCTGTTTCTGCCATATCAAAATGACGATCAAAGCCATGTGAATGAGCTGGTTTCACTGTCTCACGGTAGTTAGTAGTCGGTCTAGCTTGTGGAGCAACAACCTTCTCTACGCGGTCTTGACGAACACCTGTTGCGACAACTGTTACACGAATTTCATCACGCATACTTTCATCAATTGAAGTACCGAGCCAGATGTTCACTCCTTGACCTGCTGCCTGGTTCACAATTTGTGAAGCCTCTTCTGCTTCAATCAAGGTTAAGTCAAGACCACCAGTTACGTTGACAATCACATCTTCTGCTCCATCAATTGTTGTTTCAAGAAGTGGAGAGTAAATTGCCTTACGCGCTGCTTCAACAACACGTTCTTCTCCACTACCGATACCAATACCCATAAGAGCATTCCCTTTATTTGCCATAACTGTTTTCACATCGGCAAAGTCAAGGTTAATCAATCCTGGATTGGTAATCAAATCGGTAATTCCTTGAACACCTTGACGAAGAACGTTATCCGCTTCGCTAAGAGCCTCCAAGAGCGGTGTTTTCTTATCAACAATTTCAAGCAAGTTGTTGTTTGAGATAATCAATAGAGTATCTACATGCTCACGTAGTTGATTGATTCCTTCTACAGCAAATTGTCCACGTTTGCTTCCTTCAAAACCAAAGGGACGTGTTACAACACCAACTGTAAGAGCGCCCAAATCTTTGGCGATACGAGCAATAACAGGAGCAGCTCCAGTTCCAGAGCCTCCTCCCATACCAGCAGTGATGAAGACCATATCTGCGCCACTGATAGCTTCCGTCAGTGTTTCTTCGCTTTCTTCAGCAGCTTTACGACCAACCTCAGGTTGACCTCCTGCACCCAAACCACGAGTCAATTTAGGTCCCAACTGAATAACAGTCTCAGCTTTTGTACTACTCAATGCTTGTACATCTGTGTTTGCTGCGATAAATTCTACGCCTGTAACACCTTCGTCGACCATACGGTTGATGGCATTGCCACCACCTCCACCGACACCAATTACTTTAATCACTGCACCTTGAGCAGCAGCTGTATCAAATGAAAATGTCATAATTTATTTTTCCTCTTTATTCGTCAAACATGCTTCCGATCAAGCCACGGAAACGATCTGCTAATTTCGGTTTATTTTGTGAAGCTTGTTGGAAATCCGCCATTGGTTCTGTAGGCGCCACCGGCTCTACTTCTGGAGCAGGAGCTGGTTGAACAGGCGTTGATTGTACAAACTGAGCTGTTTTCTGTATCATTCCCCCAAAACTAATTGGTTGATGAGTCAGAGCAACTTCACCCTTGACCGCTCTTTGAGCCAAAAGATTGACTTCTGTCAATTGTCCAGCAAATTCTGATAAACTAATCACATGCGCAAAGGCTGGATTACGGATACCAACTTGGTTTGGAACATAGAGTTTGACACGAACGCCAAAGACTTCTTGAGCCAATTCTACCATACCCGGTAAAATAGCATTTCCACCGATTAAGACAATGCCACCAGGGAGCTCCAATAGACGTCTTCTATCTAATTCTTGCTTAATTTGTTCAAGGATGTGCTTGATTCGTGCAGAAATAATTTCTGACAAGTAGGCTTCCGTCACTTCGACTGCTTCTACTTCTCCAATAACTTCTACTTGGAAGGTTTCTTTGCTTGCAAGAGGCGGATAGGCTTCCCCGTAATTCAGTTTCAAGCCTTCTGCTAATTTGCGAGAGGTTTTCAAAACCTTGGAGATATCTTTAGTTACATAATCTCCACCTTCTTGGAGAATATGTGTGAATTGGAGTTCTTGGTTGCGGATTGTAGCGACAGTCGTTTGACCTGCCCCCATATCAATCACTGTAGCACCAAATTCACGTTCACCTTCGTTCAAAACTGATTGAACCATTGCTAGTGGCGAAATGATAATATTTTCAACCTGAACACCTGCACGCTCAACCGTCTTACGCAAATTGTGCAAGATAGTACGAGGGCCTGTATAAAGCAAGCCACGCATTTCAAGGCGAACCCCCATCATGCCACGTGGGTCACGAATCCCTTGGAAACCATCCACAATAAATTCTTCAGGAATAAAGGTAATGACTTCACGGTCAGGTGTCATACTCTTTGTCAAAGCTGATTTGACAACATTTTCAACATCTTGATCCGTAATTTCCTTGGTATCAGATGTTACTGGAATCATCCCTTGAGTTGGTTCGACCTGCAAAAGATTACCAGGCAAGCCGACATTCACTGATTTAATCGAAATACCTGCCTTTTCTTCTGCTTGGGAAATGGCTGACTTGATAGCAGTTGCTGCTGCATCAATATCAACAATAATTCCATCCTTTACACCTTTACTTTTGGCATTACTCACGCCAATTACATTTAATTCACCATTTCTCTTCTCGGCCACAAGCACCTTGACAGAGCTTGTTCCAATATCTAGACCTGTAAAAAAGCCTTCTCTAGCCATTACATCGCATCCTCTCTATCTTCCAAGTTTCGCACTTCGTATTATTCCATAGCTAAACCTAGGCATAGCTATTCACAGAATATTATAACACAAAAAATTTAATCGTGCTTGCTTTTTTCCTAAATTTCCCAGCCATTTTTTGAGTTTCTATGTTCAGAAATTCTTATTTTGTAAGCTGCTTGTAAAAACTCTCTAAGACAAAAAAAGAAAGCTCTGTGTTAAGCTTTCTTTGCAATCATTTTTTCTGCTTCTTGTTCTAAAAATAGTTCTAAAATTTTCTTTGTCAACGTAATCGCTGCTGACAGGGCCAGAGAAACGATTAAATAATTAGCCACTAAGCCGTGATCTCCAACCAATGGCGGTTTTGTCAAGAATCCGTAATCTCCACCTGTTACCAAATTGACCATAAAAATCAAGGCATTTAATGCAAAGGTCATGAGAAAAATCCCCTTCACATCCAGCAATCGCGCATTATACTGTCTCAAGAGATAAACCAGAGAGTTCCCCAAGAGTGCTAAATGCCCAAAAATAAAGGATAAAATGGTGATATGGGGGAAAGGATAGGCATCTGACACTGGATAAACAAAGGCTGCTAATGTCCCAAATGTTCCTAGTAATGCAAAATACTGCCTATATTTGGACTGACCAGGAAGCAAAAGTACCACAAACATGGCCATACGGCAATGGTAAAAGGGTAAGCTTTCTGATAGTGGCATATGATTGACCCAGTACCAACCATAAAGTAGGATTAACTGAACGGCCTGTAAAATCTGGAAAAATCGTTGGTAAACCTTCTTTTCACGATAACGATAGGCTGTATAAAAGATCAAAGCCAAGAGTGTAAATATACTGACATACCAAAAAAGGTCAAATTTGGGCGGCTCGGTTGCCTGAGTTGTAAAAAAAATATCCCATAAATTCATTTAGTCTTCCTCATGATTCAAAATTTTCCTGCATTTTATTATACCATGCTACTTAAGAAAAATGGATTTAGAAATACGTAAAAGTTTGACAAAATCACTTGGCTTCATTTTCTAAACTTTCTACCAGCTTGGCTAGATTCATAGAATTGGAGCCTTTGAGCAGGATTTGGTCATGGGCTCCAAGGCTTTCTTTGACCTGCTTATTCATAGCCTCAAATTGATCCTCGTCGGATGTTTTTTTGAAGTAATAAACGTGGCCGATTGGGAACATTTGACTAGCCAATTGGGCCAATTCTGCAATGTCGTCTCCATAGAAAATCACGGTATCCAGCACATCTGGCGAGAGGCTCAAAATCATCTGATTATGGAGTTGAATAGACTGGTCACCAAGTTCCTTCATGTCCGCCAAGACAGCGATTTTCTTGCCACCTTCGTTGACTGGAATGGCAGAGAAAGTCTCTAAAATCAGCTTCATAGCAGTTGGATTGGCATTGTAAACATCTGATAGGATATCTGCTCCATTGGCTGCTTTCTTCCATTCGGTACGATTACGCGTCAATTCAAGATTTTGGAAGGCCAAACGAATTTTCTCCTCTGAAACTCCTTCTTGTAGGGCAACATAGGACGCAATCATAGCATTAGTGGCATTGTACTTACCAGTCACTGGCAAATCGAGGGCTTGTTCCAAGAAATTAGCCTTAAAGGTCAGACTATCCTTGCGCTCAACCAAGTCGGTAATTTCCAACTCTGCTCCTTGCCCAAAACGAACCACCTTTTTATCAGCTGGCAAGTAGTCCTCTACAATAGGATCAGCTGGCGCCAAGAGCAAGGAATTAGAAGCCATGCCATCTGCAATTTGCATTTTCCCTTTAGCGATTTCCGAACGATCTTTGAAAAAGGCCAAATGAGCCTCTCCAACCAAGGTCACGATGGCTGTTTTTGGACGAGACAATTCTGACAAGAGATGAATATCTCCCAAGTGGTCCTGCCCCATCTCCAAGACCAACTTTTCTGTTCCTTCAGGCATATGGAGAACTGTGTAAGGAAGACCAATCTCATTATTGTAGTTTCCTTGTGTTTTGTAGGTCTTGTAGGTTGTTGATAGCAAGTGCGCCAACATATCCTTGGTCGTTGTCTTGCCATTTGAACCTGTGACTGCAAAGACATCAACTCCCGTTTTCTCAAGATAGTAGGCTGCTAGGGTTTGAAAGGCAATCAAAACATCATCTACTAAAATATAAGGATGATTTTCGATTTCTTTCTCAGACAGGGTTACAGCAGCACCATTTTCAAAGGCTGTTTCGATAAAGTCATGACCGTCACGCGCACCTTTGAGGGGGACAAATAAATCTCCTGTCGCAATCAAACGACTGTCAAACTCAGCTTTCTCTAACTGGGTATCCTCAAAGATGCTGATATCATTTTTAGCTCCTACAACTTGAGCCACTTCATGAATTGTTAATTTCATTTCTACTCCTTTAAAAAAGGTCGAAGCTCGAGAACTCTAGTCACCTTGCAGTGATGGTTCTGGCTCCTACCCTCTCTTTCATTCTTATAGCAAATGCGCTTCGCGCTTGTCAAAACTTTCCTTGGCAAGATCAACCAATCGCTCGATTAAGTCTGGATAGCTGATTCCCATATTATCCCAAAGTAGTGGGTACATAGACCACTGGGTGAAACCTGGCATGGTATTAAGCTCATTTAGGAAGATCTCTCCCTTATCTGTATAGAAGAAATCGCAACGAGAGAGACCGAGGCCACCAATGGCACGGAAGGCCGTTTCTGCATTTCGACGCATGACAGCTACCACATCATCACTGATTTTAGCTGGGATATCCATAGTAATCTTGTTATCAATATACTTGGCATCGTAATCATAAAAGGCAACATCCTTGACTACTTCTCCTGGTAGCGTGCTTTTGACATCGTAGTTGCCTAGTAGACCAACCTCGATTTCCCGGGCATTCACTCCTTGCTCTACCAAGACACGGCTGTCATATTGGAAGGCAAGTTTCAAAGCTTGACGGAGTTCTTCTTGATTTTCAGACTTGGAAATACCGACACTAGAACCCATGTTTGACGGCTTAGTGAAGACTGGATAAGTCAATTTTTCTTCCACTTCAGCAATTTTAGCAGTCACATCATCCCCTTCAACGATAGCCACATAAGGAACTTGGGCAATACCAGCAGATTCTAACACACGCTTGGTAGTGATTTTATCCATTGCAAGGCTAGATGACAAGATATTGCAGCCGACATAAGGCATTTTCAAAACTTCCAAGAATCCTTGGACAGAGCCATCTTCTCCCATCGGACCGTGAAGAACTGGAAAGACAACTGCCCCTTCTTCGTAGATGGCACTTGGTGCAACTTTCTTATCCCAATCAATGGTCGCATTGGTCATGAGACGGTCCTCTTGACCTGGAGTCTGACTAAATTCCTGCGTTTTGATAAAGTCACCTGACTGACTGATAAAGAAAGTCTTAACTGTGAAACGGTCGTAATTGACCGCACGCATGACACTCTCAGCTGAAAGGACAGAGACTTCGCGTTCCGCACTCCGTCCACCATATAAAAGAATAATCGTTTGTTTCATATTACTTGTCCTAATTCTACTAGAATACTCGCTCTTTAGTATATCATATTTGCTTGTTTTTTTAAAACTTGAACCTGATCCTACTCATCACACTATACAAAAAAGGCCGATAGGAACGATTTTCAGCCTCTTTGATTTTTTATAAATGAATGGAGTTCGTAAATTTGTCTACACTTACAACTCTGTTCGATTTTCAATAGCCCGTAAGAGGGTCACTTCGTCCGCATACTCGATATCTGCTCCCACAGCAAGGCCTCGTGCCAGGCGCGTAACCTTGATCCCAGCTGGCTTGAGTAAACGGGAAAGATACATGGAAGTCGCTTCCCCATCTGCTGTGGCATTGGTTGCTACGATTACTTCTGAAACCTCACTATCCATCAGACGAGTCATGAGGCTCTTGAGATTGATATCGTCTGGACTGATACCATTCATAGGAGAAATGAGGCCATGCAGGACATGATAGAGTCCATGGTATTCTTGGATATTTTCCATGGCCGCCACATCCCGACTATCCTCTAGCACCAAAATCGTTGTCTGGTCACGAGTCGGATCGGTACAGATAGAACAAGGATCGTCGTCTGTCAAACGTCCACAAATAGAACAGTAGGTCAATTCTCTCTTAGCAGAAAGGAGATTTTTTGCAAATTCATTGACATCATCATCAGACATCCCAATCGTATAAAAGGCCAGACGCGTGGCCGTCTTAATTCCGATACCTGGTAACTTAGAATAACTGTCAATCAGCTTGGCAATGGGTGTTGGATAAAGCATAATTTCCTTTCTAGTTCATCGGATGGTATTTTTGATACAGATTGATAATGTCACGCGCAATGGAAGGTCCTACACCATTTGTTAGATTGGTATTATGAGGAAAGACCACTGCAACAGCGATTTGGGGATTATCAGATGGAGCATAGGCCACCGCATTGGTATTGGTTGCTTGCTGTCCATCTGCCACATAGCTTTCGGCTGTACCCGTTTTTCCGCTAATGGATACCAAGGCACCATTTGAAAAGGCACGACCAGTGGTCAAGCCACTAGTCCCATGGGCAACCTGATAAAAACCTTGGTGCAAGATGCTCATATCGGAGTCGGATATATTGACCTTATTCATCTCTGTCGGTTGCAGTTGCTGAATCAGGTCACCCAGTCCTCCCTTATCATTATTGCCATAAATGCCTTCCACAATACGAGGAGCCACACGAACACCATCATTTGCAATAGTTGCTACATACTGAGCCAACTGCATGGGCGTATAGTTATCAAACTGCCCAAAGGCATTAGTAATGTAATTAGCAAAGCTATAGTCTTTGGGAACAAATCCAGTAGATTCATCTGGTAGGTCAATCCCAGTCGCAGAACCCAAACCATATTCACCAAAGGTTGAACGCAATTTCCCCATAGCAGACTCTAGATTGCTGGTGCCGACAAACATATTAGGTTGATAGGTCTGGCCCATGATTCCAAGAGCGGTTTGAACCATGTAAGCATTAGATGAATACTCCAAGGCTTCCACAGCTGTAATAGGAAAAGATCCATATGCCAATTTATACCAAGAATAAATTGGAGCTGAACCTTGGAAAACAATAGGCTGATCTGTTAAGGTTTGGTTTCCTGATAAAACACCATTTTCCCAACCTGAGCTGATGGTAGCGGCCTTAACTACTGACCCTGGGACAAAGACATTGGTTACCGTTCCCAAGGAATCAGGCGTCAAGTCTCCCGTTTTCAAGTCATGTTTGAGACCTGACATAGACAAAACAGCACCTGTTTTGGGGTTCAAAGCGACTGCATAGACACCTTCAGAATACTTGGCTCCACCATTTCCTAGCTCGGAATTGAAATAACTTTTCAGCAAAGCATCCACGCTATCTTGGAAGGCCAAATCAATGGTCAGTTTGATATTGTTTCCCTTACTACCTTCCTCAATTGTATCCACACTTTCCATATTGCCATATTTATCCAGATGGATTTCTTTTACCGAGCGTTTCCCTTGTAAGGTCTCTTCATATTGCTTTTCCAAATAGGAGGTTCCAACACGGTCATTTAGAGAATAGCCTTTTTTAAGATAGGCTTCTGCTTCTTCCGCTGGGAGACCAGCTTTTTCACTGGATACACTCCCTACTATAGAAGAAAGGGAAGTTTCCAAAATCTTTCGATCCCAAGAAGTAGAAATACTAATGCCAGGCATCTCCTTTGAAATAGAGGCAATAACAGCTACCTGAGAATCATTTAGAGGATCTGTCACAATGGTCCCTGTCGCAAAGTTTCCAACAGCATTTAACTGACTAAAAAGATAGATTTCTTTCTTTTCATCCTCTGTATAGTTTAGTTGACTTGTTGGGACACTATCGACCGCATTGTTATACAGTTCTGATTCGGATAGGCGATTGCCATCTGAATCCAAGCGTTTCTCACTTGGGAGAGCTTCCACTGTTTTTTTATAGATTTCAGGATCAGCCAAATAGTAATCAGCCAGCTGGCGTTCTGTCAAATTTGGCGAACTGATACTCACATAAGTCAGTAACTTTTTAGCTATTTCTTTTAAGTCTGTAGCCGTCATTTTATTGCTACGCGTAAAGGAAACAACCTGTTTTAACGTATTTTCTACCAAAGGTTTTCCACTAGCATCATAAATTTCCCCACGAGCAGAACTGGTTGTGACCTTGGTCTGACTAGCTGAGGCTAGCTTTTTTTCGTAAAAATCCTTGTTCAAAACCTGCATATACAACAAACGACCAATAATGGTCATAAAGAGTAAAATGACGATTGAAAACAATAAATTAAGCCGAATCGGAATCGAATGGCTGTTAAATTTTCTCATACAAATCAGTCTCATTTCTAACTTAAAATCTTACTCTTCATTGTACCATAATTTGAGCAGAAAATTATGGAAAAGCAAGAAGCTTTTTTTCGTTTTTACAGTAAGATACGTTTTTATTTATCCATCCCTATATTATATGTTATAATGAATGTAAAAGTTCAATAATCTAGTCTTTTTCCAACACGACTCATTTAAAGGAGCCTTCCCTATGGACAAACCAGATATCGCAACTGTCATTGATTCACATTTTGAAGAAATGACAGACCTAGAACAAGAAATCGCTCGCTATTTTTTGCAAGCTGAAACGATTACAAATGATTTATCTTCCCAACAGGTCACTCAAAAATTACATATCTCTCAGGCTGCACTAACTCGCTTTGCTAAAAAGTGTGGCTATACTGGCTACCGAGAATTTATTTTCCAATACCAACATGAGGCAGAAAATCAAGCCAATCAAGTCTCCAAGCACAGTCCACTGACCAAACGAGTCCTCAGAAGTTATAGCAATATGAGGGAACAAACACAAGACTTGATTAACGAAAGCCAACTAGAACGAATTGCCCAGTTAATCGAAGATGCTGAGCGTGTCTACTTCTTCGGAACAGGGAGTTCTGGCCTCGTCGCCCGTGAAATGAAATTGCGCTTCATGCGTCTGGGTGTGGTCTGCGAAGCTTTGACCGATCAAGACGGCTTTGCCTGGACAACCAGCATCATGGACGAAAATTGTCTCGTACTTGGTTTCTCACTTTCTGGCACAACTCCCTCTATTTTAGACAGTCTTTTAGACGCTAAGGAGATGGGGGCAAAGACTGTACTCTTTTCAAGTGTTCCCAGTAAAGATAGCCAGACCTATACAGAGACCGTTCTCGTTGCTAGCCACAGCCAACCTTCCTACATCCAACGAATATCCGCTCAACTTCCTATGCTCTTCTTTATCGATTTGATTTATGCCTACTTTTTGGAAATCAATCGCGAAAGCAAGGAGAAAATCTTTAATAGCTACTGGGAAAATAAAAAACTCAACGGCTATCGTAGACAAAAACGCGTCAGAAAATCCTAGTTTGGCTGAGTCAAACTAGGATTGTTTTGTCTTAATACTCTTCGAAAATCAAATTCAAACCACGTCAGCTTCGCCTTGTCGTACTCAAGTACTGCCTACGGCTAACTTCCTAGTTTGCTCTTTGATTTTCATTGAGTATAAAATGATAATAAGCACCCAACATACCTGCTGTATTTTGGTGATGGGCAAATTCTAATCGTGTTTTTTCAGCTAGGCTTGGCACCAAGGCTTCTTTCAAGGCTGTACGGATTTTGGGTTTGAGAATTGCCTCTTGTCCCATGATACCGCCACCGAGAATGACCACCTCTGGATTGGCAACGTAGCAAATATTTGCCAGACCTTTTCCTAGATAGTCTACCATGCGGTCAATACCTTCCATGCAGAGTTTATTGCCCTCAGTGGCTTCCTTGAAAATGCGTCGGCCATTCCACTGGTCAACTGGATCTCCATGTGCTTCAGCTACATATTTCACTAAAGCTGTCGTAGAAGCCAAGTCTTGGAAAGCTCCATCCTGCATATGCATATACCCAACTTCACAGGCTGAATTGCTAAATCCATGGAAGACTTTCCCATCCATAATCAAGCAACCACCGATACCTGTTCCAATGGTCAAGCAAAGGGTGACACTCGCTCCCTTGCCTGAACCAGATACCGCTTCAGCCAGACCTGCACAGTTGACGTCATTCTCAATTTCACAAGGAATAGTAAAGCTAGTCTCGATTTCCTTCTTGAACTGGGTTCCTGCATAATTTGGAATCTGAGGCCCAGCATAGAAAATCTCACCCTTATCTGGATCCACCATTCCTGCAGAAGAAATGGCAACACCTGCTACTGGGCCTTTTTCTAAATAGCTAGCTACAATATCTTTGGTTTTTTGTAAGATATGAGGTCCACCCTTATGCGCCTCTGTTGGCATTTCATGTGATTCAACAAGTTGGCCTTCTTGGTCGATTAAACCATATTTGATGTTGGTTCCACCAATATCAATTGCAACGTAGTGTGTCATAAATACCTCCTTATGGATTAGAGGAAGCGCTCCTTGGTTTCGCGAATCAAGGCTGCAGCTGCTTCTACAACTGGACGATCTTCTTCAGTCACTGGTGTCAATGGTGAACGAACAGAACCAATATTCAAGCCTTCATTGATCTTCAAGACTTCTTTGATGACACCGTACATATTTCCATGTGCAGCAGTCAATTTACCAATGATAGCGTTGATAGCATACTGCAATTCACGCGCTGTTTCCAAATCTTTATCTGCAATCAACTGATTGAGTTTCAAGAAGAGTTCTGGCATAGCACCATATGTACCACCGATACCAGCTTTGGCACCCATGAGGCGACCACCTAGGAACTGTTCATCTGGACCGTTAAAGACGATATGGTCTTCCCCACCAAGGCTCACAAAGGTTTGGATATCTTGAACTGGCATTGAAGAATTTTTAACACCAATAACACGAGGATTTTTCAACATTTCAGTGTAAAGGCTTGGAGTCAAAGCAACCCCTGCCAATTGAGGAATGTTGTAGATGACATAGTCTGTATTTGGAGCTGCAGAACTAATATCGTTCCAATATTTGGCAACTGAGTATTCTGGCAAGCGGAAGTAAATTGGCGGAATCGTTGCAATAGCATCTACTCCCAAACTTTCTGCATGGCGAGCAAGTTCCATACTATCCTTGGTATTGTTGCAAGCTACGTGAGCAATGATGGTCAATTTACCCTTGGCAACTGCCATGACTTCTTCCAAGATCAATTTGCGGTCTTCAACGCTTTGGTAGATACATTCACCAGAAGAACCATTGACATAGAGACCTTGAACACCTTTATCAATGAAGTATTGAACCAAGGCACGCGTACGCTCTGGACTTACTTCTCCTTGATCATCATAACATGCGTAGAAGGCTGGAATGACACCTTCGTATTTTTTCAAATCTGACATAGATTTTCTCCTATTATTTTTATTTTCTGCTAAAGCAGATTCTTTCTGTACTTCTTTAGTATACACTTTACCGAAAAGGCTTTCAATATCTTATAGACACTTAGATTTTAGTTTCTCGCTTATAGAATAGCGTTTGGAGCGTTTGAAAGTAGTTTCAGAAATAATTGCACCCCTTACTCATACTTAGCAAATAGCTTTTCCATCACTCCCACTTGTAAAAAAGCAAGAAATCCAAAACCAAAGAGAATAAAAGCTGATCCTCCCAATAGCAGGGTAAAGGCTGATAGATATAGAATCATCAAAATCAAAAAGATAATTACAATCATTAAGATAAACCAAGGAGCATTAAAACTAGCCAACATCAATCCTTTTTGAAGAATTTCTTTCCAAGATAGGTCATAACGTGCAGCGATGGGATAGCTAGCCAACATCACGATAGTAAGGAAAATCAAAATGCCTAGACAAATAGCTTTCAGCAATTGGAAGGGCAGAGCTGTTTGACCCCAGAAAAGATAAAGATCTAAAAGAGCAAGAAATACAATTCCTAACTCCAACAACCCCAACTGAAAACCTAGTTTCAGATTTTGCCTGAAAACTCTTAGATAGGTTCTAAAAACTGGAACACGTCTGCTCTTCTTAACTTCGAACATGGTCTCGTAGAGGCTAATTTTAGCCACTCCAATCGTTACGATTGGCAAACAAGTTACTACAAAGAGAAGATTGACTGTTACAATATCTAAAACCTTCTCACTAAAACGCATGAGAAAGTTGTCTGTATCAAATGCTGCCTTGATGAGACTTCTTCCTTTTTGTGACATCTTTGCTCCCCCATCATTTTTCTTTGTAAACTATTTTCTTTTTTATCAGTAAAACTTTCATAAGTCCCTACCATGAACAAAGCTATTTTTTCTTTTTTCTTTTGGACTTTTTTCTATTTTTATCTATGGACATATAATCTATATATATCCCGGACAGCGAAGCAATTAAAATAGTACTCCAAGTATGCTCATTAAATCCATCTAACCCTCCACGGACTATCATTGCAAGCACTGTCCAAGCTAACATATTCAATAAAAAAATACAAAGTGCTTTCAATAAAAAAATACAAAGTGCTTTCATTCTCACATTTTAAAAGTTTATACAACCATATACATCAGCTATATTCACAGCTATTTGTAAAATCCTTCTAGAAATTTTGGTCAGTAATCCTACTCTTGCTCCCGCAGCCATAAAGACTTTGCTGAACTTCAATCCTGCCATACCAATAGCATTTCTGAATAAAGATACTGACAATAAGAGCTCATTTCTCTACCTCAAAAAGAGCAATTGCATGGTAGATTATTGTCAAAGATTTACAAAAAGACAATTCATCCTATTTTTAATCAATCAAAATTTTAAAGAGATATTTGCGAACTTGATCTTCCATACCTGCATAGCCAGTTGGCTGATGTGGCTCACCTGGGAAGAAAATCGCAAAATTGTGATAACCCAACAAGAGTGGGTAGTGTTCATGACAATGAACAAAGCCAATATCACTTGCTTCGTCAAATGCTACTGCTTCATCTTTGATACGTGAACCGTAGCTCGAATATTCATGTCCTTCTACCAGCAAATGCAAGTCTGCATAGTTCTTATGGTACTCAAATTGATCATTTTCAGCTTGATTGAGGACATTTTCCTGAACAACTAGGAAGACCTTATCACCATCAATATCATATTTTCCTAATTCGAAAGAATCTTTACGATGTTGGTAGAGATAGTCGATAGCCTTGTCTAAATTGGGATGAATTCCTTTGTAAAAGGTGATGTTTTTCAAATCGTCAAAAATCATACTCTTTCCTTCGTTTCTGATAGTTAACTAATAGTTAACTAAAACCATTCTTAAGTTGATAAGTGTCTGACAAAACTTCATAAAGTAACTGCATACCCTCCATTTTGTAGACACTTATAACTCTATATTCTTTTAATCTATAAAATATACTTCTGTATTCTGATAGATTGATTTTCCTATACTCAATGAAAATTGAAGAACAAACTAGGAAGCTAACCGCAGGCAATACTTAAGTATGGCAAGGCGACGCTGACGTAGTTTGAATTCGATTTTCGCAGAGTATTATCCTTTGACCGCTCCCATAGTAATACCTTGTGTGAAGGATTTTTGGAAGACTAGGAAGACTGTTACGATTGGCACAGCAGCAAGAGCAGCACCCGCCATAATCAGACCATAGTTGGTTGCCATTTCAGCCTGCATGGTCGCAACCCCAAGTGAAATAGTCAAATTGTTACGTGAAGTCAACATTACCAACTGCATGAAGTAGTCATTCCAAGTATTGATGAAGGTGAAGATTGCAAGAGCTGCAAACCCTGGTTTTACAATTGGGAAGGCTACGCTCCAGAAAGTACGAATCTCACCACAACCATCGATTTTAGCTGATTCAAGCAACTCTGTTGGGATGTTTTCGCTGAATTGTTTCATAAGGAAGACACCAAATGGCCATCCAATCAAAGGCAAGATAACTGCCCAAAGAGTGTCATGAATCCCCATGAAGTTGACGATACGTACCAATGGCACAAGGACAACTTGTTTTGGAAGTGCCATGGCAGCGATAAAGATGGCAAATAGGATACGTTGACCATAGAAACGTTTTTTAGCCAATACATAACCTGCTAGAGATGAAGTTGCACAGACTAAGAACATGGTTACCAGCGAGATAAACACAGAGTTCCACATCCACTGCATAGCAGGGTTTTGCACCATGAGTTGTTGGAAGTTTTCCATGGTTGGCATTTTAGGGAACCACTGAGGAGGAATAACGATTGTATCAGGTTGTGATTTGAATGCCCCTGTCAAAATCCAGTAGAATGGAAAGATGAACAGCACAGTCAACAAGAGCAAAATGATTGTTGAAATAACAGTAAAGGCTGTTAATGGTTTTTTTTCTGTAGATTGCATAGCTGTCTCCTTTCTTTAATATTCTACGTCATTTCCGAGCGCCTTAAATTGAACAAAACTTACAATAGCAATCATGACTGCC
This sequence comes from Streptococcus nakanonensis, assembly GCF_059738785.1. Classification (NCBI taxonomy): domain Bacteria; kingdom Bacillati; phylum Bacillota; class Bacilli; order Lactobacillales; family Streptococcaceae; genus Streptococcus; species Streptococcus nakanonensis. The sequence continues at coordinate 549,571 of NZ_AP027139.1, read as the reverse complement.
AAGAAGACACCGATGGTGTTTGCATAACCGTATTCTGTCAATTGGAAGGCTTTTTCGTACAGGTAGTACATCAAGGTACTTGTAGAGTAGTTTGGCCCACCAGATGTCAACAATTGAATCAAGGCGAAAACTTGGAAGGAGTTGATTGTCGTGATGATTGCGATATAAAGAGTTGTTGGAAGAAGGCTTGGCCATTTAATCTTCCAGAAAACTTGAAACTCAGTTGCACCGTCAACACGAGCTGCTTCAACCAATGAATTGTCAATATTCCCCATAGCTGCGATGTAGAGGATAATCGGTTGACCAACAGACGTTGTCAAGAGGATAATCATAATCGCCAGCAATGCCCAGTGCTTGTCGCCCAGCCATGAAATATTTTGAGTAATGATATGACTAGATTTCAAAACAAAGTTTAAGATACCTGATAGCGGATCATAAATCCATTTCCAAACAACTGTTACGGCAACACTACCTGTTACAACTGGAAGGAAGAAGACAAAACGGTAAAAGGATCTGGCAATAGCATTTTGGTGATAGGTTTGCGATGCTACAAAGAGTGAGAATAGAACAACAACTGGCACAGATCCAATAACCAAAATAACTGTGTTAATCAAAGATTTTGTAAAGACAGGATCTTTAAACATACGGATATAGTTATCTAAGCCCACAAATTCAAAGCTAGTCATAGAGTAGTTAAAGAAACTTGTGATGAAGCCCATAATCATTGGAGCCAATACAAAGATGACAAAGAAGAACAACACTGGTGCTAGGAAAGCATAGGAAATCACTGTTTCCCGCATACGGATTTTATTGACTTTCACAGTCGGCACCTCTCTTTCAAATAGAATATTTTTTGACTTTCTTGAACTGTTTTAAAATCAAAATGAAATTTTTTATGATTCGCTTATGTAAGAACTTCATTTTAATTTCGTGACAGTTCCTTACATTTTAAACAAAAGCCCCCCTTTTCTTACACTATCTGTGTAGAGGGAAAAGGGGGTATACACTCTTAGGTTCTTTAAAAAACTACTTTTTATAGAATAACTAAGGACTATTGTTTCATAGCTTTTTTGATTGTTTCGTTCGCTTTTTCAGTGAAGGCTTTCAAAGCGTCCGCTGGTTTTTCGTCACCATTTGATACAGATTGCAACATTGGGAACCAAAGTGTTCTCATTTCAGCAAATCCATCAATAGTGTTGTAGTATGGTGAGTAATATTGAGTCCAGCTGCTGATTGTTTCCATACGTTTGTCATCATAAAGTTTGCCAAATGATGTACGAACTGGGAAAGCACCTGTACGAACTACGTCTTTAGGTCCCCACTCCTTGTCATCTGCGATAAACTGGATGAATTTCTTAGATGCAGCAACTTTCTTGTCGTCTTTATTGTTGAATACTGCAAATCCGTTTACAAGGTATTCAAGAGCTGGCTTACCTTCGTCTGATGGGAATGGTACTTCTACCACTTCTACCTTACTTGCTTCTAAAAGTTTAGCTTGGATACCATTTTGAGCTGGTGCCCAAAGGATTGTGTAAGATGTTTGACCGTTGGCAAAGTTTTGGATATCTGCCCCACCGTCAAATTGTGAACCATTATTGAGCAAATTGTCTTTAATCCAGCTAGTTGCTTTTTCAAGACCTTTGACGAATTTAGGATCATCAGTTGTATATTTGCTAACTTTTTCATCTGTTACAGAACCGCTATAAAGGTTAGAGATAAAGGCACGTGTTCCTTGGTCTCCCCCTTGACCAGAACTGAACAATGAACCTGGTGTGTAACCCTTGTCTTTGAGTGCTTTCAATACTTTTTCAAAATCATCAGTTGTCCAACCTTCTTTTACAAGGTTTGCAACTCCAGCATCTTCTAACATTTTCTTGTTCATTGCCATGTAGAATGGGGCAGAACTAATTGGATACATGTAAGCCTTGTCTCCAGCTTTACTTGCTTGTACGATGTTTTCATTGTTGACATCTTTAACAAAGTCATCTGTGAAGAGGTCGTTCAACTCAGCCAATTTACCGTTTTTACCGTATTGGATGATACGTCCTGGTGCATCAAAGAGTACGTCTGGAGCTGTTCCAGCTTCGATAGCTGTTGTGATTTTTTCAGGACCTGACTTGAAGTCAATAGTTTCCAATTTCACTTTTACATCTGGATTGGCTTTTTCAAACGCTTCGATGATTGATTTTTCATAAGTTCCAACACCGTCACCAGTTTTTTCTTGGGTAAATACTGGGAATGCCCACCAAGTGATTTCTGTTTTGGCACCGTCACCACCTGATTTGCCAGCATCTTTACTTCCGCCAGAATTGCCACAAGCAGCAAGACCAAGAACCGCAGCACTCGCAAGTACTGTACAAGCTAATTTTCTAAATTTCATTTGTATTCTCCTATTTTATAAGCGTATCCAACTTGGATAATGAGTTCTTTATTCCTTGTATGCGATTTCATTCCATCCTACTCATCCACCACTCTCCTCTGTTTTAAGATTGTGTTATTTGAGACCAGCAACAAAGCGTTCTGTAATCTCTTTTGGTCTAGTAATAGCGCCACCAACAACGATGCCTCGCACTCCATATTCAAGGATTTGTTTGGCTTGTTCTGGTGTATGAATTTTCCCTTCTGCAATGACATCTACACCTGCATCGCAGAGTTTTTTGATGAGTTCAAAATCTGGACCATCCACTTTTGGACTGTAAGATGTGTAGCCTGATAAGGTTGTTCCGACGAAGTCAATTCCTGCTTCGACCGCTGCTAACCCTTCTTCAAAAGTACTAGTATCAGCCATCAAGAGCTGGTTAGGATATTTCTCCTTAACCTGACGAATAAACTCTTGAATTTCCAAACCATCGTAGCGTTCACGCTTGGTACAATCCAGAGCAATCACCTCGATGTCCAGTTCTGCCAATTCATCAACTTCTTTCATGGTAGCCGTGATGAAGGGTTCTTGTGGCGGATAATCTCGTTTGATTATCCCAATAATCGGAAGTTTGGTGACTTCCTTGATTTCCTTAATATCGCGAACACTATTGGCTCGGATACCGACTGCTCCACCTTGCTCAGCCGCTTTGACCAGCAAGGGAATCACCCCTCCCGCTTCTGTATAAAGCGGTTCATGAGGAAGAGCCTGACAAGAAACGATGATTCCATCTTTGATTTGCTCAATCAAGGCTTCTTTGCTAATCTGTGGCATCCTCTTTCCTCCTTTTCCTTTTTCTTTGTTTCTATGAGATTATTATACCTTAAAAATAAAACGCTTTCAAGAGTTTGTAGTATAATAGATTTCAGTTTCAAAAACTAGCCAAGTCAAACAGCTCCTCTAAAAGTACTTTCAGAGGAGCAAGTCGACCTATAATAGGAGAATACCAAAATTTAGTTTACAATTTCTGACAATTTTACTTTGCGATCTTCAAACATAGACTGGGTACAAGCATCTGCAGTAGCAATTGCTTCGAGAGCAGCTTCTCCTGTCAAAAGTTTTGCAAATTCTTCTGATACTGGAGCTCCTTGCATAATCTCATGCAGATAGCGCATCTCTTTATCAATGACAGATGATAGCCATAATGGAGTACGTTTACCTGGTTTACCATAAGCAATTGCTCCGTCCATTTCTGTACTATGATAGATACGAGTACGATCATCATCTTCTTCTTGCGATTCATGAATCAAGAAATAGCTTTCTTGCCCATCTAGCTTAAGAGTTCCTTTACAGTTGAATAAGTCTAAGCGGATGGCACCTTTCGTTCCTTGGATTAAGACATAATGTTCACCCCAACGATAAGCTGAACCCCATTCTAACAAAGCAAAACGCTTATTAGAAAATTCCATATTGACAAAAATCATATCATCTTCATCACCGAAATGTTCACCTTCATGGGCTACATTTCCACCTGTCATGGTTACAGTTTCAGGCATACCACCCATAAGGAATTGAACACAATCCAACTCATGGATGTGGTGATACAAGTGACCACCTGATTTTTCACGAATTTTTTTCCATGATACGGACGGTTGTTGTTCTTCCCAACCATTACGAGCTGTGTGACAATATAGAACGTCTCCGATGACTCCTTGATTAATGAGTTCTTTTGCATGATGGACACCATTAAAGAAATTCATAATATGTCCTGCCATAAAGGTTACATTGTTTTCTTTACACGCATCTACCATCTCGCGACAATCTTGATAAGAAAGCGCAATTGGTTTTTCACAGAAAACATTTTTACCATGTTGTGCAGCCTTAATAACCGGTTCCTTATGAAGATTATTTGGAGTTGCAACGATAACACAATCTACTTCATCGCTAGAAACCAACTCATCTAAGGAGCTTGCTACTTTCGCTCCCAATTCTTCTGCAATTGCCTCTGCATTATCTGGATCATAGAGAAGAGTAATCTCTGCTCCATCATTCTTTTGCATATAACGAGCTAACTCAGCCCCAAAATATCCTGTTCCAACAACACCGTATTTAACCATGTTTTTTCTCCTTTATTATTGAATAAACTTTCTAATTTTAACTTATACTCTTCGAAAATCTCTTCAAACCGCGTCAACGTCGCTTCATCTACAGCCTCAAAAACATGTTTTGAGCTGACTTCGTCAGTTTTATCTGCAACCTCAAAGCTGTACTTTGAGCGGCCTGCGGCTAGTTTCCTAGTTTGCTCTTTGATTTTCATTGAGTATTACTTCACAGATCCTTCTGATAATCCACTTGCAATCTTATTTTGGATGATAGAGAAGAAAATAATTGATGGAAGAACTACAATAACAGACGCTGCCATCATATCTCCCCAGTCTAGGATTTCTGAACCGTTAAGTGATCGAAGGGCTACTGCTACTGTCATCTTTCCTGTATTGTTAATCAAAATCAAAGCATACAGGAATTCATTCCAAGCATTGATAAATGTATAAATAGCTGTTGCTACAATACCTGGTGCTACAATCGGTAGCACAACTTTATAAAACGTCACAAATTTATTTGCACCATCAATTCGAGCTGCTTCTTCAATTCCAATTGGAACTGTTTGGAAAAATCCAACTAAGAGCCAAACTGCATATGGAACACTAAAAGATAGATAAACCATCATCAAGCCAAATAAACTATTTGTTAACCCAACTTTAGCAATGGCAATTGAATAGGGAATTGCTAACAAAATTGGTGGGAAAATGTAGGTAATGACGAGTAGTCTCGACATGATTGCTCCCAATTTAGGGAAGAATCGAACAATACCATAGGCTGCCATAGCAGAAATAATAATCGCAATAACAGTTGTAGCTAAGGCAATGATTAAACTGTTTCGAATGTTATCAATAAAGTGCAAATCATTGATAACATGAGTGAAATAATCTAATGTAAATTGTTCAGGCCAAAATCGTGTTGGATACTGAGTTAATTCCCCTTTACCCTTGACAGAAGATATGATAATCCATACCAATGGGAAAATTGCAACAATGGTCGCACCAATCAAGAGTACATGTGAGAGAATATCTAAATAAATACCGGATTTCTTCTTCATTATTTTCTACCCTCCTTTTCCCACTTACTGATGATAGCAAAGTAGATAAAGCAAATCGCCACCAAGAAGATAAAGAGCAATACTGTAACTGCTGAAGCACGACCCAACAATTTAGTTCCCCAACCCAGGTTGTAAGCAAAAATTGGAAGTGTCGTTGTAGCATTAGCCGGTCCACCACCAGTAATTAGGTAGATAATGTCAAAGTTATTAAAGATCCATACAGTTCTCAAAACAACTAGAAGCCCTACAACCACTTTAATATGTGGAAAGACGATAAATTTGAACACTTGCCAACTTGAAGCACCATCTATCTTAGCAGCCTCAAATTGTTCTTCTGGTACTGTTTGCAAAGCTGAAAGCACATTAACCATAATCATCGGCGCTCCAAACCAAATGTTGATAAACACCAAACATAGGAATGCCCATGTACTATCTGTCAAAAATGCAGGCGTATGTTCCATTAAACCTAATTTTACGATTAGATTCGGTAAGTAGCCATAAACCCCATTTAGAATCCACTGCCAAGAAAAGGCAATAACGATGGTAGGAAATGCCCAAGGAACAATCAATAAGGTCCTATATAATTTCTTGAAGTGACGTACTCTGTGAAGAGCTAAAGCCAATACAAACCCTACTAAAACTTGACCAACTAATGAGAAAACGGTCCACTTAATTGAATTAAAGAACGCATTAAAGAAGTTGGGATCTGATAGCACAGCTTTATAGTTAGCTAAACCAACAAATTTATAATTGGGCATAATCAAATGCTTATTGGTAAAGCTATAAAAAATACTCGAGAAAAACGGATAAACAAAGAGTAATCCTACGATAATCATAGCTGGCAAAACAAATATCCAGCGAGTTAAATTACGTTCTTTAACCATTCTCCTTCTCCCTTCTTTTACAAGATTGGGCTAGGGCTTTTCAGCTCACTAGCCCACCTATTTTCTAGTCTTTTACATCTACTGAACAGCCTCAAATAAATCGTTTAATTGTTTTTCTGCTTCTTTTGCTGCTTTCATAGGATCTGTTCCATTTGTAATGATATCTTGGAACATTTGTTCAATAATGTGTTGGTTAGTCAACATACCAGCTTGTACACTTGGTCCATTTTCATAACCAATAGCAGTACCTTTTTTAACAGCTTCAGTAATTACTTCTTCAGCATGTTTAAATTTCTTACGAGTTTCATTTTCTTTATAGGCTGCAGAATCGCTAATCCCCTTAATAGTTGGCAACATACCTACTGGAGTTGAATCAAGGAATTTAACGTAGTCTTCTTCATTATAAAGTGATTCTAAGAATGCTTTAGCAACTTCTGGATGTTTTGAATTTTTCCAAACAACCATTGGAATGTTTGAGGTTTCAATTCCTTGGTCTTTATCAGACTCTTTGATTTTTGGAATAGGATAAGCATCAATTGAATCAATCAATTGAGGACTGTTGGCATTGATTCCTCCAATATGGAAGCCAGAGTTAAAGTCAAATGCTGTTTTTCCTTGATAGAACAAGGTAGCTTGTTGAAGGACATTAAAGTTCAAAGAATCTTGAGGTGAAATTTCTTTATACATTTTAACCCAGTATTTAATACCATCTTGAGCAAGTTGACTTGTCAAATCTGCTTTAAGATCTTTTGTCAAGAGACTTCCACCACCACTACGTACGTAGAAGTTCAAGAAACGCGTTGCCATTAAGTCATTTGTTCCAAACGGAACAGACAAGCCATAAACTCCAGCTTCTTTCAATTTTTTAGAAGCTTCATAGAGTTGATCCCAAGTTTTAGGAACCTCAATATTATGTTCTTTTAACAAATCTGTTCTAACCCACATGACTTGTGCATGTGAATAAAGAGGAACAGAATAGTAATCATCTCCGATTTTTGCCTCATTTAAGGCAGTTTCGTTAAATTTATCCTGTCCAATACGCTTGATAGAATCGTTTAACGGAACCAAAGCATCTGAGTTGACCATTTCCATTACTTGGTTAGGAAGAGCCGTACTGATATCTGGCACATTCCCATTTGCTAAACCTGTAGTCCATTTAGTATAGAAGTCATTCCAAGAGAATGTTTCAATCTTAATTTTCGTTTTCGGATGCTTTTGCATGAAGGCATCTGCTGATTTTTGAATACTTTCTAAACGGGGTCCTTGAGTAAAGGAGTGCCACATTGTAATCTCACCAGATAATTCTGTCGGTGGTTCAGTACTAGTTGTAGCTTCTTTTTTTCCTGAACAAGCTACCAAGGCAACGGCTGCTAGCGCAACTCCAGCTAGACATAAAAACTTTCTCATTTTTTTCATCGTTCTTCCCTTTCTACATTAAGAAATCGCAACTTTAAAGACAACTTTTTTCACAGGTTCATCATTTATACGAACCTTGGGTTGATGTAAATCTTCTGGAAAAGTGATGAGACATTCGCCAGCTCTCAAATGAACCAACTGTTCCACTTTCCCTGTGTATAATTCAATATCCTTCTCTTCATCATACTCTTGGGTAACGCTTACATTTTCCGGCGACGTAACAGCCATGGCTTCTTCGTTTTCCAAAACTAAATGAATATCCAAATATTTTTGGTGTGTTTCAAAGAAAGCCCCTGCTTGACCATCTGCTAGATAAGTAAAGCAATTCCCAAACAATCGATCTCCATCGATAGCAATCGGACCTTCTGTTAAATTTTCTAGTCCTGTTTTTTCTAGAAAATCTATCAATGTTGCAAAATGTGGATTTACTCCCACATAAGTTCCTAAACGGCTAATTTTTGTAATAATCATCTCTTCTAACCTCCTTTCTCAATCTCTTTTTCCTATCCAAGTTCCCCATTCTTCTGTCTAGCATTTTCTACTAGAAGGACATAAAAACACAACACTCTCTAGCCTATACTCTTTGAAAATCTCCTCAAACCACAGTCGCTTCACCTTGGATTATATAGGTCAGTCTTATCTACAATCTCAAAGCGGTGTTTTGGGCAATCTGCTACTAGCTTGCTAGTTTCTTCTTTGATTTTCATTCAGTATCTCCTCAACCTTCACAAGGAGATCTGATTTTTCTAGCGACAAACAGAATAAATGAGTTAGTTCAATGAACTACCTTCCTTATAGATGAAATTGATATTCATGAAGGAAGTCGCCCTTTATTTTTTGCAAAAGATACTAGTATGAATCTATTTGGGAAATTGAATTTATAAGCTGCTCACTTATACTCTTCGAAAATCAAATTCAAACTGCGTCAACGTCGCCTTGCCGTACTCAAGTACAGCCTGCGGCTAGTTTCCTAGTTTGCTCTTTGATTTTCATTGAGTATTAGTTTTTCTAAAATAATTCTAATCTATTATTCTAGCACTAATAGACTCTTTGGCTAAATCTCCTTTCTACATCTCGTTTCACCAAGAACTTTTAAGAGAGAAATACTCTAAATTAGTTTTGTTACCGTTTTCAATTAGAGTATACTTTTTTTTTTTAGCATTTCAAGTCTTTTTCTAATTTGGAATTTAGTTTCAAATCTTTTTAACTATATCAACTACATTAAAAGTACTTTCAAAAATAAGCAGGTTTCTTGCAAGACCTGTTTCGAGTGGACAAGATAAGAAAACAAGAAAGTCAATTTTAGGAGAAAATGAAGGAAATAATCTTGTGATATAACAGTATAATATGAAAATTGAGCAAATTGATTGGCAAATTCAAACCAATTTCTAATAATGATTTAAGAATTGTAGTGTCCTAATATAGATTCAATGCACTATAAAACGCATAGTATCAAGCTTATTCAACACCTGATACTATGCGTGTTTGTGATTTTTAAGATTTTGTGCTTAGAGTCAACTCCTTATTTTAGATATTTAAAAGTAATCTCACTGCCACAGAGCCAGTTGTAAACTTGGTCATTGACAAAAACATTCATGGCTTCATGGGCATACTCAGGCATGATGCGATAGGCCTTATCGCAGGTCAGCCGGTTGTAAATCGCAAACTGGGTAATAGGATAGCAAACATCGTCATCCAAGCCCGTAATCATCTTAACTTCACCCTTGATACGATGGGCAAGATTTTTCACATCGATATAGGCAAGGGTCGCCATGATTTCCTCCTCTGTTTCATGGAAGGGGTCGTGAAACTTGAAATAACGGAAAAGTTCGTCGTAAGCCTCGCTAGTATTACCAATCTCAAGAACTCGTCTGAAGTCTGATAAGAAGGGATAAATGGCAACTGTTTTCTGAATTCGAGGATTGAGCGCTGCTGCAACTAGAGCTAGAGCCCCTCCTTGTGAGGCACCATAGCTGGAAAGTCGCTTCTCATCTACCTGATGTAGACTAGCAATAATTTCAACCAACTGGTAAATATCCAGATAAACATCCTTATAAAAGAGGTGGTCACGACCCTCCACAGCACCACGGATGATATGCCCCTTAACCGTATTTCCTAGAGGAGAACGCAAGCCATCTTGCGAATAACCTGACTGTCCACGGACATCCATGGAAACAACACCATAACCAGCCACGGTGAAGACTAGCATGTCGGCCCAGTCCCAGCCACGTCCCATATAACCATGAAAATGGAAGATTAGTGGAATCTTCTCCTCACTCTTTGGAAGAACGACGCGTGCATAGACCTTGCCTTCCTTGCTTCCTTCAAAGGTTAGTTCATAGCACTTGACTTGTGGAATGTGGAAATTTCTTTCCTCCAACTGGTAGGCTGGTAGAGTTGAAACTTTTTTCACTTCCCCATCCCAGAAAGCATCAAAGTCTTCTGGAACCTCATCCCTGCCTTTATAAGTCTTAATCTCTTCTAACAAAGCTAAATTTTTCATAATATACTCCTTTTGTTTTGTAATCGCTATCACAACTGTAGCACATCTAGGGAAGCAATGCAAGAAAGAAGGGTAAATAGAAAGTGAATTTAGCTTTTCCTCCTTCAAGCCTATTGACTGAAAGTAGTTTTAGAAACGAAAAAAGAGCATTTCGCTCTTCTTCCTTTATTCAATCTTAGTTTGTTGCTTCCTTCTTTTGGAAAGTGCTTGGGTAATTTACTTTAATCGTTACTGTCATCTGAGAGTCCTCATTTCTTTTTGATGACTCTAGTATAAGGGCCAAACCTGAAAGCTAGCTTAAGTTTTCCTTAGAGAAAGCTTAATCCAGATGTTCTTTCTTTTCCAGATGAAAAGCAATCATGCGCCACTCTGGATCCTCTTGCCAACCTTCGATAGAACTAATGTAGCTAGCAACCTTTCTGGCTTCTTCTAAAATCGGAAAATCTTCGATAATATCAGCTACTTGGAACTCTGGGAGTCCTGACTGTCTGGTTCCAAAAATCTCACCTGAACCACGCATTTTCAAATCTTCCTCCGCAAGGACAAATCCATTGGTGGTTTCTGTCATGATGCGCATGCGGTCTTTCCCAGAATCCGTCTTGGGATTAGCAACAAGGACAGCGTAGGACTGCTTGTCTCCCCGACCGACACGACCTCTGAGCTGGTGAAGCTGGCTGAGCCCGAAGCGGTCAGCATCCATGATAATCATGACGGTCGCATTGGGAACGTTGACTCCAACCTCAATAACCGTTGTCGAAACCAGAATATCTGTTTTTCTCTCTTTGAACTCCTGCATAATCTGGTCTTTTTCGTCACTCTTCATCTTACCATGTAGAAGAGCCACCTCTGCCTTTCCTGCAAAATGAGCCGTCAACTCTTCTGATAAGGCAATAGCATTTTTCAGATCCAGAGCTTCTGATTCTTCAATCAAGGGAGAGATGACATAGGCTTGAGAGCCTTTTTGGATTTCCCCCTCTAACCAAGTCAAAACCTGAGGTAGTTGCTCATGCTTGATCCAGCGTGTCACAATAGGCTTCCGTCCTGCTGGCATCTGGTCAATAATGGACACATCCATATCTCCAAATGCTGTGATAGCCAGCGTCCGTGGAATAGGAGTCGCCGTCATCATGAGGACATCTGGGTTGTCGCCTTTTTCCCGTAAAATACGCCTTTGCCCCACGCCAAAACGGTGCTGCTCATCGATGATAATCAAACCAAGACGAGCATAATCCACCCCATCTTGTATCAGAGCATGAGTCCCGATAATCAAATCAGCCTCACCCTTGGCAATAGTCTCTAAGACTTCTCTTTTTTCTGCAGCTTTCAAGGAACCTGTCAAGAGAGCGAGTTTTAGGTCTGGGAAGAGACTCTTCAAACTCTCAAAATGTTGCTCTGCAAGGATTTCAGTTGGTACCATGAGGGCTGATTGGTAGCCAGCTGTCACCGCCGCAAACATGGCCAAGCCAGCGACTACCGTTTTCCCGCTCCCCACATCCCCTTGCAGGAGACGATTCATGTGGTGGTCCGACTTCATATCGGTTAAAATTTCCAGCAAACTTTTTTCTTGAGCTGGGGTCAGGGCAAAAGGAAGGCTTTCCTTGACTGCTGTCACCTTTTCCTGAGACCAATCTAGAACCAGACCGCTTCCCTGAACTCTATTTTCAGATTTGAGCGTCTGCAATTGCATTTGGAAATAAAAGAGTTCCTCAAATTTGATACGGCGAAGGGCCTGCTTGTATTCCGCCAAATCCTTTGGAAAATGCATAGCTCGGACAGCCTGACAACGGGACATGAGTTTGTATTTGTCCAGCAAAGACTGGGGAAGATTTTCTTCTATCAAGAGGTCCAGTCCCTGATCAAAGGCTGTCTTGATGACCTTGACTAGACTGGCTTGACTGATTCCTTGAGCCAGACGATAGACAGGCTGTAGATCATCCTCTACCTGAGCCAAAACCTTCATCCCAGTTAGACTAGCCTTGCCACGGTCCCATTTTCCAAAGACAGCAAGGGTTGCTCCCAACTCTATCTTATCAGCTAGGTAGGGTTGGTTAAAGAAATTCACGGCAAAAACGACTTCTCCCTGCTTGAGGCTAAAGCGCAGACGATTGCGCTTGAAACCATAATACTGAACACTGGCAGGAGTCACGACTTGACCAGATAGGACTGCCTTCTCCCCGTCTTCCAGCTCCAGCACTTGCTTGGTCTTAAAGTCTTCATAACGGAAAGGAAAGTAGAGCAAGAGGTCTTGCAAGTTTTCAATTCCTAGTTTGGCGTATTTTTCTGCTGACTTTGGTCCCACACCAGGTAAGACATGCAAGGGTTGATGTAGATTCATGCTCCACTCCTTTCTTTTCTAATAATATTCTCTCGGAATGCGGTCGCTGAGGAGACAAACCACCTCGTAGTTAATGGTTCCACGGTAGGTCGCTACCTGAGTAGCTGTGATTTCCTTGCCCCCGTTAGAACCAATCAAGGTTACTTTGGTTCCCAGCGGATAAAGCTTAGGCAGACGAATGGTGATTTGGTCCATAGAAACCCGCCCAACGATTGGGCAAGCTTGGCCATTTACCAAGACAGAGAAATTCTGCATATCTCGTGTCCATCCATCCGCATAGCCGATTGGCACGGTCGCGATGACTTGCTCGCTATCCGCCTGATAGGTAGCTCCATAGCCCATACAAGCTCCAGCTGGGACTGTCTTGACATGAACCAGAGCAGATTCCAAGGTCAAGGCTGGAGTCAAGTCATAAGGCAAGTCCAAAACCTCTCCGCTAGGATTGAGGCCATACATGGCATCTCCCATACGGATCGCATTGAAAATAGTCTCTGCATGCCAAAGAGTCGTTGCCGAGTTGCTAGCATGAACCAGCTCTGGAAGACCTTTCATACTGGCCAAAATAGTTTTAAACCGTCCCAACTGCTCATTAAAATAGTCATCTGATTCCTCATCAGCAGTCGCAAAGTGGGTAAAAATCCCTTCAACACAAACACCATGTTGTTGGAGCAAGTCTTGAGCCTGCACAACCTCACTGGCCTCTCTAAAACCAATCCGTCCCATCCCTGAGTCAATCTTGAGGTGGACTGTCAATCCAGTTAGGTCCGCTTCCTTATCTAAGAGTGCTTGAATCCACTCCAGTCCAGCCACAGTCAAGGTGATGTCATATTCTTTAGCTAGAGCAACAGCTTCGATTTCAGAAACTCCTAAAATGAGGATTCGCTTGCTCAGTCCAGCTTGTCTGAGTTCAATGGCTTCATCGATATTGGAAACGCAAAAGCCATCAACTTCATCCTGAATCGCCGTCGCAACGGCAACAGCTCCATGACCATAAGCATTGGCCTTGACCACTGCCCACTTGAGCGTTCCTTGAGGGATATGAGCCCCCATTTGCTGAATATTTTGTCGAATAGCTCCCAGATGAATCAGAGCCTTGGTTGGTCTATGTGGACTAGCTTTCATGATTTTCCTCCAAAATGACACTGGCTGTCACAAAATGATCGGTATGGCTAATAGAGAGCCAAATCTTTCCTGAAAACGGTGACTGACTAAAATAAGGCGCCCCGCGTTCATTGTTCAAGACTTCCAAATCCTGAAAACCGAGCTTGCCAATACCCGTTCCCATAGCCTTGGAAAAGGCCTCCTTAGCCGACCAGCGACCTGCCAAATATTCGATTTGCCTGCGCCCTTTAAGACTGGTGAAGCGCTCCATTTCCTGAGCGGTCAGCACGCGCTTAGCAAAGCCTTCATGTCGTGCAGCCGCTCTTTCTATCGAAGCCAATTCTTCGATGTCAATTCCGTGTCCAACTATCATTCTCATCAAAAGGAGTTGAGATTCCCCAACTCCATCCTTTTCACTTATTTTGTCAAGGTAGCATAAATCTCTTCTACCAAGGCCTCTGTATTTTCCCAACCCAAGCAAGGATCGGTAATAGAGCAACCAAAGACCTCTGGTTGGTTTTGACGACCATCTGCTAGGTAAGATTCAATCATAAAGCCTCGAACCGTCTTTTTGATTTTCTCATTCCAATCACGATTTTGCAAGGTCTGGCGAACAATTCGAATCTGCTCCATATACTGCTTGCCTGAGTTATCATGGTTGGTATCAATGAGGATAAAAGGATTTTCAAGTCCCATGGTTTCATAGCGTTCAATGGCTTGGAGTAGGTTTTCATAGTAGTAGTTCGGCATATAATTGCCATACTCGTTAACTGCTCCACGGAGGATGACATGGGACAAAGGATTACCTGAAGTCTCAACTTCCTGCCCATGATAAAGGAAGGTTTGCTTGTTTTGAGCAGCATAGATGGCGTTAAACATAACACCCAAATTTCCTGAGGTTGGATTTTTCATCCCTACTGGTGCATCAATCCCAGAAGCCACAAAGCGGTGCTCTTGGTCTTCCACAGAACGAGCTCCAACGGCATGGTAGCTGACCAAGTCATCCACCAAGATCAAATTTGACGGATAAAGCATCTCATCTGCCGTCGTCAAACCAGTCTCTGTAATCACGCGGTAGTGCAACTGGCGCACAGCCTGCAAACCGTTAATCAGGCTTGGAGCCTTAGAAGTATCTGGCTGGTGAACCAAACCCTTATAGCCGTCTCCGTTAGTACGAGGCTTAGCAGTATACACGCGCATAACCATGAAAATCTTGTCCGCTACCCTCTTTTGCAAGGCGGATAAACGGCGAGCATATTCCAAGACAGCCTCTTCATTATCAGAAGAGCAAGGACCAATCACCAAGAGAATACGGTCATCTTCCCCTGAAATAATATCTGCCAATTCCCTGTCACGACTTTCCTTGAGTCTCAAGGCTTCCGCAGACAATTGGGTTTCAGCCTTGATGACTTCCATATCGATTTCTTGACCTTTTTCAATAAATGCCATCTTATTCTCCTAACGTTTTGTAAATTTCTCTGACAAGAGCTTCTGTGTTATCCCAACCCAGGCAAGGGTCTGTGATAGACTTGCCAAATACTTCTGGCTCATTTTGTCGACCATCTTCCAGATAAGACTCAATCATAAAACCACGAACGTACTGCTTGATCTTTTCATTCCAATCACGGTTAATCAAGGTCTGGCGGACAATTCGGATCTGTTCCATATACTGCTTACCAGAATTGTCATGATTGGTATCAATGATGATAAAAGGATTTTCCAAGCCCATTTTCTCATACTGGGCAATGGTATCAATTAAATTGTCATAATAGTAGTTGGGAATATTTTTTCCATATTCATTAAGAGCACCACGAAGAATGGCGTGCGAAAGCGGGTTCCCAGTTGTTTCCACTTCTTTTCCTAGGAAAAGGAAACTTTGTTTGTTTTGAGCAGCATAAATCCCATTAAACATAACATTGAGATTTCCAGAGGTTGGATTTTTAAAACCAGTAGAAAATCCTGCCCCACTTGCCACAAAGCGGTGTTGCTGGTCTTCAACTGAACGGGCACCAACAGCCATGTAAGAAATCAAATCATCTACAAGCGGCAGATTTTCAGGATAAAGCATTTCATCAGCTGTTGTCATACCAGTTTCCGTGATGACACGATAGTGAAGATGGCGAACTGCTTTGATTCCATTGATAAGACTAGGCGCTTCTGTCGCATTAGGCTGGTGAATCAAGCCCTTATAGCCATCTCCGTTGGTACGAGGTTTGGCTGTATAAACACGCATAACCATAAAGATACGGTCTGCCACTTCTTCTTGTAAGACTGCCAAACGCTTAGCGTACTCAAGAACAGCTTCTTCATTGTCAGATGAGCATGGCCCGATTACCAAGAGAATTCGTTGGTCTTCTCCACATATAATGGCTTCTAGCTCTTGATCACGCTGTGATTTTCTCTCCAAAGCCCGACCTTCTAATTTTGACAAGGCACGAACTTCTTCAATATTGATTTTAGGACTTTTTGCTGTAAATACCATAACTCATCTCCTTATAAAGCAAACGGATACCAAGTAAAAATTTACTTTTCACAAGGTATCCGCCTCTAAACTATCTCATTTTATTGTCTTTTACCGTGACAGTTTTTAAACTTCTTACCAGAACCACATGGGCAAAGTTCATTGCGTCCAATCTGGCTCAAATCCAAATCTTCTGGCATACTTGCTTGGTGGGCAGCGATATTGCGAGTCGCTGTTGTACTGATATGGCGTTCTGCCTGTGGTCTTTCTTGTTCGTGAATTTGTGCTTTCATCATCAAACGTGTCACATCAAACTCAATCGAACCAATCATATCATTAAACATACGGAAACCTTCTGCCTGATACTCAACAACAGGGTTGTTCTGAGCATAGCCACGAAGTCCAACCGCGTTACGCAATTGATCAAGGGCATCGATATGATCTGTCCACTTGTTATCCACCACTCGTAGAATCAAAACTTTTTGGAATTCTTTAACTGCTTCTTCATCACGTAGTTTTGAAACCTGACTATCGTAAACTTGCAAGGCACGTTGGAAAAGCTCTTCCTTAATAGCCTTATCAGACAAACCTGACAAGTCTTCCATCGTAATAGAATCTTCTGGAAGCAAGTTGTACTTAGCAAAGTTCAAAATCGCTTCTAGTTTTTCATCTTGTTTGGCACGCGCATGACCATCAACGACACGTTCAATCGTGCGTTTAATCATAGACTGAATTTCAGGTGCCAAGTCACGGTCTGCAGTGATGACATCGTAACGTTGAGCATAGATAATCTCACGTTGTTCACGCATGACATCATCGTATTGAAGGACTTGTTTACGAGTATCATAGTTATTTCCTTCGACACGTTTCTGAGCTGCTTCAACCTGACGCGTCAACATACGAGACTCAATGGCCTCTTCAGACATGTTGAGACGTTCAAAGATTCCCTTCAAGCGTTCAGAACCAAAACGTTTCATCAAGTCATCTTCAAGAGATAGGTAGAATTGTGACTCACCTGGGTCTCCTTGACGACCTGAACGTCCACGAAGCTGGTTATCGATACGACGGCTTTCATGGCGTTCTGTACCAATCACACAAAGTCCACCCAATTCGCGAACCCCTTCACCAAGCTTGATGTCGGTACCACGACCGGCCATGTTGGTTGCAATGGTAACAGCACCACGTTGACCAGCATTCATGATGATTTGGGCTTCTCTATAGTGATTTTTGGCATTCAAGACTTCGTG
Organism: Streptococcus nakanonensis; assembly: GCF_059738785.1. Classification (NCBI taxonomy): domain Bacteria; kingdom Bacillati; phylum Bacillota; class Bacilli; order Lactobacillales; family Streptococcaceae; genus Streptococcus; species Streptococcus nakanonensis. The sequence continues at coordinate 532,108 of NZ_AP027139.1, read as the reverse complement.
AGGAACGCCAGCTGCAACCAATTTCTTAGAAATGTAGTCACTTGTTTCAACAGCTACTGTACCAACCAAGACAGGCTGACCTTTTTGGTAACGAGCCTTAACGTCTTCGACAACCGCCTTAAACTTAGCCTCGATACTTGCATAAAGTAGGTCTGAGTGGTCAATACGTTGAACAGGACGGTTGGTTGGAATTGGAATAACACGAATGTTGTAAATTTCACGGAATTCTTCTTCCTCAGTCTTACCTGTTCCCGTCATACCAGACAATTTCTTGTACATACGGAAAAGGTTTTGGTAAGTGATTGAGGCAGATGTCTTGGTTTCATCCTGAATTGGCACACCTTCTTTGGCTTCAATGGCTTGGTGCAATCCATCAGAATAACGACGACCTTCCATGGTACGACCTGTAAATTGGTCGACAATCAAGATTTCTTGCTCTTCGCTCACCACATAGTCAATATCGAGAAGCATGATATAGTTGGCACGAAGGGCGTTATCGATAAAGTGAGTCAGAGCTACGTTTTCGATGTCATAGAGATTTTCAAGTTTGAAGTAGCTTTCAGCCTTGTCAATCCCTGAATCAGACAAACCAATAGTCTTAGACTGCACATCGATGATGTAGTCGTCTTTGTCCAAAGATTTTACATAGTGGTCTGCCATGTGGTAGAGCTGACTGGTTTCAACCGCATTTGCACCTGATACGATCAAAGGTGTACGAGCTTCGTCAATCAAGATAGAGTCAACCTCATCGACCAAGGCATAGTTAAGCGGACGTTGTACCATATTTTCAGCACGAACAACCATGTTATCACGAAGGTAGTCAAATCCGATTTCTGAGTTAGTTGAGTAGGTAATATCACACTCATAGGCTTCTTTTTTCTCCATTGGAGATTTGGCAGCCAAGTTGATTCCTACTGACAAGCCAAGCCATGAGTACAATTCACCCATCTCAGTCGCGTCACGTTCTGATAGATATTCATTGACCGTAACTACGTGAACCCCTTTACCTGAAAGGGCATTGAGGTATACCGGCATAGTCGCAGTCAAGGTTTTCCCTTCCCCTGTACGCATCTCTGGCACGTCACCATGGTGAAGAACGATTCCCCCCATGACCTGAACCTTATATGGGAAGAGACCTAGGACACGTTTGGCACCCTCACGGACAACCGCAAATGCTTCATAAAGCAATGAATCCAGTGATTCTCCATTTTGATAACGTTCTTTAAATTCAACTGTTTTTGCTTTTAGTTGGTCGTCAGTCAAAGCAGCCATTTGGTCTTCGTATTTGAAAACCTTGTCAGCCATCTTTTCCAGACGACGGATTTCTCCTTTATCATTTTCGATAATTGTTTTTAAAATATTAGCCATGTTTTTCCTTACTTTAAATTCCGAATATTTTAGAATGTTCTTTTAATTTTAGCACAATTACTGATTATTTTCAAGGAAGAATCCCCATTTTGAAAAGGAAAAAGAGGCTAGTTTCCAAGCTAACCTCTCTGACTTTTATGATGCTTTAATTGCCAACAAAAATCGGCAAAATCGCAAATAGGATAAATAGATTTATCCAAAGAGAAAAACAGCAGATCAATCCAAAAACAAAGAGACTGACTTTCTTGGACAGCAAGGCCATCAAAATAGACAGAATACCAAAAACTAGCAAGACTTTCTGTATGCTGAAGAGGTCAATCTTTCCCCCCAGAATCGGACTGCCCCAAGGAAGAAAGAAGAAAGCAATCCAGATCAACAGAACTAAACCAATATAGACCTTAGAATAGCGTGTAATAAATGATTTTAGATGTTCCATAAGCCACCTCCTACAAATAAAAACCGATATAAATCAATGCCTTCCACCTTTAGACTTCCCTAGTTCCCGTCTCAAGCGAAGCATTTTTTTGAAACAGAAATAAGTTAACCTATTCAGACCAATAGCTAGCAGAATAAAAAGAAACCAAATGCCCCATAACTTGATATCTGTCAAATTTCTCAAGACGATATTGAAAAACAGAACTGAAATAACTGTCCAAGCAAGGCTAAAAAGAGCATAGAGGGGAATGTAAAACCAGTAAAAATAGTAAAAAATTGGGAAAAATTTACTTTCTCTATTATCCTTTTCAATCCAGCTAAAAAAGTAAAACCAGGGAAATAAGATTATAAATTTAAACAAATGTTTCATCGACACCTCCTTTTTGATAGCGTTTTCTATTATTTTATTATATCAAAAAAATCTGGAAATGTCATTCCAGATTCTACTTTTTTATTTACGTTTTCTTGCGATAAGATGGATTGGAGTCCCCTCAAAGACAAAGGCCTTGCGGATTTGATTTTCCAAGAAACGCAGGTAAGAAAAGTGCATGAGTTCTTCTTCGTTAACAAAGATAACAAAGGTTGGTGGTTTGGTTGCCACTTGGGTCGCGTAGAAAATCTTGAGGCGTTTCCCTTTGTCTGTCGGTGTTGGGTTAATGGCAATAGCATCCATAATAACATCATTCAAGACAGCTGATGGAATACGTGTGTTTTGACTTTCACTGATTTGCTTGATCATCTCAGGCAGTTTGTGAAGACGTTGCTTGGTCAAAGCGGATACAAAGATAATCGGTGCATAAGGCAGGTATTGGAACTGCTCACGGATATCTTCTTCCCAGTTTTTCATAGTGTGGTTGTCTTTTTCAAGAGTATCCCACTTGTTGACCACGATAATCATCCCTTTACCAGCTTCATGGGCAAATCCTGCAATACGCTTGTCGTATTCACGGATTCCTTCTTCCGCATTGATGACCATCAAGACCACATCTGAGCGGTCAATAGCACGCATGGCACGCATGACAGAGTATTTCTCGGTATTTTCATAAACCTTACCAGACTTACGCATACCAGCTGTATCAATCATGGTAAACTCTTGACCATCTGTATCTGTAAAGTGGGTATCAATAGCGTCGCGCGTTGTTCCAGCAACAGGACTGGCAATGACACGGTCTTCTCCCAAAATAGCGTTAATCAAGCTTGATTTTCCGACGTTAGGACGACCAATCAAGCTAAACTTAATCACATCTGGATTTTCTTCTTCATATTCATTTGGAAGATTTTCTACGATGGCATCTAGCACATCCCCTGTACCGATACCATGGACAGATGAGATAGGCAGTGGTTCACCCAAACCGAGGGCATAGAAATCATAGATATCATTTCGCATTTCAGGGTTGTCCACCTTGTTAACCGCGAGGATAACTGGTTTGTGGGTCTTATAAAGCTTACGGGCTACGTATTCGTCCGCATCGGTAATTCCTTCCTTACCAGACACCACAAAGACGATAACATCGGCTTCTTCCATGGCAATTTCTGCCTGGTGCTTGATTTGTTCCATGAAAGGAGCATCGACGTCATCGATTCCTCCTGTATCAATCATGCTAAAGGAACGATTGAGCCACTCACCCGTCGCATAGATACGGTCACGTGTCACTCCTTCGACATCTTCTACAATGGAGATTCGCTCACCAGCGATCCGATTAAATAGGGTTGATTTCCCAACATTGGGACGTCCTACAATGGCAATAGTTGGTAGGGCCATAATTTCTCACTTTCTACAATAACTTCTTCTGTTCAAGATTTTTTCTAGTTGAGCTTGGTTCAGCTTGACCAAACTGTTCTGCTAGGCGTTGACTCCAGCTTGTTGTCGCACGCGCCCCAGCATAGTCCGCCTGTACACGGTCATAAGCCTCAATCACATCAACTGTTTGTTCCTGGTATTCTTCCTCAAAGACCACTTGATTCAATGGCAAGCGAGGTTTGACTTCATGCTCTTCATTTGGTAAACCTAGTGCCATCCCAAAAACAGGATAGGTGTAGTCAGGCAGGTTAAAAAGCTCTGCCACTTCTTCTGACTTGTACCGTACCAAACCAATGATGACACCTCCATAGCCCAAACTTTCAGCTGCCAGCAGGGCATTTTGACCAGCAAGGGCCGCATCGACCGAACTAATCAAAAGACCTTCTACACCTTGAGGTTGGAAGATGTCGGTATGAAGTCGTGCTCCCTTTTCTGCTCGGTTCAAATCTCCGACAAAAAGAAGAAAAACAGCTGACTGGCGAATGGCTTCTTGAGGTACCAATTCATACAAGGCATCTTTCTTTTCCTGACTTCGTACCACAACAGAGTAGGATTGAAAATTCTTCCAAGACGAGGCCATCTGGGCTGCAGTCAGGATTTCAGTCAAGTCTTCCTGAGGAAGGGCTTGCTCCTTAAATCTTCGAACAGACTTATGAGCTTTCATCAGTTTAATCGTTTCTGTCATCGACGGTTTACTCCTTCTAAACGAGTCTCCTCAGCCAAATAACGGATGCGTTCCATGACGCGTCTGGCTTCCCAGGTCTCGTCATTTCCATGTTTCCCTTTAGCAAAATGCTGCTCCAATTCTTCAAAGTTGAAGTTGGAGGTGAAAAAGGTCGGTAAATTTTCCTGCATCCGATATTGAAGAATGACTTGCAGGATTTCATCACGTACCCAAGCTGTTGATTGCTCGGCACCAATGTCATCTAAAATCAGGACTTCAGACAGTTTAATCTCATCCACCAAGGTCTTGACATTACCATCACCGATAGCATTTTTGACATCAATGACAAAGCTAGGATAGTGGAGGAGAGTGGATGAAACACCACGTTTTTCTGATAAATCATGGGCTAAGGCAGCCACCATGAAACTTTTACCCACACCAAAGTCTCCATACAAGTAAAGACCTTTTTGAATAGCTGGATATTGCTCCACGAAGGCTAATAGCTTTTCAAAAACTGGCAAGCGCCCCAAATCATCCAAATCTACTTGAGCTAAACTAGCTTTCTTGAGAGTAGCTGGCAGATTGATTAACTTGAGGCGGTTCTTAATAGCCGCTTCTTTTTCAGCTGCGATTAGTTCAGGAGTTTCTTCATATGAGACATCCGCATAGCCATGATTCATAACCAAAATCGGCTTGTAGCCTTTGGCAATATAATCCGTATCACCACGAAGAAACTTGTCACGCTCGGTGATGTACTGATTAAACTTGGAGATACTGCGATTTAATTCCTCTGGGGTCAAGGATTCTTGCTGGATAAAAGCCGCAACATCAGGATCTTTCATGATTTTCTGGACCAAATCTTGATAATGAAAACGGCTAGGTTGACGTTTGAGTACGTCTCCGACACTTTCCATCTAATCTCCTCCTTTTTCTAATCGAGCTAATAGTTCTTGTTTCTTACGTTCTAATTCCAGACGAGTTTCCTCGCTGGTTTCATTCTTATAATCTGGATTGCTCCACTTGGGTACATTGGACTTGGCAGGACTCGGTTTACTGCTTTTTTGAGCCTGACTTTTCTGCCCACGCTCACGGATCCGCAAGACTGCCTCTTCTGCCGAATGAATCTTTTGATAGGCATAGTCATTGGCCACCTTCATGGCATATTTCTCATTGATATTTGCCGAATCGACCTTATTAAAGGTCAATAAAAGAATGATATTGATGACTTCGTCCAGCAAGCCCAAGCCAGCAATCTGTTGCAAGAGTTCTCTTTCTGTTTGGGTAATGGTTCCCTTGCGTGTTTGCTTGATTTCTGCCAAGAACTGCAGGGCAGTTTTACTTTTGGCTTCTTTGATAATGGTTGCTTCCTTAGGACTAAAGTCAGAGGAAACAGGTTTTTGAGCGATTTTTTCCCGCATGCGTTTGGTTGAAATAACCTGGGAAACAGCTGTTGACTTAGCCAATTGATAGGTTTCAAACCAAGTCCATTTCTTTTCCTCGGCAATGGCAAAGAGGTTTAAGACGTCGGACTGCTCATCCGCAAAGCGAAGCCCATCTCGAGCCATAAGCTGACGAAAATGATCTAAGTCAAAATCGTTGGCCACTTTCTTCTTGAGACCAAGGTCTTCTTGACTTCCCAGTTCTGCCAAGTCTGGAAAGACTTGATTGAGTGAGACAGGTATTTCTTCTCCCTCAGCACTCTCAACTCCCAAATCCTCCACAGCTGCATCGCCAATCTTTTTCTCCAAAAGTCTGCGATAAACAGGATGCTCCAAGAAGTCCTGGCTCGAAAGGGGAGCATGGAGGGCTAGCTGATAAACATCCCCCTTTTGATAGGGGGTCAGGAGATTGAAAGCAGATAAGATTTTTAGGGATTTTATCAGTCTATCCATCCCAAAGTTGAGATGGTTGAGAATACTTGAAAAGAGGTATTCCTTTCTGCCATTATCCCAAAAACTAATCGTATAAAGATAAAGGCTCAGTGCCTCCTGACCGATAATCGGGAGGTAGCACTGTACCAGAGATGAGGTATCTTGCGACACCCGATTATTCTTTAGATAAGAAAAACGGTCAATTGGCTTCATTTATCTTTCCTTTTTCTTTTTAGAGGACTGGGTGATTTGTTGGAGCAAGCTCTCTAGCTCACTGACATCCTTAAAACTACGATAGACACTGGCAAAACGTACATAGGTAATCTCATCTAACTCAGCCAACTCCTCCATGACGAGTGAACCAATGTCCTCACTTTGAATTTCATTTTCATTTCGACCACGGAGTTTCTGTTCGATACGATTGACTACCATGTTGATTTCATCACTTGACACAGGACGTTTCTGGGCTGAGCGGATAATCCCATTAAAGATTTTATCTCTGGAGAATTGTTCCCGTGTGCCATCTTTTTTAACAACCACTAAGGTTCTTTCTTCTACTCGTTCGTAGGTTGTAAAACGGTGCTGGCATTCATCGCACTCACGTCTTCTACGAATGGTGTTCCCTTCTTCTGCTTGGCGACTATCGATAACACTTGACTTGGTAGCCCCACATTTTGGACAACGCATCCTTTCCCTCCTTATCGTTTTCTTTTCATTATACCATTTTTTAAACGATTCCCAAAACAATTCTTCTTTTTGCTTGACAAGTTTTTTGTTTTGTTGTATTATTTAATTAAGACAAATAGATAAAAGAAAGGAGACCAAGATGTCCTGGACATTTGACAACAAAAAACCCATCTATTTACAGATTATGGAGAAAATCAAGCTTCAGATTGTTTCCCATACACTGGAAGCCAATCAACAACTTCCAACCGTGAGGGAGCTAGCTAGCGAGGCTGGTGTCAATCCAAACACCATCCAAAGAGCCTTGTCAGACCTTGAACGAGAAGGCTTTGTCTACAGCAAGCGCACAACTGGACGATTTGTGACTGAAGATAAGGAGCTAATCGCCCAATCACGCAAACAATTATCGGAAGAAGAATTGGAACACTTCGTTTCCTCCATGACCCATTTTGGCTATGAAAAAGAAGAACTACCAGGCGTAGTCGGCGATTATATTAAAGGAGTTTAAGCCTATGTCATTACTAGCATTTGAAAATGTATCCAAATCATATGGAGCAACACCAGCCCTTGAAAATGTTTCCCTTGAGATCCCAGCTGGAAAAATTGTCGGTCTCCTTGGGCCAAATGGCTCAGGAAAAACAACCCTGATTAAACTAATCAATGGCCTCTTGCAACCAGATCAAGGACGTGTCCTTATCAATGACATGGACCCAAGCCCAGCAACCAAGGCCATCGTAGCTTATTTGCCGGATACGACCTATCTCAATGAGCAAATGAAGGTCAAAGAAGCCCTAACCTACTTCAAGACTTTCTATAAAGATTTCAATATTGAACGCGCCCATCATCTACTTGCAGACCTCGGAATTGATGAAAATAGTCGTCTCAAGAAACTATCAAAAGGAAACAAGGAAAAGGTACAACTGATTTTGGTTATGAGCCGTGATGCTCGCCTCTACGTTTTGGATGAACCCATTGGTGGGGTGGATCCAGCAGCCCGTGATTATATCCTCAATACCATCATCAACAACTACTCACCAACTTCTACCGTTTTGATTTCTACCCACTTGATTTCAGATATCGAGCCAATCTTGGATGAAATTGTCTTCCTCAAAGACGGAAAAGTCGTTCGTCAAGGCAATGTAGACGATATTCGCTATGAGTCGGGTGAATCCATTGACCAACTCTTCCGTCAGGAATTTAAGGCCTAAGCAAAGGAGATTATTTATGTTTTGGAATTTAGTTCGCTACGAATTTAAAAATGTTAACAAGTGGTATTTAGCCCTCTACGCAGCCGTGCTAGTCCTTTCTGCCCTTATCGGGATACAAGCACAGACCTATAACAATCTGCCTGTCAAAGAAAGTCAACCTACTATGCTACTTTTTCTAGCCCTCGTCTTTGGTGGCTTGATGATTACACTTGGGATTTCAACTCTTTTCTTAATCATTAAACGCTTTAAAGGCAGTGTCTATGACCGACAAGGCTATCTGACTTTGACCTTGCCAGTTTCTGAACACCATATCATCACAACCAAACTAATCGGTGCCTTTATCTGGTCGTTGATTAGCACTGCTGTCCTAGCTCTAAGTGCTGTTATTATTGTGACCATAACGGCTTCAGAATGGATCCCTCTTTCTTATGTGATTACATTTGTAGAAACACATCTCCCTCAGATCTTTCTTACAGGTATATCCTTCCTACTAAATACCATTTCCAGTATACTCTGCATCTACTTGGCTATTTCCATTGGACAGCTTTTCAATGAATACCGTACAGCACTCGCTGTTGCAGCCTACATTGGTATCCAAATCGTCATTGGATTTATTGAACTTTCCTTCAATCTTAGTTCTAATTTCTATGTCAATTCACTTGTAGGACTCAATGACCATTTCTATATGGGAGCAAGTATAAGTATTGTTGAAGAACTCATTTTCATAGCTATCTTTTACCTCGGAACCTACTATATCTTGAGAAACAAGGTTAATTTGCAATAGTTTTAAAGTCTAGCGACAATAACTCGCTAGACTTTTTTCGTTCTCAGGACTTACATTTTTATATGAAGTATTTAACAAAAAGGAGTATAATGACTTTAAAACTGATTACATGTATATTGATAAGGAGGTTAAGTCTTTATGCTGAGAAGATTTGTTACTAAGAAACACCTCGTACTTTACTTCTTTTCTATTGCCATTACTTGGCTGGAAGCAATTATCACGCCAGCCCTTGTTCAGAATATTGTTGCCAGTTTTACCAATCAAGAACTAGGCCTTCTTTGGAAAGTATTGATTCTAGGAATCCTTGGAAACCTCATCCTCTTACTAGGCTTGGCTGGGAAACGCTATTACTACGCTCGTTTGATTACTGACTTCAAATATGGAATCAAGAGTGCTATTTTCAAGCGATTTTTAAATAGTTATGAGATTGATGAAAAGGATATTTTGTCTGACCTAGAAAACGACGTCAAGCAACTAGAAGAAAGCTATATTGAGCCAACGGTCATCATCATTTCTTCTCTTGGCTTCACAACTGTGTCCATTCTCTATGCCCTGTGGACCAATTTTCACCTGGGCTTGATTTTCATCCTCTTCTACTCCTTTCCTGTACTCTGCAGTGCTATCGGATCCAAGCGTTTGGATTCACTTTCTGAAAAGCGGTCCACTGTTAACCAGAGCTACTTAGCAAGCTTGACAAATTTTATTGGTGGTAGCCAACAAATTCGCCATTATCAGGGGCAAGACTACTTTTTTGCTCACTATCAAAAGCAATTACAAACCAGTCTGGATGTCGAAATCAACTATGAAAAGCAACGAACTTTAAACAGTCTCTTGATCAATAGCATCGATGCCTTTTGCTCCGTCACACCTATTGTCATCGGTGGCTTTATGACCTACTATAATTATTTAGATGCGGCTAGTTTTGTGGCCATCTATCTGGTTTCCCATAATATCGGCTATCAATTCCAAGAGTTGGCTTACTTTACCAACACCCGAAAAGCGAATCGAACTCTTCTCAACAAATACCAAAAACTTTTGAACCAGTCTGATCCCATCTCGCCTAGAAGCATAGAAAATATTTTCCCTATCCAACTTGACACCATCTCCCTTGAAAAAGAGGGGAATAGCCTCTTGTCTCCGATTTCCATACACATCAAGCAAGGAGAAAAAATTGCCATTATCGGGGAAAGTGGCTCTGGTAAAACAACCCTGCTCAATATCATTCATGGAGAAGAGACACCAACAAGTGGTCAGATTAGCTTTGCTGGTCAGAACCTGTCACGTCAAGAAATCACAAGTATTAGTTCCTATATTCTCCAAGATAGCCATTGCTTTGACACGCTATCTCTGGAAGACAATATCCTTCTAGGACTGGATAAAAATCCAGAGACTTTAAATCTTATCCTCAAAAAAACGGGATTAGATCATTTGAAAAATCGAACCCTCAGCAATGACAGTCTGTCTGGTGGCGAGAAACAACGCCTAGAAATCGCTCGTGCCCTCTACCATGATAGCCAACTCATCTTAGCCGATGAGATTAAGGCCAATCTTGACTCGGAAAATAGCAGAAAAATTAGCGACTTGCTCTTCTCCCTACCACAGACAGTCATTGAAGTCATTCACCACTACACAGAAGAAGACTTAAAACACTATAATCAAGTCATTCACTTAAGCAAAAAAAAGTAATATTCTTCGAAAATCGCTTCAAACTATGTCAGTTTGACCTACAAACCCAATACTTTGCTTTGAGCAACATGCAGCTGACTTCCTAGTTTGTTCTTTAATTTTCATTATCTCTTGGTGCATTTCCTTGAAATTTTCTGAAAAAAGAGTAAACTGGTATGCAAGAAGTCTATTTCGTGGAGTATAGGATGAAATTATATGTTCAATTAATGATTCTCTTTGTGATTTCTCTAATCGGAGAGGGGATTTCCAGTTTCTTTCATTTGCCCATTCCAGGCAGTATTATCGGTTTGATTATTCTCTTTCTAGCCCTACAATTCAAGTGGCTGAGAACTAGGCATGTCAATATGGTGGGGAATTTCTTGCTAGCCAATATGACCATTCTCTTTTTGCCGCCAGCAGTGGGAATCATGGAGAAGTTTGATGTGATTGCTCCCTATCTCTTGCCTATTGTTTTGATTGTCTTTTTTGCAGCAGTCATCAATATTATCCTCATAGCCTTGGTAGTTCAGTTCATCAAGAGACGGTTTGAGGGAGATTATGAGAAAGGAGATGCCAAATGAGTGAATTTGTTTCCAATCCCCTGTTTGGGCTTGCCCTGTCTATCTTAGCTTATCTAGTGGGAATGCTGATTTACAGACGTTTTCCTCATCCATTGACAACGCCCTTGCTTTTATCAGCTGTTTTCATTATTATCTTTCTGAAAGTGACGGGTATTTCTTACCAAGATTACTACCAAGGTGGGGTTTATCTGAACAACTTGATTGTCCCATCGACTGTTGCTCTAGGTATTCCGCTTTATAAGAGTTTTCACTTGATGAAGCATCATGCTCGGAGTATTCTTTTTGGAAGTCTATTAGCGGTAGTTGTCAATACCTCTTTCACAGCTCTTGTGGCTAAGATTTTTGGCATGGACTTTTTCTTAGCCATTTCTCTTTTTCCCAAGTCAGTAACAACCGCCATGGCAGTAGGAATAACAGAAAAATTGCAAGGTCTGACTACTGTGACCTTGGTGGTTGTAGTGGCGACTGGGATTTTAACCAGTGTAATCGGCCCAACCCTTTTGAAGTGGTTGAAAATAGATGATCCAGTAGCTGTTGGTCTTTCCCTTGGAGGAACAGGCCATGCAGTCGGAACAGGGACAGCCTTCCGATACGGATCTGTAGCAGGAGCTATGGGTGGTTTGGCTATCGGTGTCACTGGTATTCTCTATGTCTTTGTCAGCCCTATCGTAGCCAGTTTGATATTGAGTTAATACTCTTCGAAAATCTCTTCAAACCGCGTCAACGTCGCCTTGCCGTAGGTATAGGTAACTGACTTCGTCAGTCTTATCCACAACCTCAAAACAGTGTTTTGAGCAACCTGCGACTAGTTTCCTAGTTTGCTCTTTAATTTTCATTGAGTATAAAAAGCAAGGAATTCGAGCAATCTCATTATGGTAGTGACATGGGGGCTAACTTCTCATATTTATACATTTCTCCAATCAGTTAGTTGATTACAATCGAGATTTTCTATACTCTCCTTATAAGATTTTCGCATAAGATGAGACAGCACACGCTGAAGACATCTATGTTATTTAGATTTAATGCAATCTTTTAAAAGAGTTTTGATAATCTATATTTCTTATTTAGTTTAGTTGATTTCATATCACTATACTATAATGCTTATCCAAATGATTACACTATCAAAACACCCTATTATTAGATGCTTACGAAACAGATTTTTATACTCTTCAAACCACGTCAGCTTGTCCTTAGTGTGTATATGTTACTGACTTGGTCAGTTCCTAAACCTCAAAACATAGTTTCGAAGATCCTTCCGCTAACTTCCCAGTCTGATTTTCATTGAATATTAACGATACTTTATCACATAAAGAGGCTGGATGAAAAGTCTTCACAATCAAAAAACGCATACTATCAGGTCTTGAAAAATCCTGGTAGTATGCGTTTTTTGTGAGCTGACTTATTTCCTTTCACTATATCGCAAAATGAAATAAGAACGGAAAACGATGGGATTTTGGAATTCAAATCAATTTATAAGAATGTTTTAGAAGCAATATTATCCTATTCCAGATTCAGTTCACTATACAATCAAGTTTTCAAGTAACCTATTTACATAATGTGTAAGTAATTAGGTTCGTGATTCCACTCTTTTCATCTCTAAAAAACCTCGCTTTCGCGAGGCTCTTCTATTTATAAGCTAAGGCACGTTTAAAGGTTTTCCAGATTCCTAAATCATCTGTTTGCAGAACGAGACTAGCATACATGCGTCCGATAAATCCTGTTGCTACCACCGCAAAAATCACTGTAATAGCTAGCGAAATCCATGCTTCTGCTCCCCCTGCATAGCCATTAATGGTTCTAAATGGCATGAAGAAGGTCGAAATAAAGGGAATATAAGAACCAATCTTCAAGATGAGATTGTCACCAGCTGCACCCAGAGCTGTCACTCCAAAAAAACCACCCATAATCAAAATCATCAAAGGCGACAAGGCTTTTCCTGCGTCCTCCGGACGAGAAACCATAGAACCTAGAAAGGCCGCCAAGACGACGTACATAAAGAGACTAACCAAAATAAAGAGCAAGGTATTCAGTGAGAAAGCATCTCCCAAGTGATCTAAAACACCAGACTGAGCCAAGAATGGCAAATCTTTAAATAACAGAATGGCAGCGATACCACCTACAACATAAATCCCAATATGCGTTAAAATCACTAGAAATAGAGCCATCATCCGCGCATAGAAATAGTGACTTGCCCTTATGCTAGAAAAAACGACTTCCATAATTTTGGTGCCTTTTTCACTGGCAACTTCCTGAGCCGTCACACCCGCATAGGTAATCAGAATCATATAAAGAAAGAATCCTAAGGCGCCTGCTGCAATTGTTTGAATAAACTTTTTATTTTCCTTGGCTTCATCAATCTTTTCTGTGAATTGAACTGTCTGCGCTAAGCGTTTTTCCTGCTCTTGAGACAAGGAGGCCGTTGAACGATTAAGCTGATTTTGCAGCTCATTGAGTGTACCTGTAACTGCAAATTTAATTCCATTTTCAAGCGATGTTTCGCCATGATAAACTGCCTTTAGAACACTATCTTCTTGATCAATAGTCAAATAGCCTTTTAATTTTTCATCTTTAATCGCTTCTTTGGCACTTGCTTCGTCTTTATAGTCAAAGTTAATACCATTTACATTCTTCAGTCCTTCTGCCACAGATGGCACTGTTGTCACTACTGCCACTTTATTATTTTTAGCCATTGAAGAGCCTTGAAGATGCCCAATTCCTACAAAGATTCCTAAAAAGAGGAACGGCGAAATCACCATAAAGAAGAAACTCCACGATTTGACATGTCGAAGATAGGTTTCCTTGATTACAACCCACATATTTCTCATACTTCCACCCCTGATTCTAGTTTAAAGATTTCATCGATTGTCGGCGCTTGTTGGTCAAAGGTTGCGATATATTGCCCCTGAGTCAAGATTGGGAAGAGTTCCCTTCCAGCGCTCTCATCCTCCAAAATCAATTTCCAACTGCCTTGTTTGGTCAAGCTCACCTGTTTAACATGAGGAAGTTTTTCCAGTTCTTCCTTGCTTCGTTCACTTGCAACAAAGAGACGCGTTTTCCCGTATTGATTGCGGACATCCTGAACTGGTCCATGCAAGACCACACGACCATCTCGAATCATGAGAATATCGTCACAAAGCTCCTCGACGTTGGTCATGACATGATCAGAAAAGATAATGGTTGCTCCGCGCTCTTTTTCCTGAAAAATGACTTGTTTGAGCAATTCTGTATTGACTGGGTCCAATCCACTGAAAGGCTCATCCAAGATAATCAAGTCTGGCTCATGAATCAAAGTAATGATAAGCTGAATCTTCTGCTGATTTCCTTTTGACAGACTCTTAATTTTATCTGTCAGCTTCCCTTTCACTTCCAACCTCTTCATCCATTGAGGGAGTTTTTCCTTGATTTCCTTAGCATCCATACCTTTTAGAGTCGCCAAGTAACGAACTTGTTCAAGGACTGTCAATTTAGGCATGAGACTGCGTTCTTCAGGCAGATAGCCAATCCGAGTGTAGGTCTCCTGACGAATATCCTGATTATCAAGACTAATTTCTCCTTGATATTCTAAAAACTTCAAAATACTGTGGAAAATCGTTGTCTTCCCAGCACCATTTTTTCCGACTAGTCCCAAAATACGACCTGGTCGCGCTTGAAAGTCAATACCAAACAAAACTTGCTTGGATCCAAAACTTTTCTCTAGACTTCTTACTTCTAGCATCTTTAACCTCCGAAATTTCTTTCACTCATTATACTCTTTTTTGATAGCCTTTACAATGATTTCTGTCCATTTTTAGAAGACTAATGCTATGTAAAATATGGCATGGAGCGTTTTTAGTGATAAATCCATTATACAGTAGCAAACTTAATTTATCCACTCTGCTCCTCAACTGTCTATTTTTGATCCTGAATTGTTATTTGAGTAACTCCTTTTTCCCCATAAAGTTCTCTTCCTCTAAAACTTCTGGAAAAAAGCGAATAATTTCTTGACAACATTTTTTATAAGAAACAAGTTCATCTGTCATTTCAAGAAGGAGTAATCCTTTATCTACTAATGGACGGAACGGAATTCAACCGCCTGTCCGATATGTTTTCTAAGGAACATATCTACTATGCACATCCCTATACCTCTTGGGAAAGGGGAACTAATGAGAATCACAACAGGCTTATTCGTAGATGGTTACCTAAGCCTAAGGGAACTAAGAAAACGACTCCCAAAGAAATCGCATTCATCGAAAAATGGATTAACAACTATCCTAAAAAATGCTTGAACTACAAGTCGCCTAGAGAAGACTTCTGGATGGCTTACTTGAACTTGAAATTTAGCAATAATTCATTCACCATCTAACTATATTTAATAATTATTTCAGAACTGATTAATATTAAAATTAACTAACGATTCAAAGGATTCATACTAGACATAAATTACATCCATCAGAGAGACTCTTATTATTTTTAGATTTTAGCTTTTCTAGCTTCAGAATACATCTAAACTTTAGGAAAGACGACTATTCGAAAGCTAGAAGACCTCAAAATTATATTAGATAAGCTATTCGAAACTTAGAATGCTTTTAAATTTATGTAATTGCGATTATTCTAATCTTAGAATACATTTAAACTTTAGTTGACAGACCTATTCTAAGTCTCGAAGACCTGTATTCCCATCTATTTCTTATCAAAAACACTCATTCCCCCTTTCTCCTCCAAAATATGGTATAGTAGAGTTATACTATCTATGAGGAGTTTACATGTCACAGGATAAACAAATGAAAGCTGTTTCTCCCCTTCTGCAGCAAGTTATCAATATCTCATCGATTGTCGGTGGGGTTGGGAGTTTGATTTTCTGTATTTGGGCTTATCAGGCTGGGATTTTACAGTCTAAGGAAATCCTCTCTGCCTTTATCCAGCAAGCAGGTATCTGGGGGCCACCTCTCTTTATTTTTTTACAGATTTTACAAACGGTCGTCCCTATCATTCCAGGAGCCTTGACCTCGGTGGCTGGTGTCTTTATCTACGGTCACATCATCGGTACGATCTACAACTATATCGGTATCGTGATTGGCTGTGCCATTATCTTTTATCTGGTGCGCCTCTATGGGGCTGCCTTTGTCCAGTCTGTCGTCAGCAAGCGCACCTATGACAAGTACATCGGCTGGCTAGATAAGGGCAATCGTTTTGACCGTTTCTTTATCTTTATGATGATTTGGCCCATTAGTCCAGCTGACTTTCTCTGTATGCTGGCTGCCCTGACCAAGATGAGCTTCAAGCGCTATATGATTATTATCGTTCTGACCAAGCCCTTTACTCTCGTGGTTTATACCTACGGTCTGACCTATATTATTGACTTTTTCTGGCAAATGCTTTGACACGTAAAAAATCCGTTTGGTTTCCCAAGTGGATTTTTAAAGCGTAGATTAACTATAGCTTAATACTAAATATACTTTGGTATGGAAATCATGCATATTTTTCGATAGTAAGGCGAGGACTTACCTAGCCTTTCCGCCGTGATAGAAACACCTGAAATCTAATGGTTTCAGGTATTCGGAAACTTTGAGACATTAGGCTCAAAGTTTAGGTATGGAATTTCGAAGAAAGTCGCTACCGTCCGTAATCACTTAAGGAAAGGCTCAAAAATATTATTTGCAACCACAAAATCCGTTTGGGAAACCAAGCGGATTTTGTGCTTTATTTTGAAACTTCTTTTGCAAGTACAAAGTTTCCAAGAGTAGCAGAACCATTTCCTGCTACTGCTGGCGTTACAATGTAATCACGCACATCTGGTACTGGTAGGTAGCCATTTAGAAGAGATGTAAATTTCTCACGGACACGGTCCAGCATGTGTTGTTGAGCCATGACCCCTCCGCCAAAGACAATCACGTCTGGGCGGAAAGTCACTGTCGCATTAACCGCAGCTTGAGCGATATAGTAGGCTTGAACATCCCAAACAGGGTTGTTGAGTTCAATGTTTTCCCCACGTACACCTGTACGAGCTTCCAAACTTGGACCAGCTGCATAGCCTTCCAGACATCCCTTATGGAAAGGACAAACACCGTTGAATTCTTTTTCAATATCCATTGGGTGTCTAGCAACATAGTAATGCCCCATCTCAGGGTGACCCACACCACCGATAAACTCGCCACGTTGGATGACACCTGCACCGATACCTGTACCGATTGTGTAGTAAACCAAGTTTTCGATACGGCCACCAGCATTATTACGGGCAACCACTTCACCATAAGCAGAGCTGTTTACGTCTGTAGTGAAGTACATTGGCACGTTGAGGGCGCGACGAAGGGCACCAAGCAAGTCCACATTTGCCCAGTTTGGTTTTGGAGTCGTTGTGATAAAGCCATAAGTTTTTGAGTTTTTATCAATATCAATCGGACCAAATGAACCGACTGCAAGACCAGCAAGATTATCGAATTTTGAGAAGAACTCGATGGTTTTATCGATTGTTTCGATTGGAGTTGTTGTTGGAAATTGTGTTTTTTCTACAACGTTAAAGTTTTCATCACCGACAGCACAGACAAACTTTGTACCGCCCGCTTCCAAGCTTCCATATAATTTTGTCATGATAAACCTCTTGTTTTTATTTTCTTAATTATAGCATACTTCAAAAAAGTTACTTTTCTCTATATTTTAGTTTTTCCTCTGTAAATCTTACCATTCAAGCAAAAACGAACAAACATGTCATTTGTTCGTTTTCACATTAGAGAGGATTGATTAAATTTTCACTTCAATAACGGCATCCCCCTTCGCAACTGAACCTGTTGCGACTGGAGCTACTGAAGCATAGTCAGCTGTATTTGTAACGATAACCATTGTTGTATCATCAAGTCCAGCTGCAGCGATTTTGTTTGAGTCAAATGTTCCAAGAACATCGCCTGCTTTAACCTTATCACCTTGAGCAACTTTTGCTTCAAAACCTTCACCGTTCATAGATACAGTGTCAATACCAACGTGAATCAAAACTTCAGCACCATCAGTTGTTTTCAAACCAAAAGCGTGTCCTGTTGGAAAGGCAATTGAAACTTCAGCATCAGCTGGTGCATATACCACACCTTGACTTGGTTTCACAGCGATACCTTGTCCCATAGCTCCGCTTGAGAAAACAGGGTCATTAACATCAGCAAGAGCGACAACATCACCGACGATAGGAGTTACAAGTGTTTCATTTTGAAGGGCTGCTGGAATGTTGCCAGTTGTTTCTTCTTGGACCAAACGTTCTGTCGCCGCTTCAGTAGCAACTTCTTTTTCATCCTCATAACCAAACATGTAAGTAAGAGCAAAACCAAGTGCAAATGATACAGCTACCATAAGAAGGTATTGGGCAAGTTGTCCGTTACCAACATAAAGCATTGTACCAGGGATGATGGTGATACCACTACCATTACCAGCAAGTCCAAGGATAGAAGCCAATCCACCACCGATTGCACCAGCAATCAATGAGAGGAAGAATGGTTTACGGAAGCGCAAGTTCACCCCGAAGATAGCAGGCTCTGTAATACCGAGGAAGGCAGAAAGAGCAGCTGGGAAAGCAAGTGTTTTCAGTTTTGGATTTTTAGTTTTAACACCAACCGCAACAGTCGCAGCACCTTGAGCTGTCATAGCCGCAGTGATGATAGCGTTGAATGGGTTAGCATGGTCAGCAGCAAGCAATTGCACTTCAAGCAAGTTGAAGATGTGGTGCACACCTGACACGACGATCAATTGGTGAACCCCACCAATCAAGAAACCACCAAGACCAAGTGGCAAGCCAAGAATTGCTTTTGTACCAATAAGGATATAGTTTTCAACAATGTGGAAGACTGGTCCGATGACAAAGAGTCCAAGGATAGACATGACCAAAAGTGTCACAAATGGTGTTACCAAGAGGTCAATGACATCTGGAACGACCTTGCGGACAGCTTTTTCAAATTTTGCTCCGACAACCCCGATGATGAAGGCTGGAAGAACGGAACCTTGCAAACCAACAACAGGGATGAAACCAAAGAAGTTCATAGCCGTTACTTCACCACCTGAAGCGACTACCCAAGCGTTTGGAAGTGAGCCAGAAACAAGCATCATACCAAGAACGATACCAACGGCAGGATTTCCACCGAATACACGGAAGGTTGACCACACAACCAAACCTGGCAAGATGATGAAGGCTGTATCTGTCAAGATTTGTGTGTAAGTTGCAAAGTCTCCTGGAAGTGGCATTTTAAGAGCATTGAAAAGACCACGCACACCCATGAAGAGACCTGTCGCTACGATAACTGGGATGATTGGAACGAAAACGTCACCGAAAGTACGGATAGCACGTTGGAACCAGTTCCCTTGTTTAGCAGCTTCTGCTTTCATGTCATCTTTAGATGATGTTGGCAAACCAAGTGCAACAACTTCATCGTACATTTTGTTAACTGTACCTGTACCAAAGATGATTTGGTATTGACCTGAGTTAAAGAAAGCACCTTGAACTTTTTCCAAGTTTTCAATCACTTCTTTATTGATTTTTCCTTCATCTTTGACCATGACACGAAGACGAGTCGCACAGTGGGCAACACTGTTGACATTTTCACGTCCGCCCAAGGCATCGATGACTTTTTTTGCAATTTCCTGATTGTTCATTTGCAAAAATCTCCTTACATAAAATTTTGTTCTTGTTTGAAAGCGATTTTATTCGCCCTTACGACTATTATTTTATCATGTTTTAGAAATATGTCAAGCGTTTTGCAGAAAAATATTCTATCCACTTAGTGGACACGCTTTAGATTGATTGTTTTTGATTGTTTTATCAGGTATTCCTTGAAAAAATAAGTTTTCAATCTTGGTTGATAAGGTTTTCATTTTATCATCTTTCATATTTTCGTGAAAATTTGATTGGTTTTCTGGTTTTGATTTGTGATAAACGTTTGACAGTTTTTTCTCTTTTTTAACATAAAAGGCTTGCTTTTTTTTCCGAAAACGGTTACTATTAAAAGTGATAAGATTTTTGGAGGAATGAAAGAATGGAATGGACAACTGAGCGTCGTTACAGACTTTATCAAGATTGGACGCAAGAAGAAATTAAGAATATTAAAGAAAATATGGCACAATCTCCATGGCATACTCATTACCATGTTGAGCCAAAAACAGGACTCCTAAACGACCCAAATGGCTTTTCTTGCTTTGATGGAAAGTGGATTGTTTTTTATCAGAACTTTCCTTTTGGTGCAGCCCACGGTTTGAAATCTTGGGTGCAATTGGAAAGCGAGGACTTGGTTCACTTCACAGAAACTGGAGTCAAAGTTTTGCCTGATACTCCATTAGATAGCCACGGCGCCTACTCTGGTTCTGCTATGCAATTCGGTAATCAGTTATTCCTATTTTATACGGGAAATGTCCGCGATGAAAACTGGTTTCGTCACCCATACCAAATCGGAGCTTTGATGGATAAGGATGGCAAGATTACGAAGATTGACAAGATCTTGATTGACCAGCCAGCAGACTCTACTGACCACTTCCGTGATCCGCAAATTTTTAACTTCAAGGGCCAATACTATGCTATCGTCGGTGGACAGGACTTGGAGAAAAAAGGCTTCGTCCGTCTCTACAAGGCTGTTGACAACGACTACACAAACTGGCAAGTTGTTGGCGACCTTGACTTTGCTAACGACCGCACTGCCTACATGATGGAATGTCCTAATCTGGTCTTTGTAGGGGAGCAACCTGTCCTTCTCTACTGCCCACAAGGATTGGATAAGAAAGTTCTAGACTACGATAATATCTTTCCAAATATGTATAAGATTGGAGCTTCCTTTGACCCTGAAAATGCTAAAATGGTAGATGTGTCTCAACTTCAAAACATGGATTATGGTTTCGAAGCCTATGCAACTCAAGCCTTCAACGCTCCTGATGGACGCGCTCTAGCTGTTAGCTGGCTTGGCTTGCCTGATGTTTCATATCCATCTGACCGTTTTGACCACCAAGGAACCTTCTCTTTGGTCAAGGAACTCACTATCAAAGACGGCAAACTCTACCAATACCCAGTCGCAGCTATCAAGGACCTTCGTGCTTCTGAAGAACCTTTCTCAAATCGTGCCCAAACCAAGAACACTTATGAACTTGAACTCAACTTGGAAGCTAATAGCCAGAGCGAGATTGTCTTACTTGCTGATCAAGAAGGCAAGGGACTTTCCATCAACTTTGACCTTGTAAATGGTCAAGTGACAGTGGATCGTAGCCAGGCTGGTGAACAGTATGCCCAAGAATTTGGAACTACTCGTTCTTGCCCTATCGATAATCAGCCTACTACTGCTACGATCTTCATCGATAACTCTGTCTTTGAAATTTTCATCAATAAAGGAGAAAAAGTATTTTCTGGTCGTGTCTTCCCACATGCGGACCAAAATGGGATCCTCATCAAATCTGGAAACCCAACTGGAACTTACTATGAATTAGATTATGGTCGCAAAACTAACTGATGTCGCCAAACTTGCAGGCGTCAGTCCTACTACCGTTTCTCGGGTTATCAATAAAAAAGGGTATCTATCTGAAAAAACCATTCAAAAGGTAAATGAAGCCATGCGGGAATTGGGCTATAAGCCCAACAACCTAGCTCGTAGTCTGCAAGGAAAATCAGCTAAGTTAATTGGCTTGATTTTTCCCAATATTTCTAACGTTTTCTATGCAGAATTGATTGATAAGCTGGAACACCAACTCTTCAAAAATGGTTATAAGACCATCATCTGCAACAGTGAGCACGATTCTGAAAAGGAACGCGAATATATCGAAATGTTGGAAGCCAATCAGGTAGACGGCATCATTTCTGGTAGTCACAACTTGGGAATCGAAGACTACAATCGTGTGACAGCGCCGATTATTTCCTTTGACCGCAACCTGTCACCAGACATCCCTGTCGTTTCTTCTGACAACTATGCTGGTGGGGTTCTCGCAGCTCAGACCTTAGTCAAGACAGGCGCCCAGTCTATCATTATGATTACAGGGAATGACAATTCCAATTCGCCAACTGGACTACGCCACGCTGGTTTTGCATCCGTTCTCCCAAAAGCTCCTATTATCAATGTTTCCAGTGACTTTTCTCCTGTCAGAAAAGAAATGGAAATCAAGAATATCTTGACCCGACCAAAACCAGATGCCATCTTTGCTTCGGATGACTTAACAGCTATTCTGGTCATTAAAATCGCTCAAGAACTGGGCATTTCTGTCCCTGAAGAGCTCAAGGTCATCGGCTATGATGGGACTTACTTTATCGAGAACTACTACCCTCAACTGGCGACCATCAAGCAACCCTTGGAAGAGATTGCCTGCCTCACTGTTGACCTTCTCTTACAAAAGATTGAAGGCAAGGAAGTCGCCACAACTGGTTACTTCTTACCAGTTACTCTATTACCAGGAAAAAGTATTTAAACACAAAAAAACTCAGACTGCCTTCGTCTGAGTTTTTTATGATCTTAAATTTTCTAAATAACGCTGGGCTGTCTCTAGGTTAAAGGTTTTATCTGCGATGAGGCGCTCGACTAGGGGAGCAACTTCGGCCTCACTGGCACCTGCTACGAGAGCCAAGGATTTGGCCTGCAATTTCATGTGACCTTGCTGAATTCCTGTGCTCACCAAGGCTTTTAGGGCCGCTAAGTTTTGAGCTAGTCCGATAGACACGATAATCTGAGCTAAGTCTTTGGCAGAAGGATTTCCCAGTAGCTCATGACTGAGGGCTACACGAGGGTTAAGGCCGATAGAGCCACCCTTGGTCGCCACAGGCATGGGCAGGGTCATCTCACCAACCAATTCTTCTCTTTCAAGATCCAGCGTCCATTGACTAAGACCTTGGTAATGTCCATTTCGACTGGCAAAAGCATGAGCTCCCGCCTCAATGGCACGCCAGTCATTACCAGTGGCAATCAAAATGGCATCAATACCATTAAAAATCCCTTTATTGTGAGTAGCGGCTCGATAAGGATCAGCCTGCGCAAACTGACTAGCCATGGCTATCTTCTCCGCAATTTCTCGTCCTTGATCCTTTTGACTGCTCAAGTAGCGAAAGGCGATACGACAACTTGCAGTCACCAGAGAATCGGTCGCGTAGTTGGACAGGATTCCCATAAGACTCTGTCCCTGGCTGAGTTCTTCTAAGACTGGTTTCAAGGCTTCCAGCATGGTGTTGAGCATATTGGCACCCATGGCTTCCTGGGTATCGACATGGAGATAAACAACGAGAAAGTCTGTTTCGCCTTTGATCTGCTCTACATGCAAATCACGCGCCCCGCCCCCACGTTTAACAATGGAAGGATAGGCTTGATTGGCAAGCTCCAAGAGCTCCGCTTTCTTGCTGGCAATCTTCTCTTGGGCTTGTTCAGGATTAGCAACTTGATAAAGGGCTACCTGCCCAATCATCTGGCGCTCATGGACTTGGGCAATAAAACCGCCTGCTCGCTTGATGATTCTACTGGCATAGCTGGCCGCAGCAACCACTGAGGGTTCTTCTGTCACATAGGGAACTGTGTATTCCTGACCGTTAACGAGAACCTCTGGGACCAGCGAATAAGGCAGAGAAAAAGTTCCCATTACATTCTCACTCAGCTGGTCTGCCACAGTCACACTCATCTGTTCATCCTGCTCCAAACTCTCTTGTCTCTCAGGACTAAGGAGCGCCTGAACTTTTAACAGCTCGAGGCGCTCTTGGTATGATTTTTTAGAAAATCCATTCCAACTTATCTTCATTATTTTTCAACCTTGCTATAACGGCGTTGGTGGTCAACAATTTCAACCAAGGCAAAATCTTGATTTTCATAGCCAGCAAACTGGGCAGAGTTTGTTTCATCCAAGTCTACTTCCTCAAAGAAGATTTTTTCATAGTCTGCAACAGACAGGGCAGTTCGTTGGTTGAGCTTGTTCAAACGGTCTTTATCCAGATAAGCTTCATATCCTTCAACCAATTCACCACTGAAGAACTCAGCCACAGCCCCGCTTCCATAACTATAAAGGGCGATTTTATCCCCAGCCTTCAAGCTATCTGTATTTTCCAAGAGAGACAAGAGTCCGAGGAAGAGGGAACCTGTGTAGATATTCCCCACCTTTTGACTGTAGAGAATAGACTGGTCAAAATGGTTTTGCAAGAGGTCTTTTTTCTCTTGAGGCAGGCTCTTATCCATGATTTTTTTCAAGCCTTTTAGCGCTAATTTAGGATAAGGCAAGTGGAAGCAAACCGCCGCAAAATCATCCAAAGTAAGCTGGTAGCGTTTTTGATATTCCAGCCAAGTCGTTTTCAAACTATCCAAATATTGTTGGGTAGAATAGACACCATTTACATAAGGAGTTGTCGAGTAATTTGGACGCCAAAAATCCATGATGTCACGGGTTTGAGCTACATTGTCATTATTAAAGGCCATCATGCGTGGATTTTGTGTAATTAACATAGCCACACTTCCAGCACCCTGAGTTGGTTCTCCTGGAGTTTCAATACCGTATTTGGCAATATCACTGGCAATGACCAAGACCTTGGACTCTGGAGAATTTTCCACATGCAATTTGGCATAATGAAGGGCAGCTGTCGCTCCATAGCAGGCTTCTTTAATCTCGAAACTACGAGCAAAGGGCTGGATGCCCAGCAAACCATGTACAAAGACGGCTGCAGCTTTACTTTGGTCAATTCCTGACTCGGTAGCCACAATGACCATATCGATTTCTGCTCTTTCTTGCTCAGTTAAAATAGAGTCACTTGCACTAGCCGCCAAGGTCACGATATCCTCAGTTAAGGGCGCAATACTCAATTCCTCGAGTAAGAGTCCTTTACTTAATTTTTCAGGGTCAATTCCCCTCGCTTCTGCTAAGTCTTGTAATTTCAAGACATATTGACTGGTCGCAAAACCAATCTTATCAATACCGATTGTCATATTTACCTCTGTTTTATCATTCATGTAAAAAATCGTTCAGTACTATTTTATCACAAATGGTAGTAAAAGAGAGAAAAAAGACTTGATTCACCCAATCAAGCCTCTTATTGGTCATAATTTCAAAGAATGATTAGTTGCTATAGAGTTCACCGATATAAGTAGCTTTATAAGCCCCATTCACAGTTCTCAGCTCCTGGAGGATTAAATCTCCTGAGTAAGTCCTTCCCATCTCATCTACAAATTCTTGATAAAACTGACTGGTCGGAATTTCTCTGACATCCTTATCAAATGTCTTGTCAAGTGTTTTACTAACCTTTTCGGCAATCAACTGATGCTCTTGCCATCCACTTTGAAATTCTGAGCCTGAATTAGAAACCATGACTGGGAAAAATAACAAGGTCAGTAGACTTACAAACAATAAGGAAAATAGTGATTTTTTCATGATTTTTCCTCCTTTATATAGAGAGAATAGCATACATAGAAAGCCTTGTCAATTTATTTATCTCATTTTTCAGAAAATTCTTTTATTTCTGTAAAGTCTACAATACTCGATGTGTTTTTATATAATGATACAGTCTGAGAATCACTGTTCCGCTAGCCATGCCAATGGAAATGACCAGAGCCAGCATAACAACTAATGTTGCACTTGCCAGCGCTTTATTATAGTCTCCTGTCACAAAAAAGGCTGTTGTCCGATAAGAAAGGTATCCCGGAACCAGTGGTGCCAAGATGGCCAAGATAAAGACCACAGCAGGAGTCTTATAAAGAATACTTAAAATCTGGCTGACACAAGAACCGATAATGGCTGCAATAAAAGTAGCCACAATAACATTGGTCGGTTCCTTAAGAAAGAGATAGATTAGCCAGACAGCCATGCCCAAAATCCCTCCAGGTAAGAGCATAGAGCGTTGCACATTGAGTACGATTAGAAAAGTGATAATAGCAAGAAGACTTGCTACTGCTTGTAATAAAAAGGTTGTTAGTGTCATATTAGTTCATCAATACCAAGGCGACAGAAGTTCCTGCGCCTAAAGCAAGGGTAATGAGTAGAGATTCAAACATCTTACTCATACCAGAGTTTATGTGGTTGGTCATAATATCACGAACCGCATTGGTCAAGGCAATACCTGGTACAAAAGGCATGACTGCACCAGCTATAATCAAGTCTGCTGTTGAAGGAAAACCTGTGTAGCGAGCCCAAAACTGGGCAATTATCCCAAAGACAAAGGCTCCAGCAAAGGCTGTCACAAAGGGAATTCGGATAAATTTTTCCACATAGAGGGAAAAGGCAAAACCAAATAAGGTCGCCACTCCTGCCCCAAGTGCGTCATAGATATTTCCACTAAACATAATTGAAAAGAAAGGAGCACTTAAGGTCGCAGCCAAAGTCACCTGCAACTTGGTATAAGGAAGGGGTTGGGCTTGCAAAGCTGTCAATTGCTTGAAGGCTGTCTCTAAATCAAGATTTCCTTCTACCAACTGACGAGAAATCTGGTTGACATCGCAGACTTTTTCAATATTATAAGAAGAGGAAGTCACGCGCTTCATGCGCGAAATATTGGTATTTTCAATAGAGAAAAAGATAGCAGCAGGCATGGCAAGAACATTGCAATCCACAATCCCCTGCGAATGCGCAATACGGATCATGGTATCTTCTACACGATGAATCTCTGAGCCACTTTTGAGAAGAATGGTTCCAGCTAACATAATCACATCGATGACGGCATTTAATTCTCTTGATTCTTCCATGCTTGCCTCCTTTTATCAACTCCCTCTATTCTATCACAAATCCGGACTCAAAAAAAATCTTTGCCATGAAATCATGACAAAGATTGATTACTTATTTTGATTATCCATCTGATTTTAAGGAGTAGCTGAATTTGTTTTAGGTTTGTAGATTGAAATCTTGACTCTAGTCTTATTGAGGTCTACCTTTTCACCTGCTCTAGGACTCTGTTCAACGACTGTACCTTCAGCAGTTCCAGCGGGAGCTGTCGACACTTCTACAACTTCAATATTGGCTTCCTTAATCCCAACAATTTGAATCAAATTATTCTTAGTAAACTCCAAGCTGGAACCAATGTAGCTCGGCATGGCAACACTTGTAACTTTTTTAGCTACTGTCAAGACGATTTGGGTAGGTTTATTCACATCATAAGTCGTTCCGGCACCTGGACTTTGTTTCATAATCGTTCCTGGTTCGCTTTCGCTGGACTCTTCTTCCTCTATCTTAATCAAATTATCTGGAACTTTTTTCTCTTTTAATTCCGCAATGACATCAGAGGATTTCCGTCCAATATAGTTCCCTAATTGAATCTTCGTAGCTTTTTTAGCTACTGTCAAGACGATTTGAGTTGCCTTGCTCAAGTCATAGGTCGTACCTTCTGGTAAACTTTGCTTCATGACCGTTCCAGCCTCACTCTCATTCGACTCTTCTTCCTCAATTTTAATCAAATTATCTGGAACTTTTTTCTCTTTTAATTCCGCAATGACATCAGAGGATTTCCGACCAACATAATTACTAATTTGGAAGGATTGTTTGCCTGATGAGACAACCAAATTGATTTTCGTTCCTTCTTTTCGACCAGTTCCAGCGCCAGGATCTGTACGGATAATCCGCCCTTCCTCCACCTTTTCACTAGCCTCTGACTTCTCCTCTCCAATCTCAAAATTGGCTTTCTTGAGGGTTTCCTTGGCTTCCGCAACTGTCTGACCTGCCACATTTGGAATGGCAATGGTTGCAGGAGTTCTGGATAGTATCCAAATAAGAGAAGCTGCCACCAATACAATGCTGGCCAAAAAAATCAGGTAACGCATCTTAAATCTACGTTTTTTCGGTGCTTGTGGTTGGTAAGTTGCCTCTGTCACAGCCTGACTTGTTTTTTTGATTGGTTTGTGTTCTGTCTGCGCTTGAACCTTAGGAATCGAGGTCAAGGTGCTCTGGGATACTTTTGGTAGAGTCTTGGTGTCCGCCTTGGTCGCATCGTCAAAGACCAGCTTTGGTTCATTACGACGATTATAAGACAAACTACTAGACAAATCCACATACATTTCAGCAACTGATTTATAGCGATCTGTCAATTTCTTAGCAGTTGCCTTGATAACAACATTTTCCAAAGCCTGGGGCACAGATGGATTCTCAGCAATAACGGACGGCAGTGGTTTTTGGAAATGCTGGAGGGCGATGGTCACTGCACTATCCCCATCATAAGGGATATGACCTGTCAGCATCTCATAGAAGATAATCCCCATGGCATAGATATCACTTTGTACAGTCGCCTTCGAACCACGCGCCTGCTCTGGTGACAAGTAATGAACTGAACCCAGCATAGAGTTAGTCTGAGTCAGACTCGTCTCAGCAAAGGCTACTGCAATCCCAAAGTCTGTAACCTTGACAGTCCCATCTGGTGTCAAGAGGATGTTTTGAGGTTTCAAGTCCCGGTGAACAATTCCTCTGGTATGGGCCAAACGCATGGCTAGGAGGATTTGTCCCATAATACGGACAGCTTCTTCATTAGAGAGAGGATAATGTTCCTTGATATAGCGTTTAAGGTCCAGCCCAGCCACATACTCCATAGCTAGGTACTGTTGACCGTCTTCCTCGCCAATATCTGTTATCCGAACGATATGAGGATGGTCTAAATCTGCCATAGCTCTCGCTTCCCGCTGAAAACGAGCTACAGCTATCGGGTCCGTCTGGTAGTTGGTTCTCAGAACCTTCACTGCCACTTCTTCCCCATCTAAGATTAAGTCTTTAGCTAGGTAGACATCCGCCATGCCTCCTCGACCAATCTGTTTGACAATCCGATAGCGTCCGGCAAAAATCTTGCCGATTTGGATCATTCTGCATCCTCCTCGTTCATAGAAACAAGGGCAACCGTAATGTTGTCTAAACCTCCTGCATTGTTAGCAAAACGAACAAGTGTCTCCGTTTTATCTGCTAAAGGAATATCACTGGTTACAATATCACGAATCTCACTGCCTGAAATCATGTTGGTCAAGCCGTCACTATTGAGCAAGAGATAGTCACCTGACTCAAGGATCACTGTCCCAAAATCAGGCTGAATTTCATCTTTTTGCCCAATAGACTGGGTGATAATATTTTTTTGCGGGTGAGCTTCTGCCTCTTCTGGTGTCAATTGACCAGCCTTGAGCAATTCATTGACCAAAGAATGGTCGCTCGTCAACTGATGGTATTCTTCTCCACGAATCAAGCCGATACGCGAATCACCAATATGAGCATAGATAGCTTGATTGCCAATAATAGCAAGGACTTCCAAAGTAGTTCCCATGCCTCTGTAAGCTTCATCCTGACCAAGCTGGTGAATCTTTTGATTTTCAATTTCTAGGTAATGGGCGAACCATTCACGCACTTCATTGACTGTATCGATCTGGGTATCGACCCAAGCTATACCTAGGTCTGTTACCGCCATTTCACTAGCGATATTCCCTGCGCGATGACCTCCCATCCCATCAGCTAAAATAATCATGGTACGTCCAGCTCTATTGACATAGTGGTTGACATAGTCTTGGTTATTTGTCCGTTTCTGACCAACATCTGTTAATAATGAAATTTCCATGTGTTAGTTCCTTCCTAATCCGATATCTTGCGAAATTGACTGATGAAGAATCCATCACTTCCATACAATTCAGGTGTGATGAGGATACAACCATCTTTCATGATATCCTTACATTCATGTTCTAGTGTTACCTGCTCAAATTCAGGATGACTTTCTAAAAATGCCTGTACGACTTGAAAGTTCTCCTCTGAGACAATAGTACAGGTACTATAAGTTATTATACCACCTTTGCGTAGTGTTTGACAAACACTACCTAATATTTCTAGCTGAATTTCCTGCAAGGACGCGAAATCTGCCGTTTCTTTATTGTATTTGATGTCTGGTTTTCGGCGAAGAAGACCGATTCCTGAACAGGGAGCATCCACCAAAATCTTATCAAAAGAATCCTGACCAAAAAACTCATGTACCTTTCTGGCATCCAATTTTTGAGTTTGAACCCGATCTACAACCCTCAAACGTTGGGCATTTTCTTGGATTAAGTCCAACTTGTGATCGTAAAGGTCCAAAGCCGTAACCTGACCTGTCGTGAGATAAGAGGCTATATGGGCTGTTTTTCCACCCGGAGCCGCACAGGCATCAAGCACTCGTTCATCACCTTGTAAATCAAGCGTCGGAGCAACCAGCTGACTGGACTCGTCTTGGATGGTAATGGCTCCATCCGCAAACAAATTATGGCCTGCAAAATTCCCTTGCTCCTTAACCAGACCAGTGGTTGCTAAAAGGGAATTATTCGCCTCCAACAAGGCTTGGATTTCCTCTTTTCGACTTAGGTCTGTTACACGAATACTGGCCTTGTTTCGCACCAAGAGACTTTCAAAGATGGCTTTTGCTCGCTCTTCTCCGTATTCTTCCTTGAGCTTGGCAACTAGCCAAACTGGGAGAGAATAGGCAATGGAGTCACGCTTGTTTTTTCGCTTGATGCTAGCAATATCTGGCCAGCCCTCACGCAAGATACGGCGAAGAACAGCGTTGACCAATTTTTCACTGCCTTTTTTACGGACTTTGGCCAATTCTACTGCTTCATTAACCACAGCATGGTCTGGAATCTTGTCCAAATAGCGGAGCTGGTAGGCACTCATGAGAAGAAGGACATAGAGCCAACTGTCTAACTGGTCTCTGTCTTCGATAAAGTGTGATAGGTACCATTCCAGAGTCAGTCTACGGGCTACCGTTCCATAGACCAGCTCAGTCGCCAAACCCTTGTCTGCTGCCGAAAGTTGACTTCCCTTGAGATGCTTATTTAAGGCGATATTTGAGTATGCTTGATTGATAAAAACATCCTCTAATACTGCTAGGGCTAAACTTCTAGCCGTTTCTACTTTAGTCACCAAATCGTTCTCCTACAGTCAATGTACGTCCAACTCCGTTGAGGAAGGAAGCAATGTCCATCTTAGGCTTCCCCGCTGGCTGCACTTGTTTGAGGGATAGAGCCCCTTCTGCCGTTGCGACAATCAATTCTTTCTTGCCGATAGAGAGAATCTCACCTGGATTTCCCTGACCTTCTACAGCTAGAGCTTCATAAATCTTAAAGCGGTCGCCCTTAAGGAAAGTATGGGCAACAGGCCACGGGTTCATCCCACGGATTTGGTTGAAAAGTTGACGATTGCTTTTATTCCAGTCCAATTTTTCTTCCTCTGGCTTGATATTTGGCGAGAAGGTAACCTGACTTGGATCTTGCGGTTCAGGTTTGATGTCACCAGCAATGTAGGCAGGCAAAGTATCCAAAAGCAAATCACGACCAACTAGCGCCAATTTCTCAAACAAGGTGCCGACATTGTCCTCATCCGTGATAGGAATACTGCGATGAGAAATCATATCTCCTGCATCCATTTCCTTAACCATTTCCATAATGGTCACGCCAGCTTCCTCATCCCCTTGAATCAAGGCATAATGGATAGGCGCACCACCACGGTGTTTAGGGAGAAGAGAGGCATGAACGTTGACCGCAAAGTCCATGCTATCAAGGAGTTTACTTGGGAGAAACTGCCCAAATGCAGCAGTCACAATTCCATCCGCTCCTAGCTTCATAAGATCTTCCATCTCTGGACTTCCAGATAGTTTTTCAGGTTGGTAGATAGGAAGTCCAGCCTCTTTGGCAGCTTGTTTAACTGGGGTTTCCTGAATCACTTTTTTACGACCAACAGCACGGTCTGGCTGGGTCACAACGGCTAGAATTTCGTAACGGTCATCTGTCAAAAGTCCTTTTAAGACTGTTGCTGAAAAGTCGGGTGTCCCCATAAAGATTAGTTTTGTCATATCTTCTCCTTCTTATAAAAATTGCTGTGGCTCATGGTCAATACTGAGACGGAGCTCACTATTTTCCCGTTCTTGAGTCAAGGCCAGAACCTGATTTAGAGTCGGCTCCAGCTCATCTTCTAAACGGTATTTAATTAAAATCTGGTAATGATAGAGGTTGTGGGTACGGGCAATCGGTTTGGGCGTTGGACCAAGAATATTACTGGTCTCTGACAAACCTGACCGCAAAATGTTCATGACTTCATAGGCACGTTTGATCACCTCTTCTTCTTTCTTATGAGAAAGGGTAATGCCAATGGTGAAATAGTAAGGTGGATAGCCAAGTTGTCGTCTAATACCCATTTCATAGGCATAAAATCCTTCGTAGTTCTGGTCTTTTGCAAATCGAATAGCGTAGTGCTGAGGATTGTAAGACTGAATCAGGACCTGACCAGCTTTTTCAGCACGACCTGCCCGGCCTGCAACCTGAGTCAAAAGCTGGAAGGTTCTCTCAGAAGAACGGAAATCAGGCAGATTTAAGGCAGTATCCGCATTGAGCACTCCGACTAAGGTCACATTGGGAAAATCCAAACCCTTGGCAATCATCTGAGTTCCTAGTAAAATATCTGCTTCCCCTCGTCCAAACTGGTCAAGAAGTGCTTGGTGACTACCTTTTTTGCGAGTTGTATCCACATCCATGCGCAGAATACGTGCCTCTGGAAAGAGTTCTACCAGCTCGTCATAAGCCTTCTGTGTCCCCGTCCCGTAGTAACGAATACTGCGACTCTTACAGTTAGGACAGACCTGAGGAATGTCCTTTGAAAAACCACAATAATGGCAATTCATGGTCTTGGTATCCATGTGCAAGGTCAAAGAAATATCACAGTTGGGACAAGTATCCACAGTTCCACACTCCCGACACATGACAAAGCTAGAATAACCACGACGATTGAGCATGAGAACCACCTGCTCTTTTTTAGCCAGACGGTCTTGGATGGCTTCTAGCAAGGGAGGCGTAAAGTTTGACGTCTCATTTTGTCCGATATAGTCTCGAAAGTCAATCACTTGAACCTCAGGGATTGTAGCCAAAGGATTGGCCCGTTGGGTCAGACGCAAGTGTTGATAGACGCCTTTGCCAGCACGCGCCCGGCTCTCTAAGCTCGGTGTCGCGGAACCAAGAACCAATGCCGCTTGATTATATTGGGCCCGTAAAATAGCCACCTCTCTGGCATGGTAACGGGGATTACTGTCCTGCTTATAAGTCGCTTCATGCTCCTCATCGATTATCATAACACCTAGATTTTTCAGCGGAGCAAAGATGGCTGATCTGGCGCCAACCACAACTTGGGCATCTCCTCGTTCCACCTTGCGCCATTCATCATACTTTTCACCATTAGACAGGCCTGAGTGAAGAATGGCTACCTTGTCCCCAAAACGAGCAATAAAACGCTCCGTCATTTGTGGAGTCAAGGAAATCTCAGGTACCAGCAAAATAGCTGTTTTACCCTTGTCCAAGGCCCCTTGGATAATCTGCAAGTAAACCTCCGTCTTTCCACTTCCTGTAATCCCTTGAAGGAGGAAGGGAGGCTGATGACTACCAATAGCACTGACAACCGCATCACGCGCCTGCCTTTGTTCTGGATTCAATTCCAAAGGTTGACTTGCCTCAATACCTTCAAAATAAGCAGCCGAGCGTTGCACTTCCTTTTTGACTATGGTCACAGCACCTTGTTCCACAAAGAAGTTAACTTGCTCCCGCGAGTAGGACTCTAACAAACTAGCCAAGGAATCACTCTCTGGATGAGACAGCAGATAGTCTCTCAGTTCTAACTTTTTCTTGGCGCGTGCAGAAATCTCTACACCTTCTAACTGAACAAGGTCAACCTCATACCAAGACTGGGTCTTGACCTTCTTCTGATCGACAGCCTGATATTCCAGGCCAAGTAGACCTTTTCTAGTCAAACGCATCATTTCGGCTTGCTTAGCTAAATCCAGAGAAGAAAAGGCAAGCGAATCTTCTGAGCCAAATAGACGCTCTCGGTCTTCCTGACTCAGACCTGCCTTAGGATAGAGAATTTTGTCATAGCTGGAGTTCAGAAACCCTGGTAACATAGCCTTGAGGATGGAGATCTTGTAGGAGAAGACAGATTTACGTAACTCTTCAGCCAGCCAGAGTTGTTCTTGCGTGAGAACAGGAGAAAAATCCAGCACCTCAGCAATATCTTTTAAATCTTGCTCCATCTCTTCCTCAGCTGATCGGGATTCCAAACCAAGAACAATCCCTTGAATCAGGCGATTGCCCTTACCAAAAGGTACATGGACCCGCATCCCAACTTCCAGCATTCCCTCAAATTCCTTAGGAATCCTGTAACTATAGGGCTGATCCGTCTGCATCAAGGGAACATCTACAATAATCTTGGCTATAGCCATCTTCTCACCTCCTCCTTGTCAGTATATTCTTGCAATAGAAAAAATAAGATTGAGTCCCCCCAACCTTAAATTTTTTCACCATCTTCTTTTTCTTTAGCGATTTGCTCTTTGATTTTCTTTTCTTCTTCTTCTTTACGACGTTTTTCTTCTTCGATACGGCGACGCACCGCTTCACGTTTTCCTTCTGGATCTGGGTGAATTGTAACGTTTCCTGATTCGATTTCTTCTAAAGCGCGAAGAGTTGATTTTTCAGACTTGAAACCTTGAGTTGCTGGCGCACCTGCTTCCAATTCGTGGGCACGTTTTGCTTCCAAGATTACGAGTGAATATTTTGAAGGAACCTTGTCAAGCAAGGTATCAATAGAGGGTTTTAACATCATTTGCTTGTACCTATTTTCTAAATTTTATCGGGTAGTTGGAGATTTCGGTAACATCTCCTGATAGTGACCAATGACACGATCCACACGGAAGTGCTCTGCTTCGATCACACGTTTGACACGCTCAGCAGCTAGGGGCACCTGATCGTTGACAATCGCATAATCATACTCACGCATGAGAGCAATTTCTTCCTTGGCTTTTTCGATTCGTTGGGCAATCACTTCTGCACTGTCTGTTCCACGTCCTACCAAACGATCTTGCAATTCATCCAAATCTGGTGGTGTCAGGAAGATAAAGACAGCATCTGGAACCTTTTTCTTGACCTGAAGAGCACCTTGAACTTCAATTTCAAGGAAAACATCGATTCCCTTGTCCAAGGTTTCATTGACATAGGTCAGAGGAGTTCCATAGTAGTTGCCGACATATTCTGCGTATTCCAACATCTGTCCTTGACGAATCAGCTCTTCAAACTCTTCGCGAGTACGGAAGAAATAGTCAACACCGTCCACTTCTCCAGGACGTTGTGCGCGTGTCGTCATCGATACAGAGTATTGAAATTGGTTTTCAGAACTCTCAAAAATC
Organism: Streptococcus nakanonensis; assembly: GCF_059738785.1. Taxonomy (NCBI): domain Bacteria; kingdom Bacillati; phylum Bacillota; class Bacilli; order Lactobacillales; family Streptococcaceae; genus Streptococcus; species Streptococcus nakanonensis. Next base: position 496,974 of record NZ_AP027139.1, on the reverse strand, counting down.
TCTCTTCTAACCGTTCCTTTGCCAACCCCTGAAGGACCAGAAAAAACGATTAGTAAGCCTCGGTCTGCCATTGTGTCTCCTTTAGTCAGTCTGTGAAATAACATTTCTCTAGAATAATGGCAAAAAGCCAGATTATCCTTTACAGTCTTTCTATCTAGTGTAACAAAAAAGCAGTAATTTTTCAACTGCTCTTTCTTATTTATTTAGCATAATCTACTGCACGAAGCTCGCGAATCACGGTTACCTTGATATTTCCTGGGTAATCGAGATTGTTTTCAATTTTCTCACGAACTTTGTGAGCCAAAATTGTAACTTTGTCGTCCTTGATTTGGCCTGGATTGACCATGATACGGATTTCACGTCCTGCTTGAAGGGCAAAGCTAGTTTGTACTCCTTCAAAGCCATTCGCAATTTCTTCCAAATCATGGAGACGCTTGATGTAGCTTTCAAGAGACTCACTACGAGCACCTGGACGGGCTGCACTCAAGGCATCTGCCGCAGCAACGATCACTGCAATGACGCTTTCAGGTTCTACATCGCCGTGGTGACTAGCAATCGTATTCACTACAACTGGATGTTCCTTGTACTTGCGAGCCAATTCCATACCGATTTCCACGTGGCTACCTTCAACCTCGCGGTCAATGGCTTTCCCAATATCGTGAAGGAAACCAGCACGACGGGCAAGAGCCGCATTTTCACCAAGCTCGCTCGCCATGATACCAGCCAACTTAGCAACTTCAATCGAATGGCGCAAGACATTTTGTCCATATGAAGTACGGAACTGCAAACGTCCCATAATCTTCATCAAGTCCGGATGAAGGTTTGGTGCGCCAATCTCATAGGCAGCAGCCTCACCATATTCACGAATCTTATTGTCAATCTCTTGACGGTTTTTCTCAACCAACTCTTCGATACGAGCTGGATGGATACGACCATCTTTGAGCAACATTTCCATAGTCATACGGGCAATCTCACGACGAATCGGGTCAAAACCTGACAAGGTCACCACTTCTGGCGTATCGTCGATAATCACATCGACCCCTGTCAAACTTTCAAAGGTACGAATGTTACGACCTTCACGACCAATAATGCGTCCCTTCATAGTATCATCTGGCAGATGAACTGTTGAGTTTGTTGACTCCGCTACATATTCACCAGCGATACGTTGCATAGCTTGAACCAGGATGTCCTTGGCCATTTTGTCAGAACGTTCCTTGACCTCTTGCTCAGCTTCGCGAATACGGCTAGCAATCTCCTTTGTCAAGTTTTCCTCTGTCTGAGCCAAGATAATATCTCGTGCTTCCGCCTGAGACAGGGCACCAATACGCTCTAACTCTGCTTCTTTTTGTCTTTCGACTTCCTCTAATTGCTCTTCACGCGCATCAAGGTTTTTCGCTCTATCAGAAATACTTTGTTCTTTTTGTTCAAGTGTTTGTTCTTTACTCGTCAAATTGTCGTCCTTACGGTCGAGACTTGTAGCTCTCTCTGTCAAACGACTTTCGATTTGTTTGAGTTCTTGACGTTCTGATTTGAATTCAGCGTCCACTTCTTCACGGTATTTTCTGGCTTCTTCTTTGGCCTCCAATAGTGCTTCTTTTTTAAGAGACTTGCTTTCACGTTTAGCTTCATTAACCAGTAAATCCGCTTCACGTTCAGCTTGTCCACGTAAATTAGTTGCTTCTTGTTCAGCATTTAAAAGCATCAACTCTGCAGCTTCCTGAGATGATTTCATCTTAGCTGAGATGCTGACATATCCAATGACTAAACCAATGATGACGGCAAAAACAGCAATCGCAAGCGACATGATTTCCATGTTTTTACCTCATTTTATTATTGTTATTCCGAATGACATACATTCTTTTACATTCTACCATAAAAAAGTGATTTTCACAAACCTAAAATAGAATATGTTTTGGGGAAATTGGAACACATTTGCCAAAATAAACTTGTTATTTAGGAATAGTAGTTTAGTAGAGACTTGAGAAAAAGCCTACCTTTCAGTAGACTTAGTAATGATCTTTAAAGGACAAGAAAGCCACGCTATCTCCATCCATCATATAAATCAAGCGATTTTCTGCATCAATACGCCGTGACCAGGCTCCTTGGTAGTCATACTTGAGTGGTTCTGGCTTACCTATTCCTGTAAAGGGATCACGTTGAATATCCTTGATTAGTTTATTGATTCTTTTTAACGTTTTCTTGTCCTGAGTTTGCCAGTAGCAATAATCTGCCCAGGCATCTTCTGTAAACTTGAGTAGCATTCCTCACTCCTCAATAATATGGACCTGAGTGCTTCCAGCACGAACTTGAGCCATTCCTCGCAAAACCTTGTCTGATAACTCCTTATTTTGAGCGATTCTCAGGGTTTCCTGAATACTGTCCCATTCGCTCTTTGAAAGAACTACAATGTCCTCATCTGGATTTTTATTAACCACCGTCAAAGGCTCAAATTCATCGTTTACCTTCTTCATGTAGTCTTTTAAATGATTTCGGAACGTTGAGTAAAGAACTGCTTCCATAACCATACCTCGTTTTACCTCTTTTCCACTATTATACACAAAAAGAAAGAAATTGTCAGGAACCTGTACAAGATTTTCTTTTCTATCTATTTATTCGTAAAAAATCTCAAAAAGCCTACTTTGCAGTAGACTTAGTTTGTTTCTATTCTAATCGGCACTCTTCCAAAATTCTGTTCTGCTACACTTGGATTTCCTAGTTGGTAAATCTGGTCTGCCTTTTGAGTCATGACATCCCAAGGTTCTTTTCCAATACGGCTGACTAGATTGACCTGTCCCTTCAAGGATTTGAGGTGTTGCCTGCCTTTTTCAGTAAATCCAAGGACATGAATCCCTTCTGGCAAGTCACTTTCTCTGGCCTGCACCAAGATATAGGTCAAGAGGCGTCTGACACGAGCCTTGGTGTACCGCTTGGTCGCAACCGCTTCAACCAATTCTTCCACAGACTGGGCTGTCTTGATAGCATCTTTAATGCGCACTGCCATTTCTTGATTGACCTGATAGATGGTGGTTAGGTCGGGATTTGACAAGATTTGATAGCGGAGCAAAGGAAAATAGTCGTCCCAACTCACCTTACTGGCCTGCTCAAAAAGGGTAACAGAAGGCATAAAGCGTTCTAAGAAATCTTTGTCCCTCTGGTGCTGACGGAGGGCTGTTGCCGAAGCAAAGTCCACATCCTTGTCCACAGAATGGTAGCCTGCCCCCTGACGCTGAATTGGCTCAAGTTTGATGTCTCGTCCTGCAACTGCCTTGACATAGGCCAGAGCAAGGACATGATTGGGTGTATTACCTGAAAAATCAAGACCTGCAAATTCCTTCCACATGGCCTGGGTTTTCTGGGGATAGGAAAGGGAATCAGGCATATTTTCCACAAATTGCTCCATCTCAGCACCCTGCTCTGTGTATAAGTCAGCGATTTTCTGGTAATCTAGAACTTCCTCTGTCCCAAAAGCTAGAGTATCAATGCCCAAATGAGTCAAGATATCCACAGCCCCTTGGCCAAAGAAATCTGCCGCCTGAACACTGACTAAAAAGGGCAATTCTACTACCAGATCCGCTCCATTTTCCAGCGCCATCTGAGCCCGTGTCCACTTGTCAACGATAGCAGGCTCTCCTCGCTGCATAAAATTACCAGACATGGCTACGATTTTCAAACCCTCTGCCTGATTCAGCAGGTATTTATGCCCATTATGAAAAGGATTAAACTCCGCGATAATACCCGTGATGGTCATGCTAATCTCCTACTTCTGCACCACAAAAAACCAACGGGTGCTAGTTTCTGTTGGCTCCTTGTCCTCAAAGTCCGCATAGAGTTTGAAGGACTTGAAACCGGCCTGTTCCAGCAAAATATCATAGGTCAGAACCTCATAAGTCCGCTCCTCATGCACTTCATCATGGCGACTAAAGGAACCGTTCGCCTCCTTGATAAAGAAAGTCAACTCATGCACGATGGAGTGAGGAGCTTCGTCCTCATATGTATCCCAAAGCATGGCGAAATCTTCCGCATTTTCATGGTAGGAATAGCCTGGAAAAACCTCATCCGTCTGGTAAGTCGAATGCACATCAAAGATGAAAACTCCATCTTCGTTGAGAGCATTATACACCTCCTTAAAGACGTCCCCTACTTCCACCTCATCCTGCATGTAGCAGATTGAGTCCGAATAACAAGTGACAAAGTCGTATTGACCTGCTTTAGACAAATCCAGCATATTGCCTTCAATAAAATCAATCTTTTGCTTGGCTGAAGCAGCTCTCTTCTCCGCAATCCCCAGCATATCCGCGCTCAAATCAAGTCCAGTCACATCAAAACCAGCCTGAGAGAAGCGCACAGATTGAATTCCTGTCCCACAAGCCAATTCCAAGAGTTTCTTTCTCTCCTTGGTCTTAGGCAAGTGACGCAAAGAAAAATCCGTCCATTTGTCGTATAAACTATCGTCCATTACTGCATCATAGACCGCCGCAAAGGTTTCATAAGTTGCCATAATCATGATACCAAGAGCCTCCATGGCAAACACCACTCGCCCTATACCTTTCTATCCATTTTCTTCTAAAATAAGCAAAGAAACCCAGTTGACTACAACTGAGTTCATCTTCTAAGCAAGAGCTTCTGAAATATCTACTGAATCCGCCTCATGCCATAGTTTTTCTAGGTTATAGTGGGCACGCATTTCTTCTGAAAAGACATGCACAACGACAGCACCAAGGTCCAGCAAGACCCAACCTCCAGCTGCGTCGCCTTCGACATGACTGCCTTTAAATCCTGCTTCCGCTACTTTTTCACGGATATTGTCAGCGATAGCATCCAACTGACGGCTATTCATTGAACTAGTAATAACAAAGTAATCCGTCACACTAGTCAAATCTTGTACGTCAAGTGCGAGGATATCCTCTGCACGTTTCTCATCAGCCGCTTTCACGACTAGTTCTAGTAATTCTTTTTCGTTCATTTAGTCCTCTTTCAAATAGTGTACAAAGGCGTTATAGGTTTCAAGGGTTTGGGGATAGATAGGGAATCCCTGATGAGCTAGATGCTCCACAGTACGAGCTGTTTCGTAGGCCACCGCCTTATTAAGTGATAGACTTGCAATCTCACGTGCTACATCCACTCCTGGAAAGGCACGATTGTGCTCTATGTAGTCTGCGACGTAGATGACTTTATCTAGGTCTGTCATCTGACCAGCACCGACTGTATGGATTTCAATGGCTCGTAGAATTTCAGAATCATGCAAATTCAAATCTTCCTGAATTTTGTAAATTCCGACCATACCATGCCAGACATTATTACCCCATTTTTTGAAATCGGGGTCTAACTGATAACGGTCAATCAAATTCAGAAATTCCTGATCTAACAACTTTTTAGCATAGTCATGAAGAAGGCCTGCTAGACCTGCTTTCTCGGCATCGACTCCAAAGCGCTGAGCCAGTTCTATGGCTGCACGCTCCACACCCAAGCAATGGGTTAAGCGTTTTTCAGGCAGAAGCTCTGCCATTTTTTCCAACAAAGCCTCACGGGAGCAGTTGATATAGTCTTGATAGGCCATCAGTAAAGCCCCTCCTTCTCGATATAGTCTAGCACAGGCTGAGGTAGGAGAAAGTTGGGTTTCCGACCTTGGGCAAGGAAGTCACGCACCATACTAGACGAGATATCCATGAGAGGCACATCTACCCAGATAACTGGATAGGAAGTTCCAGCCTTATAGCGTGGGCGCTGAACCCCTACAAACTGAACCATGTCAACCAATTCATCAATTCGGTACCACTTAGGCAGATAGTCCACCATGTCGGCACCGATAATAAAGTAATAATCTGTATCTGGATTCTTCTCTGTTAAAATCTTCATGGTGTCGTAGGTGTAAGAAATACCCTTGCGCTCTAGCTCGATTGTTTCAATGGCTAGCCCTTCAATCCCCTCAATCGCCAATTCAAGCATCTTGAGACGATGGTGTTCAGGGATGGTTTCCTTTTTATCTACGTGAGGAGGTTGGTATTCAGGCATAAGTAGAACTTGGTCCAGTCCCAACTGCTGCCGCACTTGATCCGCAACAATGAGATGGGCATTGTGAACAGGGTTAAAATTCCCCCCTAAAATCCCGACTTGTTTGCGTTTTTTCTCCTTGATTTCTGGCTCCAACTCTACCTTGGTAAAGGGAGTCAATAGTTCGATTGCCATAGTCTAGTCTCCTTCAATTCTCTGTAAAACAGTTGTTTGGAGTAGGTGTTTAGATTTCTTTGACTTTTTTAGAAATCTTGCGATTCTCTTTCTTGCTAGATTGTTTAAACAAAATCAAGATGCGTCCGATTTTTTGGACTGTATCCACACCGATTTCTTCTTCCAAGATTTCAGCTACTTCGTGGATATTTTCATCTGTGTTTTGTAAAAGAGTTACCTTGATTAATTCACGCGCATCAAGAGCTTGACGAACGCTGGTTTTGATTTGGTCGTTGAGACCATTTTTCCCGATTTGGATGATGGGTTTGAGGGTGTGTGCCTGACTGTTGAGGAAGGCACGTTGTTTTGATGTTAATGACATAATTTTCTTCCTTGTTTTTTGATAGTTATTTTAGGTGGTGAGGGACGGTCGGAACTAATTTTCCAAAGATCTCATCTTTGAAAAATGGATTTCCTGACCTCACAATTGAGCCTTGGTCTCAATTGCGCCCCTTGCCAATCTATCGATTGGCAAGACACCACGGCAATAACTATCTTTGTATGAGCTCACTTTGTTCGCTCAGTGATTTTATTTTAAATAATTGCTTTTCGTGTGACGACTGCGACGCCTTCTGGTGCCCAGACGGCGACTTTGGCTGCGCCTGTTACGCGGATCCAGCCTAGGCCTGAGATAACTAGGTCAGTTTTATCCTTGATGTTAAATACATGCTGAACTAGTTTTGGAAAATCTTCTTTTTCCTTGCTATTTGGTGGTGTCAGAAGGGTTCCTAGGTGCTTGTCGTAAAGGGCAGTCGCTCCTTCTAGCTTGGTACGATGGAGTTTGAGTTCATTATCAAAGAAGGCAGTGAAACCTTGCTTTTCACCTGCAATGAAGTCAAAGCGTCCTAGTCCACCTAAAAATAGGGTTTGCTCGGGATTAAGCTGATAGGTTTTTGGCTTGATTTCCTTTTTAGGGCTGACATACTTGAGATTTTTAGCAGTCAAGTAATGAGCCATTTGGTGACGGTGGATGATTCCTGGCGTATCGTAAATATAAGATCCGTCGTCAAGCGGAATCTCAATCTTGTCCAAGGTTGTTCCTGGGAAACGTGAAGTTGTAATCACGTTCTGGTCACCCGTAATTTCTTGGATAATAGCATTGATTAGAGTTGATTTTCCAACGTTGGTCACACCGACCACATAGACATCGCGGCCCTTACGGTAGTGTTCAATCTTGTCAATGACTTCCTTAATGGCATGTTTATTTTGTGCTGAGGTTAGGACGACATCAACTGGACGAAGTCCTTCTTCGTGGGCACGCTCCATGAGCCACTGGCTAATCTTGCCCGGTTTAACTGACTTGGGCAAGATATCTTTTTTATTTCCCACCAAGAGGACATCATTGCCCGAGACGAAACGTGGCAAACCTGGAATGACAGAGCCATTAAAATCAAAAATGTCAATGACATTGACTACCAAGGCATCACTGTCTCCTACCTCGTGCAAGAGCTTGAGGAAATCATCGTCCGTCAACTGGACATCTGTGATTTCATTGTAATGACGGAGACGGAAACAACGTTGGCAATAGACTTCACCTGTCTCCAAACCTTTTTCAAGTGCCGACTGGGGGGTAAAACCAAGACCAGCCTTATCTGTCGTCTGAATGGTTGCTCCACAACCAATACAGAGAATTTCTTCCATAGTTAAATTCCTTTTTTATATGTAATCGGTCCGTACTTTTCAGTGATTTTTCGCTTCACACGGCGCTCACGAGCTCGGTTGATCTGCGTTTTGATCGAGTCATGTTGGACCAAGGGTTTGACTAAAATCGAGCGAATGCCTGCACGGTGGGCTGCTCGTATATCTGTCATGAGCTGGTCGCCAACCATGACCACTTCACTTTTCTCATAATGAAATTCCTTCATGGCACGGTCAATCCCAAATGTGAAGGGCTTCAGAGCCCAATAAACGTAGTCAATCCCAAATTTCTCAACTGCTCGTTGGACGCGTTTTTTAGTGTTATTTGATACCACAATGATGCGAATGCCCGCGTCCCGAAGATCATGTAGCCATTGCTTCATCTCTGGCGTCCCGTCAGGGTTGTTCCAAGCAATGAGGGTATTGTCCAAATCGACCAAAACAGCCTTGATTCCATGCGCCTGCAGGCTTGGGACTGTCAGATCATAGACTGCTTCCACAGCAAAGTCTGGCATGTAGTTTTCAATCACCATTTTGGCTCCTTTTCTTTTATTTTCTAGTAATTTTCTTCAGCCATTGAGATAAGGCCACCCATAAAATCAAGCTAGTCATTAAGATATAAATCCAAGCATTTGGCTCTTCTGTAAATGGTAGAGGAACATTCATTCCGAAGAAACCTGTAATAACCGCAAGTACTGCTAGTAAGACGGAGATAATAGTCAAAATTGACAAACTATCATTCAAGTTATTGTTTAGGATGTTGTTGTAAGAAGCTGAGAGTTGTTGCAAGACTTGAGAAATCAAGTCTGTCATAGACACCAACTGATGGGCTTCAATCATGGCATCATCAAACTGCTCTCGTTCGACATCATTAAATCTCCGATAAAGAGCATGGCCCTGGATATGTTCCAAGAGGAGTCGATTTTGTTTTGCTGCTGCTGTCAAGTAAACCATACCAGTCTCCAAGTCAGAGAGGGCGAAGAGATTTTTCTTTGTTGTAGTTTGACGTAGCAAGGCACTAATTTCGTCCTTACTTTTATCCATCTCTTCAATGACAGGATAATAAGCGTTACTGATAATCTCTAAACCAGCAAAGAGAAACTTGTAAATAGAAAGCGACTCATGGCTATCCAGATAAGCTGACATCTGATCAATGACATAAGCATTCTTATGGTTGCTGATGGTAATCATTCGTTGTTTTTCAACGATAAAGGTCATCGGAATCGCTTCATAATATTCTTTGTCTTTTTCTAAATCAAGAACATTATAAATAAAGGTTACCGTCTCCGTTTCACGGTTATAATCCATATGAGCTCGTTCATTTCTATCCAGAGCATACTCAATGGTTTCCTTGTCCAATCCATAGATGTCAGAAAGATCTTCCATATTTTTAATCTTATCCACATCAAGGTCTATCCAAATACAACCATTGCCCAACTGCTTTTCTAAAACCATCTTTTTTTCTCCTCTATTAAAATTAAACTCTTTCTATTGTACCACAAATTACTTAAAATAACAGGTCTAGTCTGTGCGTGAGAAATTGCTAACAACCGTGATATTTCGGTTAGGGACAAAGTGAAGAGCTTGCTCCTCACTACGAAGCTGGGTCGTACGAATTCCCACACTGACAACCTTGCCCGATACAGTAATAGGACCATTTGTCAGAACGACCTCGTCTCCCACATCCAGTTGACGTTCAAAGAGGATGAAAAAGCCATTGATGACATCAGATAGAAAGCCTTGGGCTCCCATCCCAATAGCCACCCCAGCAATACCAGCTCCAGCAAGCAAACTAGAAACTGGCAAACCTAAAATCGACAAAATGCAGTAGAGTAAAAAGAAATATAGCGTATAATTAAACACATTTTCTAGTAAACGCGCAATAGTCTTTTGGCGCCCGACATCATGATGAGACATTTTTAGAGAAGGTTTGACAATTCTCTGCACCATAGTATGAAGCATTTTTTTAGCAATATAAAATACAATCAAAAGCAGTAAAAGAGAAATGACCTTGGTTAGAATATTCTCGATAATGGTTGTCACATCTAGCTTTTCAATATAAGCTTGAATAAATTTTTGCATAGAAAACTCCTTTATTTCATTATACCATATTTTCATCAGTCTCATTCTCCATAAATATTCAAAAAATAGACAGAAAATTCTTGATTTTGTCTATTATTTATACTATAATCATAATCACTACACAAAAAGGAGATTATTATGAAAAGAATCATTCATGCTTGGAACAAGGCAAGCCTGATCAAACGTATCTTGATTGGTATGCTTTGTGGGGGAATCCTAGGACTGACCCTTCCTAATCTCTCAGGGATTGGGCTACTCGGGGATTTATTCGTCGGAGGTCTAAAAGCTGTTGCTCCTATCCTAGTCTTTGCCCTCGTTGCCAATGCCCTTTCCCAACACCAAAAGGGGCAAGATAGCAATATGAAAACTGTTATTTTCTTGTATATCCTAGGAACTTTTGCTGCTGCTCTTGTAGCTGTACTAGCAAGTTTCATCGTCCCTATTGAAATTACCCTAAATAGTGCCAATACTGAAATTGCACCACCAGATGGGATTGGGCAGGTCCTCAGCAACCTCTTACTCAAACTGGTTGACAATCCAGTCAATGCCCTGCTTACTGCCAACTACATCGGTATCCTATCTTGGGCAGTTGTTTTCGGGATTGCCATGAGAGAAGCCAGCAAAAATAGTAAAGAATTACTAAAAACTATCGCTGACGTGACTTCTAAAATTGTCGAATGGATCATTAACCTAGCCCCATTTGGTATCCTTGGTCTTGTCTTCAAAACCATTTCTGATAAGGGAATCGGAAGCCTAGCCAACTATGGTATTTTATTGGTTCTATTAGTAACGACTATGCTTTTTGTTGCCCTTGTGGTCAACCCTTTGATTGCCTTCTTCTTTATGAGACGCAATCCTTACCCTCTAGTTTGGAACTGCCTCCGTGTCAGCGGTGTAACAGCCTTTTTCACTCGTAGTTCTGCGGCTAACATTCCTGTCAACATGAAACTCTGCCATGACCTTGGACTCAACCCAGATACCTATTCTGTTTCTATCCCACTTGGTTCTACTATCAACATGGCTGGAGCAGCGATTACCATTAACGTTTTGACCCTTGCTGCAGTTAATACTCTTGGAATTCCTGTTGACTTTGCCACAGCCTTTGTCCTCAGTGTAGTAGCAGCTATCTCAGCCTGCGGTGCTTCTGGTATTGCTGGAGGTTCCCTCCTTCTTATCCCAGTTGCTTGTAGCCTTTTCGGTATTTCTAACGATATTGCCATGCAAGTTGTCGGAGTTGGTTTTGTGATTGGGGTCATCCAAGACTCATGTGAAACAGCCCTTAACTCTTCTACAGATGTCCTTTTTACTGCCGTTGCCGAATACGCAGCAGCCCGTAAAAAATAAGCAAGAAGACAAGCCTGCTCAGGTTTTGTCTTTTGCTCTTTTATTCTAACTTATACTCTTCGAAAATCAAATTCAAACCACGTCAGCTTCGCCTTGCCGTACTCAAGTACTGCCTACGGCTAGCTTCCTAGTTTGCTCTTTGATTTTCATTGAGTATTATCAGGAAATTCTTATGTCTATTAGCCAACGTACGACCAAGCTCATCTTAGCTACCTGTCTTGCCTGTTTTCTTGCTTATTTTCTCAATCTTTCGTCAGCAGTTTCAGCTGGAATTATCGCTCTCTTGAGCCTATCTGATACGCGTAGAAGTACCTTAAAACTGGCTCGCAATCGACTCTTTTCCATGATTCTAGCTCTGGCTATCGGTGTTCTAGCTTTTCACTTGAGCGGATTTCATATCTGGAGCCTTGGCCTCTATCTGGCTCTTTATGTTCCCCTAGCCTACAAGATGGGCTGGGAAATTGGCATCACACCAAGTAGCGTCTTGGTTAGTCACCTCTTGGTACAAGAGTCAACCTCTCCAGACCTCCTAGTCAATGAATTCCTTCTCTTTGCTATCGGTACTGGATTTGCTTTACTGGTCAATCTCTACATGCCTTCACGAGAAGAGGAAATCCAGTACTACCATACGCTGGTGGAAGAAAAGTTAAAAAATATTCTCCTACGCTTCAAATATTATTTATCCAGAGGGGATGGACGCAACCGAGCACAGCTGGTGGAAGAATTAGACACTCTTTTGGAAAAAGCCCTCAAACTAGTCTATCTAGATCACTCTGACCACCTCTTTCACCAGACCGACTACCATATCCACTACTTTGAGATGAGACAGCGACAAAGTCGTATCCTGCGAAATATGGCCCAGCAAATCAACACCTGTCACCTAGCTGCCAGTGAAAGCCTGATTTTAGCGCAGCTCTTTTCAAAAATTGCCGGTCAACTGAGTCAGACCAATCCTGCTTCTGATTTACTAGATGAAATTGAACGCTATCTGGAAGTCTTCCGCAACCGCAGTCTACCCAAAACAAGAGACGAATTTGAAACCCGCGCCACCCTTCTTCAACTCCTACGTGAAGCCAAAACCTTCATCCAAGTAAAAGTTGACTTTTATCAAAAATATGGACAGTAAAAAATAAAACCACTAAAAAACAGAGCTTGCCAGCTCTTTTGAAAAGTAGTATAATTATTGCATGCGCAATCATCTTGTGATGCAGAGACTGTCCGTGAATGGACATTCTTCTATGTTATAACTCTAAAAAGAGAGGAGATACTATGACCTATTTGGAAAAATGGTTTGACTTCAATCGGCGTCAGAAAGAAATTGAAAGTCTCTTGGAAGAGACTATTGCCCAGCAGAGCGAGCAAAGTCTGACCTTGAAAGAGTTTTACCTGCTCTACTATCTGGACTTGGCTCAAGAAAAATCTCTACGCCAGATTGACCTGCCAGATAAACTTCATCTGAGCCCGAGCGCTGTTTCTCGGATGGTGGCTCGCTTGGAAGCTAAAAATTGCGGTCTACTCAGTCGCATGTGTTGCCATCAAGATAGACGCTCTAGTTTTATCTGCCTGACAAGTGATGGGCAAAAGACACTGACCTCGCTACAAAAGGCTGTCGAAGCAAGCTTGGAAACTGGTTTGAACTTCTTGATTTAAGATGATTTTAGAAAAAAAGTTGCGTGCGCAATCATTTTTCTTGACATTCTCTTTTACAAGGAGTAAAATAAAGTCATCATTAAACAAAGGAGTTTTAAACATGATTGAAATCACCTATTTAGATGCCAGCAAGAACGAAAGAACTGTATCCTTCGATTCTTATGAAGACTTTGATCGTTCGCAACAAGCTTGCCTTATCGGCGTCGCAGACTACTACCCTGTCCAAAAATTAACCTACAACGGTCATGATTTGGACTATCATGGGACTTACGGAGATGTCTTCTTCTATCTCAAGAAACAAGATTTAAGCCAATATAACTAAAAAAGGAGAAATACAATGGCAAAAGCAATTACAGATGCAACATTCGAACAAGAAACTAAAGACGGTTTGGTCTTGGTAGACTTCTGGGCAACTTGGTGTGGTCCATGTCGTATGCAAGGTCCAATCTTGGATAAATTGTCTGAAGAACTTTCAGAAGATGTTTTGAAAATCGTTAAAATGGACGTTGATGAAAATCCAAACACAGCTCGTGCTTTTGGAATCATGTCTATCCCAACTCTTCTCTTCAAAAAAGACGGCCAAGTTGTCAAACAAGTTGCTGGTGTTCACACAGCAGACCAAATCAAGGCCATCGTTGCTGAATTGAGCTAATCACATTAGAGACCAAGTACTTGCTTTGGTCTCTTTTTTCTTGCCCTTTGCCATTTTTCAAAAAATATGCTAGACTGTATGTAGAATATTACGATGTTTGGGACACGCCATCGCTAAAAAAAACCTTGACTTGGTATTTTTTAGCTCCCTCATGGGAGCTTTTTGCGTGCTCTGAACATTTCCCATTTTGGAAGGAGTACTATGAAACGTCAATCAGCCTTGGTCGTCTTTAGTGGCGGTCAAGATTCTACAACCTGCCTCTTTTGGGCTAAAGAACACTATGAAACGGTCGAAACCGTTACCTTTGCCTACGGTCAACGTCACCATTTCGAAATTCAAGTTGCCCAAGAAATCGCTAAGGAACAGGGGATCCGTCATCATATCCTAGATATGTCTCTGCTGGGACAAATCACTGAAAATGCCTTGACTTCTGATCTGGAAATTGAGCAAAAAGAGGGAGAGGTTCCCAATACCTTTGTCGACGGTCGCAACCACCTCTTTCTATCTTTTGCGGCAGTTCTTGCCAAGCAACGGGGCATTAAAGACATCGTGACAGGTGTCTGCGAGACAGACTTCTCAGGCTACCCTGACTGTCGGGATGCCTTTGTCAAATCCCTCAATGTCACCCTCAACCTTGCCATGGATTACGACTTTGTTATCCAAACACCTCTCATGTGGCTGGACAAGGCTGAAACTTGGGAATTAGCTGACAAACTCGGTGCCTTTGACTATGTTCGTGAAAAGACCTTAACCTGCTACAACGGAATTATCGGGAGTGGCTGCGGAGATTGTCCAGCCTGCCACCTACGTCAACATGGTTTAGATGTTTATCTCTCACAGAAAGGAGAAGCCTAATGTTTTTTGCACCCAAAGAAATCAAACAGGAAACTGGGGAGTCTCTTGTCTACAATCCTCACAGAACCTTGGTATCAAAAGAATTTACCTTTGATGCTGCCCACCACCTCTTTCACTATGAGGGAAAATGCAAATCCCTGCACGGCCACACCTATCATCTGCAGATTGCTGTCAGTGGATTTTTAGATGAACGTGGCATGACCTACGATTTCGGAGACATCAAAGCGATCTACAAGAACTACTTAGCGCCCCACTTGGATCATCGCTATCTCAATGAAACCCTGCCCTATATGAACACGACTGCTGAAAATATGGTTTACTGGATTTTCCAAACCATGAATCAAGAGTTACCAGACGAACGTGGTCTCCGTTTGGAATACGTTCGCCTCTATGAGACTCCGACTGCCTTTGCGGAGTTTAGACGGGAGTGGTTAGATGACTAGGGAACGTGTCCTCAAACTACCAGTTTTGGAAATTTTTGGCCCAACCTTTCAAGGCGAAGGCCGTGCAATCGGGCAGAAAACCATGTTTGTCCGCACTGCTGGTTGCGACTACCACTGCGACTGGTGCGACTCTGCCTTTACATGGGATGGCTCTGAAAAACCAACTCGCATGACTGCTGACGAGGTAATTGCTGCCTTGGATAAATTGGGGAGCTACGACTATGTCACCCTGTCTGGGGGAAATCCTGCTATCCTAGCAGCCAACATGGCTGAGCTAGTAACCAAACTCAAAGAACGTGGTGTCACTCTAGCTGTTGAGACCCAAGGCTCCCGCTGGCAAAATTGGTTGAAAGACATCGACCAGGTTACTCTCAGCCCCAAACCTCCTTCATCCAAGATGGAAGTCAACTTTGAGACCTTGGACTTTATCGTTTCCCAACTTGATCCAGACAAGATCACCTTTAAAATCCCTGTCTTTGACGATGCAGATTTGGCCTTTGCCAGAGGCATACAAGAACGTTACCAACCAGATGTTCTTTTCTTATCTGCAGGAAATCCTGAGCCCAAGGCTAGAGGCAATATTGTCCAAGACCAACTGGACCGCCTCAAAGAACTCTGGGAACGCATCGCTGCCGACGATAGCTGGGGCAATGTCCGCGTCCTTCCTCAACTACATACCCTCCTCTACGATAACCAACGTGGTGTTTAAGATTAGAAAGAAAAAATCATGTCACAACAAGAAGAAATGAAAAACCTAAGCCTACTAGGCAACAAAGAAACCAACTACATTTTCGAATATCAACCAGAAGTCCTCGAATCCTTTGACAATCGTCATGTGGAAAATGACTATTTCATCAAATTTAACTGTCCTGAATTTACCTCACTTTGCCCAATCACTGCTCAGCCAGACTTTGCGACTATCTATATTTCCTACATTCCTGACAAGCTCTGTGTCGAGTCAAAATCCCTCAAACTCTACCTCTTTAGCTACCGAAACCACGGAGATTTCCACGAAAACTGTATCAACACCATCGGGAAAGACTTGGTCAACTTGCTAGACCCTCGCTATTTAGAAGTCTGGGGAAAATTCACTCCGCGCGGTGGCATCTCAATTGACCCCTACTACAACTACGGTAAGCCAGGAACTAAGTATGAAGGCTTGGCAGAACAACGCCTCTTCCAACACGACCTTTACCCAGAGAAAATTGACAACCGTTAAACTCATACTCAATGAAAATCAAAAAGCAAACTAGGAAGCTAGCCACAGGCTACTCAAAGCACAGCTTTGAGGTTGTAGATAAGACTGACGAAGTCAGCTCAAAACATGGTTTTGAGGTTGCAGATGGAAGCTGACGCGGTTTGAAGAGATTTTTGAAAAGTATCATACGAAAAAGCCCTGTTCCTCAAAATGAGGAGCAAGGCTTTTTGAGTTTCAATTATTCTTCTGTTCCAAGGAAGTTTTTCGCAACGAGGGCTGCAAGAACTCCACCAGCGATTGGTGCAAGGATGAAAATCCATACTTGTTGAAGTGCTGCGCCACCTACCAAGACAGCTGGTGCCAAACTACGAGCTGGGTTTACTGAAAGTCCAGTAATATTCAACCCCACAAGAATCATCGCCATCAATGACAAACCAATTACTAAACCAGCAATCGCGCCATTTCCCTTGCTTTCTGAAGTCACGGTCATAATAACCAAGACAAACAAGAAAGTTGCGATGACTTCAAACAAGAAACCACCAAAGACAGTGACACCGTTTGCCAAGGCATTTTCACCAAGACTAGCAGTTGACATACCTGAGTTAGCCAAGAGGAAGAATACCGCGCCAGAAGCAATAAAAGCTCCAACAACCTGACCAAGGATGTAGTTGACAAGGTCTTTTGATGACAAACGTTTGTTAACAAACATAGCAATCGAAACAGCTGGGTTCAAGTGAGCACCTGAAACAGTTCCAATTGAGTAAGCCGCGACCACGATTGCCAGACCAAAGGCAAAGGCAATCCCTAGGTGACCAAGGCCATCAAGACCATTTCCAAAAACAACAGCTCCTGTCCCGACGAACACAAGCATGAACGTACCGATTAACTCAGCAACAAATTTTTTCATTTTCTTTCTCCTTTTTTTCAAAAACTAGATACTAGTCTATCAAAAGTAGGAAAGGGTTTCAAGAAAATTGATTGGAAATTTTCAGGATAAAATTCTATAAAAACGGTAGCATTTATTTGAAACATTTTTTCTAAAGGTATATAATGTCAATATAGTTCTAATAAATTATTTATTCCCTAATTTGAACTAATTTTTACAACTTTGCTGTTCTTTTATGAACGTTTGAATGGTATCGTGGATACCAAGGAGGAATCATATGTCTAAAGTTGCTATTGTCACAGGTGCAGGTCAAGGAATCGGTTTTGCAATCGCAAAAAGATTGGTTCAAGATGGCTTTAAGGTAGGAGTCTTAGACTACAATCCCGAAACAGCTGAAAAAGCTGTTGCCGAATTATCAGCTGAAAATGCCTTCGCTGTCGTGGCCGATGTTTCGAAACAGACCGAAGTTGCACAAGCATTTCAAAAGGTTGTTGACCATTTTGGTGATTTGAATGTTGTCGTAAATAACGCTGGTGTTGCTCCAACTACTCCTCTTGATACAATTACTGAGGAACAATTTACACGCACTTTCGGTATCAACGTTGGTGGTGTCATTTGGGGTTCACAAGCTGCACAAGCGCAATTTAAAGCACTTGGCCACGGAGGTAAAATTATCAACGCAACTTCTCAAGCCGGTGTAGTCGGCAATCCAAATCTAACTGTTTATGGTGGAACCAAATTTGCTGTTCGTGGAATTACGCAAACATTAGCACGTGATCTAGCAGACTCAGGAATCACTGTTAACGCCTACGCACCAGGTATTGTGAAAACACCAATGATGTACGACATCGCTCATGAAGTTGGTAAAAATGCAGGAAAAGATGACGAGTGGGGTATGCAGACATTTGCAAAAGATATTACTCTAAAACGTCTATCTGAACCAGAAGATGTGGCTGCTGCTGTCAGCTTCCTTGCAGGACCAGATTCAAACTACATTACAGGACAAACCATTATCGTTGATGGTGGTATGCAATTCCATTAAGATACACAAAAAGAGGTTGGAAAATGATTCAACCTCTTTTATTAGTCTTCATTATTAGTTAGAAGGATACAATAGAAACTCTCTCAATAGGCAATATTAGCTTATCCCTAGTATTGAAAAGACTGGATAGCTTCTTTCAAGTCATCTTGTAAACTATTTCTCTGGTCAAGTTGGACATAGACTTCCAACAGACAGGATCTGAAGTTTGAAAATTTATAAAAATCTTCCCTTTCTTCTATCGGAAAGTCAACAGCTTTTATCCAAGATGCTACTTGCTCTTGCGCTAACTTCCCTTGTAAAATAGGTTCATAGATCACTCTTGCTAAACGCCAATCCTCATCATCTGTAAAGCGAATCGAAATCCTTTTAAATAGTTGGCCAAGTATATCAAATACTTCATGAACTCTGTTTTTAGGAAAGTCTGGATGACAAACCACCTCTGTCAGTAAATCGGCTCCATGTGCAAAAGCATGAACCCAACCATACTGGCTTGAAAAACCTGTCGTGTCTTTTTCTTTTGAAAGATAGTGCAAACCTTGATTTAAAAGGACATTGCGAATCTCTCCTTTTAATCCCTGATAAAAAACCGATTGCTGGTTGGCATCTGCAGCCAAGAGATTTGCATAAATAAGCGCCCTAAAAGAACGTTCAAGTGTTGGCAGGCCTACCTTATCAATCTCTTTATCTAGTCCTCCATCAGATAAAATTTCCTCAGCAATGAAATGAAATTGTTCCTGTGTAAATAGCTCTTCCTGAATTCCTCTAGCAAAGCTTGTAAAAACAAGGTCATCGCGAATTTCTGGAGAAGGATCTCCCAAATGATCAAGTAGCCACTTGATTTCCTCATGGCTATAACTTGGTTTTTCTTCTGTTATTTTCCTAAGTAACTCTTGATACATGGTCAATACCTCTACATTTCTAGCAACTGTTCAAAAAGCTAGTCCAAGATAACTTTCTATCTTATTCTTTTTTAGATGGACGTTTGCCTGCTGCAATTGCATCAGCCTCTGTCATCTCGACAACGTTGGCTTTATTAGTATTTGACGGCATTCTATCCTTGTTATACCAATATACTTTCGCTTGACCATTCTTAGCGACGTAAACAATTCTATCTTGCTGTTGGGCTTTAGTTTCAGCTTCACGTGCAATTCTTTTCTCTTCTTCTTTTTGAGAAATTAATGACTCAACTGCACCTATCCTGTCGAGCAATTCTGCCTTTTTATCGTTATTTTCAATCTGATTAACTGTTTCTTTGGCAGACTTCACTTGACTCGGATCTTGACTTTCTTCCAATTGTTTGACTAAGTCTTCACCTTTTTCTTGCAACTCATTTGCGGCCTTTTCTTTGGCAATTCTCTCTTCTTCTGCTTTTTCTTTAGCTTTTTTCTCTTCTTCAACTTTTTTCTCTTCTTCAACTCGTTTTGCTTCTTCTGTACTAGATGAAGCATCGGTTGTTGACTCTACTTTAGCAGTGGATGCCGCAGTTTGCTTAGTTTCTGACTGAGAAGATGAAGTTTTCTTTGTGACTGTTGGGGTTTGAAGAGCAGCTGCAACAAAACTAACAACAAAAAGTCCTATCATTAAATTTCTTTTTCGAATATCTGGTACTTTCTTTACAAAATACCAAATACCAACTCCACTCAAAACTAGATAGAGAGCAGGCAAAGCAATCAATAAAATGATTCCCAACAAGACTAGGCCTATTTTGATAAAACGTATTCTTTGTGAATCGTGTTCCAGCCATTTTTTAATTCTGTTCATATCGTTATCCTAAATTCCTCTACTCCCCCAACTCAGCACTGTAGGCGATAATCTGGTCAACTGTGTCAGACAAGAATTGGATTGTATCACGGAGTGGTTTATCTGTAGAGATATCTGCTCCGATAATCATGACTGACTCAAGTGGTGTCTTGCTACCTCCTGATTTGAGGAGATTGAGCCAGTCTTCAGCTCCAGTTTCTGAATTCTTTAGATGAAGGTAACCCGCAGTCGAGATGACTAGTCCTGCTGAGTAGGTGTAACTATACAAGCCCATATAGTAGTGAGCTTGACGCATCCAAGTCAAAGCCGCATCGTCGTCAATTTCAATGGCATCTCCCCAGAAATCCGTCAAGACTTCCTTCATAATACTGTTGAGTTTGCTTGCTCCAAAGGTTTCTCCTTCTTCAATCAATGTATACACCTTACGCTGGAAGGCTGCTTCCAAAAGGTGAGTGATAAAGTTATGGAAGTAGGTGTCTGTCAAGCGGTGAGCAAGAGCGAAGCGTTTTTGACGAGGGTCGTCAGATTGGTGCTCCAAGTAATCACTGAGAAGCAATTCATTGAAAGTTGATGGCGCTTCGACATGGTAAGTCGACATATGGGCGTTGAAGTAGCTTTGATGGTTGTCAGAAAAGATAAATTGACCAGAATGCCCGATTTCATGAATCAAGGTATAGACATCGCTCAAACGGCCTGTCCAACTCATAAGTACATAAGGATGCACGCGATATGGGTCCGCTGCATAGCCACCAGAATCCTTGCCACTATTGGCAGCAAAGTCCACCCAGCGCTCTTCTTGATAACGAGCAACTTCCT
Organism: Streptococcus nakanonensis; assembly: GCF_059738785.1. Taxonomy (NCBI): domain Bacteria; kingdom Bacillati; phylum Bacillota; class Bacilli; order Lactobacillales; family Streptococcaceae; genus Streptococcus; species Streptococcus nakanonensis. The sequence goes on along the minus strand of NZ_AP027139.1, from coordinate 476,382 downwards.
GACAATATTCTTGTCCCAAAGGTTCTACCGACTTCATGACCAAATCATAGGCGTCGTCAATGGTCACTTCAGGATTGAGGGCACTATCCAAATCCAATTTCCAGTCTGCAAAGGTCATCTTTTCAAGACCATTTACCTTGGCAACATGCTTGAGGTATCTCTGAGCAACGGGCGCAAAATCCTTCATGATGAGGTCAATCTGGCGGTCAAACATGGCACGGTCCACTTCTTGTTCAGCCAGAAGATAATCAAAGACTGAGTCGTAACCCTTCATATCTGCCAGTAGTTTTTCAGACTTGACTTGGGCTAGATAGGCTGCTGCAGCCGTATTTTGGTGCTTACGAAGACCTTCTGAGAAGGAACGGAAAGATTTCTCACGAACCTCAGCATCCTCGTGGTTTTGGTAGAAATTCTCATAGGTCACAAAGCTGTTTTTGTAGGTCTTGCCATTGACTTTAAAGTCGGCCATTTCAAAATCCCCAGCTCGCATCTTAGTATAAATGTCCTGCGGACTGTAGAAAACTTCACCGAGATTGGTCAAGGCCTTCTCCACATCAGCCCCTAGATAGTGGGCTTTTTTGATTTTTGCCTGACGAATGGCTGCCGTCAAGTGAGGCAATTCACCCAAACGGTCTAAGACCTCCTCATCAGCTTCTACCAAGGCATCGTCAAAGAAGGTCAAGGCTACGCTAGCATCTGTTTCAAATTCCATCCCAGCTTGGGCAATGTTAGCAAATTCGTCATTGCTATAATCTGTCGTCTGAGGCATAAAGCCATAATTGCCAATATGGCTCATCTGAATGTAGATTTGTTCCAATTCCGCAAAGGCCTTTTCAAAATCCTCAAAAGTATGAAGATTACCCTTGTAATCACGGCTAAACTGGTTGATGTCTTCGCGAGCCTTCTCGATTGCGCGCAAGAAATCCTCACGGTCTTGGTATAGGGCTGTTAAATCCCAAAGTTCCTTCTCTGGAAATTCTGAACGGTGTTTTTGTTCCATTTTCTTCCTCTTATTTCTCTAATTCTAATAAAACACTAAGGGCTGATAAGGCGTAAAGTGGTGCTGTTTCTGCTCGCAAAATACGAGGACCAAGACCTGCCAAGACTGCTCCCTTAGCTTCAAAACTTTCGATTTCTGCAGGTGACAGACCACCTTCTGGACCAAAGATAAAGAGCAGTTTTGCTCCTTTTTCAAGACCAGAGACTGCTTGCAGAAGCGCAGCGGCTTCTCCTTCTTTTGCCGACTCTTCATAAGCCACTACAATGCGGTCAAATTGGTCAAGTTGGGCTAGAAAATCTCCTTTCTTCTCAAAAAGCTTGATACTTGGGACCAAATTACGCTTGCTTTGCTCGGCCGCTCCAAGGGCAATTTTTTCTAGTTTTTCAACCTTTTTACCCAATTTCTTGCCATCCCACTTGGCAACGGACCAATCGGCAGGAAAGGCCCAGATTTGGCTGGCTCCGAGCTCGGTTACTTTTTGAGTGATAAACTCCAGCTTGTCCCCCTTAGGAAATCCAGATGCGATGGTCACCTGGACTGGCAGTTCCACATTGTCATCTAGTTCTTCTACCAATTCGAACTGACGAGCTTCCACATCCAGCACGCGCGCTAAGCGCTTAATCCCAGCATCAAAGACTAAAGTAACCTCATCATCTTCCTTCAGGCGCATAACCTGAAACATATGCTTGCTGGTTTCCTTATCCTCGATGGTGACAGGAGAGACTGCACTGCCTTTGACAAAATACTGTTGCATGCTAGCCTCCAATCACACCGGAAATATCCTTGGTTTTCTTAAAGACACAGGCATTCCATTCCCCCTGAATCATGTGGGTTTCAAGGAAAAATCCAGCTGACTCAGCCGACTCGCGCACCATGTCCCACTTGTCCTTGATAATTCCACTCATGATGAGGTAGCCTTCATCCTTGACCAAGCGATAAGCATCATCCGTCAGATGAACAAGGATATCCGCCAAGATATTAGCTACAATCACATCTGCATCAATCTCAACTCCCTTAAGCAAATCTCCTGCTGCTACATGGATGTTTTCCATACCAGGGTTTAGTTCAATATTTTCCTGAGCAACACGAACCGCCACATCATCTAGGTCGTAGGCGAAAATTTCCTTAGCACCCAGAAGTGAACTGGCAATAGAGAGAACCCCTGAACCAGTCCCCACATCTAGCACCGTTTCGCCACCACGAAGAACCTGCTCCAAGGCAAAGAGGCTCATCTTAGTAGTTGGGTGGGTTCCTGTCCCGAAGGCCATACCAGGATCTAGCTTGATAATCTTTTCCCCAGCAGTCGCCTCATAGTCTGTCCAAGATGGCACGATAGTCAAATCATGAGTGATGCGAGCAGGTTCATAGTATTTCTTCCAGTTGTCTGCCCAGTCTTCCTCAGTCAAGGCAGTCGTACCCATTTTTACCTCTCCCAAGTCCATAAAATCAGTTAGTTCCGCGAGACGAGCCTGCAAATCTGCCTCAACCGTTGCTATATCAACCGTATCAGGGTAATAGGCTGTCACTACGATTTCTTCTTGTTGCTCGACCTCTGGGAAAATCTCGCCGAAACGATCCACATTTCCCACATAGTCCATACTATCTTCGATCGCAACACCTTGCGCTCCCAGCTCAATCAAGAGATTGGAAACTAACTCCTCCCCCTCACGCTTCACTGTAACTTTTAACTCTTGCCATGTTTCCATAAATTTTTTCCTTATCAATCTATTAATTCTTCTAATTCTTTTAAAGTTCTTCCATCCTGATCCTTCCAATCAGTTCGACCGTTCGTTTGCATACCCAGTAAAAAAGCCGCTGCATAAGAAGGGCTAGAAAAGAGTTGTTTTTCTTTTAACACTCCATCTTGAATGACCCGAGAAGCTATTAAATTCTGACGCATTTCTTTTAAACTTGCTGGAAGGTATGGAGAATCCTTTATTTCTACTTGACTTCCTTCTAAAACAACAAAACCTTCAGTTGTCCGTTCACAAGTTGCTTCTATTACTTTGTTAGATTTCTTAGTTTTACGCTTTAAATAAAGATAAGTTGAATGATTATCAGGTAAATCTTGACTAACTTTCTTTGTCATTGGAACAAAAACACGATAACCTAAAGTTCCAATAATCATTAGCGTATTTTCAACAATTTCATCCAGTTCAGATTCCTTTTCCTCAGTCACATTACCAGGATTTGGATCATTCCCATTTTTCACAATATAGCGACCAGCTTCTTTAGCAAGTTGAGTAAATTTATTTTCCAAATAGCTAATTTCTGTTGGCCCGAAAGAATTATTTTGAGTTGTTAGAATGATGACATCATTAAAATAATCTGCATGAGTATCGCGGGTATGCTCTTGAATTCGCAACAATACCCCTTCACCATTTTTCCGAGTTGTCGCCTGACCAATATAGGTCACATCTTTCTGTTTATCTTCATCTCGACCAAATAAGAAATAAATACCACTTTGTTTCATTTCATCACGCGACTTCAAATCTCCCAACTGAATACGAGGTATTTTGTAAATCACTCCCGTCCAATTTGACAAAGTACATTTGATTTTTCCAGTCACTTCACCATCCATGAGAAACATATTGATATTTTTGCTACGCTTCGCCATTTATCGAACTTCCTCCAAATAATCTCTCACTCTATTCTGCAACTGAGGTACAACTTGACTGGAACTAAGAAATTCCTCGACATTCATCAACTGATAGCCCTGTCCTTCATCTCCAAAGACAATCTTGTCAAATTGGTCCTGAGCCAACTTGCCAACTAGAAATACAGATTGTTTATCCGTAAAAAGCATACTTGGATAAACCTTACTCCAAAGCAGACAATCCTCAGTCAGATGAATTCCCAGTTCTTCATAAACTTCACGCGCCACGCACTCAAAAGGACTTTCATCCCCCTCTCGTCCCCCACCTGGCAGTTCCCACATATTGGGCCAGGGAATGCTTGCCTTATCATCGCGTAAGATAGTCAAGAGCTTATCCACACAAAACAAAGCAATCTTACAGCCTGTGAAATCAGAAATTTCTATTTCCATATTAGACTCCTTCGGTCAATTCCTTTTCCAGCTCGGCTAACCAGTTTTGATAATAGATTTTCTCATCCCGTAACATCCGGCTGCTATTCATTTTCTGTCTAGCAATCTTCATAGCCTTGTGAGTTTGAACTATATCTTTCTTTACCTTAAATTGATACCAAGCTTGAATGACCTGCATATCTGCTGTTTTTAGAGATAAAAAGGATTTGACACCTCGAATACTTGCATATTCTTCCGCTTTCTTATTATCTCCTTCCATCAGAGCAACTTGAAGAAGGTATATTTGAGAAATAGTTTTAGACATTGGATTATCTGTTTTCTCTAACACAGACTGAAACTGTTGCTTTGCAAGCTCTATATTATCATCCAATATGAATACCAATCCCTGAAGAGTCTGAACACTTTCTGCAAAACTCCCTCTCACATCCTCATCAACAGACATGATAAAGTCTTTTAAATCATATTCTTGAGGAGCTAGCAAGGTCTGGGCAGAATGCCTCAACATCAGGTAGGCGCATTTCGTATTTGCAGGGTGTTGTAGCAATTCCCAAATTTTTGCGCCATCGGTGATGCCAACTGGCAAAATGTTATTTAGGAAGAAAGACAAATTAAGAAAAATCCAAGTCCCTGCAAAATACCAGCTTCTTGTCAAAAATCCAAACACTATCGCCAATAATATCAAGCTGAGATGAACCATCAAGCCTCCTGAAAGCATCAGGATGATTCTTTGATCGCTTTCATCCTCTTTTAATCCAATGTATTGAGCACCAACATTTTTTATAACTGCTGTTCGACTAAGATGAAGCCTTCCTGACTTTTTGGTTAAAAGAAAGTTCCCTAATCCAAAAGCCACCAGACGATAGCCTGTCAGATAGCCACAAAAAGCATGTCCCAGCTCATGAAGAATAAAGATTAAATACATACTTAGAAGAGCGAAGCCATAACCAAAAGTAAAGACTAAAACTGCGGAATATCCCAGCTCTGCAAATGCGATTGTACCACAAGCACAAGCCAACATAATAAAGACAACAGCTAGCACATAAACCAAATAAATCCCAATTTTCTTCATAAAATCTCCATCCAACTCCTAGTATCTCGGATAAGGATAAAACTCCCCCTCTTCCAAGCCGACTTTTCCTTCTTCAAAGACTTCTTGGTTCCATTCCATGACAAATTCCTCTGCTTCTGGGTCTTCCAAAAAGTCCATAAGGGCATCTAGTCCAACCTCGGCAGTATCTTTAAGGAATAACACAAAATAAGCTAAAAATTCGCGAGAAAATCCTTTTTTAGGCAGGTAAGGGATAACCGTCAAATAGTCTTCCTCATTGACGGTTGATTTGGCAGGATTGTAAAAAAGCACTGCTTCTTCAAAGAGAATGTCATCTGATGAAACCTCTCCGTCCTCATCCACCATCTCCACACCTGCAGCATTTTGCGCTTCCAGTAGAAAACTCACTTCTACCGCGTGATTGCGCTTGTCCCAACTAATCTCAAAGTCAAAGGGAAAATTCTTCTCCAACTCTTCCTCTAAAACATCTAAAAATCCATATGTTGCCATTTTGTCCTCTTTCTATGCGACTCTTAAATCGCCCCGATTGCTCGGAAATATGCTAAAATAGATACTACCATCTTACCACATATACATCAGAAAATCCACGTTAGAAAGGACTGCTATGCCAGACAATCTCGCGCTTCGCATGCGCCCTAAAACCATCGATCAAGTCATCGGTCAGGAACATCTGGTCGGACAAGGAAAAATCATCCGCCGCATGGTAGAAGCCAACCGCCTGTCCTCCATGATTCTCTATGGCCCTCCGGGAATAGGCAAGACCAGTATTGCCTCAGCCATCGCTGGGACTACTAAGTATGCCTTTCGAACTTTCAATGCGACAGTTGATAGCAAAAAGCGATTGCAAGAAATTGCGGAAGAGGCTAAATTCTCTGGTGGTCTCGTCCTATTACTAGACGAGATTCATAGACTAGATAAAACCAAGCAAGACTTCCTCTTGCCTCTCTTGGAAAGTGGTCTGGTCATCATGATTGGCGCTACGACTGAAAATCCTTTCTTCTCTGTCACTCCTGCCATTCGCAGTCGTGTTCAAATTTTTGAGTTGGAACCTCTGTCTAACCAAGACGTCAAAGAGGCTCTTCAGATAGCTCTAAATAATCCTGAACGTGGTTTTGATTTCCCAGTAGAACTAGATGAGGATGCACTGGATTTCATCGCAACCTCTACAAACGGAGACCTGCGCTCTGCCTTCAACTCACTGGACTTGGCTGTTCTCTCTACCCCTGAGAATGACGAGGGCATCCGCCATATCACTCTAGACATCATGGAAAATAGCCTGCAGCGGAGCTACATTACCATGGACAAGGATGGAGACGGTCACTATGACGTTCTATCTGCCCTGCAAAAGTCTATCCGTGGCTCAGATGTTGATGCCAGTCTTCACTATGCTGCTCGCTTGATAGAGGCTGGGGATCTTCCTAGTCTCGCGCGTCGCTTGACCGTTATCGCCTATGAAGATATCGGTTTGGCCAATCCTGAAGCCCAGATTCATACCGTGACTGCTCTGGATGCTGCACAAAGGATTGGATTCCCCGAAGCTCGCATTCTCATTGCCAATGTGGTGATTGATTTAGCCCTTTCTCCAAAATCCAACTCGGCCTATGTGGCTATGGATAAGGCACTTGCTGACCTCAAAACATCAGGGCACTTGCCTATTCCGCGACACCTGCGTGATGGGCACTACAGCGGAAGCAAGGAACTGGGGAATGCCCAAGACTATCTCTATCCACACAACTATCCTGGAAATTGGGTCAAGCAAGACTATCTGCCAGAAAAAATTCGTAATCATCACTATTTCCAAGCAGAAGATACTGGTAAATATGAACGGGCTTTGGCTCAAAGAAAGGAAGCTATCGACCGTTTGCGAAAAATCTGAAATCCTTTTCAAAAAATTGCATTTTCCTCTTGATTTTTTTTGAAAAAGTGGTATCATATAAACATAGAAACGCTGTGGTGTACGACTTCACACTTAAGTGTTGACCGACTATTTTTTGTATTATTAGGGAAACAAAAGTCTTCTAACAGCATGTAGGCCGTCTCACACGGAAACAGCTTCAGTTAGAGCGAGTTGCCCACCTGCTTAATTGCGCGGGTTCAATACAAACCGTGAAGTTTCGGCACCAATACAGCTTTTTTCTTTGCCTCCTTAGCTCAGCTGGCAGAGCAGCGGACTCTTAATCCGTGGGTCACAGGTTCGATCCCTGTAGGGGGCATCTAAATACAACAGGAAAAGTCTTATAATATAGGGCTTTTTTTGCTTTCCTTTTAAAAATTGTCGTGCAATTTGCCGTGTTTTTACAACAAACTTTTCACAGCCATAAATTCCTCACTAATTTTTTCCTCCAATGTATGACCATAAACTTCAACCAGCATAGAGATATCTTTGTGTCCTAAAATTTTCGCAATAACTCCCAAATCAATATTATTATGCCATAAATAACTACCATAAGTGTGTCTAGCTCCTTTGGTAGTAATCAATGGAGAAATTTGCAATTCCTTCAACATTACTTTTATAGATTTATTGACTGTTGCAATATCTGGAACATCGTAGGCATAGCCAAAATGCTGAAAAATCAAATTATTTTTATTGTCAATGTTTAATTCTTTATTTGTTTTTAGTTGTAATATTTTCAATGTTTTTAACAAGGAAAGCATATCTGAAGTAATGGGAACTAATCTTATTGAAGTATTGTTTTTTGGTGGAGTAAACTTATGAATAGCGGTATTGTAACGACGATAAGTTTTAACTTGCTCTCCAACCTCATCAACATCATTCCAAGTCAAAGCTATCAACTCAGAAAAACGCATGCCAGTTTTAAAAAGAAAATAAATCACATACGGTACAATAGATTTCTGATAATCAAACTTATTTTTCAAATACACTAAGACTTTTTGATAGTCAGATTCAGTATGTAAATACTTTTCTTCAACCTTTTGTCCACTCTTGGATGAAAATAAATCTACATAAGCAGTAAAATCTTCTATTACCACCTTATCAGCAATAGCCATCTGTATACTTGCACGAATTCCAGAATTCAATCTACCCAGAAAATTTCTACTAACTGTTTGCCCATACTTATTCATAATTCTTTGGTATTCACTAGGCTTAATTTGTGATACAGGTTTATTTCCAAATAGCCTTTTAATAACATTTTTTCTCATAAGATATTTCTTTTTTGTGACTTCACTTCTATTGCTAGGAAAAATTTTTAAATCAAGCCATTCTTGGTACAGTTCTGGTAAGGTCATATCAAAGCGCAAGACACTTCCTGTGTTTATCTTATGAAGCACCTTCTCAGCTTCTATTTTAGCTTCTCGTTTTGTTTTAAATCCGCTTTTATGGAGTAGGCTCTTGCTCCTCTCACGTATAGAGAACGACCAAAGCCTTTTCTTCCCACGCTGTTTATACTCGATATAAGCCATTTCACAAGTCCATTCCCAACAACTCTTTCACAACACTTTTTGGAACAACCATCAAACGTTTTCTATTATAAAATGTATACCCTCTGGAAACAAGTATATCTCTTGCCTGATGAATAATAGCATTAGCTGTTGATGGCCTATAACCCATTGAAATCAAATCCTTATTTGATATAGTATCCGCCATATGTCAGTCACTCCTTCCATCAATTCCCCAAAGTTGGGAACTATTCTGTTCTCTTATATATTGTTCTATATCCTTTTCATCATTATCAGTTAGCCTCGAAAGCCCCTCTTTAAGTAAGCTTTGAATGTATTCCTCTGCCTTTTGAACATCATAAGCCTGATACTTTGCAATATAGACTTTTGCTAATGTTTTAGCAACTTGTTTCTCTGTCCAAACCTCAGACTGCCGTAGTGTCGTTTTAGCCCTTGTAATACTAAGAACTGTCTGATTTTCTGTCCCTAGATAGTTTACCCACCACTTAACTTTTTTTCTTCTCCAACGATTGCTATCTGTAGCATTTGGACGAATAAAGCGATAATGACCGTTGATAGCCTCAAAATATATTGACGATAAGGGACGTTTTAAATATAACTGCTCAGCAATTATATTAGCCTTCTCCTGCCAACATCTAAGCTCTGCGCGAGTCCAAGACGAAACTTCTACAAGCTCTTGCTTACCAAGTCGCTCCATGCGTTTATTATATACACACCACTGCTGATTACCTCGTGAACCTATCGCAACTGTTTCTCCTACACACTCCCCAGTATCTAGAACTGATTTCTCATGATACTCAAAATGCTTTGCCTTAGAAATACATAACCCTTTTTTGCAATAGTCATATATTCGTTGTACGTCTAAAGTACCATCAAATATATCATGTGCAATATCTAAACGAGTGAAATTAACATTATACTGATATAAACGAGTAATTAGGGCAATCCAGTTATTAACATTCCCCTCCATAAATTCCTCATATTGGCGGCACCCTTGCCCCTTCAATTCGATGAATACTCCCATAGAAGGCCTATCGGCATTAAAATACACCTTAATTTCTGAACATGAATAGTGTTGCTTATACTTATTCAGCCCCCAATCATTCAAGGTAAAGCTTTCAAGAGGAATCAAAAGGATGTCAGTCAGAACTTTTTCTGGCGAAACATCCTTAACTGTTACAGCAAAATAATCAATTCTAACTGTATTCATAGGAATATACTCCTATCCTAGTATTTTAATATCCTCACAGACAAGTTTAACACCTGCCCAGTTACTTCGTGAAATATTCCAAGCCAGTCTTACCTTTGGCTGAACTAGTTCTACAGGAACATTCAATAAAGCCTCACTCTGAGCAATTTTTGCAATTTTATCTACATTACCAACAATTTCTAAGTTAATAGCCTTTAAATCATCCGTTGAGATTCCCATGTCTGTTAAAACTTTCACTTTGTCAAAATCAAGAGCAGTACAACTGATTTTTGATACTTCCTCAGTTTTTACTTTTTCCCCATTCACTTCGTTATATTTATTATTAACTCTCGCCGATAAAATAACGAATTTCTTTGGAATATCAAACTGGGACATATCCAAGTCAAGTGCCCCAATTTTGATGTTTGTATCCGTCATGTTATAAGTCATATTTTTTACTCCATTTCTATGTTAAAAATCGTACCCTACTCAACAAGTCGCCCAAAAACCTTATAGGACAAGGGCTTTTGTCAAATTTCTATGAATCAGTAACCAACAAGCCCCACGCCTTACTGTATCAAAGCTTCAAGCACCATTTTATGTATGGTATACCCCCCTAGTTAGTACTGGGGCTGTTTTTTCTGACCTCCTGCAAAGCAGTCGGTTGGCTCTTTTGGACTAGCGGAAAGATGAGCGCTCCGCTCGATTATGCCCCCCTGGGCAATCCTCCCTATTCCGCTAGTCCAAAAGACCGTCATCTGAATTTGGTAAAATACTCAGAGGTTCATTGTTTATCCTCGTTAATACCTCTATTTGCCTTTTTGATAAATCTTCAAGAGACTTACCCTCCATAGCTAATGCCCACCACACAGTTTTTTCAATCGTACAATTAGGGCAGGTTCTGGGGGATAAAATCCTAAAACTACCCATTAATGGAGGATATTCCCATCCTTCATCAAAAGCTAAATCTGAATCAATGATTTCACTTTTTTCACATACCTCGCAAATATGTTTCAACAGCATTTCAAATACCACCTTACATTATTCTAATTCATCTACAATTTGCATATGTACTACTTGTAAAATTTGTAACAAAGCTTTATAAGGATTTTCATCACATTCAGTAGCACCCATTAAACTGCCGTTCGATAACTTCACAACAACACTAATTTCGTTCATTTCGCATCCTCATATACCTATCACAAGCTTCGTCAAAATATGCCTCAAAGTCTAATTCATCAGACTTAAACGGTGTCTCGACATACCGAGGAGTAGGGATAACCCCATCTATTTGAATGTACCCTGTCCCAATGTCGCAAGTTTTATAATCAATATCTTGACTTGAAAACATCATGCGACAGGAGTCAGAATCAGCCGTAGTTGCCCCCAACAATAAAGCTACCCCAAAGTTTTGTCTCATATAAGTGGGAATAAAGTCACTTGAAGCCCTCTGTAAACCGACTATCACCTCTATTGAAGCTTGGCGTGATTTTACCAAGAGACTCCCAAGATTTGACATTGCCTCTTCATAGGCTTTTTTCCCTTCTTTAGACGTCTCGGCCTCGGTTTTAAAGGCAATCCCTTCATCAAGTACCACTACAAGGGGGAAATTTCCCTTGACATCAGCCCAAGACAGAACCTTCCCTTTGGAAACATATATATCTGGGTTATCCGCCATAACCTGAAAGCGTCTATTCATTTCTTCAACAGCCTCTCTTAAAGCACCAGCAATCTGGAATGGAGAATTATATACTACCTTATAACTTAATCTATCTTCTAGCTTCTTACCAATTAGAAAACTCAAATCGCCTTTTTTCGGATCCAGCAATTTTATGTCAGACCCTAAAATTAAGTATTGAGCCACAAGGTTCTCTATCATCACCGTCTTGCCTGAACGTGTCGACCCTGCCAAAAGGACATGGGGCGGACAACCAAACTGGAAACCAACGCTATCGGAAATTGTGAGCTTTGTAGTTTGTAGAGTGCTCTCCCAAGACACTCTTTTTTCAGGATATATTCTAAATGTATACTTAACACAACTAGCAGTCTGTACTTTCTCTTCTAAGTTCAAATTCAAACAAGCACTCAAATATATATCTATCTCTGACACCTTATTAGAGAAATTATCACCCATAACACGAGCATAAATAAATATGTATTCCTCATCTATAGAAAAGTCTAGAACAACAGAACGAACTATAACTCCGTCAGAAGAAGACACAAATAGATTGTTAGATTCAAGCAAAAACAGTAATTGCTCGCGTATAGCAAGAATGGGCTGAATTCTATTATATAGTTCACTCAGCTTAGATATAAATTTCTTGGCGATTAAAATTTCTAAGACCACAGCCAAAACTAGTAAAAGTCCTGAGATATTAAAGATTAAAACCAATAAAATAAATATAAAAACTTGAGATAGTATACAAGCCCAATAACAAGTCTTCATTAAGGAGGTTGATAATATGTATGACTCACAAAGAGAGACTCTACGATTTATATGAAACATATTTATATGAAACATATTTTACCTCATCTTATTTCTTATATCCTTGATAATAAGAGAAAGAGCTATCAATTTAACTCTAATAAAATAGTAAAGGAATATAGCAAAGAAAAGAAATGCTATAATTGAAAACAGCACACTGAGGGCTGAACCAAAGCCTATGGGGTTATACACAGATAAAAGAGCGAAGACGAACATACAAAAAAAGCAAAATCTATATTTCCTTATCATTTTTATTCTCCTCTTTATTCTTCTCTAATGGTGTAGCAGCCATGTCTATGCATATGAGAAGAAATATTATAATAACATAAGATAACAAGATTGCCGTCCCTTCGTACAATGGAGAAAAGACATTCATTAAAATTAATGCATAGTACAACAGACCGGCGAACCCCAAGAATGATATATAGAATAAATATTTATAAATATTGTTACTCATAAAAGAAAACCTCCATTTCTCAACTATGTAATAGGGAGGAGGTCCTCCCCATCACAATATACATTTATATATTCTTTGTAAGTGCACCAGCAAGAGCCTTGACTAATACTGAATAGTGCATGCGACTAAAAGAAGAACCTAATGTTGCTTTAATAAAATAATACAAGTCGGATTCTTCCTCCATCTCAAACTCAATAACAGAAATACTATCAGAAGTAGCAAAAGTACTTAACATTAAACAGTTTTGACGAACGTCTTCTATCATATCAATAGTGATGATATCTGATGTATTATCGTGATAATAAAAAGATTCTAGAAAAATTTTTTTATCACTAAAAAGCGCATCTGCTAAAGAATACCCATCAGCCTTATGATAACAACTGCAAGCAATATTCCAGAGAGCCAACATCCGACTCGCATAAACTACGTTTAGATTTTTACCCCCATACGCTTCTTTAATCAAGTTCGCAAATGAAGATGCACAGCTAGCAGTAAAACCATACCTCCCAACCAAATCGGGCGCCAACTTAGCCAATCTTTCTAACTTTTGGGCTTGAATAAGCTCTTCAAATGTATGTTGTTTCGTTCTAGAAACAATCGGTTGTTTTTGTTTCATAGTCTGTTTCTCCTTTTCTATAATTCAAGTTAAAATATTTTTATTATACGTTTTTATACTGTTATAAACGGTGAAGCTCTAGCTTTCATCTTCATTCTCCTTTATTAAAATATTCTTAGTGGTTACGCTAAGATACACAATTGGGTAAAAATTAAACCTTTACAGAGGTTTAATTTTGATATTGCTTCCAACCAGCAAAAATTACCAACTTTATGATGTAAGAAAGCCTTAAAATTCGTCTATTGTTTTCTCCCATTAATTTTCTCTGGTAACTTTCTAAGCCATTCCAAATTTCATTGTCTAAGTATAGCTTTGGAGTGGTGGTACTAGTTTCTATCTTATAATTTTGTTTCTCCATCTCGTTTGCAAGTACCTCCCATTCATTTTTAGTATAATTAGCAGTATTTCTATAACACATTTCAACAATACTTGAAAAACTTACTTTAAATGAAATATTTCTAGAAACTCCATTTAAAACCGGAAAAGTATCTAACAAGCTAGTTTCTGCTCTTTCTGCTAACCCTTCTTCATTTTCTAACTCTATCTGTTTTAAGTTTACCAAATCATCAACCCAGGCATTAACAATAGAAGCTAGGCGAACACTTTTATATATCCTCATAATTCCTCTCATGTATCTTGATAAGACCACTATACTACTTTTTTCTTCCAATGTCAAGCGTCTATCCTTAAAAATTTCAATTTTGGAGTGAATTTGACGTGAAACATACTATTTACAAACTCATATATTCACTTAAACATCACGAAAACACTATAAAATCAAGAATATCAAAGCAACATATATTTTGAAAATCCTGTAGGGGGCATCTACATACAACAGGAAAAGCCTTGAGTAAAGGCTTTTTTTCGTATCTGTTCTACTTTTGTTCTACCAATGGATATTAAAGATATAATTTTGTGAACACCCTTTCCAGACATCTCTAATCTGATTACACTTAAAATTTTAAAAAATTTAAAACAAAAGTCTTGCTTTTCTTTTAATTTATGCTATACTTGTTCTTGTACCTGATACAAGTTTATCAAAAGAGGAGTTCAGATGGATACAAAATTCTCAGTTGCTTTGCATATCTTAACAATGATTAGTGAAAGCAAGGAAACATTAAGTTCTCAAGCATTAGCTATTAGTGTTGGAACTAACGCTAGTTACATTCGAAAGGTGATTGCCTTGTTGAAAAATGCAGGTTTGATTCATTCCCAGCAAGGAAAAACAGGCTATCAGCTCAGTAAGCCTCCAAAGAAAATGACTTTACTAGAGATCTACTATGCTACTCAAGAAATCAATCACATTAGTTTATTCCCTGTTCATCAAAATAGTAATCCCGATTGCCCTGTTGGAAAACATATCCAAGGAGCAGTTTCACCGCTTTTCGCTAGTTCCGAATCTCAATTAGAGAAGGAATTAGCAAATCAAACTTTAGAAGATGTCATTGACAATCTATATAAACAAGCCAAACAAGTCCGAAACTGATTTGATAACAAGTCAGTTTTTACTGGAAACAACATATACTTGTATCAGATACAGGTATATAAAATCATATTAAAAAGAAAAGAGAAAACAATGAAAGCCGCACAACACACCACTTATAACAAAAACAATATCACACTGAACATCACAGAAATCGCTAAACCAAGTATTACAGGCAAATAAGTCTTGGTGAAAGTATACGCAGCCGGGGTTAATCCTCTGGATAACATGATCTCTCGTGGTGAGGTTAAGATGATTGTTCCTTACAAACTTCCTCAAACTGCAGGTAACGAAGTGGTTGGAATCGTTGAAAGCATTGGCAAGCAAGTTGACAACTTTCAGGTAGGAGACCGTATCTTTGGCCGTCTGCCACTTGATCATATCGGCGCCTTTGCAGAATACGTAGCTGTCGATAGCCAAGCCTTAGCCAAGGTTCCAGACTATCTATCAGACGAGGAGGCTGCTGCTGTTCCGCTTACTGCCTTAACTATCATGCAGGCTCTTGACCTCATGGGCGCTCAAGCTGGGAAAACGATCTTTATTTCTGGTGGTGCTGGCGGAGTGGGTGGAATGGCCATTCCGATTGCCAAGGCCAAAGGATTGAAAGTCATCACCAATGGATCTGGAGATAGTGCTGAGCGTGTGTTAAAACTAGGAGCAGACCGCTTTATCGATTACAAAACAGAGGATTATACAAAAACTGTTAGTAAGGTGGATTATGTCCTCGATACACTTGGTGGGGCTGAAACTGAAAAACAAATGTCTATCATGAAAAAATGTGGTCATCTTGTTTCACTTCGTGCCATGCCAAACGGTGCCTTTGCCAAACGCATGAATCTACCAAAATGGAAACAAATCTTACTTGGACTAGTGGGTCGCAAATTTGATAAAATGGCTGACAAATACGGCGTTCACTTCCATTTTATCTTTGTAGAAAGCAATGGCGCTCAATTACAAGAGGTAGCTGACCTCTTTAGTAAATTAGAAATCAAACCCTCTATCGATACAGTTTATCCATTTGAAGAGGTAAATAGCGCATTAGACAAGGTTGCTAATGGTCGCTCACGTGGAAAAACAGTCCTCAGCTTTAAGAAATAAAAAGGAAAAAATCATGTCATATATTACAACTAAAAATCAATACATCACTGTCCAAGGAAATCAAATTGCCTATCGCGAACTTAGTAAAGGCAAATCAAAACTACCTCTTCTGATGCTGGTCCATTTGGCAGCAACTCTCGATAACTGGGATCCTAAACTCTTAGACTTGATTGCTGAAAAGCACCATGTCATTGTAGTCGATCTTCCTGGTGTTGGAGCAAGTCAGGGCAAAGTTGCTTCGACGATGCCTGGAATGGCTGAGCAGACAATTGACTTTGTAAAAGCGCTTGGTTACGATAAAATCAATCTTCTTGGCCTTTCTATGGGAGGTATGATTGCTCAAGAAATCATCCGAATAAATTCTACTCTAGTCAATCGTTTAATCTTGGCTGGAACAGGACCTCGAGGTGGAAAAGAGGTCGATAAGGTAACAGGGAAAACCTTTAACTATATGTTTAAAGCGGGACTCGAGCGCATTGATCCTAAACGCTATATCTTCTATAATCATGATGAACAAGGGAAAATTGAAGCTTTGAAAGTCCTAGGACGAATGGGGATGAGAACCAAGGAATTTGCGGACAAAGACATGAAGGTACCGGGATTTTTGACCCAGCTCAAAGCCATTAAACGTTGGGGGAAAGATTCTCAGGACGACCTAAAATTTATCACCCAACCAACCTTAATCGTCAACGGGGATAAGGATATGCAGGTTCCAACGGAAAATTCTTATGATATGCATGAGAAAATAAAAGATAGTAAACTCATCATCTATCCAAATGCTGGCCACGGTTCGATTTTCCAATATGCAGATGAATTTTCAACAGAACTAATAGCTTTCTTGGAGGACTAATATGGTCAAAACCATTCTGATTACAGGTGCTACTGACGGTATCGGTAAACATTTGGCAAAGAAATTGGTCAGTAAAGGGCATCATGTCATCCTCCATGGTCGAAATCCCCAAAAACTTGAGCTGGCGCTTCAAGAGGTTCGGGCAGTTTCCTTGAGAGGGAGAGTTTCTAGCTACTTGGCAGATTTTTCAAAATTAGACGATGTTTATCGATTTGTAGAGGAAATCAAGCGAGACTTTTCAAAGATCGATGTCTTGTTTAACAATGCAGGCCTGTATGCAGGAAAAGAACGAGAAGCGAGTGCTGAAAAGGTCGAGTTGACCTTTATGTTATCTGTTCTGGTTCCCTATATGTTAACAGCTGAGCTAAGTCCCTTGTTAGAAAAAGCGTCTGACGGCCGTGTCATTAATACTTCTTCCTATATGCATCATTTTGCCAAGATCAAGGATTTAGACTTTGGATTTGAGACGAACTACAATCCTGGTTTAGCCTACAATAATTCCAAACTTTACACTATTTGGATGACACGCCATCTAGCCAGAGAATTCTTTCTAAAAGGTTCAAGCATCACCGTCAATTCTTACCATCCGGACTTAATTTCAACAAATTTAGGGAATGATTCCAGTGATGAAAAGACAAAAAAGCCTCTCTTTGGACGTTTGATGAAGTCATTTTCCAAAAATCTAGACGAGGGAATTGAAACAGATTACTATCTTACATTATCAGAAGAAATCACTGGTTTGACTGGCTACTATTTTGATGAGAAGAAAGTGAAATCTGTATCTAAAAAAGGCTATACTTTTGAGAAGGCTCGAGATTTAATCAATTACTGTAATGATAAAATTGAGTTGTTTAAATAGAAATACGCCGAGCTTGATTAGAAATTTATTACAAGAGGAAGACTGGGCAGGAACTCAATTTCAGGAGAAAACGAAGTAAATCTTCCCACAATAAAAATGAAACATCTTAAAATCTAATTTATTGCCAATAAAGGAGTTGGAAATATGAAACATATTATTATCATTGGGCACCCTAAACGAGAAAAGAAAACTCTATCTATCGAAAATAAGGAATATGAAATTAGTTTTGATGAATTTAAATCTGGGAAACACAATGAAGATCCCTTCATTTGGAATGATAATTTTCTTTATACATTTTGTCATACAAATGTTTCTCTAAGTAAAGATGTCAGAGAGTGGATTGAAACCAAAGAGGAAAAAGAGGAAGTTTATTTTGTATTTGTATCTAAAGCTAAGGATGAAAATAATAAGGAAATCCTGGAAATTGACACAATTATAAAAGCCAAAGAACTATACAAGTGGCCTGAAAAAGGGCAAAGAAACAAAGAAATACTTCCTGAAATCTTTAATCCCAAAATAAAGAATTATCACTTGCCAGATTGCTATGATGGTAATTTGACTGAACATAATAAAAAGAAACTTTATACTTGTATAGGTGATGAAACCGAGTAGTTTTTACCTATGAAAGAAAAAGGAGATTCTTTCAAACCATACTATTTCGATGAGAATATTGCTAATAAAATTCTGAGTTTAATAACTGTTGGAGACAATCATGCTTACTATGTAGCCAAAGAAACATCTCCTAGACTTCAAACTGATGAATCAAAGAAAATTTTTAAAGAAATATCAAAGGAACTTTTTGATATTATAACAAACTGTAAACAGGATAAAACTCTTCACTTAACTGGGAAACTATTAAAAGATTTAGATATGAATCATCGAAAAAAATAACTAAACAATTAGACTAGACAAAAAGGCTTTTTTGCTCCTATCTCCCCTTTTTCATGATGTATTTTCGTTCTGGTGCTTCAATCATTTGAACGATTTCAAATCCTTCTTTTTGATAAAGGTGCTGGGCTGCTTGATTTGCTTCGAAGACATTTAAAGAAATACTATCTATGTCTCCATTTTCAAAGGCCAAACTAACAAATTTCCTTAAAGCCTGACTACCTAAGCCTTGCCCCTGTTTCTGGGGGTTGATAAAGAATCGTCCGATATGAAGATTGCTATTTTCCAATCTGATTTTCTGGATAAGCCCCACAAACTCTTGTCCTTCAAAGATTGAAAAGATTCCTTCCAACTCTTGCAAAACTTGAATTGTCAAGGGAAAAGGAATCCTTGGTCCCATCCATTGTTCTTGAAAGACTTTGCCAAGGGAGTTGGACCATTGACATACGCGTTGAGCGTTTTCTATACTCACCTTTTCTTCAAAACGAATTGTCATCTTGACCTCCCCATCTTATCTATGTTTCTCCATTATACTACTTCTCCCATTTTTTACGAATAGATAAGTATGATTGATATTTATTTTTTTCTTGTTGGGAGCATTTTCGCTTCCTTTCTTGGCTTGGTCATTGACCGTTTTCCTGAGCAATCCATTATCAGTCCAGCTAGTCACTGCGATTCCTGTCAGACTCGCTTGCGTCCCTTAGATTTGATTCCGATTCTCTCGCAGGTCTTCAATCGCTTTCGCTGTCGCTACTGCAAGGCTCCTTATCCTGTCTGGTATGCCCTCTTTGAACTAGGCTTAGGACTCCTCTTTCTGCTTTACTCTTGGGAATTACTTTCCTTGAGTCAAGTCATCCTAATCACTGCTGGTTTGACCTTGGGCATCTACGACTTTCGCCATCAGGAATATCCCTTACTGGTCTGGATGATTTTCCACCTAATCCTCATGGCTTCCTCTGGCTGGAATCTAGTCATGGTCTTCTTCCTTGTCCTTGGAATGTTGGCTCATTTTATCGATATCCGCATGGGCGCAGGGGATTTTCTCTTTTTAGCTTCTTGTGCTCTCGTCTTTAGCGCAACAGAATTACTCATCTTGATTCAGTTTGCTTCTGCGATGGGAATTCTAGCCTTTCTCCTGCAAAAGAAAAAGGAAAGACTTCCTTTCGTGCCTTTCCTCTTACTTGCTACTTGTGTGCTTATTTTTGGTAAGCTACTGCTTGTTTGATAAAGTCCTCAATCGGCTCTCCTTGATGGAGAGCTTTTACGATTTTTGAACCGACGATAACGCCATCTGACACCGCATTAAAACGTTCTACATCGTCTTGACTAGATACGCCAAATCCTGTCAAGACTGGAATGTCGCCCACTTGATGCAATTGTGCCAAGTGCTTGTCCAAGTCTGCACGGTAATTGCCAGATTTCCCTGTCACCCCATTGATGGCAACCGCATAGACAAATCCTTCTGCCCCTTCAATCAACTCTTTCTGGCGCTCAATCCCTGTCGTCAAACTAACTAAGGGAATCAAGGCGATATCTGTATCTGCCAAAAATGGTTCTACAAAGTTGGCATGCTCATGAGGCAGGTCTGGAATAATCAAACCCTTAACCGCTGTATCTTCCAATTCTTTGACAAAGTTCTCCACACCGTACTGAAAGAGGGGGTTAAAGTAGGTCATGATGACCAGCGGAACCTCTGTTTGAATGGTTTTCAAGGTTTCAACCAAAGCTTGTGTCGAAGTCCCATGGGCTAAACTACGCAAACCAGCTTCTTCGATAACAGGTCCATCTGCGACAGGATCTGAAAAGGGAATGCCCACTTCAATGGCCGAAACACCTAAATCTTCTAAAAAGTGAATTGTTTCAGCTAGTCCATCCAAACCTTTTTCGTGGTCTCCAGCCATGATATAGGGAACGAAAATTCCTTTTCCAGTTGCTTTGATAGCGTTCAATTTTTCTGTTAGAGTCTTAGGCATTAGCTTCTCCCTTCTTTGCTGCATCTGCTTCCAAGCGGTCTTTGACTTGAACCACATCCTTGTCTCCACGACCTGATAGGCAGACAATCATGGACTTGTCTGGTCCGAGTTCTTTGGCCAATTTTACTGCAAAGGCGATAGCATGGCTAGATTCCAAGGCTGGGATAATCCCTTCCACACGAGACAAGAGTTGGAATCCTTCTAAGGCTTCCTCGTCAGTCACAGGAACATAGCTGGCACGTTTGATATCGTGGTAGTGAGAATGTTCTGGACCGATACCAGGATAGTCCAAACCTGCTGAGATAGAGAAGGCTTCAAGAATTTGACCATGGGCATCTTGGAGCACATCCATGAGAGAACCGTGAAGGACACCCGGACGACCCTTAGTCAAAGTCGCTGCGTGGTGCTCTGTGTCTACACCAAGTCCTGCTGCTTCAGCTCCATACATAGCTACTGACTCATCTTCTACAAATGGATGGAAGAGACCGATGGCATTCGACCCACCACCAACACAGGCTACTAGGGCATCTGGCAGATCTTGACCTGTCATATCGCGATACTGTTGCTTAGCTTCTCGACCGATGACACTTTGGAAGTCTCGAACGATTTCTGGGAAAGGATGAGGCCCCAAGGCAGAACCAAGGATATAGTGGGTATCATCGATATTAGCTACCCATGAACGAAGGGCTGCATTGACCGCATCCTTGAGCACGCGCGAACCATCTGTCACTGCCTCAACCTTGGCTCCCAAAAGCTCCATACGGAAGACATTGAGGGCTTGGCGTTTGACATCTTCCTCACCCATGTAGATAGTACATTCCATGTTAAAGAGGGCTGCAGCAGTTGCAGTTGCCACACCGTGCTGACCAGCACCTGTTTCAGCGATAATTTTCTTTTTACCCATGCGTTTAGCCAGAAGAACTTGTCCCAAGGCATTGTTAATCTTGTGGGCCCCTGTATGGTTAAGGTCTTCACGTTTAAGATAAATCTTAGCTCCGCCAATATGCTGGGTTAAGTTTTTTGCGTAGTAAAGGGGAGTTTCACGTCCCACATACTGTCGCAAGAGTTGGTTCAATTCCTCTTGGAAACTTGGGTCTGCCTGACTTTCACGGTAGGCTTTCTCCAACTCCAAAACTGCTGTCATCAATGTTTCTGGGACGAAACGTCCACCGAATTTTCCGTAAAATCCATCTTTATTTGGTTCTTGATATGCCATTCTTTACCCTCTCTATAAATCTTCTAATCTTTTCATGATCTTTTTGTCCGTCTGTCTCCACTCCGCTTGATACATCTACTGCATAGGGAGTAAAGTGTTGAATTGCTTTTACTACATTGTCTTCCTTAAGCCCACCTGCGATAAAGAAGGGCTGAGTTAGTCCAGTCGTATCCAGTTGGCCCCAGTCAAAGGTCTGGCCACTCCCAGCCACAGGGGCATCAAAGAGTAGATAGTCTGCCTGAGAATTGGGTACATGCCCCTCTCCATCCACTTGCACAGCCTGAATGCTGGCACAAGGCAAATTATCAAACAAATCATCTGCCACCTGATCGTGAACTTGAACCAAGTCCAAACCAACTTTTTCAATCGCTTCTAGCAGTTCTGCCCGACTTGGTGAAACAAATACACCAACCTTTTTGACATCTGCAGGAATAAGCTTTGCCAGCTCAGCAGCCTCTTCCAAAGTCACCTGTCTTTTACTAGGTGCAAAGACAAAACCGATGTAGTCGGCTCCTGCTGATACGGCTGTTTCCACCGCTTCTTTGGTCGATAATCCGCAAATTTTAACCTTTGTCAATCTGCAACTCCTTGATTCTCTGGGCCACATCTTCTGCCTGCATGAGAGCTGTTCCCACCAAAATTCCGTTAAAGTATGGTGCTACTCGTTCCGCATCCTGCCCTGTGAAAATGGCAGATTCAGAAATGTAATAGCGACCTTCCTCAAAGTACGAGGCTAAGTCTACACTGGTCTGCAAGTCAACTTCAAAGGTAGTTAAATTGCGATTGTTGACCCCGATAATCTCAGCACCAAGTCTGTGAGCCACTTCTAGTTCAGCTAGATTGTGGGTCTCCACCAAGACTTCCAGACCAAGCTCTGTCGCATAGTCATAAAGTTCCTTGAGGCGTTCTTCGGACAAGGCTGCCACGATGAGCAAGATAACTGTTGCACCTGCATTGCGAGCGCGGATGATTTGCTTTTCATCGATAATAAAGTCCTTGTTAAGCGTCGGAATCTGTACCTGACTGGAAATCTCCCGTAGATAATCCAAATGTCCTTTAAAGAAAACTTCATCTGTCAGAACAGAAATCATCACTGCTCCGTTCTCTTCATAAGTCTGGGCCTGTTGCACAATATCCACATCGAGATTGATATCTCCCAGACTAGGGCTAGCTTTCTTGACCTCAGCGATTACCTGTAAACGGTCCTGGTGTTGTTTTAGATAGTCAGCCAAGCGATAGGTTTGGCGCAGAGGTTGGATTTCCTCCAGCTCCATCTGCTCAACCTCACGCGCCTTCTGCTCCAAGATTCGTGCTAAAAATTCCTGACTCATTTTTGGTACTCCTGTAACAGTCTGAGTTTTTCAAGGGCCTTGCCACTAGCAATCACTTGACGAGCCAAGGCAACTCCATCCTTGATACTAGCTACCTTACCATTAGCATAGAAACCAAGACCAGCATTTAAAACTGTAGTCTCCAAGAATGGACTTGGTTCATTTTTAAGAACGCTGAGCAAAATTTCTGCATTTTCCTGAGCATTGCCTCCACGAATGTCTTCGATAGCGTAGCCTTCCATCCCCAAATCCGCTGGAGTGAAGCTTGACAAGG
Source organism: Streptococcus nakanonensis (assembly GCF_059738785.1). NCBI lineage: Bacteria > Bacillati > Bacillota > Bacilli > Lactobacillales > Streptococcaceae > Streptococcus > Streptococcus nakanonensis. Next base: position 453,128 of record NZ_AP027139.1, on the reverse strand, counting down.
TGATTTCGCCATTTTCCAGAAGAGCAATCTTGGTTGTTCCGTTCAATCCAGCTTCATCCAGTCCTTCTGGTCCAGCAACTACGATGGCACGTTTGCGACCCATATTTTTCAAAACCTGAGCTGTACTTTCTAGAAGTTCTGGACGACTAATACCAAGAAGCTGTGTTTCCAAAGCCATTGGGTGAATCAGGGGACCAGTCAAGTTCATAATCGTTGGAATTCCCAATTCCAAACGAGCTGGCATGATGTATTTCATTGCTGGGTGCATATTTTTAGCAAAGAGAAAGATGATTCCAGTTTTATCAAAGACCTTACCTAGTTCAGCTGGTTTGAGGTCTAGGTTGATACCCAAGGCTTCGAGGACATCTGCAGAACCAGATTTAGAAGAAATCGAGCGGTTACCGTGTTTTGCCATGTGAACACCACCACCAGCCAAGACAAAGGCTGCAGTTGTGGAGATGTTAAAGCTGAAAGACTTGTCCCCACCTGTACCACAGTTGTCCATGGCATCATGAATCTCAGTTGGAATATGTTGGGCATGTCCTCTCATGACTTGGGCAATGGCTGTGCGTTCTTCAGGTGTTTCCCCCTTCATCTTAAGAGCTAAAAGGAGAGAAGCAATCTGCGCCTCCGTTACACGCCCAGTTACGATACGCTCAATGACATCCGTCATTTCTACACCTGATAAATTTTCAAATTTTGCTAGTTTTTCAATAATCTCTTTCATCCTAGTTTCCTCACTTTACAACCTTCTCGATAAAATTCCGAATAGAAGACAAGCCATCTGGCGTTCCGATACTCTCTGGATGGTACTGGAAACCATAAATTGGTAGATTTTTGTGTTGAATTCCCATAATGGCCTGGTCATCAGTTGAACGAGCTGTCACTTCGAAGTCTTCTGGCATTTCCTCAATCAAAATACTGTGGTAACGCATGACCGCACGGCCATCCTCAATACCTTGATACAAAACAGATGGCGCTTCAAAGTTGATATTGCTCTGTTTCCCATGCATGACTTTTGGAGCCAAGCCTAACTTACCACCAAAGACTTCTGCAATGGCTTGATGACCCAAACAAATTCCAAGAATCGGTTTCTTGCCAGCAAAATCACGAATCATATCTTCCATCTTTCCAGCATCAACTGGCCAACCTGGACCGGGAGAAAAGACCAAACCATCTGCTTTTTCAGCTTCTTCATACAGCTTGGGATCATCATTTCTCAAGACCTGAACTTCTGCAAAGTTCCCAATGTATTGGGCCAAGTTATAGGTAAAAGAATCATAGTTGTCAATCAATAAAATCATGGTTTTAGTTCTCCAATTCTAGTCATAGATTTAGCCTTGTTAATGGTTTCTTTGTATTCGTTTTGGGCGATGGAGTCGTAGACAATCCCTGCCCCAGCCTGCACATAGGCTGTTTGATTTTTGAGAATCATCGTTCGGATGGCAATGGCAAAATCCATATCACCCGTTGCCGACAAGTAGCCGATTGCTCCTGCGTATACGCTACGTTTTTCTTTTTCCAGTTCATAGATGCGTCTCATCGCTCGAATCTTTGGTGCTCCTGAAACTGTTCCAGCAGGAAGTGTTGCTTTCAAGGCATCCATGGCAGTGAGTTCTGGAAGCAAACGCCCCTTAACCACGCTGGTCAAATGCATAACATAACGGAAGAGCTCCACTTCCATATACTTGGTAACTTGAACACTGGCCGTTTCAGAGATGCGACCAATATCATTACGACCCAAGTCTACTAACATTCGATGCTCTGCTGTTTCCTTCTCATCCGAAAGCAGGTCTGTCGCCAAAGCCTTGTCTTCTTCATCCGTAGCTCCTCTTGGTCGTGTACCCGCAATCGGATTGGTTGTCACGATGCCATTTTTGACAGAAACCAAACTTTCTGGACTGGCACCGATGATTTGATAATCCCCAAAATCATAGAAATAAAGGTAATTAGAAGGATTGGTCACGCGGAGATTTCTGTAGAAATCAAATGGATTTCCAGTAACTTCTGCTGAGAAACGCTGGCTGAGTACGCATTGGAACATATCCCCGTTACGAATCAAGTCACGAGCTGTTTCCACCATTTCCTCAAACTTTTGAGGAGCGATATGGGGTTTGAAGTCAAGTGGTGATAAATCCAAATCTTCAAATTCATTTGGAGCAGGAATGCGTAATTCCTCAAGCACTTGGTTCAAGGCTTTTTCCAAGTCTTCTTGACTTCGCTCACTATAGAGAGCATCCTCGATGACATGGATTTTTTCCTTCTTGTGGTCAAAGACCATGTAGCTCTCATAAACAAAGAAATGCATGTCTGGCGTTCCAATTGTATCTTCAGGGATTTGACCAATTTCTTCATAAAGCGAAATCATATCGTAACCAACAAAACCAATGGCTCCTCCACCAAAAGGTAGATCTGAATGGTGTTGTCTCTTATGAGTCACTTCATAAAGAAAATCCAAGGGATCACGATCAATCACTTGACCATTTTGATAAAGGACCCCATTTTCAAACTTAATCTCAAAAACAGGATTATAGGCTAGGATAGAAAAACGAGCTGTTTCCTTGTCTCTCGGAATACTCTCTAAGATAACCTTGTGTTGCCCCTTTAGGCGCATGTAAGCCAAGATTGGTGATAAGACATCTCCATGAATGATTCGTTCCATTGTAATTTCCCTTTCAGTTCTAATTCTAGTTGGTGGCGACTGTATAAAAAATCCCCACGCAAAACAACTTGCGTGAGGACGAAATTCGCGGTGCCACCTCAATTATAGGATTTCTCCTATCTCTCATTCCTGTCTCAGATACCTCCTGTAACAGGCTGTGCGATAAAGGGCACTCCCTTGAGAATTATGTTTTCTTCTCTTATTTCAGATGGACCCAACCTTACAGCTTTCTCTGCTTGTTTCCAGCAACCACAAGCTCTCTGTGAGAGAAAGGACTGTAATTTTTCCATCTATTATTTTTTAGCTTCTAGGTAGTCCGCAATTGCAGCTACGTCCTTGTCTCCACGACCAGAGACATTGATGATGATAATGTCGTCTTTACTTAGTTTCGGTGCGCGTTTAACTGCTTCTGCGATAGCGTGCGAACTTTCAATCGCTGGGATAATTCCTTCAGTCTTGCTGAGAAGGAGGAGAGCCTGAACAGCTTCTTCATCCGTCGCAGCGACATATTCCACGCGACCTGAATCTTTGAAGTAGGCGTGTTCTGGGCCAACCCCTGGATAGTCCAATCCAGCTGAGATAGAGTAAACTGGAGCCAGCTCTCCGTCTTCCTTAAAGACTGCATAGGTCTTCATACCGTCGACAATTCCGATACTACCTTTTGTCATAGTAGCTGCGTGCTTGTCTGTATCAAGTCCGTGACCAGCAGCTTCAACCCCAACCAACTTGACTTCTTTATCAGCAACATACTGAGAAAAAGCACCAATGGCATTGGAACCACCACCTACACAGGCAATAACGTAGTCTGGTAAACGACCTTCTTTTTCTAAGATTTGACGGCGAGATTCTTCACTGATGACCTTTTGGAACTCATGAACAATGGTTGGATATGGGTGAGGTCCCACAGCAGATCCCAGAACATAAAAGGCTTCAAGGTCATTCATCCATGCTCCAAAGGCTGCATCAACAGCATCTTTGAGGGTACGAGTCCCTGTTTCAACCGCGTGAACAGTTGCTCCCATCATCTCCATACGGAAAACATTGAGACGTTGACGTTCCACATCCTCTGCTCCCATGTAGACATCACAGGCCATACCAAACTTGGCTGCAGCCGCTGCTGTCGCAACACCATGCTGACCAGCTCCTGTTTCTGCGATTACTCGTTTTTTGCCCATGCGTTTGGCCAAAAGAATTTGTCCTAAAACGTTGTTGAGCTTGTGAGAACCAAGGTGGTTAAGGTCTTCGCGCTTGAGATAAATCTTAGCACCACCTAAGTGATCTGTCAAACTTTCCGCAAAATAGAGCGGTGTTTCGCGACCTGAATAGTCCTTCAAGTAATGACGAAATTCTGCCAAAAATTCTGGATCATCCTTGTACTTGTCAAATGTCACTTCCAACTCGTCCAACAAAGCCTGAATCGGCTCTGGTACAAAACTTCCACCAAATTGTCCAAAATAACCTTTAGTTGTCATAAAATTTTCCTCTTTCAGTATTGATTTCAAGATATGAAAAAAGCCCACACACAGATTGGATTCCGTGTGAGGGCGTTGGTAACGCGGTGCCACCTCAATTATAAAGGGACTATCCCTTTACATCTCTACCTTGTCTAACAACAAGTTGCACTGTAAGGTGTGCGCACCGAATTTTCATTGTTTCAAATTCATTTTTAAAATCAGCCCACTTTCACTACTTCCAACCACCTGTTCACAATCACCACAGGCTCCCTGAAGATTAAAAATAGTTACTTTTCTGATTTGTTGAACTTATTTTAATACTTTGTTTTTTCTTTGTCAAGACTTTTTTACAATTTTTTTGAAAGATGTGTGATTCGAATGTGATAATGTCTTTAGTAAATCGAACGTGAAAATGTCCCACTTGTTAGAAATTGGATCCAACTCAATAGAAACTGAATGGAGGCTAAACAGAACTTACTTTAGAACACTCCATCTTTTCCATTAGGATTTTCAAGAATTAAACAATACTAGAAACTCTGTCTCCTAACAAGTTTAGTAGAAACTTCAACAGATGTGACACTTTCCCCCTTTATAATTGCTAATACCCCTTCAATCATTTCTTGAGCTAATTTAACATAATTAGGAGAAATTGTAGATAAAGCAGGAGTGTAATACTGTGAAATTGGAATATTATCAAATCCAACAACGGATATATTATCCGGAATCGCTATTCCTTTTTCGTAACACGCACGAATTAGTCCCTGAACTTTTTCATCGCCTGAAACAAATATAATATCTGGATAATTTCCAAAAGACAAATCATTCACAGCAAAGGAATAAACTGACTCTATTGTAGTTAAACCATAAACTACCTTCAAATCCATAGAATAATTATTATCCTTTAAAAAAGTTCTCACTCCTCTCTCTCGATCCTTATTTACATAAGACTCACCTCCCATAAGTAACCACATATCTTTAAAATTCTTTTCCAAAACTACTTTCATCATATCATAAGTAGCTTGAAAGTTATTGTTAGATACGTAAACTACTCCAGGTGTTTGAGACTCTCCAAAGACAATGAAAGGCATATTATTTTTCTTTAAATATTGGATTCGAATATCATTCTCCCCCTCATAAAAGACAATCACTCCATCTACAAGGCTACCAATACTTGAAATAATTGAATTACTAATCGAATCTTCCTCTCCAAAATATTCAACAATAGCATTTACTCCAAATTGTCTACAAGTTTGTAAAACTTTATCTAAAAGTGTTTGAAACCAGATTAAAGGAAAAGAATCAATCTTCTTCACAGATATTAAAATATTCGTGGTTTCTTTCTTCGTTAAATTCTGAGCATAGGCATTTGGAATATAGGATAACTCATCGATGACTTTTTTTATGGCATTATAAGTCTCAGGTTTTACTCTATTCCCTCCATTTATTACACGTGAAACTGTCTTTGGAGAAAAACCAGACAAACGTGCAATATCATATATCGTTACCTTTTTCCCTTTTTCCATTAAAATACTCCTGTCATAAACCTTCACTATAACTATACAATATTTAAATTATTTTAACAAGAAAATTACATTCTAATCTTTTAATCTAGTTTACATCTGGAGGAAATACTTCACTAAATCTACATTAACTTTCAGTACTAGTAACATAAATTTTACAATTCAATTCACTGTTTTGTACTATTTTGTAAACTGCATTACAAATCACCGTATAAGAAAATACACTACCTGAAAATTCCAAGGAATCATTTTCAGTAAATCCTTCTGTATTTAGAAATGTATTCATTATCTGTTCAATATAACACTCTAATATGGGAACAGCTTTCTCCTTAACAATAACATTTCTAAGCATTTCTTCAAATGGTAAATGACAAGCGAACACCATCTCACAAACATCATAAAATGAATGGAAGTGGTATACCTGTATGAGATTATAGTCATCAAAATAAGTTATTTTTCCTGCATCAAAATCCACTTTATATACTCTCAAATTAGTTAGATCCTTTTCTTCAAAAATTATTATGGACACCTCTAAAAACTACCGATTTTCTATTTTTATTGCTCAGAAAACGTTGATACATCAATGTTTAAAAGTATTGAAATTGAGTTTTTAGATGTGCCCTTATATTTCTTATTATTTAAAGAAAACAAAAGGACTAGAATAATCCGTCCCTTTGTTTATCCCTAGATTAGCTGATTTCCTCAACATAAATCACACCAACAATATTAGCAATTTCTTCCATTAGTTTAAGGTGCTCAAATCTACCTGATAATTCCAGAGTAATAAATGACGCGATTTTTTTGTCTGGAACATCAAAATATTCAATTCTTTCTGAATTAACATCTCCAAATGCAGTTCTAGAATCAGTCATTCTAATGCCATTCTCAGCACAGTATACTAGTACCCGATTATATGCCTCTGTAGATCTAACAACGATATACAATTCGATTATCTTTGAACGACTTTGAAGATATTTTTTTAAAGGTTGGAACATAGTTATAACACTCCAAACAGACATTGCTCCTAGTATGGCTCCTTCATAAAAACCAACACCAATAGCTAGACCGATTCCAGCTGAAGCCCATATTCCGGCTGCAGTTGTTAAACCAGTTATTTTCTTTTTATCTGTAATAAGTATTGTTCCAGCCCCAAGAAAACCAACACCTGATATAACCTGCGCACCTAAGCGTGTAGGATCTCCTGTACCAAATTTATAAGATACATACTCATTAGTCATCATAATTAAACATGCAGCCAGACAAACAATACTATGTGTACGAATACCTGCTGGTTGAGATTTACTTCCTCTCTCTAAACCAATTACACCACCAATAACTAATGAAAGTACAATTCTTAATACAATTTCGATATATGATAGTCCTAAGCTTGTTGCTTGCATTATTATTTCCTTTTTCTACTAACTGGTCTCTGAGTAAAGTATAAAACAGAACCAGAAATTATCATTAATACAATAGTATAAACGAATACAAGTGCTTGAGCATTTGAAGTTGCTGTTTCATCACCTGCTGAACGAATAGTTATACCCAGTGGTTGAGCTAATGGATGGTAAAGAAATACAGATAAGTCGAAGTCAGTTAATAAAGAGTTAAAGTTTAAAGCAATAACAGAGAGAACAACCGGTAAAATAAATGGGATGATAACCTTCATCATAGTATAAAAAGGTGAAGCACCCATACTTCTTGCTGCATCTTCCATCTCATCATCAACACTAAATAAAATAGCACGTACCATTCTATAAGAAAATGGGATTTTTACAACTATATATGCAATAAGTAGAATTACCAAACTACCTACCAAAATCTGATTCAAGACAAGAAATTGTGGCTGATTAAAAGTAAATAATAAACTTACTGCTAAAAGTGTACTTGGTAGTAACCAAGGAAGTAGAGCACCATATTCAAATAAGAAATCAAAACGAGATTTATGTTTTCTGACAACACGAGCAAATACAACTGCGAGAATTGTTGCTGTTGTCGCAGCAATAATAGAATAAATAAAGCTGACCAAGAATGGAGAGAATGCCGCACTATTACTAAAGAATAAGCGATAATTTTCTAAAGTAAAGTTTGATAATGTTAAGTTACCTGTTTGAATTGCAACTGGATCTGTAAATGAGTATAATACTATAAAAATTAGTGGAAGCATGAAAACTGTGAACAATCCATATGCTACAATGTGAGCAATGATATTCCAAGGCTTAGACGCAATTTTTTGTTTTTTAAGAGGCGCTTTAGTCTTAGAGATAGAAATATAATTTCCACCTTTTTCTATCTTATTCATGATAGTAAGCAAAATTGTAGTTGCAATACCTAAAATAATTGCAAGTAAGGCAGCTAAATCACGAGAATTCCCCATCCCTGCAAATGTAATAATCATTGGATTTATAGTTTGAAATTCTTTACCACCAACAATCATGGGTGCTGCTACTGCAGATAAACCACTAAGAAAAACCATAATAGTAAGTGCAAATAGAGTTGGAATTAAGGTTGGTAACACTACTTTTCGGAAAACAGTAAATGGTTTTGCTCCCATATTTCGAGCAGCCTCAATAGTGTGATAGTCAACGCTTCGAATTGTATTTGTTAAAAACAATGTATGATTAGCAGTTCCTGAAAATGTCATAATGAATAAGACTGCACCATACCCAATAAACCAGTTAGAGTCTAAAGAAGGGATAACATTTTGTAAAAATTTTGTAATCAATCCATAAGGACCATAGACAAATTTATATCCAGTCGCTAAAACCACTCCTCCATAAATTAAAGAGGTCATATAACCTAATTTTAAAATTTTAGCCCCTTTAATATCAAAGTACTCTGTAAATAGAACACAAAGAATACCTACGACATTAACTGTAATAATGAGTGAAAATGCTAACTTAAAACTGTTCATAATACTCTGAAGTGCCCTCTGAGATTTTAGAACACGATGTACAGCATCAAGGGAAAATTCTCCTCCTTTTACAAATACATTCACTACTAGATCAAAGTTTGGATAAATAATAAATGTTACTAAGAACCAGATTAACCCTAAACGAATAAGCCAATCTTTTAAATTTAATTTATGACGCATACTGCACCTCCTTAAAATTGCAGAACGTCTGATGGTGTGATAAATAATTCCACACTTTCTCCGACAGATCTAATAGCAGCCTGACTATCAATACTTGTTACATTAAGAATCTGACTTTCAGAAACTTTTATTGTATAGTGAATTGTAACTCCAGAAAACTCAACATCAATAATTGTCCCTTTTAGAGTGAAATCTTGTTCAGTTTCACGATTGAATCGAACTTTCTCTAATCGAATGTATCCTTTTTTATCTTCTAAGAAAACGCTTGCATTTTTCAGTAATACTTCGTGGACTGTTTCATCGGTCAAAACATTAATATCTCCAATAAAATCACATACAAATTCAGTTTGAGAATTATGATAAATTTCTACTGGTGTACCGACCTGTTCGATGTATCCATTGTTAAAGACTGCAATTCTATCAGATAAAGTCAAGGCTTCCTCTTGATCATGAGTAACATATAAAGTAGTAATACCTAACTCTTTTTGAAGTCTTTTCAACTCTTTTCTCAAATCTACACGTAATTTTGCGTCAAGGTTTGACAATGGTTCATCTAGACAAAGAATTTTAGGTTCAAGAACCAGAGCACGAGCCAATGCTACCCTTTGTTGTTGACCCCCAGATAATTCTGATACATTACGCTGTAACTGTTGATCAGAGATCTTAATTTTTGCTGCTACTGCTGATACTTTTGCTTTAATAACATCTGGAGCTACCTTCTTAACTTTTAAACCAAATGCAATATTATCAAAAACAGTCATAGTTGGAAATAGCGCATAAGATTGAAATACAATACCAATTCCACGCTTTTCAGGTTCCAAATGAGTGACATCTGTTCCATTAACTTCAATACTTCCTGATGATGGATCTAGAAAACCTACCAATGCTCTCAAAGTAGTTGATTTACCACACCCTGAAGGCCCAAGAAATGTAAAGAATTCCCCTTCATGTATATCTAAATTTAGATTATCAATTGCAACAAAATCACCATATTTAATTTGAATATTATCAAATTTAATCATCTCACTAACTCCCTCTATTACTAAACCAAAAGCCTCTCTTTATTTCTTCCTTAAATTTAGAAATAATAGAGAGACTTGGACATAAAAATTAACTCTTATTTCTTATTGTACGTATTCTAATTCAGCTTTTTCTACCCATTCATCCAAATGTTTTCCAACAGCTTCCCAGTCAATATTTTGTGGTTTCACTTGATCAACAAATTTTTTCGTATCTTCAGGTAACTCTGTTAGGGCATCTTTATTTGCAGGAATAGATCCAAAGTTCTTACTATATTCTACTTGAATTTCTGATTGACCAAACCAATCAATAAATTCTTTAGCTAACGCTTGTTTTTTACTAGTGCTTAAAACCATAGTTTGTTCAGTTACAAATGGTACACCAATCTCAGGAGTCATAACTTTGAAAACAACATTTTGTTCTTTTTGTCCAACTAATGCACCAGAACCCCACATCATTCCATATTGTATTGGATCTTCTTTGTCTAACATCTTAACAATTGAACTTTCTCCCTTTTGAAGAGTGTATGCATTTTTCAAATATTCTTTTGCTGCTTCCCAACCTTTTTCGGAAACACCTAATTCACCTTTATCATCAAGGTATCGAACTAAGATACTTGCTAGAATTGCCCGTCCTGTACCACCTTGAAGACCAGAAATTGAATATTTACCTTTATACTTACTACCTAATTCAGTCCAATCTTTAGGCATTTCTTTTACATCAGGCGCCCCAATTAAAACTAATGGTTGAACAATCACAGGATTATAATAATTATCTTTATCTGATAAAGATTGATCAATTTTATCTAACCATTTAGGCTTGTACTGGACTAGTAATTTTTGATCTCTAATTTTATTTGAATCAACAGCACCAATTCCAAATACCATATCTGCAACTGCATTATTCTTCTCGGCAATAACACGGTCTGCTAATTGAGCGCCAGGAATATCAACCATTTTTATATTAAAACCAGCTTCTTTTGCTTTAGCAGTTAACCAATCACCACGACCATTTGAAACTGAGTTCGAATAGATTACTAATTCTTGACTTTTATCAGCTTTTTCTTCAGATGAAGAAGCAGTCGTAGAATTTGAACCTCCAGAGCAAGCAGCAAGTGTAGTAAGAGCAACTCCCGTTGCAAGTACAGTAGACCAAATTTTCATTTTTTTCATGATAAGTTCTCCTTTTTTATTATTTTATTTAAATTTTTCGTGATATGGAACAAATTGTCTCATATCTTCAAATACAGTATAGTCAATACGGTTTACAGTAATAGTTGGAATCTTCTCTAATAAGATTTCAGTTAATTCTGCTCTGACTTTAGTAAACTCTTCTTCCTCCTCTTCGGTTAGAGGAATCCGAAGATATCCAATTGAAATATGGAATTGATATCTATCATGATTAGGGAAACGAACACCTGCTTTTTCTGAAACATAAGTACGAATTTCTTCTAATCTCTTTGCAGAAGCTTCATCTGCAGGTTCAACTAGTATGTTTTGTTTTCCCATTTCAGTCACACGCATATGAATTTCTTCATTTAACAATGGAAAAATTTCAAGTTGTTTAGCAAAGTAATCATGTATTTTCTGTAAAGGTGTATCTAAAGGAAGATTACTGCTCCAAAACTCCGTTTCACGATTTTCATGGCACAACAATTCAATTACAGTCATGTGAATAGAATTCCTTGGAGTTAAAGTGAACTTATCAATAAATGGTAATTCTCTATAACGTGATTGAATAATATCAACAACTTCCATCAAATCTTGTTTATTATAAAGATTTGCTACAACAGTATTTCCTGGAAAATGATTAAATTCTCCATTTTCTTTGAACTTAATTTTTGTTAGGTTTTTCATATAAAGACCCTCTTTTTTATATTTGACACCGGTGTCATCTATGCTTATATTATATAACGAAACCGTTTACTTTGTCAAGCGCTTTCAAAAATTTTTTAAAAAAAATTTATCTTTCATTAAATATGCATTTCATTAAAAGGTTAAGTAATTTTTCCAAAATACAGCACTCATATAGACAGTATCATCAATTATAGCCATTGGGATTTTTTGATTGCCAATTCCATGTATCTCTACACATGTCTTCAATCGATTTTGTTGTCCTCCAATTTAATTCCTTATATGCTTTGTCTGCATTTGCATAACAAGTTGCAACGTCTCCTGAACGTCTTGGAACTATTTTATAAGGAATAGGGATCTTATTAACACTTTCAAATGTATTTACTAGTTGTAATACACTAGTTCCTTCTCCCGAGCCTAGGTTATAGATATAAACATCTGTTTTTTCAGATACTTTTTCTAAAGCTTTTATATGTCCTATTGCTAAATCTACTACATGGATATAATCGCGCACACCAGTACCGTCAAGCGTATCATAATCATTTCCGAACACACTTAGTTCTGACAGCTTACCTACCGCTACTTGTGCAATATAGGGCATCAAGTTGTTAGGAATTCCTGAGGGATCTTCCCCAATCAAACCAGACTCATGAGCACCAATTGGATTGAAATAACGAAGCAACGCAATACTCCATTCTGAGTCTGCCACATGAACATCTTTTAAAATTTGCTCAAGCATCACTTTCGTATACCCATAAGGATTTGTAGCACTTGTTTGCATTGTCTCAATTAGTGGTGACTGATTGTTAATTCCATATACAGTCGCACTTGAAGAAAAGACAATCTTTTTAACATTAAATTCTGACATCACTTCAACAAGTGCCAATGTACTCATAATATTATTTTTGTAGTACATCACAGGCTTTTGCACGGATTCTCCGACAGCTTTATAACCTGCAAAATGAATTGCAGCATCAATCGATTCTTGTTCAAATACCTTTCTCAATGCTTGTTTATCACAAACATCTAATTCGTAAAACACGGGACGTATTCCTGTAATTGCTTCAATACGGTCTAGCACCAAGATGCTAGAGTTCGAAAGGTTGTCGACAATGATAACTTCCTTTCCTAAATTTAGTAATTCTACTACGGTATGGCTACCAATATAACCAGCTCCGCCTGTTACCAATATTGCCATTTGGGTTTCCTCCTAATTAATTCCAACCGACTTAACAAATCTCATAAACGCTTCATGCCCAGACGGTGTATTCTTATAAACTCCTGCATCTTCCAGAACTCTCGCAAACACTTGTCCTACTTCGTGTTGAACTACGCTATTAACCTCTTCTTTATTAATGCGAGGATATTTTTCTTTCAATTGGTCGGCCCATTCTAAATGATAATCCGCAATTGCGTTATCCTCTCCTAAAAGATATTTTCCAACTTCTTCTAACTCTGGTTTCAAACGAGGTGGTAATATCGCAAGTCCCATCACTTCGATTAACCCGATATTTTCCTTTTTAATATGTTGTACATCTTGATGAGGATGGAAAACACCATCTGGGTATTGTTCAGTAGTATGATTATCTCTTAGAACAATATCTAATTCATATCTCCCGTCCACTTTACGAGCAATAGGAGTCACCGTATGGTGTGGGACATCTTCAGTCATAGCAATGATGTCTACTTCTAAATCTGAATATTCTCTCCACTTATTTAGAATTTTAGTAGCTAAATCTAACAAGCGATTTTTATTTTCACTTTGTAACCTAATTACTGACATTGGCCATTTTACAATACCAGCATTAACATCCTCAAAGTCTTTAAAACGAAATTCACTCTCAAATTTTGCTTTTTCCATTGGGAAAATATGTTTCCCTCCCTGGTAGTGGTTATGACTAAGAATGGAGCCTCCTGAGATAGGAAGATCAGAATTTGAACCAGCAAAATATCCTGGCAAAATATCAACAATCTCCAATAATTGTTCAAATGTTTTAGAGGTAATAGCCATTGGTACATGTTGACTATTTAAAAATATCGCATGCTCATTAAAGTATGAGTAAGGAGAATACTGGAATCCCCATACTTCGTCACCAAGTTTCAACCGAATAATTCTATGATTCGAACGTGCTGGATAATTTATTCGCCCCTGATATCCTTCATTTTCCATACATAGTAAACATTTGGGATAATTAGTTGCTTTTACTAATTTTTCAGCAGCAATTGTTTTTGGATCTTTTTCGGGTTTTGACAAATTTATCGTAATCTCTAGCTCTCCGTATTTAGTTGATGCTCTAAATTCAATATTCTTAGCAATAGCAGAAGTTTTAATATAATCACTATCTTTACTTAACTTATAAAACTCTTCAACTGCTTCTTGAGGTGATATATCATATGAACTCCAAAAAATATCATTTAATCGACTAGGTAAAGGAACTATGAAATTCATTAACTCTGCTCCTAAACATTCCTTTTCCTCGATTAAATCTTTAATTTTACCGTTTTTTAAGGCGATTTCCACTAAGTAATCTTTTATTTGTTTCAGGTCATTTTCATCGGAAATGCGATCAGTTCCCTCCTCACCTATTAACGCTAGTACTCTATTTTTCACATATATTTTGTCAATTTCATTATACATTCCGTATTCAATTACTCTATCAACAAAATTATCAATAATTGTTTTCATATATTTTTCTTTCTAATTTATGTTCCCATATTTTCTATACATTATCCATTTATAAATTGATTGCGTAGTATGAGCAATTTTATCAAGGTGATGAATAATATCCAAAGCACCAATTACTTCAGAAACGTTCCCATCATCTTCAAATATATAATTCATTATTTTCTTTTCAATATTTATACTAAGCTCTTCTATCTCATTCTGTTTTTGTATAACAACCATATCTAAACATCCAGATTGTTCCTCTCTATAACAAGATATAGCCCTATTCATATGCAGTCCGATAACTTCATGAAGTATTTTTATTTCTGAAATAATTTTCTTCAAAATTTCATTATTTTGAATAATCTGTAGATTTTTTAAAATTTCAACAATTCTATCCCCAATACGTTCAATGTCAGTTGATATTTTTATTACACTAATAATTCTTCTTAAGTCATATGAAACAGGATGTTGTAAACAAATTAACTCATATCCTTTTTTATCAATATTTAGAACTGACTCATTTATGATTAAATCTTCTTTAATCAATTCTACTCGTTCTTCATTTGATAAATATTCAAATAACTTCTCATATTTATCAAGCACAGATACCCAAATGGTCTCTAAATTATTTGATAATTCTATAATTTCATTTTCTAAATATAACCTTAACATTTAGGTACCTCTTCTTAACAAAGTTCAATAGTAACAATTAATATTTTAAACAATATATCAAACATCAATAACTAGAATACTTGCATCATCCTTCTTTCCATAGATTGGATCAATAGCAGAAGAATTAAATCTCATCTTAATTAACTCTTCAAAAGTTTTATTTTGATTATTTTGATAGAATTCATAAAAGCCATCGCTCATTAAAACAATTTGTTCACTAGTAACATCTATTTGATTAATAATAGCATAGTCTAAAAATCTCTCATCCAACGAACCTATCCAGTACCCACTCGGTTGATTAGATAATTTTCTGATTTTTTGTAAAATAATTTTTTTATTTAAAACACTATTTGTACCAATTGAGTCTTTTATCTCATTTTTCCCTTTTTCAAATAAGTTATCTACTCTATGATCAGTTATTTCCATTTCGTTTACTAACATGACGCAGTCACCTAGCATCATATACTCCAACTTTTTTTCTGAAAGTTTAGCAAATATAAAAGCAAATGTTGGTAAGCGATAATACTCTGTTAATTCATATGAGTTTAAACCGATTTCATCTTTAACCTCGAGTAAAGCAGTTTCAAATATTTGTTTAAGAGTTTTTGATTCTTTACAATTAACCGACAAACTTTCTGATAAAATATGTACAACTTCTGAGACTGAATAACCTATCTCCTCTTTAGAATTATATAAATCTGTAGCTCCATCGATAATCCAAAAATACTGATTTTGTGAACCTACAGTATCCTCATTTTCTACAGAACTTCCTTGTATCGAACAAATTTTATTTATCTTTACCATAATACTTCAACCCTTTTAGTGTCAAAAGTAAACCAATTCCTGTCACTGTTAAGAATAGTTCCATAATCTTGTTCGAACCAGTCTTTGGTAATTTTTGTTTTACATCTACTATTTCTTTAGATTTATTAATATGATTTTCAGTTTCTCTGCCATCTCCAACTATTTTATAGTTTACTTCTTCTGTCTTATTATCTTGTTTATTGTCGATCTTGTCATTCATTTGTCTATTATCTTTACTTGAGTTAAACTCTCCGTTCTTCTGGTTACTATCAATTACATTATTTGAATTAGATTGTTTTTCCTCTTTGTTTTTATCACTTAAATTATTTGTTACAATTTTGTAAAGCCCATTCTCCGTTACAATATTGAAATTACCATCGCTATCACGTATAACAGGTTCTTTCTCATTTGCATTAGATTTGATGAATGATATATACTTACCGGATAAATTATAAAATTGGTTATTTAAAACGGTTATTTTACCCTTTGAATCCTCAATAACAATTCCTTCTTTACCACCGAATATACTATTCTCTGAGACTACTAAATTATCACTAACTCGTAATAATTCAATATTTGGTTGTTCTGTTTCCTTAGAATTATTATTAATTACATTTTTTGTTACAGTAATATCTGATACTTTTCCTAAATATTCTGCACTATCTTTTGCTACTCTAATAGCCTTTGTTTTAGGATCAGAAATATAAAATGTATTTTCAGTAATAACGACTTTCTTATTTAAATCAAGTTCATCTTTTACATTTTTATAACTATAAGCATTTATTAAGGCTGCACCATTTTCTCTATAATGTACACTTTCTCCTTTTACTTTCTTATCAAATCTATTTCCTTTAATTAAAATATCAGTAAATCCTGTAAAACGTACACCTGCATACATCATGTTATCAAAATGATTATTTAAAATTTTAATATTAGAGGGGTTCTGTGTCGACAATGTTTGATAGTGTGTGCCAATTGCTGTTACTAATTCTCCAGATTTATCACTTTTACCAAAATAGGAATTTTGAATAGTCACATTTTCAGATTTTTTCCCATCATCATTCAAGGCATAAGGAAAACCTTTTCTAGTTAATGGTTCTATCTGAATGCTCTCCTTGGTTATAATTTGCCCATCCTTCATCGTTTTGGGTAAGGCTTGCCCAAGAAAACGAGAATTATCAACTAATACATTTTTCGAACCTGCAATTTGAATAGCATGCCCCTGATAACTATCTTTGAAAGTTACATTTCGAATTGTGACATTAGTACTGTTTCCAATTGCAAATCCACCTGAAGAATTTATAAGTGGTAGATTTTTTGCTTTAGTTCCTTCTTCATTCAAAGCACCGTTCATATCAATCGTACCACCAGAATAACTAATATCTTCTGTTGGGCCCCATTCTACTTGCGCACCATCATCCGTAAATAAACCTGTCATAAAAACAATAGAAGGGTGATTCTTAATATTTATACCATTTAGAATGGTAGCTTTCTCATTCAATTCTAAGTGTGTATGACTTTTTAAAAAAACAATTTCTTTTACTAAATAAGTTCCTTCAGGAAAATATACATTTCCTCCACCTAGCCCTTGAGCTGCAGCATCTATTGCATCTTGAATTGCTTGTCGATCATCATGAACCCCGTCACCTATTGCTCCATAATCTTTAACATTCAAAGCTACGTGTTCGTTCAGATTAGTACTTAAAATAGTATTCACTTCCATCCCAGAGATGTTACCCATCATAGTATCATTTGTTATATCAGGTTTATTTTGATTAATACTCACTCCTCCATTATTATCAGTACTTAAACTTGAATTGTTATCAAGACTGAGAGTATCAGAATGGGGTTCCGCAGATAATGATGTAGATGTGCTACTCAACAAAGAGTTCATTTGCATATTATCTTTAGACGAAGAAGTTTCACCAACTACTTCATTAGCTAAAACACTTTGTGTTCCAATAAATAAAACCGCTAAGAGAACTGAGCAAACTCCCACCTTAGACTTACGAATAGAGAAAACCTCATTTTGTTGAAAAGATTTCATATTAGCCTCCAATTAAAAATATTATGTCCTAATTTAATATTCATATAAATTCCATACCAGAAAATGACACCGCTGTCATTTTCTTTATAATATATTTTTAAATCAAAATTGTCAAGGAATAACACAATAAAATATCAAAATTGTGAAAGCGTGACCATTTATATATCTAACCATACTTCTAATAATTCTTTAGCCTTCCATTCAAAAGTGATTACTATCTTTCTTAGCCTGAACATAAAAATATCCTATTCACTGTATTTAAAGCATGTTGATATCTCGTAAAATACTAATTTATAAATACAAAAACAAATATCTTGTCATGCAAGCATTCACCAGGTATATTTACATGAATATCGTTCATATAGCGGATTGAAATCAAAACAATACAATATATTTCTTAAATAGATTTTCTATAAAAGCTAAATTCAAGCTCTATAAAAATAGACGCAGTTCTTCTAAAATACTGGAATAGGACATATAGATCATTGTAGACACGTATTTTATAGATTATTTCAAAAGAATGACTAGAACATGAAAAATAGTCTCAAAACTTTGAACAATATTCTGAAAACAAAAAAGAAAGACGCGAGTTTCCACAACCTCATTCGTGGAAACTCGCGTCTTTCAAAAAATAGGGTGAATTGAAAACTAGAACAAGACACTACATTTTCTAAATGATGCCTAATAAAAATTCTAAATGCTACACCAAATTGCTCACATCTCATTTCAAACCATACAGTATATTGAAACTATAAGAGTACACCTTTGCTTCTAAAATATTGCTAGAAATTAATTTGACTATCCTGATTGATTTGTCCTGTTTTTATTTCATTTTACTATAGGACTTTCAATTGAAAACAACAGTTTTACACTCAATTAGACTTTTTAGAAACAGAATCACTATTACTTGACTGTAGTTTGTCATTTTTTTGATGAAGCTAGTACTTTTTCAGAAACTGTTTTGAAAGTCTCAATGATATAGTCTACTTCTTCATCTCTTAATTTAGTGTGAAGAGGGAGCGTAATTTCATTTTCAAAGAAGGCATAGGCCTTAGGATAGTTGGCTATATCAAAGCCAAGATTCTTGTAGGCGGTCAAGAGCGGAAGCGGTTTGTAGTGCACATTACTTGCAATTCCTGCTTTAGCCAATTCTTGGATGATAAGATTGCGTTCTTCTAAGCTTGCTCCTTCTACATGGGTGATGTAGAGGTGGCGGCATGATTCAACTGTATCAGTCTTGTGTGCCAATGGATGGATACGAGAACCTGCAAAACCACGATCATAGCGGTCCACGATGTCCTTACGACGTTGCAACAAACTTGGATAGCGACCCAATTGTACCAAACCAAGGGAAGCCATGATATCAGTCATATTGCACTTGTAGGCTGGTGTGACGATATCGTATTCCCATGAGCCCAGTTGCATCTTGGCAAGAGCATCCTTAGTTTGCCCGTGAAGGGAAAGGATTTGGAATTCCTTGTACATCTCTTCGTCATCAATCGCTGGATTGGCCTTCCAAGTCGCACTTCCACCTTCTGCCGTTGTAAAGTTCTTAACGGCATGGAATGAGAAGGAAGTAAAGTCAGCGATAGAACCAGCAGGTTGCCCTTTATAAGTAGATCCCAAAGCGTGGGCACTATCAGAAACAATCACAATACGGTTAAAGGCTTTTTGCCACTTGCTTGAAGCAGTAAATAGGTCACGTTTTTTCTCCACGACTTGGAACAAACGGTCATAGTCGCAAACAATCCCTGCGAGCTCTACTGGGATGATCACCTTAGTTTTCTCAGTGATAGCTTGCTCAAGCAAGTCATAGTCCATCTCAAACGTATCTGCTTGGATATCCACCATGACAGGGGTCGCTCCTACGTGAGTAATGACACTACATGAAGCTGTATAGGTCATGGCTGGAACGACAACTTCATCACCAGGTCCAACTTCCAAGACGCGCAAAATCAACTCAAGCGCGGCAGTCGCAGAGTTGAGGCAGACGGTCTTAGGCGTCTGTGTGTATTGGGACAAGCGACGCTCTAATTCTTTTGTCTTCGGACCTGTTGTAATCCAGCCAGAGCGCAGGGTATCCGCTACTTCAGCAATTTCTGCTTCCGTAATATCGGGTGGTGAAAATGGAATATTGTAATTTGGCATTGATTTGCTCCTTTTATCTGTACTCATTTTCTCATGACTACTTTATTTTAGCACTTCAAACACGGTTTGAAACATGATTTTTATGTCTCCAAGGAAACTAAACTCTCGGAGATAGGCAAGGTTATAGCACATCTTTTCAGGAAGAACATGCTCTACATAGGCTTGGTCAACCGACAAACCTTTCTCCGTCATTTGACTGATGATAGCATCCTCATCCTTGTAGTTGATGCTGGCTGGAGAGGTAATTCCTGCTGGCAAGAGCAAGGTCGCCATCATTTCAGGGCTATACTGCTCAGTGTAGCGTGGCACTTCAGGTCGTGTACCGACAAAGGACATTTCGCCTTTAAGGACATTGACCAGCTGAGGCAGTTCGTCCAAACGCACACGGCGGATGAAATTGCCAACCTTGGTAATACGACTATCGTTAGCAGAAGTCACCAGACTCCCTTTTTTATCCGCATCCGTCACCATGGTACGGAACTTCCAAATCTTGAACCGACGGTTGTACTGGGTCACGCGCTCTTGCTTGTAAATCACTGGCCCCTTGCTATCCAACTTGATCCAAATGCTCAAGATAAGAAAGATGGGAGAGGCCAGAACCAGTAAGACCAAGGCTAGAACCCAGTCCAAACAACGCTTGAAAATCAGCGAACCCTTCCTTTTAGAGACAAGCTGGTAGTAAGACTCAACCTCGCTTGATTTCATTTCCACGGGCAAGTCTTCCCATTTCAGCATGCTGTTTCTCCTTTGTTTTTATTATACTATTTGTCAACATTTTTCATTATACCACAAAATGGAAAAGGCGGTGAAAGAAATCTGTAATTTGAAGGATTTCCTTCTTACACTCAATGAAAATCAAAGTACAGCTTTTTGGTTGCAGATAAAGCTGACATGGCTTGAATAGATTTTCAAAGAGTATTAAGACATGGCACCCGCCTGCAAGCTATACATCTTGTGGTAGGTTCCTCCCAAGGCCAAAAGTTCCTCATGGGTTCCACTCTCGATAATGCGCCCCTTGTCCAAAACATAGATACAGTTGGCGTCTTGGATAGTAGAAAGACGGTGAGCAATGGCAATAGTTGTCCGCCCCTGTCTCATCTTCGCCAGAGAAGCTTGAACCAGACTTTCTGTTTCAGAGTCAATATTGGCAGTCGCTTCATCCAAAATCAGAATTTTAGGCTGACTGGCGACTGTTCTAGCAAAGGCCAGAAGCTGGCGCTGCCCAGTAGAGAAGCTCGAACCACACTCTGAAACAGGGGAATCATAACCTTGAGGAAGATCCTGAATAAAGGAATCTGCATCGACAAAAGTAGCTGCGTCCTTTACCTGCTCATCACTGATCTCTTGGTACATGGCGATATTGGACTTAATGGTTCCATGATAGAGGAAGGGTTCCTGCAAGACCAGACCGATGTTTTTTCTCAACTCTTCCTGACTGTAGTTCCTGATGTCCACACCATCCAAGAGAACTCGCCCTGACTGAAATTCATAAAAGCGCATGAGGACATTGATAATCGAAGATTTCCCTGAACCTGTATGCCCCACAAAAGCAATGGTTTCACCCTTATTAACCGAAAAGGAAATATCATCCAGAATCGGGTGCTTGCCATCATATGAGAAACATACATGTTCAAAACGAATATTGCCTTCTTGGATTTTGGCTTGTCCATCATTTTGAAAGGGCTCATAGGTCCTCTCGTCAATCAAGGCAAAGACACGGCCTGCAGAAACCATGGACGTTTGCAGGGTTGAAAAGTTTTGCGTCACCTCAATCAGAGGATCAAATAGACGATTGATATACTGGATAAAGGCATACATGGTTCCTGCCGTTATTCCCAGATAAAGTCCACGATAGCCAAAATAGGCCATCAAGACAACATAACCTAAAAGTTTCAGCAAACTCATGGCAGGTCTCAAAAAGAGGGCATCCAAGGCTACAGAACGGTTGGCATAGATCAAGTGTTCTTGGTTGATTTCATCAAACTCTGACTGTAGGCGCTTCTCTTGATTAAAGGCCTGGATTATTCTGATTCCCTCGATGTTTTCAGCCAGCTTGCTATTGATATCCGACAAGAGACTTCTGGTTTTCTCAATGATTTTCACTGATTTTTTCCGATAGAGATTGACCAAAAGGAAAATCAAAGGGAGAAAGAGCAAGACTAATGCAGTCAAACGAAAATCCAACACCAACATGGTATAAAGAGTTGTCAGAAAGATGAAAACTGCTGAGATAAAGCTGGACAAAATTCCCGAAAACATATCACTGATGGTCTCGGTGTCATTTGTCAAACGAGAGACGATAGAGCCTGCTGGCGTCTTGTCAAAATAAGACATGCCCAGCTTTTCCATATTGGCAAAGGCATCGCGACGAATATCCCTAACAATACTGTAAGACACGCGCGCAAAGAGAAGATTGCCGACATACTGGACCAGAGTTTGTAGGATATAAAGGCCATAGTAGGCCAGCAAAACGGTCACAGCGAGTTGATTGAGATTGCTGAGATACTGGTCGATAAAGTGGGAAGCCACAAGGGGAATGACACTTTTGATCACCGTCGTCGCTAGGAGAAAACTGAGTGCCAAAAAGGTAAGGAGTCCATAAGGCTTGAGATAAGACATCAAGCGCTTCAATACAGCCCATTGTTCTTTCTTATTCTGCATCTTCTTCTCCTTTCATTTCCAGCTGCTGAGACTGGTAGGTTTGGGCATACCAGCCATCCAAAGCTAGCAAGTCTTCGTGCCTGCCTCGTTCGATAATTTGACCATTTTGCAGGACTAAAATCAAATCTGCATGGACAACTGCACTGAGGCGATGAGCCGTAATAATGGTTGTTTTGTCCTTTCGCGTCTCCTTGAGGTTGTCGATAATCGCATACTCTGTCTTGGCATCCACAGCTGACAAAGAATCATCCAAAATCAAGATATCAGGGTCTAAAATCATAGCTCGACTCATGGCCAGACGCTGCTTTTGACCACCAGAAAGACTGACTCCTTTTTCACCAATCAACGTATCAAATCCCTGTGGCATGGCTACAATGTCTTGGTAAACTTGAGCTAGCTTAGTCACTTCCTCGACCGCTGAAAGGGGCAAGTTAGGATTTCCAAAGCGGATATTGTCTAAAATCGAAGTCGCAAAGAGGAACTGGTCCTGAGGAACATAGCCCATTAGACCGCGAAAATCTGTCAGACGATAGTCACGAATATCGTGACCGTTTAGATAAATGACTCCCTTATCCACATCGTATTCACGCAAGAGAAGCTTGATCAAGGACGTTTTCCCCGAGCCTGTCTGACCAACCAAGCCCAGTGTTTGCCCTTTTCCCAAACTAAAGTGAACATTTGTCAGTGTTTCCTCATTTTCAAAGGCAAAGCTATCAATGGCATACTGCAAGCGCCCGTTTTCAATTCCATCTAAAGGAAACTCAGGGTCTTGTACAGGTGATTCCTGAGACAAAAGTTCCTCAATCCGCTGATAAGAAACCTTCCCTCGCTGGGTAATATTAAAGAGGAAGCCGATGGCCATAAGAGGCCAAACCAGCATATCCAAGTAGCTAATAAAGGTGACCAGATTACCAACCGTAATCTGCCCCTCCTGAACCATCAAGGAGCCTACCAAGAGGGTTAAGACATAGGATGAACCAACAAACAAGAGAACCATGGGGTCAAAGAGACTATCGTATTTCATGGTTTGGAGGTTCTTTTGGAAGGTCAATTCATTGACTGCCTGGAAAGACTTCAACTCGTCCGCCTGGTAACCGAAAGACTTGGTCACTTTGATACCTGATACGGACTCTTGTACCTTGTTATTAAGTTCGGAAAAGGCAGCTTGGGATTCGCCAAAGGCCTTGTGAGTCTTTCTCCCTAGACGACTGGTCGCATAAGCCATGAAAGGCAGGGGTAGAATGGCAACTAGCGTCATCTGCCAAGAAATGCTAAAAAGCATGGTCAGCAAGGTCACTAGAGCCGTGATAGAGGCATCTACCGCAGACATAACACCACCCCCTGCCAGACGCGTTAGGGCATTGATATCGTTGGTGGCATGCGCCATCAGGTCCCCCGTCCGGTAGGTTTGATAAAAAGCTGGAGACATTTTTGTGAAATGCTCAAACAAGCGAGAGCGCATAATCTGTCCCAAACGGTAGGAAGTCCCAAGGATATACATACGCCAAACATAGCGCAGATAGTACATCCCAAAGGCTGCAAGCAGCAGGTAAAATAGGTCAAGAAGGAGGGCCTGCTGGGTTAATTGCCCCGATGTAATAGCATCAATGACTCGCCCCATGACCATGGGGGGAATGAGATTGAGGACGGAAACCAAGACCAGGGCCACAATCCCGACTAGATAACGGCGTTTTTCTAACTTGAAAAACCACCAAAGTTTTTGAATAATGGACATAAAATCCCTTTCTGATTGCAAATGGAAACCTGAGGCCAATACTCAATGAAAATCAAAGAGCAAACTAGGAAACTAGCCGCAGGCTGCTCAAAGCACTGCTTTGAGGTTGTAGATAGAACTGACGAAGTCAGTAACCTACATACGGCAAGGCGACGTTGACGCAGTTTGAAGAGATTTTTGAAGAGTACAAGACCCCAGGTTTTTCTTATTCATAGGTTACGACTGTGACCGCACCCTTGTCATACTCAGCGATAAAGATGTTGGCTACATTGTCATGTCCTTGTTTGCTGAGGTTATCAAGCAGCCACTCTTCGCTACGACCAATCGATTCCAAGACGTCCACTTGGATCACACCGTCAGTCACAACTGGATACTTAGGATTTTCATCCCCCATTTGGACCACGATGAGTTGGCCATTTTGCTCTTGCACAGCTCGTTTGACTTGTTTCATCTGGAAAATTCCTTGGCTACGAAGTTTGAGAGCAACATCCGCTGCAGACAAGCCAACTGAACGACAGGCTTCTGGATCAATCTGCCCATTTTTGATGAGGAGAGTCGGTTTTCCATCAATCAAGTGTTTGACAAAACGAACATTGTTATTAAGCCATTTGAGGGTCAAAACCAAAATCGTCCACATCATCAAAATCACTGCGTACTGGAGAATGCTAATAGAACTATTGTAAATCACCCCACCGAGAATACCACCGAGAACATAGTTCTGAATTTGGTCTGTCGCAGAGTTAGGCGCCAGATTTCCCTTTCCTGTCACATTGA
The DNA here is from genome assembly GCF_059738785.1 of Streptococcus nakanonensis. Lineage (NCBI taxonomy): Bacteria > Bacillati > Bacillota > Bacilli > Lactobacillales > Streptococcaceae > Streptococcus > Streptococcus nakanonensis. Next base: position 428,016 of record NZ_AP027139.1, on the reverse strand, counting down.
TAACAAAAACAAGCGAGAAAAGACCCAAGGCCAGTTTGATTAAAATTTCCATATAGTTGAGTGTCATTTGTTTACCTCCACCAATTCAATAGCGTCTGTTTGATTGAATTCTAATTTTTCTAAAAGATACTTGTCTGGTTGGCTCCCGTTCAAAGCGCGATAGAAATTTGAACCTACCTTGATTAGCGCTCCATCAGTGGCTGCAGAAGTATTGACATAAACTTCTGATTTATCTACTCCCAAGTCTTTGGAAACAACCTCTATAAAATGAAGGGAGGTTTGAAATTGATTGTTAGAGGCTTGATTGGTCTGGTATTTTGAAATTGTCACCAAAAGCATGGCTACCAAAGTCAAAGCCAAAATCATGACCAATTCCCGAAATTTAGTTCCCTTTTTATCACGATAAGCCTTAAAAGCAAAAAATCCTGTGATAGCTAGGAGCACAATCCCAAAGCCAATCATGATGCCATTTTGCTGACTGATTTGGCTAAGCACATAGTCATATGAGTAAAATTTCATTTATTTTCACTCCCTTTCATAAAATCATTCTTCATTATAAACGAAAGAGGGTGATTTTTCAAACCATACGTTGGGGAAATAGACTTATCAGACCAACTTCTCAAACTAATGACTCCATTAGCTATTTCAAGATTCTGATTTTGATAATTGATAAGAATAGACACTAGGAATTATCACTACAAAGAAAAGTGTCAAGAAGAATACCCAGTAAACATACAGTTGCACAAAGGAATTTAGAAACAATAACAATCCTCCTAATACCCAAATTTTTCCAGCTAGGCGATGCGTTTTTCTCCAGTTTTCATCATTCTCCAAGGTCCACGGTAGTCGAATACCGATTATATAATTTCGGTGTGTTTTTGGTAGATAATTTCCAATTACGATCATCACGACTCCCATAAAAATCTGAGCTAGTAGCCCACTCATCATGGAATAACCCAAAGATTCTCCGAAGATAGAAATCATTAATAGACAAGATACAAAAGGAATAATCCAGTAAATCAAAACTTGTATTTTTGAACTGATATTGCTAGATTTAGGATCCTTAATCATTAAAAATAGAAGCAACCAATGCATCAAAAGCATGAGAGTCGGTAATCCAAAGATAGCAGACATTTTATGATTGTAGCCATCTGCTTGACCCAGTAGATTAAAATGAGTGGGTATCTCCTCTGGTAATTGATTCCAGAAAACACAACCTACAAGGGAAGGTAGTAGGATGAGAATGCTCGTAAATAATACCAATTTCTTATTGATTTTTATCTTCATCAAAATGATCTCCTTTCAGTTCTGCTAACCAAACCATTATATCCTCTAAAACCGATGTATTTAACTCATAATAAATAAAGTTTTTTTCTTTCATTTCATGAATTAAATCCGCTGCTTTCAAAATCGTGAGATGGTGTGAAATCGTTGCACCTGTCAACTCGAAATAACTGGCAATTTCTCCTGCAGATAATCTACCTGCTTTGAGTAAATTTAAAATCTCTCTCCTAACTGGATGAGATAAGGCTTTAAAACTATTTGCAAAACTCATAATGACTCCTTTCCCTTTGTAATATTAGTAGGGCTAGGAATAAGCAAGGTAGAACTGATAGCATTCCAGTCGGTGATGGCCCTAAAATCAAGAGACTTGAAACTTTTTCTCCTGGTAATTGAAAGAGTAACCCAATACCTGCAGTTGCATTGATTGCCCCATGAAATAGGGCAGAAGCCCAGATAGAACCTGTCTTTTCCAACAACCAGCTCAACAATATTCCTAGGCTAAAACAAGATAGAAACATAGCAACAACTCCCAAAACGGGATAAGCAAAATAAGTAAGGCCATAATTATATCCTTGCAAATTGATTGGTAAATGCCATAGACTCCAAATGAGACCAAGTAAGACATGAGTCTGGACTAGTGAAAAGCGTCCTCTTAGCACTGGGTAAAGATAGCCACGCCAACCAATTTCCTCCCCCAATGCAAAGAAACTATTAAGAAAAGGAGCGTAGGTCAAACTAGATAGGATTTGAATCAAAGCCAAGAAAGATAAGGGAATGGTTGATTGAGAGACACCTTTTTCTTGTAAAATAGCTTGAATAGATTCAAAACCAAGGCTGAAATTGCTAGGAAATACAAGAAAATAAAGTCCCGCTCCTAAAAAACTGATGACTGCTGGTAACCAGATAGCTAGTAAGTAAAAGCGCCAGTTGCTCTTGAGATTCACAACTAATTTAGATTTGATTCCACTAGGCTGATTCGTGATTTTCCCTAAAATAAAGACTGCAAGTGCAGGCATCCACATGGCTACAATACTAGCAAGTTGACTCCATGGAGAATTTAGACCAACACCACTTAGCCATAGTGCCAACCATATTATCCAAGCAAGCCCATAAGACAAGACTACAAAAAGAAGGATTGTTCTCTTATTTGACATATATGTAACTTCACTTTCTATTTAGATGTTTTTCTAAATAATATTATACACCTTTCTATTCTAAACACAAGAACTATTTAGATTTTTTTCTAAATAGTTTAGGGAATTTTTATTTTCTCAGGATAAAGTCTAAAGAGTGATTTTTCAAACCATACGTTGGGGAAATAGTCCTTTTTTTGGTATAATAAAATCTATAATCTGAATGAAAAAGGTAACTTTATGAAACTTATCTCATGGAATATTGATTCCCTTAACGCAGCCCTAACTAGTGACTCAGCTCGTGCCAAATTGTCCCAAGAAGTCCTACAAACCTTGGTCGCTGAAAATGCTGATATCATTGCTATCCAAGAAACCAAGCTTTCTGCCAAGGGTCCTACAAAGAAACACTTGGAAATTTTAGAAGAACTCTTCCCAGGCTACGAAAACACGTGGCGCTCTTCTCAAGAGCCTGCCCGTAAAGGCTATGCTGGAACCATGTTCCTTTATAAGAAAGAACTTACGCCTACAATCAGTTTTCCAGAAATTGGTGCCCCTTCTACCATGGACTTGGAAGGCCGCATCATCACTTTGGAATTTGATGAATTTTTCGTAACTCAAGTTTACACTCCAAACGCTGGCGACGGTCTCAAACGCTTGGAAGAACGTCAAGTCTGGGATGTCAAATATGCTGAATACTTGACTGAACTAGACAAAGAAAAACCAGTCCTTGCGACCGGTGACTACAACGTAGCCCACAATGAAATCGACCTTGCAAATCCTGCTAGCAACCGCCGTTCACCAGGATTTACAGACGAGGAACGTGCTGGATTTACCAACCTTTTAGCAACTGGATTTACGGATACCTTCCGCCACATTCACGGCGATGTTCCAGAACGCTACACTTGGTGGGCACAGCGCAGCAAGACTTCTAAAATCAACAATACAGGCTGGAGAATCGACTACTGGCTCACAAGTAACCGTCTCGCAGACAAGGTCACTAAATCTGATATGATTGACTCAGGAGCTCGCCAAGACCATACACCGATTGTCATGGAGATTGAGCTCTAAGGAGAAAGCTAATGGACTATCAATCTGTCATTCCTGAATTTGTAGTATCTGACCTCGAAAAGTCACGCCACTTCTACTGCGACTTGCTGGGATTTTCTGTCGAATACGAGCGTCCAGAGGAGAAATTTCTCTTCCTCTCACTTGAAGATTGCCAGCTTATGCTAGAAGAAGGCAGCGCAGAAGAATTAGCTCAGCTGACCTATCCTTTCGGCCGTGGTGTCAATATTTCCTTTGGCATAAAGGATGTTCCAAAACTCTATCAAAAAGTGATGGAGGCAAACTATCCTATTTACCGTCCCTTAACCAAAAGAAAGTTTCGTGTTGGGGATCACTATATCTATCCTCATGAATTTGCGATTTTGGATCCAGATGGCTATTTTTTAAGATTTAGCGAGTAGAATAATAAAGATTGGGAAAAAGTCTTTAAAGTTAGAGAAAGGTATATTGGCAGATCTTGAAAAATCTTGATAATATGCCTTTTATGATGGAAAAACCTTCTAAAGGTTAGCTTATAATTGAGAATTCGTCCATTTTTCTTCATTTTATTCGTTTTTTTATTTCAAAACACTGATAAAATATTTGATTTCTAAAGTTATTTAGTGTAAAATAAAAACATTGGCTCAAGCCTATTTGAAATTGAATATCATTTTACTTGTTTATGTCGTGAATTGGCACGACGTTTCTACAAGGTGCCGGAACACCTAACAATAAGTAAGTCAGCAGTGAGGTATGGTCGTTTTTGCCATGCCTATTTTGGGGACTTACTTAGAGATTAAGTAGGTCCTTTTTCTATTTCTTGCTAGAAACTATAAACAAGCAAATGGATTGGCTTTTAGACTTTAGGAGGTCTTATGAAATTATTAGAAGAGCGCATCCTCAAGGATGGGCATATCTTGGGTGATAACATCCTAAAGGTGGATTCCTTCTTAACCCACCAAGTTGACTTTAGCTTGATGCGAGAGATTGGTAAGGTTTTTGCGGAAAAATTCGCTGCTGCTGGCATTACCAAGGTCGTAACCATTGAAGCGTCAGGTATTGCTCCAGCCGTTTTTACAGCTGAAGCCTTAAACGTTCCCATGATTTTCGCTAAAAAAGCTAAAAACATCACTATGAACGAAGGTATCTTAACTGCCCAAGTTTACTCCTTTACCAAGCAAGTGACCAGCACTGTTTCTATCGCTGGAAAATTCCTCTCACCAGAGGACAAGGTCTTGATTATCGACGATTTCCTTGCTAATGGCCAAGCTGCTAAAGGCTTGATTCAAATCATCGAACAAGCTGGAGCCACAGTCGAAGCTATCGGTATTGTGATTGAAAAATCCTTCCAAGATGGCCGTGATTTGCTTGAAAAAGCAGGCTACCCTGTTCTATCACTCGCTCGTTTGGATCGTTTTGAAAATGGTCAAGTCGTATTTAAGGAGGCAGATCTCTAATGCAAACTCAAGAAAAACATTCGCAAGCAGCCGTTCTTGGCTTGCAACACTTACTAGCCATGTACTCAGGATCCATCCTGGTTCCCATCATGATTGCGACAGCCCTTGGCTATTCAGCTGAGCAGTTGACCTACCTGATTTCTACAGATATCTTCATGTGTGGGGTGGCAACCTTCCTACAACTCCAACTCAACAAATACTTTGGTATTGGACTCCCAGTCGTTCTAGGAGTTGCTTTCCAGTCGGTCGCTCCCTTGATTATGATTGGGCAAAGCCATGGTAGTGGTGCTATGTTTGGTGCCCTTATCGCATCAGGTATTTACGTGGTTCTTGTTTCAGGCATCTTCTCAAAAGTAGCCAATCTCTTCCCATCTATCGTAACAGGATCTGTTATTACTACGATTGGTTTAACCTTGATTCCTGTCGCTATTGGAAATATGGGAAATAACGTTCCAGAACCAACTGGTCAAAGTCTCTTGCTTGCAGCTATCACTGTTTTGATTATCCTCTTGATTAACATCTTTACCAAAGGATTTATCAAGTCTATCTCTATTTTGATTGGTTTGGTTGTTGGAACTGCCATTGCTGCTAGCATGGGCTTGGTTGACTTCTCTCCTGTTGCAGCAGCACCTCTTGTCCATGTCCCAACTCCACTCTACTTTGGGATGCCAACCTTTGAAATCTCATCTATCGTCATGATGTGTATAATCGCAACGGTGTCTATGGTTGAGTCTACTGGTGTTTACCTAGCCTTGTCTGATATCACGAAAGACCCAATCGACAGCACGCGCCTGCGCAACGGTTATCGCGCAGAAGGCTTGGCCGTACTTCTCGGAGGAATCTTTAACACCTTCCCTTACACAGGATTTTCACAAAACGTTGGTTTGGTTAAATTGTCAGGCATTAAGACTCGCCTGCCAATCTACTACGCAGCTGGTTTCCTGGTTCTCCTTGGACTCCTTCCTAAGTTTGGTGCCCTTGCCCAAATCATTCCGAGCCCTGTCCTCGGTGGTGCTATGCTGGTGATGTTTGGTTTTGTATCGATTCAAGGGATGCAAATCCTCGCCCGTGTTGACTTTGCTAACAATGAACATAACTTCCTTATCGCAGCTGTTTCAATCGCTGCAGGTGTCGGTCTAAATAACAGTAATCTCTTTGTCAGCATGCCGACAGCCTTCCAAATGTTCTTCTCAAACGGAATCGTCGTAGCCAGCCTCCTCGCCATTGTCCTCAATGCCGTATTAAATCATAAAAAGAAATAAGAAAAAGAGGTGCGAACCTCTTTTTTGTGTAGCTAATGAGCAATCATTATAAAAATAAATCAGCTAAAAATCCTTCTCTTAACATCTCTAAATTAAATACGTTCGTAATATGACTAAATGCTTCTGCTAATGGTAAGTGTGCTGTTTTCCATCCTTGACCATCAGTAACCCAAACAAATTCAACATCGTCATCTGAAGTAATAACAAATTGACTGAGTTCAGTAAACTCTCCAGCAACCGCTTTTAATTTACTTCCTCCTCCGCCATAGTAATTCGTTTCAATCAACCAAACCTTATGTTTTTCTCGGGAATAAACTGCAACATCAAATCTTCTTTCAGACTTATCGACAGGTACTTTAATCCCCCACTTATCTTTAATATATTGGGCTGTAGCTTGAGCTTTCCAATCCAATTTTTGTTCCTGAGAAATCTTTGCTACGTGTCTCTCTAAAATTCCCTCCATGGTTGTCCCACTTCGGTTTTTTCGTGCATTGCTATCTAATCCAGTCTCCACTCCATAAACATAATCAACTAATGAACGATTAGCATGTTGTTGTAAAAACTTTAATAAACCAGATTTCTCAATAAATTTGATGTAATCATCTATTCTGCTAGTGTCTATCGTTTTGAAATCCAATTGCTCAAAAGACATATTATCGTCATTATCTATTGTCAGAATATCTAAAACATTATCACGACTTGCAATCAGACTAGGAATTGCTTTTAACAAATTAGGTTGTTTAGAGAACAAGTCAAGAGCTTCTATATAAATATCATCTTTACCAATTAAGTAGTTTAAAGTGTTCAACTCTAGTTCATACTTCTTTGTCTCACGATCAACTTTCTCCCAATTTACATAGTATTCAGGAGTTCTGTTGGTAATTGAGAGAGTATTTAAAAAATTTTGTAATCTATCTTCTGATGATGAAGAAATGTAAGTATTAAAATCCATAATTCACCTTGTAATTAAAATAAACCAAAAAATGTCATGTCGTATTCATCAAGCATTATTTTGATGCCATCCCCTCGTAACATTTCAAAAGTATCACGATATTTATCTTGACCAAAAAAACTTTTATTTCCAACAAATATGAATTGCACAGAAAATGGTTCACCCTCTTGCACACTATCTAACAAACGTTGATAAATACGTCTTTTATTGCCAAAGCCCAGTAGTTTTTCATCAACACTTCCTTCGCTTTCCTGCCATTTTTTCTCAACTATATAAACTGTATGATTTTCAAAATTTATAAATACTTCATCTGGTTTCCATTGTTTAGAATTGGTATTCTTAATCCCCAATTCTTTCAAAAAATCATAAAATCTATATTGAGGCATAATTTTACCAATGATTTCTTCTTCCCCAACTCTAAAAACTTCAAATCCTTTTGTTGCTTTTCTATCCTTGAAATCTATTTCGTTAACTTCATATCCTGGAAGGGAATCTACTAATTCCGAAAAATCAGTATCTCTTTCAAATTTCAAACCATTAGTGGTCGTTTTGGCTCCTCCTCCATGTTTATTTGGTTTTCTAGCCATAGTTTTCCTCCTCTAATCTTCTTCTAGCTATCTTCAAATATTCTTTTTCAGCATCGATACCTATAAATCTTCTACCTAATCGCTTCGCAACAACACCCGTAGTGCCACTACCAACAAATGGATCTAGAATATAGTCACCCTCTTTAGTAGAGGCCAAAATTATACGTTCCAATAAATATTCTGGTTTTTGTGTTGGATGCTTGCCAGCCCATTTCTCAGCTTTTTTCGTCAAAGCACCTGTCCAAACATCTTTCATTTGCTTACCATCATTTAGCTCTTTCATCAAATCATAATTGTAGTAATGACGAGCTTTTTTATCATTTTTTCTGGCCCATAAAATGGTTTCTGTAGAATGGGTAAAATAACGACAAGATAAATTGGGGGCAGGGTTTGTTTTCTGCCAAGTAATGTTATTTAGAATTTTAAAACCTTCTTGCTCTAATGCCATTCCAACTGAGTATATGTTGTGCAAACTCCCTGAAATCCAAATAGTCCCATTAGGCTTCAAAACTTCTTTTGCTAAACGAATCCATTTACGATTGAATTCGTGCTTTTCCTCAAAGGAAGAAATCTTATCCCAGTCACCTTTATCTACAGATACAACCTGTCCCCCAGAATTTGATATACCACCGTTACTCAAAAAATATGGAGGATCAGCAAAGATCATGTCCATGCTTTCTGGTTTCATTTTCGATAATAACTTAAACGTATCTGCATGAACAAGAATCATTTTATCTTTATTATAGTATGGTTTTGTCATTAAAACACCTCCATACTTATATTCGTTATTTTTCATAATTTGTGACTATAATTTCAGAAATTTTTCCTCGACTCGAAGATTTTGCTCCATTAGTTCGGGTAGCTTCAACATAATGGATATTAAAATCTCGATACAACTCCTCTACCAAAAAACTAGAGGAGTTTGACAACATAACATAAGCCCCTGCATCACTCAATTTCTTAAAGGTATCTCTTAATCTTACTTGATCATCATATGAAAACCCCTCATGAGTGTAGGAAGTAAAGGCACTTGTCTCTGACAATGGAATATACGGGGGATCAAAATATACAAAATCCCCTGGTTGAACATCCAAAACAGCCTTTTCAAAATCTCCTTTTTTAATTTCTATTTGATTATTATTCAGATAAGTTGAAATAGCAGATACCAAATTCTCATCAACAATTTTAGGATTTTTATAACGACCATAAGGTACATTAAACTGATTCTTAGAATTCACACGATATAAACCATTAAAGTCTACTCTCAACATATAGAGTATACGTGCTGCCCTTTGTACTTCAGACATCATATCTATTCTTTCATCACGATCAGCAGAACGTAAATCTAAATAATATTCTTTTGAATTATATTCCTGATGAACTTTCAAAATTTCAATCAATTCTTGAGGATTGTCCTTAATTTGTTGATAGCAATTTATTAGTTCAGCGTTAAAATCGTTAATGACTGCATCTTTAGGAGCTAAATCAAAAAATAAAGCTCCACCTCCAACAAAAGGTTCAAAATACCTGTTATAGGTTTTAGGCATTAATTCTCTAATAACAGGCAATAATTGTCTTTTACCACCTGTCCATTTCGTGAACGGTTGTAAAGTAACTTCCTTTATTTCTTTTATCTTCATGCTTTTAATTATACCATAGAAATTAAAACACAACTCTTGTATTTTCTACCACATTACTAAATTTTCTATTTTAGAATTAAATCATATCAATATCAAAAAATGAGTAAGGCAAATTTTATAAATTCCAAAATTCACCTCACTCTATTAAATTACTCTTTATATCCTTACCTGTCTATCTTCTGACCGTTGGCCTGTGACAAACATGGTGAAGGTTGCTTTGCAGACATTTCTGCCTTCTTGATTGGTAATATCGACATCCACTACACAGGTTGTGCGACCTTGATGGACACATTCTCCTTTAATGGTCAATACATCGTCGAGTTTTCCTGCTTTGAGGTAGTTGATAGAAGATTGGAGTGTCACCCCATCAAGCCCCAGCGAGATAACCACCAAACCACTGATTTGGTCACATAGTGTGAATAGATAGCCACCATGGGCATTGCCATAGTAGTTGAGCGACGAGTCCACTACTTTCGTCGTCACCACAACGTGACCATCTCTCATTTGTTCAATTTCGTAATTTTCAAAGGCAGATATAGCGTCAAAATGAAAGTCTTTCATCGTTTCCTCCTGATATTTCAAACGACACTATGATACTACTTTTTATAGGACTGTGCAAGGAGAAAGCACCTAGTCTGGCAAAATTCCGACCTGCTCCACAAAGCGCATAAAGGCTGTCTGCCCTTGTTCCGTCTGCTTGTAGACTCCTGCATCCTCAAGTACACGCGCAAAGATAGTACCCACAGAGTCCTTGACGATTTCAAGGGCTTTTTCTTTATCTGTTATGTCTGGATATTAGCCTCTAAGTTGGTCTGCCCATTCCTGATGATAATCGGCAACTGTATCAGCTTCTCCTACAAGATAGCTAGCGACTTGCTCTACTTCTTCTTTTAGACGTGGTGGCAAGATGGCCAAGCCCATGACCTCAATCAAGCCGATATTTTCCTTCTTGATATGTTGGACATCCTTGTGAGGATGATAGATCCCGTCAGGATGTTCTGCAGAAGTCTGATTGTCTCTCAAGACTAAGTCCAACTCAAACTGTCCATCACGCTTACGCGCTATAGGTGTGATGGTGTGATGCGGTGTCCCATCTGTCTCTGCCAAAATCTGCACTGCAGGATCTGAATATTGCCGCCATTCTCGCAAAATCTTATCAGCCAAGTTGATCAAATCTTCTTTGGAATCCGAAGTCAAACGCAACACTGACATTGGCCACTTGACAATCCCAGCCTTAACCTGCTCAAAACCAGCAAATCGGAAGGTCTTTTGCAAGAGAGCTAATTCCATAGGAAATACGTGACGACCTCCCTGATAGTGGTCATGAGTCAGAATAGAGCCCCCCACAATCGGCAAGTCGGCATTAGATCCAGCAAAATATCCTGGAAACTGCTCTACGATAGCCAACAGACGTTCAAAACTCTGACGACTAATGGCCATGGGACGATGCTGGCCATCTAAAAAAATACAGTGCTCATTAAAGTAAGCATAGGGCGAATACTGGAAGCCCCACTCCTGACCCGCCATTTCAAAGCGGATAATTCGGTGATTGCTACGGGCTGGGTGGTTGACCCGACCATGGTAGCCTTCATTCTCTAGACAAAGCTGACACTGAGGATAATTGCTAGCTTGCACCAACTTAGCTGCCGCAATCTCCTTTGGATCCTTTTCAGGCTTAGAGAGATTGATGGTAATTTCAAGTTCACCGTAATCAGATGGAACACGGTAAGCAATGTTCTTAGCAATGGCCTTGAGTTTGATGTAGTCATTCTTCTGACTGAGTTGGTAGAAATCCGCTATCGCTTGCTCTGGTGACTGGGCATAGGTTGCCCAAAAGTCACGATTGACCTGACTCGGACAAGGAGTCACCAAGTCCATCAGTTCAGCACCAAGGATTTCACGCGCAGTCTGACTATCCTCAATCGTTTCTAATCGAACGGCTTCCTCAACTAGCTGGTCCTTGAGGTCAATCAATTTATCCAGATTGGTCTCAACTTCCAAAACACCATTTCCCACTCGTGCCAAGACACGATTGGTCAGGTAGATTCGATCCATTTCCTCAAATGAATTTTCAGAAATGATATGTGTTACAAATTTATCTACTAAGGTCACTATAGAGCCTCCTTTTGACTAGTCAAGGACGCGAGTGCCACCTGCAACTTCAGCGATATAGAAGTTTGGAGCGTATCCAACTACTTCTTCGTAATGCTTGCCTACAGCTTCTTTAAAGGCATCAACAGCATCTTTTTGCACCAAAGCAATGGCACATCCGCCAAAACCTGCCCCTGTCATACGAGCACCGAGAACGCCTTCTTGTGCCCAAGCTGTGTGAACAAGGGTATCCAATTCCAAGCCAGTTACTTCATAGTCATGCTCTAAGGAAACGTGTGACGCATTCATCAAGCGACCAAATGTTTCCAAATCTCCTGCTTGAAGGGCTGCTTGAGCTTTGAGGGTACGTTGGTTTTCAAGCACAGCATGGCGAGCACGTTTCAAACGATTTTCATCTTTAATCAAGTAGCTATATTGGTCAAAGGCCCACTCATCCAATTCACCCAAGGTCTGAATATCTAAAGCAACTTGCAACTCTTCCACTGCTTTTTCACACTCAGCACGGCGTTCATTATATTTAGAATCCGCCAATTCACGACGTTTATTGGTGTTCATAATAACAACGACATTGTCCTTCAAATCAAGTGGTACCAAATCATACTCTAAGGTGTTGGTATCAAGGTAAATAGCACGTTGGTCAGCTCCCATACCGATAGCAAATTGGTCCATGATACCAGAGTTGACTCCGATAAAGTTGTTTTCTGTTTGTTTTCCGATTTTAACCAAATCCAAACGGTCTAATTTTAAGTCAAAGAGATGCTCAGCCACTACTCCTGTCAAAAGTTCCAAGGATGCTGAAGAAGACAAACCAGCACCATTTGGGATATTCCCATAAACATAAAAATCAAAACCTTTATCAATCACGTGCCCAGCTTCTTGCAAGAAATGAAGAACCCCTTTTGGATAGTTGGTCCAGTTATGCTCTTTTTCAAACTTGAGGTCGGCGAGAGGCACTTCGATAATACCCTTGTCCTCAAAGTTAGCTGAGTAGAAACGCAAGACTTGGTCATCACGTTTGCGAGCAGCCCCATAAGTTCCTAAGGAAATGGCTGCTGGAAATACATGTCCACCATTATAGTCTGTGTGCTCACCAATCAAGTTGATACGACCTGGTGAAAAGAAGGTTTGATCTGCTTCTTGACCAAAAACAGCAAGAAAGTCTTTACGAAGTGCTTCTGCAGTAAGATGTTGTGACATATGAATTCTCCTTTGACTGTCCGTTAAGTCACCTTAACGTGTAATCGTTTTCTTCTATTGTATCCAAGGGATTTCCCAAGGTCAATCCTTTTTACTAAAATTTTACTAAATTATCAGTAAAAAGCAGAAAAATATGATATACTAACCTTAAAGAAGGAGGATTTATGGCTACCTTAAAAGACATTGCACAACTAGCTTCTGTCTCTATCGCGACCAGAGTCTATCTGTTACAGAAGAAACCCGACACCGTATTTTAACCGTTGCTGAAGAGCTGGACTACACCAAGCACCTCAAGACAGGCGAGTCCCACAAACCCAAGCAAAAGATTGCCATTATCCAATGGGTCAGCGAACAAGGAGAGCTGGACGATCTCTACTACTACCAGATTCGCCTAGGCATAGAAAAAAGAGCCCAAGAGTTGGACTATGATATCTTGCGCTATTTTAATGACCATCCTTTTACCCTAAGCGAGGAGGTGATTGGGATTCTCTGCATCGGAAAGTTTAGCCGAGCTCAGATTTCTGCCTTTGAAGAATACCAAAAGCCTCTTGTCTTTCTAGACAGCGATACCCTCTCACTAGGACACACCTGCATTATCACGGACTTTTACACTGCCATGAAACAGGTTATCGATTATTTCCTCAGCCAAGGAATGAACCGTATCGGGATTCTAACAGGGCTTGAGGAAACAACCGACCAAGAAGAAATCATTGAGGATAAGCGGCTGGAAAATTTCAGAAACTACAGTCAAGCAAAGGGAATCTATCATGATGAACTAGTCTTTCAAGGAAGCTTTACTGCCCAGTCTGGCTATGACTTGATGAAGGAGGCCATTCAGAGTTTAGGAGACCAACTCCCACCAGCCTTTTTCGCAGCCAGCGATAGTTTGGCTATCGGTGCCCTCCGTGCCCTCCAAGAAGCTGGAATCAGCCTGCCAGACCGCGTCAGCCTCATTTCCTTTAACGATACTAGCCTGACCAAGCAAGTCTATCCTCCCCTCTCCAGCATCACCGTCTATACCGAAGAAATGGGCAGAGCAGGCATGGATATTCTTAATAAGGAAGTACTCCACGGTCGCAAAATCCCTAGCCTTACTATGCTGGGAACCAGACTGACATTGAGAGAGAGTACAAGGAATGATTAGGATTACAAAACGACCTCTAGCAAGGCTGTTTCTCTAATAATCTCTATGATTCTGCTCCAACTCACACCTTTCGCTTATGTGCTTGGTGACTTTCTAGGTCTGCATCAACTTCAATGGTAATATTTTGAAAGCCACAATTTTTGAGGAAAATTCGAATAGATTCTTTACAAGTTTCCATATGCTCCATCTCTTTTAAACAAACATGGACAATGGCATTTTTTTCCAAACCATCCATAGTCCAGAGATTAAGCTGATTGATACTAGCGACATGGTCCAATTCTGCTAAATCCGTCTTGATCTTCTGGATATCTACTCCTTCTGGCACTGCATCGAGGAATATCTTGAGCGTGCTCCAAAAACGTGGAAGGGCTTTTGACAGAATAAAGAAGGAAATAACAAGAGACAAGAGCGGATCCAAGATATACCAATCGGTAAATCGAAGAACAATGGCCATCAGGATGACAGTCACCCAACCCAAGGTATCTTCCAGAAAGTGCAGGCTGAGAATGGATTCGTTCTTGGTTTGTCCTTTGCGAATGACGAGACTCGCTAGCACATTGATAGTAATCGCAATAATTCCTAACCAGAGAATCCCCTCATCATTGACCGGTTGTGGATGAAAGATTTTCGCTATATTTTCCAAAATGACCAAAACGGACCCTGTCATAAGAATCACAGCCGTTACCATGGCCCCTAAAAGGCTAAAACGCTTGTAGCCCAAGGTATAGTGGCTGTCTTCTTCACGATTGGAGATACTTTCCAAAAAGGCTGAGATCCCAATAGCAATCGCATCTCCCAAGTCATGCACCGAGTCAGCAAGAACTGCACTGGACCCAAACACTCCACCAGCGATAAACTCGACAATGGCATAAGTCAAATTTAAGAAAAAAGCTAGCCAAACAGTATATTTTGCCTTCATATTTCTCATTCCTTTGTTATAATAGATTTATGAACATCTTGTTCATTATCATTATCCACTAAAACTCAAAGAAAGGATAGAAGCAAAAGGTCAGCTTTATTCAGTTCTGAACAATTTGCCCCAAGTGTCCATATGACTAACATTGACCGCCGTATCAGTAAAACAAAAAAAGCCATCTATCAAGCTTTTCTACAACTTTTGAATGCTAAGGGCTACGAGACCACTACTGTTCAGGATATCATTGATCTTGCAGATGTGGGACGCTCCACCTTTTACTGTCACTATGAGAGTAAGGAGCTGCTTCTGGACGAGCTCTGCCGCTACCTCTTCCATCACCTCTTTGAAAGAGAAAAATCCATTTCAACTAAGGTTTATCTCGCCCATCTCTTTCTTCATTTTCAGAAAAACCAAGACCATATCACCAGTCTGCTATTCTCCAAAAATGACTATTTCCTTCGCCAACTTCATAAAGAACTGGAGCACCATGTCTATCCCATGTTGGCTGATGAGTTGAAAGAATCTCACCCAAGTCTGCCTGTTTCTTATCTCCAACACTTGGTCGTGACCAACTTTATCGAAACCTTGACCTGGTGGCTCAAAAAAGGGCAAGACTTCACAAATCAGGAAGTTGTCCAGTTTTATCTAGACCTTCTCATTTCTAAAGACTAAATACAGACTAGAGCTCAGTTGCCTTATGCCCAGGCTACTGAGTTTTTATCTTTTCGACAATAAAAGAGGAACTACTGCTCCTCTTTTTCATCATATCCAATCCTTGATTATCAACTCTATCTGTTTTATCCCAAAACTTAAAACATCTTTTCCTAGTTAGGTAAATCAGTATTCTGCTTTGCTGCCTTGCTCCATTGATACCAACCAACTAGACTGTTAATGAGATAAATTAGGTATTTCCCTTGAATTTGCAGGCTTTCTCCCCACCAGAGATAGATTGAAAAGACATTGGTAGCTGCCCAGAATATCCATTGCTCACGGTAAACAGCTGTCATGAGGATTTGCCCTACCCCATTGGTCGCATCAGTGATGGAATCGCGATAAGGACGATTAGCACCAATAGACTGATAAATAAAACCAAAGGCCAACCACCAAAGAACACTAATGGAAAGATACTTTGTCCAACCCTTGCCGTCCAATTTACGTGCAACAAACTCCTGCTTTTCTTTCTTGAACTGTGCTTGGTAGATCCACACTAGAAGTCCAATTGGCTGCATGACTGTGAAGTAAAGTGTCGTCAGTACCTCACCATAAAAGCCTTTCTGTAGGGCCAAAATAAGGTAAATAGCAGAGTTAATCAAGCCAAAAAGATAATTACTTGCTCGACCTTCCGATACAAAGATAACACAGATAATCCCTGTCAGACTACAAATCATCCCAATCCAGTCAACAATACGGTGTTCGTAAATCAACTCTAGCCAGAGAGGAAAACTTCCTAAAACCAGCAAATACAACCACTGGGCAAAACTACGATGGGCAAAGAGGTCATCCCAGATAGCCTTCATAGTTCCTGAAAATCCTAAATCAGCCATAGCCGCAACCATACGGCGGTAACCACCTGACATTTCACCTAGAGTTGTTTTGATATTTTCAATTTTCTTTTGCAAATAAGTATGCATCATTTCTCCTTTTGTTTTTAAAGAGCCGTGTCTGGATAGACTTTCGGACGCAACGCTCTATTAGATAATGAACTGTCTATACACAAGATTTCCAGCCTTAGTCGACATGAGCTGAAAATCCTTATATTTTAAATGGTTCACAACACATTATACACCTATTTTGTGAATAGCCAAGTGTCTTTACAGTAAAGTTTACAAAATCCTGAAAATTTTCTCTTTCTTTCCCTTTTAAGTGACATTCAGTAATTCTCACATCAAAAAAGCCCAGACGACATTGTCTGAGCGTTCTTTTATCTAGTCGTTTAAGAAAGTTGAGTTCAGTTTGCTTAAAGTCTCTGCCACATCATTTCTTCAACAAACCTTGTTCTTGGAGAAACTCTTTAGCTACTTGTTCTGCTGACTTGCCTTCAACACCGACTTGGTAGTTGAGCTGGCTCATCTGGCTTTCAGTAATTTTGCCAGCCAATTTATTGAGAACTGTTTCCAACTCAGGATGTTTCTTGAGAAGAGCTTCTTTCATCAGTGGTGCCCCTTGATAAGGTGGGAAAAGTTGCTTGTCATCTTCCAAGACCTGTAAATCATAACGCGCCAACTCTGGATCTGTCGAATAGGCATCTGTGATTTGAATATCACCTGACTGAATTGCCTGATAGCGAAGGGCTGGTTCCATGGTCGCCACATTGAGATTGAGACCATACATTGACTGCAAGCCCTTATTTCCATCTTCACGGTCATTAAACTCAAGTGTAAAGCCTGCCTTCAACTGCCCTTCCACTTTTTTCAAGTCCGAAATGGTCTTCAAGCCATATTCTTGAGCAATCTTTTTCGGAACAGCCACAGCATAGGTATTTTGATAAGACATGGGTTTGAGATAGGCTAGATGATCCTGTTTGGCAATGCCATCACGCGCCACCTGATAAACCTGCTCTGGCTCATGACTCACTTTCGGTGATGGCTGAAGTAAACTTTCAGTCACCGTACCGGTAAATTCAGGATAGATGTCAATATCGCCTTTTTTCAAAGCTTCATAGAGGAAACTTGTTTTCCCAAAATTCGGTTTAACAGTCGCAGTCATGCTGGTATTTTCTTCAATCAGTAACTTATACATATTGGCCAAAATTTCTGGTTCCGGTCCCAATTTTCCAGCAATCACCAAGTTTTCTTTCTCTTTTTGAGCTAAGAGGGCTGGGCTATAAGACAGACCGAGCAATATGGTCACCAAGGCAAAACCTGAGAAAATCGTCCGTAATTTTGCTTTTTCCATCACTTTTAGTAGGAAGTTAAAGGCAATGGCAAGCACTGCAGAAGAAAGTGCCCCAATCAAAATCAGACTGGCATTATTACGGTCAATTCCCAAAAGGATAAAGGAACCCAGTCCTCCCGCCCCAATCAAGGCTGCCAAGGTTGCCGTACCGATAACCAAGACCGCTGCTGTCCGAATCCCAGACATGATAACGGGCATAGCAAGCGGAATTTCAAACTTCTTGAGTCGCTCCCACCTAGTCATCCCAAAGGCAATCCCAGCCTCTTGCAGACTCGGATCAATTCCCTTTAGCCCAGTGATTGTATTTTGCAAAATCGGAAAAATCGCATAAATCACTAGAGCTGTCAATGCAGGCAAAGTTCCAATTCCCATCAAGGGAATGAAGAGTCCCAACAAGGCCAGAGACGGGATGGTCTGGAAAATCCCTGCAATCTGCAAGACCCAGTCGGCCAACTTCTCATGATAGCGAAGAGAAACAGCCAAGGGAATTGAGATAAAAATAGCTAGTAACAGGGTCAAAAGTGACAACTGCAAATGTTGAGATAGAGCTGTCAACCAATCACTAAAACGATCCTCAAAAGTTGCAATTAAATTAGTCATGAACACCACCTCCAAACAAGTCTGCTACAAAGTCTGTGGCAGGCGCTTTTAAAATGGTCTCGGGATTCGCTACCTGGCGAATTTCTCCATCCTGCAAGACAGCAATACGGTCCGCCAATTTCAAAGCTTCATCCGTATCATGGGTCACAAAAATCGTTGTCATCCCAAATTCTTTATGCAATTCTTTTGTCAGAACCTGCAACTGTTTTCTCGAAATAGCATCCAAGGCTGAAAAAGGTTCATCCATGAGGAGAATCTTAGGCTGACCAATCATGGCTCGGACAATACCGACCCGTTGCTGTTCTCCACCAGATAATTCACTCGGAAGTCGATGCCCATACTCGGCTACTGGTAAACCAACCTTAGCCAAAAGCTCTTCAGTTTTCTGAGCAATTTCTTCCTTAGTCCAGCCCTTCATCTCAGGAATCAAGGCAATATTTTCCGCAACCGTTAGATTGGGAAAGAGAGCAATGGCCTGTAAAACATAACCAGTAGACAGACGAAGCTCCCGCTCGTCATAGTCTTTGATGCGCTTGCCATCCATATAAATATTTCCATCAGTCGGTTCCAAGAGACGGTTAATCATCTTAATCATGGTCGTCTTACCGGATCCAGAAGGTCCAACTAAAACCATAAATTCCCCATTCTCAATCCGTAAATTGACATCTCTCAAAACATCTTTTTCTGTGTAACGTAAAGCTACATTTTTGTATTCAATCATTCTGTATCCTCATTTAAAACTTCCCTCGATTGGTCAAGTCTTCTACCTTAGGCATGACTTCCTTATTGTCCCAATGCTCCACAATTTTCCCGTTCTCTAAACGGAAGATATCGTACTGGGCATAGGCAACTCCGTCAATCTGAGTCTGACCATAGCTAACCACATAGTTTCCTTGTCCTAAGAGTTGGAAAACAAAGTCGAAAGTGACACCATGTTCAGCCACATAGTTTTTATACGCAGCACTTCCTTGTCCAATTTCATGATTATGCTGAATCAAATCGTCTGCCACATAATCACTCCACTGCTCTAGCTCCCCATTTTGGAAAATTTCTGTCAAGAAACGGCGAACCAGCTTTTTATTTTCTGCTTTCTTATCCAAATCCTTGATTTCAAAATCTCCAAAAATTTGATCTAGTTGGTCATTTTCAGGTGTTCGATAGTAGTCAATGACATCCCAATGCTCAACAATACGACCATTCTCATCCGCACGGAAAGTATCCGTCGTCACCCATTGAGCTTCTCCACCATTCAGATATTGATGAACATGAACAAAGACCAGATTGCCATCCTCAATGGTGCGGACAATCTTAATCTGACGCTCTGGATGACGCTCAAAGAAATCTGCAAAGAAGGCTGCAAATCCTTCTTTCCCGTCAGGAACACCTGTCGAATGTTGGATATAGGTATCCCCTACAGACTGGGCTTGAGCCTCAGCAACTCGTCCGTCTTGAATGGCATGGATGTATAGGTTGTGAGCATTTTTCACTTGTTGTGACATATTTTAATCCTCTTTTGCCTTCACTTTCAGATTTGCCAAAATTCTTTCTTGAAAGGCTTCAAATTGCCGAATTTCTTCCTCTGAAAATCCTTTGTAAAAAATCGTATCCAATTTCTGACTGACACGATGTCCCACTTCTTTCTGGGACTTGCCTAACTCCGTTAAAACTAAATACTTCTTACGCTTGTCTTTTCCACACGGACTAACAATTACAAGCTTTTGTTCCTCTAGCTTTTTTATCATAGTCGTCAGCGTATTATTCGCAAGCCCAGTCGCAAGCGCGATATCTGTCGCAGTTGCGCAGCCAGTTTCACTATTCCATAAAACCGCTAAAATCTTGCCCTGTTCACCCCTATAAAGAGCCTCAGGATCTTGACTCAGTAACTTCTGAAAAATCCGTCCATTCAACAAACGAATATGATGGGCTAGCAAATGACTATTTTTCATAACACCTCCAATTTATTTCGATATCGAAACGAATAAAATAATTGTAACACTTGTCCTTCCAACTGTCAACTATTTCGATATAGAAATAATTTTTGTTAATGATTCACACCACCATACTCCGGCTCAACTAACTTTTAACGAGAGTTTCTAAACTCCCTCGTCCTCCAGTCTACAAAAGTCTTCCATCCGTACTGTCCTATATTTTATTAGGGGATACGTTTTTCCTATCAGACCATTTATTTTAAAGATAGAAGTCAATCTTAATTGCTTCCATCTGTTCTTTTATAGTATATTGAAGTTGGACTAGGGCACTGTATCTTCTAAAACATTGATAGAAAGCGATTTGAATTTCCCAATCAATTTGTTCGTATTTAATTTTACCTTACCCTATCTTTCTCATAGCACTCTTCAAACAGCCTATCCCCTACCGTTTGACGATTCCTCACTTCTCTCCACTTCCATTACAGAAGTTTCTTCACTACTATGGTCTCGGCTAACTTCTCATGATTCCTTGTTACTACTATCTGAGCGCTCACGAGATAGGTCTTATAAAAAATGCTTTGATCCACAATGGAATCAAAGCATTTTAAAAATCTCCCCATACATAAGCGCAGAAGCTGCGGTTCCTCTGTACTTAGCTTCTTCTCTTTTGATAAAGCGGGCCAAGTTGAGCAACTCAGGTGCCGGATGTCTGGGATTCTTGAGCAATTCACGATTGACCAGTCCTGAGAGACGAACTGCCAGCAATTGCTCATTTGTAGTAGGCAGTTTTTTAGCAGTCTCTAGGAGAGCAGCAACTAAATCTTCACTCAAATCATGTCGAGCATGATTGTAAAGATCTGTTACAAGGCTTTCTAGGTTTGGTTCTACCATCCCTACCACCTCCTTAAGTTTAATAATTTTTAATCAAATCAACCGTTGAACGATCCAATTTCTTCACCAAGGCTTGCAAGAAAGCTTGAGCTTCTAAGAAGTCATCCATAGCGTAGAGGGTTTGGTGAGAATGGATATAACGAGCGCAAACACCGATTGTTGTAGATGGGACACCACCATTTTTCAAATGAGCTGCGCCAGCGTCTGTTCCGCCTTTACCACAGTAGTATTGGTACTTGATTCCAGCTTCTTCAGCAGTTGTCAAAAGGAAATCTTTCATTCCTGGGAGAAGCAAGTGACCTGGATCGTAGAAACGAATCAAGGTTCCATCTCCAATCTTGCCTTGACCGCCATAAACATCACCAGCAGGTGAGCAGTCAACTGCTAGGAAAACTTCTGGGTCAAACTTAGTTGTAGATGTATGAGCACCACGAAGACCAACCTCTTCTTGGACATTAGAGCCAAGATAGAGTTCATTTCCCAGTTTTTGACCTGACAGAGCTTCCGCCAACTCGCTAACCATAAGAACACCGTAGCGGTTATCCCAAGCTTTTGAGATGATATTTTTTTCATTGGCTGTCAAGATTGCAGAACTATCTGGTACGATGGTGTCGCCAGGACGGATGCCAAAGCTTTCTGCCTCAGCCTTATCCGTAAAACCGCCATCAAAGACGATATCTGCAATAGCAGGCATGGTTGGTCCACCCTTTCCACGAGTCAAATGTGGAGGGACAGAACCCGAAATCACAGGAATTTCACGACCGTCACGAGTCAGGAGTTTGAAACGTTGGCTGCTGACTACCATGGGGTTCCAACCACCGATTTCAACGACACGGAAGGTACCATCTGGCTTTATTTCGCTGACCATAAAACCAACTTCATCCATGTGAGAAGCGACCAAGACGCGCGGTGCATCCGTAACTTCTGAATGTTTAATCCCGAAAATACCACCCAAGCCATCTGTCACCACTTCATCCACGTGCGGTGTCAACTTTTCACGAAGATAAGCACGGACAGGCGCTTCATGACCTGAGATCGCAGCAAGTTCTGTTACTTCTTTGATTTTTGAAAATAATGTTGTCATTTCAGTTCCTTCTTTCTTTCATCCATTTTACCACTTTTTATAGGAGAAGGATAGCAGGAAGGTTGATAGTTTTTTACTCAGTTTTCCTATAAAAAAGAGAGACAGATGTTCTTTCAGGAATTTTTCTTTCTTTTCACATTAAATTGTCAGAAAATTTATTGACAGATTAAAGAAATCGTGTTACAGTAATATCCGCAGGTATCTTTCGGTACCAAATCAACATGAAAGGATGGGGTATGAAACTTTCTCATTATTTAATTGGCTTACTTCTACTCCTGGTCTTTCTATCTATTAGCATTGGGACCAGTGATTTTTCATGGGGAAAACTCTTTGCACTGGATCATGAAACTTGGCTTCTCTTTCAAGAGTCCCGTCTTCCAAGAACCATTAGCATTCTCCTTACTGCCTCTAGTATGAGTATGGCAGGACTCCTCATGCAGACTATCACTCAAAATCAGTTTGCTGCTCCGAGTACAGTTGGAACCACTGAAGCCGCTAAACTAGGAATGGTATTGAGCCTCTTTGTCTTTCCGTCGGCTAGTCTGACTCAAAAGATGCTCTTTGCTTTTGTTTCATCCATCGTACTTACTCTCTTCTTCCTAGCCTTTATGACCATTTTTACTGTAAAGGAAAGGTGGATGCTACCCTTGATTGGGATCATCTATAGCGGGATTCTCGGCTCTGTGACAGAAGTTATCGCCTATCGTTTCAATCTGGTTCAGAGTATGACCGCTTGGACCCAGGGCTCCTTCTCCATGATTCAGACTCATCAGTATGAATGGCTTTTCTCAGGGCTCATTATCCTGATAGCCGTTTGGAAATTATCCCAAACCTTTACCATCATGAATCTAGGAAAAGAAACTAGCGAAAGTTTGGGGATTTCCTACTCTCTACTTGAAAAACTGGCCCTCTTTCTGGTTGCGCTAACGACAAGCGTCACCATGATTACCGTGGGTGGCTTGCCTTTTCTCGGGGTCATCGTTCCCAATCTGGTTCGCAAGCGCTATGGAGATAATCTGAGTCAAACCAAACTCATGGTCGTACTGGTCGGTGCCAATCTGGTTCTGGCCTGCGACATCCTCTCTCGAGTCTTGATTCGACCCTATGAGCTGTCTGTCAGCCTCTTGCTAGGAATCATAGGTAGCCTCGTTTTTATCCTACTTCTATGGAGAGGGGGACGAAAAGATGCAGTCTAAAAGCAAACATACCAAACTCTTCTGGCTTCTCATTATTCTGGCCATCGGAGCTTGTCTTCTCTACTTTTGGCCCATCACCCATCTGTCTGCCTTTGCTTGGAAGTTGCGTTCACAAAAGATAGTTGTTTATCTCTTGGTGGCTATCGCAACAGGGATTTCGACCATTAGTTTTCAAACCCTAACGGAAAATCGCTTCCTAACACCTAGTATTTTGGGAATCGAATCCTTCTACGTCCTACTACAAACCCTGCTACTGGTTTTTGAAAACAAATTTCTACAGCTTGGGAAGTCTCCTATCTTAGAATTCCTAGTCTTGCTTCTGCTCCAATCCCTCTTCTTTCTCGCCTTGCAAGGCTATTTGAAGACACTGATGAAACAAAATCTGGTCTTCATCCTGCTGATCTGTCTAGCCCTCGGAAGTCTCTTTCGAAATATCAGTACCTTCCTCCAAGTCCTGATGGATCCAAACGAATACGATAAACTGCAGAACAGTCTCTTTGCTTCCTTTCAGCATCTCAATACTTCCATCCTAGCCATCGGCTCTCTGATTATCCTTGCTTTGACCATCTTTTTCTTTCGGAAAGCAGTCATTCTGGATGTCTTGCACCTACAAAGAGAAACGGCTCAGATATTGGGACTCGATGTTGAAAAAGAACAGAGAGAACTCCTCTGGGGCATCGTGCTTTTAACTTCAACGGCCACTGCCTTGGTAGGGCCTATGGCCTTCTTCGGCTTTATGTTGGCTAACCTCACCTACCTGATTGTCAAAGACTATCGGCACAAGTTACTCTTTATCGTAGCCATTCTGGTTGGATTTATTAGTTTGACCTTGGGACAAGCCCTGATTGAACGAGTCTTTGCGCTGGAAATTCGCATCAGCATGATCATCGAGAGCGTAGGTGGTCTCTTATTCTTTATCTTACTATACAGGAGGGCGCGTCAGTGAAACTGGAAAACATTGACAAATCCATTCAAAAACAGGATATTTTGCAAGACATTTCACTTGAAGTCAGTCCTCAGAAACTGACAGCCTTTATTGGTCCAAATGGTGCTGGAAAATCGACTCTCCTCTCCATCATGAGCAGACTGACCAAGAAAGATCAGGGAATTCTCAGTATCAAAGGCCGTGAAATCGAGAGTTGGAATTCGCAAGAACTGGCTCAAGAACTGACTATCCTAAAGCAGAAAATCAATTACCAAGCCAAATTGACGGTGGAAGAACTGGTCAGTTTTGGACGTTTTCCCTACAGCCGAGGTCGACTGAGACCAGAAGATTGGGAAAAAATCCGAGAAACTCTGGACTATCTGGAACTAACCAACTTAAAAGACCGCTACATCGACAGCCTGTCTGGGGGACAACTCCAGCGAGTCTTTATCGCTATGGTACTGGCCCAGGATACAGACTTTATCTTGCTGGACGAACCACTCAACAATCTCGACATCAAACAAAGCGTTAGCATGATGCAGATTCTTCGGAGACTGGTGGAAGAACTAGGGAAAACCATTATCATCGTCCTTCACGATATCAACATGGCCAGTCAGTATGCAGATGAAATTGTCGCCTTCAAAGACGGTCAAGTCTTTAGCAAGGGAAGAACAGATCAAATCATGCAGGCTGACCTGCTCAGTCAACTTTATGAGATTCCCATCACGCTGGCTGACATCAATGGCAAAAAGATCTGTATCTATAGCTAATAACATAGAAGTTCAAGTTAGAGAACCTTCAGTCTCTTAGTCAATAAAACCTAGAGACTCCCTAAATCGTTATCACATTTTAAAAAGGAGAAATTATGAAAACATCCCTTAAACTTTATCTCACTGCCCTAGCGGCCAGCTTCTTGCTCCTACTTGGTGCATGTAGTACAAACTCAAGCACTAGTAAGACGGAGTCAAGTAGCTCTGCTCCAACAGAGGTAACCATTAAAAGTTCACTAGGTGTAGTCACACTTTCAAAAGTCCCTGAAAAGATTGTGACCTTTGACCTCGGTGCTGCGGATACTATTCGCGCTTTAGGTTTTGAAAAGAATATCGTCGGAATGCCTACAAAAACTGTTCCGACTTATCTAAAAGATCTAGCTGGAAAAGTTAAAAATGTTGGTTCTATGGTTGAGCCAGACCTAGAAGCCCTTGCTGCTCTTGAACCAGACCTAATTATCGCTTCACCACGTACCCAAAAATTCGTAGATAAGTTCAACGAAATCGCTCCGACTGTTCTCTTCCAAGCAGGCAAAGATGACTACTGGACTTCTACCAAGGCTAATATTGAATCCCTAGCAAGCGCCTTCAGCGAAACAGGTACACAGAAAGCCAAGGAAGAATTGGCCAAGCTTGACAAGAGCATTCAAGAAGTCGCAACTAAAAATGAAAGTTCTGACAAAAAAGCCCTTGCCATCCTCCTCAACGAGGGAAAAATGGCAGCCTTTGGTGCCCAATCTCGTTTCTCTTTCTTGTACCAAACCTTGAAATTCAAGCCAACTGATACTCAATTTGAAGATTCTCGCCACGGACAAGAAGTCAGCTTTGAAAGTGTCAAAGAAATCAATCCTGACATCCTCTTTGTCATCAACCGTACCCTTGCCATCGGTGGGGACAACTCTAGCAACGACGGTGTCCTAGAAAATGCCCTTATCGCTGAAACACCTGCTGCTAAAAATGGTAAGATTATCCAATTAACACCAGACCTCTGGTATCTAAGCGGAGGCGGACTTGAATCAACCAAACTCATGATTGAAGATGCACAAAAAGCCTTGAAATAAGCTACTTTAAACTCATACTCTTCGAAAATCAAATTCAAACCACGTCAACGTCGCCTTGCCGTACTCAAGTACAGCCTGCGGCTAGTTTCCTAGTTTGCTCTTTGATTTTCATTGAGTATCAACTAACATCTTTACATGATAAAACGCATCCAATCAAGCTCACTCAAACCTGATTGGATGCGTTTTTATCATTTTACTAAAATATTTTTACCCCGCCTCATTTTTCTTCTTGATTCCGTTTAAGGGAAAAATGGTCTGGGACGGGGTCCTTACCTGTTTTCGACCATGGATGGCAACGTAAAATTCGAGCCAAACCCATCAAAACACCCTTGAAGCCATGTTTTTCAATAGCCTGAATCATGTAGTTGGAACAAGTCGGCTCAAAGCGACAAGAGGGTGGAAAGGCTGGTGAGATAAACCGTTGGTAAAAGCGCACAGGCGCTATTAAGATTCGTTTCATTATTTCTTGGTTACAGCCATGGTGTGTAGTTGGCTGATTTCTTTTTTATTAAGACGACGAGATTCTCCTGGACGGAGTCCTGTCAAGTCTAGATGTCCAAAACGGGTACGTGACAACTTGTCCACTTGGAGACCGACAGCTTCAAACATCTTTTTAACCTGGTGGTTACGCCCTTCATGGATGGTCAACTGCACCACAGAGCGGTTTTTAACTGGGTCCACTTTGAGAATCTCATAGACAGCCGGCTTGGTTTTCTTACCATCAATCTCAAGTCCACGGGTCAAGGGACGGAGATTGTCCTTATTGGCCACACCTTTAAGACGCGCGACATAAACCTTGTCAATCTCATTACGAGGGTGAATCATTTCATCCGTAAAGTCCCCATCATTGGTCAAAATCAAGACTCCTGATGTATCCCAGTCCAAACGACCTACAGGGTAGATGCGCTCCTTCACGTTGGGCAAGAGATCGACAACCGTCTTGCGGCCCTTGTCATCTGTCACACTGGAAATCACACCACGTGGTTTGTTAAGCAGATAATAGACCTTTTCTTCGTTGTAGATAGGTTGACCTTCCACTTCGACCTTGTCGCCTGACTTGATGGTCGTTGCTAGTTCACGCACTACTTGACCATTGACCGTCACCAAGCCTTGCTTGATCAGCTCTTCTGCTTTTCTCCTACTGGCCACACCTGCGTGGGCAATATACTTATTGATTCTCATCTTCTTCTATCCTTTCACCAAATAATTGGCTTTCTTGGGCTTGAATCTCAAGCTCATCAATCACTGGTAATTCTTCCAAATGATTTATCCCCATGTAATCTAGGAAATAATCTGTAGTCACATAGAGGTTGGGGCGACCCAACACTTCTTTTTTCCCGTCTTCTCGTATCAAGTCAAAGGCCTGCAACTTTGCCAAGGCCCCACTCGAGTTGACCCCACGGATGGCATCAATTTCTATCCGCGTAATCGGCTGTTTGTAGGCAATAATGGACAAGGTCTCAAGGGCAGCCCGAGACAAGCTCTGGTTGATAGGTGCCTTAGAGTATTCCTTCAAAATCTCTGCAAATTGAGGCTTGGTCACCAATCTATAAGCACCACTTGTCTCAATCAGAGCCAAACTGGAATCTGGGTCCTTTTCATACTTCTGGGCTAATTTTTCTAAACTCTGTTGGATGCCTGTCGGTGGCAGAGAGAGGAGTTCAGCTAACTGGCGGACTCTAATCCCATCTTCACCCGCTACAAACAAGAGCGCTTCTATTTTTGCTAAAGTAATCATCTTTCCTCTCTATCAAGTCTAGCTTTGGGCCACTTGACTTTCTTCCTTCTTTTCCATGAGATAGATATCTCCGAAACTCTCCTCTTGCATGAGGATCAGCTCCTGGGTTTTGATTAACTCTAGGGTTGCCAAAAAGAGGGTGATGACCTCTTGGAGATTCTGGGCTTCCTTAAACAAATCCTGCAAGCACAATTGATCTCGTCCAGTCAAGGACTCTTTCACGATAACCATCATGTCCTCAATCTTATACTCATCCCGCAAGATAGTCGTGTGATTCTGTGCAAACTCCTCTTTTTTCTTGGCTAGGATATTTGAAAAAGCCAAAAAGAGGTCAATGGTCGTCTTGTCATGAACAAGCTCCGCATCTTCGTAAATCAACTCTGTCGGCGCTTTGGAATAGTGCTGGGCCCGTTCTTGGTGCTTAGCTTCCAAGTGTTCACCCAAGAGCTTGAACTTGCGGTATTCTTCGATTTGAGAGAGAAGGTCCTGCTCCAGGTCATCTTCCAAATCTGTCACCTCCGCTACCTTTGGCAAGAGCTTGCGGCTCTTAATCAACATGAGCTGACTGGCCATGACCATGTACTCACCCGTCACTTCCAGACGCATGGCCTGCAGGGTTGAGACATAGGCTAGATACTGTTCGATAACTTCCGTAATGGGCACATCGTAGATATCCATCTGGTACTTAGAAACCAGGTGCAAGAGCAAGTCCAGGGGCCCTTCAAAATCTTTTAGTTTAATATCCATTATCTATATTTTTCTAAGGTCAGGACTGTTTTTAATCCTAATTTTTTTGCAATTTCGTACAAATCGACCTTGTTTTCAATTTGTCGTAGAATGAACTGTTCCCGCAAGGCTTGGGCTGATAAGGCTGGAAAACCTTTCTCCTTGACAAAAGCTTCTAACTGACGAAAGGCCCACTGACGAGAATAGGCTTTCCCTGCCCTTTCAAAGAGATAGGCCTGTCCCATCAAGGGTTCTAATTCTGAAAGCAAGGTTGTGGGAATGCTGACAATCCTCTGTTGGGAAGACTTCTTGATTCGCAACACTTGAAAATCCAGATTGATATCCGCAACCTTTAGAGCTAAAATCTCACTCGGCAAGAGCCCCATTTCTAGGATTAAGAGCGCTAGCAAGCGACCCTCTGAATAGTCACTTTCTTGCCAAAAAGAGTCTAGGTCTAACAGTTCTGGCTTTTCGGTCTTCCTTTCAGCTTGTTTAGCTAATTCCAAACGATAAAAGCTATCCACTTCTCCTTTTTGATAGAGAAAGTAGAGAAATTGGTTACAGGCCGAAATCTTTCGCTTCTGGGCGCTGATTTTTAGATTGGCTAGCTGGGCTTGGTAAATCTTGAGACTGGTCTCAGAAATCCGCTCGCCTACAATGTCTAAAAATTGCTCCAAATCATACTTATAGGACTGCTTGGAATTGGCAGACAGACCCTGCTTTTCTTCTAAAAAGGCTGAAATCCTATCTCTCATCTGCATCGAATCTCATATTCCTTACTAAAGTCATGCAAGAGAGCATTAACGGCCTTGAGGATGGACTTGCGTGTAATAATCCCTTGGAAAATACCCTCTGCATCCACAACCGGTAAGAAAGACTCATCTACCAGCTTGTGCAAGACCTCCGTAATAGTAAAATCAGGCGAGACGACCGCTACGTCCGTTTTGGTCATATGAACAATATCCGTATCCGCCATAATTTCTTGACTCAAGTCATGCTCCATCTGATAAGCCATAATATCTCTGAGCCCAATCGTCCCAACAAACTGTCTTTCATCTGTCACAACAGGAACACGGGTATAGGTCATCTGACTGAGCAAGAGGGTCGCATGATCCGCATTGTGGGTATCAATCAACACGGCTAAATTTTCAGCAGGGGTCAAAAAAGTTTCCTCCTGCCCCAACAAGAAAGTCTCAAACTCCTTGGCAATCATCGGCTAAACTCCTTGGACAAGCCCGGATACACCTCATGGTCTCGTGTCAAAAAGTCCACTTTAAAATAACTGTCATCAATCTCCACACGAGCATAGAGACATTCTCTGATGGTCCCACGTGGTTGACTGATAGAACCTGGATTTAGAAAAAGAGTCTTTCCTTCCATCCAAGCATTTGGCACATGCAAGTGACCATAGAGACAGATATCGGCCTCTTCTTCCTGAGCCCAGTAGTCCAACTTTTGAAAGTTGAAATTGATGTCAAACAAGTGACCATGGGTTTGGATAATCTTGGTCGAACCAAGCTCAGTCACCAAACGTTCTGGGTAACCTGCATAGAAGTCCATATTCCCTTTAACAACACGGATGCCTTCCCAAAGGGGAGAATCAGGACGCAGTTCAGAATCGCCGTTATGAAAAACGGCATCAACTTTGCCCACATAGCGATCACGGATTTCTTCCACAATCAAGCTATCGCCATGGGAATCGCTCATTACAATGATGGTTTGCTTTGCCATGATGGAAATACCTCCAAAAGTTTCTTAACGGCTAAGGCACGGTGAGATTGACTATTTTTTTCTTCAAGGGTTAATTCAGCTGAGGACTTGCCTGTCTCTCCTACAAGGAAGAGAGGGTCATAGCCAAAGCCATTTTCACCCTTGGGTTCAAAGTTAATGTAGCCAGGCCAGTCTGCTTCAACAACCAAGCTTTCCTTGTTTGGATTGGCTACGACTAGGGTTGTATGGAATTGAGCCGAGCGGTCCTTGAGTTCAAAGACCATGGCCAATTCGTGCAAGAGCTTGGCATTGTTTTCACGATCAGTTGCTCCCACACCTGCGAAACGAGCTGACCAGACACCTGGCAAGCCACCAAGGACATCGACCTTGAGTCCAGAATCATCTGCCAGAACCATCTTGCCCGTTAATTGAGAAATAGTTTCTGCCTTGAGACGAGCATTTTCTTCGAAGGTCATGCCTGTTTCTGCTACTTCAGGTAAGTCTGGATAATCATTAAGATTTTCCACATCGTAGCCTAGCTTGTCAAAGATAGCTCGGAATTCCTTGGTCTTGCCCTCGTTACGAGTCGCAATCAATAAGGTTTCTCTGACCTTGTTTGTCTCAAAGAAGGCTTCTACATCAACACCTTCTTTAGGCAATGCTACATGCAGGAGTTGCCCATTTTCAACTAAGAGAACCCCCCCCTGACGTTGAATGACTTCCACATTTCGTCCCATTTCTTGGTTGAGGATATCTACCACAAAAGACAATAAACGGTAGAGAGAACCATAGCGTAAAACAGTAACAGAAACAGGAAAACCTCGATCCTCATCTCGAAATCTTTGGGCAAACTCCAATAGAGGAAAATCCAAGTCATCATCCGTCAACGTCCGGACGCCACCAAAAATACCATAGGACCCGACATACCAGTCCTGTTCATCCTTATATTCATAAATTTTATTTGTCATAATTCTACATGCTCCACATGAATCTCTTTTTCCAGCCATTCTTCACCAATTTGTGCAAAACTTTGGCTACTGGCTGTTGTGTAAAAACGGTGATGAAGTGGTCCAGAATCGCGACCACGATTGATTTCAAAATAATTAAGTAAGACTGAGATGTCCCGTACGCACTCTGCCCCACTATCGATGAGCTGAACCTTGGGCCCCATGACATTTTGAATAATAGGTCTGAGGAGTGGATAATGGGTACAGCCCAAAATCAGGCTATCCACCTTTCCAACCAAGGGACGCAGGGTTTCATAGACCACTTTCTTGGTGACACTGGTTGACAGGGCGCCAGACTCAACCAAGGGAGCAAACTTGGGACAGGCCAAACTCTCCACCTGTAAGTCCGGATCCAAATCATGGATTTTCTGACGGTAGATATCTGATTGTACCGTCATGGGCGTTCCAATCACTCCGATTTTCCCACCTTGGCTGGACTTGATAGCTGCCGAAGCTCCTGGCAAAATCACACCTAGGACGGGAATGTCTAGTTGAGCCTTGATTTCTTCCCAGACGACGGCAGTCGCAGTATTACAAGCAATGACAATCATCTTGACATCCTTGGTCAAAAGAAAGTTGACCAACT
This sequence comes from Streptococcus nakanonensis, assembly GCF_059738785.1. NCBI lineage: Bacteria > Bacillati > Bacillota > Bacilli > Lactobacillales > Streptococcaceae > Streptococcus > Streptococcus nakanonensis. Next base: position 396,171 of record NZ_AP027139.1, on the reverse strand, counting down.
GCCAAGTATATTCACGAATTTGCTCAGCAGGACGGGGCCCGTAAGGCGCCCGTGCCGAATCTCCAATATAGACGATTTCTTCATGGGGAAGTTGGCGCATGAGCTCGCGCACAACGGTCAAGCCCCCGACACCCGAATCCAAAAAACCAATTGGTCGATTATCCATACAGTCTTCTTTCTAGTCTTTTTTCTGATTGATAGTTCATTATGATTACCGTTCCTTATGAACTGAATAATGACAGCCTAATCAACAACTATCTCTCTTAATCATAATCAAATATCAATAGAATGCAAGGAAAAAGTCTCATCCCTAAACCATAACCAACATAGTGAGAAGTCTGGAACTTTCATCCCAGACTTTTCCTTATTTATTTTTTCTTTTTATTGTTAGCAAGGGCTGCCTTTTGTTGGCGGATGATTTGGTGGTAAACTTGTTGTACCTTAGCTTCGCTTGGTTTTTGACCATTTGCACTCAAAAGAGTACGAACTGCTTCAGCATTCAAACGTGGGTTGTCAGCGAATTCTTTTTCAATTTGCTTACGAACCAAGTACATTCCTCCAAGAGCTCCTCCTAGAAAAGCTAGCACAATCAATACAATTGCTAAAAGTAAATCCATCATTTTTCTCCTGTTTCTTTTTGAGTCTCTTTCATTATACCACAAACTAGCCACCCTGACTAGTTTGTTTTACGCTTTCAGGGAGGGAATAGACAGCAAAAAGAACCCTGCTTTTCTGCGAAAGAGAGCTCCTTACTGAATTTATACTCAATGAAAATCAAAGAGCAAACTAGGAAGCTAGCCGTAGGCTGCTCAAAACACTGTTTTGAGGTTGCAGATAGAGCTGACACGGTTTGAAGAGATTTTAGAAAAGTATCAATTTACATAGATAGCCAGTGTTTGATAAGGTTTGAGTAGCATTTTTTCAGACACTTCTGCATCTTCATAGTTTGAAAGCAAAATCTGTCCATTTTGGTAGGCTACTGGTAAATCGATTTCCACTTCTGTGGAATAAAAATTATTGAGCACTAGTAACTTTTGATCCTCATACTGGCGTTCAAAAGCATAGACTTGTTTGCTATCTTCAAAGGCTGGTTTGTAACTTCCTTCTGAGATGATAGGCATTTCTTTGCGAAGTCGAATCAAGTCTTGATAGAGGGTGAAAATCGGGCCTTGGATTTCATTTTCAACGTTGATGTGAGGATAGGATTTTCCTGCCTTGAGCCAAGGTGTGCCTACTGTGAATCCTGCATTTTCAGAAACATCCCACTGCATAGGAATTCGTGAATTATCACGCGACTTAGCCTGAATAATCTGGAAGGCTTCTTCCTGACTCTTCTCTTCTTCTAAGAGCATCTGATAAGCATTAAGCGATTCGACATCCACATAATCAGCCATAGAATCATAATCAGGGTCAATCATCCCGATTTCCTCGCCCATATAAATATAAGGTGTCCCACGTGACAGGTGAATGCTGGCTGCTAGCATGGTAGCCCCTTCCTTGCGAAAGTTCTGAATATCGACAAAACGATTCAGGGCGCGTGGTTGGTCGTGATTGTTCCAAAAGAGGGCACTCCAACCGCCTTTATCACTCATTTCCTTACCCCAACTATGGTAAAGACTCTTCAACTCTTCAAAATCAAAGGGAGCCAAGGTCCACTTTTGCCCATCTTTGTAGTCCACCTTGAGGTGATGAAAATTAAAGGTCATGGATAATTCCTGACGGTCAGGCGACGAATAGAGGACACAATTTCCCATAGTTGTAGAAGACATTTCCCCAACTGTCATAAAGCTATCGTCTGCTCCAAAAGTGGCTTGATTCATCATACGCAAATAGTCATGAACGATGGGCTTGTCTGTGTAAGCTGGCTTTCCTTCATTTTCAGGACAATCCACTAAGACTTCATCCTTGCCAATCAAATTGATCACATCAAATCGGAAACCTTTGACACCCTTGTCGCGCCAGAAATTAACAACCTTGAAAAGCTCCTTACGGACATTGGGATTGCGCCAGTTAAGGTCAGCCTGGGTCTCATCAAAGAGGTGAAGGTAGTATTTCCCTGTATTCCCAAAGGGCGCCCATGCAGAGCCACCAAACTTAGACTGCCAATCTGTTGGTTGGTCTTGGATGAAGAAAAAGTCTTGATAATACTTGTCCCCAGCTAAGGCTTTCTGAAACCATTCATGCTCTGTCGAACAATGATTGAGGACCATGTCCAGCATAAAGTCAATCTTGTGTTCTTTACCAACACACACCATTTCCTCAAAATCAGTCATATCACCAAAAAGAGGATCTACTGCCATATAATCTGAAATATCGTAACCATTATCCCGTTGAGGACTTGGATAGAATGGATTGAGCCAGACCATATCCACACCTAGTTTGGCTAGATAAGGGATTTTTTCAATAATTCCACGGAAGTCCCCAATACCATTGCCAGTGGTGTCTTTGTAAGATTTTGGATAGATTTGATAGACTACTTTTCCTTTATCAAGTGTCATCTGTTTCTCCTTTTCTGATAAAAGGGAGGAAGCTGTCTTCCGTCCCTGTTTGTTTTATTTCAATTATACTCAATGAAAAGCAAAGAGCTAACTAGGAAGCTAGCCGCAGGTTGCTCAAAACACTGTTTTGAGGTTGCAGATAGAGCTGACGTGGTTTGAAGAGATTTTCGAAGAGTATTAGATTCGTGTTGCGACCATGAGATCTTCTCCAGCTTGGATCGTTGTCGGATAAGTTCCAGTGATGGTCGCTGTATAAGCATCTTGATTGGTAATAATGACAGGAGTTTCTGTTACCAGGCCTGCAGCCTTAATGACATCCATATCAAAACGAATCAGTTTCTGACCAACTGTGACATGATCTCCTTGGGCTACAAGACTTTCAAATCCTTTGCCATCAAGACCTACTGTATCCATACCGATGTGAATGAGCAATTCCACCCCCTCGTCAGAGACAATACCGATGGCATGCTTGGTAGGAAAAAGAACCGTGACTGTCCCATTGACTGGAGAAGTCAACTCACCTTGGCTTGGTTCAATGACCAGACCTTGCCCCATGACACCTGAAGCAAAGACTGGATCCGTTGCTTGACTTAGTTCTTTTACTTGACCAGTCAGTGGGCTAACAATTTCTACTGGAGTATGTTCTACTGGTTCATAGCTCACAAATTCCGCTTCTTCTTGAGCAACGAATTCTGCCTGCAAGTCCGTATCGTCCTCTGTTTTTGTAAAGAGACCGGCCTTGCGGAAGAAGAAAGTCAAGAGCATTGGAACAAGAATAGCGACTAGCATAGTTCCTGCAAATGGCAACATGTATTGAGGTTGAATAGAGAGGATACCTGGCAAACCACCGATACCAATAGAAGCCGCAGTTACATTAAAAGTAACGGATAACATGCCTGCAAGAGCTGAACCAGTCATTCCAGCTACAAATGGATAGATGTATTTGACATTGACCCCAAAGAGGGCTGGTTCTGTAACACCAAGATAGGCTGAAATAGTGGCAGGAAGTGAAACCTGAGCCTCACGCTCATCATGACGGTGCATGAAATAGTAAGCAAATACGGCCGAACCTTGGGCAATATTAGAAAGAGCAATCATAGGCCAGAGGGCAGTTCCACCAGCATCCGCAATCAATTGTGTATCAATAGCATTGGTCATATGATGTAGACCTGTGATGACAAATGGAGCGTAGAGGGCACCAAAAATCGCACCGAAGAGCCATTTAACTGGACCCGTCAAACCTGCCAATACAACTGATGAAAGTCCTTGACCAATTGTCCAACCAATTGGTCCCAAAACAGTATGAGCCAAAATCAAAGCTGGAATCAATGACAAGAAAGGCACAAAAATCATGGAAATCACTTCTGGAATATGCTTGCGCCAGAAAATTTCAAGATAAGACAGACTCAAACCTGCAAGCAAGGCTGGAATAACTTGGGCTTGGTAACCGATACGATTAACAGTAAAGTAACCAAAATTCCAAACCCAGTTTGCCGCAATATCAGCTGCTGGCGTTGAAGCAACCGCATAGGCATTGAGCAACTGAGGCGATACCAAACAGATTCCGAGAACAATTCCCAAGATTTGGCTGGTTCCCATCTTACGAGATACAGACCAAGTAATCCCTACTGGTAAGAACTGGAAGATAGCTTCACCAGGCAACCAGAGGAAGTGATTAACCCCTGCCCAAAACTGAGAGGATTCTGTGATGGTCTTGCCATCCAACATCGACCAATGGACACCTTCCAAGACATTACGGAAACCGAGGATCAATCCACCAACAATCAAGGCTGGAATAATCGGAGTAAAGATTTCCGCCAGAGTGGTCATAACACGTTGGACCACGTTTTGATTACTCTTAGCTGCAGACTTGGCTGCTTCTTTGGAAACACCCTCAATACCTGAAACGGCTGTAAAATCATTATAAAAGATGGGCACGTCATTTCCAATGATTACCTGAAATTGACCTGCATTTGTAAAGGTTCCTTTAACAGCTGGAATTGACTCGATAGCTTTAACATTAGCCTTCTTATCATCTCCTAAAACAAACCGCATCCGTGTCGCACAGTGGGTGACGGCAGTCACATTCTCTTTACCTCCAATTGCCTGAAGCAAATCTTTGGCTTCTTGTTCAAATTTTCCCATTTGATTCTCCTTATACTTGTCAAAGCAAGTTTGATTTGATAAGTATATTGTAAACGATACCAAACTTGTCTGCAACTTGTTTGGTGTAAAAAGAGTGTTTTTTTGTAAATTTTCTAGCACTTGTATGGTAAAATAGATACAGGTGTTCATTAAACTAGACTAAAAACCCATTTAATACTCAATGAAAATCAAAGAGCAAACTAGGAAGCTAGCCGCAGGTTGCTCAAAACACTGTTTTGAGGTTGCAGATAGAGCTGACGTGGTTTGAAGAGATTTTCGAAGAGTATAAGGAAGTACAATGAAGAAATACCAACAATTATTTAAGCGAATCCAAGAAACCATTCAAAACGAGACTTACGCTGTCGGAGATTTCCTTCCTAGCGAGCATGACCTCATGGAGCAATATCAGGTAAGCCGTGATACCGTCCGAAAGGCCCTGTCTCTCCTCCAAGAGGAAGGATTGATTAAAAAGATACGGGGGCAAGGTTCTCAAGTCGTCAAAGAAGAAACCGTCAATTTCCCTGTATCCAACCTAACCAGCTACCAAGAACTAGTTCAAGAACTTGGACTGCGCTCTAAAACCAACGTGGTCAGTCTGGACAAGATTATTATTGATAAAAAATCCTCACTAATAACCGGCTTCCCAGAATTTCGCATGGTTTGGAAGGTGGTCCGCCAGCGTGTGGTGGATGATCTGGTATCCGTTCTGGATACGGACTATCTGGATATGGAACTAATCCCAAATATCACTCGCCAAATTGCTGAGCATTCTATCTATTCTTATATAGAGGACGACCTCAAACTCCTTATTGATTATGCTCAAAAGGAAATAACCATTGACCACTCAAATGACCGAGACAAGATTCTCATGGACATTGGCAAAGACCCTTATGTCGTTTCGATTAAATCAAAAGTCTATCTCCAAGACGGACGCCAATTTCAGTTTACCGAAAGTCGCCATAAATTAGAAAAATTTCACTTTGTAGACTTTGCAAAGCGCAAGAAATAAAAGACTGAGACACTGGATCTCAGCCTTTTTCTTTATCCCAAAACCAATTCATCACTAACTAGACTTTGGCCACTATTTTTCTGGAAAAGATGCATAAGGTCTTCAACTGTCAGATGCTTTTTCTCTTCTCCCTTGACATCCACCACTATCTTACCCTGATAGAGCATAATGAGACGATTGCCGTACTCAATCGCATGGTTCATATCGTGGGTAATCATCAAAGTCGTCAACTGATGGTATTCCACAATCTTTTGCGTCAAGTCCATCACCATTTGACTAGTTTTCGGATCAAGTGCCGCAGTGTGTTCATCCAAAAGCAAAAGTTTGGGTTTCACCAGAGCTGCCATGACTAGGGTCAAGGCCTGTCTTTGGCCTCCTGAGAGATATTGGGTATCTACTTTTAAGCGGTTTTCAAGACCAATATTCAACTCCTTCAAGGCCTCTTGGAACTGGATTCTATCCTTCTCCTTCACACCCCAACCAAGCCCTCTCTTCTGACCGCGTCTCAAGGCAATAGCCATATTCTCCTCAATCGTCAAACGAGAAGCTGTTCCCATCTTAGGATCTTGAAAAACACGAGCGATATCCTTGGCTCTCTTTCTTACACTCAGATTTTTAATGGATTTGCCTGCCAATAAAAGATCCCCTTCGTCCACCGATAGATTGCCAGCCAGGATATTCATCAAAGTGGATTTCCCTGCTCCATTTCCACCAATCACAGAGATAAAATCTCCCTCTTCAACCTCTAAGTCTAATCCTTTGAGGACATGGTTCTCATTGACCGTCCTTGCTTCAAATGTCTTGTGAATATTTTCAAGTGTTAACAAACTTGCCATAACTTTCTCCTCCTATTCATTTCTCAATTTCAGACCACGAATCTTTAATCTCTTTTGCAATTCTGGTGCAAATAAAACTAAGGCTAACAAGATTGCATTAAAGAGACGAACTAGGTTTTGATCTAGATTTGGAATTTCATAGATATTTAAAATAATCAAACGGTAAACAATAGCACCGATTCCGATGGATAACAAGCGGCCTCCAATGGTCAAGTCGTGTATCAAGACTTCCGCAATAATCACTGCACTCAAACCAACAACGATGGTTCCTGTCCCAGAAGTCACATCTGAAAATCCATCATTTTGGGCAAACAAGGAACCACATAGGGCAATCAAGCCGTTTGAAATCATGTAACCAACAATCTTCATGGTGTCTACATTGACCCCATTAGCCTCACTCATAGGAATATTGTCCCCAGTCGAACGCAAGACCAAGCCAATCTCTGTTTTCATCAAAAGAGTCAAGACCAAACAAACAAGTAAGAGACAGGCCAAACTGAATGAGAAAACAGCTTCTTCATTTGACAGCCCCAAGCTCGCCAACTGTTTAAAGACAGTCGAAGAATCTCCCAAGGAAAGATTAGGCACACTTCCCATGATTTTAATATTGATCGAATAAAGCCCTGTCAAGGTCACAATCCCTGTCAAGAGAGCTGGAATTTTCATCTTGGTGTGGAGCATTCCTGATACTAGACCTGCTACCATACCTGCCAGCAAGGCAAGTAAGGTCGCAATCCAAGGATTTGTCCCTGCCTGTATCTGAGATACGACGACAGCCGCCCCCAGTGGAAAGGCTCCCTCAGCAGTCATATCCGCAATATCCAAAATACGGAAAGTTAAGTAGACCCCAATCGCCATAATCGACCACAACAAACCTTCTGATAAACTAGATAACACAAAATTCATCTTAAACCTCCTTATTCCTTGCCTTCTAACTTACTAATATCAATTCCCAATGCATCTGCCATTTCTTGATTGGTATGCAATTCCAGTTTTTCAGGCAACTCAACTGCTATATTTTCTGGCTTTTCACCTTTTAAAATACGAATCAGCATACGTGCTGTCTGACGTCCCAATTCTTCATAATTGGTTCCGTAGTTATACAAGCCACCAACAGCAATCATTTCTGTTGAACCACCAAATACTGGAACCTTGTGTTTAATAGAAACCTGCTTGACTGTTTCCATGGTTGATGAAATGATATTATCCGTTGGTACAAAAACCATATCCACCTCTGCCATCAAGCTTTCTGCAGCCGCCTTGACGTTGTTACTGTCCAAGATTGTTTTTTCAACAACGGTAAAGCCTTTTTCTTCCAGAAGGCGCTTAGCTTCATCCTTTTGGACAACTGAGTTTGGCTCGCTCTGAGTATAAAGAATTCCAATCGTTTTAGCTTTTGGCAACACTTTCTTTATCAAATTGATTTGGGTTGAAATGGCATCTGATGACTGATCGCTTGTCCCAGTTACATTGCCCCCAGGATGCTCTCTTGACTCAACCAACTTGGCACTGACAGGATCTGTTACCGCTGAAAAGATAACAGGTGTCGTTTGTGTTGTATTGGCCAAGCTCTGAGCAGAAGGCGTTGCGATAGCTAGAACGACATCACTAGATTCTGCTAGTTGCTGGGAAATCATTTTAAGATTTCGTTGTTCTCCTTGTGCATTTTGCAAATCAATCTCAATATTTTCCCCCTCAACATAGCCTTGCTTGGCCAGCTCATCCACAAAACCTTCTCTAGTAGCGTCCAAAGATTGATGAGTAATAAACTGCGAAATACCGATACGAAATACATCTTTTTTCTTATCTGCCTTCAACTGATGCAAACTAATCAGAGAGGTCAAGAGAATCCCCACTACCAAGAGGGGTGCTAGTAATTTTCGAACAACTTTCATAATGAAACTCCTTCTCAGAAAAGATAATACTCAATGAAAATCAAAGAGCAAACTAGGAAACTAGCCGCAGGCTGTACTTGAGTACGGCAAGGCGACGTTGACGTGGTTTGAAGAGATTTTCGAAGAGTATAAAACAAAAAACCGCCTAGATACTATCTAAACGGATGCTTGAAATAATCTAACAAGTTATAACTTTGCTAGTCCATTTAGATATTCATCTATATGGACCACAATCAAAAATCTTAGCCACATAGATACAAACAAATTGCTTGAACTGTTTGCATCCATGGTGACATGTCTACAAACACTATCTAAAGTAGCTAAAGTAAAAGTTTTGATTCATCGTTACAGCTTGTCTTTTATTCATTTCTTTTCTGCTTTCTTTTTTGATGTTTCCTATCTTACCACCTTTTTCATCACCTGTCAAGAATATTTCAGAATATTTTAAAATTTTTCGAAAATTCTTTCAGGATGCTTTCAATTCTTTTAGGATAATTTCAAAGATTTGCCCATTAGACAAAATAGAACGATTTGAAGACTTTTTTGGTATTTGGTTGTACTAGAGTCTTTTAAAAGTGTTTTGATGGCTTGTATTTCTTCTTTGGTTGATTTTATATCACTATTATATAATGCGTTTTGATTTTAGTATAGTATTAAACTGACTCTTGGCAGTCGGACAAAAAATCGACAGTTATTTTATACTGTTTAAAACCAATAGTCAATACGACAATTTCTTTACTTTTCGGTTATCAACTCTGTAGATTGCTAACATATCCAAAATAAGCCAAGTATCCCGAGGATAGGCAACATATCTAGGTGTCCAGATAGGATTAAACTTTTGTTTATACTGTCTAAGACCATTAAATGAATAGAATCGATTAGTGAAGGCATAGATGAGATAGGCTACTTTTTCTTGTAGAAAGCTATGTTTCTCAGTTCCTACATTTGACAACGGCGCCATGCCTAATTCAAATAAACGAACTCCTTCTTCTTTAAAATGAAGTAATAATTTCACAAAGAGATAATCCATAATACCATTGGGTGCTGTCTTTAAGTGGTAGCGCATCAAATCGATGCTAGCTTCTTCAGGACCATTACAAGCTAAAAAGGTAACAAAAGCCTGAACCTTATCTTCCTGATCCCTTACAAGGGCTATTGGTGCTAATTGAATGTACTTCTCATCAAAAAATCCAAGTGAAAACCCTTTTTCTTGGCGACCATCTAGCCAATTATCCGATATTTCTTTAAGGGTGTTAAGTAACTTCTTATCAAAAAGTGGTTGTAATACTTGGAATTGATACCCCTTGCTTTCTAATCGATTAACAACTGTTCTAAATTTCTTTCCTTGTTTTCCTTCGGTTGTAAATCTATCGAGTAATACCTGAGCAGTCTCCCCAAATTTCATAAAGTCGTACCCATATTCATGAAGTAATAGGGTTGTTTCTTGATTAATTTCGTAGAAAATAACAGAGACATTTGTGTCCTCCGCATCCTCTAAAAACTTCGATACGCCTTTTTCTAAGTATCCTGACTGTGCCAGTGGATCCGACATAACGACACATTTATTATTTTCAATTGCAAATTGGAAAACAACCTTGTCTTGACCATCCTCTTGGTACCAATAAAGGTATTTGTCATCTAAATAAGCCAGGGTAGCATCTAAATTTATATTTGGTATTGTTGCAATAAAGTCTTGATAACGTTGCTTATCGAAAACTTCTCCAAAATTCTCTTTGGTTTGATTGCTCTCACGGAGTACCAAAACATACGAAATCACCAATATCAGAGACGAGCCAAAAAGATGAATCCAGTGTGTAATCAAATGAGGAAGATGTTTAACTTCAAATACATGATGAGGGTTCAAATGTCCTAACAAAACAAGGGTCAAGAAGAAACTTCCACCAATATACGATATATCCTTACAACAATCTTCCCAAGCATAAATATAATGACTGCGAACAAATGTATTTCTAATCCACCATATGATAGACAAAATAATGATTAGAAAAAAACTACTTGCGAATGAAAGACTACCAATATTCAAATAAACAAGGCTTACTAGACCTAGTACAGTAGCTAATGGTAATGTAAATTTTAAACGTCGTTTCACTAGTCTTGCAAGAAGGAAGAAGTGAACGCCGAGAATGATACTAGGAAGTTGAAAAACAAACTGTCCAGTGCTAGGTGAAAGTTCTTTAAACAAAGGAAGATGTCCTAATTCTTGAGGAACTATAGCTGAAACCACGAGGAAGAAAGCAAACAGTCGTAACCCCCAAACCAATACTATAGTTGATAGTGATCCAATAACCTTTTGGGGAATTCCCAAATATTTCTCATTAAGTCGGCCACCCATATTTTTTAAGAATAAAACAACTCCTAAACAGAAAGGAAGAATATAATAGAATAAACGAAATACTAGTAACCAACTTAGCGCCTGATCTTTATCAATACCAAGGCCAACTAAACCAGATACCATAATTAAATCGAAACTACCTAGGCTACCAGGAATCATCGATATAATGCCAATTGTAATAGCAATCATAAAGAGGGGGATTACATCATAAATTGGTAAATTGTAGCCTAAAACATACCCAACCAAAAGGAAAAAACTTAATACACTAGCCCAATCAAGGGCAGAAGTTAGCACTAAAGATAAAATTGTCCTTCCACTCAATTGACCAAAATAGACCCATTTTTTTCTATTTGAAACAAATAAAATAATTGGAAGATAGAGACAAGCTCCCAAAAGAGCTGGCCAATATTGTTTAATCCCCATTGAAATAGGAAATATAATTGTGAAAATTAAACTTATCAGTGCAAACAGTGAGAAACCACTCATAAAATAAGGGATGACACGAGAAATTCCTTGCATACTTTTTTCAGAGCGTTCTTCATCTCCATAGAAAGAATAGCGTAAACCAACATCCACCAAACCGGCAAAGCCAATCATATTATTCAAGCTATTTATAGTCCAACTTGTTTCTAGTAAGTAAGATAATTTTTGTTTCTGATTAAGTTCTTTATTTAGGATTCTATCATAGAGCATCATTGGCGCAACAGCCATAGAACCGAGCAAAGCTAAAGCAATGACTTTTATTGGAGAGAGTTCCCCCAAGATTTCTCCAATCTTATCAAACGAAATTGTCTTAAAAAGTCTGATTATCTCTACAATAACTAGACTAACAATAGATAAAAATAAGGTAATCTTGATGAGTATCTGCCATTTTTTCACGCAATTCAAAATTGTTCTCACAAGCTCTTCCTCTTATCCTAATAAAGTTTGTAATATTGGAATAACAACGATAAATAGAACCGTACTTAGAGTCACCACATTCGTAGAGAATTCCACATCTCCTTTTCCCTGATTAGCAAGGATTGGGAGAACAACTAGAGCTGGTGTAGCGGACTGAATCATAAAGGTCTTAAATTCTACTGTCGCCATATTTGGTGCAGAGAACTTCAATACAAGAAGCATAATCAGAGGAGCTAGGATAAAGCGTCCAACTAAAGTGACAATTGTATCTTTATCAAAAGTAATAGTATTCAAGCCTGCCTTTGCAAGAACGATACCAATATAAATCAGAGATAAGGGAGTGACGATATTTCCAACATAAGTTAAGGTATTTGTTGCGAAATCTGGAATAGAGATTCGGAGGATCAAAAATAGTAGAGCGACAAGAAAACCTACAAGCGGAGCTGGAAGCAATTTCTTCCAGTCAAATTTAGTTTTCTTCTTGCTTTGACCCGATTTACTATCGCTCGTCATCACATACACGCCTAATGTCCAGGTGGAAATCGTGTTGGTGATATAGTAGATTAAGAAATATGGAAGAGCCTGATTACCAAAAAGAGCAACGTTTAATGGTAAACCGATAAAAATAGTATTGGCATTCACAAAGGTATTAATCATGGTTCCTCGCCGTCCCGGACGAACCTTGAAAAGCCTAACTGCAATATAAGCTACTATATATCCCAATTTAAATGCTACAAAAGTATAAAAGAGTCCTCCAGAAAGACTGATTAGTTTATCTAGCGTTAGGTATTTCATCACCGACACAAAGATTGACGCTGGCAAGGCTACATTCATGATCAAACGAGATAGATTGGATCCAAAACTATCTCCAAACCATCCCCTCACCTGAAGAATATACCCCAAAACAATAATAGCAATAATCGGAATGATACTCGTAATCGAGGTTAAAAAGAGTGACATAGGTATCCTTTCTAAATTACTTAAGTCCACAGCCCATACAAATCTGCCACTATAGAAGGATAGCAGCAGAAATGAATTATTTATACTCTGGATACCACTTCAAATCACGAACTGCTTTGGCCATATCTGTTTCCTTAACGCGTGCAAGACCTTGCTCTTGTGCTTTTTTAGCGACTGCTTCTGCTACTTTAATAGAAACATCTGCTACATACTTGAATGGTGGCAAGACAGGAGCTCCTGGTTGGCCTGGATTGACAATACCACTCAATGAATGCGCCGCCGCTCCAATCATTTCATCAGTCAAAAGACTTGCTTCAGAAGCCAGCATACCTAGACCAAGACCTGGGTAAATCAAGGCATTATTTGCTTGACCAATCACATAGTCTACACCTTTATAAGAAACCGTATCAGCAGGAATTCCTGTTGCGACAAAAGCTTTGCCATCTGACCATTCAATCAAATCTTTGGCACTAGCTTCTGCCAATTTAGTTGGGTTTGACAAAGGGAAGATCATTGGACGTTCTGTGTTTTCACACATAGCTTCTACTATTTCTTTAGTGAAGGTATTAGGCTGAGTTGAAGTTCCTACAAGAATGGTTGGCTTCACAGTCTTCACTACTTCAAGCAGGTCAGTCAACTTATCTGTGTTACTAAAGTCAGTACGTTTCTTAGCAAATGGTTTTTGCTCTGGTGTCAAGTCATCCATGTCATCAAAGAGAAGACCTTGTTTATCAACCATAAAGAAACGTTTATAGGCTTCTTCTTCAGAAAGACCTTCACTTACCATTTCACGAAGAACACGAGAGGCAATTCCTGCACCCGCAGTACCACCACCATAGCAGAGATAAACTTGATCTGTTAATTTTTCACCACTAATATCCAGCGAACCAAAGATACCACCCAAGGTAACGATTCCTGTACCTTGAATATCATCATTAAAGGTCGGAATTTGTTTCCGGTATTTTTCAAGAATATTGGCAGCATTCATGCGACCAAAATCTTCCCAGTGAAGGTAGAGTTTAGGAAAGAGACGTTCTGCTGTTTGAACAAATTGGTCAATGAAGTCGTAGTAACGATCTCCGCGGACCCGTTCGTGACGATTTCCTAAGTAATTAGGATTGTTTCGAAGTTCTTCACGGTTAGTCCCTGCATCAATAACTAAAGGAAGGACCATTGAAGGATCGATTCCAGCAGCACCCGTATAGACCATCAATTTCCCAACAGAAATATCGACACCATTTGTTCCCCAGTCGCCAATTCCAAGGATTCCTTCTGCATCTGTTACAACAATGAGACGAATCTCGCGACCCCCGGCAGCGTTTTTCAAAGTGGCTTCAATATTTTCAGGATGACTGATATCAAGATATCCCGCATATTGGGGATCTACAAAAAGATCACTATAGCCTTCAATGGTATCTGCGATGGTTGGATCATATACAATTGGATTGAATTCTTCCAAATGTTGAGAAAAGAGGTAATAGAAAAGAGTCCTGTTGGTATTAAAAATTTCCATTAGGAAAAGACGTTTTTCCAAATCATTGGCTTTTGTTTGCATTTGTGCATAAGTTTGCGCCGCTTGTTCTTCAATCGTTTGAACATACGGTGGCAGTAAACCAATAAGGCCTAGTTCCTTTCGCTCTTCTAAGGTAAAGGCAGTACCTTTATTGAGGAAAGGATTGTTTAAAATATCATGTGCAGTCATAGTGCAACCTCCTTTTTACTTATATTATACCACATGAAACGAATTGTTCATGAAACGTTGTTGTTTAAACAATACAATTGTATACGCATATGTTATAATGAGCCTACGAAAACAATTTCTAATAGGCTCTTTGATACTTAAAACACTATTATTGATAATACTTTAAGTTGTTATATTTTATAAATTTCTGAACTCATCAAACTCTCGATGATCACTCTTTACTAAAAGTTTCGAGTAAAAGAAACCAATCATACAAATTGACAATCCTCATTAAAATAAATATCATATAAGTTTGTTATGTAGTACTTTGTATTTTTTAAGGTGTTTTTTTGTCATATAAAACTTGTATTCTATTTATATGACAACTAAAAACTATTTACAACAATATATTTCCAAAAAAGTGAAATATTTTCGAACACAAAATAAAATGAGCCAGGAAGAACTTTCGGAACAAGCAGGACTCGGGCTTAAGTATATCAATCAACTTGAAAACCAAAATGTGAATCTGACCATTCACAGTCTTGAAAAAGTGATTGACGCCCTAGAAATGACCCCAGAGGAATTTTTCAATTTTGATAGCCTTGAATCAACCTCTGATAAGAGTGACAATCTTTCACTCAAAAGAATCAACATGAAGATTAAACAGCTCCCTATTGATAAACGAGAAAAGATGTTGGTCATTTTTGAGAGTATCTTAGATAATCTTTGAGATCCCTGACTCACTTACATTTTAACTGGTGAATACTCGTATAGTCAAATTGTAGGATACGGATAAAAATTATTTATCTGCTGTTTTCCATTTATTTTCCTTCTCCAACTAATGAAAGTGAGCCCATATGAATTTAAAAGATCTACAATATTTTTATGACCTCTGCCAGCTTCAATCCTATACGGAAGTAGCAAAACAACATAAAGTCAGCCAACCATCTATTTCTTATGCTATCAAGCGCTTAGAGGAATCCTTTAACTGCAAATTGATTCACCATGACCCCTCGCATCGTTCCTTCAAGCTAACTCCTCAAGGACAAATCCTTCTAAAGCATACAGAACTGATTTTACCTGAGGTCATTTCTACTCGCAAAGAAATTAATCGCTCCTTGGCACAATACTCTACTGTAGGATTCCCTCCTATTATCATTCAGTATCTCTTTGCTGCCTTAAACGAAAAAGATAAATTCGATTTTTTAAAAAAGGTACGCCCTATCCGCGGTGGCTCCGTGGAGCTATTAAACCTTCTCGTCAAAGGAGACCTTGATGCAAGCCTACTCGGTTTGATTGAACCTCTCAACTATCCTTCAATAGAGTCACACGAGCTATTTCATAAAGAACTGTATGTCGTTTTATCTAAGAACCATCCTTTTGCTACTGCTCCTTCACTCGCTTTTGAAGAATTAACAGATCAATCCTTTATACTCTTAGACGAACACTTTGTTCACCTGAAAGCTTTTGAAACGCTTAATCAAAAGTATCAAAACAAGGCAGAAATATTCTTTAAGACTGATGACATTGCCATCCTTAAAGAACTTTTAAAGAAAGGGATTGGCCTTAGTTTACTGGCTGATATCGCACTTTCTGATGAAGATGATGATTTAATAAAAATTCCTCTTATACCGAAGGACAAGATAACTTTTACAGTTTATTACGCTTACCTTAAATCAGCTACACCGTCATCAGAAGTAGAAGCCTTATTTAATCTCCTTAAATCATATGAATAGAAAAAACTCTAACTATCAATGAACTGATAGCTAGAGTTTTTTACATTGTAGATATTATACTCAATGAAAATCAAAAAGCAAACTAGGAAGCTAGGAAGCTAGCCTCAGGCTGCTCAAAACACTGTTTTGAGGTTGTAGATAAGACTGACGAAGCCAGTCACATATATACGATAAGGCGACGCTGACGTGGTTTGAAGAGATTTTCGAAGAGTATTAGACTATAGTAGATTGAAGCTAGAGTAATACGCCGCGACTTCTAAACCTTTTCTAGAAATGAATTTGACTTTCCTAATAAAGTTGTTCAGATTTTATTTCATCTCACTATAATTCAATGATTTTCTAAGAATTCTATTTCTTTCGAAAATTCTTTCAAGCCACTTTCAAAGGTTTTCAAATCAGTCCAACAAAAAAAGGTTTATAATTTCCATAAAAATTGACATGGAAATTATAAAACCATTATTAGTTTAGTCCTTGTTGATAACGCGCCAATTCGGCTTGGTTAGCCCAAACATAGTGACCTGGACGGATTTCTACCATAGATGGCTTATCAGTCTCATAGTCGTGTTGACTTGGGTCGTAAACCTTCAAGACCTTCTTACGTTCCAAGATTGGATCTGGGATTGGTACCGCTGAAAGCAAGGCTTGAGTATATGGGTGAATTGGATTGTTAAACAATTCTTCTGTTTCTGCAACCTCTACAATAACACCCTTATAAATAACTGCGATACGATCTGAAATAAAGCGAACAACCGACAAGTCATGGGCGATGAAGAGATAGGTCAAACCAAGTTCTTTTTGGAATTTTTTGAGCAAGTTCAAAACTTGGGCACGTACAGAAACGTCCAAGGCTGAAATTGGCTCATCCGCAATAACAAAGTCTGGTTGCATGACCAAGGCACGGGCAATACCGATACGTTGACGTTGACCACCTGAGAATTCATGAGGGTAGCGAGTCAAGTGCTCAGCAAGAAGACCTACTTCACGGATAATATTTTGAACTTTCTCTTTACGTTCTTCTTCATCTTTGAACAGATGATAATTGTAAAGACCTTCAGAAATAATATAATCAACAGTCGCACGTTCATTCAAACTTGCAGCAGGGTCTTGGAAAATCATCTGGATTCGACGAATCAATTCCGCAGCTTGTTCACGCGATTTCTTACCATTAATCTTTTGACCCTCAAAAATAATATCACCATTACTTGTATCATTGAGACCGATGATAGCACGACCAATAGTTGTCTTCCCACTACCTGACTCACCTACAAGCGAGAAAGTTTCTCCCTTGTTGATAAAGAAGTTAGCATTTTTAACTGCGACAAACTTCTTACTTCCTTCACCGAAGGAAATTTCTAAATCTTTGATTTCTACTAATTTTTCAGACATTTCCTTCCTCCTAGTCTTCCAGATGGGCAAATCCCATTTTTTCACGGATTTTATCATGGAGATTTGCAATCACAGCTGGTTTTTCTACTTTTGGAGCATCCTCATGAAGAAGCCAAGTTTTAGCCCAATGTGTCTCTGATACTGAGAATTGAGGAGCTTTTTGTTCGAAGTCAATCTGCATTGCATAGTCAGAACGCAAAGCAAAGGCATCCCCTTTCAGGTCAGTATAAAGTGACGGAGGTGTTCCTGGGATTGAGTAAAGATCCCCTTTATCATCAGCAAGCTGAGGCAAGCTAGACAAGAGACTCCATGTATATGGATGGCGAGGGTCATAGAAGACTTCCTCAACAGTTCCATACTCAACAATTTCTCCTGCGTACATAACCGCTACCTTATCTGCAATACTTGCCACCACACCAAGGTCGTGGGTGATAAAGATTGTTGTGAAATGGTACTCATTTTGCAAAGATTTCAGCAAATCAATAATCTGTGCTTGGATAGTCACATCCAAGGCAGTCGTTGGCTCATCACAAATCAAGACATCAGGTCGGCAGGCAAGGGCAATCGCAATAACGATACGTTGACGCATTCCTCCAGAATATTGGAATGGGTATTCATCAAAACGTCTATCTGCGTCTGGAATCCCAACCTTATTCATGTAGTCAATGGCCAATTCTTTCGCTTCTTTAGCTGTTTTTCCTTGGTGTTTTACAATAACTTCTGTAATCTGACTACCAATTGTTTTAATGGGGTCCAAACTAGTCATTGGGTCCTGGAAGATAGTCGCAATCTTAGCCCCACGAATTTGTTCCCAATCCTTGTGAGAAGACAAGGCTGTCAAATCCTGACCACGGTAGTCAATGCTACCTTGGGCAATGCGACCATTTTCTTCAAGCATACCTGTGAAAGTTTTTGTCAAAACAGATTTTCCTGATCCTGACTCACCTACCAAGGCTAATACTTCTCCTTCAACTAGTTCAAGAGAAACGCCGCGAATGGCTGTCAATACTTTGTCACGAACGTCAAATTCCACGACAATATCGCGAGCAGTCAAAATTACATTTTTTTCTTTTGTCATTTCTACTCCTATCTATGTGTACGTGGATCACTAGCATCCGCTAAGTTTTGACCAACTACGAAAAGGGACAAGGATACCAAGACAAGGGTTGTCAATGGAATCCAGAACAAGTAAGCATTGGTTGTTACGTTTTGTGAATAATCCGAAATCAAACGCCCCAAACTTGGTACGGTAATCGGTAATCCAAGACCGAAGAAAGATAAGAAGGCTTCGTATGAGATAAAACTTGGAAGCATTTGGGTCATCATTGTCACAATAACAGATACCAATTGTGGCATAATGTTTTTGGCAACAATCTTCAAGGTTGGCGTTCCCAAAGTACGTGACGCCAAGTTGTATTCCAAATCACGGTAACGCAAGATTTGCACACGGATTACAAAGGCAATCCCAATCCATGTCGTTACACTCATAGCAAAAATCAGATTCCAGAATCCAGCTCCGATTGAGTAAGTCAAGACAATAACAATCAAAAGAGATGGGATGTTTGAGATGACGTTATAAACTTCCATCATGACACGGTCAACTGATTTTGAAATTCCCCAAATACCACCGACAAAAACACCGATAACCAAGTTAATCACTGTCGCAATCACAGAAATGAGGATAGAGTTACGAGCTCCGAACCAGACACCGTCAAAGAGCGATTTACCGTTACTGTCTGTACCGAACCAATGCTCAGCATTTGGCTTGATATAACGAGCACTAAAGTCGTTTACCTTGCTGACATCATTAAAATCAAACTTAGAAAACATTGGGTAGATGAAACTCATCAAAATGATGGCTACTAAGATTCCCAACATGACTACAGTTGATTTTTTCTTCATAAATTGTCTAAACACTGACTTCCAGTAAGAATATGCTGGCGCATCAATAGTTTCAGAGGCAAAATCGTCACGTTTTACAAACTGAAATTTTTCTTTATCGATTGTAGACATTATTTGCCTCCTTTCTCAGTCAATTTAATACGTGGGTCAATAATCGTCATCCAAATATCTCCCAAAAGAAGTGAGAAGATAGAAATACATGTAAAGATGAAGACAAGACCAACGACCATAGAGTTATTGGATGCTTTTACAGAGTCAATCAACATTTTACCCATACCTGGGAAGGCGAAGACTGTTTCAGTAAGAGTTGCACCACCGATAACCCCAATAACGGCACCAGGAATTCCTGAAACCAGCGGAACCATGGCATTTTTAAAGATGTGTTTGTTTGAAATTTCTTTTTCAGACAAACCTTTTGCACGAGCAAAACGAACAAAGTCTTGTGATTGCAAGTCAATCATGTAACGACGAATCCAAATAGCTGTAGCAGGAGCACCCAACAAACCAAGGATGACTGCTGGTAAAACGTAAGAACGCCAATCTCCAGCTCCCAAGATAGGGAACGAATCTGGAAGACCAATAGATGATCCAATCAATCGAACGATGTAAACCAAGGCAATGGTTGGAAGAGCAAGCAAGAAGGTCAAAGCCCCTGTTGAGAAGCTATCAATCCAAGTGTTCTTGAAACGAGCCATGGCTGAACCAAGTGGCACTGCAATCGCATAAGAAATCACCAAACCAATCAAACCAGCAATAGCAGAGCTGACAATCATAGATGGATATTGGTAATTACTTTCAGTCGCTGTATAAGGATCATCTTTCCCATAGCTAGCTACTTCACGAGAGTCAGCCTGACTAGGTGACTTGTAGGTTCTTGAGTAAATATTTACAGAAGAGGTTTTCTTACCTGTTGGGAACTGAACTTGAGCAGTTTTGGTTTGTCCTTGACCTTGAGTAATAACCTGAAGAACTGGTGTATTAGCATAGGTTGGATAAGAGTCACCTAAATTGATATTCACAAAATTTTGATGCACAAATGGGAACTGACTGTTGAAGTACAAGAGATATTTATGTTTAGTACCTGAACCGACCAAGGACCATCCGATAGCTGGATCATTTTCGAAACGAAGGTAACGTTTCAAGTCTGGATTTTCAGGGTCTTGAATTTTATTTGTATGGTCAATGTCAATCAAGTTAGCATAGAAGTGAAAAACACGTTCAAAAATTGGAATTTCACGAGTAGCATAAAATTGACCACTTTCAGTAAATTCTCCCAAAGTCCAACCACGACCTAATTGATTGATGTACTTTTCATAAATAGCTTTATTGGTCGCATTTGCCTCTACTGTTACAGAAGAATCCATGCTACTTGCCTTTTCTTGCAACTCCTTAGTATCGTAATACTCAATGTAGCCCATACGCTCAAACACAGTATTTTCATAGTTATCACGTTTATCAGCCGTTGTCGCAATTTTATTATAGTTAGGGTCCTGCTTGAAAATCAATTTTCGAGGAACCAAGGTATAGATAATCGTGTAGGTCAAAGTCGTCACTAAGAAAATCGAAACCAATGACCGCAAAACACGCATAAAAATATATTTTTTCATATTATTTCCTTTAAAAATCCCAAAAGAACCTTCTCCTCATGGAGAGAAAGTTCTATTAGAAATTATTTACTTCACATGACTTGCCAATTCTTTTTGAGCTTTCTCATTTGATTCAGCTTTTTCTTTCAACCATTTTTCACGAGCTTTTTCATACTCTTCTTTGGTGATTGCTTTTTCACCAACTTCAGTGTACTTCAAGTATCCTGAATTTTCACCTTTAAGACCAGATTCAGAATATGATGAGCTAAATGGTAGAACTTTTGAAACATATGAAACGGCTGTTTCTTTAGGAGAAGCCATTACTGGAATTGTCAAAGCATTGTCAGTCAACCAAGCTTGTGCTACCGCGTATTTTTCATAACGTTTTTGAACATCTTGGTTTTCGCTGTTTGCATCATCAAGTAATTTTCCATAGTCAGCTAAAGCAAGTTTGCTTACTACTGATGCATCAGTGTTTTGGTCAATACCAAGGTAAAGGCGAGTGTTTCCTCCCTTGATGACAAACTGATCCAAGAAAGTAGAAGGATCTTGATAGTCAGGGTTCCATCCTAGCAAGGTGTGGATATCCCAATCTTGCTCTTTAGCTGTTGGAGCACTAAATGAAATTGGTAAAGCTTCTGCTTGAGTCATTTGTTGCAAGTCTACAACAACATTATCTGAACCCAATACTTTTTCAATTGATTGTTTCAATGATTGAACACGGTTTACAACCGCTGTTGATTCTTGGATAACCAAGGCATCCAAGTGGATTGGGAATTCAACACCTTCAGCTTGTAGGCTTGATTTAGCTTTAGCAAAGACTTCTTTAGCTTTTTCTTCATTGTAAAGACCATTTTGAGAATCTGCTAGAGACACGTTTGACCAAGTAGAAGAATTTGTCTTAGCCAAGCTATCTTGTACCAATTCACCAAATGTTTTCTTACCAACTTGAAGATTATATGGTGCAAATGTATTACGGATGGCTACTGCCGCTCCATCAGTACCATTTGTTTGAGCTGAGTAAGAATTGCGATCGACCGCAAAGTTCAAGGCTTGACGGAATTCCTTATTTAGCAAAGCTTTTTGAGTAGATGTCTTTTGGGCATCACTTGTCTTAGCAGTGTGGTTATAAGTTGTACGGCCATAGTTCAAGCTGACAGTTGCAACACCCGCACCTGGTTCGTTAAAGTAAATGTTATCTTTGAAGTCAGCTGCATATTTTTCATATGTAGAACTTGTAGGGAAGATACGAGCCTTGCTATATTGACCATCAGAAAAACCTTTGGCAATTACATCTTGATCCTTACCGTCCCAGAAAGTGAACTTAACATTCTCAATTTTTACATTTTCTTTGTCCCAGTAAGCGTCATTTTTAGCCATCTCAATAGATGATTTAGGAGTTACAGCTTTCAAGACAAATGGACCGTTATAAAGAATAGAGTTAGCATCTGTTGGAGAACCAAAACCTTCCCCTTTTGAAGCTAAGAATTCTTCATTAACTGGCATCAAAACACCACTAGTTGTCTTATCATTCCAGAAAGTTTCTGGCTGGTTCAAGGTATACTCTAGTGTTTGGTCATCAAGTGCTTTTACTCCGACGGTTGAAAAATCGCTTGTTTCACCCTTGATATAGGCTTCTAATCCCTTAATAGAAGAGCTAACGATTGAAAGTCCTTTTGATTTTCCATCTACAGCATGTTTCAAACCAGTGACAAAGTCTTTAGCAGTGACAGGAGCATATTCCTCTCCCTCTGCAGTTACCCATTTAGCATCCTTACGGATTTTATAGGTATACGTCAAACCATCTTTTGAAACTGTCCATGATTCAGCGATAGAAGGAACCAGATTACCATATTTATCGTTAGCCAACAAACCATCTACAGCATTTGTTGTGATGAATGATGTTGAATCGATATTGCTGACAATATAATCCAAAGTTTCTGGATCTGTTTGATAAACATATTGGTAATCTTTTGCTAGTTTAGCATTACTTGAACTAGTGTTTGAACACGCAGCTAGAACTCCTGACGCTAATAAGGTAGCTCCTGCTACAGCAAGCACTTGACTTTTTTTCATTTCTTCACTCCTCGTAATAAAGTATAGGTTATTGTCAATTATACCATAGATTTTAAGATGTTTCAAGAAAAATAAACGAATTTTCAGAATATTTAGGCTTATTAACACAAATTTTTCATTTTTTCTGAATATATGATTCAAATTGTCGTTCGAAGTATCAAAGACTACAGCGAAAATAAGAAATTTGACGCAGAAACTTTGGAGCTTAGGAAGACCTATAGTAAAACGAAATACAGACTGAACAATGTGATTTTGGAATTCAAATCATTTTATCACAATATTGTAGAAGTATCATTCTAGTATTCAAGATTCAGTTTACTATATCTTTTTCACACCAACCTTATTCCGAATTCAATTACTTTCGTGATTTACACATATAGATTAAGACTATCTTTTATACTTTAAAATTTCTCGCTACCTTGTCCACTATATACGCCTTGCTATCACGTTCCTGTTAGTAGTGCCACGATTTCGCTATCCTTTCCTCTGACAACTCTTATTTCCTGCGTCAGACTTAAAACGATCTATCTCCAGACCATTTTAATCCGCTACCTCACGATAGTCAGGCTTGGGGAGCGCTATTGTATTCGCCGGTAGTGGATCCCTACAGAGAACTTACACCTCAGATGCACGACATGCCTATCGCATAAAAAATCTCCTACCCAAGGTAGAAGATTCTAATCTTATATACTTAATCCGTCATGTCCGATACCAAGGTTCGATGCTCCAATGGCACACTGCACATAACTAGCAAGAAAATAAAGCCTGACTGAATCCAGAAAAGAGCCAAGTCAAAGATTCCGTGCACAGCAACCACTGTAAGGAAAGATAGATAAAGACCGATAATCGGACGTTTCCCCGACTCCTGACTCATATCCATCATCAAGCGAACAGGAGCAACAGAAGACAAAACTAATAAAATAGTTCCCACAATTCCGTAACTCAGAATCGTATCAATATAAAGACTGTGAGCATGTTCATGATAAGGAGCATGTATCCGAGGATAAGAGTGCATATAGGTTAATGGCCCTTCACCCCAAAAAGGATTTTGCTTAAACAAAGCCATCCCAGCATCCCAGATAGAAATGCGTTCTTCCATAGAAGAGTCTAAAGTCCCCATACGAACTCCCAAATCACTGGAAAAGAGGAAACTCAAGCCAATCGCAAAGACCCCAATACTAAGCCAAAAGGCCTTCCAATTTTTAATGGTCGTAAAGAGATAAATAATGGCTCCAGCGATAATAGCAGGAAAGGCAGTTCGATTTTGCGTAAAATTCAAACCAAAGAGATTAACAAAGCCCGCAATCACACAGAATACTTTCAACCAATTTAACTTGGTCGTTGTAAACAGATAGAAGGCAATCATGATACAGAAACAACAAATAATTCCATAATAATTAGGATTAAAGAAGGTCACTTCTGCACGATTCTGATGCCAGACCTGCATATTGGGTGAAAGAAAAGCATAGTTGAATTTCTTCACAATTTGGAAATGCTCTAAACTCGCAAAAGCAGCTGACAATACACTACCAAACAAGACGAGCTGCAAAATCAAGCGAAAGAATTTATGGGATAAAATCGACTGATAGTGCAAAAAGAAAACAGTAAATAGAAACATTCCTACTGAAGCCACAAGACCCATCCAATTTTGTGCAAGAATGGATATAACAGTACTATATCCAAGAAAAAGAAGCAGCATCAGATGCTCCCCCATTTTCTGAAGAATACTTTTCATGTCTCCTGTAAAAATCAAACTGATAATATATAAACAGAATACAACTACAAAAAGATAAAAGGGTAAAAAGATACTCAGGATAATTCCCAATAAAATCAGCTCTTTACTAGACAACCCTCTCAGCTTTTCAATAAAGCCTATTGATTTCAAAATGAATCCTTTCTCTCCAAATCAGTTGATTCAGATAATAGTAAGCTATCCTATATTGTACCACTATTGTACCACTTTTTTAGCAATTTGAAAACAAAGGAAACGTTTACTAAAATAAAAACCTATTTTATCAATCATATCAAGGCTTCAAAATGTTACTTCAACTCCATTCTCAATTACCCGATAAGTCTGATTTTGCAAATCAATTTCTGCTACTGCTGTTACGGACTTATCTTTATTTTGACGTTTGATTACAATGCTGTGGGCTGTTGGTGTTTCAACGTCAATAGTTCCTTCTAAATCAAATGCTTCTGAACGGTTTCGGAAAGAAAATAGATTGAGAAGGGCCTTCACTACAGGACGTTGGACCTCTTCTGCTATTTCCTCATTGCTATAGTAATGACGATTAATATTTCGACCTTCTTTAGTTTCTTCTAACAATTTCAAGTCATTCTTGCCTGCTAATAGACCTACATAGTAAACCTGAGGAATACCTGGGGCAAAAGCTTGAATTAAGCGTGCAAGAAAATACTTAACATCATCATCTCCAAGCGCAGAATAATAGGTTGAATTGATTTGGTAGATATCTAGATTGTTATACTCTGCACTAGAGTACTTACGTTTGACATTAGCTCCAACCTTATAGAGCTCATTTGAAGCATAGTCGATTTCCTCGTCAGTCAGGATATCCTTGACATCCACCACTCCAATCCCATCATGGGTGTCTAGCGTCGTAAATTGCTTCATTGGGCTCATCTTTAACCACTTAGCCAAACGCTCTGTTCTAGAACTGTAAAGAGTATAAAGTGTCACCATTGGAAGAGCAAAATCATAAACATAGTAATCGTGATCCGCTATTTTAAACTGAATCGAGTAGTGTTCATGAATTTCAGGTAAGAGCTCTGTCCCATACTCAGCAGCAATATCTCGAACTTTGTCCAATAAATCCCAAATATCTGGTTCCACAAAGAAATCATTGGTATCCAATTTCTTCACTGCATAAGCAAAGGCATCTAAGCGAATCAAATCACACCCATTACTTGCCAAGTGCTGAATGGTCTTACGGATAAATTCCATCGTTACTTCTTTGGTCACATCAAGATCAATCTGCTCCTCACCAAAGGTATTCCACAAATGTTCCACTGAACCATCTTCAAACACGATCTCTTGCTTTGGTGCACGATCCTTACGCTTGTAAATTAAATCTACATCAGACTGTGTCGGACGGTTTTCCGGCCAAAACTTATCCCAGTTTAAAAAGAGATCTTTAAATTCACTGGCTTCATGTTTTTCTTGATAGTCCTTATAATACTTAGATTGACGAGAAATATGATTAATCATAAAGTCAAACATAAGATAATATTTCTCACCTAAACGCTTAACATCCTCCCAATCACCAAAAGCTGAATCCACTTCGTCGTAGTCAACTGGCGCAAATCCACGATCACCTGTTGATGGGAAAAATGGTAGAAGGTGAACTCCCCCAATAGCATCTCCAAAATGCTCTTCCAAATTCTCATATAAGTCTTTAAGATTATTTCCCAGACTATCTGAATAGGTAATCAACATGGTTTTATTCTGAATTGGCATCATTACTCTCCTTTTTAAATTGAAGCCAAGTCTCGTATGACTTGGCTTCGTAAATCAAATTCATGTTATACTCTTCGAAAATCTCTTCAAACCACGTCAGCTTTATCTGCAACCTCAAAACAGTGTTTTAAGCAACCTGTGACTAGCTTCCTAGTTTGCTCTTTGATTTTCATT
The DNA here is from genome assembly GCF_059738785.1 of Streptococcus nakanonensis. Lineage (NCBI taxonomy): Bacteria > Bacillati > Bacillota > Bacilli > Lactobacillales > Streptococcaceae > Streptococcus > Streptococcus nakanonensis. Next base: position 369,559 of record NZ_AP027139.1, on the reverse strand, counting down.
GAGTATTAAATCTCTGTTTATCATCAAACTCGTACTAAATATAGACTTCAATAAACTAAGTACTACTTTCTTGTTTTCACATAAAATTGTCAACTAGCTGAACTATTCCCCTGTATCAGGAATTATAGCTTCTCTAGTCTCTTCTTACTTCACTGCCCCGTTGCTCATTCCTGCGATTATATGGCGTTGGAAGAAGAGATAGACAATGGTGATACTGATAATGCCGACAACGTATGAGGCAAAGCTTGGCCCGTAGTCGTTGAAGTATTGGCCTGCGTAGTTGTATTGGAACAAAGGCAGAGTCCACATTTTTGAATCCCGGTTCAAGACAAGGAGTGGCAACATGAAGTCATTCCAGAACCAAAGGGCATTGATGATCATGGTTGTCGCATGCATCGGTTTCATCATTGGGAAGATGATGCGGAAATAGGTTGTAAATTTATTAGCCCCATCGATCTCTGCTGCTTCATCCAGACTTTCTGGGATCGAGATTTTGATATAGCCAACATAGAGAAAGAGGGTCTGTGGAATCGCATAGGTCAAGTAGAGCAAGATCAAACCAAAGGTATTAGCCAAACCGAGTTTACTCATCATAACCGTAATCGGAATCATGATGACTTGGAAAGGTACGAAAATTCCGAGGATTAAGAGGGTATACATGATGGTAAAGGCTTTTCTTTTACTCATATTGCGAGCGATGGAGTAGGCTGCCATAGGAATAAAGATCATTACTGCAAGTAAAGACAAGACAGTGATGACGACAGAGTTCCAATAATAGCCTCCGATCCCATCAGCTAAGAGACGACTAAAGTTGTCCCATGTGAAGTTGGTTGGAAAGCCAAAGAAATTGTCTACAATATCCTTAGTGGGTTTGAAGGAACTAAAGAGGGTAGCAAGGAGCGGCACTAAAATCAGAACCGATCCTAGAATCAATAGAATGTATTTGCCAATCAGGTCTTTTCTTTCATCTTGTTTCATCATGCTTCTCCTCTTAAATTTCAAATTTCTTAGATACTCTCAATTGGATGATCGAAATCACTACAATTAAGAAGAACAAGATTACGGCAATGGCATTGGCATAACCGAATTGGTTGTTTTTAAAGGCATAGTTATAAACCAAAAGCCCAAGTGAGGTTGTGGCATTGTTTGGACCACCACCGGTCATGGCAAAGACTTGGTCAAAGGCAGTCAGCCCACCTTTTAGGGCTAGGATAAAGACCATAGAGACACTTGGTAGCAAGTAAGGCAATTCAATGTTCCAGAAAACTTGCTTACTAGTCGCGCCATCAATCCTTGCTGCCTCTGTAATCTCAGTTGGAATAGATTGCAAACCAGCTAGGAAGATGATGATGGGCATAGCCACCCCTTGCCAAAGAAGGACAAAGACAGCCGCAAAGATCGCTCCCCACTTAGTCCCTAAAAGACTGGTTTGGAAAAATTCAATATGAAGGGCATGCCCCATCGCTGGAAGACCGTAGTTGAAGACTTGCTTGAAGATCAAAGCCACTGTCAAACCAGACAAAACAGCTGAGAAGAAGAACCAAGCACGGAAGAAGGTTTGGCCTTTGATTTTAGAATTCAAGACACGCGCAATGAAGATCCCGAGTGCAATCTCACCAACCACCATGGCAATCGTAATGATTGCGGTAAAGCCAATCGCATTCATGAATTTTGGATCCATGAAGAGGAGCTTAAAGTTGTTTAAGCCGACAAATTTGTAGTTATAAGTCAATCCTGTCCAGTTGGTAAAACTGTAAAAGGCTCCTTGAAACATCGGCACATAGAAGAAAATTGCTTGTAACAAGAGGGGGATGACCACAAAAGCCCATGCCCAATATTTTTGTAATACTTTTTTCATAGTCTCTCTACTCCTAATCCACATCCGCTTTCATCGGGTTAAAGAAGGCATTCAAATCATTGACCATGCCTTGTTTATCACCGGTCAAGACATAGTTCATGGTCAAGGTATGGAAGTCTGCTTCACTGGTCCAGTATTGTTGCAACCAGACCAAGTGACGATCCGTAAAGGCATATTCGGTCATACCAGCAAGCGGTGAATCTTCTCCTGCTTGTTTGACCCCTGCAATCGCTGTTGGAGATCCGTCCACATCGTAGTATTTTTGCATGACTTCTGGACGGGTCATATATTCCACAAAGGCGTTGGCTTCTTTTGGATGTTTGGTGGTGGCTGAGATAGACCATGCCAAGTCTCCCGCACCAACGGTTAAGCTTTGTCCTTTTTCTTTTCCTGGAATCATGAAGGTCCCAATCTTAAAGTTCGGTTTTTGTTCATTAATCGCTGTGATCGCCCAAGACCCATTTGGTGTCATGAGGACATCCCCACGTGCGAAGGCTCCGATAACATCGGTATAGCCAGCACCTTCCCAGTTCTTTTGCTTAGAGCCATTGATGCGAAGGATGTCCATGACCTTGATGTCATCTTTCATAATCGGATCCGACAATTTAATGGTATTTGGTTGAGAATAACGAAGGTATTGATTGGCTTCTTTTCCTCCACCTGTTGCTGTCGCAAAGGCTAATTGATTGTAACCATTGAGTGTCCAAGCATCTGCACCTGCAATTCCAAATGGTGTTTGTCCTTTAGTAACGATGTCTTTGACTAACTGTTCAAATTCATCCCAGGTTTCAGGAACCTTCAAGCCCAGCTCTTCGAATTTATCTTTGTTGTAGTAAATTCCATAAGCATTAGCTGTAAAAGGAACGTTGTAAACTTTTTCGTTTACAGCATATTTTTCAGCGTAGCCATTTTTCACGCGTTTCAGGTAGTCTTTGTTGCTCAAATCTTCAAAGACACCTGCTTTTGCCCATTCTTGCAGTTCGATGGACTGTGGGTAAATATTGACCACATCAGGCACATCTCCTGCGAGAACACGTGTCTTCAATACTTCACCAGCATTTGGTACATTGACGACTTTGACCTTGATCTTAGGGTTTTCCTTCTCAAAATCACGAGCGATTTCTTCCAAGGTTTTGGTCATTTCTTTTTTCTGGTTGAAATACTCGATGGTCACTGTGCCATCCGCAGATTTACCATAGTTGGAGCAAGCGCCGAGCCCAAACAAAGCTAAACCTGTAGTTGCAAGAAGTCCGATTTTTTTATACCATTTCATTGGAAAGCCTCCTTTATAAATTTATACACCTTTATTATAGCCTTTTAAAAATATACTGTTTACTCAAAAAATCTCCTTGGGATAAGATAACAGTTAAGCCTGCATACATGAGTTCTGCACCTGAGTAAACTACTCCATTTTCCTGTAATTCATATAGTCCCTCTTCATCCAAATCTTTTAACTTTAAAGTTGTTTCCATGGTCTCTACAACTGACAAAACGCGAACGTAGGTTACAATCGTTTGATTTCCGTAGTTAAATTGTACAGCTGCTTCATTGGATGCAGAATCGGGATTGATTAACCTATACTGTTGTCCTAACTGAACTACTGGTCGTAATTCTTTATACAAGTTCACCTGATTAGCAATCTCAGCTTTCTCTTCATCTGATAAACTTGTCAAATCAAGCTCATATCCCAAATTTCCCATCATTGCTACATGGCCACGTGTTTCTAATTGTGTCGTTCGTCCCATCTGATGATTCGGTACTGCTGACACATGAGCCCCCATAGAAATGGTTGGATAGAGATAGGATGAACCATATTGAATTGGTAAACGTGCAATCGCATCAGTATTATCACTAGCCCAGACTTGTGGGAAATAGCGCATCATACCCAGATCATTTCGTCCACCGCCACCAGAGCAGGACTCAAAGAGAATATGGCTGTGCTTCTCTGTCAGATAAGCGACAAGTTCATAAAGCCCCAGCATGTACTGATGAGATTGCATCTGTGTCTCTAGATAAGTTAAGCCATTTCCTAAGTTAGTGATATTGCGGTTCAAGTCCCATTTAATGTAATCAATCTCATGATAAGATAGGAGTTGATCTAAGACATTTTTCAAGTATTCTACTACCTGAGGATTGGCAAGGTTAAGTACTAGTTGATTTCTAGAATAGGTATGTTCATATCCTGGAACCTGAATAGCCCAGTCAGGATGTTGACGATACAAATCACTATCTACAGAAATCATCTCAGGTTCCAACCAAAGCCCAAACTGCAAACCTCTTTCGTGGATAGCTGAAATCAGACTTTCAAGACTTCCACCCAGTTTTTCCTCATTAACAACCCAATCACCTAAAGCACGATTATCATCAAAACGATTGCCAAACCAACCATCATCTAATACAAAAAGTTCAATGCCAACTTTCTTAGCTTCATCTGCTAAATCTAACAGTTTTTCTCTCTGAAAATCAAAGTAAGTAGCTTCCCAGTTATTAATTAGAATTGGGCGTTCTTTTGTAGAAAATTTACTTGGCATAATGTGCTTCAGTACAAAATTCTGACTTTCATGACTAACACCAGTTAATCCCTTGTCTGAATAGGTCATTAAAGCTACCGGTGTTTCAAAGTATTCCTCAGGGTCTAACTTCCAAGAAAAGTTTTCCGGATTAATCCCAATAGCCAGCCGAACTTCATTCAATTGATTCTTTTGAACAAAAGCTTCAAAGTTGCCACTATACAGTAGTTGAATAGCAAACACATTTCCAGCATCCTCTGTGACTCCTTGATCACATAAGAGAAGAGCTGGTGTTTGGGCATGGCCAGAAGCACCACGGTTCGAACTAATCGAAAAGATTCCTTGTTCTACCTGTTGACGTCGAACAGTCTTTTCACGAGCATAAGCTCCCTGAAGAGTTACGATTTCGTAAGCTACCGCTGGAAAATCAGCCATAAAAGAAAAGTCTTTATGGATGATAACTTCCTGGTTACTCTTATTCTCCAATTTACTGTAGCTAGCAATTGTCGCATTATTATCAAAAGCAGTATAATACAGAGTCAGACTAAGTTGAGCCTTAGAATCTTCTAAAATCAAGGCAAGAGTCTCTGTACCATCCATGCTGTGTGGAGAAGGTAAACCCTGTGGACCATTTTGACCTTTTAAAATCTTTGCTTTTATAAACCGAAAATCTGTTACCTCAGTTGCATCGTGCTGAATCTGTAAAGTTGGTTTTCTAAAATCACCCAAACCATGTTGTCCAAAAATCTGACGTTGCGTATCTAAACTAAAGGTTCGATTAGTAGCTGTCGGATTCCCTGAAAAAGCATGATCTCGTTCGTAAACACTATTGGAACCTTTATAGTTCTTAATAGTCTTTCCTAAATGTTTCAAAAGTAAGTAGCCATTTCGATTTTCAATAATCAAACTTAAATTTTTACTCTCAACATAAAATAGATTATTCTCTATCCTAATTCCCATTTACTTCACCTCATCACTTTATTGATTCTATTTTATCACCTGAAACCGCTTTCCAAAATAGAAAAATGTCTCAAGAATATGGTAAAATGTTAGGTAGGAGGTAGCACATGCTAGTTTTTTCAGAATACCAGACTGGAACAATTGACCTTTCCCTAAGCTTTTATGGATATGAGGAATGCACACCTAATTACTCTTTTGGTCCAGCAATTCGAGATACATACGTCCTACATTACATTAGTAAAGGACAAGGAAAATTTCATTACAAGGGTAAAATTGTTGATTTAAAAGAAGGAGATTTCTTTCTATTAAAACCAGAGGAACTAACCTTTTATCAAGCAGATAGTAAAGAACCTTGGGCCTACTACTGGTTAGGAATCACTGGAGGGAAAGCTCCTGATTATTTTGCACTTTCTCAAATTTCTGACCAATCCTATCTCATCCAATCTGAAACTTGTCATACTCAGTCTACTGCAAAACTCATCTCAGACATTGTCCGCTTCGCTCAGATTACAAAATCAAATGAATTAGCTCAACTCCATATCATGGGACAGCTCCATGAACTGATGTTTCATCTGGGAACTATTGCTCCCAATCAGAAAAAAAAGAATATTTCATCAACCCACCAACTCTATCTTGAATGCAAACGATTAATTGATAGCCACTATCCTCAATCACTTACAATTCAAGATTTAGCAAAAGAACTATCCGTTCACAGAAGCTACTTATCAAGCGTATTCAAAGAGTTTAACACCTTATCCCCCAAAGAATACCTACTCTACGTTCGAATGCACCGAGCTAAACAACTTCTCGAAAATACCCAAGAGTCCATCAAGGTAATTGCATACTCGGTAGGTTTTTCAGATCCACTCCATTTTTCAAAAGCTTATAAACAATACTTTAATCAGACCCCAAGTCATACAAGAAAAGAATATTCCCAACATCAACTAGTGAGAAAGGAAACACTATGAAATCCTACCAAGCTGTCTACCAAATTCTAGCAAAAGAAACCGATTATATCAGCGGAGAAAAGATTGCAGAAGAACTATCACTGACCCGAACTTCAATTTGGAAAGCTATCAAGCGACTAGAACAAGAAGGCATTGAAATTGATAGTATCAAAAACAAAGGCTATAAATTGATGAATGGAGACCTTATTCTTCCAGAACTTCTAGAAGAAAATCTTCCAATTAAAGTCAGCTTTAAACCCGAAACAAAATCAACACAACTAGATGCAAAAGAAGCAATTGATTTAGGCCATGAAGCAAATACCCTCTATCTAGCTTCCTATCAAACAGCAGGCCGAGGCCGTTTTCAACGTTCCTTCTACTCACCACAAGGTGGCATTTATATGACCCTCCATCTTAAACCAAATCTCCCCTACGATAAATTACCATCCTACACACTACTTGTAGCCGGAGCTGTCTACAAAGCCATTAAGAACCTAACTTTAATAGATGTCGACATAAAATGGGTCAATGATATCTACCTAAACAATCATAAAATTGGAGGAATTCTCACTGAAGCAATGACCTCTGTAGAAACAAGCTTAGTCACAGATATCATTATTGGAGTAGGAATCAACTTCACTATTCAAGACTTCCCACAAGAATTAAAAGAAAAAGCTGCTAGCTTATTTAAATCACCAGCACCCATAACAAGAAATGAATTAATCATAGAAATCTGGCGTGCTTTCTTCGAAACACCTGCAGATGAGTTATTATACTTCTATAA